>JABSOY010000001.1:0-192248 GCA_013215385.1 Colwellia sp.
AACAATAGTGCCTGATTTCATCACAAAGTCGACATCGAGTAATTCTTTAATATCGGTTAACGGACTCCCATGCATGGCAATAATATCGGCTATTTTACCGATTTCTATGGTGCCTAAAGATTCAGATTTACCGATTAAGTCTGCCGCATTAACGGTAGCCGTTTTTAGAATATCTTGTGGTTTCATGCCGGCATTAAACATTAATAGCGCTTCTCTGGCGTTATTACCATGTTTAGATACACCGCTGTCGGTGCCATAAGCAATGTTAACGCCCGACTGATACGAGCGTTTAAAGTTTGCGATCATATCGCCACCCACTCTAATCGCTTTGGCACTAATCGCCGGCGACATAAAGTTAGTGTTTTTAGCTAAGTCGACCACAGTATCGCCAGCCATTAGCGTTGGTACTAAATAAGCGCCTGTTTCTTTGAACAGCTTTATGCTTTCTTCGTTGGCATAACTACCATGTTCAATGCTGTCTACTCCCGCTCTTAATGCTGCGTTTATGCCTGCGGCGGCATGTGCGTGACTCGCTACTTTTCGACCTAATGCGTGAGCAGCGTTGATGACTTCTCTTAATTCGTCATCAGCCATTTGCTGGCCAGTGCCGGTGTCAGTATCTGATAAAACGCCGCCAGTAGAGGTTATTTTTATAACATCTGCACCAAATTTTATCGCCCGGCGAGTCGCTCGGCGACAATCATAGGGGCCATCACAAACGGTTTTTGCGGTATGCATTTCTAATAACATTGGGTTCATGCCATCTACGTCGCCATGTCCGCCGGTAACCGCAACATTACTGCCCGCGGCAATTATTCTCGGGCCTTGTAAATATCCTTTCGCAATACCGTCACGCAATGCATAACTTTGCTCAGGGCTTCCTCCTAAATCTCGCACGGTAGTAAACCCTGCCATCAAGGTTTTTTTAGCAAAATAGGCACTTTTAACTAATTTGTCTGAATCAGACATTCTAAGTTTTTGGCTATCATTTTTAGGGCCTAACTCACCTTGCAAATGCACGTGCATATCCATCAGACCAGGCATAACAAAACTGTTAGATAAATCTACGAATTTGGCATTTTTATCAATTTTATTTATCGCAATAAAGCCATCTTTAACCGCAGTAATAATGCCATTTTTAATAACGATAGTCTGCGTAGACAATGGTACTTCGCCAGGAACTGTTAATACTTTACCTGCATGAATAACATAAATATTTGCCTCAAGTTGGGCTGAAGCTATTGTTGACAATGCTAACCCTAGCAGTGTTGTTAATTTCATTAATGGTTTCATGGTATTCCTGTTTGTTTTTTATCGATAACTAACCATATCAAGGTTCTTAACAGGGGGACATTTAAAGCCATTGAATTTGAAAAAACTTTTACTTGAATAACAACAGGTAAGTGTTCAGATAGGTTGACGTTTGCCAAAAAATTAGTCACTGGCTAGCTGCAGTTTTACGGGTTTACTTTTTTATGCATACAGCGCTATTTTGCTTAAGAAAATTTACTCGCTAAAGTCGAGCGTATTATATTGAGGCAGCTTAATTGAGCTGCAAAACTATCATTGTTTTAGTGAAAACTGTTAAAGTATTCATTACTGCAATATTCGATTATATCCTTTTACTTTTATTGAGATTTCCAAAGACTCCTTTATGCGTTTATTAAAATCAACTACTCATTCAGACATTATTGATATATCTGCGAATACCTTTATCCGAAAAGCGAGCCGTGCCATTGTCCTTAATGGTGAAAATATTCTTTTGCTTTATACCAAACGCTACCATGACTACAGTTTACCAGGCGGAGGAATCGATGAAGGTGAAAGTAATATTGCTGGTTTGATTCGTGAATTAAAAGAAGAAACTGGTGCACAGAATGTGAAAAACATTGCAGAGTTTGGCTTATACGAAGAATTTAGACCCTGGCATAAAACGGACTTTGATATTATTCATATGCAGTCTTATTGTTACGTTTGTACAATAGACGAAAAGTTACTTGAGCCAGAATTTGAGTCACATGAAATAAACAATGGTATGCAGCCACTGTGGATGAATATTCATCAAGCGATTAGCCATAATGAAGAAACCATGGCTAATAGTAAAAAGAAGGGGCTTTCTATTGAACGCGAAACTTTTTTACTAAAACGTATCGTTAGTGAATTATTAATCACCAGCCCAGCTGTTTAATTGCCACCATGTAAGTTCATCATGTTTTTATCATTAAATATCATCAGTCATAGTGAAAAATTTTAAATGGATAACTCTCAAGCTTCGTTACTGTTAACTTCAGCGGTGAATAACTTACTCAATAAAAGTGACTTTCCCGCTTCATTAACCATAGAGCAATGTGCGGCTTCTTTGGCGATGAGTATGACATCGTTTCGTCGAAAACTTACCCTAGAAGAAACCAGCTATAAGCTTATTCAAAGTAAATTTCTTAATGAATTATGCGTTAACGCTTTGCTGACTAAGCAGAGTAAAGTTGACGAATTAGCGATTAAACTTGGTTATTCTGAAAGAGCGACTTTTGAACGTGCCTTTCGTCAAAAATTCGGTGTAACACCTTCACAATTTAGAGAGTTATCTTTAGTTGGCAATGCCGAAGCAAGTCACCAAAAGCTTACTGAAATAGCGAAAAATATGCCGCCAATGTCGAGTAGTTGCCGACAGTTACTTGAAGAAAAGGATCTTGGTCGCCTTGATTTACAAAGGGCCGTTGAAATTGTCAATAAAGATGCTATTTTTTCCGCTCGCATTATGGGACAAGCAAGCAAAGCCATATATGGTAAAACACCTAAAGATCTAAAAGAGGCGATAAGCAGAAACTTAGGAGTTAACACGGTAGCTAACTTTGCTATTGTTTATGCAATGAAAGATGCACTGCAAGACCACGTTGAGCAAATCGTTATTGATCAATACAGTGCCGCATTTTTAATTGCTCCAAAACTTTTTCAACAGATTCGTAAATCATTAAGTTCAAAAGTTAAATTTGATATAGCGCTGACTGAACAAGTACTTATATTTGCACTGTTGGGGGTGTTTTTACTCAGCCATAAAAGTGCTTATAAACATAAGATGATGCTTTATTCGCTGCGTGGTATGGAGGACTTACATTCACTGAATAAACACATTAGAGAGTCAATGGCGATCAGTATATTTTCTTCGTCGTCGCTGATGTTGTCTTTGTGGCATATAGACGCTAGCTTGATTAAACAATTAAATCATTTAGAAAAAGTAAGTCAGTTAAAAGTGAAGGGCAGTGAACAAGATGAATTAGTGTTGTTTATGCTGTCGTGCTTATATTTTTCAGCGGCTGGGCATGTAGACTTTAATGAATTAGAGCAAAAAGCGGAGTTATTGAATATAAAGGACTTTGCAGAAATTAAGGCGTTCTTCTTTCAGGGATGAAAATAGATTTATCGAGATATATAGCCAAGTAACCTGAGGATGCAGTTTCAGAGCTAAGCTAGGAAATCAGATCAAGGCGTTTGGGTATAAGCTTTCTCAGCCAATAATAATTGGGGGCTAGCTATTAACTGAGAACGTTATAAAACTGTGTAACTCTTACTTTGCTTGCCTACGTTGGCTCACCAACAATAATACTATTGCCGTTAAAAATAAAATAAACATCGAAGGCTCTGGAACTGAAGTTACTGACGACGAATTTATTGCCGTCGAATTAACTAGTAAGGTGTCTGTTGGTGTTGTTGTACCTATTGGAAGTAAACCTGCTGGCAATGAGATCAGTTGCTCTAAAGATACGTTGTCAATTAAACCACCTAAAGAGTTCTGTGTACCAAATGCAGCAAAACTTAAGTTCATTGATTCTGCTTCAGCAGTAAATGAAACTGTCTGTAAAGCCCAATTCGGTGTTAAGTTACGTGTACTGTCGGCAATTAATGCTGCTTCCATACCCGAGCTAAAACCAACTGCCGAGTCATACCAAAAAACATTGATACCGTTATCATTACGATTGTTGGTGCGGGGCTTATAAAAAAACTCTAATAGATAATCTGCGCCAACAGTAAGTGAGTCTACTGTTTGGGTCATGGCGGTATTTGATGCGCCACGAGGATGGGAGTCTAATTCAACGTGATGAGAACCATCTTGAGCAAGTGTTACAATGTTTTTCTGCAATTCAATGCCGTTACCATAAGAGGTTTCCCAACCCGGTAAATACTCAAATACATCCCAAGCACGATCTTTATCTTTATAAGCAACTAAGTCGGTATTAAATACAGAACCCACAGAGGTTGAGTTATCAGCAAAGGTTGTTTGCTCAAAACTACCGTTAGTGATGAGAGATGCATCCGTTAAAGCACTTGCTGCGACTAAAGAAACCGACAATAAAATTTTAGGAACAAACTTAAACATAGCTACTGACTTAATTACTGTAATGAGATAAGCCTAAGTATACCTAGTGAAAAATTTGAAAATATGGCTAAACTGTCCAGTTTTCAATAATGAAGGTCTTTTTCATAAATTATTAAAGAGAGAATTTATCGAGAAATTAACGGCTAAAGCTTGTTGGAAATTCGAATTTTCAATGTTTAGCGTTGAGGGGGGGAAGCGACTTGTGCGGAAACGTGATAAAACTCATGAACGTATTTTTGTGCATTTAAATACTTACGTATTTGCGTTTTTACTTGGTATGTATTGTTACCTGCCAATGAAAATACTAGCGGGTATTCACCTGACGAGTTGTACTAAAGTGATTGTGCATATTCTTTTGGGGGGCTAGGTGTATAACCTATTTCTTATAACGACTGAAAAGATGCATGGGCTATTGCCTAAACATAGCCTGTTGAAAGCGTGCTATTTGTCATACTTTTTATAAAACCGCAGCTTAATCATCAACATTTTTAAAGCACCTCATCTTTATAATAAAGTGCTTTATTAACGTTTTACCACACCTGCTTAGGCAATTTTTAAATAATCTTTGATTATTGCTGCACCATTATTCGCTTGAATAGGTTTAAAAATAAAACCTGACACGCCACTTTCTTGGCATTCATCAACAAGCCCTTTGTCGGTGACTGATGACAACATAACCACGGGAACATTTGAGCCACTAGCACGGATTTTTTTTAATGCTTCGTTGCCATTCATTTCAGTCATCACAACATCCATGAAAAGAAAATCCGGCGCTTCATTTTTCACCGACTCTACCGCAGTTATACCATCATTGGCTTCAATGACATTTTCATAACCTAAGCCTGCTAAAAATCGTCTTAGCGCTTTTCTTATCATCGCGCTATCGTCAACGACCAATATTTTACTGTCTTGTGGTAAAGGTTTGCTGTGAGGGTTGGCAATACCAACACTTTGTTCTCTTTCAACATTGGTGGTTTGAAAGTTAACACTACGCACCAATAAATTAAAATAGTAGCGACCTACACCTTCAACGGTAATGGGGACAGTGACTATCTCTTTAACGCCTTCTAGATACTTTTCCATATCATTAAAGTTATGGATGAAAAATGGACTCGAAAAATCAAAATTTAGGTTGTTTCTACTGAGTAAGTCGGTGGCACGACCAACAATGGTGTTGCCCCACTCAGCTAAGGCGTTACTGAGCTCTTCATTTATTTCTGTGAAGTCGTATTTTTCATCAAACATGTTTTGGCAGACCGAGTTACCAATAGCAACTGCCGTTTCTGGATAATGATGCATCATTATTACACCATCTAAACAGCCAGTAATATTTGAACAAACGGCATAACCTTTAAAGCGAAAATCTTCTACTTTATCCATGAATGTTTCGCTTGAGCTACCTGTTAAGTTAGTCATAGACTTTAAACTGGCAATGGACTCGTTAATAAATGGATGTAATGTGACTTTATAAATTGTATCAATAGACATGGAATACCCTTATATATTATTTTTATTGTGCAAATAAACTACTAGAGCAATTAGGGTTTTGCAAGAGAATACGATTCAGGATTAGTAGGGTGTCATTGTTTTTATTTTAAAATATATCAAGCACTAATCACTGGTCTATCCCCACTGGTGAAAAAATAACCAGTAAAAGTCAATATTAGGTAGGGAGATTAGAGTTATTACTGTATAATGCGCCACTTTATTTTGATGGTCTTAAATAAGTTTCTATTTTTGCTATCTTCACCATTGCTGGTTAACCATTTTAGTTAGCATTATTTAGGAATATCTCTTTGATCACTACATCTAATATTACAATGCAATTTGGCGCAGAGCCTTTGTTTGAAAACATTTCGGCTAAATTTGGTAACGGTCACCGTTACGGTTTAATTGGCGCAAATGGCTGTGGCAAATCTACATTTATGAAGATACTTAGTGGCGATCTTGTGCCAAGCTCTGGTAACGTATCGGTAAGCACAGGTAACAAAGTAAGTACTTTGGGCCAAGATCAATTCGCCTTTGAAGAACACAATGTTATTGATACTGTGATCATGGGTGATATGCCTCTATGGAAAGTTAAGCAAGAAAGAGATGCCATTTACGCACAAGCTGAAATGAGTGAAGCCGATGGCATGCGTGTTGGTGACTTAGAAAGCGAATTTGCTGAAATGGACGGATATACCGCAGAAAGTCGTGCGGGCGAAATCTTATTAGAAGCCGGTATCGAAGAGTCTTTTCATTACGGTTCAATGCAACAAGTTGCTCCAGGTTGGAAACTACGTGTTTTACTAGCACAAGCCTTGTTTGCTAACCCTGATATTTTATTACTCGATGAGCCTACCAACAACTTGGATATTCATACCATTAGTTGGTTAGAAGCTGAGTTGAACAAACGTAAATGCACCATGATTATCATTTCTCATGATAGACATTTCCTTAACTCTGTCTGTACACATATGGCAGATATTGATTACGGTGAGTTACGCGTTTACCCGGGTAATTACGAATTCTACCTAGCGCAGTCTGGTTTATTACGTGAGCAGTTATTAGCCGGTAATGACAAAAAAGTTGCTGAAATCGCAGAACTACAAGACTTCGTTAACCGTTTTGGCGCAAATGCTTCTAAAGCGAAACAAGCAAGTTCTCGTGCTAAGAAAATGGATAAAATTAAACTGGATGACGTAAAGTCTTCAAGTCGCATCACCCCAAAAATTGCTTTTGCTCCGGGTAAGAAAATGCACCGTCAAGCATTAGAGCTTGAGAGCCTAGGGCATGGTTTTGATGGCGAAGTATTATTTGAAAACGGCGATTTATTACTAGAGGCCGGTGCTAAGGTCGCTATTATCGGTGAAAATGGTGTTGGTAAAACGACATTATTACGTTGTTTAATGAATGAATTCGATAATTATCAAGGCGTTGTTAAATGGTCTGAAAATGCTTCTGTTGGTTATTGCCCGCAAGATAGTGGTTCATTTTTTGAAAATGAATTAACGCTGATGGAATGGATGTCACAATGGCGTAGACCTTGTCATAACGATTTAAGTGTTCGTGGCATGTTAGGCCGTATGTTATTTACCGACGACGATGCGAACAAAAAAGCACGTAACTGTTCAGGTGGTGAAAAGAACCGCTTGTTATTTGGTCGTTTGATGATGGCTGATATCAATGTATTAATTATGGATGAGCCGACTAACCACATGGATATCGAAGCGATAGATGCATTAAACAATGCCCTTAAAGACTTTGAAGGTACGTTGATTTTTGTCAGTCATGACCGTGAGTTTGTTTCAAGCTTGGCAACACGTATCATCGATATTAAAGATAAAAAATTAGTAGATTTTCAAGGCACCTTAGATGAATACCTTGATAGCCAAATGCAGGCTCAAAAAAGAGCTTAGTACGGTTTAAGTTCCGCTTATCTTGAGATTTAAAAACGTTTGTCATGACGTTTTTAAATCTTTAATTAAGCAACTTCATTACAATAGATAAACAAATGAGATAGCCAAAACTCAAAACGAGGCGCTATACTCTCTACCCTTTAGAATATGACTATTACGTTATGTTCACTTCAACAACGATCCCTAGGCCTATAAATGATAAACAATGATATTCTTCGCCGCTTAAGTACATTACTTGGTTTTGATGACGAAAAGGTACGTGCTGTATTTAAATTAAACTCTTGTGACATAACAGCAGAGCAGATGGTTTGTTTTTTTAAAGAAAAAGATGATGTAGATTATGTAGAATTACTTGATGTCGAACTAGCAAGTTTTCTTAATGGTTTAATTGTTGAAAAAAGAGGCGCAAAAGAAGGGCCACAAGCCGTACCTGAACAGACTTTAAGCAACAACGCAATTTTCAATAAGTTAAAAATAGCCTTTTCTTTACAAGCAGATGAAGTGATTGGTACGCTTGAATTAGCAGAACTGAGCCTGACCAAATATGAATTAAGTGCTTTTTTTAGAAATGTTAATAATAAACATTATCGAGACTGTAGTGATGACGTATTATCTACCTTCATTAAAGGTTTGAAAATTACAGTTCAAGGATAATACGATGCCATTTTCGACACTTGGATTAAGTGAACCTCTTTTAAAAGCGCTTGCTGAATTAAATTATAGTGAGCCAACAGCCATTCAGAAAAAAGCAATTCCTGTTGTTTTATCGGGTAAAAATCTTGTTGCTGCAGCGCAAACAGGTACCGGTAAAACGGCTAGTTTTGTTTTGCCAATACTTGAAAAACTTAATACCGATCGAAAATTACGTGGTAAACGTATTAGAGCACTTATCCTTACCCCGACACGTGAACTTGCTGTACAAGTAGAGCAAAGTGTTCGTGACTATGGTAAACATCTCAATCTTAGCTCTATGGCAATGTATGGTGGCACCGACATTGAACCACAAAGGCAAAAGCTAATTTGGGGTGTCGATATTATTGTTGCAACCCCTGGTCGATTACTCGATATGGCTCATCAACGTGCTTTGCATTTTGATGAACTTGAAGTACTCGTTTTAGATGAAGCCGACAGAATGCTTGATATGGGCTTTATTGATGATATTAATAAAATTATTGAACGCTTGCCTCTTGAACGCCAAAATTTATTATTTTCAGCGACTATTTCTGATGATGTTCGTGCCTTATCAAAAAGAACCATTAGTAATGCCACTGAAATTTCAATTGCTAATAACAGTGCGTCAAAACCCAAAATTGACCAATGGTTGATTACGGTCGATAAAGGTAATAAGTCCGCATTACTTAGCCATTTAATTAACGAACATAAATGGCAACAAGCGCTTATTTTTATTGAAACCAAACACGGCGCTGCTAAATTAGTAAGCCAGTTAGAAAAACGCGGTATTAACGCTGAGTCTATTCATGGTGGCAGAACACAAGCCGTTAGAGAGCAAGTACTTAATGACTTTAAAGCCGGAAAAATTAAATTTCTTGTCGCGACAGGTATTGCTTCACGTGGTCTCGATATCGGCGAGCTAACCCGAGTTGTTAATTACGACTTACCAGATCAAGTTGATGACTATATTCACCGTATTGGCCGAACAGGTCGAGCTGGCGCATCTGGTGAAGCTGTTTCGTTTGTTGCCAAAGATAACTTTAGAAACCTTTGTGCAATAGAAAGCCGCTTAGGGCACGTTATTAAACGCAAAGAGTTTGAGGGTTTCCCGGTTAAAAAAGTCGTTCCTGTTTCTATTTTAAATTATGTTCCTAAGAACAAAAGATAAGTTAAAAGACCTTTCTTTCATCAGTTAAGTATATATTAGCCCTGCTAATATACCCGCTCCACCTCAAGATACAGTTTCAGAGCTAAGCTAGGAAATCAGATCAAGGCGTACTATGAAGATAATGGTTATTCCCTTATCAAGTAGTGCAACGCAGGACTGTTTTTCTAACTTAGCTCCTTACGGGCAAGCCGATAAAGGGTCATCTCCGGCGTTAAAGATTTCGATAATAGAATAACTATTCTCTTCAATCAATGCCTTGTAGCTAACCCTTTCTCGACTTGCTGAAATCTGTATCTTGAGGTGGAACGGGTATATATACTTAACTGGCTATGTTTAGCCTAAGCAATCGGTTATATTTAAATTAATACCTTCCCTTAATAAATTAATAAGACTGTGCATACTTTATTAGATATTTTACGAGCTATTTTATTTGTCGGTATACCCGTTGGTGTATTTAGTTTTTTAATGATCTACTTTTCTTATCAGAAAGGTTATTTATCGACTGATGTTGAACTTAAAGATGCTTTTAAGAAAAAGAACAACAACACACAGTCATCACTCTCTCGAAAACACAAAAAAGATTTATTATTCTTGCACTCTAAATGGGTGACCTTTGGCGGTGGTTTTTATGGCTTAATTGCCTTGTTAACGTTTATTATTATTGAATTAACGCAGGTGGTTAATTTTTTATTTAGCATTACCGGTTGGCAGGATATTATTGCGTTATTTAGTTTAGATACTTTGATTGCTATGATCATTGATTCTATTACTAACATGATAAAAGCAGCTATTTGGTTCAGTTATTGGCCTGATAAATTTAATACTGAAAATTTCGTTGTGTGGATCTTGATTGCTTATATAAGTTATCGTTTTGCTGCAAAATATGCGATGCGTTATACCCTTTATCAACGAGAGCAAGTAAATGACGAAACTATTGAACAGTAACGGTTAAATAAATAGTTTGGTTATCAAGCTATTCGTTATTCTAATTTACCTTGAAAAATAGCATGTCTTACATGGCTGTTTTCAGCATCATTTTTTAATACTACCTCTGGGGTAAATGGAGTTACCCCTAAAGAACGTAATTCCTTCATATATTCAGGTAAGGTGTAACTTTCTGAAAACTCGGTAAATAATGAAGTAAAAACAATGCTGTTAGTTAACTTGTCGAGTTGTTTGGTGATTTCTTCTGCCGTCAAATAGCGGTCAAAACAACATTTTCGTAATTGGTATAATGCTCTATCTAGTGAGTAGCCTGACTTTAGCCTTCTTAAGGTTATATCAGCTTTAAGCCAATATAGCGCGCCACTCCAATAAACACGCATGTAATTATGGTTTTGATCAATATTATCACTCACATAACTTAACTTTTGATGACTATAATTAGTCTCTTTTCTACCGCGCTCAAATCCTTCATAAAGTTTTTGCCACATCTTCTTTTCGTTAAACATACCCGCGCGGGCTTGAATAATATTTTGGTAATAACTGGCTAGTCCTTCTGAAAACCAACGCGCATCACCAGCATCATAAGGAATGAGTAAGTGGCTAAATTCATGATATATCGTCCAATCAGCTTTTAATTCATTAAGGGTACTTGTCGGGTTAATAACAAGTGTCACCTCTGGTGGAGTATTACGGCTAACTTCTCCCCAAGGAACAACACCAGAGTTTCGTCTACTCAATTTTATTTTGGTAATGAAATGGTTAATAGGGAGCTCACCATAAACTAACTTTAACGCGTCACTACTATGACTAATCCACTGACGTATAATTTGTTTTTTTTCTGAAGACATTATTGAATGAAACTGCACATCTATACTTTGACTATCATGCGGTGAACCAGCATTACTTTTTGCAGAGCAAGGACTGATAAAGACTATAAATAATAAAGTAAAACTAAAAACTCGATAGTTGATGGCGTATTGAGTAACCATAATCACCCCTAAATATATTTTTATAAGAAGCATTCGTTGTAGGTTCAACATTTTAAAAATGACCTAGGATTGTGCTTTTTCTTTGAATACTCTGTAACAATAGATTACAAAAGCAAATAACTTAATTTGCTGAGAATAGCGATAAGTTGGTTTGTGTTTATTACTTATTTTAACTTTAGAACAATTAGCTCGTGGAGAAAATCTAAAAAAAGTTATTAACTGCTTCTTTAGGGGCGACTGTCACTCATTAACTCGTCGAGCTTTAATTGTGCTTTTTTGGGGTGAGTCAAATCTATAACTTCAATCATTTCACATTCATCTCTTACCATTTCAGCAATATTACTTGGGTAAAGACGACAATCTTCTGGGCGATCTAGATAAATAGCACAAGTATATTTAACTTGCTCTGTTGGTGCTTGGTTTGGCATTTTCTCTAAAAAGGGGCATTGTGTTAATTGTTCGCCTGTTTCTGGGCTAAACCAAATTTTATCTTTGATAACATACTGATGAATATGCGGTCGAAAAATTTCCCACATTTCAATGTCATCAGTTGAGGCTTCAATGCCTCCGTCACCGTATTTAATGCAGCATTTACCGCATTGATTACAATCTTTCAAAGAATGAATTACTCGTTTGAATGTTTAATAAAAATTATACCATGTAACGCGGTTAATTATTGCGAGCTTAAATAATCGATCAGCCCAGCAAGATAGACTTGGCAGGTTGTTCTGCTGATTTGTTTTTTATTGTGGTACTTCAAGCCGTATAAAACGATATACTGACAAAATAGTCAGTAAAAGAGCAATAAGGTAAAAATAAAAACGTGGAAAAATCTATTTTAATAACAGGTTGCTCGAGTGGTATTGGTTTGGACGCTGCCTTGACGTTACAGTTAAGAGGTTATCAAGTTTTGGCAACTGCACGTAAACAAGTGGATGTCATAATGCTTCAAGAAAAAGGTTTACTTGCCTGTCAGCTTGACTTAAATGAGGCCGAGAGTATCAAAACAGCGCTTGCCTTTGTACTCAATGCAACTGGCGGGACATTAGACTTTCTCTTTAATAATGGCGCCTATGGGCAACCGGGCGCGTTAGAAGATTTATCAACTCAAGCATTAAAGGCTCAATTTGAAACCAACGTCTTTGGTTGGCATGAATTAACCAAACAAATTATACCTATTATGCGCAAGCAAGGGCATGGCCGAATTATTCAATGTAGTTCAGTGTTAGGCTTTGTATCTATGGCCTATCGTGGTGCTTATAATGCTTCTAAGTATGCGCTTGAAGGGTTAACTGACACACTAAGATTAGAATTAAAATCAGCCAATATAGCGGTAGTTTTGTTGCAACCTGGACCTATTAATACCCAGTTTCGTGCTAATGCGTTAAGCGCTTTTCAAGAGTATATTGATTGTGAAAACAGTGTGCATAAGATTGAATACCAACAGCAAGTAGCGAGGTTAGCCAGTAAAACCTCGAATGCTAAGTTTACCCTAGAGCCAAAAGATGTCACGAAAGCATTAATCCACGCATTAGAAAGTAAACGGCCCAAAATTAGATATAGAATTACGGTGCCAACTAAACTCTTTGCCATTTTCAAACGGTTACTACCAACACGTTGGTTAGATAGCTTGTTAGCTAAAGGTTAATTGACCTAAAATACGATAATAATTAAATTCAAATAAAAATACACTCATCTTCTAAAAGGTAACCCTGATGAAAAATACGTCAACGATAATTTGTACACTGCTATCAATATTTACTAGCTTTAGTTTGTTTGCAACCGATTTAAAAGTCGGCGATCAAGCGCCAAATTTTAAGTTACAGGCCACTACGGGAGATTATTATCAACTCAGTGATTATAAGGGCAAACAAGCAATCGTTTTAGCTTGGTACCCTATGGCTAATACCCGTGGCTGTACTATTGAATGTAAATCACTGGTAGAGAAGGGACATTTAATTAGAGAGTACAACGCGAGCTATTTTATGGCCAGTGTTGACCCGTTAGATGACAACAGAGACTTTGCTAAAAAAACAGGGGCCGATTTCCCTATGCTTAGTGACCCAACTAAAGATACCGCTAAAGCCTATGACGTTTTAAATTTTGTACGAGTTGCCAGCAGAGTGACTTTTTATATTTCCAAAGAAGGAAAGATATTAAAAATAGATGAGGATATAAATCCTAAAACAGCTGCGGAAGATATTGCTAAAAATTTGCAATTATTAAAAGTAGCTCTATCTAAATAAAATTATAAAATACAAAAGCCGGAAGTATTCCGGCTTTTAAAAATAATTATATTGCGTAAGGTTCAATTACATCTGTGATTGAATATAGTTTTGCAGGCCTATTTTATCGATTAAACCTAAATGCTGTTCAAGCCAATAAATATGATCCATCTCAGTATCATCAAGTAGGTCTTCAAGAATCGTTCGGCTAATGTAATCTTGCTCTTGCTCACAAATAGCGATGATTTTACGTAGGCTCTCAGCAACTATACGTTCTGCGTCTAAATCGTTCGCCAGCATTTCTTTAACGTTAGTACCTATATTTACTTTTTCTCTAGATACTGTATCTGCGTGACCTTCTAAAAATAGAATCCGTTCAGCTAGGCGTTTCGCATGACCAAGCTCTTCTTCATATTCATGCGACAGTTTCTCATGGAGTTTATTTATGCCCCAGTCTTCGTAAATTTTTGAGTGAGCTAAGTATTGATCCATTGATGTTAATTCAAGGGTTAATTGCTTATTTAGTTGGTCGATAACTAACTGTTTACCTTGCATGTTAATCTTCCTCCATCATAGATTGTAGATAGTTTTCAATGCCAATATTTGTGATAAGTAGTTGTTGTGCTTCTATCCAATCAACATGATCCTCTTCTGCATTTAGTCTATTTTCAAGTAATTCTCTGCTGATGTAATCTTTTTCAGACTCACAAAGTGCAATAGCCTTACGTAAATCAGCTATATGGTCGCTTTCAAAGTCTAGATCACATTGCAACATTTCAGCAGCATGTTCGCCTATTCTAAGTTTTGCAAGTTGCTGTAAATTAGGTAGGCCTTCGAGGAAAAGAATTCTCTCGATAATGTCATCAGCTTGCTTCATGTCTTTTATTGATTTTTTATAGGACTTTTTATCTAGTCCTGCTAATCCCCAATTTTTAAACATTCGCGCATGCAAAAAATATTGATTTATTGAACTAAGCTCTTGAGTGAGTATTTGATTTAACGCGGTTAAAATATTTATTTTACCTTTCATAATGCCTCCATATTTAAATAAACATCACTTAAATATAGGTTGGTTTAGATAAAGGAGGAAAGAATAAATACTTCTATAAATATACTTAATAGATTGATATTAAATAAGTAAATGTGAATGATAATTACTATCATTCTTGTTGGCTTGGTCGAATTAGAGTAAGTAGGGGGGTAGTAAACTTAAGCCACTGCGGGTTGTGCTTCGGCAATTTTTATTAATTTAGTATTTAATAATTTTTTTGCACATGAACAGCATTGTCCACATTGGTTACCGACGTTAAGCTCTTCAGATATCATGCGCATAGTCGTCGCCCCATCATCGATGGCAGCTTCAATTTGACTATCGGTAACGCCATGACAAATACATACGTACATAGGGTAAAGCTCAGTGAGAAATAATAGCGCCAATGGTAATCTAAATGATAATGATTATCAATGGCTTTTTATTCACTTGAATTTTACTGTATTATATTATTCAGCGTTGAGTAATTTTTCAATGTCTGCTTTTATGCTTTCAGGTTTAGTTGATGGCGCATATCGTTTAACCACTTGACCTTGTTTATTTACTAAGAATTTTGTGAAGTTCCACTTAATACTTTTAGTGCCTAAAATTCCTCGCGCTTGAGATTTTAAGAAGGTAAAAAGTGGGTGAGTGTGGTCACCATTAACGTCAATTTTATCAAATAAAGGGAATTTTATGTTAAATGTTAAGTCGCAAAACTGCTGGATTTCTTCGTTATTGCCTTTTTCTTGCTGCTTAAATTGATTGCAGGGAAAAGCTAACACCTCTAATCCTTGTGCTTGATGTTCAGCGTAAAGTGACTGCAAGCCTTCGTATTGTGGTGTGAATCCACAAGCACTTGCTGTATTTACGATAAGCATAACTTTGCCTTGATAATCTTTTAGCTCAATATTTTCATTTTTGTTATTTAACGCGCTAAAGGGATAAACTGTTTCGGCAACTTTATTCTTCATATTTCTTTCCTCGTTTAATTTTTTCTCTATAACAAATGACGCCAAACAGAGTTAACCATAGATAGAGACTCATATTGATTACACCACCACTACTGCCTTTATCTGCAGAGATTGCAACTACTGGAGCAGCAGGGCGTGGTTTGACCGTGATTTGTCTGGAAGAAAAAGTCGAAATATAACTATCGTTGACTTCTAGTTCGATGACAATTACCTGATCAGTAGTAACCTGTGGAGCTTTAAGCGTAATTAACATATCGTTTGGTGCGTTAATATCAATCGCAGGACCACTTACTTGCCGCCAAGTAAAAGTGAGCGTGTCGTTATCGAGATCTACAGTCTCTGATGCGTCAATGGTAAATTCCTTATCTTCCTCAATACTGTCAGGCAATGAAATTGATATTGTTGGTGCTTGGTTCTTGGTTGAAGCGAGTACACCTGGGTCTTCAACAGAGCCATTTTTTAATTCATCAGCGTCATTGGGACCACCATCTTCAATGGTCAATTCAATGCACTGATGATGTTCCAACAAACCATTTTGATAACTATTTGATAGTGGCACAGGGCAGTTACCGTTACTGTCTAACATCGCAGACTTCAAGCTGTTTAACTCGTTTTCAATAAAAGTGAACCAACCCGTTTTAAGAGAATATTTTCTAAAGCTTGCTTGTGCAGGGATTAAGCTATTTTCATCTAACGGAATGACAACGGTTGCAGAACCCGTAGCATGGCTAATATTAGCAACGGTAAAGTTTATGATTGAATTGACTTCAGCAAAGTGAGGATCAGCGGTGTTATCATCTACTTCAGCGAGCTTTGCCCGTAATTGCTCTTTAGTTAAGGTCGCATCGGTTGCCGTAATATTTTTGGTGGAGAAAACACTTGAACCTAGCATTAGTTTTTGCCCTAAAGTTGTTTGTAATGGCGCATTGCTTTCACTAATAGGTAACCTGGTCGTGTTAGTGTCATTATCTAAGTAGTCAGCGATGCCATCACCGTCAGAATCACTGAAACCTTCGTCGATATCATTAATGCCGTCACCATCGGTATCAATATTAAGCAAGGTTGGAAAGTCGTTTATGATAAATAAACTGATTGAAGATTTAACATTGTATAGCTCTGGGGTATTAAGCTCGGTAGCCGATAGTTCAACCGCATACTCAGTTTTTGTCAGCCCAAGCGGATCAAAGATAAAAGACCTCGATGCCGTGTTGGTATTAATGAGTTCGTCTGAGGTCCAAATGTGAGAATAACTGTCATTATTGGTGTCTATATATTCAAAATCAATGGTGACATCACCAGCTCTAGGGTTAATAAAACTTACCTGCTTGCCTTGTTGACTTGTCTTAACTTCGAGCCTTGGCGGCAGGTTTTCATCAGTAATGGTTAACAGGCTCAAAAAGTTGCTATAAACATTAGCATTTGTTGCCATAAGTAATTCTACTGTACTTATATTACCTGCTTGCTCGCCACTGGGAATCTCTATAAGTAACTGGGTTGATATTCCTGCTGTGATTTGAACCCGGTACGTAGCATCTGCCGAATTCTCATGTGTCACCAGGTAGTCAACAGTAACAGGGTACGTTAAAGCTGGAGCATTTAGCGATAATGTCAGTTTATATACCTGACCTTGCATAACAGTTGCTTCTGGCATTATTTGTACCATTGGCTCTACCAGGATATTAATGTTACTTGCTATGCTATTACCACTTAAGTCTTCAGCGAAAATAGGCAGTGTATGCCTACCCACCTGAAGAGAAACCTCCTCTGTGGTCACCGTTATTATTCCATCCACTAAGTCGTGTGCGGTAATATCCCCTAAATCTTTAACTAGGGTTAATAATCCTTTACTACCAATAGTAACAATTTCGCTTAAAGTACTGATGTCAGGAGCCGTTGTATCGACCACATGAATGATTTGAATCGCTGTACTTTCATTACCTGAAAAGTCGATAGCGTGCCAGGTTATTTCATGACTGCCTAAGGCGAATAAGTTTTCAGTTTGCAAGCTTACTAATGGCGTAACCGTATTATTATCGGTGACCTGTGGTAACGGTAGGTTCAACCTTGATAAATTAGCTGTTGCTTCGAAAGTAATTTCACTTAATGTCGAAAATTCAGGAGCTTGATTTGACCCCTGTGTACTATCTAAAGGAGCATTATCTTCGCTATCAATAACTGAATCGTTATCACTATCCGCTAGTAAATAATCGGTCCCTAATAAATACTCTTCTAATAGCGTTAACCCGTCATTATCTTCATCTATCAAGCTATTTTCAGCATTGTTGGCATCAAAATTATGATTAACTTCCCAACCATCGGGTAAACCATCACTATCCGTATCGGCATTGTTGGGTAAAGTACCGTGAGTAAATTCTTCTAAATTCGTTAAGTTGTCATTATCGTTATCATTGCTGGCATCAGAGCTGTCATTTTTATTTAAGCCATGTAAATCTTCCCAGTGATCAGGTATTAAATCACCGTCGGAGTCAAAAATAGGTGACTCTAGCGAAATATTGAGCTGGTAAGTCGCGCCGTCTAATATCTCTTGATCTGAATACCTGGAAACCTTTATTGAGTAAGTGCCTAGCTCGGTAAAGTTGTAACGTAAGAACGAATCTAAGCCACTGGTGCTACCTGATTGGCCTAATGAAGGATTGTTATCATCGTTTGAATCGAGAAAGGTATCATTGTCATTATATAAGCGAAGATAGCTATCGAAAGAGCCACCGTGATCAGCCGCGTAATCAATGTCAAAAATCCCGACAGAAGGTACCGCAACTACAGTAAAAGAGAAAAAGTCGTAACTGTTATCACCCGTTCCTATAATCGTGACATGAGCGATATTTTCAGAAGTATTACTCATTTCATCACCGATATCAGGTGAGTAATGAAGATTGAAATTTCCATCAATATTCTGAGCGCTCTCTAGGCTGTTATTAGGCTCTTGTTCAGCTAATGTAGCTTCAGCCGGGTTAGAACCATTAATGAATTCATCAATGTTACTGGTACCGTCAGCGTCTAAATCTAATAAACTATCGTCAATAAGCGGATTCAAACCGTAGTTAACTTCCCAACCATCAGGCATACCATCATTTTCACTATCGATTAGCAGTGGGTTAGTTTGATAGGTCATTATTTCTTGATAATCGGTTAATTCATCATTATCGGTATCAGGGGAGCTTGCAGAGGTTCCATGTATTTGTACTTCATCACCATCGGGGAGTAAATCACCATCGGTATCAGGGTTTAGTGGATCTGATTGAGCATGAAACTCGCTAATATTATTCAGGTTGTCTGCATCATTATCTAACAGTGCATCACTAGGGTCGTTAATATCTAAACCGTATGTTAACTCCCAGTCATTAGGCATGCCATCGGCATCATTATCGATATTATTGTTAATTGCCAGAGAAGTAAATCCAACCTCAAGATTTTGTAAAACGTTGGCATTACCACTTATTTTATCTACAGAGAATAGTTTGCCATCTTCATCAATCCCCCAAAGATTACCGTTCTCGTCTATACTAAAGCCTGATTTTTTGGTTAGATTTACAGAATTTAGTTGACCAATATAAAGTGATGAGCCAATATTTTTATCTATTTTATATAAACGCGATGTCCCTGCTGAACTTAATGCCCATAAATCCCTACCGTCCCAGGTAATAGCGTTGATAAAATCACCTTGATAGGAGCCGACCAAGTTCGCTAAACCTGAGTCTGTATCAATGGTATATAAGCTGCCGTTTTCATTACCATTAACGAGATGTAAAATTTCTTGACTATCAAAGGTTAAACCGGGGTTGTCTACTTCAATATTTAAAGCGCCAATGAGTGTGGTTTCAGCCGTTAAAACATTGATGCGATAAAGAGAGTTAGTCGAGCTTTCAACTGCGTATAAGGTATCATTTCCCCCAAAGGTGATAGCTTCGAAGTCTCCGCCGAGTAAGGCACCAATAAGGTGAGTTTGTCCTGTTAATAATTCAATTTTAAAAAGTTCGTTATTGGTATTAATTGAATAACCAATTAAAATATTAGGAATTGAATTGGCATCACTTGGGTCGGTATTATGCTGAAACTCAGCAAGGTTACTCCATGTGTCGGCATCTAAATCACTATTAGCATCGTTGACTAAAGGAAGTAAACCATAGGTAAGCTCCCAATTATCTGGCATCAAATCTTCATCAGAATCAATATTGAGTGGGTTAGTACCGTGTATCAGAACTTCATCGCCATCAGATAGGGTATCATTATCAGTATCTATGTCATAAGGGTCTGTACCGTGGGTAAATTCAAGCAAAGTACTTAGGTTATCGTTATCATGATCTAACATGGCTTCACCATCATTTTCATTGGCATTAAAACCAAACTGAATCTCAAAGCCATCACCTAAACCGTCATTATCGCTGTCACTTAGTAATAGGTTGGTAGCGTGAAGGTTAACCTCATCGCCATCAGACAAACCATCATTGTCTGTATCGCTATTATTGGGATCTGATAAATAAGTATTAATTTCTTCACCATCACTGAGGCCGTCTGCATCGCTGTCACTTTGTATTGGAGAAGTATTATGTTCGTTAATTTCTGCTCCGTCATTTAAGCCATCGCTATCAGTATCAGCAATCGTTGGATTTGTTCCGGCAGTAAATTCTTCTAAATTCGTGAGGTTGTCACTATCGTTGTCTGCTGCAGCATCATCTGGATTATTCTTATCTAAGGAAAATTCATCTTCCCAGCTATCTGGCATGCCATCTGAATCAGTATCGGCATAAATAGATTCAAGAGAAATATTTAACTGATAGGTAGCGTTAACAGATATCGGACTGTCTGAGTATTGTGAAACCTTAATGGTATATTCGCCAGGAGAATTAAATGCATGAATTAAAAATGAGTCATAGGAGTGTAAAGACCCTTGTTGACCTAATTGAATTCCCGCATCATCATTTGAATCAATTAATTCGCCTTGCTGATTATACAAACGAAGATAGCTGTCGAACGAGCCCCCCTGATCCATAGCATAATCAATATCAAATATGCCGACTGATGGAGCACTTGCTACCGTAAAAGTAAAATAGTCGTAGCTATTATCACCCGTTGCCGTAATAGTGACATGAGGAATAGACTCAGAAGTATTCTCAGTGTTATTACCTATGTCCGGAGAGTAACTTAACGTGAAGTTGTTGTTTATATTTTGGGCTGAAGCAAACGCATCATTAGGCTCACTTTCAAAGTATTCCCTTAACGTTGGGTTTGTTCCTGCGATAAACTCATCGAGATTACTTACACTGTCATTGTCTAAATCTAACTGGCTATCGTCAATTAAAGGATCTAAGCCATATAAAACCTCCCAACCATCAGGCATACCATCAGTTTCTGTATCAGCAATTAACGGGTTAGTCAGATGAACATTTATTTCATCGTTATCAGCTAGGTCATCGTCGTCAGTATCACTTTTAGCCGGGTTGGTGAGATGAATATTAACTTCATCACCGTCGGTAAGAGTGTCTGAATCGCTGTCGATATTATTGGGAAGTGTTCCTGCGATATATTCAGCAAGGTTATTCAGCCCATCATTATCTAGATCTAAAATGGCATCACTGGCATCGGTTGCATCTAAGCCAAAAGCTTGCTCCCAGTAGTCAGACATACCGTCATTATCAGCATCAATAAAGGGTAAGTTATCACAAGTAATGCCCACTTCTTCAAAGGCATTAATTACGTCATAAACGGTATAGTCTAAATCGTCGGCAGCATGGATAGCACCACAAGCGCCTTCAGTAAATGTTGTCGAAGGCGTCCAATAATTTCTATTAGCGTCAAGCATTACATCGTAAGCTGTTTTTGTCGTCCAACCATTGGTGTTAGCAAGGAGGTAAAAAGCACGGTTAAAAACGCCACTACTCCAATGGACATCTAATGAATCGGTATAATCATCAGCATGGCCGATAGATACTCCGTCTAGGGTAGGGTCTTCATAATAACGTAATGCACCATCAGCTTTAAAAATCTCAGCACCGGACAACCAATCATTAGAGCCTCGCACGTAAAACTCTGCGGCTTCCCCCGACATATCTGAAAAAGCTTCATTTATACCACCAGACATGTTGGCATAAATTAAGCCTGAGTTTTGCTCGGTGACTCCATGAGCAACTTCATGAGCTGAAATATCTAAAGATGTTAAAGGGTAAAAACGAGAAGCGCCATCACCAAAGGTCATTGCTCGCCCATCCCAAAAAGCATTTTCATAATTGGATGAATAATGAACGCGCATAACTAATTGAAATGCGAGTGGGGCAACATCATACCAATCACTGAACATGCTAAAAATAGCGTTGCCAAAATAATGAGCATCATTGAGTGGTGAATATGCACCATTGACTTCTTTATGGGTATTTTCTGGGCAGGTAAACGAATAGGCATCATCACCATTAGTGCCGTGATCTAAATTGATGGTTTTTACATTTAAGTTTTCCATGGTACAAATGCCATCAAGTTCGGTAACATTTAGTGATGAAAAGTCACTACCGTATTCATACCTACCTGTTTTTTCATTGCCGCCTGGACCGGTCGCGTTAGCAAATTTTAAGTCATTCCATTGTTTAATAACTTTTAAATTTGTCGCATTAACAATAAAACTTGGCTTCTCAATGAAGCCGCTTTTATCTTGAACAAGATAACTAATGTGGTAGGCAAGTATCGCGTTATTGTTTTCATTGAGATAAATAATCTTCGTTGAAATATTTTGCTCGTAGGTAAGTTCAGCGCCAGAAAACTTTACTGTTTTGGCGTGTCGTGCTTTTATTTGCTCGAAAACTTCTGCTGATGATTTTGAGTCTTTATCTAGCACTGAGCGATTAATATCAGCTTTTAAATGGGTAACAAGCTCGCCATTTATTTTAGATATGGTATTACTTTTATCTAAATGAACAACAATTTGTCTCCCCCAAATAGGAACTCCATCGTAGTGCTGCTGTAATCGAATATGCTGTCTATTGGCTAATGGACTGATTTGATTGCTTTGGGCTAAACTGTGTGATTTGTCTAATTGAAAATAGCCAAGAAGGTTACTTGTAAATTGATTAATACGTTGTTGTTGAATACTTTTATCAGTATGAAGAGTCGATTGAGGAGCTATTTTTTTTTGGTTGAGGCTCTGTTTTAGTCCATAGTTTTTAACATTATTAAAACTATTATAATTTAGCTTTTCACTTTTTGCCGCATAGCTACTGGCTGATAATAATGCTATTGATAACACACTGAACGAAAGAATGCGCACAGAAAATCCTTTTTATGATATTAATTGAATCAATTTTTTATGTTGATATATTAAGCATCTATACGGGTAAATACTATAAAAACTTAACAAAAAGACAACTTTTTTAGTACATCTGTTTAACGATGTAAAAGTTGAAACTGCTGGCTCATGATAAGTTTTTTGGTGTATTTATGTTTGGGATTATTCAGAATGTTTAAGGTGTCGCCCATTTCCATGACTTGTCCATTACAGAGCACCATTATTTTATCACTGAAGTGGCGAACAATACCTAAATTATGAGAGATTAAAATATAGGCTAAGCCCATTTGTTGCTGTAGATCAAGCAATAAGTTGATCATTTGTGAACGCAGAGATGGGTCAAGTGAAGCAAGAGCTTCATCTAAGATGATCACCTGAGGCTTTAAAATAATGGCGCGCGCTAATGAGATACGCTGTTTTTGCCCACCAGAAAACATATGAGGATAAAAGCTCATGTGCTCAGCCAGTAAACCTACCTTTTGCAGTGTCTCTCTAATTAATAAATTACGCGCTTCGTTTGTTAAGTCGGTATTTAACAGCAAAGGTTCATCAAGTAGTTGGCCAATAGTTAAGCTAGGATTTAACGTGGTACCCGAGTCTTGAAAAATCATCCGGACATGCTGACATCGTTGTTTAAAGTTACCTGGTTGTAGCGTTTGACCATTAAGCTTTATATGACCCGTTGTCGGAAATTCAGCACCGACCAGTAATTTGGCTAATGTAGATTTTCCTGAACCTGTCTCACCGACTATAGCTAAAGTTTGATGCGCATGAACCTCGAAAGAAATAGGTTCGAGGGCGGTAAATGACTTTTGATTGAACCAGTTTCGGCTTAATTTAAAAGATTTACTCAAATTACTCACCTGTAACAACGAAGACATATTAATAGCTTCCCTTTAATGAGAAATGGCAACTAACTTGATGACCATGAGAGTTTTTTACTTTAGGAGCAATAACGCATTCTTGTTGTGCTCTTGGGCATCTTGGGCCTAAACGACAGCCAATGGGTAAATGTTGCAAAATGGGGATACTCCCTGGCAAAGCGGATAAGCGAGACTTTGTCGGTAAGCCAACATTAGCTTTAGGACTACTATCAACCAAAGCTCGAGTATAAGGGTGAAAAGGTTGTTCAAATATTTGCTTGGTGGTGCCTGCTTCAACAAATTGCCCGCTATACATAACCGTAATGGTATTTGTCCAATGGGTGACATTTTCTAAATCATGGCTGATCAGTAATATCGACATGTTTTTTAGCTGATTCAAGCTCGCCAATAAGCGAAAAATCTGACCTTGATTGGTACTTTCCATTGACGCGGTAGGTTCATCGGCAATTAATAAAATGGGCCGTTTAGCGAGTGCCATCGCTATCATCACTCGTTGACAAAGTGCTTCAGTGAGTTGGTGAGGATATTTCGTTAAACAAACTTTATGCGATTTAATGCCAACTTTATGTAATAACCCGATGGCTGCTTCTTTACGCTGTTGTTTCTTTTGCCAAAAATATCCACTTAGTTGGTCACAATCAACGGCTTCAGCGAGCTGCTCTCCTATAGTCATTGTTGGATCTAAAGAAGCCATGGGTTCTTGAAAAATCATTGCGACATCTTTAGTTATAATCGCTTTTCTGTCATCAAGTGTCATGCGCATTAAATCTTGACCACGCCAATGAAACCTATCTGCATCTACTTGCCATTTATCATCAAGCACACCAATAATAGCTTGAGCGAGTAAAGACTTCCCTGAACCTGACTCACCGACCAAACCGCGAACTTCACCCTCTTTCATCGTTAGGCTCACTCGATCAACGGCTAAAATAGGGTTAGTTTCTGACTTTAAAACTATCGATAAATTCCGAATGTCTAGCAGATTCATTAGGCTTCCTTACGCATTTTCAACGCGTGTCTCATACCTTCACCCACTAAATTAGTAGCAACAACAGAAAATAATATGGCTAAGCCAGGTAAATAAACGGTCCAAGGAGCGATATAAAATAAGTCGATGCCACTTTTTAGCATGGCGCCCCATTCTGGCATGGGAATTTGCGCACCTAGACCAAGGAAGCCTAAAGCCGCAATGTCTAAAATTGCTGCTGATTGTGCCAACGTTGCTTGGCTTATTAATTTTTCAACAATATTGGGAAATACTGAGTAGTGCAATATTCTTAAAGAACTAGCGCCGTCAAGTCGAGAGGCTAATACATAATCTTTTTTAAATTCTTCTGTAACGGCATTACGCGTGATATGAACAAATTGTGGGATCAGTACCATGATAATAGCCCATAAAGTATTACTAAGGCCAGGGCCTAATATCGCGACAATAACGATGGCAAGTAATAAAGAGGGAATAGACAAAATGACATCAAGAAAGTGATTAAGAAAACTTGATTTTATGCCAGAGGTCAGTGCAGAAATAGAGCCAATAACAACACCAATCACCAATGATATTAGAACAACAATAAAGCTCAGTCCGAAAGTTAGAGAGGTCCCGTGCATTAAACGCGATAACATGTCACGGCCCAAGTTATCTGTGCCGAGTAAAAAGCTGACATTACCATCAGGGTGCCAGGCAGGAGGCAGTAATAAAAACGATAAATTATTTTCAACTGAAGTATAGGGGGTTAGCAATGGCGAAAAAATAGCGAGCAGGGTAAGAAACAAAAAACAACTAAAGCCAACCATTACCACGGGGGTTTGTTTAAAGTTATACCAAAGCTGCAATAATGGAGAAGGGAACTCTTCTTCTGAATATATTTTATCACGAGCCATGTTTGTTCTCTCTTGCTAATGGATTGAGTGCAGCATAAATAAAGTCAGTTATTATGTGAACTACAAAAATGAAGCTAGACAGTGCGAGTAAACCACCGTGAATGGCCGTGTAATCGCGTTGAGATATACTTTCAATTAACCAGCGTCCAATACCGGGCCAGCTAAAAATAACTTCAGTGACCATAGCTAAAGTCACTAAATTGGCGAACTGCAAACCAACATCACGAATAACATGAACCATGGCATTACGTATTGCATGATGATAAATCATTTGCCAAAAGCTTAATCCTTTTGCTTTTGCCGCACGAATATATTGACTGTCTAGAACATCCATCATAGCGGTTCTAGCTAAACGGACGAAAATAGTAGCGGGAGCAAGTGCGATAACACAAGCAGGTAAAAAAATATGACTGCTAGCATTTTGAAACGCTTGCCATTTATAAGGGCTACTACTAAGTAGAATATCAAAAAACTGAATGCCGGTTACATGCTCAATTTCATACAATAAGCTAATTTGTCCTGCCGATGGAAACCAACCTAATTGAATTGAAAAAAGGAGAATCGCCAGTAAACCTAACCAAAAAACTGGTATAGAATAGCCAATCATTGAAATACTTAAAATTACGTTGTCAGCCATTTTTCGGTGATAAATAGCGGCAATAAAACCAATGGGAATACCGACCGTCATAGCAAGTAATAAAGCGACTATCGACAGTTCAATGGTTGCGGGTAAAACACTAATGATTTCCGTACTTATCGGTTGCTGACTCGCCATAGAAAGACCTAAGTCTCCGTGGAAAAGTTTATCTAGATAAGTGAGGTATTGTTGAAAAATGTTATCTTGGCTTTGGTATTGCTCTGCTAACAAGACAAGTTGTTCTGGGGTAGCATTAATTTGCCCAGAAATATTTATTAACTGATCACCAGGGAATAAAAAGCTCAAGCTAAAAGATAATAAGCTCAGTAAAAACATAGTAAAAATAAATAAATTTAAGCGCCGTAAGCTAAATATCAACATATTAGTTTTTACTTACCTCGCTAAAATCAATACCACCAAACGGGGAGAGTAATTTCCCCGAAACATTACTATGTCTCGCCTGAAATCGTTTCGAGTGAGCAATGGGTATTAAAGGTGCTTCTGCGGAAATAATCGCTAAAGCTTTATTATAAAACCGTTTCCGTTGACTAATGTTGGTAGTTTGTAAGGCCTGCTGTGTTAAATTATCAAACTCTTCATTACACCAAAAAGTTCTATTATTACCACTTAATGCGGCAGCGCAGCTTAATAGTGGAGTGAAAAAATTATCGGGATCAGGGTGATCTGCCGACCAACCCAGTAAAACACTTTGGTGCTCACCTCTGGATAATAGATCAAGAAAAGTCCCCATATCTAGTGAGCTCTCAATGACAACCTCAACTCCAATTCTCTTTAAGTTTGCTTGAATTAATTTAGCCATGGTAACAGCATCTGGATTATAAGCTCGCTGAACTGGCAAAGCCCATAAGTTCATGGTGAAGCCTTGAGGAAAACCAGCATCAGCCAATAATTTTTTAGCTCTTTTAATATCGAAAGGTTGCGGTAAAATATTTTTATCATAGGCCCAAGAAGTTGTCGGTAGTAAACTGTGGGCAATATCTGCTTCGCCACGATAAACAGTGTCGATAATAGCTTTTTTGTTTACGGCAAGGGCAATGGCTTGTCGAACCTTTATATTATCAAAAGGAGCTTTTTTCGTATTAAAGCCTAAATAAGCTACGTTAAAAGAGGTTACTTCTTCAAGCATTAATGCGGGTTTACTTTTTATTTTCTGGTGTGCAATAGGAAAAGCAATAACATCACATTCACCGGCGAGTAACTTTGTTAGTCTTCCCGTATTACTTTGCGTAATATCAAAAATAAGTTGTTCAATATTGATCTTCTTTTGCCAGTAATTTTCATGTGCAACAAAGCGAATATAAGCACCTGGTCGATATTCTTTTAATTTAAAAGGTCCCGTTCCTATCGGTGATGTATCTATCTTATGTTGTTGATTTTTTTTAGCTAAATTGTCAGCATATTCTGCAGATAAAATGACAGCAAAGTCACTCGACAAATTAGCTAAAATTGAACTATCAGCATATTTGAATTTAAAGCGAACGGTGTGGTCATTAATTTTTTCAATACTATCGACAACAGATGAAAAATTAACACTTTGAAAAAAAGGATATTTTCCACCAGAAACATGATGATAAGGATGATCAACGGATAATATTCTGTTAAAGCTGAACAGTACATCGTCAGCATTAAAAAAACGCGTAGGAGTAAAAAATTTTGTTTGATGAAAAGCAACATTTTTTCTTAGATAAAAGGTGATCATCTTACGATCACGAGTTACATGCCATGACTTTGCTAATGAAGGCGCAATGCTATTTTGTTCACCTTTATATGAAATTAAGCGGTTGTACAATTGATTTGAAGTCGCATCAATCGTGGTACCGGAAGATACTGTTTGTGGATTAAAACTTTCGGGTGAGCCCTCAGAGCAATAAATAATACTATTTTTACTTAACGATTGGTTATTGTTGCCATCACAGGCAGCTAAGAACCATAAACAAGAAAGTAAGAATATCGAGTTTAGCTGTTTTTGTTGGAAATACATCATCAACATATAACCTTTTTAGCCTTCTTCCATCGAGTTTTCTAGCGAGTTGCTATCAAGTAAATTATATTTTTTCAGATAGCCTCTTAATTGATGATAGGTCAACTCAAGGGCTTCAGCTGTTTTCTTTTGATTATATTGACAATTTTCTAAAGCCGATTGGATAAGTTCAATTTCATAATCTTGCGATAATTCTTTCAATGATAAAGGGAACTCTACGGCTTTTTGTATCGGTTTTATTTGTTGAACAATTTCTTGAAGTTTATCGTCATTGGTTTCAGCAACAGATGTAGGCGGAGTAAACACGGCCACTCGGTCTTTTGTTTTAATGCGTTGTGTTGGTCTGTAGGGCGATTCAAAAGGGTCAATCACTAAATCGTGAACAGGTAAATGTGGGTTATTACAACGATAGACACTACGTTCGACAACATTTTTTAATTCACGAACATTACCCGGCCAATCATATTCAAGCATCGAGCGTTTTGCTTTTTCAGTAAAACCGCTGAATAATTCGAATTCTAATTCGCGAGCCATATTTATGGCAAAGCTTTCTGCCAACATTAAAATGTCTTCAATACGCTCTCTTAACGGCGGTATCGTTATTACATCAAAGGCGAGGCGGTCGAGCAAATCAGCTCTAAATTCACCCGAGTCGGCTAAAGAAGGTAAATCTTCATTTGTTGCTGCGATTAGGCGTACGTTAGTTTTAATGGTTCGAGAACCACCAACGCGTTCAAACTCACCATATTCAACAACTCTTAAAAGCTTCTCTTGAATAAGGCCTGTGGTATTAGCTATTTCATCAAGAAATAATGTGCCGTTGTCTGCACGTTCAAACCGACCTTCATGGCGTTTACCTGCACCAGTGAATGCACCGCTGTCGTAGCCAAAAAGCTCCGTTTCTAATAAGTTCTCGTTTAAAGCAGCACAATTTAACTTTAAATAATTTTGATCCCATCGCTTAGACAGGTAATGAAGACGTGCGGCGATAAGTTCTTTACCTGTACCGCGTTCACCAATAATAAGCACGGGTTTACTTAAAGGGGCTATTTGAGAAACTTGCTCTAAAACTTCAAGAAAATTATTTGCTTGGCCAAGAAGGTTATCTTTTTGGTTAAAACGAGACATTACTGAACCTAATAATTGGTTTATTTCACTAACAAATAGTGTATTTTATTAATCAGTAGGATTGAAGTGTTTTTTTAAATTATAATAAATTGATTTAAAACAGTACGTTAAGTTAGAAAAATCAACTTGGCTTAGAAAGTGAATAATGTTTATCAGTAATTTTAAATAAAATAATTGAATGAGGAAGTAATTATGGGTATTTTTTCTAGGTTTACAGATATTATAAATTCGAATATTAATAACCTTTTAGACAAAGCAGAAGATCCAGCAAAAATGGTCCGTTTGATCATTCAAGAAATGGAAGATACCTTAGTTGAGGTGCGTTCATCGTCAGCTAAAACGTTGGCGGATAAAAAGGATCTAGCTCGCCAAGCGATGCGTTTTGAGAAGGATGAGCGACTTTGGCAAGAAAAAGCAGAATTAGCGCTAAGTAAAGGACGCGAAGATTTAGCAAGAGGAGCATTGATTGAAAAGAAAAAATGTGCAGAAAATGCTGGTTCATTATTGCACGAATTAACGAATGTCGATGACCATATCTCTAAATTGCAAGATGAAATATCGCAACTTCAAGAAAAACTCGCCGATGCTAAAGCACGACAAAAAGCTATTATCATGCGGGAGAAAACTGCGAGTTCACGTTTGAAAGTTAAAAAGAATATTGATAGTGATCGTGTAAATGACGCTCTTAGTCGTTTCGATAGCTATGAACGAAAAATTGATGATATTGAAGCACAAGTTGAATCATTCGACCTGGGTAGTAAGTCATTAGCGGACGAAATAGCAGACTTAGCAGACGATGAAAATATTGATGATGAATTAGCGCAATTAAAGGCTAAAATGAAATCAGATAAAAAATCAAAATAGCCAATATTACCTGTTAGATAAATATTAAGGAGAAGTCTAGTGGAAGAAATTATTATAGTTCCCGTCATTATTTTTATGTTACTAGTGGCCCCTATATGGTTGATATTACATTATCGTAGTAAGCGTCAAATAAGCCAGGGGTTTAGTGAAGAAGAATACACTCAATTATCAGATCTATCAGAGTTAGCTGACAAAATGACAGATAGAATTAAAACCCTTGAAGCCATTTTAGATGCGGAGACGCCAGAGTGGAGGAGTAAAGTATGAAAAACAACCGCCGTGGTGAGTTATACCGAAACGCTAGCCAAGGAAAAATTGCCGGGGTTTGTTCTGGCTTAGCTGATTATTTTGGTTGGGAAACATGGTTAGTTAGAATTTTGGTTGTATCAGGTGTTCTACTCGGGATGGGCTGGTTTATTGTTATTTATATTGCTGCTTGGTTTATTTTAGATAAAAAACCTGGTGCGCTTAATAAAAAGAAGCAACAATCACAATATTCAGCTGAATCTAACCAATCAAACGATAACCTTTCATCTGAGTCAATAAAAGTGAAGTCACGAATATGGCAAGCAGGAGAGCCGCCTAAACAGGCTTTTCATGATATTAGACGTAAGTTTAAGTTACTTGAAAAAGAATTACGACAAATGGAACATTATGTTACCTCGCCTGAATTTACCGTGTCGAGAGAAATCAACAAACTGTAACCATTAACCAAAAGCGGCTTTTGCCGCTTTTTTTTATGGTTAAACTGATAACATTCGCATTAATCACTTGTTTTTATAATTAAATACAACCATGTAATATATTAGTATTAGGTATGTTTTAGCCTTCGATTAACTATTATTCCAAGAGAACTCATGGCATTCATCAATAAACAAAAACTTAATAGGCTTAAACAAAAAGCAAATGATTTACTTAATCGAACGCTTGATCAACACGTTACACTTGCCGTTACCGGGCTTAGTCGCAGTGGGAAAACAGCTTTTATTACCTCCTTGGTTAACCAACTTGTTAATGAAGGAAATAATTCACAGTTAAGCTTTTTCAATGTTGTTCATCAGGGGCGTTTTATTGCCGCCAAACGAGTGCCGCAAAAACATTTACATATTGGCCGTTTCGAATACGATGGTGCTATGTCTGCTTTTTCTCAGGCTGAACCTAAATGGCCCGAGCCAACCCATGGCATTAGTGAAATGCGTTTAGCTATTCGTTACAAGCCAAAAGATTCGTTGTTGAAGTATGCCAGCGATGTCGCTACTTTATATGTTGACATAACTGACTACCCAGGTGAGTGGTTACTTGATTTGCCCATGTTGAGTCAAACATTTGAAGAGTGGTCAAAACAAACTAGTGCGTTGTTATCTAGTGCTCCAAGAAATGCAGTATCTAAAGAGTTTCTTGAAAAAGTTCATGCTATTGACCCTTTTGAAATAGTCGATGAACAAGTACTTGCCGATATGTCACAAGAATACACTAAATTACTTTTACATTTTCGCCATGAGTTAGGCATGTCTGTTATTCAACCTGGGCGCTTTATTTTACCCGGCGAGTTAGAGGATGCCCCTATATTACAGTTTTTTCCGTTCACAAATTTTGATGAACTTGACAAAGAAGCATATCAGAATGCCAGTGACGAGAGCTTTATTGGTATGTTAAGAGCAAGATTTATTGCTTATAAAGAACGCGTAGTTAAAGTTTTTTATAAAGAACATTTTACTCATTTTGATCGACAGATTGTACTTGCAGATTGCTTAACGCCTTTGAACAATGGGCCAGAAAGTTTTGCTGACTTGAAAATGGCAATGACGATGATCATGCAAAGTTTTAGCTATGGCCAGAGTAGCTTATTTTCTCGGTTGTTTTCTCCTAAAATTGACAAGTTATTATTTGCGGCCACTAAAGCCGATCATGTAACACCAGAGCAACATAAAAATTTAGCCGCTTTACTCGACCAATTAGTTTACCAAACACAACATAATCTTAATTATGATGTCATTCAAATGAAAACCTTAGCGCTTGCCTCTGTTAAAGCAACGTTATCAGGTAAGAGTAATTATAAAGGACAATCGATTCCTGTCATCAAGGGTAAACGCTCTGATAATCATCAGCAGATAACTGTTTTCCCGGGGACTGTGCCCAATAAATTACCGGAACAAGAGTTTTGGCAAAAAGAAGCGTTTAACTATATTAAATTTTTACCTTTTCAGTCGATAGGACAACATGAATGTTTACCGCATTTAAGAATGGATCAAGTTATGCAATTTTTGCTTGGAGATAAAATGAAATGAGTGAATTTGACGAAAAATATCAACAACAGATCCTCTTTGAAAATGATGAGTTGAAGACTAATAGTGAAAACGCCTCGATTACCGACCAACAAATTATTGTCGGTAATGAAGACTGGCAAGAGCAAGAAATGTCTGTGTTAACTGCAGAGCAGTCTTTGCTCGATAGTAACCGCAGCGAAAAACGCAAACCACGCTGGCTTTGGCGAATTATCGGTGGTGTTTTTTCTGGTGTAGTTGCCATTGAAACTTTTTATTTTTTTCAGCAAGGTTTTACTCAATCTCCTATTTTAGCAACAATGTACGGTGTTTTACTCATTGGACTCTCTGCTCTAGTTGGCTCTATAGCATGGCGTGAATATTCAGCATTAAGACAGTTTAAACGTCAGCAAAGAACGCAAAGCGAAGCCAAAAATATAATCACTCCACAGCTTGGTCAGAGCAGCAACATTGATGTAAAAGGGTTATGTGAAGGTATTTCAGAAAATTTGCCCTGTGACTTAATGTCTGAGCATGAACAAAATTGGCAGCGGTTAATAAAAGATGATTACAGCGATGAAGAGTTACTAAAACTTTATTCACGGGAGGTTTTAGTTATCGTCGATGAGAAAGCCTTAACTGAAGTCGCAAAGTTTTCAACCGAGGCTGTAGTATTAGTCGCATTAAGTCCCATTGCTTTAGTAGATATGCTATTAATGTTTTGGCGAAACTTAAGAATGATCGATAAAATTGCCGGTCTTTATGGTTTGAAAATTGGCTACTGGAGCCGTATAAAGCTCATTAAGCAAGTATTTGTTAATATGGCTTATGCGGGGGCAAGTGAACTCGTTATAGACTTAGGGGCAGATTTAGTTGGTGCAGAGTTACTTGGTAAGCTATCTGCTCGAATGGCGCAAGGACTCGGCGCGGGAATGTTAACAGCACGATTAGGTATTCAAACAATTAAGCTGTGTCGACCGATACCCTTTGAAGAAAATACCCCGAAAATAGCGCAAGTGAGAAAGAAAATACTTAGTCAGGTTAAATCCCTGCTTATTAAATAAAAGAACTAGCTAAAAATGAGCACATACTACTTTTTTATCTTTATGATTTAAAAGTAGTTTGTTGTTTTGTTTACGTTATTGTAATTTTTTCTATACGTTATTTGGTTCTGTACGAAAAGTAGCCGATGGTTGTTTCGTGCTTTTCACTCCATGCATGTTTTATTATCAATACAGCTAATGTGGCAGCCACAATGTGGACCATACACAATTAAAACAAGGTAATATCATGGGAAAGGCGACGAAATATATTTCGAAAGTTGCTGATGAAAATGGCTATATTCAATGGACTGATGAAGAAAATAGCGTTTGGCAAGAGCTAATTTCACGGCAATTAAAATGCGTTGAAGAAAAGGCATGTGACGAGTACAAATTAGGTTCTAAATTATTAAATTTACCAAAAGATCGTGTTCCACAGCTTGATGAAGTCAGTAAAGTTTTAAAAGAGACTACTGGCTGGCAATGCGAACCAGTACCAGCACTCATAGGTTTTGGTGCTTTCTTTAAATTGCTTTCAGAGAAAAAATTTCCTGTAGCGACTTTTATTCGCTCGAGAGATGAACTCGACTATTTGCAAGAACCAGATATTTTTCATGAAATATTTGGACATTGCCCATTATTGACCAATCAATCATTTGCTGATTACACTGAAGCTTATGGGAAAATGGGGTTAAATGCGACGAAAGAACAGCGAGTTTTCTTAGCGCGTTTATATTGGTTCACCGTTGAGTTTGGTCTTCTTGATACACCAGAAGGCCTTAAAATTTATGGCGGCGGAATTTTATCTTCGCCAAGCGAAACACATCATGCAACAGAAAGTGAAATTGTTGTTCGTGAAAAACTTAATATTCTTGACGTATTAAGAACGCCTTATAGAATAGATATCATGCAACCGATTTATTATACACTTGAAAAAGTAAGTGATTTAGATGAATTAAGAAAACATGAAATATCGGAAATTATGGAAATGGTTGAACAAGCGCAGGCGTTAGGTATACATCCTGCCAGGTTCCCTGCAAAAGAAATTAAAAAAGTAAGTTAAGGAAATAGTATGACTGATCAATTATCTGTACAAAAATGTGAAGCATGCCAAGTAGGTGCGCCACAAGTAAGTGATGAAGAGTTACCGGCGTTATTGTCACAAATACCTGACTGGATCCCGGAAGTACGTAACGGCGTAATGATGCTCGAACGTGAATATAAATTTAAGAACTATAAATTATCATGGGCATTTGCAAATAAAGTGTCAGAATTAGCAGAAGAAGAATTTCATCATCCTGCTATTTTATTAGAGTGGGGAAAAGTTAAAATTACCTGGTGGACTCACGCTATTAAAGGGCTGCATCGTAATGATTTTATTTGTGCGGCTAAAACAGACAAGCTTTTGTAATATTTACTTACATTAGAAAATAACAGCCTCCTACCTTAGGGGGCTTTTTTTTGTTGTACAAATTAGTTTACAATGGGTTAAGTCACATATAGCTAGTAAGGGTAAGGGAAATGCGTTTAGAAATTGTCTGTCATGATCGAGTAGGTATTGCACAGGAAGTCCTAGAGATATTTGTTGAACATAAAATCAACCTACGTGGTATTGAACTAAAACAACCGGGTGAAATTTTCATTAATATTCCCGATCTAGAGTTTAGCGAATTACAAACGTTTATGCCGCAATTACGTTTGATAGAAGGTGTTCTTGATGTAAAAACAACGCCATTCATGCCTTCTGAACGCGAACGTAATGAATTAGCAACATTAATTAAAACATTCCCAGATCCCTTTATCTCTATTGATGCAAAAGGCGATATCCGTATTACTAATACTGTCGCCGCAGGTATCATGGGCAGTAAAGAAGAAGAAGTTATTGGTGACAACATCAATAATTGGCTGAAAGGCTTTAATTTTAGCCGTTGGTTAGACTCAGATGAAGTCCTGGCACAGACTAGACGATTAAAATTTCAAGACGATGATTTTGTGGCAGATATGATGCCTATTCATGTAACAGATGAGAGTGACGTACCTGTTTTAGCGGGGGCTGTATTAATATTAAAGTCAGAAGCTCGTTTAGGGCAACAAATCAGCGCCTTTAAGCAAGCGAACGAGAATAACTTTGCCGGCATACAAGCAAGCAGTGGTTCTATGCGTAAGGTTATCCGTGAAGCAAAACGCATGGCATTGCTCGACTCATCAATGTTAATCGTTGGTGAAACAGGAACAGGTAAAGAGTTATTAGCACATGCTTGTCATGCCGCTAGTGACCGCAGCGAAAAGCCTTTTATGACGTTAAGTTGTGCTGCTTTACCTGATGATGCCGCCGAAACTGAACTTTTTGGTGCGGGCTCATTAGCCGATGATAAAGTAAAAAGAGGTTTGTTCGAGTCAGCTGACGGCGGTACTATCTTTCTTGATGAAGTCGGAGAGATGTCACCGAAACTACAAACTAAAGTATTAAGAGTGATACAAGATGGGATTTTTCGTCGTGTAAATGGGGACGCTGAAATAAAAGTCAATGTTAGGATCATCAGTTCAACTAATTGCGATCTATTGAATATGGTTTCTACAGGTGATTTTCGAGAAGATTTATACTATAGATTAAATGTTCTTGGCTTAAATATTCCATCACTACGTGACCGACGCTCAGATATAATTCCACTCGCTGAATTTTTCATTGCTAAATTTGGACAGCGTATTGGCAAAACCAGTGTGACAATGTCGGATGATTGCCGTGATTTTATCGAGCATTATCCATGGCCGGGTAATGTCCGTCAGTTAGAAAATGTGTTAATTCGCGCCGTTTCATTAATGGAAGGTAGTGTCGTGATGACTTCACATTTACAGTTACCTGCATATACTCGTGAACATGGTTATTTAGAACAAGAATTTGAAGGCACATTAGACGCAGCAGTCAAAAGCTTTGAAGCAGACTTATTAAGAAAGTTATATCCTGCTTATCCAAGTACTCGCCAGTTGGCAAAGAAATTAGGTTTAAGCCACACCGCAATAGCGAATAAATTACGTGAATACGATATCAACAAAAAAACTGTAAAAATATAAGAGATAATATAATATGAAACTTTTTGGTTATTGGCGCTCTTCTGCTGCTTATCGAGTAAGAATTGCATTGCATTTAAAAAATGTAGCGTGCGAATCTATAACGGTACATCTGGTTAAAAATGGTGGTGAACAGCATCACGATGACTATACCGCACTAAATCCAACACACTTAGTACCAACATTAATTGATGACACCATCGATGGAGAGTTAGTACTTAATCAAAGTATGGCAATTCTTGATTATCTTGATAATAAGTACCCACAGTCACCTTTGTACCCAGAAAGTGTTATGGATAAAGCAAAGGTTCAGGCATTATCGCTTGATATTGCCTGTGAAATTCATCCAGTAAATAATCTACGTGTCCAGCAATATTTGGTGAAAGAGCTTAATATTGATGAGGCAAGTAAACTTGCTTGGAGCCATCATTGGATGACCGTTGGTTTTACAGCATTTGAGCAGCAACTACAGAAAACTGCGGGTGAATATTGTTTTGGTGACCAAATTACCATTGCCGATCTTTGCCTTGTGCCACAAGTTTATAATGCAAATCGCTTTAAGGTGGATATGGCGAAATTTCCATTAATAAATGCGATTGTTGAACGTTGTAACCAATTGCCTGCATTTATAAAAGCTTTGCCGGAAAATCAAGAAGACGCTGTTACTTAGTTGTGATTTTATCATAGGCAAAGTAACAATTATTAAAAATAAAATTATCTAGGATCATCTATTTCGCTTGCAACTTATTTAAAAACGGGTTGCAATAGTTTTAATACTAGATTTTTACAATAAGAACATTAGGTAACTATGGAAAATCAAACTCAAACAGTCAAACAAACGTCTTGGGGCATTATTGCCGTTATTATTGTTATCGTTATTGCCGTTTCTGTTGGATTATATTTTTCTAATAGCCCAACAAAAGAGCCTATTGAAATCATTAAGCCAGTTATTGAGACTGTAATTGAACCTGAAGTAACTCCAGAGCCTGAAGTCATTGAACAGCCAGAAGAAACGGCTTTGCCTGCTGAAACTGAAACAGTTGCTGAAGTTGAGCCAGTTGTTGTATTGCCAACACTGGATGAAAGTGATGCATGGATACAAGAAAAGCTACCAAGTTTCACATGGCGTAAAGAGTTATTGAAGCTAGTAATTAACCAAGACATGATTCGACGTTTTGTTGTTTTTACCGATAATTTTTCTCAAGGTAATTTAGCTTATGAACATAGTCCTTTAATAAAACCCAGTACTAAGTTTTCTGCTAATGAAATAAAAACTGGGGCAAGTAGCGACTGGCAATGGGATGAAACTGCCACGAGGCGCTTTACTCTTTACGTAGACCTATTAAGATCTTTTGATAGTGAAACTTTGGTGCAGTATTATTTTGAAATGAAGCCACTTATCGATCAAGCCTATACTGAATTAGGCTATCAGGATGATGATTTTACCGATGTCCTTCACGATGCTATTACTCGAGTACTCGATATGGAAATTCCACAAGAGCCTTTAGATTTAGTTCGACCTAGTGTGATGTTTCGCTATAAAGATGCAGAAATTGAGTCATTAGATGATAGTGATAAATTATTACTGCGTTTGGGTAAAGAAAACCTGTTGGTGATCAAATCAGTTTTATTAGAAATTAATGAACGACTAGCTCGACAACGCAAGTAAACGGGTTAATTCTCGCTTGTTTGGCTAAAAAACAAGCGAACGAATTTATTTACATAACTAGCGCTTGCATCCGGGCCAATGATTAGCGATAATCCGCGCCGTTGTTAAGACATACTTACAACTTCTATGGTGACCCTTTCGGTCCCCTCGCAATGATACTCTGTGAACTCGGCCAGATCCGGAAGGAAGCAACCGCAGCAGACGACTCATGTGCCGAGGTGTGGCTGCTTGGGTTGCCACCCAATCCCTTCTTTATATCTCCTCTAGTCTGCTACAGTTAAGTCGAAATCTTCGTTATTTATACAGTCGTAAAAATTTATCATAATAATACCTATAAAATTTATTCTTTTGGCTCACTTCTACAGACAATTTTTACAGACATTTTGATATCGTTTGTTGGCTCGCACATGAACTTGCCGAATTGTTAGTTTTGTTTTATATAAAGTAAAGGTAGTTATTTCTCTCCTGCGTTATTACAACTACCCCGTCGATTAAATCGGAAATATAAATCTAAGAATGAAAATCATTATTAATGTGATTTAAAACGATACTGATGTTTTTAACTTGGTAAGACTTAAAGCAAATTAGTCATTGTTTAAACTTGTTTGCTTGTTTATATTGGTATCGATTAAATAAACATAGTTTCAAGGACGTAATGACTGTATCAACCCCACAAGCACCAGAATTTTTATATGCTTTTGATCGCTTCGAGCTTCAACCCGGAAAAATTGTCGATTTAGAAATTAATCACCCAGTGAAAATTCGTATTAAGGTGCCATTAATCGGTTATGAAATGGGTAAATATATCATTTTGAAATATCCTAGTTCGACGAGAACAAGCGCATATCAAGATGTATTGGTTAAAGGTAACGTTGTTATCGCCCGTTATATAGTAGAAGGAAAACATGGTGAATGTTTTGCTTTTCGTTCAACAATAAAGCATGCAACACAATATCCTGAAAGTTTTATAATATTGAATTATCCGAAAAAAATTGAAAGTCGACAGTTACGTTTACAACAACGAATAATTACACATTTACCGGCAAGCCTGATGGTAAATTCAGAAGGTGGCGAGCAAAAGAGCATTCGTCTAAATGGTATTATTGCTGATATTTCAATGAAAGGGTGTGGTTTTGCCTTTAAAGCTGATAACACCAAGATAACGGTAAACAAACGTGATGTTTATGTGTGTATTCAGCATCCTAGTACCGGTGAAATTAAAATACCTGCTAGGGTCTGTAATAGCCGAAATGATCAAGGTAAAGTTAGTGTCGGCATTAAGTTTTTTGAAAATGATAAACAAGTGACAAATTTACTTGAGCACTTGTTTATTGATGAGGATATGTTGTAAAGAGCAGGGCGGTTTTAAACGTTGTGAGTTCTCATGAATTCCAATGCTTTGCTAATAGCGACCTTAACGTTACTTTCCATTTCAAAGCGCTCTGATGCTGGCAGATAAAATGACATGTCAACTTCGTGTCTAATATAGCGGGTTGGTAATTGATTTAAAACAACACAGGTTAAATCGGCAATAAAATCTACGTCATACTTTTCTTCTAATTTTTGTGCTGAAAAATGTTGTACGACTAATTTTTCATAGTAATTATGAATGTCATCAGATATTTTCATTCTAACCCTCTATTGTGAATTGTTTCTATTTTTTGACCTATAGGTATTCAATTAAGACTAATGCGATATGATAGAAAAAGCGAGCTTTTTAATAAGCTTAACTTTCATTATCTGGGCTTTTCAGAAAGCTCTATTTGCCTCTCTATTTTTGAAATAGCCTGACGACAACGGCCTAATCTTTGATGAAGTGCAAGAACCTCAGCGGCTACTTTGTTTACTTTACTCGGAGTAGCGCTAAGTCGGAGTTTCTCTCTATCTTCTAGCATTACTTGTAAACGCCGCTCAAACTCATGGTGCTCTGATAACTGCTGATAAAGGGCTTGGCTCGATTGAAATAGCTGCTTGGCCGCTTTTTTATAACGTCGAGAGTTGATTGCATTCAATCGATATTGTGCTTCTTGATGAATACCTTTATTTGAACGCAATGCATTAATTATTGCAGATATCTGCTGCTCTATTCCTTGTAACCTATTGTGAGATAGTTCTTTTCGTCCCTTTGACAATAAGTTAGATAACTCCGCAGTTCTGCCACGTACTTCTTCTACATAAGGTTGTATTTTATCACTATTAACGACGAATAAACTTTCTGAAAATACATTTTTATCTTGTAATAAATAATGCGATTTTGTCTTCTGATTTTCGTCATCGACCTGTTTTGCTTGTTGCGATAAGTCATCTAAAACCGTAAAAATTCTTTCAAGCGATACATTCATATTTTATGGTGTGACCTGTTAGGTTTTATTGGGTTATCCATGCATGATAAGCTAAATTAGCTGACATGAGAATAACGACAGAAATGAAAATCGGTCGGATAAATTGGTTGCCCAGTTTAATTGCCCAGTTTGCACCAATTGCAGAACCAATCATGATAAAAATCCCCATTGAAATACCAATGGTAATATTGACATATCCTAGATAGAAAAAAGTTAATAAACTGCAAAAGTTGCTAACAAAATTTGTCGAACGTGCTAAACCACTACTCAATAATATATTGATTTTATAGAGCATCCCTGATGAAGTTGTCCAGAATGCTCCTGTTCCAGGACCTGCGAAACCGTCATAAAAACCAAGAATAAGCCCTTGTGATATTTGTTTCGTTTTAAGCTTGAAATTTACTAAGGGGAGTTTAGTACTATTTGTTGAAATCGTTTTAGACATCATAGTGTAAAACGCGGTGATGATGATAAATACAGGAATATACTTTTCTAAAAATTTCACACTTAAATAACTTACCGTAATTGTACCTATAATTGCCCCTATAGCAGTAAAAACAACAGATAAGCGCCAATAATATGGGTTAAACAGTTTTTTTCGATAAAAAGTGATAGAAGCAGTAAGTGATCCAAAAGATGCAGCAAGTTTGTTTGTGCCTAAAGCAACATGTGGAGGAAGGCCTGTTGTTAATAATGCCGGAATGGTTAACATTCCACCACCTCCAGCTATAGAATCAATTAATCCAGCGAGAAAAGCTACACTACATAAAACCAACCAAAGTTCTAAGTCTAAAATAGGGTCTGAAAGCATCTATAAATATGGGTTTGTTGTTTTTCGGACTTAGATTGTAACATAAATATTTTCTAGCTAAAAATGTCATTTAAAGAGGCTTTTTAATAAAAACTACGAATAATTTTGTAAATAAATTTGACTTAGTACGAATGAATTAGTAAAACTAATAGCAGCAAATATATTTACAAAAAATAGTGTTTGTTTTGTAAGCGGGTATATCGTAAAAATCATCATGTTTAATGACATTTGATTTTTTCAATATTTCTTCTTACAAAATGGCTTATTCGAGTAATTTGCTGGAATTAGCCGCCTTTTTTGTGTACCTAGTTGACAGTAACCCTGTCGTCTGGGAATATTACATGGTTTTATTCTAGAGAAATAAATACTAAAATGGCAGATTATTAGATTTGCGTTAACATCTCCATGTTATCCACATTCAATAGCAATTGGTTGGGAACTATGTCCAAAATAAGAAATAAAAGCCTTATCGCTTCAACGATAATTGGCGCATTAGCATTAACAGCAAGCAACTTCGCTTCTGCAGATGCATTATCAGAACTACAAAAAGCGGAAGCGAAAACATTTAAAGCTTCTAAGCAATCACAACAAAAAATCAGTAACATCTACGAGCAGACACTTACGCTTTTAGGCGATTACCGTATAACCGTTGACGAAGCTGAGACGTTATCTCAGTATAATGACCATATTCAGTTAATGGTTGATGACCAATTAGCAAACATTAAGTCATTAGAAGACCAAATCGGCAGTATCGAAAAAACTAAACAAGGTATTGTACCTCTAATGTATAAGATGATTGATACATTAGATAAGTTTGTTGAACTTGATATTCCAGTGAGCATTGTAAGCCGTAAAGAGCGTGTGAAAAACTTACGTGATTTATTAGGTGAGTCAGATACTTCAGTATCAGAACAGTTTCGTATGGTACTTGAAGCTTATGAAATTGAAGCTAACTACGGTACTGTTTTTGCGGCTTATCAAGGTGAGCTCGACTTAGGAGACCGTACGATTACAGCTGACTTCGTTCATATGGGTCGTATCTCATTAGTTGCACAATCACTAGATATGAAAAATGTTTGGGTATGGAACAACGAATCACGCGGTTGGGAAGAATTAGGTGACGAATACTTAAAACCTATTAAAGATGCTATCGCAATGGCTCGTAATCAATTACCTAAAAACTTAACTAAATTACCAATCTTTGCAGCAGGAGCGAAATAATGAAAAAATTTATTAACTTTGTAATGCTTGCTGCTTCTCTTACAGTAGCAACCTCAGCCGTAGCTAACGACTTAGATGAATTACTAAAACAAGTTAAGAATGATCGGATTTCTGAAGCTAAGCTTGATAAAAAGCGTGAAGCAGAATTCAAATCAGCACGCGCTGATAAGCAAGCTCTTTTGAACAAAGCCAAAAGAGAATTAGCGAATCAAAATGCTCGTAACAAACGTTTAACTAAAGAATATGCTGCTAACGATATTACTATCGCGCAAAAATCTGTTGAACTAGACAATGCGACGGGCACTTTAGGCGAAATGTTCGGTGTAACTCGTGCCGCAGCTGCTGACGCTTATGGTCAAATAGCAACGTCAATCGTGAGTGCTGAATTTCCTGGTCGTGGCAAAGCGCTTGATATTATCGCTAACTCTAAAAAAATCCCTGAACTTGAACAATTAGAAGAGTTATGGATTGCTTTACAAACTGAAATGACTCAGTCAGGTAAAATTTCACAGTTTACTGCCGAAGTTACTAGCTTAGATGGTTCAACTTCTACGCAAACTGTTACACGTATTGGTACTTTTAATCTTGTTTCAGCGAATGGTTTTTTGAACTATAACGATGAAGTAGGTCAAGTGCAGCCTTTAGCAAAACAGCCAGCAGGTTATATTTCTGAAACTGCAAGTGATTTCTTTAGTGAAACATCGGGTCATCACCCTTTGTACGTAGATCCTTCACGTGGCGGTATTTTAGCCCTAGAAGGTCGTAAGAAAATACTTATGGAGTTCTACCATGAAGGTGGTACAGTTGGTTATGCAATCACTGTATTGTTAGTCATCGGTTTATTAATCGCACTAGAACGCATGATCGTCCTTGGTAGCATCAGCTCTCGTATTAAAACTCAAGAGAAGAATTTAGACCAGCCTAATGAAAATAACCCGCTTGGTCGATTAATTAAAGTTTATCACGAAAACAAAAATGTTGACGCTGAGACACTTGAGTTAAAACTTGATGAAGCTATTCTTCGAGAAACACCACAAATTGACCGTGGTATCCAGTTAATCAAAATGTTTGCCGCAATTGCTCCGTTAATGGGTCTTTTAGGTACGGTTATCGGTATGATTATGACTTTCCAAACGATTACATTGTTTGGTACTGGTGACCCGAAAATCATGGCTGGCGATATATCACTTGCCTTAGTAACAACGGCATTAGGTCTTATTTGTGCATTGCCTCTTATTCTTATCCACAGTGTTGTTGCTGGTAAGAGTAAATCAGTTTTACAAAAACTTGATGAGCAAAGTGCGGGCTTAATTGCAGCGATTGCAGAGAAGGAGTCTAAATAATGTTATTCCTGATAGAGCTTTGGGAATCTGTCAGGAGTTTTATTGCGACAGGTGGTAATGTGTTATACATTGTTGCCTTCGCTCTCTTACTGATGTGGGTAATGATGATTGAACGCTATTGGTTTTTAGCAAAAATTTACCCTGCAATGAAAGACGATATCGTCAATCGTTGGGATGCACGCCAAGATACTACATCTTGGTATGCCCATCGAATTAGAGATACTTGGATCTCCGAAGCAAATGAATTACTAGAGCAACGCATGCTCACAATAAGAACCTTGGTGGCAATGTGTCCACTAATAGGACTACTTGGTACAGTCACTGGCATGATTGGTGTGTTTGAGACAATGGCTCAACAAGGTACAGGTAATCCGCGTCTGATGGCTGCTGGTATATCAACGGCTACTATCCCGACTATGGCGGGAATGGTTGCTGCATTATCGGGAGTGTTTTTCAGTACAAGGTTAGACGCTAAAGTTAAACTAGCAAAGGCTAAACTGGTTGACAGTTTACCTCATCACTAGAGAGATATTCGAATGGCACGTAAACGTATTCGTGAAGACGAAGAAGCAGTAATCGATATGACTCCGATGCTAGACATCGTATTTATCATGCTGATCTTCTTCATTGTAACCACTTCATTTGTAAAAGAAGCTGGTATTGAAGTTAATAAACCTAAAGCGGCTAATCAAAGCAAGCAAAAATCAGCTAACATCTTTATTGCTGTTAGAGAGAATGGCGAAATTTGGTTAGATAAACGTCGTGTAGATGTCGAACGTGTTGCAGCAAACATTGAGAAATTGTTAGCAGAGCAACCAACTGATGTTGTTATCATCCAAGCAGACAAAGATGCCAAACACGGTATTGTTGTTAAAGTTATGGATGCTATTAAAGATGCTGGCATAGACAGAATTTCTATTGCCGCAGCTAAGGGGTAGTTTATGGTTCGCTTTTTAGTATCAATACTACTAGGCGCAGCGGTAACTTTTGCATTATTTGCTTTCATGGCTTTTCTTGTTTCTAGTGGCGACATGACGAAACAAGATCCATTGGATCATATAATTGTAGAAGTTAATACTACGCCACCTAAGTCAGCAGCACAGCGTCGTCAGCGGGTTCCGCCGCCACCGCCGCCGCCGCCAAAGACGCCACCTAAACCTCAAGCTCCAGAGCCTGATGTAAGTAATGACGCTGGTGGAATGACGTTTAATATGCCAGGAGTACAATTATCTGGTGCAGATACCGGCATGTCAGCGCCTGGTGCAGGTTTTGCTCGTGACGGTGATGCATCTCCAATTGTACGTTTTAACCCTAAGTATCCAATGCAAGCACAGCGCGATGGAATTGAAGGTTGGGTTAAACTTTCATTTACTATTAATCTAGTAGGTGGTGTTGAAGACGTTACTGTTCTTGATTCTAACCCTAAACGTATATTTAACAAATCAGCGAGGCGTGCTTTGAAAAAATGGAAATACAAACCACAAATTGTGGATGGAAAACCTCAACGACGTCCGGGCTTAACTGTTCAATTAGACTTTACGATGGATAAGGAGCAATAGAATGAATAAGTTATTAAGTTCATTATTAATAGTTGCTTCGGTTTCTATTATTCAACTTCCTCTAGCGGCTGATGTTAATGCCGCTGGTGCTGGTGTTGGAGCTGGAGCTGAAAAATCTGAGAAAAAAGATAAACGTAAAACTCGTTTAGTTGGACCATCTGTTGGTAAGAAAATGGCAAAAGCTTTTGAAGCTTATAACCTTGAAACCGAAGATGGGTCAAACGTCGAAACTGCGATTAACTTACTGTTAGATATTAATGCGAAGAAAGCTTACGACAAAGCTTATTTATCACTATTTATTGGTAAACTGTATGCCCAATCAGGCAACGAAATAAAATCAATAGATTTCATTAAAAAAGCGGTAGCAACTGATCTTCTTAATCAGTCTGATCAAGACTCTGGTATCAAACTTCTTGCTGATTTACAGTTTCAGGAAAAGCAATATAAAGAAGCTATAAGCAATTATCATGCTTGGATGGAGTTTACAGGGAAATCCGACGCTGTTATTTGGATAAAAGTAGCGCAATCTAATTTGCAAGTGAAAAATTATGATAAGGTTGTTTCTGCTGCAGACAGTGCAATTGCTGCTTTAGGAGATAAAAAAAATAAAGACCCCTATACGCTTAAGATAAATGCTTACTATGAACGTAAAATGTTTAAAGAAGTTATAGATGTCTTGGAAACAGTAGTACAAATTTTTCCTGAGGTTAAATTGTATTGGACTCAATTAGGGCAGTTTTATGCCATTGTTGAAGACTTTCCAAAAAGTTTGGCAACAATTGATTTAGCTTACAAGCAAGGATATCTTGATAAAAGTACTCAAGTAGTGATGTTATCCAATTTATATGCGCAAAGTGAGATGCCATTTAAAGCGGCTGCTATACTAGAAAAGCATATAGATTCTGGGTTAGTTAAGCGTGATGATAAAAATATCAAAACATTAGCTAACTATTTGCATGCGGCTCTGGATATTAGTAAATCTGCTGCATATTATGGTGAACTAGCTAAAATGACTAACGATGCTAAACATTATAGTAAGCAGGGCATGTTGTTAAATCAAGATGAACAGTTTGCAAAAGGTATTGTTGCTTTGAAGAAAGCACTAGATGTTGGTGTTAAGAATTCTGGACGCTTATATCAAAGCATTGCGGAATCTTATTATTATCTTGGCAAATATAAACAAGCTAATGTTTATATTCAAAAAGCAATAAAAGAACCAAAATCTCGTAGAACTGCGAAAGGATGGGCTGTCTACATTAAGGAAGCAGCACTACGTAAAAACGTTTCAATTTAGCTGTATGTCTAAATGTGCGTTATAAAAACCAATCTTCGGATTGGTTTTTTTATTTATAAAGCAGTTAATGTTTTTTGCTATTGTAAGGAGGGGCTACTTAGCGTTTAACATGTAAAATAACTAAATTTGTTTGATATAAATCATATATTACTATCAAAAATCACTTTGTTCGGCTAAACTGCGCGCCTTTGATTTTGTAGTTTAAAGGTTTAGAAATGTCACACAACGAAGATTTTACCGATAGCACATCCATACGTCACTTCTTGGCAGCCATTTTAGCATTGTTCGCTGCGCCTTTATTACCTATGGTCATGGGCTGGTATACACTTCTTTTAAATTAGTATCACTAATTAAACTCAAAGACTAAAATGAAATATTTATATGCGTATATTACTCGTCGATGATAAAAAAGCTATTTTAGAACAGCTTACTCCTATACTTGAAATAAATGGGCATACGGTTCAAATTGCACTCAATGGTCTAGCTGCTTTTGAAAAAGCCCAAACTGAGATATTCGATTTGTATATCATTGACCATTTAATGCCGGTTATGAACGGCATTCAGTTAAGTAAAAATTTAATAAAAAATCCATTAACGCTGAACGTACCAATTATATTTATGACAACACAAAATACGTCAGATATTCTTGGCTCAGTGCAAAACCTATTTTTTCATGCATTAATTGCTAAACCTATTGATGAAAAGTTGCTTATTGGTTTTGTTGAACAAGTTAACGTAGAAAATACTCGTCGTTATTTACTATAAATCCCTTCAGTTTTGCTTTATTCTCTAGCTATCATAATTTTCGATTTGCTTATAATGACTGAAACACAAACATCAATCCTAAAAAACTCTATTCATGCTGTTCCAAACTACCCTAAAGATGGGATATTGTTCAGAGATATCACAGGTTTACTTAACGATCCTAAAGCATACCAATTAACTATCGATTTACTTGTTGAAAAGTATAAAGATGGTAACTTTACTAAAGTTATTGGTACTGAAGCGCGAGGATTTCTTTTCGGTGCTCCGTTAGCTTTAGCTCTTGGTATAAGCTTCATCCCGGTTAGAAAACCGGGTAAACTTCCCAGAGCAACAAATAGTCAATGTTATCAACTTGAGTATGGAACAGACACCTTAGAAATACATCAAGATGCATTATCTCCGAAAGATAAAGTACTGATTGTTGATGATTTACTTGCTACAGGTGGAACAATAGAAGCAACGATGAATCTTGCTAAAAGCTTAGGGGTGGATGTTAAAGATGCTGCATTTGTTATTTCTTTACCTGATTTAGGTGGCGAGCAGCGCTTAATTGATTTAGGTTTATCCGTTTACTCTTTAGTTGAATATGAAGGCGATTAGGCACCCGTATGAGTTATCAAGTATTAGCACGTAAGTGGCGTCCCAAAAAATTTACCGAGTTAGTTGGACAAGAGCACGTTGTCACTGTTTTAGTGAATGCGCTTCAACAAAAACGTTTACATCATGCTTATTTATTTACCGGCACACGTGGTGTTGGTAAAACAACGATTGCTAGAATTTTCGCAAAAAGTTTAAATTGTGAGACCGGCATCACATCAAATCCTTGTGGTATTTGTGATACTTGCCAAGATATAGATAACGGACGCTTTATTGATTTATTAGAAATAGATGCCGCTTCTAAAACTAAAGTAGATGATACTCGTGAGATTCTTGATAATGTACAGTACTTGCCAACACGTGGGCGCTTCAAAGTTTATTTGATTGATGAAGTGCACATGCTTTCTCGTAGCAGTTTTAATGCGTTGTTGAAAACTTTAGAAGAGCCACCTGAACATGTAAAATTTATTTTGGCGACTACTGATCCTCAAAAGTTACCCGTTACTGTCTTATCACGTTGTTTGCAGTTTAATTTGAAAGCATTGACAGTTAATCAAATAGAGCAAAAGACGCAACAAATTCTTGAGGCTGAGCATGTTTCATTTGAAAATGGCTCATTAAGCTTACTGGCAAAAGCTGCTCGCGGAAGCATGCGAGACTGCTTAAGTTTAACTGATCAAAGTATTGCTCAAGGACAGGGAAATATTACTTTAGCTAATATTCAACAAATGCTCGGTGGCGTTGACCAAAACTGGGTATATAAAATATTAATAGCGTTATTAAAACAAGAGCCAAAAGTATTGATGGAGCTTTCTCTTGAAATTGCATCTTACGCTCCTAATTATAGTCGATTAACCGCAGAGCTCATTCAGTTACTACATCAGGTTGCAATGACGCAAATTGTTGGCAACCACTTCGATTTATCTCCCGAACATAATCAACTTGTAGACAAGTTTAGTCAGGCGATGAGTCCTGAAGATATTCAGCTTTACTACCAAATTGTACTCAATGGCAGGAAAGACTTGCCGTATGCATCTGATGAACAAGCCGCTTTTGATATGTTACTACTTCGTATGTTGGCATTCACTCCGCGAAGCAATAGTAAAAATTTAGCTGAGCAGGCTGCCCTTACTTCAACCGGCGAAAGTACTACAATAGTTTCATCGAAAGGGAAAATCAGCCATTTTGATGAAGTTGTCCTTGCGCCTACTAATATTAATATTCCCGAAAAAGTAAGCGAGTTGGCTGAAAATATTTCTGATAATCAACATACTGTCAGTTCAGTTTTAATAAGCGAAGAAACTATAAATGCTCCTGCATTTAGTGAAACGGTTCAAGTTAAGGACCTTAGTTCTTCACAAGAAACAATTGCCACGCAACAGGTAACTAATGGGCCTGAAGGGCTTGCTGAGTTAAGTCATGTTGAGAATAATCAGAAACAACAGCAAAATCGCCCTGAAGCTGAATATTTACCAGCGGGAGTGCAAAGTCGTGAGTCTAATCATGCTATTACGCAGCACACCGAGCAAGTAATTGACTCATCACCAGCACTTAACACCGCTCCTGAGATACCTACGGCTATTTCACCAATAGAGAAAGTATTAGCGACACGCAATATGCTACGTAGTCGAAAGAAGAGTTTGGAGAGCAGCACAAAAAAGTCTAATGGCGCCAAAGAGCGTCAGGATGATAGTCAAATAGAGACAAAAGCTAAAATAGAGAATGTAAAACCTAGAGCTGATATACCTGCTATCGAAACAATGTCTGGGCAAGTCTTCGATGTTGATGAGATTGACCCTGCTAAGATACGCTCAGCTAACCAAGTGGATAAATGGGCGAATATGATTGATGCTATGTCGTTAAATGGCCGTTTACGCCAGTTAGCGATTCATGCAACGGTAAGTGATAAATCGACAGATGATTTACTACTTCTCCATTTAGATCAATCTACTAAGCACTTAAACAGTGATGTTGCTCATAAAAAGTTAGAACAATGTATTTCTGAGTTCTTGAATAGAAAGATTACCGTTGAATTGACTATTGTTGAAGAAACAACATATGACCCTTATAAAATACAGTCTGATATCAATGAAAAACGTTATGGATACGCAAAAGATTTATTAGAACAAGATGAAATAGTTATCGGCTTGAAAACTCACTTTCAAGCCGAATTGGATGAAAACACAATTGTGGCATTATAAAAGCTACTTGATATTTGTCGTGTTAAGCTCTATCTTTGCGACAACAGAACTTTGGAGATAAAATTATGATGAAAGGTGGCATGGGCAACTTAATGAAGCAAGCCCAACAAATGCAAGCGAAAATGGCTAAAGCGCAAGAAGAATTAGCGAAGATGGAAGTTATTGGTGAATCTGGTGCTGGTATGGTTAAAGTTACCATGACAGGTAGCCATAGTGTTCGCCGCGTTGAAATAGACGATAGCCTTATGGAAGATGATAAAGACATGTTGGAAGATTTAATTTCCGCAGCCTTTAACGATGCAGTACGTCGTGTTGAAGAACAAAATAAAGACAAAATGGGTTCATTAACTGGCGGTATGCAATTACCTCCAGGTATGAAAATGCCATTCTAAATATAGGTACTTTACCTTTGCTTATACTAAAAATGCCCAAGTATACCTTGGGCTTTTTTATGGGCCAGATAGTATTCAATAGATTTTAGTATTGCAGGTAAAATACTACACCATTATTTATTGTTAGCAATAAAAGGTGATTCTATAATGATACATGGGGCAAGGTATTGTTTAATCAGGAGCCATCGCCAATATTGTTCTAATATCTAAGCTTTCTTGGTATTGCACAAAGCCCGTTTTTCGGGATGTTCTAGCTAACACGGCCATACGGTCGGCTAACTCATTACCCTCAATATTCGCATGACCTTTAACGTGAGTGATTGAAATGTGTTTCTTAATTTCTTGGTACAACGTATAGCAGATTTTTACCAGTTCAGGGTTTTTAATCGCGTCACCGTTTGCTTTTTTCCAACCTTTGTTTTTCCAGCCAGTTGCCCATTTGGTTATACTGTCTATCGAATATTTTGAATCGGATAATACCTGAATAGTTTTTTCTGGGTTTGATTTTATATATGCTTTAGCTAAATGAAATGCCTGTAACATACCAATTAACTCGGCAGTGTTATTGGTACCGTTAGCATCAAACGAACCATACCAAAGACTATTAATTACACCTTGGTGATAAACAGCAATACCCGTACCTGATTTTCCGGGGTTCGGTGAGCATGCGCCATCGCAATAAATATCGATATCTGCTTTATTGACTGCTCGGTCGCTACGTACTGTGCTGCTAGGTGATTTTCCTGGACTAGTCGATTTATTTGAAGAAGAACTAAACGTTTTGGCTGCCGCCGGATAAGCATCACCAGTACGTGGTGGTGTTTTTAATGAACGTTGCGTTAGTGCTTTCGTATAGGTTGACTGAAAAGCTATTTGTGCTTCTGCTTGAGAAGGAAAGCCCATAAACTGTGCATCAGGTCTGCCAGAGGTTACTGCTTGAACCGCAGACCAGTCCTCAAAAACACCAGTTTTAGACCCTTTCCATACCACGTAATATTTTTTACTCATCTACTATTTACTCAATTTAATTTTTGTTTATTCTTGGCCGATAACGACCAAACTAATAAAGCTACGCCCGCTATAAAGAAGGGGATACTTAACATTTGCCCGGTATTTAATGTCAATATCGAGTCATATGCAGCTTGTTTAACTTTTACCGACTCTATTAAAAATCGGGCGGTAAAGGTTAATATTAGAAATAAACCTAGCAACGAACCTTGAGGTGTTTTCGCTTGTGATTTTTTATATACAAAAAATAGCACAATAAAAATCAGTAAATACGCAATGGCTTCATATAATTGAGCCGGGTGGCGAGGTATATTGTCAATGCGGGCAAAAATTATTGCCCAAGGTGCATCGCTGGCAACGCCTAATATTTCAGAATTAACAAAGTTAGCTGAACGAACAAATACACCAAATAGTGCGGTACAAATAGCTAAACGGTCGAGTAACCATAAATAGTTTTCTTTATATTTTCTTACATATAAACCGATGGCAAGAATAAGTCCTAAACCACCACCGTGGCTCGCAAGCCCTCCTTCCCAAATAGCTAATATTTTTAGAGGATTGGCAAAATAGTATTGTGGATCGTAGAAAAAACAATGACCTAATCGAGCACCAATAACAATGCCGAGTACGGCATACATTAATAAGTTGTCGAGTGCTTCAAGCGGTTTGTTTTCTGTTTGGTAAACAAACTTCATCACTTGTAAACCGGATAATATTGCTACAGCAAAAAGAGCGCCATACCAGTGAATAGTGAGTGGACCAATGGAAAATAGCACGGGATCAATATCCCAAATAAAATGTTGCAATGAAAAACCCTTATTTATACGTATGCAATGAATGCATTAATGATGAACAACGACTATAAAGTCGCTATTATGTCAGTCAATTAGCGATAAAACGAGAGTAAAATTGTAATGAATAATGATTGTTTGGGAAAAAGTGATCTTAAGTCTTCGCGATTAATATACGGTTGTATGCGAATTGCAGGAGATCAATCCTCAAGTGATATCGATAAAGGCAAGCAGGCTGTTTATAGCGCAATTGATGTTGGCTACACTCATTTTGATCACGCTGATATTTATGGTGGTGGGGGAAGTGAACAGTTATTTGGTCAGTTACTACAACAATCTCCGCACTTGCGAGATAACATGGTCATTACTTCCAAAGCAAGTATTCGCCCCAAAAACGATGAGAATGCTCATGCACCAACACGTTATGACTTTAGTAAAGAATATTTATTATCAAGCGTTGAAGGCTCTCTCGGTCGTTTGAAAATCGAACAACTTGATTTATTTCTACTTCATCGACCCGATTATTTATTCGATATTCATGAAGTAGCTGAAACATTTACCCAGCTTAAAGTCTCAGGTAAAGTTGCACATTTTGGTGTAAGTAACTTTAAACCCTCGCAAGTTGCCATGTTACAAAGTGTCTTAGATTTACCCTTATTAGTTAACCAAGTAGAAATTAATATTCACAATATTGATGCCCTAAATGACGGCACGTTAGACCAATGTCAACAGCATAAAATATCCCCCATTGCTTGGTGCCCGCTAGGAGGTGTTGCTTATCCAGCTTGGGGGAATACTTTTTCAGCTGCGGATGAACAGCGTATTGCTATCGAGCTAAGTGAGCAAGCTCAGCGATATAATTGCCAACCATGGCAAGTAATTTTAGCTTGGTTATTAAAGCATCCTGCTGGTATTTTTCCTATTGTAGGATCTACAAATCCTGAACGTATTATTGCGGCTAAGCATTCTCTTAATCTAGATTACAGCCGTGAAGATTGGTATCGATTGTTAGAAGCTAGAAATGGACAAACAGTTCCATAATATCCATTATCTAGCAAGTATGATCTTATTAATATGCTGTCGATATAATAAAAGCAAATCACTAAACAATAATTACTTACCGTTTATCGATATATTTTGATTGTTATTTAGTTGTTATCTGTTAAGTTAGTCTTATCAATATATTCAGGTTAATAGCTTTTATGTTACAGGATGATCGTATTCGAAAAATTAGTAAAATAGTGCGTGCTTTAGTGGCACTGTTTATCATCACCCAAGTTGGGGTCTATGCACTTTTAGTGATATCTGCAGAAAACCAGGACGGCATTTATCAGCTTTCTGAGCATTCTACTTATTTTTCCTCTGCAGTGAATATAGATTTTTCTGGCAGTTGGGGAAATATAGCTCAAGCTTTAACTGACGAAGGTTTTAATGCTTTACTTATATTAGGAAGTGCAGAATTAGTGCCGAGCTTGCTTATTTATTTGTCGCTATTTAAATTATTCGGTTTATACCAAAGAGGCTTGGTTTTTACTGCTGAGAATATTCAATGCATAAAAAATGTTGGTACTGTTTTGTTAGGCTGGCTTGTCTTAAAACTGTTTTATCCTTTGCTTGTTAGTTTAGCGTTAAGGTTGTCAGGAGCATCCGATACACTATCTATATATATGAGTGTCGGCTCTGATGAATTAAGGTATTTATTAATAGGCTTAGTGATATACGTTATTGCATGGGTAATGAGTGAAGCAACAAGCTTACACCAAGAACAGGAATTGGTGATCTAGTGGCGATGATTATTGAGCTAGACGTAATATTAGCAAAACGAAAAATGAAACTAAATGAGCTTGCACAAGCGGTAGGTATTACACCACAGAACTTATCAGTGCTCAAAAGTGGTCGGGCAAAGGCTATACGATTTTCTACCCTTGAAGCGATATGCCATACATTGGAATGTCAGCCAGGTGATTTACTCCGCTATCAAACAGATGAATAAATAAGGAATTATGATGAAAAAATATTTAACACTATTGTTAAGTACAGCTATAACTAGCACATTAATGAGTTTTTCAGCGACAGCAGCTGATGAAGAGTCTTACACTTTTGTTGGTTTTGGTTTAATGCATTACAACAACTTGGCAAATCTTGAATTGAGTAAAGTTGATATAGATTTAGTGCCTGAAGTTTCATTCGGCTTTGGTAAAAACTATTCACTGAATCAAGATTGGGAATTAGCCACTGAAGTTTCACTTCATTACGCTAAAGCGCACTTCAGTGGTGTGATTGCAGCGAATGACATAAATGATAGCTATCAAGAGCAACAAACTTTTTCTGGAAACTATGAAGCCTTAGGTATATGGGCAACCTCACGCTTTAAATATGTAAGCTTTAGTAGCAAGGTTACCCCCTTTATTGAGTTAGCTGTTGGCGCAGTAGAAACAAATTACGGCACACTTTTTGGAGAAGAAAAAAATCATGGTCTCGCTTACAAAGCGGTGGCCGGCCTACAATTTGAAATCGCTACAGATGTAACCTTCTCGTTAGGTTTTGGTACTTCAAATAACGATAATAATAACCTTTAATGGTGCTGTCCGTTATTCGTTAGTACAAGATTGAGCTGCTATTTGAGCAGCTCTTTTTCTTTCTTTTATATAATAAAACCACGTTACCGCAAAGAGTACCGCAATAAACGGCATACTCGTCAGTACCACCATATGCCAACCTGCTTTGAATAATACCCAGCCTGCAAGTAATGATGCCATCGCTTGTAAACCAAAAATAATAAAATCATTAATAGCTTGTACTTTATGGCGTTCACTCGGTTTATAACTTTGCGGTAATAAGGTTGTGCCTGTTAAAAATAAGAAGTTCCAGCCAATGCCTAATAAAATAAGTGCCCACCAATAATGCATTACTTGCTCACCAGAAAGAGCGACTATAGTCACTAATGCATAAATAACAGTGCCTATTAGCATTAAACTTTTTAAGCCAATTTTTTTAACTAACCAAGCGGTAAAAAGAGACGGAATGAACATCGCGGCAATATGGCTTTGAATCACCCATTTAGTATCGTTTAAACTATGACCGTGCATCTGGTGCATACTCAACGGAGTTGCTGTCATCAAATAACTCATCAGGGCAAAGCCAACCGCAGCCGATAATATAGCGATAATAAAAATAGGCTGTTTAATTATTTCAGTTAACGGGCGAGCTTCGCCGGTCTGTTGGTGTTCATCTATCTGGGTGTTTTTAAAACTTAGCATGATCAGCATTGCACAAACTATTAAGCCCGCTAAAACTAAAAATGAACCCGCATAACCGTGAGGCGAGTCTAGCCAATCTTTGGCTACGACAGCAACTTCAGGGCCTAAAAATGCTGAAAAAATACCGCTTAACATTAATATCGACAAAACGGTTGGAATATCTTTATCGTCTTTTATGCTTTCAATCGCAGCAAAGCGTAATTGTTGAATAAACGATGTGCTAATACCAAACAATAATCCAGAAAATACAAAGAGTTCAAAATTAGAAATTTGTGCTGCCACCATTGCCGTAAGTGTTGCGAGTAAACCACAGCTATAACCGGTAAAAATAGCAAAGCGCCTGCCTTTGTTTTTAGCAAGCATCGCCGCTGGAATAGCGCCACAAGCGACACCTAATATCATTACAGTAACAGGCAAGGTGGCTAAAGAAGGGTCGTTCGCCATACTTGTCGATAAAATACCGCCAATAAAAACGATTACCGGAGAAGCTGCCATCACTAAGGGTTGTGCAATAAATAATAACCAGATGTTCTTGGGAAGTGTAAAATATCGTGAGAGGAAAAATGCACTGAGCATTAATAACGTAAGGGTGATAAATATATTTGATAACATGGCTTTTCTTTAATGATTATTATTCTGCACTTATCATAACGTATTATTTTTCGGTGAGAGAAAATAATTTATGTTGGTTTTATTAATCAAATGATAAACTGCTGTCGCTTTTACACTAGACCCTCAATACCTAAGGTTGTTATGAAATTTAGCCCGTTAGTTCAAGAATTAATTAATTCACTTAAATGTTTACCTGGTGTTGGCGCTAAATCAGCACAGCGTATGGCGTTTCATTTACTCGAACGTAATCGTATTGGTGGGGCTAAATTGGCAGGAACGTTAAAAATAGCGATGGAAAATATTGGCCATTGTTCGCAATGTCGTAATTTCACAGAAGATGAAACCTGTGATATTTGCCTTAACCCGAAACGACATATCAACGAGCAACTTTGTATTGTTGAAAGTCCTGGTGATGTCATGGCCATCGAGCAAACAGGGGAGTTCCATGGGCGATACTTTATTTTAATGGGACATTTATCGCCACTTGATGGTATTGGCCCTGATGATTTAGGTTTAGATATTCTAGCGCAGCAGCTGGCTAGTAATCAGTTTAAAGAAGTTATTTTAGCGACAAACCCTACGGTAGAAGGGGAAGCAACCGCTCACTTTATTGCGGAACTGGCTAAAAAATACGACGTGGAAATCACACGTATCGCTCATGGCGTTCCTGTTGGTGGGGAGCTGGAGTATGTTGACGGTAATACTTTATCTCATGCACTGTCAGGACGGAAAAATTACTCGACTTAATTCTGTTATTTCTAAAGGTAACGAACGTTTGAACGGGGGGCTGTAGATTTTAAAGACAGCATTATGGCTGGTTTTAATTATGGTAAAATAATACTCGTTGTCGATATTTTAGTTTAAGCGTTATATCTTTCTGGTATTATCCTACGGCTTACTCAAAAAGACTAAGTCACTCTGGTAATCGTACATTCGATGAAAACTGATTTTTTCTTGATCTTTGCTGACATCAAAATAGCGTAAAGGTAAGTTATTGTCTTGAGGCACTGTCATTAACGTTGAGGTTTGCGCAGTGCTAAGCTTGAAGTGTCTTATTTGATAACCTATTTTTGTGCTATCTTGCCAATAGACACCGTCATTGAATGCTACTACACTTCCCCAAGCGCTTGGCGTTACATTCGCGAGTAATAGCTGCTCTTTTCCAGAAACACGATCTAATTGCCATAAACCCGATTTTAGTTTCAGTAGATAGAAATAACGGCCATCAGGACTCGCACTTACAGTCATCGCCCCAGTATTGGTGATTTTTTGCTCTGTTCCAGTATTGATATCATAGTGTGATATTTTTGGGCCCATTTCACTCATCTTTGCAAACAAAATGCCATTTCCTTGGCTATCCCATACTGGGTAATATATTTGGTCTTCGTCTTTGCCTAGAGGAAGCTTAAATACTGAGTTATCTTTTAAGGTATAGATAAATACCTTACTGTTATTAAGCATGACTAAAATTTTAGAGGCGTCAGGTGACCAGCGAAAATCAATGATATCACCAGAAGAAAGGTATTCATGGGTGACTGGACGTTCAGTGCCTTTTGTTGAAATCCATAATTGATGCTTACCATTGCGGTTAGAGATGAATGCGGATAGTTGTATATCTCTAGAGTACTGATGTAAATAATCAAAATAGTTTGAAGCTAATAAGGGGTTACTCATGGCTAAGGAATCAATAACTGGTTTGTTTTTTGTTTGAATTATCGGGTTGCTGATTTGATAAATGTTGGACTTTATAGATGACTGCACCAGAGCAATCAGCCCGTTAATAGGATTGACAACCGGTTGACTAAACATCATGTTGGCTTGATAGATATTTTGCTTATAACCATTTTTTTCAGCAATTGATATGCTGCCGTACAAGGTATCTGTGATCAACAGCCGTTTTTCATCATTGAGCCAAGCGAATTCACTAAAATGAGTCAAACCGCTAAGCCAACTCGAGCTAGTTTTTTGTAGTAAAGAAAATTCATTTATATCAAGATCAAAGCGGCCATGATGACGCTCGAGCAAAGCGATGGTTTGCTTATTCGGTGAAACTGAAAAAGCGAAGGGATAATGGCCTTTGATTTCTTTGCGATATAACGAGCTAAGCTCTAATCTGTATAGCTTGTGCTCTCCCATTGTCTCTATATCACGGTCTGAAAATAACAGTTGGTCATCATCGAGCCAATAAATCTTTCCTTGGTTGTTATAACCACAGTTAGCAACTTTTTGACCTTTAGTGATAGTGTTTGGGTAGGTAAACTGGCTGACATACAAATGGCATATATCCTCATCTTTATGGAAGTAAGCAATTTTACTGCCGTCAGGAGAGAAAGCTGGGGCTAATTCATCGCCAATAAAATTTGATATCACCATACTTATTTGCTGTTTAAGAGAATAGATAGATAAATTAAAATTAGATGATTGATTCTTACGTTTACTGTATATCAGAAATTGGCCATCAGGAGAGAAGTTTGGATCTCGCTCTATACCAGCCCCAAAAGTTACCGGTGAGAATTTACTATAACTAACCTCTTTATTTGTCTGTTCTTGCCAAAACATCAGTGCTAGCAGAGCTAAAAAAATAAATGATAAAATTACCGCCACTATTTTGATAAGTGATAATTTATTGTTTGTTACCGGTACCCGTGGCGCTAATTTAGCCGTTACTACTTTGTTAGTCTGTTGATTAATACTCTGCTGGGTAACTTCTGGCTTAGTCATTAGTGATTGAGGACTGTCGAATTCATCTTTACCCAACTCCTGCACTGCGGCAATGAGCTGATAGCCTTTTTTTATACGGGTCACTATATATTGTGGCTCTTTGGCATCATCTTCTAATGCTAAACGTAACATCCCAACAGTTTTGGTTAAGGTATTCTCGTTAACAACAACGTTTTTCCAAAGTTTGTCTAATAGCTCAATACGGCTGATCACTTGCCCTTGATGTTCGGCTAAAAATATTAATAGCGCCATGCATTGCGGCTCGATACTTTTTGTTTTTTCATCTTTGATCAAGCAATTTTGCCAAGGAAATACCTGCCATTCGCCAATTTTAAGTATTATTTTAGTATTCGAAGAGACTGTAAATTCATTGTTATTCAATTTTTCATACCGTTTCTTGTTGTTTTTATAGTTTATAACTTGTTGTTTTTAATTGCTAAGTATTATTTGTTGAGTATTTCACCTTAACTTCACTTCAATTTCATTTGTTTTTCATGTTGTAGGGATGATTAGAAGATATCTTTCAATAATAAATATCATCATGTTAACAATAAATCTTTTCTTAAAGGAATAGTTATGAAAATTAAATATATTAAACGCACCGTATTCGCTGCAGTTTTAATGGGCAGTACAGTGTTTGGTTATCTATTATATGAGCCAGAAATTTATAGTCTAGACTGGCAACCGCTACCAAAAATAGAGGTAACTAAAGGACAAAGCCAACAATTCGAACCGGGCTTTGAGCAAGAAATAGTAAAAGCACAGCATATTATTCAGCAAGGGTTAAGCGACTTAGGCTCACCAGGAATTTCGATAGCGGTTGGTATAAAGGGTAAAAAGGTATGGGCAGCAGGTTATGGTTTAGCAGATGTTGAAAATAAAAAACCGATAACCCTAGGTTCTCAATTTCGAATCGGTAGTACTTCAAAGGCCGTAACCTCATTAGCCTTTGGTAAGCTATTAGAGCAAAATCTACTGCAATTAGATGATAATATTGAGGTTTACCTACCTGGTTTACCTAAAGCTCTACATGGTATAACTATTCGACAATTAGCGAGTCATCAGTCGGGCATTAGAAATTATGGCACTTGTTTCTGTTTACCCATGGCTGAATATTATAATAATGATACGTATACTTCCGTATCAGATGCACTAGCAGTATTTATAAACGATGAGCTACAGTTTCAACCGGGTAGTCAATTCTCTTACAGTAGTTATAACTATACTTTACTGAGTGCGGTAATGGAGAAGGCCGCTAAGCAACCTTTTTTAGACCTAATGAACCGGCAAGTTTTTAAGCCTTTAAAAATGAACATGACGGCAGCTGATGCTACTGGCGTGAACATTCCAAACCAAGTGAAGTTTTATAATGTCGGGCAAGGACATTACCAACTAAGTTATGACGTTGATAACAGTAATAAGTGGGCAGGAGGTGGTTTTTTATCGACCCCTAGCGACTTAGTACAAATGACGAATCAACTATTCAGTGGTAAGTACTTGCAAAAAAGTACATTAGCTACCTTGTTCGAACCACAAAAGTTGAACAATGGTGACGTTAATAAACAAAACTATGCTTTAGGTTGGCGTCATTCAATTACCAAAAAACCTTTCGCGGGTAAAAGCAACCTACATTACATTCATCATGGGGGAACAGCGGCGGGTAGCAGTTCATTACTTATTATGTTTCCTGAATATGAGTTAGTTGTCTCAGTGCTTATTAATAGTAGTATCGCGAATTATGGCGAGTTATGGGATTTAACACATAAAGTCGCAACCCCTTTTTTATCCGTGCTAGAGCGCAAAAAAAGTGTTCAAGTGATTGCGTTGTAAAATCACTAAATTAAGTAAAACGCCTTGTTGAATTTATTTATCGTTATGTTAGCTTGAAATAAGGTGAGTCGAGGGTTCATTGATAAAACCTTTATTAAATTATTTTGTCAAGAAAGTTAACTTTCCCTTGAAATAATTTCTCCTAGCCCCACATGTTATCTATCAACGCGAGCATCATTTTTAAATGCTCGCTTAAAACACAGATAACCCTAGGAAGTATTTCAAATGTCAGAAACAGGCCAAAAAGAAAATCATCAGTTTGCAACTGATAACGCTAAGTTACTCAAATTAATGATCCACTCACTTTACTCAAATAAAGAAATTTTCTTACGTGAGTTAGTATCAAACGCTGCCGATGCCGCTGACAAGTTACGCTTTAAAGCGCTATCAGATGATACTTTATATGAAGGTGACGGTGATTTACGGGTACGGGTAAGCTGTAACAAAGAAAATAACACCCTAACTATTTCTGATAACGGTATTGGTATGACACATGACCAAATCGTTGATCATCTAGGTACTATTGCTAAATCAGGCACGGCTGAGTTTTTCTCACAGCTTTCTGGTGACCAAGCATCAGATTCACAATTAATCGGTCAGTTTGGTGTTGGTTTCTACTCGTCATTTATCGTTGCTGATACAGTAACTGTACGTTCTCGCGCTGCTGGCGTTGATGCCTCTGAAGGTGTTGAATGGAGCAGTGCTGGCGAAGGTGAATTCACCACAGCTAAAATTGAAAAAACAAGCCGTGGTACCGATATTATTCTTCACTTAAAAGAAGAAGAAAGTGAATTCGCTGACGATTGGCGCTTAAAATCAATTGTCACCAAATACTCTGATCATATTTCTGTTTCTGTTGAAATGTTAACTGCAGAAGTTCCAGCCGTTGAAGCGGTTGCTGAAGTAAAAGATGATGAAGATAAAATTACTACTTATGCTGTTGAAGCGCGTGACGGGGTGCCTGCTTTATGGGAACCGGTAAACAAAGCGACTGCACTTTGGACACGTGAAAAATCAGACATTTCTGACGAAGAATACAAAGAATTTTACAAGCATGTATCACATGATTTTGGCGACCCACTTTTATGGGAACACAATAAAGTAGAAGGTAAAACGGAATATACCTCATTACTTTATATTCCAAGTAAAGCACCATTTGATATGCATAACCGTGAGAAACAGCATGGTTTGAAATTATTTGTGCAACGTGTTTTTATCATGGATGACGCTGAACAGTTTATGCCAACCTACTTACGTTTCGTAAAAGGTTTATTAGACTCTAATGATTTACCACTGAACGTTTCTCGCGAAATTTTACAAGACAATAAAATTACACAAGCAATCCGTAAAGGTTGTACAAAGCGTGTACTTAAGATGTTAGAGAAATTGGGTAAGAAAGATCAAGAACAATACCAAATCTTCTGGAATGAGTTTGGTCAAGTCTTAAAAGAAGGTCCTGCTGAAGACCAGTCTAACAAAGAGCAAGTTGCTAAGCTGTTACGCTTTGCATCAACAGAAAAAGATACCGCAGTGCAAAGTGTTTCTATTCCGGATTACGTTGAACGTATGAAAGAAGGGCAAGACAAAATTTATTACGTCGTTGCTGATAGTTTTGAAGCAGCGAAAAATAGCCCGCATTTAGAAGTATTCCGTAAAAAAGGTATCGAAGTATTATTAATGTCTGATCGCATTGATGAATGGTTAATTAGCCACTTAACAGAAGTTGACGGTAAACAATTACAGTCAGTAACGCGCGGTGGTTTAGATCTTGGCGATATGGACGACGAAGAAACAAAACAAGCACAAGAGAAGCTTGAGCAAGAATTTGATACGGTTATAACACGTATTAAAAAATCGCTTGAAGGTAAAGTGAAAGATGTTAAATTGTCGCAACGTTTAACTGATTCTCCGGTTTGTATAGTGGCAGATGAACACGACATGAGTAGCCAAATGATGAAACTTATGCAATCAGTTGGACAAGAAGTGCCTGATTCTTTGCCTATTTTTGAAATCAATGCTGAACATGAATTAGTAAAACATGTAGCAGATGAAACTGATGACGAGAAATTCAATCAGTGGACAGAAGTTTTATTTGAACAAGCAATGTTAGCAGAGCGTGGTAGTTTAAAAGACCCAGCTAGTTTTGTTGCACGTTTAAACAAGTTGATGTTAAGTCTAACTAAGTAATATTTTTATTTATTCGCTTAGACTTTAGTAGAAAAAGGGGCTATTTTGCCCCTTTTTTTATGATCGAGCCCTAATGCTACTTGTTTGAGTACAACTGAACTTGTATAGTGTTGCTCACTCAAAAAATACTCATTTGGCTGTTGTATTAGCTGTTATTCAGTACAACAGCCCAATTAGTATATTAAACTTATAAGGCAATATTTTATGCGCATTATTTTATTAGGTGCTCCGGGCGCTGGTAAAGGCACTCAAGCACAATTTTTAATGGCTAAATTTGGCATCCCACAGATTTCTACGGGTGACATGTTACGTGCTGCGATAAAAGCGGGTACTGAGCTTGGTAACAAGGCAAAAGCAGTAATGGACTCAGGGCAATTGGTTTCTGACGATTTAATTATTGGTTTAGTTAAAGAGCGTATTGCGCAAGATGACTGTAAAGCAGGTTTCTTACTTGATGGTTTTCCTCGTACCATCCCACAAGCGGATGCGATGAAAGATAACGGTGTTTCAGTCGATAGTGTTATCGAATTTGAAGTACCCGATGAAGTGATTGTTGACCGTATGGCGGGTCGTCGAGTTCATGCTGGCTCTGGACGTGTATATCATCTTGTTTATAACCCACCAAAGGTTGAAGGTAAAGATGATGTTACTGGTGAAGCTTTATCTATTCGTCCTGATGATGAAGAATCTACGGTACGTAAGCGTTTAGGTATTTACCACGAACAAACTAAACCATTAGTGACTTACTACAAAAATGAAGAAAAAGCTAACGCATGTACATACTTAACCATTGATGGTACCAAACCTGTTGATGAAGTAAGTGCTTTAATTGCTGAAGAGTTAGCTTAACTCTTCACTAGCGTCACTGTGCTTTTTTATAAGTAGATAATGCCTAATAAAAGTTCGCTACGGCGAACTTTTTTGTTTCTAAATATCTTAAAATTTATCTATTGGCATTTTTACCTAAAAAATTACCTTTTAGGCACTGTTAAGATGAATAATAAAACAGTAATCTAACGGTATATATACTCATGAATAGAAGTAGAAAGTAAATGTTAGTAAGTTTATCCATAACGGGGCTGTATGCGGGGTTATTGACAGTACTATTTATTGGCTTATCAATAAATATTATTCGTTTACGTTATCAATTTAAAACTGGCATTGGCGATGGTGGTAACGAAATGTTAGCCAAAGCGATTCGAGTGCATGGTAATTTCTCTGAATATATTCCACTAGCATTGTTATTATTAGGGATATATGAAATGAATGGCGCAAGCCCAATGTGGTTACACGTCTTGGGCGCTATTTTGTTCATCGGCCGTATCTTACATGCAGTAGGTTTATCTAAATCAACAGGCGTTTCTAAACAGCGACAAATAGGGATGATATCGTTATTTATTGTTTTGTTAATTTTAGCGGTTGAAAATATTCGTTTATTTATCAGTTAGTCTTTAGTTTAATTACGTTTGCAACATGGTAATGTGCGGAATATTATCTTCTAAATACATCGCAGATACACGTTCAAAGCCATGTTTATTATAAAAGCTTTCCAGGTGCTCTTGTGCAGAAATCTTAATCTCCTGTTCAGGGAAGTGCTGCTGGCTTAACCTTAATGCTTCAGCCATTAATTTATGCCCCATTCCTGTTCCTCTAGCCTGATCTGCGACAACCACTCTGCCTATAGAAATATAGTCATGGTAGCTTTGACCTTTAGCCAAAATACGTAAATAAGCCGAAACTTTGCCTTTTTGATAACAAAATAGATGCAGGGTTTCTTGATGTCTATCGAGATTATCAAGTTCGGGGTAGTAGCAGGTCTGCTCGACAACAAAAACGTCAATACGTAATTTTAAAATATCATAAAGTTCATCGATAGAGAGCTGATGAAAATGTTTTACTTGCCACAATACGGCCATTGTAATACCTGTTAAGAAAGTTCTGCTGTTATTTTTTCATGGTTTTCTTTTCAGGTAAAGCTTATTAATTTTATATGCTTCTATGTAAAACCTGTAAATAGCCATGATAACTTTTACTGTCTAAATAATTTAAAATTTCTTTGCGATACTCAGTAATATTCACTTCTGGAAATTCAACAAACATGGTTTCTCTTAATGAAATATCATCAAGAAATAATATGTATCCTAACGGTAAATATTTAGGAGAAAAATTTTTTCTAAATACGGTAGAACGTATTTCTGAAGCAGAATAACTTCCTTTTATACCAAAACGATTTTCGAGAGCTGGGAGGAGTTTTGCACCGTAGCGTTTTATTGACCAATATTTAAACATTGCTATTCCTTAGCTTTTTAAAGGCATCCTTTAAGTGGATGCGAAATATACTCGCTTTAGTAAAATTGTCAATAAAACGGGCTGATATATATGACTAAAATGCTCTAAAATGTAATAAAACAAAGGGGAAAAGTAAAAGCACCAGTAAAATATCTGTACTAGTCTATATTTAATATTTTGATTTTTTTAGTGTTTATGAAAAATCCGGCTTGGGTATATGCGCGAGTAATATGTTTGTTTTTTCTTAAGATTGTTAAACCTAAATTCATGGCTGTTAAAGCCTGTTTGCCATAGGTATGTTTCGAACTTATAACGAAATGACGACTATCGTTCAGTTGTATAGCAACACCTTTGACAGGAACTAAGTGAATTTTATCCATAATGAATGATTTGTCTGGTGTCGAATTAAAGGACATTAATAAAAAATCTATCCAGCCTAAGTTAACCATGCGAGCTTGGCTTAGCCATTCATCTTCATGTATTAATTCTTTTAAAGGAAGTGACTGTAAAGTTATCCAATCGGTTCGCCATTTCGGGGTAGAAACAGCAGTGAACTGTTTTAAGTCATCTAATTTATCGATAGCTAAAACAGCTTTGTTCTTAGGGCTAGTGTATATACCTGCGATATATTCACCGTTACGAATAACGGGTGCTGAAATATAGACTTTGTTCGAGAGAGCCTTTGCATCAGCCAACCAATAAGAGTCGAAACTGATTAATAGTCGGCCAAGCTCAAGCATTTTTGTATTACGAAAGTTCAGCTTGCCTGCTGCATATTTGAAGCTGTGATCAAAGCCACCAAGCTTTAGTGCTTGCTGAGCGATAATCATATCGACCACATCACGACGAATATTTTTTCCTGAAAAACTATCAATAGCAAGAACATCTCGTCCATTGACAAATTTAAGATAATCTTCGTAAACATCATCACGGATATAAATCAGAATAGTTTCTGCGCGAGAATTAGGAGTATAAAAGAATACTTGCATCAATAATGCAATGGTAAGAAAGGAGAGTTTTTTAGAGAATAACTTTATCATAAAGGACCTAGAAGTCATTGTTTACTGTTTTGCTTAAGATCCCTCTTAATGATTTATCATCATTTAATTATAGCGTATATCCAAAAAAAGTAAGCCGCTTATCTCGTATTAAAATCATCAGCGGCCTCTCTTCAATAATAATTAGCTTAGCCGCTATTTATTATGGCGCTGCTGTAAAACGGCCATAACTTCTGACATTGCAATATTTTGGTCTTGTAACAAGACTAAGGTGTGATAAAACAAGTCAGCACATTCACCGAGTAAGTCTTCTTTGGTTTCTGCTACGGCGGCAAGGGCGACTTCAACGCCTTCTTCACCGACTTTTTGCGCTATTTTCGTTGTGCCTCGTGAAAACAAGTGCGCGGTATAGCTTTTTTCAGGATCGTCGCCTTTCCTACTCGCAATAACTTGCTCTAATTCACTGAGAAAGTTTTGCTGGGTAAGTCGTTGTTCTGGAAAACAAGATTCGGTACCCAAGTGGCAGCTAGGGCCAATAGGTCGACATGCAATAAGTAAGCTGTCGTTATCGCAATCGCTTAAAACTTGGCTAACATTTAAAAAATTACCCGAGGTTTCGCCTTTCACCCAAAGTGCTTGCTTTGAACGACTGAAAAAAGTGGCTTTACCTGTTGTTAGTGTTTGTGCAAGCGATTCAGCATTCATAAAACCTTGCATGAGTATTGCGCCAGTATCTTGATGCTGAATAATAGCGGGAATTAAATTTGCCATTTTATCCCAAGCTAAGGTATTAATGTTTTCTAGGGTAACTAGCATAATCTGATCTCTATTTTTTGATTTTTTAAGGTTTGTTTTAGTTCATTCATCGCAATAATGCCCTTATGAAAAACACTGGCGGCTAAAGCGCCGTCGACATCGGCTTGTTGAAATATCTCGGTAAAATGTGAAATTTTACCGGCACCGCCAGAAGCAATTAGCGGTATATTACAAACAGCACGTGCTTTTTGTAATTGCTCAATGTCATAACCTTGACGAACACCATCGCGGTTCATGCAATTTAATACTATTTCACCTGCGCCACGTTTTTGTACTTCTTGTATCCATTGGAACGTGGTCCACTTTGTTTGTTGAGTACGGGTTTCATCACCGGTGAATTGATAAACTTGGTAGACTCCCGTATTTTCATCAAAAAAACTGTCTATACCAACCACAATACACTGTGTACCAAAAACATCGGCTAGACGGGTAATTAAGTCTGGGTCGCGTAAAGCCGGGGAGTTGATACTAATTTTGTCTGCGCCCATCATTAATATTTCTTTTGCGTCTTGTTCGGTTTTTATGCCACCTGCGACACAAAATGGAATATCAATAACTTCTGCAATACGACTCACCCAGCTTTTATCAACAACTCTATCGTCAGAGCTGGCGGTAATATCATAGAACACTAATTCGTCAGCGCCTGCTGCTGCGTATTTTTGGGCAAGGGGAACAATATCGCCAATTATTTCATGATTACGAAATTGCACGCCTTTAACAACTTTGCCATCTCGAACATCTAAACAAGGAATAATACGTTTGGCTAGCATTTTATTTCATCCTTATTGGTCAGTCGGTTAACTAAATACATTAATAAAATAGGGTAATATTCTAAGCGTTTGGCCAACATGCTATTGCCTCCTCAAGGGTAAATTTACCTTCAAGTAATGAACGGCCTAAAATAACGGCACTTACACCGGTTGGAATAAGCGCTTTAATATCGTCAAGGCTACCAATACCACCAGATGCTTGCCAGTCGATATCTGGGTATTTAGCACAAACTTCGCGATATAAATCTACGTTCGTGCCGGTAAGTGTGCCGTCTTTACTGATGTCGGTACATAATACGTGTTTAATACCGGCATCTTGATATTGAGCAAGTAAATCTTCAAGATTCACGCCACTGTCTTCAATCCAGCCATGAGTCGGTAAAGTTTTATTACCAGCAGCATCAATTTTTATATCGAGGGCTAAAACTATTTTTTCGCAGCCGTATTTTTTTAACCACTGTGTTACTAATTCAGGTTGCTTAATCGCTAAACTACCTATGACTACTCGGTCAGCGCCAAGGGCTAATAATTGTTTAACATCGTCTTCACAGCGAATACCACCGCCCACTTGAATGGTCATTGTTGGATGCTTAACAACGGTTTTTAAGGTTTCCAGCTGGCGTTTAGTTGCGTCTTTCGCACCGTCTAAGTCAACAAAGTGCATAACTGTTGCACCCGATTTTGCATAGGCTTGTTGGCGCTCTTGAACGGTCGTTTGGTAATGAGTTTTTTGGGTATAATCACCCTGAAATAATCGCACGACTTGGCCGTTGATTAAATCGATTGCTGGGATCATCATAGTGTTGGTAGCTCCAAAAAGTTTTTAATGATTTTACTGCCTAATTCGCTTGAACGCTCAGGGTGAAATTGACAACCGATGAAGTTATCTTTGGCGATTGCCGCTGAAAATTCACTGCCATATTGGCAAGTAGCGACAGTGTACTCACTTACCGATGCAGAAAAACTATGGACAAAGTAAAAGTAATCGCCAAGGTTAATGCCTGAAAATACCGGGTGATTACTGACATTAGCCAAGGTATTCCAACCCATGTGTGGCAAACGGAGGTCTTTCGCATCTAATGGCACGATATCGGTAGGAATGATATTGAGGCATTCAACAATATCGCCATTGCTGCTTTCAACCGATGACCTACACATTAATTGCATGCCCAAACAAAAACCTAACACCGGCTGAGTTAAGTTTTGTAGCGTTTCAACTAACCCTTTTTCATGAATGTTTTTCATGGCATGTTTAGCAGTACCAACGCCGGGTAGTATCACTTTATCGGCATTTTTAATGATGTCGATATCGTCAGTTATTAATACTTCAAAACCTAAGCGTTCTACAGCAAATTTAACCGAAGATAAATTTGCACAGCCGGTATCAACAATAACGTTTATTGCTACTTTATTGGTCGGTAACTGCTGTGCAGACACTTTCTCCGTGGACACCTTCTGTGTGGACATTACAGTGTTCCTTTCGTGCTAGGCAGTACGTCACCCTTTACGGTAATGGCTTGGCGTAAAGCTCTTCCAAATACCTTAAATAAGCTTTCTACCTGGTGATGACAATTGCCTTTCGTTGTTGAAAGGTGCAGGGTAATTGCCATTGAATCAGCCAGTGAGCGGAAAAAATGAGAAACCATTTGCGTCGACATTTTACCGACATTGCTATCAGTAAATTCGGCGTCAAACTCTAACCATGGTCTGCCTGATAAATCTATTGAGCATTCAGCGCGGCATTCGTCCATCGGCAGGACAAAGCCAAAACGGCCAATACCTCGTTTATCACCCAATGCTTTTCTTAATGCTTGCCCTAAAGCTAAAGCGGTATCTTCAACACTGTGGTGTTCGTCAATGTGGTAATCGCCATCAACGTTAATTTCCATTGAAAATCCACCGTGAGCAGCAATTTGTTCCAGCATATGGTCAAAAAAACCTAAGCCGGTATTGATATTTATCGACCCGACTTTATCTAAGTTAACCGCAACATGAATATCAGTTTCTTTGGTGGTGCGTACTACTTTCGCTGCACGCTGTTGTGTCAGTAATTGTTCGCCTATAGCTTCCCAATTAAGTGTTGCTCTATCGTACTTAATACCTTGAATGCCCATATTAGCGGCTAATTGTATATCGGTGTCGCGATCGCCAATAACGTAAGACTTTTCGAAATTAACCTTACCTTGCTGTAAGTAATCACTAACTAACCCTAGCTTTGGTTTACGACAGCTGCAATTGTCTTCGTCAAAGTGCGGGCAAAGCAGTACTTCATCAAACACGACACCTTGCGATGAAAATATATCCATCATTTTGTCGTGCGGTAAATCAAAGTCAGCTTGCGGGTAGCTGTCTGTGCCTAAACCATCTTGATTAGATACCATGACTAAGCGGAAACCTTTCTTTTGCAGAGATAATAAAACCGGCAATACGTTAGGTTCAAAAACGAGTTTCTCTAAAGTGTCGACTTGTTTATCGGTTATTGGCTCTTCAATTAATGTGCCGTCACGGTCGATAAATAATATATTTTGTTTGTTCATAATACTCTCGGTATAGCTCTTGTTATTTGTTGAAGGCTAGGGTGATTGTTTGTTTTAATAGTGATAACTCACGCTCGCTGCCAATACTGATGCGTAAACAGTTTGCTAATTGCACTTGTTTTGATTGGTCACGAATTAATATCCCTTGCGCTTTTAAACAATCGAAAATAAAGTTCTTGCACTCAAGCGTTGCTGTTTTGAATAAAACAAAATTAGCATCACTAACATAAACGCTTTCGCACCATGTTTGCTCGGTTAACCAAGCAGATAATTGCTGGCGTAAAATTATGGTTTCTTGTACTCGATTACGCACTTGCTCCAGCCCTGATTTAGCCAAGGCATTACTGGCAATTGCAGCTACAGGGGCCGAAATAGGGTAAGGTGCAATCACTTTACTGAGCATAGTAATAATATCGCTATTTGCTAGGGTAAAACCACAGCGCAAGCCCGCAAGGGCAAATGCTTTTGATAAGGTTCTAAGTACTACTAATTGGGGATATTCTTTCAACCAGCTGGCGGTACTATATTCAGGGCTAAATTCAATGTAGGCCTCGTCAACAACTACAATGGCGTTGTCGTCAAACATTTCTAATACGGCTTTTATAGAGTCTGTGGTTAATAAGTTTCCGGTTGGATTACCCGGTGAACATAAAAATACCACTTTAACCTGACCCACTTGGGCTTTGATGCTTTCAAGATCAAGCTGGTTATTTATCAGTGGTACTTTAACGATACCAGCGCCATGGTTTTCAGCACTAATAGCATACATTCCATAGGTCGGCGGACAGATAAGAATACTGTCTCGATAAGCTTTACAGAAAGTACGTATCAGTAGTTCGATACCTTCATCTGCGCCGCGAGTGGCAAGAATGTTCTCGGTGTTTAACTGAGCGTAAGCACTGTATGCATTCATTAAATTTTCGGGCTGAAAATCAGGATAACGATTAATACAGTTACTGTTTATTTGATAAGTACCCGAGCCTGAAGCTTCATTGGCATTGAGCCAAACTTTATTTTGTCTGGTCGCCGCAGATGAATCACTTCCGCTAGAGTATAAACGCCTTGCCGATTGATAAGGCACCATATCAATGAGTTCTTTGCGGGCAAGTTTGTTAGCAATTGTTATCATACTTATTGCTCCAAGCTGCTTTTTTCTAAACGGATAGTAACTGCACGTTTGTGACCATCTAAGCCTTCGGCGTCGGTAAGTTCAGTAATGCATTCAGCAATATTAGCTAAGCCCTGTTTTGTTATTTCTTGTACGGTAAAACGTCTTGAAAAATCGGCTAACGATAAACTTGAAATAACTTTTGAATAACCATACGTCGGTAAAACATGATTAGTGCCACTGGCATAATCGCCAGCAGACTCTGGTGTATAAGCACCGACAAAAATCGAGCCCGCATTTCGTAGTGACTTTAATAAGGTTTGCGCGTTATCGGTTTGAATAATTAAATGCTCAGGTGCATAATCGTTAGAAATCTCGGCGGCTTGGCTTAAGTCTTTCACCAATATCAAGCGACTCTGGCGAAGTGCTTGCTCGGCAATGGTTTGTCGAGAAAGCACGGATATTTGGCTTAATAATTCATCTTGTACTGCTGCTATTAAGGTTATGCTGTCGGATAAGAGAATAACTTGGCTATCAGGACCGTGTTCAGCTTGCGACAATAAATCAGCGGCAACAAAACTGGCGTTAGCATTTTTATCCCCAATCACTAAAACTTCCGAAGGACCTGCGGGCATATCAATTGCAAAACCATTGACTTGTTGGGAAAGTTGTTTTTTAGCTTCGGTAACGTATTTATTACCTGGGCCAAATATTTTATTGACGGCTTTTATGGTTTCTGTGCCAAAGGCTAATGCTGCGCAAGCTTGTGCGCCGCCAACCGTATAAATTTCGTCTATTTCACATAAGCTTGCCGCAACAAGTATTTCGTTAGCTAATTGGCCGTTTTTATCCGGAGGACAAACCAAAACAGTGCGCGAGCATTTTGCTAATTGCGCAGGTACGCCAAGCATTAATACCGTTGAGGGCAAAGGAGCAGAGCCTGCAGGAATATATAAGCCGACACTTTCAATGGCTTCCGTTTTTAGTGTACAGCGTACACCGGCAGTGGTTTCTACGGTAATGTCTTCGCTGATTTGTGCTTGGTGAAAGCGTTTTATTTGTCCGTAAGCGGTTTCTATGGCTTTCATGCGTTTTGCCGATAGCGCTTGCTTGGCGGCTTGAACCGTTTCATCGCTTACTTTTAAGGTATTTAACGTTACACCATCAAATTTTTCAGTTAACGCATAAAGCGCTTGGTCACCATTTTTACGAACATTATTTAAAATGTTTTCAACTTGTTGAGACAATAAACCGCTTTCGGCAATAGCAGGGCGAGCTAACGCCGCTTGTCTTTCGCGAGTTGATAGGTTTTGCCAGTTGATCATTTCTTTTTTCATTATCCTAAAATCCTACTTAAATACGTTCAATAAAGTGATAAGTGTAATTAACCCATCATTTTTTCAATGGGCATTACCAGTATTGAGTTACAACCTAGGGCATTTAATTGCTCCATGGTTTCCCAAAAAAATGTTTCTGTAGCAACAACATGTACGGCAACTAAGTCGTCGCGTCCGGCGAGTGGTAAAATAGTTGGCGTTTCTTTTCCTGGCATTAGCGCGCTTACTTGAGCAATTTTGTCTTTAGGCGCGTGCAGCATAATGTATTTACTTTCTTTGGCTTTCATTACACCTTGTATACGTGGCAATAACGTATCGAGAATGCTTTGTTTTTCTGTACATAACGGCGTAGACGTTTGAATAAGAGACGCTTTAGATTTGAATATTTCTTCTACTTCAACTAAACCGTTAGCTTCTAAGGTTGCACCTGTAGACACTAAGTCACAAATACCGTCAGACAAACCAACACGAGGTGCTACTTCAACTGAGCCTTTTAATAAACAAAACTCAACATTAATACCATTAGCTTTAGCATAACGGTTTAATAATTGTGGGTAGGTTGTGGCAAAACGTAAACCGTCTAAACTTTTTATGCCTTGGTAATTAAAACTTTCTGGCATAGCAATAGATAAACGACAGCCGCCAAAGTTAAGGGCAGATGTACGAATGTATTGGGATTTTTGTCCCATTAACTCTCGCTCTAACGCTGTTTCTTCTAGGGTGTTATCGCCAACAATGCCTAAGTCACATACACCATCCATAACTAAACCGGGGATGTCAGAGCTACGCACACGCATGACATCAATAGGCATATTGGCTACATGGGCCAGTAAACGTCGGTCAGAAACATTGAGGTTTAAACCACAGCGCTTGAATAAATTTTGCGTGTCGTCACTTAAACGACCTGATTTTTGCATAGCAATGCGTAAACGTGTTTCTGTTGTCATGTGTTACTTCCTTAAAATAAAACCTTGGCTTAAAATTCCTGTATATACAATTTCAAAGCCTATAAAATGCGAAAACCCCCGAGAGAGTTAGACTCTTTCGGGGGTTTCAAAAATAATTTTCAAATCGCCGAAAGGTCATAGCCCCTCAGCGAATGTACCTGAGCAGCTAGTCGATATGGTGGTGATGGCGATGTAGTGTGCTTAGGTTAATATTCATAATATGCTCATTGGTGGTATAGGTTGTTAACTTAACTTGTATAGTCAACTTGTATCAATAACTTGACGAAAATATTGTTCCGTTCTTTAGTTATTTTTTAATTGCTATTTACATTACTGATTATTCTTATAATGAGCAAGTAATAAATTAAGAGTTTTTATAAAATAATCGTATAAGGTTATAAAGAATTGTTGAACATGGCCGATACTTTAGTTATATAGCTTATAAAATTTAGCTTATAAAAAGGTTAAGTGAAATATGGATATATTTACGACGGTATTAACTCGAGTCGTACCTGTGCCAATTAAACCTGAGCGGTTACGAGTTAAAGCTTTATCAAAAGAGCCTGCAACCAATGAGTTGACGGATGATATAGATCACCTTGAAAATCATGAACAGTATATTGATTCATCTAAAGACTCTGCAGAGCAACAGAAAAATAAACAACAAGTGAGTTATATTAACGAAGCGGTCGATGAATCGAGCACTATCCCCAATGATGAAGATTCAAAGATTGTTACCGATAAAGAAGAACTTATACTTCCTAAAAAAGATCAACAACAAACGGATAAAGCGATAAAACATTTGGATATTTTTGTTTGATATTAGGCGATTTTTTTTCATCAAATAGCGCACAGAATACTTCTCTATTGGTATTTATTCATTATACTAGCGACAATATTTATTTTTAGTACTATTCATGACTTCAGTCGAACAAGCATTTTCAACTTCAGGTATTCTCGCCAAAGTACTTAACGGCTATTCGCCACGCCAAGCGCAAATCGATATGGCGCTTGATGTTAACCGAGCCATTGAACAACAGAGTTGCTTAATTGTTGAGGCGGGCACTGGCACAGGAAAAACCTTTGCTTATTTGCTCCCGTCATTGCTGTCAGAAAAAAAAATCATTGTTTCGACCGGTACCAAAAACCTACAAGAACAGTTGTTTCATAAAGATATTCCACTGATCCGTAATGCCATGGCGACTAATGCACAAATAGCCCTATTGAAAGGCAGGTCCAATTATTTATGTATTTACCGCCTTGAACTTTATGTCAAAGAGCGAGGACAGTTAGACGCAGCAATGCTGGCTGACTTTGTCAAGATTCGTACTTGGGCAACATCAACACGTAGTGGTGATATTGGTGAAATAGTTGATGTCGCAGAAGACTCTGGCATTTTTCCTTTTGTGACCAGTACTACTGATAATTGCTTAGCAAAAGATTGTCCTAATTTTGACGATTGTTACTTAATTAAAGCGCGTAAAAAAGCTATTGATGCCGATGTTGTCGTGGTTAATCATCATTTGTTTTTTGCTGATATGGCATTAAAAGATACCGGATTCGGTGAGTTGATCCCGAAAGCAGATGTGGTGATTTTTGATGAAGCACATCAAATACCTGATATCGCGAGTGAGTATTTTGGTGAAGCTTTTTCTACCCGACAAATTCTAGATTTATGCTCAGACACTATTCAAATTTATAAGACCAGTTTAACGGATGTTAAACAACTGGGAAAAGCGGCAGAGAAGTGTCAAAAAGCCGCGCAAGAATTTCGGTTATTATTTTATCATGATCCCGAACGAGGTAATTGGCGGGAAAAATATCGACAGCCAAGGTTCCAACAAGCCTTTTCAGCTTTAAAAACAGACTTAGATTTTCTTTACCAAGTGATAAAGTTATGTATTTCTCGTAATGAGGCTATTGATAATTGTTATGACCGTGCTGTCGAACTATTAGCAAAATACGACATTATGGCGAATGTTGACATCGACGGTATGAGCTTTTGGTATGAAACAACACGTCGGCATGTGGTATTACATTTAACACCATTAAGTGTTGCTGATAAATTTAGCGACTATATTGCTAAGTCTGGCGCTGGCTGGGTTTTTACTTCAGCAACATTAGCCGTAGATGGCGGCTTCTCACATTTTTCCCAACAACTAGGATTAGATTTAGAAAAAACGAAAGCGGCAACGTTATTGGTTGATAGCCCTTTTGATTATCAGTTACAGTCACAGCTTATTGTGCCGCGTTATTTGCCTAATGCCCAGCACCATGGTCGTGCTTTGGCACTTGCTGAATTGGCGATACCGTTAATTTCAGCGAGTAACGGCGCGTGTTTCTTGTTGTTTACTAGTTATCGAATGTTGAATCAAGTAGCTGATATACTAGCTGAAAAAATTGAATCCCCGCTATTAGTACAAGGCAGGATGAGTAAAGGACGTTTATTAGCAGCCTTTATCGAAAATCCGCAAGCGATCTTGTTAGCAACAGCAAGTTTTTGGGAAGGCGTTGATGTACGAGGAGATAAACTGACTTGTGTGATCATCGATAAATTGCCATTTGCTTCACCAGACGATCCTATGTTGCAAGCGCGTTGTGAAGATGTTCGCCGGCGAGGAGGCGATCCTTTTGGTGAAATTCAATTGCCACAAGCGGTTATTGCCCTCAAACAAGGGGTCGGGCGGCTAATTCGTGATGTTACCGACCAAGGTGTCATGGTAATATGTGATGATAGATTGGTGAATCGCCCATACGGTGAAGTGTTTTTAAAGAGTTTACCAGCGATGAAGCGCAGCAGAGATATTAATCAAGCCAGCCGGTTTTTGGCCGCATTATCTAAATAATGTGTTGCTTGGAAAATACATTAAATAAATTTTAGAGAGAATAATTTGAATTTTTTGGCAATAGACGCTTCTACAGAAGCGTGTTCAGCAGCATTAACTTATGACAACCAAACCATTAGTGAGTTTGAACTAGCACCGCAATCACACAGTTTATTATTACTGCCGATGATTGACCGTTTATTAAAAAAGGCGGATATAAAGTTAGCACAATTAGATGGACTTATTTTTGGTCAAGGACCGGGAAGCTTTACGGGGGTGCGTATTGGTGTTGGTGTAGCACAAGGTTTAGCCTTTGCCGCTGATTTGAAATTGGTCGGTGTTTCAACGCTGCAAGTAATGGCGCAAAAAGCGTATAGTTTGCACCAGCAAGTTGATGTTATTGCAACGATTGATGCCAGAATGTCGGAAGTTTATGCCGGTTACTATCAGCTTAATCAACAAGGTATTATGGAGCCCGTACTTAACGATACGGTATTACCGCCGGAAAAATTAGCCGAATATTTAAGTGAACACTTGAATGATGGCCAGCAAAGTTATGGTGTTGGTAGTGGTTGGGACGCTTATAAAAGTGAACTAGAAGCATTAAAAATTAATGCTGGAACGCCGGAAATACTTTTTCCTAATGCGGAAGAGTTATTAGAAATTGGACAACATCTTTTTGCTCAAGGAAAGGCAGTAAGTGCTGAACATGCCCAACCTGTTTATGTACGAGATACTGTTTCGTGGAAAAAGCTTCCAGGAAAATAAAAACTTTAACTTAAAAACGTAAAAAGTTTTGTGTTTTGACAAAACTTTGGTAAATTTAAAGTATGCAGATAAATAATGCGAGTTCTTATACGCCACAAGCAAGCGGCTCTCTGGCTGTAGATAATCAGAATCAGGTTGCTCAGCAACGTGATCGTTTGCGTGTACAACAAGAAACGCAACAAGCTCAACAAAGTGCTCAACAGACAAAAGAACAAGAACAAAAGCCTAATCAAGTTAACCGTTTTGATGTTGATGAAAAATCACTCGCTTTAGTTGAACAAGCCCAGCAAAGAGCAGCAGAAACTGGACAAGCAAGTTCACAATTATCATCACAAACAAACGATCAATCTAAACAATTTAACAAATCTAATAAGCAAACTGCTTATGATAATCCATCTCAACAAAATAAAAGTGCAATTGCGGCATATTCGTCAGTGGACAATATTGCCCAACGTGAAAACATTCAGCAAGTCTTTGGTGTCGATCTATTAGCTTAACCTTTTACTCGTCGCTTTTCTTTATCTTCATTTCTATAACATGACAATAACTCTATGAACTCTTCTTTATCTTTTACTGAAAAATATCGCTTTTGGTTAATCATATTTTCAGCACTTATCATTAGCCAGATTCCACTTGTTTCTATCCCTTTTAAATGGCTAGAAAGTTATTTTCATGAAATTAGTCATGGTTTAGCTGCACTCGTAACCGGTGGTACTATTGTGAAAATTCAATTATTTCCTAATGGCGCAGGTTTATGTACGACTCGGGGGGGGATGAATTTTCTGATTAGCTTTATGGGGTATGCAGGTGCGGCTTTATGGGGCATGGGGATTTACTTTGTGGCTTCCATGCATCAGCGTATAGCACAAATATTGAGTGGAGTTATTGCTGTACTGCTGGTAATAACGCTTGTTTTCTGGGCTAGAGATATTCTGACTTTTATTATTATTGCAGTTTTATTGGCGGTGGTATTATTGAAATTCAAATATAGTAAGTTAAGTTACTTGCAATTAAGCTTACAAATAACAGGAGCACTTATTTTATTAAATAGTGTAAAGAGCCCATGGTATTTGGTCGATGGACGAAATTTTGGCGACGGGGCTGCACTATCTCAACTTACCGGCATACCTGAGATTATATGGGTATTCGTATGGTTTAGTATTGGCATTGGTGGTATTGTTTTATTAGCAAAAGCATCGAATAAAGGGAAACATAATGAAAAAGCTTAATCAAATTTTATCATTGCCATTATTAATCGCTACATTGTTTATAAGTGGTTGTTCAAGCATACCAAAATCATTACAAGTACCTGAAAATACGACCTTAACAAAATTCTCTCAAGTGCGAGAAAATGCTACTAATACGCAAGGAAATCTTGCAAGGTGGGGCGGTGTTATTGCGAAGGTCGTTAATAATGCTGACAATACCATGATAGAAGTTGTACATTTTCCATTGAAGTCATCTTCTAGGCCTAAACAAGGTAATGAAACTCAAGGAAGGTTTAGAGTTTATTTCTCTGGTTTGCTTGACCCTGTTATTTATAAAGAAGGGAAAAGTATTACCGCATTAGGGCATGTATCGACTTCTGAGCAAGGAAAAATTGGTGAACACGAATATACTTATCCCGCTTTAAAGGCTTCGGAAATTCATTTGTGGAAAGATATTCAGCCAATCGATGTACAAGTCACTCATAATCCATTTTGGTATAGCCCTTCTTATTGGCATTACCCTCGAACATATTATCCTCGCACGGTTATTGTGCGTAAATCGTCAACCACCACTAAGTAATTATCGATGACTGCTTCTTACCATATAGAAGAAATTAGTTTTAACTTAGGAGAGTTAACCTTAACGGGGTTAGCTTATGGAGCGGAACATGACGATTTAGTGTTATGTTTACATGGTTGGCTTGATAATGCGGCTAGCTTTATTCCGCTGATGCCAAAGTTAAAAGGCAAGCGTGTTATCGCGATAGATTGGCCAGGGCACGGTTTATCTTCTCATCGTAGTGCCGATGCTCATTACCACTTTATTGATTATGTTTATGATTTATTGTTGTTGTGTGAAAAAAACAATTGGCAGAACCTTAATATTGTTGCCCATTCGATGGGAGGGATGATAGCTTCTGCTTTTGCGGCTGCTTTTCCTGAAAAGGTACAAAGTTTAACCTTACTTGATTCGATAGGTTTTATCAGTAGCGACGCTCAAGAGAGCACTCATCATTTACGTAAAGGCATGTTAAGTCGCCTGAAGAACAATCAAAAAAATGGTCCTGATGGAGCGGTAAATAAAAAAATTCACCTAACGATTGATTCTGCAATAAATGCCCGTGTGCAAGTGTCTGATTTGGATTTTCAGCAGGCAAAGTTATTAGTTACTCGTGGCAGTATTAAATACGGTGGCGGTTATGTTTGGCGAGCAGATAGTCGTTTAAGAAATATGTCACCCTATCGATTAACCTTACGCCAAGCAGAACAGTTTATTAAAGATATTACGATACCCGTACAGCTAATTTATGGTGACAAAGGTTTGCCTTTGGTAAAAACGGGCTTAAAAGAATTTGCACCATTTTTTTCAAACTTTATTAGCCACGAATTAGTCGGTGGACACCATGTGCATATGGAAGAGCCAGCCCAAACCAGCCAACATATTTTAGAGTTTATTGGCTAGTTTATTCTAATATTAAGGGTGTAAGTAAAGATTACGAGCTAAAGTAAATAAAAATATAGACATCAGACCAGTATTCACGTAAAAAGAAAATTCAAACATACGTTTTAAATATTAATAATAAAAAATTTATAGCAACAATGATGATTGCGATTAGAATTAGTCGTGAAAATAATAAAACGAATAATCATCAATGTTAAGTCATTACTAGAGGAGGCGAAACGTGCAACAAACGCAAAAAATTTGGCTTGAAAAAAGTTACCCACCCGGTGTTCCATTTGAGATTGATGCAGACAAATACTCCTCATTAGCTGTTATGTTCAATAAATATGTTGAACTTTATGCGGAACGTACAGCTTTTATAAATATGGGCGCAGAAATAAATTACCGCGACTTAGAGATTGAAGCCAAAGCGTTTGCCGCTTACCTTCAAAATGACTTAGGTTTAGTAAAAGGCGATAAGTTTGCCATTATGATACCTAATTGTTTGCAATATCCTATTGCACTCTTTGGTGCCTTGCTTGCGGGTTTAACCGTTGTGAATGTTAACCCGTTATACACAGCACGTGAACTTGAGCATCAATTGAAAGACTCTGGCACTAAAGCTATGTTGATCATTGAAAATTTCGCTCATACTTTAGAAAAAGTTATCGATAATACATCGGTTGAACACGTCATTTTGACATCTTTGGGTGATCGACTTGGCACCGTAAAAGGCGCCCTTGTTAATTGTGTGGTGAAGTATGTAAAGAAAATGGTGCCTGCTTTTCATTTAGCAAACACAATTCGATTTAATAAAGTTATTGCTCAAGGCATGATGAAAACTTATAACCCCGTTGAACTCAATGGTGAAGATATTGCCTTCTTGCAATATACGGGTGGCACAACCGGTGTTTCAAAAGGGGCGATACTGACCCATCGAAATATGATTGCGAACTTATTACAAGCTAAAGCTGCAATAAATCCAATTATGCAAGACGGTAAAGAACTCGTGGTAACGGCTTTACCGCTTTATCATATATTTGCGTTGACCGCGAACTGTTTAACATTTTTGACATTAGGCGGTACTAACTTATTGATCACCAATCCACGTGATATGCCTGGTTTTGTTAAAGAGCTTTCCAAGTATCGCTTTACGGCAATAACCGGTGTTAATACCTTATTTAACGGTTTACTCAATACTCCTGGTTTTAAAAAACTTGATTTTAGTACTTTGAAAATGTCGCTCGGTGGGGGTATGGCAGTACAGCGCTCTGTCGGTGAAGCATGGGAACGTGTTACCGGAACTCGTTTATTGGAGGGTTATGGCTTAACCGAATGTGCCCCTTTAGTGACCTTATGTCCTTATGATCAAAAATGCTACAGTGGTAATATTGGTTTGCCAGCAGCATCAACAGATATACGTATTATCAAAGACGATGGTAGTGATGCCGATATAGGTGAATCAGGCGAAATGTGGGTTAAAGGGCCGCAGGTCATGAAAGGCTATTACCAACGAGAACAAGATACCGCAGACATTTTAAAAGATGGTTGGTTAGCCACAGGTGATATTGCTAATATGGACGAAAACGGTTTCTTTAAAATCGTTGATCGTAAAAAAGATATGATCATTGTTTCTGGTTTTAATGTATTCCCGAATGAAATAGAAGATGTCGTGATGATGCATGATGGTGTATTAGAAGCTGCAGCTGTTGGAGTTACTCATGAGTCAACAGGCGAGGCGGTAAAAATATTTGTTGTGCTTAAAGACAAAAGTATAACGGCCAAAGATTTAATTAAACATTGTCGTGAGAACTTAACGAGTTATAAAGTGCCGAAGAATATTGAGTTTCGTGATGAATTACCTAAAACCAATGTCGGTAAAATTTTAAGAAGAGAGTTACGTTAAAGCGTTTCTATCATTAATTTTAATTAAAGGCCGTAACCTAAAAAGGTTACGGCCTTTTTTTATTTAGTTGTTTGAGCGTTGATGCGTTGACCATTAATTTTCGCACTGTCATTCGCCATTAAATATACGTAAGCGGGCATAATGTCTTTTGCTGTTGCTATGGTATCTTTGTTTTCTGCTGGATATGCTGAATTGCGCATATTGGTTTGTGTTGCCCCAGGATTAATTGCATTAACTCGTAAAGATGAGTTCTCATATTCATCAGCAATAACCTGCATTAAACCTTCGGTTGCAAATTTTGAAACACTATAAGCTCCCCAATAAGCTTTGCCTTTATTGCCGACGCCTGAGGTTGTAAAAACGAGAGATGCCTCATCACTGAGCAATAATGCAGGAATGAGTGCTTGTGCTACAAGATGTTGGGCGGTCACATTAACTTGCATAACATCTTGCCAAATTTGTTCGTGTATTTGAGTATAAGGTGTTAACTCGCCTAATATTGATGCATTTAATAGTGCACCATCAAGTTTACCAAATTGACTAACAATCGTTGATGCCATATCAATATAATTCTGCTTCGTCGCACCTTTTAAATTTAGTGGCACTATGGCAGGTTCGGCTGAACCTTGAGCTATTATTTCATCGTAAACGGCTTCAAGTTTTGAGGTTGTTTTACCTAATAAAATAACTGTCGCGCCTAATTCTGCATAGGTTAGGGCGGCTTGTCGGCCAATACCGTCACCAGCACCGGTAACTAATATTATTTTATCGGCAAGGTTATTTGTTTTTATTTGATAATTAAACATAAGTTGAAGCAAATTCTTTGAAGGAAAATATGGGCGCTAATTCTACTACTTAGAGCTGTTATCTGACGAGTTATATTTACTTTATTTCAATTAAATAACACGAAAAACTCGAATAAAACAAAAAACCGCTAGCGCTTAGGCAATTCTTGGGGTAAGTTTAACTGGTCGAACAAGTTGATTTTGTGATCTAAAAATCATGAAATAGCACCTAAATAAATAATAAAAGCATAAAAAGCTAAATAATATAAAGCTCGTCTGTGGGGAGATAAAATGAAAAAGTTAGTACTCAGTGTTGCTATCGCCAGTGTTCTTGGTCTAAGTGCATGTAATGATGAATCAATTAATGATGTCCAAAATGAAGTTGCTGACAACGGTACTGCCGTAACCGCAACCGCTCGCGTTAAATTTAATCCAAGTGCTGGCGCTGCAGGACTTTCTATTCCAAACGATTTGATTTTTTCTGGTAGCCAAGATGGTACGTTAGAAATCCCCGTAGCCGACCCAACAGATGGCTCAGATCCTTTTGTTGCTATTAGTGCACTTGACGGTTGGTCCATTTCTCAACCTTTCCCTCTTGCTATTGAATTTCCAGCGGGTACTTCTTTAGATGCCAGTAGTGCTTCAGAATCTGCGTCTGTAAGAGTTTTTGAAACCGTGATGGGTGGTGACGCGAATGACGCTGACTGTACTGCTGTAACACGTGGCCTCGCATGTAAAGTCGTTGGTGAACTAGTTTTTATGCAAGATTTTGTCACAAAAAAATCTGGCGATAATGTTTTATTTGTTCCAATGAAGCCTCTTAAGGCAGAAACAACCTATGTTATGGTGATGACGAATAACCTTCGTGATAATAATGGTAAAGCTATTGCAGGCTCTAGCACCTATGAATTAGTACGCCAAGATATTAATACTTTACCACTGGGTAATGCGTCACAATTAGGATTACAAGCTGCAATTAACAGTTACGAGGCTGCTGTAGTCGCTGCCGGTGTTGATAGTGATACCATTATCTATACTGCTGCAATGACCACACAATCAACGACGCGAGTACTAAGTACTGTTAAGTCCGTGATGGCCGCTGGTGTTCCGCAAATGCTTGCTAATGCTCAACAAGGAATTCCGGCAATTGGCGTAGCCGATACCGGTATGTCAGTGGCAACTGTATTGACTGGTTTAATTCCTGAAAGTTTAATCCCATTATATTCTGCAGCAAATTATATTCGTGGTTCAATCACGCTACCTTATTACTTAGGCGTACCATCTGCTGAAAACCCACTGGCCCCTGTCAATGACTGGTGGCGTGCACGTTGCGATTCGGGTGCAACACTTGCCGGTTTAGCGGCGACAAACCCTGCGGCAATTCCTGCAGGGCCATTAGATGCCAATGATGGCTTTTGTATGAACTTTGGTTTACGTGACTTAAGTTCAGTTGTAGCTATTGATACGGAACGAAACTTAACTAAGTTTAATCCAATTCCAGCGACTAGTGCGATGATGGCAATTGATGTACAAATGACCACCCCAGATTTGGCTTGGGCTAATGCCGTTCGTGCAAGTATGACTCCAGCATTACCTGCCTTAGAAGAGCCTGCAAATGGCTGGCCAGTAGCTATTTTAGTACATGGCATTACTTCAACAAAAGAGCAAATGTTACCAATTACCGGCATATTGTCTGTATTTGGAATAGCAACAATTGCAATTGATCAGCCATTACATGGCAGTCGAGGTTTTGATTTAAATGGTGACGACATTGATGAGATTAATACCAGTACTGTGTCAACATTACATTATGTCAACTTAGGCAGTATGCTAACAATGCGTGATAATACTCGCCAAAGTACCGCTGATTTATTAGGTTTGCGTTTAGGTATGAACTTTTTAGGTGGTGTTGATAGCAGTGGCAACACAATTAAGATTGATAATACTAAAGTACACCTTTTAGGACACTCATTAGGTGGTATTTACGGCATGAATACGGTTGCTTTAGCAAATACTGAGTTAGATCCGCAAATTGACGGTTTATTTAAAATTGCTAGCACATCTTTAGCTATGCCGGGTTTAATGTTAGCTAACTTTGGTTTGGATTCGCCAGCGTTTGAAGGTTTAGCTAAATCTAATTTAACCTTACAGTTATCACCTGGTTTTGCTGAGGCGGTTGCGGCTACTTTACCTGCCAATTATAGCCAAGACGAATTGAGTGCTTTCTATTTTGCTTTCTATGACAGTTTACCGGCTGAGGATAAAGCAACACTAGACGCCGGTTTCGCGCAATTTACTTTTGCCGCACAAACGGTAACAGACTCAGGTGACCCTGTTGCGTATGTACAAGCATTAGCTGCAACACAAACACCTACACATTTAATTGAAGTTGTCGGCGATGGTGCTGATAATCTGTCAGACCAAACAGTGACTAATACTGCGCCATTCACTCCAATGGGCGGCACTGATCCGGTAATTGCTTTATTAGGCTTGCAAGTTGTTAGTGAAGACACCGATGGTTCTGGTGCAGTGAGGTTTATTAATGGACACCACAGTTCAATTCTTGACCCTCGCCCTACAGCAGCTTCGCCTGATGCAGTACTAAGTGCTAAAGCAACACAAGAAATGCAAACACAGATAGCTACATTCTTTGCTTCAATGGGGCAATTGATTAAAATCACAGATAGTAGTGTTGTAAAAGATTAATTTAATCATATCTTAATTATTTAAAGCCCTCAGTCGAGGGCTTTTTTATTGCCTATTTTCTGCCTTTTTAACTTATTAACTTTATTTATTTATAACACCCCCCATATCACATGAAGATATGATGATAAGTTAACGTCAACTGTAAGATTTACCTAGCTGTAATGAAGTTGATAACGGGAGAATATATTGGAATTTTTATACGAATACGGATTATTTTTAGCCAAGGTAGTGACCTTTGTCATTGCTGTGGTAGTTATCGTTGCACTTATTGCATCGTCAGCGATGAAACAGGGCGGGAAAAAAGGTGAATTAGAGCTTACCGACTTATCTGAAGAGTTTAGTGAGGTAGAAGAAGATATTACTCATTATTTATTAACAAAAGATGAGTTAAAAGAAAAAGAGAAAAAAGAGAAAAAAATCGCAAAAGAAAAAGCTAAGGCTGATAAAAAGTTAGCTAAAACTAAAGGTGATAATAAAGATGAGGTTGTGAAAGCAGAGCCTAAAATTTTTGTTCTCGATTTTAACGGCAGTGTCGATGCCCGTGAAGTCACCGGTTTACGTGAAGAGATCTCAGCAATTTTAACGGTAGCAACTCCTGAAGATGAAGTTTTTCTTCGTTTAGAAAGTGGCGGTGGCATGGTTCATGGTTACGGTTTAGCTTCTTCGCAGCTTGATAGGCTTCGTCAACACAATATTCCATTAACCGCTTCTGTTGATAAAGTAGCAGCCAGTGGTGGCTACATGATGGCTTGTGTGGCTAATAAAATTATTTCAGCTCCGTTTGCTATTCTTGGTTCTATTGGCGTTATCGCACAAGTACCTAACTTTCATAAGTTACTAAAAAAGAATGACATCGATTACGAGCAATTTACCGCCGGGGAATTTAAACGCACCGTTACTATGTTTGGTGAAAACACCGAAAAAGGTCGAGAAAAATTTAACGAAGAGTTAGAAGAAACCCATATATTATTTAAAAACTTTGTCAGAGAACACCGCCCTAGTTTAGATATAGATAAAGTTGCTACAGGCGAGCATTGGTTCGGTAGTACCGCGAAAGAACTCGGCTTAGTAGACGAAATTCAAACCAGTGACGATTATCTACAGTCGCGCAGTAAGTCGCATAAAATAATTGCGCTAAAATATGCAACGAAGAAAAGCTTAGCTGAAAAGTTTTCTCATGCTGCTTCGTTATCATTTGATAATATCTTTAGTAAACTTTGGCAAAATAATCGTATTTTTCCTGGGTAAGGTTGACGATAAAGATCTTTAATTTAATCTATTTAGCTGCCTATCATTAATACTCGTATAGGGTTTAAGATAGGCAGTTGTCAATAAGACAGAACGAGAGATCGTAGCTAAGCAATCAAAGGCATAAGTATAAGTTAGATGAACTTTGGTAAAGCACTCTCTAAAACATATGTTGTGTAACTATAAAACCGCAACTTAAATCACCTCATGGTTATATATTTCATCAACAACTTAAAATCAATAATAGCTTGTAAGCAAAACAATTTATATCAAAGATGGTCAAGCAAGTTCTCTTGAAAATTCACGAGATATAGAAGATAAGGGTTAACCGTGATGAGTAAACGTTGTGGTAGCTCAAATTCTAGCTTTCTTATTACGTCGTCGTAAAAATAAATCATTACGCTAGTATAAAAGTTAAATTAGCACTATAAAAAAGGATGCCATAGGCATCCTTTTTTATGTAATCTAGAGCAGTTCTCTGTAAGTCTATGCTAAAGTTCGTATCTAACCTTAGTTCTAGAGAAACTAATGTTAAAACTTTGCATAAGAAATAATAAACTCTCTACTCAGCTATTACATTAGTTTTAGCTAAAGTTTGTGTCTTATTTAAACTTAAATAATTCACTTCATATTTTTGACCGTTAAGCATGGTATTAACAGATGCTGATTCACTTATGCTTATGCTTATGCTTAGCTTCATTGATTGAGCTAAACTCTCTTTGGCAGCTTTAGTTATAGTGAACTTAGCTACTGGCTCTACTTTAACTAATTCGATAGCTTGAGCCGGTGTTACCATTATTGTTGCTGCAATTGTACATACAGCTATTTTATTAAAAATTTTCATCGGGTCACCCTTATATTAAACGTTATTTCCATATAGATGTTCTGGGACCTTTTCTTACTTAATTCTTAAATGTGGGTTGGGAATCACATTCAATTGTTAGCCCAAATATTTGGGGATAAAGATGAAGTCCTTCATCTATGAAGTAAATTCTACGTTATCACTGGCAATTTTAAAAACGACAATTTATAATGTTTGACATTAGAAAAACTAATGACAAATAATTATTTAATTATGCTGGCTTTTTATGCATTAATTGTGCCTTATATATCAATTTAAAATACAGGGAAAGGTGAGACTTGGCTAATAGACTACCGCCATTAAACGCACTCAAAGCATTTGAAGCCTCAGCGAGACAATTGAGTTTTACTCGTGCTGCTGAAGAATTATTCGTCACTCAAGCGGCAATTAGTCATCAAATAAAGTCTTTGGAAGAGTATTTAGGTATAAAGTTATTCATGCGTAAAAACCGGGCTCTGTTATTAACAGAAGAAGGACAAGCGTATTATTTAGATATTAAAGATGTTTTTACTGCTATTAATGATGCAACCGAGCGCTTATTAGCACGTGGAGCAAAAGGGGCTATTACGGTAAGTTTACAACCAAGCTTTGCTATTCAATGGCTAGTGCCCAGATTGAACGCCTTTAACGCCTTACACCCTGATATTGACGTTCGTATAAAAGCGGTTGACCAGCCTGAAACTTCATTAACTGAAGATGTTGATGTTGCTATTTATTATGGTCGAGGCCACTGGGCAGACATTCATGCACAGCAACTGCAAAAAGAGTATCTTGTTCCTGTATGCTCTCCACTGCTATTACAAGGAAAAAAGCAGCTCGAAACGGTTGATGATTTAATTAATCATACGTTATTGCATGATACCTCTCGTCGAGATTGGAAACGTTGGTTTAAACAAACCGGTATTAAAGCAACGAATGTTAATCATGGACCTATTTTTAGCCATTCATCCATGGTGGTACAAGCGGCATTACACGGACAGGGTGTAGCGCTTGCCCATAGTTTTCTGGCTAAGCCTGATATTGATGCGGGGCGACTTATTTGCCCTTTTACTGAAGTATTAGAAAGTAAGAATGCTTATTATGTTGTTTGTCGTGAACGTCAGGTCGACATAGGTAAAATTTCGGCTTTTAGAGAGTGGGTACTAGATACAGTTGCCGATGAACAAGAAGAGCTTGAAGATGATTTTTGATCGCTGTTAATATAAGGAGTCCTATGATTTCAACAATAGAAAATTACGTAGATAATGCGAAAGCCTTAGTTATTTTTGCCCATGGTGCCGGCGCCGATAAAAGCCACGAATTTATGGAAACTGTGAGTCACGGATTAAACCAGCAACAAATTAGTGTATTGCGTTTTAACTTTTATTATATGGATGAACGTATCGAGAAAGGGAACCGGCGACCACCAGACCGAATGCCAAAACTATTGGACTGTTTTAAAACTGTATTAGCTGAAGTAGAAACTTCTTTGCCTATTTTTTTAGCAGGCAAATCCATGGGCGGGCGAGTTGCTGCAACCTTAGCCGCAGACGAAAATATTAGTGCCAAAGCCGTTATGTGTTTAGGTTACCCCTTTCATCCACAAAAGAAACCAGAAAAATTGAGATTGGAGCCGTTACAAGAAACGAATAAACCGATATTGATTTTACAAGGAACACGTGATGCTTTAGGCAATGAAGAAGAAATTACTGGTTATCAAATTTCCGATAAATGTAAATGTATCTTCTTTAGTGATGGTGATCACAATTTAAAGCCTCGAGTCAAATCTGGCTTTACTCATAGCGAACATATTAGTGGTGCCATTAACGATATGGTAAAATTTATAAATAAAATCAATCGATAACAATACAATGAATAATAAAACGATTAATTACGAACACCTAAATACTATTTACCTACGCGCTATATTGATATTTATTGGTATCAGTGGCTGTTTTTCTGTATTATTCGGCGCTTGGTTTGCTCATGCTGGGGTGAACTTGTCAAATGAAGTACAATCACGTATTACTCATGCGTTGCAGTATCAATTTTTTCATACCTTAGCGTTATTGGCTATTGCTGTATGGTGGAAAGGTCTGCCGCATGAAAGTAAGCCTATAAAAGCCCTCTGTTTTTCAGCATTGTTTTTTAGTTTAGGGATCATGTGCTTTAGTGGTAGTTTGTATGTAAAAACATTTTTTGATTTTGCAGCCATTGGGAAACTCGCTCCCATTGGTGGCATGTCATTTGCGCTTGGTTGGTTATGTATCGGTTGGGCAGGAATAAATATATCAGTGTCTAATTCAAGCACAGATAAAGATCGTTGGTAGGTAAAATCATTATGACCTCTATTATATTATATTGTCGCCCTGGCTTTGAAAAAGAGTGTGGCGCAGAAATTCAAGAAAAAGCTTCATGGAATGAAGTATATGGCTATTTGCAGCTATCAAAAAATGAAGGCTTAGTTTATTTTCATTTGAACGATCCGAAAGACGGTGAAGTTTTGATGAAAATAATTCCTTTACGTCGTTTGATCTTTGCTCGCGATTGGTTTGTAACGCTAACTGAGAAAATTGAGCTACCCGACTATAATCGCGTTGAAGCGATTACTGAAGCATTAGGTAGTGAATGGCAATATGCAGACTTACGCATGGAAATGCCAGATACCAACGATGGTAAGGAATTGTCTAAATTTTGTCGTAAACTCGCGGTACCATTACGTCAAGCTTTGCGTAAAAATAAAACATTGACCGAGAAAGGCAATAATGAAGGGGCTATTTTACATGGTTTATTTCTTAGTGGTAAAGAAGCTATTTTTGGCTTCTCGTTAGCTGAAAATAGTTCGCCACATGCGATGGGTATTCCAAGACTTAAATTTCCTAGTGCATCACCAAGTCGTTCAACATTAAAGTTAGACGAAGCCTTTTTACACTTTATTCCTCGCGATGAATGGGATGAACGTTTAACTTCAGGTATGAACGCTGTAGATTTAGGGGCTTCCCCTGGTGGTTGGACATATCAATTGGTACGTCGTGGCATGATGGTTACCTCGATTGATAATGGTCCGATGGCACAATCGTTAATGGATACCGGGCAAGTAAAACATCGCATGATGGATGGTTTTAAATATATTCCAATGAAACAAAATGTTCATTGGTTAGTCTGTGACATGATTGAAAAACCACAGCGGGTAGCGAAATTAATGGCAGAATGGTTATTGAATGGCTATTGTAAAGAAGCAATTTTTAACTTGAAATTACCCATGAAAGGTCGTTACCAGCAAGTGACCAATGACTTACAATCCATCAAAGATGCTTTTAGTGAACATAACGTAAAATATGAACTTTACGCTAAGCACTTATATTATGATCGTGAAGAAATTACGGTACATGCGCGATTACTATCGCCAATACCGGTAAAAGAAACTAAATAGAAATTTTTGACATTTTTTACTATAAAAAACCGACATCATGTCGGTTTTTTTGTACAGCTAAATTAAAATTAGTATGCTTATAAGCGTTCGAGTACCGCGTCAGTAAAGTCTGTTGTACCGTGTGTGCCGCCTAAATCACGTGTGGTTCTGTCGCCACTGGCAATAACGTCGGTGATCGCATTTCTGATATTATTCGCTTTATCGGCCATGTCTAAATATTCTAACATTTGGATAGCCGCTAAAATAACAGAGGTTGGGTTAGCTAAGTTTTTACCAGCAATATCTGGAGCACTACCATGTACAGCTTCAAAAATAGCACAATCGCCGCCAATATTAGCCCCTGGTGCCATGCCTAAGCCACCGACTAAACCAGCACATAGGTCGGATATAATATCGCCAAATAAGTTGGTGGTTACAATCACATCAAACTGCTCTGGATTCATGACTAACTGCATACAGCAGTTATCAACGATCATTTCAGTTGATTCAATTTGCGGATAACGAGCTGCTACTTCACGAGCGACTTTTAAAAATAAACCAGAAGTTGATTTTAAAATATTTGCCTTATGAACAACCGTTACTTTCTTACGACCTTCTTTTATCGCTGTTTCGTAAGCGAAAGTAACAATACGTTCAGCACCTGCACGTGTGATCAAACTTTTAGCTTCTGCCGTTTCGCCGTCTTCAGATAAAGTTTGCCCTAAACCTGAGTACATGCCTTCGGTATTTTCACGTACAGTAATAATGTTAATGTCTTCGTAGCGCGCCTTTGTCCCTTTAAACGATAAAACAGGGCGTACATTGGCGTAAAGTTGAAAGTGCTTACGTAAAGTTACATTGATGGAAGTAAAACCTTCGCCAATAGGGGTTGTGAGAGGACCTTTTAACGCTATTTTATTTTTTTTGATTAATGCTAATGTAGTTTCAGGGATCAAATCACCGTGCTTCTCTAATGCAGTAAGACCTGCATCTGCATATTCATAAGCAAAAGCACAACCGGCTTTGTCTAGTATTTTAATCGTAGCATCGATAATGTCTGGACCAATACCGTCGCCAGGGATCACTGTTATGGTTTGTGTTGCCATTTTTTTACCTTAAAGAAGAATTTGTCGAGTTTAGGAAACGTGCGTATTTATAACACGCAGACACTCTGTAATCTACGATAAAACCTTTCATGTAACATACACAAAAGGCTTTAGATATAGGGCGTCATGCTCGTAGAGATTAGTATAGATGAACGATGGATAAAGCGTTATTAGACCTTTGTTTGATTTAATAGACCTTTTACTTTTTTTGTTCGAATGCTAAGAGCTTATAATTGCTGGAACTGCTGATAAGCTGTTTTACCAATAGCGATAAGTGAGCCGTTTTTAAATAAAAGTGCGGTACACTCATCTTGTGTAGTAAAACCATCTGACTTTACATGCTGAGTACGATAGAACATCACTTGAAAGTTACTGTCATCAACTTTTTTTGCTTCAGTAATATCTGGACTGCCTAGCTCCTTTATTGCTTGGTCGAAATTAAATTCTTTGAGTGATAATTTTCCAATGTATTGGCGATTAAAAGATTCGCGATCGCCCCATGCCATATCAGCAGGACTGTCATCATAAAAGTTTACAACGAGAGTGACAAAAACACCATAAATGGCCAGCGCTATTAAAATACGAATGACAACTTTTTTATTCATTTATTAGTAATTCCATCATGTTACTTCCATGGAGCAATGCTCGCAGCTTGGAAACGAGCTTTTATTTTAGTAAATTTATAAAATTTAATACATATTTTATTTGGTGATATTGAAAGTTTATCTGGCAAGGCGTATATCTTTTAAATTAAAACCAAGAGGAATATCTTTTTTTAGCGTAAGTAGCTCACGGCTTAGCGTTATTTGTACGTTATGTTCAGCGAGTTTATTTGCTAATGTCGCTTTAAGATCAGTTGCTTCAAGTATGCATTTTATTGAACCATATTTATTCAGTAATTGTGCAGCAGTAACTTGTCCAACACCTGTAACACCCGGTATTTTATTGGTATTGTCACCTGTCAATGTCCATAAATCCATAAGTTGTTGAGGTTTTACATTGAACTTACTTTGCACAAAGTTACTATCAAGATGGCGACGATTAAAATGATCGTAAACACGAATGCGAGGATTAAGTAACGAGAGAAAACCTTTATCGGTTGAAACAATGGTAACGCTTTGGTCTTTAAGTGCCATTTTTATTGCTAAGGTAGCGATAATATCGTCAGCTTCATCTTCTTCTGGAATTAATGAGTCAACTTGCCGTTGCATGAACTCGTCTTGAATAGCAGGCAGGCTGGTGGCTAAGTGCTCAGCCATTTTTTTTCTACCTTTTTTATAATCAGGGTAGAGTTGGTAGCGCCAGCAAGGTTTTTCGCTGTCGAAGACAGCCAACGCATGTGTAGGTTGTAAGTGCTCAAGTATTTTAGTTAAGGCTTGTCCGCAAGCTTGCTGAGTATTAAACAGTACTTGTTTTTTCGTGTTTTCAGCAAGCTCGTTATTGAGTAAAAAAGGACGTTCTTGTACCGCGTATATTCTTCTGATCAAATTCAACGCATCAATTAATACTAGATGTGTGGACATTCATTACCCTTAAATTACTTTGTAGCATGGTACATATTTACTGCCTGGTAGCTTCATACGCTGTTGTTCGACAAACGATGCAAGTAAATTATCCATTAGTTTCATTATTTTTTTATCACCAGAAATCTTGAAAGGGCCATGTTTTCGTATAGCCTTGATACCTTGCGATTTTACATTACCCGCTACTATAGCAGAAAAAATTCGTCGCAAGTTAGCCGCGAGTGTTGCTGTGTCTAAATCATAATTAATGGGTAAGTTTGCAATGCTCTCATGGGTAGGTTCAAAAGGCTGTTGAAAATCAGCTTCAATCGTTAATGACCAATTAAAGTGATATGCATCACCCGTCTTTTTACGGTATGTCAGTACATCATCTAAAGCACTACGCATAGTTTTTGCTACGGCAATAGGATCGTCAACAATTATTTGATAAAGGCGCTGAGCTTTTTCACCCAAGGTAGCACCAATAAAACGGTCAATTTGAATGAAGTATTCCGCACTTTCCTTGGGACCCGTTAGAATAATGGGAAGTTTTTGTGCTTGGTTTTTAGTGTTCAGCATTATACCTAAAATATAAAGTAATTCTTCCGCCGTCCCTGCACCGCCAGGGAAAATAATTATACCATGAGACATACGCACAAAAGCTTCCAAGCGTTTTTCAATATCTGGCATTATTACTAATTCATTAACAATAGGGTTTGGCGGTTCAGCGGCTATAATACTGGGTTCAGTAAGACCAATATAACGACCGTCTTTATTGCGCTGCTTAGCGTGAGCAATAGTTGCACCTTTCATCGGGCCTTTCATAGCACCGGGTCCACAGCCAGTACAGATATTAAAGCCGCGTAAACCTAGCTGATAGCCAACATTCTTAGTATATTTATACTCATTATCGTTGATAGAATGCCCACCCCAGCAGGTCACTAAATTGGGATCACTTTCTGGAATAATAACATTCGCATTTCGTAAAATATCGAAAGTTAAATCGGTAATTTGTTGAGTATGTTCAATGTCAGCTTGGTAGCGGTTGTGGGTAAATAATATATCGCGTAATACTGCTGATAGTAATTCTTGAATGCCTTTAATTATTTTTCCATCAACAAAAGCATCGGTGGGCGGATAGGTTAATGATAATTTTACCCCGCGCTCTCGTCGGAGTACTTGTATTTGAAAGTCTTGAAATTTTTGATATATTGCTTCGGCGTCATCGGTATGGCTACCCGCATTTAATACCGCGAGAGAGCAATTACGATAAAGTTGATAAATTTTACTCGTAGAAGATTGCTGAAGTTGTTCTATTTCGGCTTGGGACAGCAGGTTCATATTGCCAACAGGATTTATTTGCGTTTGCATGGTTGAACTCCTTTCACGAAAATTTATAACAAGGACTTGAAGTGAACTAAGGTAATTAAAAATAATGTAAGGTTAGTTCACTTTGATAAACTTTGCGGCGGTGATGCGCTATAAATAAATAGGTATTATAAATACACGACCGTATTCTTTCCTTTCTCTTTGGCTTGATAAAGAGCGCCATCAGCACGTTCGAAGGCCATGTGAACATTATCATTCTGCTGCACATGACTCGCGCCAATAGATAAGGTGATGGTAACTTTATTATTTTTAAATTTAAAAGGCAGTTTAGCGACCTGTAGCCTCAGAATATTTAACTTTTTTTCCAATGCTTTTGGACTAATGCCGGAGAAAACTAAGACAAATTCTTCTCCGCCATATCGAGCTATAAATGCATCATTAGCAACATGTTTTTTGAGCGTACTAGATATAACTTGTAAGGTTTTATCGCCAGCAGTATGACCATAAGTATCATTAATACGTTTAAAGTCATCGAGATCCATCACAACAATGGCTAATTCAAACTTACTATTATGAAAACGCACAATTTCTCTGGCAAAATATTCATCAAATGCTGCTCGATTATTCAGTTTAGTTAGTGCATCTTGTAAGCTTCTTGCCTGCTGTTCTTTAATACGTTTTTCAAAGCTACGACTTTGTTTCTCGAGTAAATTTACCTTATTGCTCATCGCTGATAATTGGCTTTCTAATACTTGTTGTTGCCTATGCTCAAATGTTGTTTTCTTTTCTAACGTACCGGCAATTAATTGCAATTTTTCATTTATATCAACTTTAATATCTGCTAATGAAGTGGCTTTATCCAAACCTGCAGCCATATCCACAATTTGTTTTTGTAGTTGCTCGTTAAGTAAATCGTGTTGAGACTTTGACTTGTTGCAACTTGAAACCGTTGACTTAACAGCGGATTGAACTGTCGTTAGCGTATCGCTTAAGGTTGATAAAAAAACTTTTGCCGTATTACGCTCATCTTCTAAGTCTTCAATAATGACATCAAAAACCTTAAGGAAACTATTCAATAAGGTGTTGTTTGACATGTCATCATCAAGTTGTGACTTAATTATTGATATATCTTTTCTATGCTTATCTGAAACGACGATACTGGTAAGGATCGCTTCAAAACGTTCAATATACTCACTGTCAGCTGATTGAACTTTGTACTGCTCTGTACTTTGTGGTAATGAATTAAGTAACCCACCTGCAGGCATTGCTTCTTTTGCTTTTACCGATAATGCTGAATCGTAGAACTCTAATAATGTACTCAATAAAGGTACATATTGAACAATAGCGTCTTGAGGGTCTTTAGATTCTGTAATTAACGCGCGTAATTTACGACGTAAATCTGCAGGTAAACCGTTTGTTTTTTGTAGAGCCAGACCTGCAATGTGAAAGCGGTCGTGTAATTTATTGATGTTTAGTTCATTTTTTAGTGACTGCTTTTGTAACAAAAGCGCAGTCGATTCTATTTGTATTTGAATATCTGCAAGTGGGGCCGATTTTTTCAGCAGAGCACGTAAATTGGCAAGTTTATTATCCAGCGTTATGTCCATGCCTTTGCAAACAAGTGACAACTTCTCAATAAATTTAATTAATAAAGAGGATTGGGACTTTAAATCAGTTTCCAAATCGGCACGAGAGCTAATGGCGAGATCGAGTTTTTTCTTCAGTAATATGATTTCTTTGTCTGCAACTGAGTTATTGCTCATAAAAAACAGTCTTCCGTAAATAACGCTATAGGTTAAGTAATATGTTTGTTTTTATCTCAAAAACAAATGAACAAAAATTGTTATCTAATCTTTAAATGATATTATTTAATAGTAAACCTAAGATCAATAAAAGTCAGTATCAATAATGATTTATAATTCATTTAAGACAATAAAATTCGTCTTAAAGTGGTGTAATCTTTCTTATTGTCGAAGTGTTCGACCAACGGGAGCCTCTCTATTGATATTAGAGCGATAAGGATTAATGTCTAAACCGCCTCTGCGAGTATAGCGAGCAAAAACAGTAAGTTCATCAATTTGGCAATATTTATTTAAATCACAAAATATTCGCTCAACACATTGCTCATGAAACTCATTGTGTTGACGAAATGAAATAAGGTAAGCCAAAAGAGATTTATGTAAAATTTCTTTACCACTGTATTGAATATAGATGCTTGCCCAGTCAGGTTGGTTAGTAATCAAGCAATTGGATTTCAATAAATGACTGACCAAGATTTCATTAACCACAGTTTTACGCGCTAAAGTATTATTGTCCGTGCTAAACAGTAGTTCAGGTGCAAGTTGGTAGGTGTTTACTTCAATATCTATTTCATCAATACAAGTCTGTTTACCTGAAAAAAATTGATGGTTAATATTAAGTGCAGGGCAGTCGTCAACAGGAAATAATTTAACTGAAGCTATACTGCCACAGGTCGTTGATAAATCTTTTTCCATGCATAGTGTTACATCTTCCCATGATGAAAATTTTGATTGATTAAAGCTATTTAAATATAATTTAAATGACTTTGACTCAACAATATTTTCACTGTGACAAGAAAAACGAAACTCAGCAACGGCAACGACAGGTTTCCCTTTGTTATTTAGCCAAGACAATTCATAACCATACCAAACATCCTCACCATCAAATGGTAAGTTTTCATCAGAAATGTTTAAACCGTCTCTGTTTAAACTTCGTGGTACCGCTTGCAGTAATTCTGGGTTATATTCACTGCAATAACGAGTGGCTTTGCCTAGCGTCAATTTTTCTAATGCTTCGGCGTTTTTATAATTGGTCATAAAAAGGGCTGATTACTTATTTGTTGGCTACTTATAACCTATTTTAAAGGATCTTCTTACCAGATGAAATCGTCACCTTGCCAGTTAACGCAATCTTTATTGTTATTTTCTCAAAATTACCTCATAGAATACCAAGAACGTTATCAGCATTTACCCATAATTGAAAAAGATGAGCAATGGCCATCACCTTGCTTAGTTAATGATCACGATGAAAAACATCAACATTGGCAGCCGTGTAACGCGAATGATAACTTAACTTTTGACAATGTTGAACAAGCGCTCGAACTTACTATTCATGACGACTTTAAAACATATTTCACGACACTGTATAGTGATACGTTAGATGCTAGCTGTGATGAAGGTGATTTATCTTTGCTCTTTACTTGGAGCGAAAATGATTTTAAACGTTTACAAGAGAATGTGATTGGTCATATTTTAATGAAACAGAAGTTAAAACAACCTGTAACATTATTTTTCGCGCTAACAGATGATGAAAATATAATCTTAACTTTAGACAATGACAGCGGTGAGGTTTGGGTGGAAAAGGTTGGTAAAAAAGCACATAAAAAAGTTGCTAGTTCTTTAAATGACTTTATTAACTCTCTCGTACCTAGAGTACCTTAACTCGCTATCTTTTTTTAGTATTAACTAACAAAGATTTTAATTGGGCGATCTCAATTTTAAGGGGCTGTATTGCACGCTCTACGGCTAGGTCGATAGCTTTTTCTACTTCTTGATCAAGCGTTATAGTTTTCCTTTCTGGTAAAATACTATTTGGCTCTGATTTGTTAAGTATCGTTAACTCGGGATGATGAGTCCAAGCTTTTAATGTCGTAATAATCGTTGGCAAGGGTACTGCTTTTGTTAACTTGGTTTTAATGAGTGCTACCGTAGGTTGTTTACCTTGGTTCGCGAGTTGATTAGCGATGATTGTTATTTCGTCAGTAATAGTCATAAAGTACATTTGATTGTTAAAGTTGCGATATTTTAGCGAATTTAACACCTTTTGTCTTGCGTTTATTTTAACTTTACTAATGATTAGTAATAATATCAATTAGTTATAAAGTTGGTTTATAGTTTGCTTTAACCATTGTAGCTTTTATCATTAGGTCTAAGCACTATAAAAACGCAAGGGAAACACATGAAAAAAACAATAATCGCATTACTCGTTGCCGCGCCTTTAACTTTTTCTTTAACTGGCTGTGTTATTGCTGTAGGAGGTGGTGATGAAGGGCACTCAATGTCAACATCGTTTGGCGATCGTGAATATGACAATCGTAAAAAAATTGCTAAAGTTCAATTGAACTCTATTTATAATGATGTCTATCATAAACTAGGTATGGCTGACTTTAACGAAAAATATCAATTAGATGGCAAAGAAGTCAAGGTGCTTTTCTATCGTACACATCGCTTACACAAAGATGACTTAACGACTAAAGATGAATGTACTTATTTACATTTTGTTGATGATATTTTAATTGAAACAGGAGATGGCGCAGATTACCAGCGCAATGTTTCTAAATAATAACGACTTATTTACTATCAACAATATAAAAGGTAATCGTTGTAATTACCTTTTATTTTTTAAACGCTTTTCTGCCAGTGATTTTCTATAGTTAACTTTTTCGTTGAGTAACTGTAATAATTTTTGTCCGTCGATAGGCCTAGACATGAAGTATCCTTGCGCATTAACACATTTTATTTTGTTCAAGTATCGATATTGCTTTTCATTTTCTATGCCTTCACCAACAGTTTTAATATTTAGTGATTTAGCTAAATTGATAATTGTATTTAAAATAATATGATTGTTTTTCTCTTGATCTAAATTTTTAATAAAAGATCTATCTATTTTTAAGGTATCGAACCTAAATTTATTAAGGTAGCTTAACGAAGAGTAGCCTGTACCGAAATCATCAAGCGCAATAGTAATCCCCATCGCGGAAAGTTTGTCCATCGAGAGTTGTGTTTTTTCAATATTATCAACAATTGTCTGTTCTGTTATTTCGATACATAATATTTTTATAAGTTGTGGGTATGCGTGATAATTTTTTTCCAATAAATTAATAAGTTCATCAGAAACAAAACCTTGACTGGAAACATTTATATTGAGTTTAAAGTGATTAGGGAAATGTTGATGATAATTTCTTATATAGCTAATTGCCAGCTCAACGACATATATATCAAGTTTCGCCATATAGCCAGCACGCTCTATTTCTGGAAGAAAAGTGTCGGGTTGAATAACGCCTTGCTCAGAGTGTTGCCAGCGGATAAGTGATTCTGCCCCAACAATACGACCAGAAGATAAATTAACAATAGGTTGAAATTGAAGGTAAAGTTCTTTGTTCTTAATAGCCTGCAGAAAATCTCGTTCAAGTTTATAAGTACTACTAGATTGATTAACTTGTTCTACAGCATAATAGACCTGATTTCTCCCGCGTAATTTTGCTTGGTACATAGCTTCATCGGCTTGTACTAATAGGCACTTTGTATCTGTTTCGCCGCTAAAAAAATAACTAACGCCTATACTGACTGAAATATCAATTCTATGATTATCAATATCAACAGTTGAGTTAATCTCATTAATTATATTTTTTACAACGTGCTCGATTGCATTGACAGAAATAATATTCTCAACCAATATAGCAAATTCGTCGCCACCTAAACGACATAATGTATCTGAGGCTCTTAAATTACGACTAATTAGTTGAGAAATCGCAATTAATACTTTGTCACCTACGTGGTGACCATGGTTGTCATTAACTTGTTTAAAGCGGTCTAAGTCTAAAAATAATACCGCTAAGCCAGACTTTGTATCTCGTTTAGTGCGTGATATAGCGTGCTCAACACGGTCGGTGAACAATAATCGATTGGGTAATTTAGTTAAAGGGTCGTGTAAGGCAAGGAATTTTAAATCCGCTTTGCTTTTCATTCGTTCAATAGCATTACGAATATGTTTGGCAACAAAAGACAGTAATTGTTTGTCTTTTGCATCAAATAAATAATTGTTACTGTAACTTTGTACTACAACCACGCCACGCAGCTCTCCTTCACCGAAAGGAACGCCTAACCAAGCTTTAGGGACAGTTCCTATTATATATATTTCATTGTCATTAATGAGCTTTTTGATTCCTTCCTCATATAAAAGCAGTCCTTTATTTGTTTTTAATACATAACCGGTAATACTCGGTTTTTCAATATTATAAGGGATAGTTTCATGTGTAGGGACAACGTCAAATTCATCTGAACCATAAGTGAAAACAAGTGAATTACCATCCCCTTTCGCAAGGGCAATAATAAAGTTTTTGGCAAAGGTTAATCGGCCTATACAAGCATGTAAGCGTTGGTAGAAATCATCTAAAGTTTCTGTCTCAAAAATTAATTCAGCAATTTCAAATAGGCTATCTTGAATTTTACTGCTGTACTCAAGCTCATCGATAGTTTTATGTAATTTAGATATGGTGTGATTTTTATCTAGTTTAGTTGCCGTTATTGATGCTAATGCAGTGAGAGTGGTTTTATGCCTTTCAGTAAAAAAATTATACTCGGGATGCTCCGAATCAATAACACCTATTAATTGGCCATCGACTACCATAGGCACAGCAAGCTCAGATAACCTATTTTGATCATCAATAATATAATCGTCGCATTCTCGAGTGTCTTTTATCAGTATTGCGGTCTTTTGGCAGGCTACTTTGCCGACAATACCTGTACCAAGTGCTAATTTTATCGGAGATAATATTTTATAAGACTCAGGATTTTTATTACCAAAAGCAGCTTTTTGGTAAAGGTTATCTGATTTTTCATCATATAAATAAACGACAACATCGACAAAATCTAATTTTGCGACGACATTACGTGCTAAATGCCAGATAATTTCATCATTAGTATTTAATGATAATATATCAATGGCAAACTGGCTGATTATAGCTAAATGGCTATCATCGGTGGTTTTGTCGAAGTTTTTTTTTGTCATATATAGCGATTCATTATTTTTGAAACATTTTTACTTGACCTGTTTCAGTGAATAAAACTTAGCTTAAAATTGAGCAGTTCCTACAAAATAATTACTTAATATACATTAAGTAGAATTAACTCCCATATTATATATGTAGAATGTTTACGCAATAGAATTCGTGTATAACATATACTTTTTTAATGAATTGAATGTTTTCTATACATAGGTAACTACCGATAAATGTGTTTGACCTGTTTCGTTTTTTACTGTTATGGTGACTGAAAAATTATAATAAATTTTATTGGGGAGCACCTATGTCGGAAGTTATCAGTGATAAAACGAATATTGATATTCGAGCGGCCTATTTATCAGGAGAAGACTTAAAGCTTGCTGCATCGCTGTTGTATCAAGCCTATCATGATGATCCTGTATTTATAGAGATATTTTCTAGTGATAAAAATGATTACGAACAAAGACTTCGTACCGCTATTCGTGAAGAATTAAGTGCCTATTGGCATGCAAAACAGCCAATGGTCGGTTTATATTTAGGTGAAGCTATGGTTGGTGTAGCTTGTTTAAATAGTCCCGATGAAAGTGTGGGGTCAGAGCGCTTCTGGCATTGGCGTTTAAAAATGATGTTAGGGGCAGGGTATTTCAGTACTAAACAAATGATTGAAAAAGAAAAAATAGTACTTAATGCTGTGCCGATGAAAAAGTTTCATATGTTATCTTTTATTGCCATTCACCCGCTGCATCAACATCATGGCTTTGGTCATTACCTTTTGGCTGCTGTAAATACCATTTTAGAAGAACATTCTGGCAGCGAAGGTGTTGCTGTTTATGCTACTACTGATAAGTATCAGCAATTTTTTAAGGAAGTTGATTACGAGTTTATTCAAGAGCTTTCTGTGGGTAATGTTTCAGGGTCTTTAATGGTGCATTATCGCAATAAATAATAGTGCCCAATTTCCATCTTGCGATTAGACTGTATTGAATATATAAATGAATATTGTGTTAATTAGACGTATAGCTAAATAATAAATAGAATATTAACTTAATATCTATGGTTTGTTTTTTATATAATAATCAAATATTTAGTTTGTTTTTGGTTATATTGATTTTCTGGCTTACTGCTATATTTTTAATATACATTTTATTTACAATTAAACTTCAGATTTGCTCAATATTTTGTGAGATATATCTTACGTGCGTGTGAGATATTGAGTAAGTTACATAGTGTAAACAGTAAGTAAATATGTATTGTACTTTGATTTTATTGATATTTTTTTTAATTGTAATTGTTACAACTTTAGTTGCTGAAATATAAAATTTATTACGGGTTAGAATATTTATAAATAAGGGTAGTATTAACCACATCAGAACGAAACAGGTCAGGAAGACTAAAGCACTCAAGTTACGGACTGATGATAAAGGAAAAGGAATTAAGATAATACGATAGGAAATCATCAAGGATTGGTAAAAGGATGTAATCTTTATTAAATGGATTTAGCCTTTTTATGGATGAAAAGTAAAGAATGTAACGGAATAAGTAATCTCTAGGGAAGAGGCTGTAATTCAGGATGAGTTGCAATTAGGGATGATGAATGGAAAGCAAAGGAATATTAGGAAATACAACGGAATGTTCTTTAAGGATGAAGCAGGACACTAAAATATGCAGGATGCATACAAGCTAGTTCAAGAAATGCGGCTCATTGAGCCGTATTTTTTTGTCTTAATTTTAGTACGTGCTTAGAGAAGTGTCTTGAAGTTATCTATTGCTGATTAATTGATGAAAGTAGCATAATAATCATGCTTACCAAGAACGGATTGACTACCTTTTAAAGAAAAACTATAACCGCATAATGAAAAACTTCCTCGATAAGCAATATTTTTAATAATCAATTGAGTATCTAATGGAGAAAAACTGGCTAAATAATCACTGTTATTTTCTTGTTTGACAGACAAAGTCCTAATTTTTTCACCGTTATTAAAGTCAATTTCTTTACAACTTTTATCTCCTTGTGCGGATAATTGTTGCCATAAGTATTTTTCACTTGTCGCGTCACCTTGCCATTTTATTGTAATGCCATTGAATGATGATACAAATAGTGAAAAGTCGTCAGGTAAAGTTACCAGGTGCGTGCGCAATAACACCGACTGACTTTCTAGTGCTTTATTGTTTGTATCAAGAATAATATTATTTTTATTGTCATCTGATGTCGAGATCACTGATGTACTGATCATTGCCATGACAATGATTAAGATAACAGCGCTAACCGTTAACAAGGCATTTTTATGACTAAATAATTTTAGTCTTATTGCTTCTCCAAGATCACTATTTGTTGCGGTAGTCGCCGTTTGGTCGCTATTAATACTTGATGAATCTATCCTTTTCGAAAGGATACTTCTCTCATCACTAAGCGCATCAGTTTGGTTAAATGTTGGTTCAATTCTACTTTCGTGCTTAGGCTGGGTCGGTTTTATAAAGGCACTTAAATCAACATTTCCGTAATAGCCTAAAATGTAATGTTTCCTACCTAAGCTTTTGTAGGTTGTTAAAAGCGCAGAGATCATTAACGGAAATAATAACAACCAATAACTAGTGCTATAACCGGTAAAAATAATAATGAGCCCGGCAATAAATAAACTAAGCCCAGGGGCATATAGCCAGCTTTTATTCAGGTTTGCATCGTTTAATCGACGCTTTGTTGAAAATGTACAAAGGCAAGTAAAAATACATAAACAAAGAAAGGCTAATGCGTTGTTAATTGAGAATATGGCGCTGGTAATAATAAATAAAAAGTAGCTGCTAATATGAATGAAAATGAAACGGCGACGATTATCAAAACCGGTAAAACATAATAATGACTTAAGCAAAAGCACGAAGACTCCTAAAAAATTGTTTGCTCGGGAAGTTTGAGCAAGAATAACCAATTTCATCAGCTATTTCATTGAAATTTTTAAATTGTTACATTTATCATTTCATTGTGTATAGGTAAAACTGCATTGCAGCCGTAAGAAATATCGCACAAACACGTCAGAGATCATTCTATATTTTGTAAGTGTTTAAACTATAATTAGTACAAGTGACTGTTTATAAGAGTAAAGTAACAAAGCATAAGTGGCTAGCTACTTTTTTCTGGTAATTTATTTTATTACTTATCTAGTTGTTAAAAACAAGGGTGCTAATATTAAACGTGTCAGGAAGACAAAGGTTATGGAAAACCTCACAAATAAGTTTTATGGATGATAACTGTTTGTTGAACATAGTACAGGATGTACAAAAGGAAAGGTGGTATAAGTTAACATTTGGTAGATAAAGGATTTAGCCGTAGGATACGATTAATTTCAAAGGAATGAAATCAAAAAAGGAATTTATGTGTAAGGATACAATAGCTAACACCAGAGTTAACTTAATTTACCGCTTATTATTATCAATAGGATTATGAATTAGTGCCATGGATGGGCGGAATAATAAACGCAAGGAATAATGGAATCATATAAATGGATTTTATCAAGGATGAATACTAGGGATAGGGCATTTTTCTATAAAGGAATTTATTTGCTGTAAAGGATTACACATTGCATAGAAAAATCAATAAAGAAAAAAAAGCGACTTTTAAGTCGCTTTTTCTTTGTCTGAATAATTTAATTAAATTTTATACATAGGAACATGAATATTATCGAGCTTATAGCCTTTCAGTAAGGCCTGGCCCTGATAACTTGATTCACCATCACCACTAAACTCAAAATCAAAAACACTACGCCAATGAGGCCCTAAATCTTTACTAAACGATAAACGGCTTGAATGACGTGCAAGAGAGATAAACTGTAAATTTTCCTTTTTACAATATGATTTAATATGACGTAAAGCATATTCAGATACTTTTCTGAGGTAAATGAAATACCACAAAAATAAACAAACAACGAGTAGGTAATATATATTTTCCATTTGTCTTCCTTATACTAACGTTGAAACAATAAACCAATGGCTTTGCTTAATTCAACACTACGGTTTGGTGATCTCATACATTGAAATATCAAAGGGCGTAAGGCTGGAATTGCAACAAGATCTTTGAAAACAGCTTGAAAAACTTCAACGTCATGAGCTGAAATTAATAATTCCAAAAATGCCATTATTTGCTGTTCATTGCTGAGTACTTGCCAACACCTGCCTGCTAATACAATAATTAGCTCTTCGGATAATGTTACCTGTGATGAATTCTCAATAAGAGAATGAATAAACCGTATAACATGTGGATGCTCACAACTTGATGATAAACTACGTAATAAAAAGCTTTGATCACTTGCTTGACGACCGTTTTTACTCTCTGCGCTGTGCTCAAATTGGGCTATTAGTTCATCAATAATCTCAACCGGTAACTTTACATTTTCTAATGCAGAACATAATGGATGTAATACGGGGCTAGGTATATGCGGCAACGCATTGACTAAAATCTTTTGATATGACTTTTCAGATAACCGTACGGCAAAGTCATTTAGGCCTTGAACACCTACTGTTTGCCAGTCTTCCCAAGTGCTATCACCTGAAAGGTAACGTAGCGCCCCAGAAAAATACTGACTACTGTCATGTTTTACTTCAGTAGAAACTAAACTGTTTAAGTAAGCTAACTTATATTGTGGCGGAGTGAAATGGTACGGGTTACTTTTGAGTAATTCTTCTTGGCGTTCATTTGGAGAAGTACCGAGATCCGAGCCCAAAGCCTCAATTATAATAGCAATAAAATGATCCCTTGCAACTAAATTGAGCAAGCCTCGTTCATCAAGAGAGAACTTTACAAACCATAAATAGGGTTGTGAGTTTTTCTTTTGCCAAAAAGCGATGGCAATATATGCATGCCCTTGTGAAGGAAGAGGATAAGGAATTTGGTTGGCTTCAATTTTAGTGAAAGTTTCTTTTGATAATTTATCAACTTTACGGCCTATATCATAAATTCGATATTGAGAACCAGATGTTTTTAGTAGTTCAGAAATTGTGCGCATAGCAAGAGCCATAAATAAAAGAGTAATCAAACGGTAACGATATTATAAAGATAAAAATCGGCGATACCAAGCGAATATGAATGGAGAAAAAAATTAATAACCCAATTTAGTTAGTGATAAAAGACTGAGTTTTTAGTCATGGTAGTAATACACTTATATTAAAAAAAGCCCAGTCAGAGACTGGGCAAAAACATAAGGGGGAAACATAATAGAGAAAATGGTTAGCTGTTCTGCTCTCCCGGCTGACTTGTTGCATTCTGGATTGTTCTTTTTTGAAATAAGCTCTTGTCATTAATCGCTATTTTTCTAGGTTTCAAGGCTTCTGGTATTTCTCTTTCTAAATCAATATGAAGTAAACCGTGCTCCATAAAAGCACCAATAACTTTTACATGATCGCCAAGTTGAAATTTTCGTTCAAAATTTCTCTCTGCAATACCTTGATGAAGAAAATTTCGTGATGAATCTTTGTTGATTGCAGCTTTGGTCCCGGTTATCACTAAGGTATTTTGTTTAGTCTCTATTTCCAGTTCATCATCGGTAAAGCCAGCAGTTGCCATGGTTATTCTATATCTATCTTCGGCAAGTAATTCTACGTTATATGGGGGGTAAGATGATTGTTTATCAGCATGTGAGGCTTTTTCAATTAAGCCGGCTAAATGGTCAAAACCGATAAATGAGCGGTAAAGTGGGCTGAAATCTGTAGATGTACGCATAATATATATCCTATTATTTACCCGAATAATTTATATTTAAGGGTATTAGCAATATTTGATCACCTGTTGAATATTTCAATATATATAACCAACGAAATGTTGCGAAATAATACGGTTGAAATTTATTTATTCTCAGGTTTTTAAAGTGCCTTTCATTATTGAACAGGCGATTAATGTAGCCCCGTTTTAGCTTAAGGCGACTACATTAATAAAGATGGGATTGCAGATGCTTTTTTCAAGTGAAAACATTATATAAATAATAACAAAACAATAATGCATTGATATTAATATGTTTTTATTTTTTACTTTCTTTGGTAGAGGAAGTTTGATGAGTAACGTCAGTAGGGCTTAATGCTGTTAACGTGGCTAGGGCTAATTCGTAGTTTGGATGTTTTGAAATATTAGCAACAATTTCTTTATAGGCCACTTTACCTGATGAATCTATGATGAATATTGCGCGAGTTAATAAACCCATATCTTTAATTAATAAACCATAATTACTACCAAAATCTCGCCATACAGAATCAGAGAGTACTTGTAATTTATCAATATTTTCAGTTTTACAGAAACGTTTTTGCGCAAAAGGCAAATCGTTGCTGATAGTAAGCATAACAACATCTTTGGGTAAGTTTATTACCTCTTCATTAAACCGTTTAGTTTGCAAAGAGCATACGCCAGTATCTAAACTAGGAACAACAGAAATGAGTACATTTTTACCAGAAAAATCGCTTAACATTACAGCAACAAAATTTTCATTAACTACTTTGAAGTTGGGGGCTATTTGACCGACATCAATTTGACTACCTAATAATGTCACAAATTTGTTGTTTGCTTTAACTAAGTCAGTAGTTTGTTGTAAATTACCTTGCTGAAATGAGGTCGCAAATACAATGGTACTGGTTAAACCGTGAAAAGTTAATGTCAGTGCAATAGTAAGCAGTAAGTTTGATAATTTCATAGTGTTTATTATATTTAAGTATTAATAGTGTATAGATGTTAACTTTGACAATAATAAATAGCCATTATTTAGTGCTTTATTTTAAATATTATCTATTGTTAATTATAGAAAAACAGTAAAATAGTGAAAACGGTCACCTCGAATATTATTGTTGAATTAGGAATAAGAAAAATATGTCAATCCCCCTGTTAATTTGTGATGACTCTAATATGGCGCGAAAACAAGTAGCACGTTCTTTACCTGATGGTTGGGATGTCGATATCAGTTTTGCTACTAACGGTAAAGAAGGTATTGAAGCAATAAAGGCTGGCAAAGGAGATGTATTATTACTTGATTTAAACATGCCTATTATGGACGGTTATCAGGTACTTGAAACGATTGTAAAAGAAGATCTACCGACTATGGTGATAGTTATTTCGGGTGATATTCAGCCTGAAGCACATCAACGTGTTACCAGTTTGGGGGCGCTCGACTTTATTCAAAAACCGATAAATAAAGAAAAATTAACCGAGATATTGTCAGCCTATGGCATATATACTCAACAACAAACAAGCAATGATACACTGGCTGCAGAGGTTATATCACCTCCTCTTGGCGCTGTTGAACCCGTAAAACTTACTACTCATGAACATAAAAGTGCTTCAGTTAAATTCGCGCCACTGACGCAAGCTGCAGATCAAGCCATTGTTGAGAACGTCGTCCCCCAAGAAGATTTCTTCTTAGATGCGGAGTTACGAGATTGTTATCAAGAAATAGCTAATGTTGCCATGGGGCAAGCAGGTGATTTGTTAGCACGATTACTTGATGTTTTTGTGGTACTTCCTATTCCAAACGTAAACTTAATTGAAGTGAGTGAATTAAGTATGGCACTGTCTGATGTTGAAGAGCAAGACAGTACCTCAGGAATTTGCCAAGGCTTCATCGGGGCTGGGATTTCAGGCGAAGCCTTGCTCATTCTAAACGATTCAAGTTTTAAAGATGTCGCCTCATTAATGAATTACAAATATGAAGTTGATGAAAGTACAGAGCTAGAGTTATTAATGGATTTAGCCAATGTGCTAATCGGTGCTTGTTTAAATGGTGTTGCAGAGCAACTCGATATGACCTTTAGTCAAGGTCACCCAGTGGTACTTGGTCAACATAAACGAATATCACAGTTAATTGCCACTAACTCAAAAAAATGGAAGCGTACACTGGCAATAGAAATTAGCTATAACATTGAAGACTATCCGATAAAATGTGATTTGCTGTTATTATTTACAGAAGAGTCTATGAAGACCCTTAACAATAAAATATCTTACTTATTAGATTAATGGAATTGGTATTACTATGTCGTTAGAAACATCACAAATTAATGAATTACACTGGTTGATGGAAATGCTACATACCATAGATGTTGGTTTAGTAGTGTTAGACAGAGAGTATAAGGTGCAAATTTGGAATGGTTTTATGGAGAATCACAGTGGTTTACTACCACGTCAAGTGAAAGATAAAGTGCTATTTCCACTCTTTGATGAAATCCCAGAAGCCTGGTTTAAACGCAAAGCTGAATCGGTGTTTTTACTCAAAAATAAAGCTTTTACTATTTGGGAACAACGGCCATATTTATTCAAGTTTCAAAATTACCGCCCGATCACCGGTACTGCTGATTACATGTATCAAAATACGACCTTTATTCCTTTGATGTCGGCAACGGGACTTGTAACACATCTATGCCTTATTATTTACGATGTTACAGATAATGCTTGCCATAAAAAAGATTTAGAACTAGCTAATAAAGAATTGGCGATTTTAAGCCAAACAGATGGCCTAACCAAATTGTTTAATCGTACACATTGGGAAAACTGCTTACAAGCTGAGTATAAACGTTGGATACGAAGTGAAAATCCAAGTTGTTTAGTTATGATTGATATTGACAACTTTAAGCAGGTTAATGATAACTATGGGCACATGGTTGGCGATGAAGTTATTCGTCATATTTCAGGTTTAATTCGGCATCATGTCCGTGAAACTGATATTTCAGGGCGTTATGGTGGCGAGGAATTCGTCATATTATTAGCTGACACGCCACTGGAAAGTGCTAAAGTCTTCGCTGAACGTTTACGTGAAGAAATTGCAGAATCGACCATAAAATATAATGATATTGATTTAAAATATACCGTGAGCATGGGCATTGCTGAAATTGATAAAAGTATTCAAAGTTATGAAGCTTGGATTGAGTGTGCAGATGCTGCAATGTACCGTTCAAAAGAAGCTGGTCGTAATCAAATAATACTGCATCCGAAACAGTAAGAATAGAAAGAATGAAGAGTAAAAGCCCGAAAGGGCTTTTACTATTAGAGGGGCAATGTGGTAGCTAAACTGATTCAAGGTAATGATAACTTCAAACAACTACTTTTTTGCTGACACTATAAATCGCTACTGTTGATAAACCATTTTCCCGTTGACCCATGTAGCAAGTACTCTGTTTTTCCATATGTTTTCTTTCTTTTCAGAAAAATAATTATTTTCTACTAGAATAAAGTCCGCTTTTTTTCCTGAAACTAAACTACCGATAATTTTTTCTTGGTGACCGGCAAAAGCCGCATCAAGGGTAAAGCTTCGAAATGCTTCTAGTCGTGTCATGCTTTCTTCATTATACCAACCTGCTTCAGGTTGGTTCTGATGATCTTGACGAGTTACAGCAGCATGTAAACCAAAGAATGGATTAGGTGACTCAACAGGAAAATCTGAACCAGCAGCAATAACGGCTTGTGCATTTATTAATTTTCGCCAAGCATAAGCACCTAAAATACGTTTTTCACCTATACGGTTTACCGCCATGTTTTTATCGCTAGTCGCATGAGTTGCTTGCATCGAAGCAATAACATTAAGTTGGGCGAAACGAGGAATATCGCTGATCGCTAATATTTGCGCATGTTCAATACGGTGGCGAAGTGCTCGACTGTTTGTCGCTTTTATTTGAGCCTGGTATAAGTCTAAAATGACTTTATTCGCATTATCACCAATGGCATGTGTATTAACTTGAAAACCTGCATTCATGGCCGTAGACATATATAAATTTAAGGCTTCTTTGCTATGAAGTAAAAGACCTTTATGACCAGCATGATCTGAATAGTCGTCAAGAAGAGAAGCCCCCCTACTGCCTAATGCACCGTCGGCTTGAATTTTCACGCTGTTAAAATTTAGCATATCATTACTACTTGCAAATGGACCCTGCTTAATTGTTGATTGCCAGTTAATTGAAGGCAGGTACAACATAGCATTTATACGAATAGGAAGTGAATTGTCGGCATTGATCTCTTTAAATAACTGTAAGTTATCAGTGAAAATCCCGGCATCGTGAACGCTGGTTAAACCAAAAGAGGCCAGTTTATTCAGTGCTTTTATTAATGCAATTTTTTGCTCTTGCTTGGTTAGCGGTGCAATACTTTTGATGATCAAATCCATGGCATTATCAATAAAAATACCGCTAGGTTTATTATCTTCATCACGGATTATTTCACCACCAACAGGGCTTGCTGTTGCCGATGTTATACCCGCAAGTTCCATTGCTTTGGTGTTTGCCCAGCCAGCATGACCGTCAACTCTGCGTAACCAAACAGGGCTGTCTGGGAAATACTTATCTAAAGATTTAGCTGTCGGAAATTGTTTGTTTTCCCATTGAACTTGATTCCAGCCACGACCTTGTATCCAAGTAATATCAGGGTTCGCTTGCGCATAATTAACCGCCGCATTTACTGCTGAATCTTCTGAAAGTGTTCCGCTCAAATTTGCTTGCAGTAAACTTAAACCGTAACTCAAAATATGGCCATGCGCATCAATTAAACCAGGTAATAATGTTTTACCTTGGCCATCTATAATTTTTATTTCTGTCGATTGAGGTAATTTTTGTGCATCATTATAGGTTCGGTCAATTTTATCATCAGTAAATTGTATGGCACTAAATTGCTTTAACTTATCACCGTCGAGTGTATAACCTTGCACGTTTGTAATTAATGTTGTTTCGGCAAAAGCGAGTTGAGTAATTAGGCTAAAACTGAACGCTACATAACTAAATAGTTTGGATGTGTTTTTCATATTATAATTATTTTTAAATAAACTAGGGGTAACTTTATCATATCCTTTTGAAATAACATTAGTTTTTAAGATAAAAAAGGGTATGAAAACAGTGTCATTTAAAGGCCCCCTAATATCTAAGACTAAGTCATGACATCAGTAAAAAAGGTTTAGCAATTATGAAATAAATTTTACAAGTCTAAATTAGGGGCTATTAGAATGTTTTATTGTTATGGAATAACCTTTGAATAATGATCACGATGAAAAGTAAAAATAAGGGAACAAACCAGTGAATTAATTGCCAATATTGGCTATAAAAAGTATTACCTTGCACTAATTTAATTTCAGCTTTCAAAACCGCTTCAGTGAACTGAGGCAGTATAGTTTGAATATTACCTTGGTGATCAACAATGGCGGTGACTCCGTTATTTGTCGCACGTATTAAAGGCCGACCAAATTCTAGAGCCCTCATTCTAGCGATTTCTAAGTGTTGATGTGGCCCATGAGAATCGCCAAACCATGAATCATTACTGACTGTTAATAATATATTGGTGTCTTCGGTAAAGTTAGCTGCTAACTGCTCAGGAAAGGCTATTTCAAAGCAAATTAAGGGTAACAGATGATAACCTTTGGCAATTAAATTTGGCTGAATGTAATCACCACGCGTAAACGAAGAATATTGCAAATTAAATAATGGCGCTATTTTCCTTAAAAAATCGCCAAAAGGGACGAACTCGCCGATCGGTAGTAAGTGATTTTTATAATAACGATTACTGTGGTCATAACGGTAATGGCCATTGTTATCGGTGCTTTCTTTTTGCCCTAATACCACTAATGAATTGAAATAGACTTTTGACTCAAATCTAACATTTAAAATACCAGTAATAATAGCACTGTTATTTAATGCGGCAGATTTGTCGGCCATAAGGAGAAAGTCTTGTGCAGTTAGTTCTAATGCCGTAATTGCTGATTCCGGCCAAACAATAATGTCAGCGTCGTAGTTCTCTCTTGCATGGTCAAGATACATCAGCATCGTTGACCATTCTTTTTCTGGCTGCCACTTCATCGATTGTTCAATGTTTCCCTGAACTAACGCCGTAGTGACCGTTTTACCAGTGGCTTTTGTCCATTGCACATTTGAGAGTAAGAATGCGCTGGTGAAAATACTCACTAATAATAATAAATGTATTTTACGATAATTATTGTTAACGGTATTTATTAGCGCGATGCTACTGATAAGTAATATAGCGCTAATACCCACTTCACCGATTAATGGCGCGAAACTTGATAATGGGCCATCAATTTGACTGTAACCTATCGACAACCATGGAAACCCTGTTAAAACGTTGGCGCGCAAATATTCACAAATTAACCAACAAGGAGGGAGCAACCACAGTGAAAATTGGCGCTTTGGCGACAAACGGCTTGATAAATAACAAGCTAAAGCCGGATAAAGTGCTAAATAACTACAAAGTAATAACATTAATATCAGTGAAGCAATCAGCGGTAGGCCGCCGTATTGATCAATACTGACATGCACCCAGCTAATTCCACTGCCAAACCAACCTAAGGCAAAAATAAAGCCCTGCTTAGTCGCTGTTTTTACATCACAGTTATTAATAGAATTGAAAAATAATGGCAACACAATAAGCATTAACCACCATTGAGAGAATGGTGCGTAAGCAAAAACTAAACTAAGCCCAGCACTAAAGCTGAGCCAGTTCCGTTTGTTTGATAAATTAGAACGTAGTCGTTGTGTTAGGCGAGCGCCTAGTGATTTAATACTCATTACATTTAATCAGTTATTTTTCCGGTAATTTTATGATCTTTTGGAATGATAATATGTAAACTTTGAATACGACGGTTATCGCCGGCAGTGATTTTAAATTCAAAATTACCAATAGTCATCGTTTCACCTTTTTTAGGCATATGGCCAAATTGATGTAAAACAACTCCGCCTATGGTGTCTGCATCATTCTCATCAAATTTACAATTAAAGTATTCATTGAAATCATCAAGTTCAGTTAAAGCTTTTACTTGATAAACATTTCCGGCAAGGTGCTTAATGTCTTGCTCAATTGCATCATCGGTTTCATCTTCTATTTCACCTACGATCAGCTCGAGAATATCTTCGATAGTTACAACACCTGAAACTCCGCCATATTCGTCAACCACAACAGCCATATGATAGCGTTGCGAACGAAATTCTTTTAATAATGGTTCTACCTTTTTGCTTTCAGGAACGATTATCGAAGGACGAATTATTTTTGCTAGCGTACATTCAGCTTCTTCTTGTTGACCAAAACCGTAGGCGAGTAAATCTTTAGCTAATAATATACCTTCAACATGGTCAATATCTTCGTTGACCACAGGAAATCGGGAATGACCAGATTCTAAAATTATCGGTAAGGAATCTTTAAGTGAATCGTTAATGTCGAGCGTGACCATTTGTGATCTTGGGATCATGATGTCACGGACACGCATATCAGATACTTCTAATACACCTTTAATCATCATTTTAGTTTCAGGTTTTATTAAGTCACGGTCTTCAGCATCGTTTAATACCTCAACCAGTTCTTCTTTGTTTCTCGGCTCTCCAGTGAATACTTGTACTATTTTATTAAGTATTGATTTATTTGTAGAGCCGTTACTAGAGTGGGGACGATCATCGCTCATGGAGCTTATTTATTTCCTTTAGGTTAATTTGTTGTTTAGTTTCTAATCAATTGGAACTAATTTCAAGTAGTAAATTATTATATTTGTAATTTTTTATAAATTTTATGCTTATTCATTAATAAGATAGGGGTCTGATATATCCAGCTCTTTCAATAAACGTGTTTCAAGTGCTTCCATTTCTGTTGCTTCATTATCATCAATATGATCAAATCCCAAGAGGTGCAAACAACCGTGGATAACCATATGTGCCCAATGATGGTTTAATTTTTTATGCTGTTCTTGTGCTTCTTTGGCGACAACATCAGCACAAACCACTAAATCACCTAGCAAATTTAGTTCAATGCCTTCGGGTACTTCAAAAGGAAATGATAAGACATTAGTTGGCTTGTTTTTTTCTCGGTATTGGTGGTTTAACGCTTGGCTTTCAGCTATTGCAACGATGCGAATAGTGAGTTCAAAATCCTTGTTATAATGGCCTAGTGCGGTTTCTACCCAGCATTGTAATTCTGCTGTCGATGGTAAATTTTCAGCAGCGCAAGCGTGTTGAATATCAAGGTCGATGGTCACGAGTTTTTGTCCAAAGCATCATTTGTATAATATTTTTTCTTTGCTTCTTGTTCACGTTTTTCTTTTTGTTCAAAGCTGTCATAAGCATCGACAATTCTTGCAACGACAGGGTGACGAACAACATCTTTAGATTCAAAATAGTCAAAGCTGATACCTGAAATATCATCAAGCACATCAATAGCATGACGTAAGCCAGATCTAACTCCACGTGGTAAATCTACTTGTGTGATATCGCCAGTTATTACTGCACGGGCATTAAAACCAATCCGTGTTAAGAACATTTTCATTTGTTCTACCGTGGTATTTTGGCTTTCATCAAGAATAATAAAGGCATCGTTTAAGGTTCTGCCGCGCATATAAGCAAGTGGAGCAATCTCAATGACTTTACGCTCGATTAATTTTTCTACTTTTTCAAAACCGAGCATTTCGAATAAGGCATCATAAAGAGGACGTAAGTAGGGATCAACTTTTTGTGATAAGTCCCCAGGTAAAAAACCAAGTTTTTCCCCCGCTTCAACTGCTGGGCGTGTTAATAGAATTCGGCGAACTTCTTGCCGTTCTAATGCTTCAACTGCGCAAGCAACCGCTAAGTAGGTTTTACCTGTACCTGCTACGCCAACACCAAAGCTAATATCGTTAGTCATAATGTTATGAAGGTAACTTTGCTGATTGGGATTACGAGGTTTAACCACACCACGTTTAGTTTTTATCGTCAATAAATTGTCGAAATCAGCATCAATTTTAGTCGGTTCTTGCTCAAGTACCTTTGCATCTAAAATGGCTAAATGTACCATTTCATCGCTGATCTCTACTAACTCACCTTTTACTGTGGCGGTTTCAACATATAGGTTTCTGAGCAAGGTGATAACGGCTTGACAGTTACTAGGGTCGCCCTTAACCTTAAATTGATTACTGCTATAGTTAATTTTTACGCCAAGACGTCGTTCAACAGTTTTTAAGTTAATATCCATCGAACCACATAAGTTGGCTAAGCGGTTATTATCAAGTGGCTCTAAACTAAATGGTTTACTCGTACTTGGGCTCAAATTTATGTCCGTTTTTATAGGCTAAAGTTAAAGTCAGTGATTAATTAAGGTGCGTACGTTCCTACACCTAACTCGTCAATATTGCTGTTTGTATGGTGGTTATTTGCTAAAATATCAGCAGGTGAATGTGCAATACGTAAGCCCATTTCACTTTCTTGGCGTACGAGTTCGCCACGTAATGAATTGGCATATACGTCAGTAATCTTAATATCGACAAATTGGCCAATAACTGAATGCGGAGCAACAAAGTTAACCGTACGATTATTTTCTGTTTTACCACGTAATTCCATAGGATTTTTCTTTGAAGGACCTTCAACTAAAATACGTTGTTCTGTATTGAGCATTTGGCGAGCAATACGCAGAGCTTGATGAGTAATTTGATCTTGAAGAACTTTCAAACGCTCTTTTTTAGTTGTATCGCTTATATCGTCAACCATATCTGCCGCTGGAGTACCAGGACGAGCGCTGTAAATAAAACTAAAGCTTAAATCGAAATCTATAGCGGTAATAAGATCCATTGTTGCTTGGAAGTCGGCATCAGTTTCGCCAGGGAAACCAATAATAAAATCAGACGACATACAAATATCAGGACGTGCTTTCTTTAGTCTTCGAATTTTAGACTTATATTCTAAAGCAGTATGACCACGCTTCATTTGCGTTAAAATTCGATCTGAACCGCTTTGTACCGGTAAATGTAAGTGGCTAACTAATTCAGGGACGTCTTTGTATACTTCAATGATATCGTCGGTAAATTCAATAGGGTGTGATGTGGTGTAACGAATACGGTCTATACCATCAATAGTAGCAACCATACGTAATAACTCAGCAAAACGGCAAATTTCTCCATCGTGCATTAGTCCACGGAAACCATTTACGTTTTGCCCTAATAGATTTACTTCTCTAACGCCTTGCTCAGCAAGCTGGGCTATTTCATATAAAACATCATCAAGCGGGCGACTTACTTCTTCACCACGAGTGTACGGTACAACACAGAAAGTACAGTACTTACTACAGCCTTCCATTATTGAAACAAAGGCAGAAGCTCCATCAGCCTTTGGCTCTGGTAAACGGTCGAATTTTTCAATTTCGGGGAAACTCACATCAACTACATGGTTATGATTTCCAGTAACTTGTTGGATCATCTCTGGCAAACGATGTAATGTTTGTGGACCAAATACCATATCAACGTAAGGTGCGCGCTGACGAATTGCATCACCTTCTTGAGAGGCTACACAGCCACCAACACCAATAACTAAGTCCGGATTTTTTTCTTTTAAATGCTTCCAGCGACCTAACTGATGAAATACTTTTTCTTGTGCTTTTTCACGTATAGAACAAGTGTTTAATAAGATAACATCAGCATCTTCAGCTTCGTCGGCTAATACAAAACCATGTGTTGAGTCTAATAGTTCAGCCATTTTTTGCGAGTCATACTCGTTCATTTGGCAACCCCAAGTTTTGATGTATAGCTTTTTACTCATTAACTTTTCACTCATTAAATATCTAAAATATGTAGAAGATAACACGAAAGTAACATAATTCATGTTAGTTCAATTTAAGGACGCGTATTTTACTCCTTCTTGACGCCAGACGCCAGTGCCTGATTAAACTTTAACTAAAGCGATGTATACCCTAAATATTATTGATTCTTATGGTTAATTAAATTCGTATAAGCTGTATAGGTTGGTTAGAATAACCTTGAACAATTATTTAATATTTAAGCGTAAATTTTATGAAAAACTTTGATTGTGTAATTATTGGTGGAGGCATGGTTGGTGCTACTTGTGCGTTATCATTAGCGAACCTAGGCTTAAGCGTTGCTATTGTTGAGCAGCATCAGCCCAAGGGGTTTGATAAAGCTCAGCCATTAGACTTAAGGGTTTCTGCTATATCTCTTGCCTCTGAACATTTGTTGACCCAAGTGGCAGCATGGCCGCAATTACTGCGATGGCGCTTATGTCCTTATAAGCGGCTTGGGGTATGGGAGCATAGTTATTCGTACACCGAATTTAAAGCAGTTGATATTAAACAGTCTCATTTAGGGCATATCATTGAAAATCGTTTGATCCAGCTTTCTTTATGGCAGCAAATAAGAAAACATCAAGCAATTACTTCATTTTGTCCCGCAAGTTTATCTGATTTTTCATCATCAGAAAATGAAGTTAACGTTACTCTTGTTAATAATGAAACCTCAGCACAAATTAAAATAAAGACAAAAACGTTAATCGCTGCAGATGGTGCGAATTCTCAAGTAAGAAAACTAGCGAATATTGGGATAACCGGCTGGGATTATCAACAATCTGCGATGTTAATTCATGTCGAAACACAAACAAAACAGCAAGATATTACCTGGCAGCAGTTCTGTGAAACGGGTCCTGTTGCTTTATTACCTTTACCTGGAAAGAGTGATTTAGGGGGCTATGCTTCTTTGGTTTGGTATCACCAAAAAGCGGAAATAAAAAGATTGTCGGCTTTGTCAAATGAGCTACTTCAAGTCGAGATTTTACAAAACTTTCCTCAACGCTTAGGTAAAATTAAAGTTATAGATAAAGGTGCATTCCCGCTAAAGCGTAGGCATGCAAATACTTATCAACAGGGGCAAGTTCTATTACTTGGAGATGCAGCGCATACCATTAACCCAATGGCAGGTCAGGGAGTTAATTTGGGCTTTAAAGATGTTAAAGCCCTACAAACCGTTATTTCAACAGCTATAGCTAATGGTGAATGCTGGTCTCAACCTAACGTTCTAGCGCGCTATGAAAGCATGCGCAGAAAAGATAATTTATTGATGATGTCAACGATGGATGCACTCTATGCTAGTTTCAGTCATCCGTCACCAGCTGTTAAGCTCTTACGTAATATCGGCATTAGTGTTGCTAACAAAGTTCCTTTTTTAAAGAATAAAGCACTGGCATATGCCTGCGGGGTTTAATCTTATTCGGCTTTAAGGAACTTTTATTCAATCATAAACTAAAGCTATGCTTGTTGAGATTATTTAGGTTTTTTGCAGGGCATGTTTTTGACAATACATGTCGGGGCTTTAAATAAAGAGGATATTTGAGCGAAACGCTTAGTATTTATTGATTTTATAATGGCAGGGGTAAGAGGATTTGAACCTCTGAATGACTGGATCAAAACCAGCTGCCTTACCGCTTGGCTATACCCCTGTAATGTTACTTACTTTTCACAAATACCAAATGATAAATATTAGTTAGAATGGTACGGGTCAAGAGACTTGAACTCTCACATCTTGCGATACTGGAACCTAAATCCAGCGCGTCTACCAATTCCGCCAAACCCGCATTATTCTAATACTACTTTATTACTAAGAGTAAAATGGTGGCTACACCGGGATTTGAACCTGGGACCCCATCATTATGAGTGATGTGCTCTAACCAGCTGAGCTATGTAGCCTTGTGTTTTCTTCCTTCAATATCAACTATAAATAGATAAGATAGCTGAGGAGCAGCTGTTTAGAGTTTATTGATTTTAGAATGGCAGGGGTAAGAGGATTTGAACCTCTGAATGACTGGATCAAAACCAGCTGCCTTACCGCTTGGCTATACCCCTGTAGATAATTCTAAATCACAAATAAGTATGACGCTTAAATATGTTTAATATTTTTTAATAACTTAATAAGATTTTAAAATGAATGTTAAACAAAGAAAGTGGCAGGGGTAAGAGGATTTGAACCTCTGAATGACTGGATCAAAACCAGCTGCCTTACCGCTTGGCTATACCCCTGCAATATTACTTACTCTCTAACAAATATCTTGATGATAAATGTTAGTTAGAATGGTACGGGTCAAGAGACTTGAACTCTCACATCTTGCGATACTGGAACCTAAATCCAGCGCGTCTACCAATTCCGCCAAACCCGCATTATTCTAATACTACTTTATTACTAAGAGTAAAATGGTGGCTACACCGGGATTTGAACCTGGGACCCCATCATTATGAGTGATGTGCTCTAACCAGCTGAGCTATGTAGCCTTTCCGTATTGCCTCTCAGCAAGTGGCGCGTATTATGCAAATCTACTCGGGCTACGTCAACCGTTTTTTAATAATAAATGATACTTTTTTTCTGTTTGCTTGTTTACTCAACAAACTGACTATTTTCTCTCCGCGAAAGATAATTCATCTATAAAATAAAAGCAAGAACACTAGGTTCTTGCTTTGTAATACCTATATAGGTGAATTAATAATTCAGTTTAATTAATTCTATCTTTTGCTTCTTCTTCTAAATGTTTTGAGTACTTAGCTATTTTGTCTATATGCTTAGCAACTTCTTTGGCTGAAATCTTACCAATAATAAACTCGCCAACTTCTAATGCTTTACTTGATGCTGCAAATATTAATAAGTTTTTCCCATTACATTCTAAGTCTTTAAAAACTTTACGCATTTTAATTCTTTTTTGCTTTAAATATGAGCGAAGACGGTTTTTATCATTAGCGGCAACGTACTCACAAATACGTAATGAAATATTCTCTGCTTTAGTTACCGGAGCAAAGGTTACTGTTGCGGTTATTATACTAGCGATTAAAAGTGTTTTTTTCATGATGTACCTTTCAGTTATTTGATCTGATCAGCTCAATAAATATACTTCCGTATATATCAAACTGTTACAAGTGTAATTGTGGTATATTTTTCAAATAAAACAAGCTATTGATGATGTTTTTTTTGCATAAAGGGCTTTTATAATTTTGCTACTAATATATTGTATTTTCTTTGTTTTATTTTTGTTTGTTTAATGTTCAATCTATATAACTAGTCAATTTTCCTTAAGAAAAATGTTCGAGGAATTAATAATAAAAAAGGAGCCGAAGCTCCTTTGTCTGAAAGTTTAAGATCAAGGATTAGACATTAAACCTAAAATGAACAACATCACCATCTTTAACGCGGTACTCTTTACCTTCTAAACGCCATTTACCAGCTTCTTTAGCGCCAGACTCACCGTTAAACTCAATAAAGTCATCATAGGCGACTACTTCAGCGCGGATAAAGCCTTTTTCAAAGTCGGTATGAATAACACCAGCAGCTTGTGGTGCAGTTGCATTTTTCTTAACTGTCCATGCACGAACTTCTTTAACGCCGGCAGTAAAATAGGTTTGCAAGTGAAGTAAGGAATAACCAGCATTAATAACACGATTAAGCCCTGGTTCTTCCAAGCCAAGGTCTGCCATAAATTCAACACGGTCTTCATCATCCATTTCAGACAATTCACTTTCTATTTCAGCACAAACAGCAACAACTATGGCTCCTTCGGCATCCGCAATTTCTTGTACTTGATCAAGGTAGGGGTTGTTTTCAAAACCATCATCATTGACATTAGCGATATACATCGTAGGTTTAACCGTTAAAAAGTTTAAGTAGTCGACGGCTGCTTTTTCTTCTTTAGTTAATTCTAAAGAGCGTACCATGTGACCTTCTTCAACATGCTTTAATATTTTCTCTAATACCGGCATTTCAAATTTAGCGTCTTTATCGCCACCTTTGGCTTTTTTCGCTAAACGAAAAATTGCACGTTCTGCTGTGTCCATATCAGATAAAGCGAGTTCAATATTGATGACTTCAATATCATCAACAGGACTAATCTTATTCGCGACATGAATAATATTGTCATTGTCAAAACAACGAACTACGTGACCAATAGCATCGGTTTCACGAATGTTAGCAAGAAATTTATTACCTAAACCTTCACCTTTAGAAGCGCCAGCCACTAAACCCGCAATATCAACAAATTCCATCGTTGTTGCTAAAACACGCTCAGGATTTACAATTTTTGCTAAAGCGTCTAAACGTGGATCAGGTACCGGTACGACACCCGTATTCGGCTCTATAGTACAAAATGGAAAGTTAGCTGCATCAATACCTGCTTTAGTTAGTGCATTGAAAAGTGTTGATTTACCTACGTTGGGCAAGCCAACAATACCGCATTTGAATCCCATGATAATACCTTAATAATTTTGTAAAGTTGCTTTTGAAATTTGAATTAAAGCGCTTTGAACGAATGCAAACGATTTTGAGCTTTCTTTAAATCGTCTTTTTTCCAGATGTCGATGCATCGGCTTGCTTCATCAATCGCTTGTGTTATTTTATCTTGGTCAATAGCTGGAGCTTTGCCAAGTACATGTCCGGTAACGCGATCTCTATGGCCGGGGTGACCAATACCAATGCGTAACCGATAAAATTCTTTGTTATTTGCCAGACACGAAATTATATCGCGTAAGCCGTTATGCCCACCGTGTCCGCCACCTTTCTTTATTTTACAAACGCCCGGTTCCATGTCTAACTCATCATGAGCAACAAGAATATTTTCTACGGGAATACGAAAAAAATTCGCGAGAGGAGCTACAGACTGACCACTTCGATTCATGAACGTTGTTGGAATAAGTAAATGAATAACTTCGTTACCTATTAGGCCTTTGCCATAAAGTCCGAAATATTTTTTTTCTGGTCTGAGAGAAATGTTGTAGCGAGAAGCAAGTTCTTCGACGAACCAAACTCCGGCATTGTGACGGGTCTTTGTATATTCGGGGCCTGGATTACCCAGGCCCACAACTATTTGAATAGTCATCTAAAGGAATATTCCTTTGGATTATTCTTCAGTAGTTTCAACAGGAGCAACAGGTGCACTATTGTCTTCGTCTTCATCTTTTACAACTTTCGGTGCATTTAATGAAACAACAGCTTGATCATGATCTTCGCCTTTTGCTAATTCGTCAGATGTTACGCCTTTAGGCAAGGTAACGTCTGATAAATGCAATGTTTGGCCAACTTCTAAACCAGCAACATCAATTTCGATGAATTCTGGAATGTCTGCAGGTAAACAGCTAACCGCAATTTCATTAACTTGGTGAGCAATCTTGCCACCTTTTTTCTCTGCTTCTTCTTCATTAATGAAGTGAATAGGAGCGTTAACGTGTACTGCGTGAGTAGCATCGATGCGTAAAAAATCTAAATGCATTACAAGTTGCTTGAACGGGTGACGTTGCATGTCTTTTAAAAGACACTCAACTGGCTTGCCGTCAATGTTGATTTTTAATACGTGAGAGTAGAATGCTTCTTCTTGTTGTGCACGGTAAACATTTTTGTGCTCTAACGTTAAAGAAACAGGCTCTTGGCCTTCACCGTATAAAATTGCAGGAACTTTGTTTGCGTGACGTAGGCGGCGGCTCGCACCTTTCCCTAGGTCAGTACGAACTTCAGCTTCTAAAGTAAATAAATCTGTCATGGTATAATACCTAATATTAAATAGTTAATTTAGTTGTTTTTTGCGACCAAAAACAACCGTGAACCTTTCGATAATAACAATTAAAACTAATTCAATCGCTATAAAAGGCGCGGCATGATAACACTTCAGCCTAATCAGATCCAACGTTTATCCATGAGGAATTTAAATTGTGCTTGGAATTATCAATTGAGGTTAAATATAGGTCAGTAAAAATGGTAAGTAATAGATTTTTACTGGTTTTCGAAGGTACTGTTTATTGATTTAATTTAGTATGTTTATCTATCGTGATACTGTGAAAAATATTGTACTGGCCCACAGGGGGCAACGACATATGGATTTATTGCCGACGACTTGGATAATATTGAATTTTGTATGTTTTTCAAAATCAAAGATTTGTTATCCTTCTGGCCATTGGTAAAGTTCGATAATGAGTGAGAGCATTGTTTCAAGATAATCTACGTTTATTAGATTTAAGATGACCTTAGTGTACGGCATCAAAACGTCTTAGCGTTGTGAATACACGATACTACGCGGCTAAGGACAGACAATTGAAACATATAAATGGTATTGACCTTCTTCTACTTTTAAGTATTATTTTCTGCTGCTCCATTTGAAGTTATTCAGTTTCTTAATACACGTTTACTACGTTGAAACTCACCGGAAGAGTTTTCTGTGTCATACCATTTATCAAGTTATTTTTTTGCGACAATTGCCCCGATTATTTATCTACTAAATCTAATTGACGATTCGCTATATTACGATTTGTTGCAAGCGTTTTCGCAATAAGCTTGTCAATACTATGGCTACCCGCACCTCGAAAAATGAGTGCTAAATTTATCAATAAAAGTGCTAATCCAAATTCATAGCCATTGTTATTCATAAATAAGCCATTATTGAAATGTACGGTAAAAATAGCGACTAACATCGTTATTGCTAAAGCAAACGCGGCAGGTCTAACGAATAAACCAATAATTAAAAGTAACCCTCCAATCAACTCAATTCCGCCAGCTAAACCAGCCATAACCACCCCAGGTGATAAACCAATAGATTCCATCCAGCCACCTGTGCCTTCTAATCCATAGCCGCCAAACCAGCCAAAAAGCTTTTGGGCTCCGTGAGCAATAAATATTACGCCAATGCCTAATCGGATTGGCAATGTATCAATGCCTGGTTTTGTTAATAATAATCTTTCTAATAGTAAGCCCATTTGTCTATATCCAAGTTAAATTAGTAATCGAATTTAATTCTATTAACTAATTTAACTTTCAATAACCTGATAAACATGTATGAAATATTCAAAAAATTTGAACATTCAACAGATTGACATTATCAGTTATTTGGGCGCGTCAATCAGCACAATTTCACAATCCGTTAAGGCCGTAATGGTAATTAATTTACTATTTGTTACTTCTGCACCATCGCCTTTATTAAGAATTTTACTCGATGATGTATCTGATAGCTCGAACATTCCTATAGAAGATAGTAGGTAAGCTTGGTGGTCGATGTTATGTTTCAAACATGTCCCTTTTGCTAGTTTCCCACTGTAAATTCGTGCTTGTTGATTTATAAATAAGGTATCGTGTTTATCTTCATGGTAACCAGATACTAATAAAGATAAGTTTTCTTTAGATACTTTTGATGGAAATTTTTTACTTTCCCAGCGAGGTGTTACATTAGTTTTATTGGTTTCTATCCATATTTGATAAAAGGTCAACGGCTCTTTACTTAAGTTATATTCAGAATGAACAATTCCTGTTCCCGCACTGATTACTTGAATTTCACCGCTTCTTACTGTGCCTTTGTTTCCTGTACTGTCTTGGTGAGAAATTTCACCAGATCGTATGAAGCTTATGATCTCCATATTTCTATGGGGGTGTGAGCCAAAGCCGTTGCCAGCTTTTACCCAGTCATCATTGATAACACGTAATGTGCCAAAGCCCATTCGTCGAGGGTTATAATAATTAGCAAAGCTAAAATGGTGGCTTGATTTTAACCATCCGTGATTAGCTTTACCTAAGGTCTGATAAGAATAATGAGTGATCATTGAGTTTCCTGTTGTCTACTGCGTACTAATGAAAAAGTAACTTCAATGATAAATATTGTCATTAATTAAAATAATAATGATTATTAGATTAGAATGTTCAACTTTTTAGAATAGTTCGTAGTTGTTGTGTTTACACATTCCTTTCTTCAAGAGGTTTTCAATGAGATGCTAAAGCCAAGTAGCTTGCTCCAGCATCTGAGTAAGTACACGTAAAGCTTTACCTTTATTACTTATCTTCCAGACAATGAAATTCTCTAAATCGGGTGTTGGAGGAAGGTTCAGCTTAATCAACTCGCCGTTAGCAATATAATCTTCTGCTTGTAAAGTGGGTAGGTGCCCCCTTCCAATTCCTGATTTAAGTGCAGAAATCTTTTGGGCCATATTTTCCACATAAATGATATGGCAACCGTCAACAAATCCTGCTGATCGTGTAACGTTGAGTTGGGAAGTATCATGAATAACTACTCGTCTAATATCATTCATCACACGTTCTAAAGCTGATGCGTTAGTGGCTAATTTTGCATATTTATGACTGGGTCCAATAACAGGAGTCATTGCTATCGCCCCTAAAGACACTGAACGAAAACCTTTTAATATAGGAGTAGGGCCTGGAGCTCCAACAACTAAGTCGACTTGGTTATGCTCAAGAGCATCCCAACCACCACTTAATACACATTCTTTTAAATCAATCTCTACACTTGGATGTTCAAGTAAAAAATCGCTTAAAACTTTATAGAAAGCTTGATTATTTAATGTAGATTCAAGTGCTATGGTTAAATGAGTTTCCCAGCCTGTTGATGTTTCTTTTGCTTTATCCACAAGGAGCGCGCTGGCTTGCAAAATTTTTCTTCCCTCTTCTAATACTACAAGTCCCGCAGGGGTTAATACAGATCGACGCCCCTGGCGTTCAAAAAGAGTAATTCCTAAATTTTCTTCTAATTTTTGCACTATATAAGATAAAGCCGAGGTTGCTTTATTTAACTCTTCTGCCGCTTTTGCAAAGCTCTTACGACGGTCTATCGCATCAATGACCAATAGTGCTTCTAAAGTGATTGGGATTTTTTGCATAGAAATTTCCTATATTCAAATTTTTTGAACGTTCTAAACTAAAATAGCCACTTATTTTGAACTGGCTATCTGTTAAAATTATTTTTAATGTTTCCGTTACATTATATTAACATGTGAGCGGCGTTTTGCTAAAGGATATTATAACTCTACAGGTAGATTTTCTCTTATTGAAATGAAAGCTGCTGAAGTCAGTAATGTAGATGGTAATCATCAAAAATATAAGGAAATAAAGATGGAAAATAAAATTAAATTCATTGAGTTCTGTGCCGTCCAAAAAAGTGACTTATTACGTGCTTTTGGCCAGTTAGGGCTAAATTATATAGGAAAGCATAAAAAGAAAAATATATATCTGTTTGAACACCACGATATCATTTTTATTGCAAACTGTGAGTCTACTGGCTTTGCTGCAAAGCATTGTGCCAAACATGGTCCATCAATTGTCTCACTAGGTTTTCAAATCAATGATGCAACAATACTCAAACAGGCAAAAAAATTAGGTTATCAACAGTTCACTGGTGAAGAGGCCGTCACTGGATTGAGTCTACCTGCAATCGTTGGCCCTGGTAATGTACTCGTTAGGCCTATCTTCGCTGAACATTGGCAGGCACTTATTGATAGTCATTTTGACCTTCAGCCTTCAGAATTATTTAAAGCCGATTATGGGCTACTCACCATTGATCATATAGCCGTTAACGCTCGTAAAAACAACTTAGAAGCTTGGCGAGAGTTTTACTTTTCTGTGTTTAACTTTGTTGAAACGTCAGATTTTATCATCAAAGGAAAAAGTACTTCTTTTCGTTGTAATCCAACAGCATCTCGTTGTGGAAATATCAAAATAGTGCTTAATGAAGATTTTGAAGATGGCTCACAAATCTCTGACTTTATTAATGAAAATAAAGGGGATGGCATTCAGCATATCGCGTTCAAATCTAGCGACATGCCGCACAGTATTTCTCGCATGGCAAGCAATCAAGTAACGTTCATGAAAACACCTGATAGCTATTACGATCTTATTGATTCACGTATCCCAGAACATAGAGAGAATATAGAGGAGTTAAGAGCGCATAATATTTTAATCGATAATGATAAAAATGATAAAAATGCCATTTTACTACAAGTGTTTACTAAAGCGTTGATCGGACCGATATTTTTTGAAGTCATTAATAGAAAAGGAAATGAAGGTTTTGGTGAAGGTAATGTTAAAGCGCTATTTGAAGCGGTAGAACTTGATCAATTAAAACAGGGCCTATTGGCCTAAAAATGAGAGTTATAAAATAATAGAATGGAATTTATTCATGAGAGAGTTTAAAGAACGTGCCGCCGCCAAAGCTGAGGTGATGCCGGTTGTTATTGTTGGTGCTGGCCCTGTTGGCTTGGCTTTGGCCGTAGATCTAGCACAGCGTAATATAGAAGTAGTTCTCGTTGATCAAAAAACAGCGGTTGGTAAAGGTTCACGGGCTGTAACTTTCGCTAAAAGAACCTTAGAAATATTCGATAAGCTGGGTATAGGGGAAGCTGTTGTTCAGCATGGAACACAGTGGTCTATTAGTCGAACGTATTATAAAGATGAAATGATCGATGCAAAAAACTTACAACCTGAAGAAGGCTTGAAAAGGCCAGCTTATGTGAATATTCAGCAGTATCATATTGAAGACTACTTAGTAAAAAGGGCTTTGCAACTCCCACAAATAACGATGTGCTGGGGGACTACTTTGTTATCTCATCAGCAAAACGAAGATGATGTTGTCCTTACACTTTCAGATCCACAGGGAGAGTATCAGCTTAAATCGAAATACTTAATTGCCGCAGATGGGGCAAACAGTCCAATACGTAATGCACTTAGTTTACCCTTTAAAGGACAAAAATTTAAAGATAGGTTTCTTATTGTTGACGTGGTAATGGCTGCTGACTTCTCACCAGAGCGTCATTTTTGGTTTTCTCCTAGTTTTCATGAAGGACATTCTGTATTACTGCATAAGCAGCCTGATGACATTTGGCGGGTTGATTTTCAACTAGGATGGGACTGTGATCCGCAACAAGAAATTGAAGAAGAACGTGTTCAAGTTCGCCTTAAAAAAATGCTAGGTGAAGATGTCAATTTTGACATCAAATGGTTAAGTGTTTATACCTTCGAATGTCGCAAGCTAACAAATTTTAAAGAAGGTAAGGTTATTTTTATTGGTGATGCGGCTCATCGAGTTTCACCTTTTGGTGCGCGTGGTGCAAATAGTGGTTTTCAGGATGCAGACAACCTTTCGTGGAAGCTTGAACAAGTTATTACCGGACGGGCAACAGAAGCATTGCTTGAAACCTATAATGAAGAGCGACAAATAGCAGCACGCGAAAATATTGCTCAATCAAGCCGCAGCACCGACTTTATTACTCCTAAATCGGAGCAAAGCTTTCGTTTTAGAAATGCCATTTTAACGTTAGCGAAGAAACACCGTTTTGCAAAAAACATGATCAACAGTGGCCGACTATCTACAGCAACAGATCACCTTAGTTCCTCAATTAATGCAACCAGTGACGATTTTAGCACTGGCATATTACCTGGACAGGTTTGTATCGACTCGCCCATTGTTTTTGATCATCAACAAAAATGGTTGTTAGATTTATTAGCCAATAAATTTACGATTATCCACTTTGGCTCTCCAACAGAAAGTCTAATTAAAGAGTTCGATTTGCTCACCGAAATTGATGCTAACTTACAGCTCATTATTGTTGTAGAGCAACCCCCACTTACTTTACAAATAATACCGAGAGTAAAAGTTATTTTTGATGCCGAAAATATTCTGACGCAACGCTTGAACGGAAAGTTAGGGGTTAGTTACTTACTTCGTCCTGACAACTACGTTGCAGGTCGTTGGCATAATTGGCAATTAGAGAAATTAGATTCGGCCTTAAGAGGATGCTTGTTATGAATGAAGTACAAAAAGTAAGTCAGATGACTCAAAAAGATTGGGATGAACAGTACACGCAGTTAATTTCCAGCCATGACGGCCTAGATGATGAAGCCTCAGCGCGCTTGAATGCATGTCTCGTATTATTGCTTGTCAAGCAGGTTTCTAATGTAAATCGCGTGAGTGAATGTCTAAAGGAAGCCCGAAGCTTCGCTTTAAATGAATAGAAATAACAAATAAAAATGAAACAAAGGAAACCTCATGAAGCATAATTTATTATTTAGTACATTAGTTGCGAGTATGTTGCTGAGTCAATCAGCAAGCTTATTTGCTCATGATGACTTGGTAAAAAAAAGCCATAATCACAAGCAAGAAAAAGAAGTGAATTTAGAACAGATTCAGGCTATTAAAGATAAAAGTTTGGGTAACGGAAATTATAATTACCCATATAATCACTATAACCCGCGACATATAAAAAGCAAAAACACCTTGCAACAGGTCGGTAAAGAGGTGAACGACGACGTTGTTGATACGCTTACCGAACAACTTTTTGATCTTGCCCCAATGGACCTAGCTGCAGAGAGAGAGTATTTATCTGTAAGATCCAATAAGAAGAAGCATAAAAATAAAAAATTTGCTTACCCTGAAAACTTCTCCCATCCCAAATTTAGTAATGCTCGACAAGTCAGTTCAAATGATTCGGGTGAGCTAAATTACACCTTGAATGTGCAGTATGCTGATCATCAATTTAAAACCTTACAAATGGGTAAAGAAGTCACCAAAAATCTACATTTACGAAGTTATGATGGCGAGCTAGTTGGACCTACGTTTATCGTAAAACCTGGCGATACTTTAAAAATAAAAATGAAAAATTTATTACCGCCTGAAATGCATAATATGGAATGTGAAGGTGAGTGTGACCATGACCATACAACGCCACATGGTTTTAATACAACGAACTTACATACCCATGGTTTACATGTTGATCCAACGGGTAAAAGTGATAATGTTTTTATAAAACTAAAAAGTGGTGATGAGTTTGATTATGAAATTCATATACCAGAAGATCATGTGGCGGGTACCTTTTGGTATCATGCGCATGTACATGGTTCAACAACAGTACAGGTAGGAAGTGGTGTACATGGTGCTATTATAATACGAGGGGATTACGACAATATACCCGCGATTACAAAAGCCAAAGAACGAGTCATGGTATTACAAACTATTGCGTTTGACGAGCAAGGCGAAATTGAAAATAACGATAATTACTTTGTTGAAAAGTGGCATCCCGAAGGTTGGCAGAGAGGATGGCATGTATCCGTTAATGGTCAGGTAATGCCAGAGATTGAAATACAGCCCGGAACAACTGAGTTATGGCGATTTGTGCATGCTGGTATCCGCGAATATATGAATTTACGCTTAGTGAATTCATGTGATAGTCGTTTTGATATTCCATTAGTACAATTAGCTGCTGATGGTATTGCGTTTCGTAAAAAGCGTTTGGCTGATGATAAAGGTACATTCATGGCTCCTGGATATCGTAGCGATGTAATGATTAAAGCTAAACGCCGTGGGGTTTATTACCTGATTGATGCATCTGTAGAAGGTGCTGCAGATCTACCCGATAGTTATTGTGGTAAACGTCGTGGTGATAGTGTCTTTGAACTAGACGAAAAGGCACAAAATATTATTGCTCGTGTTACGGTTAAAGGGCCTCGCAAGCGTATGCCTTTACCGAAGAACAAACAGTTGAAAAAAATAAACCGCCCAGTAAGTATTCAAGACGACGAACTGAGCGATGATATTGAATATTCTATTTTTAATATCACACCAAAAGATGGCGTTGATCCAAGCGATCCTGATCAGTTTATCGGAGATAATTTTAATTTTACAATCAATGGTAAAACCTATGATCCTGATCATCCTAGAAACTTAAAGCTTAATAACGCACAAACATGGATATTAAGATCTGAATTTTATTTTCATCCTTATCACATACATGTAAACCCGTTTGAAGTGATATCAAGAGATGATAGTGGAAAAATAATCGATCGTTATTGGCGCGATACAGTTCTTGTTTGGCCTGCTGAAACAGGGCAGCCAATTGACAGTGCCGATATAGAAATTCGTACTCGCTATGAAGACTTTGCCGGATCTTTTGTTATGCATTGCCATATACTTGATCATGAAGATCGTGGCATGATGGAAAAAGTAAATATTCTTCCTTAACCCTTATTCTATAGTGTTAGCTTGTGGCTGCGTTTGATGTGCTGCAAGCTGCCTTTTATTTTTACATGAGATTTTCTATATGACTATAACTTCATTTCATCCAACACCTCGCACCTTAATGGGACCAGGTCCTAGTGATGTTTCTCCGCGTGTATTATCTGCATTGGGTCAGCCGACAATAGGTCATTTAGACCCTGAGTTTGTGCAAATGATGGACGAAATAAAATCATTATTACAATACGCATTTCAAACAAAAAATGAGTTAACTATTGCGGTTTCAGCACCGGGTTCTGCGGGCATGGAAACCTGTTTTGTTAATTTAGTCGAGCCAGGCGAAAAAGTTATCGTTTGTGTGAACGGCGTTTTTGGCTCGCGTATGGTGGAAAATGTTGAACGCCTCGGTGCTACAGCCATTGTTATTAACGATGAATGGGGGAAACCCGTTGATGCTGAAAAAGTAAAACGAGCTTTTATAGAGCACAGCGATGCTAAGTTTTTAGCGTTTGTACATGCTGAAACTTCTACAGGCGTTTTGTCTGATGCAAAACAATTGTGTGAAATTGCCCGTCAAAACTCTGCACTATCAATTGTTGATGCGGTCACGTCATTAGGCGGTGTCGAGTTAAGAGTTGATGATTGGGGCATTGATGCTGTTTATTCGGGCAGCCAAAAATGTTTATCATGCGTACCTGGAATCTCTCCCATCAGTTTTAGTGCCAGAGCAGTAGAGAAATTACAAAGTCGAAAAAGCAAAGTGCCGAGCTGGTTCCTCGACCAATCGTTAGTGATGGGCTACTGGAGCGGGGCTGGAAAGCGTAGTTATCATCATACTGCTCCGGTCAATTCTTTATATGCCTTGCATGAATCTTTAGTGATGTTACAAGATGAAGGCTTAGAGAATGCGTGGCAACGCCATGAGAAACAACACCAACAATTAAAACAGGGCCTAGAAAAGTTAGGAATTGAATTTGTAGTTGATGAACAATACCGTTTACCACAATTAAATACGGTACTTATTCCTCAAGGGGTTGATGATGCCGCTGTACGTAAAACCTTACTTAATGACTATAATCTAGAGATAGGAGCTGGGCTTGGTGGTTTTGCGGGTAAAGCATGGCGAATTGGCTTAATGGGGTATGCAGCACGAACTGAAAATGTCACTTTATGTTTAGCCGCTTTAGCTGATGTGTTAGATAAGTAGCTTTATAAGTGACTTATTCTTGAGTTTAAGAGTCACTTTCTGCTAAACAAAACTTCGCGTTACCAAGAAAAAAGCCCTGAGTAAAGTTTACTCAGGGCTTTATAATTTGAAGCTTGATTAACTAAAGATTTTAGCTATCAAACATCGCAGATATAGATTCTTCGTTACAAACACGACGAATAGCTTCAGACAACATACCGCTTAAGGTTAATTGACGAACAATACCTAGTGATTTAATTTCATCTGAAAGTGGAATTGAATCAGTTACGACTAATTCATCAATGACAGAATCTCTTAAGTTTTGTGCCGCATTACCAGAAAGAACTGGATGAGTAGCATAAGCGATAACACGTTTTGCACCATGCTCTTTTAATGCTTCAGCAGCTTTTACTAAAGTACCACCAGTATCAATCATGTCATCAACAATAATACAGTCACGGCCTTTAACATCACCAATTATGTGCATCACTTGTGCTACGTTAGCTTTTGGTCGACGTTTATCAATGATAGCAAGATCTGCATCATCAAGTAATTTAGCGACAGCACGAGCACGTACAACACCACCAATATCGGGAGATACCACGATAGGGTCATCAAGATCACGTGTTAGCATATCTTCTAATAAGATTGGAGTACCGAATACATTATCCACTGGCACATCAAAGAAACCTTGAATCTGCTCAGCATGTAGGTCAACCGTTAATACTCGGTCAACACCCACACTCGATAAAAAGTCAGCAACTACTTTTGCGGTAATAGGTACACGTGCACTACGTACACGTCTATCTTGGCGCGCATAACCAAAGTAAGGGATAACTGCTGTAATACGACCGGCAGAAGCGCGACGTAAAGCATCAATCATTACTATTAATTCCATTAAATTATTGTTGGTGGGCGCACAAGTTGATTGAATAATAAAAACATCCGCACCGCGGACATTTTCCAAGATTTCAACACTAATTTCACCATCACTAAAACTGCCAACCTTGGCATCGCCTAATGTTATGTAAAGACGATCAGCTATTTGTTTAGCTAGTTCAGGGGTGGCATTACCAGCAAATATTTTCATGTCAGGCACGGTCAGTTCCTCAGAAACTTTGGACATACTAAGTTACGCTGTCAGCAAACGTGAGTTTACTATCAGCAAATTATTTAATTTTTGCCAATCAATATTGGCTTTTTTATGAAAATAAATTTTCAATGGACTTTAACTCTCTATCGGTGTTCATCGTAATGCTAATTTTTCAATCGCAGCACATAATGGAGAGGTATTCAGCCCTTTTGCCACAAAAGACGTTATTCCATCAGGAAGTAATGACTGTATGTGGCAAGCCTCTTGTTCGGTTTCAAAGCGAGAAAAAATACACGCCCCTGTCCCCGTCATTCGAGAAGGCGCGTATTCTACCAACCAAGCCAGTAACTTGGCAACCTCAGGATACTGTTTAATTACTAATGTTTGGCAATCATTGTGACATAAGTCTATGTCCAGCTTAGTTATATCGCCATATAAATTTACTTTCGGCGTATTGCGAGTTAAGCCCTTAGCAGTAAAAATGCTGGCAGTAGAAATGCTAACATCGGGTTTACTCACTAGATACCAATATTCTTTTGGTGAAATAGGTGTTAATTCTTCGCCAATACCTTCAGCAAAAGCTGCGAAGCCATGAATAAATATAGGGACGTCTGCACCAAGCACTAAACCGAGCTGAGCAAGCTCTATGAGGGATAAATTGGCTCGCCATAATTTATTCAGTGCTAATAACACAGTCGCAGCATTTGACGAACCGCCTCCTAAACCACCTCCCATAGGCAGTACTTTTGTTACTTTGATATGAGCGCCTAATGTTAAGTTTTCAGTGCTTGTACTTTTTGCTAAAATATTTCTTTGTAATAATATTGCCGCTTTAACAATTAAATTATCCTCATGATTAACCCCTTCAATCGGCGTTAATAACTCAACCTTATTACCCTTAACAATTTTTATGTCTATTGTGTCGCTATGATCAACGAATTGAAACACAGTTTCTAACTGATGGTAACCGTCGCTACGTTGACCAACAATATGAAGGAATAAATTTAGTTTTGCTGGGGAGGGAAAACGGTAATAGGTTTCTTGATTATAAGTCATTTATGGATACATCCCATTGATGAACATTTATTTTAATAGAAAAATCACCTTGCTTAATGGTGAATTTTGTTGCCAATTGATATTGTTCTATTTGTCGATAGCTGCTGTATTTCACTTGCCATTTTTTTTCATCATAATAACTGATTAATGACTCGGGCAAGTCAGTTATGGCATTATAACTGATCACATCAGTACCTAAATAAGGAAGTCCTTTTAACCAAAGGGTCATGGCTTGAGTTGGAAGGGTAAAACTGGTTAACGATGCAAGTATTTTATTTAAGTCAGAACTTTGATATCGCTCTCCGTTAACATCAACGGTATGCATGCCATTAACTGACTCAAGATTAAACACTTGGATGCCTAATATAGTCGTTAAGTTAAGTACTTGTTTCTTTTTATCTCCCTGATAATGCCAATTCAATGTAAGACCGTGGCGTTCATCTGGCGTGATCACCGCCATTTTGCCGTTTATTTTCCAATTAGTTAATGTCGCTAGCTTTTTATTTCGCTCAGTTTGCGCTTGATGTGTGACTATTTCTGCTTGTTGATTGTTGTCTAAAGAGCTACAACCCGATAAAAAAATTAAAAAGCAACTGAGTGAGGTAATGGATAATAAGGTTAATTTGTTCATATTAATGATAAATACTTCGCTTAAATGTCGTTATTCGATTAAATATCGATAGATAACGTGTTTGGGACTTTTAATTTTCTGTGATTTTTCGTAAAATTAACATCATTATTTGTCATAGAACATAGGTTTTTTTTAAAACCTGATTAATAATGTGGTTAAGGAAAAGATTAATCACAAATCGTTGGCTCGATAATAAATTATCATTTTTTGCATTATTCGTATTTTAAAAGGCTGAATAGTTCGCGTTATGTCTATAGTTGCTGTTGGTATCAATCATAAAACTGCCCCCGTTGCCGTAAGAGAAACAATTTCTTTTAACCCGGATCGTTTGACTACGGCGTTAACAGAATTGCTGGCCTCGGTAGAATGCCGTGAGGCTGCCATATTATCTACCTGTAATCGTACCGAACTGTATTTAGTACAAGAGGGCGATATAAGTATAACTCAAGAAAAAGTGGTTCGTTGGTTAGAGCAGTACCATAATGTTCCTGCTTCCACCATTACACCTAGTTTATATTGGCATACCGATCAACAAGCCGTAAATCACATGATGCGAGTTGCATGTGGCTTAGACTCTTTAGTGCTGGGCGAACCTCAAATTCTAGGGCAAATGAAACAAGCGTACAGCCAAGCTAAAGCGGCTGGTTCTATGTCTTTAGTTATGGACCGATTATTTCAGCGTACTTTTGGTGTTGCTAAGCAAGTACGTACAGAAACTGAGATTGGTGCTAGTGCGGTCTCTGTTGCTTTTGCTTCGGTTAATCTTGCTAAACATATTTTTGCTAGCCTTGAAAAAGTCAAAGTTTTGCTTGTCGGTGCAGGTGAAACCATCGAGCTAGTGGCTAAACATTTATACGAAAATAAAGTCGGTAAAATAACCGTTGCCAACCGTACCATAGCACGTGCCGAAGCAATGGCCGGCGCTATTGGCGCTGATGTTATTACCCTCGCGCAAATACCTGAAAAAATGGCTGATGCTGATATTGTTATTAGCTCTACGGGCAGTACCTTACCTATTATAGGTAAAGGCATGGTCGAACATGCATTAGGAAAACGTAAGCATCGTCCTATTTTTATGGTTGATTTAGCTGTGCCACGAGATGTTGAAGAACAAGTGGGTGAACTTGAAGACGTATTTTTATATACGGTTGATGACTTACAAGGCATTATCGCCAAAAACTTAGCCAATCGTCGTAAAGAAGCCATTCAAGCTGAAGCCATTGTTTCTACGCAATCTGATGTTTTTATGTCGTGGTTACGCGGGTTAAATACTCAAGATACGGTTATCGACTATCGCAAACAATGTCTAGAAAGTCGCGACCAGCTATTGGAAAAAGCCTTATTACAATTACAAGGTAATAAATCTCCTGAAGCGATTCTTGCTGAATTAGCAACTAAATTGACCAATAAATTTATGCACGCTCCAACGAGTGCCATTCAATCCGCAGCACAAGGCGGCGAATTAGATAAACTTGTGTATTTACGCGATATTTATAATATTAAATAGTTTTTTTTTATTTGCTTGTTTTTTTAGCACTTTCAATAGCTTTTTTACGGCTTTGATTGAAAGTGCTTAACGAACCCTTTAAACTCTACACCATCGAATTATATCCGCTGTTCCCTAATTATAAGATTTCTTAATGAATAAATCTGTTTATCAAAAACTTGAAATATTAGTTGAACGCTTTGAAGAAGTTCAAGCGTTGCTTTCTGATCCCGAAACACTTTCAAATCAAGAAAAGTTTATTGCTTTATCAAAAGAGTTCTCTCAATTAGAATCAGTTACTAGTGTTTTTAATGACTACCAATCCGCAGAAGAAGACTTTTCTTCGGCGGAAGAAATGCTGAAAGATGAAGACCCTGATATGCGTGAAATGGCGCAAGAAGAATTTAAATCAGCTAAAAAGTCTCTTGAAGAACTAACTGATCAATTACAAATTTTATTATTACCAAAAGATCCAAACGACAACAGTAACTGTTTTGTTGAATTACGTGCCGGTGCTGGTGGTGATGAAGCTGCAATTTTTGCGGGTGATTTATACCGTATGTATAGCCGTTACTGTGAAAAGAAAGGCTGGCGTATTGAAGTCATGAACACTAATGAAAGTGAGAAAGGCGGCTATAAAGAAGTTATTTTTAAAGTCCTTGGTGAAGGTGTCTACGGACACCTGAAGTTTGAGTCTGGTGGTCATCGTGTGCAACGTGTACCTGAAACTGAATCTCAAGGTCGTGTGCATACTTCTGCATGTACGGTCGTTGTTATGCCTGAAATACCTGAAGCTGACGCTGTTGAAATTAACAAAGCAGATTTAAAAGTTGATACTTTCCGCGCATCAGGGGCCGGTGGACAACACGTTAACAAAACTGATTCTGCTATTCGTATTACTCATATTCCAACGGGTGTGGTTGTTGAGTGTCAAGAACAGCGCTCTCAGCATAAAAACCGTGCGCAGGCAATGTCGGTATTACAAGCTCGTCTGCAGCAAGCGGAAGATGAAAAACGCCGTAGCGAAGAAGAGTCGTCACGTCGTAATTTGGTTGCTAGTGGTGATCGCTCTGAACGTATTCGTACTTACAATTACCCACAAGGGCGTATGACAGATCATCGTATCAACCTTACTTTGTACCGTTTAAATGAAGTGCTTGAAGGGAATCTACACTTAGTGTTAGAGCCCATTATGTTAGAAAACCAAGCCGATTTACTTGCAGCACTTGCTGAGCAAAACTAGTTACTGGTTTGAACCAATCTTATATCCCGTCAATTAAATATTGCCAGCAAAGTATTGCTGAAATAATTAAGCAAGGGCAACAATTACTTGCTGCCCTTTCTGATAGTGCCAAACTAGACTGCAAAATTTTATTAGCTTTTATCTTAGACAAAGAGACGAGTTATTTATTAACTTGGCCAGAAAAAAAGTTAACTGAAGTCCAATTTCAAGCCTTTATGGTGTTATTTAACCGTCGCTTAAAGGGTGAGCCGATTGCTTACATTATTCAAGAACGTGAGTTTTGGTCTCTACCTTTTTATGTTTCACCTGCAACGTTGATCCCCCGTCCTGACACAGAATTATTAGTTGAGCATATCTTAGCGCGTCATCAACAAAACACCTTAACCTGTTTAGATTTAGGTACAGGTACTGGCGCTATTGCTTTAGCATTAGCTTCAGAACAGCCAAATTGGCATATTGATGCGGTTGATTTTAGTAATGAAGCTATTGTTCTAGCACAAAAAAATTCTCAACGATTACAACTTGCACAAGTTAATATTTATCAAAGCGATTGGTTTTCTACGATAGAGCAAGATAAAAAATTCAACATTATCGTCAGTAATCCTCCTTATATCGATGAAAATGATGAGCATTTATCTGAAGGTGATGTTCGATTTGAGCCCTTATCCGCTTTAGTTGCCAGTGATAATGGTTATTCTGATATAAAGCATATTGCAAAAAATGCGTTAACCTTTTTAGAAAATCAAGGAGCTCTGTATTTTGAACATGGCTTTGAACAAGCAAAAGAAGTTAGAGATATTTTAAAGCAGTACGGCTATAACGATATTGAAACGCTACAAGATTACTCGGGAAATGACCGGGTGACATGTGCTACTTTTACCAATTAGTAGACATTGAACATCAAACAATAATAACAACATTAAAGGATTTACCATGAAACATTTACACATGACACTCGCGGCGATAAGCATACTTTTATTCACTTACCGATTTGCTTTAACGTTAATGCAATCTTCACAGTTAGATAAAAAATGGTTGAAAATCAGCCCTCATATTATCGACACGTTTTTGTTATTATTGGGTGTTGGCCTGGCCGTTAAATTAGCTATTAATCCGTTAGAATATTTATGGTTAGCAGAAAAAATCATTGCCATCGTTTTATATATATTTACCGGGTATTACACCTTGAAATTAGCGCGTAATCGCATGATGCAAGTGATTGGTTACTTAGGTGCTATGGGATGGTTCATGTTAGTTGTTGGTATTGCTATGACCAAAGAAACGGTTTTTTTCTAAGCCAGTTATCAGACTCAGTGATATCGTTAAAAATAAAGTATAAATAAGTAGTAAATATAAAGCATGAAAGAATTATTATTTTCAGAACTCAAAGATACAGATAAATCATTAATTGAAGCTTTTTCATTGGTAGAAGAGGTTGTTTTTGGAGATTGTTATTTTTCTCCTGAACAGCTTAGTAAAGTTGTTGAGCATTGTAATCAGCTCATTTCAACTATAGAAGATCCGCTTGAACAAGCAGAAAAATTAATTAATGAGCTGTTCATTGAACAGCTTTTTATTGATCGTCAACACGATTTTTGGCCAGTTAATGCGCATAAATTAAGTACTGGCTTTGATTTTAAACTTATGGCACCAGCGTTGAAAAGCGTTGTGCTTTGCCATATCTTTAAGCTTTGTAATTTTGAGGCTGATATTATTTTTGTTCCTGAAAAAAATATGGTTCGAGTTGTTTGTGATGAACTTTATGCGATTATCTTTGACCCTGTTACCGGTGAATCTCTCGATTGGCATGAACTTGATTTACGTATGGATGATCTTGATGGCGATCCACAAAATCATCAAGTTGAGGATGTTTCTCGTCTGAGTCTTATCGCTAAACATGTTAGTTCATTAAAAAATGCACTCATTAGAGAAGGGCAATTTCCCCAAGCATTAAAATGCGTTGATATTTTGATTTCGTTGCGACCTGATGACCCATTCGAGAGACGTGACCGAGGATTTTTATTACATCAACTAGATTGTTTTAAAGTTGCGTATGACGATTATCAATACTTTGTCGATAAGTGTCCGAAAGATCCCGCGGCTCAACTTTTAAAAATGCAATTGGATAAAATCACCATAGCTGATACGGTATTACATTAATTAAGTTGTAGATGAGGCAATAGCCTTAAACAAAACAAAAAATAATAATAATAAAAAATAACAACAACAAGGCTGTCCAATGCAAGAACAAATTATTAATAACACCCCCTTACTGACGAATGATGCAACTGTTTTAGGCCTGCTCGCAATAATTTTAGGTTTAGTTTTTTATACTTCTAATAGTAGTCATCCTGCTTTTAAAAAATTCTATAAATATGTACCTGCGTTATTAATGTGTTATTTATTACCGTCCCTGTTAAATACCTTTGGTATTGTTAGCGCTGAATTGACTCAAGTTGATGAAGTTGCCAAATATTATTTATTACCTGCTTGTTTAGTCTTATTGACATTAAGCATTGACCTTAAAGCGATCCGAGGGCTGGGGAATAAAGCTATTATTATGTTCTTAACCGGCACTGTTGGTGTGGTTATTGGTGGTCCAATCGCATTGTTGGCTATTTCAGGTATTTGGCCTGAGCTATTAGGGGTATCTGGCCCTGATGCTGTTTGGCGTGGTATGGCAGCGCTTGCTGGTAGTTGGATTGGTGGTGGCGCTAATATGATGGCAATGAAGGATATTTTCGAAGCAGACGGAAAAATATTCACCATCATGGTGACGGTCGATATCGTAGTCGCTAATTTATGGATGGCGGTGTTATTGTATATTGCTGCTAATCATAAACGTATTGATGCTAAGAGTGGCGCGGATACTTCAGGTATTGATCAGTTAATTAAAAAAGTTGAAGAATACGAGCGTTCAAATAAAAGAATTCCCGAGCTTAAAGACTTTATGTTAATACTAGCAGTAGCTTTAGGTGGAATGGGCTTTGCTCATTTTGCTGCAGACCTTTTAGTCCCATTTTTTAAACTTAATTTTCCTGGTCTAAAAGAGTTCAGTTTACACAGTAAATTATTTTGGATTATCGTCATTGTTACGACCATAGGTCTATCTTTATCGTTTACTAAAGTTAGAAACTTAGAGTCTGCTGGCGCTTCTAAGGTCGGTAGTGCTTTCTTATATGTACTTATTGCGACTATAGGTTTACATATGGATATATCCCAAATAGTTGAGGCACCTAAGTATATTGTTATTGGTATCATTTGGATGTTAGTGCATGTAGCACTACTATTTGCAGTTGGAAGAATGATCAAAGCACCAATATTTTACTTAGCGGTTGGTAGTAAAGCTAATATTGGTGGTGCTGCTTCTGCGCCAGTTATTGCTTCTGCATTTCATCCGTCTTTAGCACCAGTAGGGGTTTTACTTGCGGTTTTAGGTTATGCGTTAGGTACTTATATGGCTTTTCTGTGTGGTCAGTTATTAAGAATTATTGGCAGCTAACATGAAGTTAGCACCGAACTTTATTTTGGAAAAATTATGACAATACTTTCAATAAAAATTGAAAAACATGATATTGAGATAGCAAACGATAAGCCCTTTGTTTTATTTGGTGGCATGAATGTTTTAGAATCTCGTGATTTAGCCATGAGTATTGCTGAGCACTATGTTGAAGTTACTCAAAAGCTTAATATTCCTTATGTGTTTAAAGCATCATTTGATAAGGCTAATCGTTCATCGATAAATTCATATCGAGGACCTGGTTTAGAAGAAGGACTGAGAATATTTGAAGAAATCAAGTCAACGTTCAATGTACCGATTATCACAGATGTTCATGAAATACACCAAGCTCAACCTGTTGCAGAGGTAGTTGATATTATTCAACTACCGGCATTTTTAGCGCGCCAAACAGACCTTGTTGTTGCGATGGCAAAGACGAATGCCATTATAAATGTCAAAAAGCCACAGTTTTTAGCCGCACATGAAATGCGCCATATCATTAACAAATTTGCAGAAGCAGGTAATGAACAAGTTATCTTATGTGAACGTGGTAGTTGTTATGGTTACAATAATTTAGTCGTTGATATGTTAGCCATGGATGAAATGAAAGATTATGCACCGGTAATATTTGATGCGACACATGCTTTGCAACAACCCGGTGGCCGTGCTGACTCAGCCGATGGTCGTCGTGCCAAAGCAGCACAATTAGCACGTAGCGGTATGGCATTAGGTTTAGCTGGGTTATTTATAGAATCACACCCTGATCCAGATAACGCTAAGTGTGATGGTCCTTGTGCGTTACCATTAGATAAACTTGAACCTTATTTACAACAAATGAAATCAATTGATGATTTAGTTAAATCATTCGAGCCACTTATTACTGGCTAGAGTTTATAAAAAGAAGATAATAAAAAAGGTGCTTTTCAGCACCTTTTTTTATTATCTTCTTTTGTTGAGTGAGTTAACTATCACTTTGATTTTTATCTAAATCATGAAAATCAATCGTTTCAATTTTACTTCCTGCATTTTCATCGTAAAAGACGTCTTCATCAAATTGATTTTCAGACTTAGCTACAACAATTGAAACCATACTGTCACCAGTGACATTAACTGCTGTTCGTGTCATATCAAGTAAACGGTCGACACCAATAATCAAACCAATACCTTCTACAGGTAAGCCTACTTGGTCTAGAACCATGGCCAGCATAATTAAACCTACGCCCGGGACACCAGCCGTGCCAATTGAAGCTAAGGTCGCGGTAAGTATTACCATTAAATATTGACTAAATGTTAGATCAACATTAAACACTTGCGCAATAAATACAGTAGCAACGCCTTGCATTATAGCCGTGCCATCCATATTGATGGTTGCGCCTAGAGGTACGGTAAACGAAGCGATTGAATTTTTAACGCCCATTTTTTTGGTAACAGTTTCAAGTGTTACAGGGATGGTTGCATTACTGCTGGCTGTTGAAAATGCAAAGATAACGGTATCACGCATTTTTTTCAAAAAGGTAATAGGGCTTAAGCCTGCCATAATTTTCAATATAGCAGAATAAGTAATTGTTGCATGTAATATTAGGGCAAAGAAAACGACAAAGAAATAGACAATTAAGTTACCGAATATCTTAAGTGACATATCAGTGAACAAGCTAGCTAATAAACAAAAGACACCGTATGGTGCAAGGTTCATTAAAATAGTAACCAAACGCATGATGACGGTACTCATGTCTTCAAATAAACTAGCAACACGTTCGCCTGCTTTACCTGAAAGCGCTATAGCAATACCAAACAACAAGGCAAATACAATGACTTGTAGCATGTTCCCTTGCGCGAAAGCGGCGAATGGATTACTTGGGAACATTTGAATAAACACTTGCGCTAAAGAAGGCGCTTCACGACTAGCGAAAGTTGTATCCGAGACCATGTTGACCCCTTCACCTGGGCTTATCAATAACGCTAAAAACATCGCAAAGCTAATAGCTATTGCTGTGGTAATTAAATAAAGTGCAATGGATTTACCGCCAATACGTCCTAGTTTTGTTGTATCTTTTAATGAACAAGTACCACAAATAAGCGATACAAAAACCAGTGGTACCACCAACATTTTTAAACTTGAAATGAAAACTTGTCCGATCACTTCAAAAATACCGTCAACCAAAAAGGATCGTAATGAAAGTTCAAAGAAATAGAGTGGGATCACAAAATCAGATTTGTCAGGCATAAGCATCTGTAATAAGACGCCTGTCAGGATACCAGCACCCATGCCGGTAACGATTCTAGTGGTTAAGCTTGCTTTTTTTTTGTCTGTCATAAGTGGATGCCACAGTAAAATATTTTTATAATTAGTTATAAGAAGTAGATTAACAGGTAATCTATTGATTAAAAAGCTATCTATACTGGCTTTTTTAATGAAATTTATAAAATATAAGTTAATATAAATAGTAATGTAATTAAAAGCTTCTAAGGGATGTTTGTATGGTACTACTTCAACGTTTAAGTTTTCTCCTTGTATTTGCTGCTGTAGTCGGGTGTGGAGGCAGTGGCGGTAGTTTACAACAAACTGAAACTCCTGTGGGAGAAGTTGGCGATGTACCTATTACAATTGCATTAACTATTTCTAATACAACAGTCACTGGTGCTGTACCAGTAACAATTACTGCAAAAGTAATGCAAGGGACTACTGCTGTTGCCAACCGAGCTGTTACATTTGTGACAGATCTAGGGGCTTTTTCTCCATCGTCTGGCTCCGCATTAAGCGATGAAAATGGTGATGCAGTTATTACTTTAACGGCAGGGAGTGTTCGAGGTGCAGGTGAAATAACCGCTTCTCTTACTTCTGGAGAGAGTTCTACAGTACCATTAGGCTTTGAAACTCAAGGTGACGATATTGGTATTGTTGGTGATATTAATATTAGCGTTATTTTAATTGATAGCGAGGGTAATCCCACTGACACAGTAACATCATCAAAGCCAGCACGTGTCATTGCAACCATTAATGGCATTAGCAGCCGTTTAATTGTTACTTTTAGCACAACGGTTGGTAATATTCCTATTCCGTCGGCAATTACAAATGATGACAACCAAGCGATTGTTGATATTTATGCTGGCGATTCATTAGGTGCAGGCACAGTGACTGCTACGATCACCAGTGGTGAAACTGGGCAAGTATTACTAGTGGTTGGTTCTTCTACCGTTGAGATAGGAAGTGGTGATCCGTTTGTTGAAGGTGTTGCCAGTATAAGTTTAGCAACCATTTCTGCTGGAGGAACAACGGTTGTATCGGTTATTATTGTTGACGATCAAGGCAATAACTTTGCTGAGCCGGTTGATATAGAATTTTCATCTGGCTGTACAAGTCAAACAGTACCAACAGCAACACTTAGTTCGCCGGTTACAACATCTAATGGTATTGCAACCAGTACCTATTTAGCTAAAGGTTGTGTTGGTGCAGATCCAATCAACGTCACTGCCAACGCTGGTGGTATTAATCTTTCAGCAACTGGCGTAGTTAACGTTTTACCTGCCGATGCAGGTAGTATTGAATTTGTTTCTGCAACACCTGAATATATATCGATTTTAGGTACCGGTAGCATTGAAAGACCTGAAAACTCGACACTCGTTTTTAGAGTGTTAGACACTAACGGTAACCCAATTAATAATCGTCGGGTCGATTTCTCGCTTAACACTGGTGTTGGTGGAGTGAATCTTATTCCAGATTTTGCCATAACTAATAGTGAAGGCTTAGTACAAACGGTTGTCAATTCTGGTTCTGTGTCACATACGATTCGTATAACGGCGAGTATCACAGATTCCGAGCCATTAATTTCAACTCAATCTAGTAATTTAATTGTATCGACCGGAATTCCAGATCAAGATAGCTTTACTATAGCCGCTGATATTCTAAATCCAGAAGCGTGGGATATAACCGGTGTAGAAGTATTGGTTACTGCTCGTTTAGCGGATGCTTTTAATAACCCGCCACCACCGACTGTCGTTTATTTTACTACTGAAGGTGGCTCAATTGGGAATTCATCAGCCGATAAACAATGTACAACCGATGATAGTGGAGCGTGTTCAGTTACTTGGCGAAGCTCTAGCCCACGACCAGAAGGACATATATTAGGTGATGCGAATAATTTATCCCATGTACCTGAAGTAAATAATACTATGGGTCAGCGGTATGGCGGTCGTGTAACCATTTTAGCAACGGTTATAGGCGAAGAATCTTTTGCTGACTTAAATGGTAATGGTCGTTTTGATGTCTGCGAAGTTGCCGCGTTTATAGGAGGTGTTGGTAAACCTTGTAATGCTGACGGCAGTATTAATTCAACTGGAGCCGATATCACTTATTCGGGTAATGATGTCGGAGGGCAACCGTATGATTTACCAGAAGCGTATTCAGACTATAACGAAGACGGTATATTTAATCCTAGTGAAGGCGGCGGCGAACTTGGTGGGGAATTAGAAGAACCATCCGATTTTAACCGCGATGGATTATACGATGGTAAAGATGGTCTATATAATGGCGTCTTATGTGCCATTCCTGTCCATGATGGTTGTGCGGAACAAAAATCTGTTGATGTAAGAGATCAAATAGTTTTAGTCATGTCAGGAAGTACTGCATACGGCACTATTCATTCAACTAATGATGCAGTAACTGCGACTATAGACGATGATAATGATCCTAACACCCCCGAAGTCCTTAATCCTTTTAATGATTCAAGTGATAGTATCGTTTATATAAAAGGAGAAAGTGTTGGTTCAGCGAGCATTATAATCGCTGATTTACATAATCAACCTATGCCAGAGGGGACCGTTATTAATTTTATCTCAACGGTAGGCTCTGTGTTAGGAACCAGTAGTTTTACTTGGCCTAATGATAACCACAACGGTGGAAGTTTATTTGGCGTATCAATTAAAGGGGAAGCAGAGGCTAAGTCGGGGTCTTTATTAGTCGAAGTAACCACGCCAGGCAATGTTACTACAACACTTACTGGTATCTCAATAATTATTCAGTAGCCTGATATTATTGTTTTAATAAAAAAGCTCCTCAAGGAGCTTTTTTATTGCCAAAATATAATAGTTACAGCAAAGTCTTTAGTTGCTCTTTGCCATCTCAGTTATTAAAAACGCCGAAATCTCAGCACCTGCCGCTAACGTTTTATCGCGACTCTCTTTACCTAAACCTGAACTATCGGTAAATGGAGCTATCTCCATCATATCGGCACCGGTAATACGGTATTTCGCTGCTAAAGCACGGAGGATTTCCATTGCTTCATTTTGAAACAAACCATCTGGCTCAGGCGTGCCTGTAGCAGCCGCTACACTTTCATCTAAGGCATCAATATCAAAACTTACATACAACTCATCAATATTTTCATCTTTCAATTGTACTAAAATATTTGCAATGATTTGATCAACACCATGTTCACGAATTTCATGAGCCCAATGTTGTTTTACACCGAAAGTACTTTCCCAATGAGACTTAGGACGACCACTTGAGCGAATACCCACTTGAATTAAATGATGCTTCTCATGTAAATCATCAAGTATGTGAGTACACCAAGAGCCGAAACACAAATCAATGCCTAAACGCTCAACTAATAAATCGGTATGAGCATCGAAATGGATAATAGCAGCGCGAATACCACGCTTTTTCTTAGCTTGTAAATAAGCTTTAGTTAATGGGTAACTAACCGAGTGGTCACCGCCGATACCAAAAATACCTTTTTCAGGAAATTCAGCGTAAAAATCATGTAATACATCTTCGGTAATTGTTAGTGGACTAACCGCATAAGCACTGTTTTCATCTTGATATAATGCTTTTCTACAATTAGCTATAGTCGCTTCATTTAAGTATTTGTCATGAAGTAAATGAGGAATGACACGAATATCACCCATATCAAAAGCATTAAGGTCAGGATAATGTTCCAGTAAAGTTGACCGGACAAATAATGGCCCCCAGTTTGCGCCACGTAATATTCCGCCACCACAATCTGAAGCGACACCTAAAATAACGGCATTTGAAGCCTCTGGCAGTTTGTTTAACGAGTCCTTCCATAAATTATCTATGTCTGTGGCTTGACCGAATAAAGTTTGATGTAGTTGCTCTTTACGCTCTTTAGCGGTATTGACAGTAAAAACACCATTACCAGCAGGGCATAAACACTGTGATAATTTTTCTTGTAGATTAGTCCATGAAGTTGTCATATATATACTCTAGTTAATATGAATACTCGCTTGAATACTTAAGTTAGTTTTTCTGCTTAAGCGTATTAGCGAAATACTCTTTTGAAAGGTACGGTTAAAATTATTATCATCGGCTATTAGTTTTTATAAAACATTATTATGATATCGCCGTAAAATCGACAGCATTATAACTAAAATGTATGGATATTAAAAATAATAACTTGTCAGCTTGCTTATTTACGGATATATCTAATAGTAATTCTAATTTCATTGATTTTTGGTTAAATCGTCTTAAAAATGAGTTGCTCGGCTAATTTTTAGACAATCATGACCGGAATGTATTTATACTGGCAAAAAAAATAGCCAGTGACGTAGGAAACTATATATATGGCAAAATCTCTTGTAATTGTCGAATCACCAGCCAAAGCGAAGACAATTAACAAATATCTTGGTAAAGACTTTATTGTGAAATCTAGTGTTGGTCATGTTCGTGATCTACCTCACAGTAGTACTGGTAAAAAAGTTGCCGCTAAATCTCCTGCTGAAGTGAGAAAAATGGCACCCGCAGCGAAGGCTAAATATAAAGCAAAACGTGATAAACAAGCACTTGTTAATCGAATGGGCATTGATCCTGAGAACGATTGGGCAGCCAACTATCAAGTTTTGGAAGGTAAAGAAAAAGTTGTTGCTGAATTAATTAAACTTGCCGCTACCGCAGATACTATCTATCTCGCAACCGATTTGGATCGCGAAGGAGAAGCGATTGCCTGGCACTTAAAAGAAATTATTGGCGGCGATGACGCAAAATTCAAACGTGTTGTTTTTAATGAAATAACTGAGAATTCGATTCAGCAAGCTTTCGCTACTCCTGGTGAATTAAGTATGCCAGGCGTAAATGCACAGCAAGCGCGACGTTTTCTCGATCGTGTTGTTGGCTTTATGGTTAGCCCTTTATTATGGAAGAAAGTTGCCCGCGGTTTGTCTGCTGGGCGAGTACAATCAGTCGCTGTTAAATTAGTCGTTGAAAAAGAACGTGAAATTAAAGCGTTTGACCCGAAAGAATTTTGGGAAATAAGTGCTGATACCAAAACAGCTACTGGATTAGACTTTCCATTAGATGTTACCCATGAAAATGGCAAAGCTTTTAAACCGACCAATGAGACTGACGCTAATAAGGCGTTAGCAATATTACAAGGTTCAGCATATACCGTTAATAAACGTGACGATAAACCGTCTAAAAGTACACCGTCAGCACCTTTTATTACCTCAACGTTGCAACAAGCGGCAAGTACTAAATTAGGTTTCGGCGTTAAACGTACTATGGGCTTAGCTCAGCGTTTATATGAAGCGGGTCATATTACTTATATGCGTACCGATTCAACCAATTTAAGTAAAGATGCCGTTGAAATGTGTCGTGGCTATATTACTAAGAATTTTGGTGAGAATTACTTACCCGAAAAAGCAAAAGTTTATAGCAGTAAATCTGGCGCGCAAGAGGCGCATGAAGCTATTCGTCCGTCAAATGTAAAAGTTGAATCTGCTTTTATGGAAGGCATTGAAGCCGATGCTAAAAAGCTATACGACCTTATTTGGCGCCAGTTTGTAGCTTGTCAAATGACCGCAGCACGTTACACAGTAAGTACAATTACTGTCGGTGCTTCAGGCTTTGACCTAAAAGCTAAAGGTCGTGTCATGCAATTTGACGGTTGGACAAGAGTTCATCCACAATTATCAAAAGGCGACGACAAACACTTACCTGACTTATCCGTTGGTGAAGTATTAACACTTGAGCAGCTAAACCCTGAACAGCACTTTACCAAACCGCCGGCGCGTTTTGGTGAAGCGTCTCTGGTTAAAGAATTAGAAAAACGTTCAATTGGTCGTCCTTCAACGTATGCGTCAATTATTTCTACGATTCAAGATCGTGGTTATGCACGTTTAGACAAAAAGCGCTTTTACGCTGAAAAAATGGGCGAAATTGTTACCGATAGTTTATCTGAAAGCTTTAAAGATCTGATGAACTATGATTTTACTGCCAACATGGAGCAAGAGCTTGATGAAGTGGCTGACGGTAAAGCTAATTGGAAAGACGTACTTAACGGCTTTTACAAAAATTTCACTAAGCAGTTAGCTCAAGCAGATATGCCAAACGATGAAGGTGGTATGCGCAACAATGAGCCGGTATTAACCGATATTGATTGTCCAACCTGTAATCGTAAAATGGGTATTCGTACTGCTTCTACAGGAGTTTTCTTAGGCTGTTCAGGTTATGCACTACCGCCGAAAGAGCGTTGTACTAAAACCATGAACCTTACTTCTGGTGAAGAAGCGGTTAGCGTTTTAGTCGATGATCAAGAAACTGATGCTTTACGTGCCATGCGCCGTTGTGATAAATGTTCTACCGCTATGGACAGTTATTTGATTGATGAAACACGCAAGCTACATGTTTGTGGTAACAACCCTGTTTGTGATGGTATTGAAGTTGAAACAGGTGAGTTTAAAATTAAAGGTTACGACGGTCCTCTTTTAGAATGTGATCGTTGTGAGTCTGAAATGGAGCTGAAATCAGGTCGTTTTGGTAAATACTTTGATTGTACCAATGAAGAATGTAAAAACACCCGCAAGTTATTAGCTAGCGGTGAAGCGGCTCCGCCGAAAGAAGATCCTGTTCAATTACCAGAACTTGCTTGTGAAAAGTCTGAAGCGCATTTCGTCTTACGTGATGGCGCAGCGGGAATTTTCTTAGCAGCCAATACTTTCCCTCGTTCACGAGAAACACGTGCACCTAAAGTTGAAGAACTACAGCGCTTTAGAGACAGAATATCGAGTAAGTTTTATTATTTAGCCGATGCACCTGTTAAAGATCCTGATGGCCACTTAGCCGTTGTTCGTTATAGTCGTAAAACAAAAGAACAGTATGTAATGACTGAACTTGCACCTGAAGTTGAAGGCGCTAAACCTAAAGCAACAGGTTGGACGGCAAAATATATTGATGGGAAATGGGTTGAAGAAGCCAAGAAAAAGGCAAAACCCAAAGCAAAGGCAGACGCTAAGCCCAAGGCTAAAGCTAAGGCAAAAGCCAAACCCAAAGCAAAAGCTAAAACTGAGTAATCAGTAAAGTAAAAAAAGCGCTATTTAGCGCTTTTTTTATGTACAGGATGTACGTATGTCGTGATCACATGGATGTGAAAGAATGACGATGTACAGGCCTTTCTCAGACATCCTGTCTTTCAAGGCATTAGTGCATCCATGCACGTCGATGTACGTCATGATTTTGTTCCTGACAAATCATCAGTACCTCCATCCATGGAGGCAATGTCATGATCACATCGCCGTATTATTTTGCTGTGCAGAATATAACTTTGTAAATTATAAGAAGTGAATTAATGCTATACCTTGCGATTATTTTTTTAAGTGCTTTTCTCTTGTTTCAAGTACAGCCTTTAATAGCAAAACTCATTTTGCCATTTTTTGGTGGCGGCGCGGCAATATGGACTGCGTGCTTATTGTTTTTTCAAGCATTTTTATTATTGGGCTATTTTTATTCACATTGTTTAACACAACTTAAATCAGTAAAAATGCAGTTGAGCATTCATCTTGGTTTGATTGCATTAAGTCTGTTAACACTGCCTATTGGCATGAGTCTTTTTACCTATGTATCACCAACAACTGCACCACTATTAAGTATTTTACTGTTATTGACTTCGTCCATTGGCTTACCTTATTTTGTCTTGTCATCAACAGGGCCGTTAATTCAGCGTTGGTTAACTTATGTTGAGGTAGGAAAACTACCTTATCAGTTATATTCCTTATCAAATGTCGGTTCATTGTTAGCGTTACTTAGTTTTCCTTTTGTTTTTGAACCGCTTTTGAGTACGACTCAACAGTCTATATATTGGACTGTCGGTTATGGCATTTTTGCGGGGTTAATTATTACATTGCTATGGAAAATGTCGCAGCTATCACTGACCACTTCCGTTGATACTAAGCCAATGGAAAATAATCATTCCAATCATGGCATCCGTTTAATCGACAAAGTCTTATGGATTTCGCTTGCTATGGTTGGCGTGATCATACTTGTTGCGACTACTAATGCGATGACCCAGAATATTCCGCCGGTTCCTTTTTTGTGGATCTTGCCTTTATGTTTGTACTTACTCACCTTTATTGTTAGCTTTCATAGCCCTAAATGGTATGTACGAGAATATTGGTTTGCCTTATTTGTGCTAACCGCATGTTTAGCGCTACTTATGCATTTTATTGGCTCGCAATTCGATATTGTTTCTCAAGTTATTATCTACTCCTGTATCTTGTTTATTGCTTGTATGATTTGCCATGGCGAATTAGCGCGATTGAAACCTGCTGTAGAAAAGTTAACGTTATATTATTTATTTATTTCTTTAGGCGGTTTTCTCGGTAGTGCCTTTGTCGCGTTTATCGCGCAAAATATTTTTGAACAGTTCTTAGAGTTTCCTTTAGCTATTATCAGTGTTTTTGTCCTGTTGGCTTTAAGTGTTTTTATTCAGTTAGATAAACACGTTAAAAAACAAACATGGTTGATACCAATAAATATTATTTTAGCGGTCAGTTTTACCCTTGGTTTAGTTTATTTAAATACCTTATTTATCAAAACTAATGTCTTCAGTGAACGTAATTTCTATGGCATTTTAAGTGTCAAAGATGTCGAAATAAACGGCAAAATACAACGGCGTTTAATTGATGGTACGACTTCGCATGGCACCCAATCGTTAGCAAGCGGCGAAGCTAAAACACCACGTAGTTATTATCGTAAAAATACCGGTGTTGCTCTAACAATTGAACAGTTAACTAGACAACGGGTGCTGAAAGGGCAGTCTTTAAATGCCGGCTTTGTCGGTTTAGGTGCCGGCACTTTAGCGGCTTATGCTAGTGCAGGTGATGATTATATTTTCTATGAATTGAACCCAGCGGTTATTTCAGCTGCGCAAAATTATTTTAGTTACTTGGCTGATTCTGCTGCGAACATTGAACTGGTACAAGGCGATGGACGGGTTAGTTTACAAAAACAGTTAGATAGTGATGGCAGCCAACAATTTGATCTATTAGTCATAGATGCCTTTTCAGGCGACTCGATCCCTCAACATTTATTAACACAAGAAGCGCTAGCGCTTTATTTTAAGCATTTAAAACAAGATGGTATACTGGTCGTTCATATTTCTAATACGCACCTAAATTTAATCCCTTTAGTACGTGGTTTAGCAAACGTTTTAGATAAAGACATTGTTTATGTAAAAACAAAAGCTAAAGGAAGTGAAGAACATGATGCTCAGTGGGTTATGCTGACAAACAATCAAGATTTTCTGAACGATGCTCGCTTAAAAGTTTATCTTAGTGCTTGGCCACGAGAAAACAGCGTGGAAGATAATTTGATTATTTGGAGCGATGAGCACAGTGATTTGTTGTCGGTGTTGAAGTAATATTTAGTCTAATGGTCGACAGTTTTGCTATAAAATACGCAATCGACCATTAGCGATCAGCTATCAATAATAAAAAACCTTACCAACTGCCTTGATTTTCCATACTTAGCCAAGGCTCTTGTGGCGCTAATGACACGCCTTTTTGCAATAATTCAATAGATATACCGTCGGGTGATTTTACAAATGCCATATGGCCATCACGAGGAGGACGGTTAATAATAAGGCCATCGGCCATTAACTTGTCACAGGTGTGGTAAATATTATCTACTTCAAAGGCTAAATGACCAAAATTTCTGCCAAGGGTATAATCTTCTGTAGAGCCCCAATTATGTGTTAATTCTATTTCAGGACCGCCAATTTCTGTAGCAAGAAAGATTAAAGTAAACTTTCCTTTTGGGACATCAGTGCGTTTAGTTTCAATGAGTCCAAGCTGATTAATATAAAAGTTGAGCGACTTTTCTAAATCGTTTACACGAACCATGGTATGCAAAAATTTCATTATTGTTCCTGTCGGTTGTAATTTCACGAAGTTGACTTGTGAAGCTTTAATATTAAGTTCAGTATAAGTTAACTTGTTTTTTCTTTAAAACTGCATAAATCTTCAATAATACAACTACCACAACGTGGTGTTCTAGCAACACAAGTATAACGCCCATGAAGAATGAACCAATGGTGTAAATTAAAAAAGAATTCTGTCTTTCTTGGGGTGTTTTTAATTATGTTTTTTTCGGTCTCTTCAACCGTTTTCCCTTTGGCATAACCGGTACGATTGGCGAGTCGTTGGATATGGGTATCTACAGCGATAAAGTATTTGCCTTCATTATCTTTTAGTTGGCCGAAGGCTGTATTTAACACTACATTCGCTGTTTTTCTCCCGACTCCTGGTAATGCTTCTAGTGAAACTCTATCTTCTGGCACTTCGCCATCATGCAGCTCAACTAGCATTTTGCAGGTTTTCAACGTGTTAGCCGCTTTTGTATTGAATAGGCCGATGGTTTTAATATAGGATTTTAAACCCTCTAATCCTAAGTCGAGTATTGCTTGTGGCGTATTGGCAACCGGATAGAGTTTAGCGGTGGCTTTATTCACCCCAACATCGGTAGACTGTGCAGAAAGTAAAACGGCGATTAATAACTCAAAGGGTGAAGAGAAGTTTAATTCAGTCTTTGGGTGGGGGTTATTATCACGTAACCGAGTCAGCATTTCTATTCGCTTTTCTTTGTTCATAAATAGGTTCTTTCGTTATTTTTCGTCGAAGTTCACACGAACTCTAGATATTTCTTGGTTCACTATCTTAGGCTTTGCTTGAGCTATACGCTCATCAATGACATTTTTAATGGCAATGAAAAAGCCCATAACAATAAAAGCACCTGGGGGCAGAATCACTAAGAGAAACTGAGTGTCAAGTTGGTATACCTCAATGCGCAATACATTTGCCCAATCACCTAATAGTAAGTTTGCACCGTCAAATAATGTCCCTTGACCTAAAACTTCACGTACCGCGCCTAATAACATCAGTACCAGTAAAAAACCTAAACCCATCATTAATCCGTCAAAGCTTGCCTGTTTGACCGGGTTTTTTGATGCGTAGGCTTCAGCTCTGCCAATAATCGCGCAATTAGTAACGATAAGGGGCAGAAATATGCCCAATGATTGGTATAAGCCAAAAGTGTAAGCGTTCATTAATAATTGTACACAAGTGACAAAGGAAGCGATGATCAAAACAAAAATAGGGATCCTAATTTCTTTTGGTACCCATTGTCGAATAGCTGATACGGTGGCGTTTGAACATATAAGCACAAAGAGCGTTGCTAAACCTAGTCCTATGGCATTGGTAAGGGTGGACGTTACTGCAAGTAAAGGGCATAAGCCAAGAAGTTGTACTAATCCAGGGTTGTTTTTCCATAACCCTTGCCAAGCTAATTCTTTGTATTCATCGGTAAATTTCATAATTATAGACTTTCCTTACCGCTAGTTTCAATATGGCAGTTACTTGCACTATCGAATAATTCATTTTTATGGCTATTAAAGTAATTTACGGTATTTCGTACGGCTTTTACCACTGCTCGTGGTGTAATCGTTGCGCCGGTGAATTGGTCAAACATGCCGCCATCTTTTTTTACTTGCCAACGGCTATCGTTTTGATTTGCTAATTTCTTACCGACAAAACTGTTAATCCAATCACTTTTTCTTATTTCAATTTTATCACCGAGGCCAGGTGTTTCTTGATGTTTTAGCGTTCTAACTCCGCTGACAGTACCATCAATATTTATCGCGATAAGTAATTCGATATTCCCATTATAACCATCAGGCGCTATTGTGGTTATTGCTGCCGACACAGGAGTATTGTTATTCCTTGCTCGGTAAACTTTCTGTGCTGTTGCCGTGCCTAGTGAAGCGCTAGGTAAAATTAAACAATCTTGATAAATAACATTGTTGTAACTGTTATCAGCGATAATACTGTTTAAGTTTCTTAATAATTTTTGCTGTTGTTGGAATTCAATTTCATCTTTAGTGAGTAAATGAACAATCGCTACAATGGCCGTACAAGCAACTGCAAATAAAGCAAGTAGTTGTGCATTTTTACTCATTGCAATAGTGAGAGTTTTAGCCATTATTCGTTCCCTGTGTTTTTAGGAGCATTATTGGTAATATTGTGCCCGTAAGTACGAGGGCGAGTATATTGGTCTATTAATGGCGCGGCCATGTTACAAAGTAATACCGAGAATGCAACAGCATCAGGGTAACCGCCATATTTCCTAATGATAAAGACCAAGAAACCAGCTAAAGCACCAAATATTAAGCGGCCCTTTATACTTGTCGCACCTGAAACAGGATCAGTTAAAATGAAAAATGCACCTAACATACAAGCACCGTTAAACCAGTGAAACATGGTAGAAGCATTGCTGTCTTGGCTTAATAAAAAAGCGACTAATGAACAAACAAATAAACTCGTTAAAAAGCTGAACGGGGTAGCCCAATTAATAGCCTTTTTGGCTAATAAAAATAGGCCACCGAGTAAAAAACCCGCATTTATCCATTCCCAACCGATACCAAAATTATTGCCAATAACGGGATTTTCCATGCTTTCATTGACCGTTAAACCTAATGTTAAGTTAGTTTTTACGGTATCAAGCGGTGTTGCCATCGTGAAACCGTCAACGTGCATTCTTAACTGTTCAACAGAATACCCATCAATGGTAAAGCCACTTATTATTACTGATAAGGTATCTAGAAAACTTAAGGGTAACGCCATTAATTCAAGCGGTGGTTGCCAAGAAGTCATTTGCAGGGGGAATGAAATTAACAACATGACATAGGCGGCCATGGCAGGATTAAAAGGGTTGTGCCCTAAACCGCCATAAAGTTGCTTAACAATGATAATTGCAAAGGCGGCACCGATCACCGAAATCCACCAAGGTGCAATTGCAGGTAAACTAATACCAATTAAAACGGCGGTTAAAATGGCACTACCATCAAATAATTGGGGTGTTATCTTTTTTTCTCTCAGTGATAAAACCGTAAATTCAGCGACTAATGCGGTAATAATAGCGAGAGAAATATGAATAAGATTCCCCCAACCAAAAAAGTACCATTGGGCGAGAATTCCCGGAAGGGCGGCATATATTACTAAGCGCATTATTGCCGATGTTTCACTTTGCATGTGATTGTGTGGTGAACTTGCTATCCAAAAGGCCATAATATTATGTCGACTCTGATTTTTCTTGTTGTGAGGCTATTTTTTTTGCCTTAGCTTTAGCTACTGCCGCGGCAATTTTAGCTTTTTTTACATCTGCGGGATTTTTAGCTTCAGTTTCTGTAATAATAACTTTATTACTAGCTGAGCTGTTTTCTACAGAAGTTATAGATTTTTCTTTTTGCGAGGCCAACTTTTTGGCTTTAGCTTTAGCAACTGCCGCGGCGATTTTAGTTTTTTTGTCATCAGCAGATTTTTTAGTCTCAGCGTCTGAGCTTAATGCCTCATTGACTTCTTTCTTAACTATTGAAATATTTTCTATTGATGTTAGTGACTTTTCGGCAAGTTTTTTTGCCTTAGCTTTTGCAACTGCTGCAGCAATTTTCGCTTTTTTATCATCTGTGGGACTTTCAGTCTTACTTGTTACATTATTTACTGTACTTGTTGCTTCTGTGGCGGGATTTGTTTTAGCCGCTATTTTTTTAGCCTTAGCTCTTGCTATAGCAGCCGCAACTTGGCTTTTTTGTCCGTTTTCTGGTGTTGCAGGAACGGCAGACTTTGCCGACTCAACTTGTCCAGCTTTTTTTGCTCTTACACGTGCTAAAGCTGCAGCTACCGCAGACTTTTCGTTATTCCCGGCCGTACTCCCCGAGTTCATTCTTGCTTTGCGTGCATCAGCAGCAGCTTTGTGCTTTTCTTCTCGCGCTATTTTATCTCTTGCTAAACGCTCTTTACGAGCTTCAAAACGTACTTTTGCGTGTTCCGCTTTTATGTCAAGTTGCTTTTGTTGACGAATCTCAGACTTTGCAATTCGATAATAATGCACTAATGGAATTTGGCTCGGGCAGACATAAGCACAAGCACCACATTCGATACAATCAAATAAATTTAGTATAGCAAGCTGTTGTTGGTCTTTAGCTTTTGCGCTCCACTGTAATTCTTGTGGTAACAGTTGACTGGGGCAAACGTCACTACATTGTCCACAACGGATACATTCCACTTCTTTGCTACCGGTAGAATAAGGAGAAGATATTTCTTTTTCTGTCGGCGCAAGAATACAGTTAGTGGTTTTTACTACCGGCACTTGATCTGTGGGTAAACTATAACCCATCATTGGGCCGCCCATAATAATATGTTTTTTGTCTTTATTGAGGTAACCACATTGCGCTAACAAAAAACCAACCGGGGTGCCTAGTAATGACCAAACATTTTGTGGCTTTTCTAAAGCTTGGCCACTAACCGTAACGACTCTTTTTATCAGTGGAATATCGTTTATTACTGCATCAGCAATAGCGAAACATGTGGCAATGTTTTGCATAACAATACCAAGAGAGCTTGGTAAAACACCGGCAGGGACCTCTTGTCCTGTTAATATTTGTATTAACTGTTTTTCGCCGCCAGTTGGATATTTGGTGGGTAGTACACAAACGTTAATTTTTTCATTTTCAGCCGTCGCTTGCTGTAAGGCTTTAATAGCTTCAGGCTTATTATCTTCAATACCTATAAGAATATGTTTGGGCGAAAGAATATTATCTAAAATATTAATACCATCGAGAATCGACGGACTATGCTCACGAATGAGTAGGTCATCGGCAGTAATATAAGGTTCACATTCTGCGGCATTAATAATGAGGTATTGAATATCCTCACGTGTACTAACTTTTACTTGGGTCGGGAAGCCAGCGCCTCCCATACCAGCAATACCGGATGCAGATATCTTTTCAATTAACTGATTATTGCTAAGTTGGTTGAAATCAGTACAAATATGACGAGGTCGCCATTTATCTTCACCGTCTGGCGTAATAAATAAACATAATTCACTTAACCCAGATGGGTGGGCAATCACGGCATTTTTTATCGCGGTAATTGTACCGCTGGTTGGCGCATGAATGGGTACAGCCATCGGGTGAACACTATGTGTTAAGATTTGCCCTTTTAATACTTTGTCGCCAACTTTTACCTGCAATTCAGCGGGGATACCTATATGTTGCTGTAAAGGTAAAATTAATTGTTCAGGTATACTAACCGCTCTGATGGGTTTATCAGAAGTCAAAAACTTTTGCTGGGGTGGATGAATCCCCCCATGAAATGTCCCAAAATGTCCACGCTTAATGCGCTCAATAACTGATGCCACGAAACCTCGCCTAATCCAACTGTACTACTGGTATATTATTTAGATCCCACTGCCAATTCTGTGGTGTTTGCGCTATCGGGATCATTACAATACAATCGACAGGACACGGATCAACACATAAATCACAGCCAGTGCATTCATCGGCAATTATTGTGTGCATTTGTTTAGTTGTACCTAAAATAGCGTCGACCGGACAAGCTTGAATACACTTTGTACAGCCAATGCAATCTTCTTCTATAATAAAGGCGACTTTAGGCGTGTTATCAGCTTCATGATTTTCATCAAGCGGCTGAACTTCAACGCCCAGTAAATCGGCAATCTTCTTGATGGTATCTTCGCCACCGGGAGCACATTTATTAATGGCTTCGCCATTGGCTACCGCTTCAGCATAAGGCTTGCAACCGGGATAACCACACTGCCCACATTGGGTTTGGGGAAGTAATGCATCAAGTTGCTCAGCCAGAGGATCGCCTTCAACATGAAATTTTACAGATGCAAAACCAAGAATAGCGCCAAAAACTAGTGCCATTGATCCTAACACTAAAATAGCAATTAAGGTGCTGATGATTACACTCATGAAAGCTTCACCAAACCCGTGAATCCCATAAATGCTAATGACATTAAACCTGCCGTTATCATCGCGATAGCGGAACCTTTAAATGGTTTAGGCACATCAGCATTAGCTAATTTTTCTCGCATAGCAGAAAACATAATGAGAACTAATGAAAAGCCAACAGCTGCACCAAAACCATAGACAATTGATTCAAGAAAATTATGCTGCTCGTATATATTTAATAATGCTACCCCTAATACCGCGCAGTTTGTGGTGATCAGCGGTAAGAATATACCCAGTAAACGATATAAGTTGGCACTGGTTTTGTGTACAACCATTTCGGTGAATTGCACAACAACGGCAATTACCAAAATAAACATCATGGTTGTTAGATACTCAAGACCTAAGGGGACCAGAATATAAGTGGTAACTATGTAGCTGAGTAACGATGCCACCGTCATGACGAAAGTGGTGGCAAATGACATGCCAATAGCCGTTTCAGTGCGTGAAGATACCCCCATGAAAGGGCATAAACCTAAGAACTTTACGAGTACAAAGTTATTTACTAATACTGTGCCAACTAACAGCAGTAGGTAATCTGTCATTTGAAAAATAATTTTATGAGATAATTCACGCTATTATCCGACTTTATTGGTCGGATGACAACACTTCAATACCTTATTCGTTGTTGCAAATGCAATATCTTTATTTGGTCATTATACTAATCTGTGCTGAAAAATTTACATTTTGCCACTAAAGCATGAATTTTTGATTAAATATCTTCAGGCTTTCCTAAATAAAAACCTTGGCAACCATCAATAAATAATCGTTCTAAAGTGAATTTTTCTTCCTGACTTTCAACGCTTTCAGCGAGTACGGTAATACTTAATCTATGGGCTAAATCGACCATTAATCGAATAAAATACTGATTGTTTTTATCTTCATCGATATCACGAGTATAAGTACTGTCCATTTTGATAAAGTCAGGTTTCAAATCACGGAAAAATTTAAACGAGGTCAAACCAACACCAAAACGCTCTACGGTAATACGAGAGCCTACTCGGTGGATCATGTCGATAAAACGGCGACTAGTTTTAATATTTTGCTGTAAACCATATTCGGTAATTTCAAAAATAATTTTTGAAGCTATGGTTGGCTCTTTTAATAAGCGACGTTCCAGCCAAATAAGAAAATGCTCGTCATGAATACTTCGAGCACTAATATTGATACCAAAGAAATGCTCGTGAAGGTTTTTTTCTTTGATTTCACTAAATACTTTTTCGATGATCATTTTGTCAACGGCTACAATTTTATCAAGCTTTTCGGCCATGGCGATAAAAGAAGCCGTAGGTAACATTTCATCATGCGAGTTTAAGAAACGCGCTAGAATTTCACCATAAACTTTATTATTGCGACTATTTGGTTTTATATGTTGTACTAATAATTTTACCCGCTGGTTCTGTAATACATTATCAATTTCTTGGCGCCAATTTTGATTACCATACCCCGCGCTAGCATTATGTAGAATATCGGTATCGGTTTGTGAAAACCATGAATTCATTTGCTGTGTTTGTGCGACACTAATTCCGGTATCAGCTAGAGCGAGTAATTCACCAAGCGGCTTATCTTTAGTAAAATATACTAGCCCTGTATACCCGACAGAGTCTAAATCAGATGCGTGTTGGTATTCATTAAATCGACTGGTAATTTCTTTTGCGACATTTTCAGATTCTTTTAAAGTAATATTCGGTAATAGAATAGCAAAGTCAGAACTATTTAAACGGTAAACATTCGCACCTCTATAAGGTTCAATAACAGATTTAATGATTTTAGCAACTTGGCAAATATATCTATCGCCTTCGTTGTAACCATGAATTTGATTAATAGTTTGTAGTTCTGAGCAACGTGTTATCGCTAGCACACCGAACTCTATCTGATTACTATCGTTTGCAAAAAGTTGCACAAAGCGATTACGATTCTCTAGCTGAGTTAAAGGATCAATATAAGCCTGTTTTTCGAGGACAGATGCATCATTGAGGTGAGTTGAGAGAATGTCTTTCATTTTTATTAAACCAGAGGTTAACTCCGGAATATCAATGATTTCATTACTTGGTCGAAGTTCCTCAGCAGATATTACTTGTGCAATACCATGCTTGATTTGTTTATTTACCACGAAAATGAGTCGTTTAGTATGTCGGACACTCAAAGAGCAAGCGATAAAAATAATTGCAATGCTAGAAATAAGTGATACTAGGATAATTTTAATGATTAAATCTTCTGCATGTGTACTGCTAACAATAAAATTAACGTTCAGTCCTTTGTCCGTTGTAAATGCGCTTGCGGGTGGAGCAATAAGACCACTAATAAAATTCTCTGTATTTGCATGATGTTTAAAGTAAGTTTTAGTCGAATCTTTTACCGTCAGAGAGTCAAAATTAGTTAAGTTAATAATATTGGGAAACTTTATTTGGAAGTTTTTTTCTTTATGTAATAAATCGATACTAGCAGACAGAGAAGGTTGTATTTGAATTTGCGTAGTAGATAGAGCCTTAGAGAAGAAAGTAAGCATCATGGCAGCAATGAGCGTATTAAATAATATGCCTAAAATTGTATTGCGCATTAATAATTGAGAATAGCTGTACATATATAGTAGTTTACTATGAAAGATTGGCTTTCTTAATTTATAGCACCATTACTTATAATTTACTAACTAACTGTTATGTAGACTGATATTTAATATGGTGAGAAAGATAACTCTGAGAGGCAGCTTTTATTGCTGATCCTGTGAAATAGGCTTGCGATTACACTGAACTCCCTATATAATTCTGCCAGCTTAAATATAGCAATATTTCACTGAAATTTATTTTCTTATCTCGCTTTAAGTAAGATAAGAAAATAAATTATATATTGTTGTATCGATTTGACGGCTTATTTTATAAGTCACTAGGTTAAATCAACATCGTGGGTTCAGTGTAATAAGCCCCGCGGAATGGGGCTTTTTTGTATCTAACGGTTTATTTTAGATGCAAAAAACAGAAAGTATTGGGCTATAAGCCCTTTTTTTGTATCTGAATGCCGTATATAGATGAAGAGAGTAGTTTTTTTTGGAGAAAATGATTGGCTAAGTTTGAACATAAATTAACAGAAATGTTACGTCCTGCCGTTGAAGAAGTTGGCAAGGAATTATTAGGTATAGAATATATTAGCGCAGGCAATAATTCAGTATTACGCATATTTATCGACCATGAAAATGGCATTGATGTTGATGACTGCGCTGAAGTCAGCCGTCAGGTAGGAGCTATTCTTGATGTTGAAGATCCTATCAGCAGCGAATTTAATTTAGAAGTTTCATCACCAGGTTTAGACCGACCATTATTTGATAAATCGCATTATGAAGCCGTCATTGGTGAAACAATTGAAGTGAAATTATCAATCCCATTCAATGGCCGACGTAAATTTAAAGGTAACTTAGTTGCCATAGAGAACGATACATTAATTGTTACGGTTGATGGTGAAGACTACCAACTAGTGCTTGGTAATATTGTTAAAGCACACTTGGTCTATAACCATAAAAAAAAGTAACGGTAATAAAAAAATAGCAGTGAAAGTATACGTAGTTGTTCAGGGTTTATTGTGTAAGCACAAACTGGACTGTTCAGAGAATTGATTAAAAGGCTAAGTAGCATGAGTAAGGAAATATTACTGGTTGTAGATGCCGTATCTAACGAAAAAGCATTACCACGAGAAAGCATTTTTGAAGCAATGGAAACCGCTTTAGAAACAGCAACAAAGAAAAAATATGAAGGCGATATAATTGTACGTGTTGCAATCGACCGTTCGAATGGTGAGTTTGATACTTTCCGTCGTTGGTTGGTTGTTGCCGATGATGCTGTAGCAGAAAACCCATTTGCTGAAATGACTTTATCAGCAGCACAATACGATAACGCAGAATTACAGCTTGGCGATTACATTGAAGATGAAATTGAATCAGTGACATTTGATCGCGTAACTACGCAAACAGCTAAACAAGTTATTGTCCAAAAAATTCGTGAAGCTGAACGAGCGCTTATCGTTGAAGCATATCAAGAACAAATAGGTGAACTTGTTACCGGTGTAGTTAAAAAAGCTAGCCGTGACAGTATCATTATTGACTTAGGTAATAATGCTGAAGCGGTTATTTACCGTGATGACATGTTACCTCGCGAAACATTTCGTCCTGGAGATCGTGTTCGTGGTTTGTTATACGAAATAAAAGCAGAAACTCGTGGCGCACAATTATTGGTGACTCGTTCCAAACCTGAGATGCTGATTGAACTTTTCCGTGTTGAAGTACCGGAAATTGGCGAGGAAATGCTAGAAATAAAAGATGCTGCTCGCGATCCTGGTTCACGTGCAAAAATTTCAGTTAAGTCCAATGACAAACGTATCGATCCTATTGGTGCATGTGTCGGCATGCGTGGTTCACGTGTTCAGGCTGTTTCAACTGAGCTTGGTGGAGAACGTGTAGATATCGTTTTATACGATGACAACCCTGCACAATACGTAATCAACGCAATGGCACCTGCTGAAGTCGCATCAATTATTGTTGATGAAGACAAAGGCACAATGGACATCGCCGTTGAAGAAGGTAATTTAGCTATGGCTATTGGTCGTAGTGGTCAAAATATCCGTTTAGCGAGCCAATTAACGGGCTGGGAATTAAACGTGATGACCGTTAGCGACATGAACGAGAAACATCAAGCTGAAAACGATAAAATCATTTCATTATTTACTGAACACCTAGATATAGATGATGACTTTGCTAATTTATTAGCGGAAGAAGGTTTTGCTACGTTAGAAGAAATTGCCTACGTACCAGCTGCTGAAATGTTAGAAATTGATGGTATGGACGAAGACATTGTTGAAGCACTTCGTGAACGTGCAAAAGAAGCTTTAACAACACTAGCGTTAGCAAGTGAAGAGTCGCTTGGAAATGTAGAACCAGCAGCTGATTTATTAGCATTAGATGGTTTAGAGCGTCACTTAGCATTTGTTTTAGCAAGTCGTGGTGTTATTACGCTGGAAGACTTAGCTGAACAAGGCGTTGATGAAATCGCCGATATTGAAGAATTAGATGAAACCAAAGCGGGCGAGTTAATTATGGCTGCGCGTAATATTTGTTGGTTTAACGAAGAATAATCCCCGGGAGAAAATAGTAGATGTCAAACACAACTGTAGCAGAACTTGCTCAAGAAATTGGTACACCGGTGGATCGCTTAGTTAGCCAACTGGCTGACTCTGGCGTAAATAAATCGGCAACTGACTCTGTATCACAAGATGAAAAAGAATCTTTGTTAGAATACTTGAAAAAGCAACATGGTGACGATTCAACAGCGACACCGAAAAAAATGACGCTTAATCGTAAATCTAAATCAACATTAACGATGGGACATGGCAGTAAAGCAAAGTCAATTAATGTTGAAGTACGCAAAAAGCGCACTTATGTTAAACGTAGTGAAGTTGAAGAGCAGCAACAAGCAGAAGCTGAAGCAAAACTAGCCGCAGAAGCTGAACTAGCTGCTAAAGCGTCTGCCGATGCAAAAGCTATCGCCGATGCTAAAGAAGCTGAAAATGCTAAAGCTGTAGCATCAGCAAAAGCTGAAGTTGAAGCAGAACGTAAAGTTCAAGCAAAAGCTGAAGCTGAAACAAAAGCTAAACAAGCCGCTGTCACTAAAGCTAAAAATGCGGAAGAAGCTCCTGTAAAAGTTGCAGAAACCGAAGAAGCTAAAAAACTCCGTCTTGCTCAAGATGCGGAAGTAAAAGCTAAACTAGAAGAAGAAGCTAAAGAAGCAACAGCTGCTGCTAAGAAACTAGCAGAAGAAAATGAAGCTCGCTGGAAAGAACAAGAAGCTGAACGAAAAGCTAAAGAGAAGGAAGTTGTCCATTTAACTTCTTCGAAATATGCTCAAGAAGCTGAAGATAAAAGTGACTCTGCTGATGAAAGTGGTCGTCGCCGTAAGAAGAAAAAATCACCTGACCGTAATGCTCGTGGCCGAAATAATGGCCGTGGTAAAGGAAAAACTTTATCATCACCAGAAAGCCTAAAGCATGGTTTTACTAAACCTGTTGAAACTAAATTACAAGATATTCGTATCGGTGAAACGATCTCAGTTGCAGAACTTGCTAACAAAATGGCTAAGAAAGGTGCTGAAGTTGTTAAAGTTATGTTTAAGCTGGGCGCAATGGCAACTATTAACCAAGTCATTGACCAAGAAACAGCCGCTTTAGTTGCTGAAGAAATGGGCTTCGATGTTATTTTAGTGAAAGAAAATGCCCTTGAAGAAGCGATACTTGCCGATCGTGATCATACGGGTGATGCTATTACTCGTGCGCCTGTTGTTACGATTATGGGCCATGTTGATCACGGTAAAACATCATTACTTGATTACATTCGTGAAGCAAAAGTTGCCGACGGTGAAGCCGGTGGTATTACCCAGCATATCGGTGCTTATCACGTAGAAACAGGTCATGGCATGATCACTTTCTTAGATACTCCAGGCCATGCTGCATTTACTGCAATGCGTGCGCGTGGTGCTAAAGCAACCGATATAATTATCATTGTTGTTGCTGCAGATGATGGTGTAATGCCACAGACTATTGAAGCAATTCAACATGCTAAAGCATCTAATGCACCAATTATCATCGCCGTAAACAAAATGGATAAAGAAGGTGCGGATCCTGATCGCGTTAAGAGTGAGTTATCTCAACACGACGTTTTATCTGAAGAGTGGGGCGGCGAAGTTCAATTTTGTCACGTTTCTGCTAAGACAGGTTTAGGTATTGATGACCTATTAGATGCGATATTATTACAATCTGAAGTACTAGAACTTACCGCTGTTGTTGATAAAATGGCTAATGGTGTTGTTATTGAGTCTAAGCTTGATAAAGGCCGTGGACCAGTAGCAACTGTTCTTGTGCAAGAAGGTACCTTGAAGCAAGGTGATATTGTACTTTGTGGCTTGGAATATGGCCGTGTTCGTGCAATGCGTGATGAGAATGGTAAAACTATTCAATCTGCAGGTCCTTCAATTCCTGTTGAGATTATCGGTTTAAGTGGCGTGCCAATATCGGGTGATGAAGCAACCGTCGTTAAAGATGAGAAAAAAGCGCGAGAAGTTGCTTTATTCCGTCAAGGTAAATTCCGCGATATTAAATTGGCCCGTCAGCAAAAGTCTAAACTTGAAAATATGTTTGCTGCTATGGCTGAAGGTGAAGTTTCTGAAGTTAATGTTGTACTTAAGTCTGACGTACAAGGTTCTCTAGAAGCGATAACTGATTCCTTATTAAAACTTTCGACTGATGAAGTTAAAGTGAAAATAATTGGTTCAGGTGTTGGTGCAATTACTGAAACTGACGCAACTTTAGCCGCAGCTTCAAATGCTATTATGGTTGGCTTTAATGTTCGTGCTGATGCCACTGCCCGTAAAGTCATTGAATCTGAGAAGATTGATTTACGTTACTACAGTGTTATTTACGCATTAATTGATGAAGTTAAACAAGCGATGAGCGGTATGCTTGCACCAGAATTTAGACAAGAAATTATTGGTCTAGCGCAAGTCCGTGACGTATTTAAGTCACCTAAGATTGGTGCAATTGCTGGTTGTATGGTAACTGAAGGTGTTATTAAGCGTAGCGCACCAATTCGTGTCTTACGTGAAAATGTCGTTATATACGAAGGTGAACTTGAGTCTCTTCGTCGCTTTAAAGACGATGTACAAGAAGTTCGTAACGGTATTGAATGTGGTATCGGTGTTAAGAACTACAATGATGTACGTGTTGGCGATCAAATCGAAGTATTCGAAACAGTAGAAATTAAGCGTACACTGTAACTTGAGATTATTGCTAATTACTTCAGCATCTATGTTGAAGTCAATTAGCTTTAAGATAAGACAACAGGTACTTACTGTGTGTTAAAATACTAAATGGGGGCTTAGCCTCCATTTTTATTTATATAAAGAAGGCGGTAGAGCATATTTGCTGTGCCGTTTTATTAGGAGAGTTTCCTATGGCAAGAGAATTTGCCCGTACCGACCGTGTCGGACAAGAAATACAAAAAGAAATCGCAATTATTTTAATGCGAGAAGTAAAAGATCCCCGTTTAGTGATGACAACAGTTTCGGCTGTTGAGCTAACACGAGATTTAGCTTACGCAAAAATATTTGTTACTTTCTTTAGTAATGAAGCATCAGAAATAAAAAGTTCAATTGAAGTATTAAATGAAGCTGCAGGATTTATTCGTTCATTATTAGCTAAAAAATTACGTGCACGCATAATGCCGCACTTGCGTTTTGTTTATGACAGCTCCATGTCTGAAGGGGTTCGCATGAGCTCATTAGTTGATAAAGCCGTTGCAAGCGATAAGCATATAGCAAAGAGTTCAGAACGAGGCGCTACGTCGTCTGATGAAGCTTCTGACGTAAATAACGAAGAAAACTCATAGGGTAGCGAGTTAATGGCTAAACGAAGAAAAGGTCGCCCTGTCAATGGGGTGATCTTACTAGACAAACCTTATGACATGTCATCAAACAGTGCCTTGCAAAAAGTAAAGCGTATTTTCTTTGCACAGAAAGCGGGACATACTGGCGCATTAGATCCACTTGCTACAGGCATGTTACCGATTTGTTTAGGTGAAGGAACTAAGTTCTCTCAGTTTTTGCTTGATACCGATAAAACTTATCAAGTAACAGCGAAATTGGGTGTAAGAACAACAACCAGTGATGCTGACGGTGAAGTGGTATCAGAAAAACCTGTTGATGTTTCAGATGCTCAGTTAGCGAGCGCACTTGATACCTTTCGTGGTACAACCCAACAAGTACCGTCAATGTATTCTGCACTTAAACACAACGGGCAACCTTTATATAAGTATGCCCGTGAAGGTATTGAAGTACCGCGAGAATCAAGAGATATCACAGTATTTCGATTAGACTTGTTACGCTTTGAAGGTGATGAAGTCGATTTAGATATTCATGTATCGAAAGGCACATATATTCGTACTATTGTTGATGACCTAGGCGAGTTACTTGGCTGTGGTGCCCATGTTGCTAATTTACGTCGTAGCGCAGTGGGTAATTATCCAACTGATAAAATGGTGACACTTGAACAATTAGCAGCTTTAGTTGAACAGGCGAATGAACAAGAAGTATCGCCATCAGCATTACTCGATCCGTTATTATTACCTATGACAACAGCTTGTGATGGAATTCCTGCCATTTTTATTGATGATATGTCAGCAAACTTCTTACGACACGGTAATCCGGTGCAGGTATCAAAAGCGCCAAGTGATGGTTTAGTACAGGTTTTTATTGGCGAAAATATCGAAGAAGGTGAATTCATTGGCATTGGTCATATTGACGATGATGGCCTTGTTGCTCCAAAACGAATTGTTGTATTAGAAGAAGTCTTAAAAACCTTGTAATTGGTATTGAATATATGTGCTTCATTAAAGTTTATATCTTGTAGATGAGTTATCAATACGATTTATTTATGGCTGTTAATTAACTAACTATAGCCGTAGATATTAGTTGCAATCTAGGCTGATACTGATAGTATACGCGCTCTTTTGTTACCTTAGCTGAATTAGTGTTTGGCAAGGTACGAATTTCAAGTGCTTTTAGCACTCATACACACTAAGGATTATTTATGTCTTTAAATGCTACTGAAAAAGCTGCAATCGTTGCAGAATATGCTCAAAAAGAAGGTGATACTGGTTCTCCAGAAGTTCAAGTTGCTTTGTTAACAACACAAATCAACCACTTACAAGGTCACTTTAAAGAGCACATCCATGATCACCATTCACGTCGTGGTTTGTTACGTATGGTTGCACAACGTCGTAAGTTACTTGATTACTTAAAAGGCAGAAACGTTGAACGTTACACTGTTTTACTTGGTAAATTATCTCTACGTCGTTAAGACAAGCTTAAAAATTATATAAAAAGGAACCTAAAGGTTCCTTTTTTTTTGCTTGAAAAAAGATAATATGATGATCAAATCAGCATGGTATTGATCACCTAGATACTAGTTAGGTATCTTATTAAACTTAGAGAATACTTTGTGACCCGAGCCATTTTAAACGCAAATATTGGAAAATCTTTATATCGAACTGAGCTTAGTGGTGAGTTATTAGAGGTACGGGAACAAGATACTTATCGTTGGTTTCATTACGGAGGGGATGTTGTTCAAGCGGCTATTGATACGTCAAATCGTGAAAATATATTGTTACCTGTTCCCCAATCAATGTTGCTTTTCTTATTGTGGCAGAAAACATCTTTACAGGTGCTAAATTTAGGGATGGGGGCTGGGACAATAGAAAACGCCCTAGCTAAATTACCTAATATTGAACTAACATCGGTTGAGGAAAAATTAGAAATTATTGAAATGGCAAAACAATACTTTTTATCACCAACACAAAATAATATTATCCATCAAAATGCAGAAGAGTTTCTGCAATCTACGACTGAAACGTATGATGTAATCTTATGCGATATTTTTTTTCAACAGCGAAGCCCAAAGTGTCTTTATAAAGAAGATTTTTATCAGAATTTACTGGGAAAAGTGAATAGTTCAGGAAGTGTATTTATAAATTTATTTCCTGAAAATAAAGAAAACTTACTACGTGTACTAACCGCATCTAGAGCCTTCTTTGATCATGTTACTTTAATTGACTTTGATGATTACCAAAATATTGTTCTGATACTAAGCCAAGTTGCTTTACCAAATAAAGCACAACTTATTTCATGGAATAACTTACCTAATAAACTATCTAATATAAGTTTTAAAGAACATATTGATAACATGTATTGTGTGCCGGTAAGAACGATTTATCGATGAATTAAAATATAGAAACAAGATAAAGGCTTTAATGACTAAAAAACAATCTTCTTTTTGATACTAATGTTATTTTAAAGATATTTTCACCTAGTAAAAACTGCACAGCCAAGTATAATATACGTGCAAAATTTAGAACTCATTAAAATTTGTAAAACTAATCAATCCAAACTGTATAATTTTTTGTTCAACTTAAGCAGTTCCAAGTTTGCTTTAAGTGAATAAATAATTGTACAGATTGGTTAACAATTTAATTTAAAGGAACATTTATGTTCAATACTGTTACAAAAACATTTGAATTCGGTCAACATACCGTAACTTTAGAAACGGGTGCTATCGCTCGTCAAGCAACTTGTGCTGTTATGGCTAGCATGGACGATACTACGGTATTAGTTTCTGTTGTTGGTAAAAAAGAAGCAAAACCTGGACAAGATTTTTTCCCATTAACGGTTAACTACCAAGAACGTACCTACGCTGCAGGTAAAATCCCAGGTGGTTTCTTTAAACGTGAAGGCCGTCCTTCAGAAGAAGAAACATTAATTTGTCGTTTAATTGACCGTCCAATTCGTCCATTATTCCCTGAAGGGTTTACTAATGAAGTTCAAATAGTTATCACTGTTGTTTCTGCAAACCCAGAAATTTGCCCTGATATTATTGCTTTATTAGGTACTTCTGCAGCATTAGCAATTTCAGGTATGCCATTTAGTGGTCCTGTTGGCGCTGCACGTGTTGGTTATACTGACGGGAAATATATCCTTAACCCATTACAATCAGAATTAGAAACGTCTCAATTAAACTTAGTTGTTTCTGGTACTGATTCAGCTGTCTTAATGGTTGAGTCTGAAGCCGATATTTTATCTGAAGAAGTTATGCTTGGCGCGGTTATGTATGGCCATGAGCAAATGCAAACAGCTATTACAGCAATTAAAGAGATGGCTGCAGAAGTTAACAATCCTAAATGGGATTGGGTTGCACCGGTTAAAAACGCTGATCTTATCGCTAAGATTGCCGAGCTTGCTACAGAACAAGTCAACGAAGCATACCAAATCACCGAAAAAGCGGTTCGTTACGAGAAAATTAAAGAAATACGCGATGGTGTTGTTGCAACATTATTAGCTAACGATGCTGACCTTGACGTTCAAGAAGCAAAAGATTTGTTTCACGGTTTAGAGAAAACAGTTGTTCGTGGTCGCATTATTAAAGGCATGCCTCGTATAGATGGTCGTGATCCTGAAATGATTCGTGCCTTAGACGTAATGACTGGCGTATTACCACGTACTCACGGCTCTGCTGTATTTACTCGTGGTGAAACGCAAGCATTAGTAGTTGCAACATTAGGTACACAACGTGACGCACAACGTTTAGACACAATTATGGGTGAGAAAACTGACGCATTTATGCTTCATTATAACTTCCCTCCATACTGTGTTGGTGAAACGGGTTTTGTTGGCTCACCTAAGCGTCGCGAAATCGGCCACGGTCGTTTAGCAAAACGCGGTATGTTAGCGGTTATGCCATCAGCTGAAGAATTTCCATATGCTGTACGTGTTGTATCTGAAATTACTGAATCAAACGGTTCATCTTCAATGGCTTCTGTATGTGGTACTTCTTTAGCATTAATGGATGCTGGTGTGCCAATTAAAGCATCTGTTGCTGGTATTGCAATGGGCCTAGTTAAAGAAGGCGATGAATTTGTTGTTCTTTCTGACATTTTAGGTGATGAAGATCACTTAGGTGACATGGACTTTAAAGTAGCAGGTACTACAGGTGGTATTACTGCTCTTCAAATGGATATTAAAATTGAAGGTATCACACAAGAGATCATGCAACTTGCTTTAAACCAAGCAAAAGCTGCACGTACTCATATCTTATCTGTAATGGATGAAGCAATCTCTGGTCACCGTGAAGAAATTTCACAGTTTGCACCTCGTATTCACACCATTAAAGTTAGCCAAGATAAAATTCGTGACATCATAGGTAAAGGCGGCGCAACTATCCGTATGCTTACTGAAGAAACGGGTACAACTATCGAAATCGATGATGACGGTACAGTGAAAATTGCTGCAACTAGTGGTGAACAAGCTGAAGATGCTATCAACCGCATTAAAGCATTAACAGCAGAGATCGAAGTAGGTACTATTTACCAAGGTAAAGTTGTACGTATCGTCGATTTCGGTGCATTTGTTAACGTACTTCCGGGTAAAGATGGTTTGGTTCACATCTCACAAATCTCTGAAGAGCGTGTTAATGCAGTAAGTGATGTATTAACTGAAGGTCAAGAAGTAACTGTTAAAGTACTTGAAGTTGACCGTCAAGGCCGTGTTCGTTTAAGTATTAAAGAAGCGGCAGAAAAAGTTGCTACACCAGCTGCTGAAACTGCTGAATAACTTTATACTTAAAAAGTTACATAAAAAGGGAGCCTGATGGCTCCCTTTTTTATATACTGAAATAAGACCATAAAATATTTTATTAGGTACCTAATTTCGTGAATAAATTCTTTAAAGTAGCTTTAGTGCTTGCTATATCTGCCATACAAGGTTGTGCGAATAATCAATATGATTCGTCAGCGGCAACTATGAGCCAACTTATTATTGCAGAGCCACTGGCCGTTAATTATAAAAGTGAAATAGCGCTAGCTCGTTTAACTGAAGTGATCCACAGAGCTGAAATCACAGATGCCCAACGGGCTGAACTTTATTATGACCGAGGTGTTATCTATGACAGTGTTGGTCTTCGCTCACTTGCTCGGCTTGATTTTAATCGGGCACTTCGTTTAAAGCCTGATTTTGTTGATGCTTATAATTTTTTGGGTATTCACTACACACAGATGCAAGAGTTCAATCAAGCATACGAGGCGTTTGATTCAGCACTAGACTTATCGCCTGAACATAAGTATGCCTATCTTAATCGAGGTATTGCTTTATATTATGGTGGTCGAGCGGAACTATCGGTTGAAGACTTTACTGCTTTTCATCAAGATGAAAAAAGTGATCCTTATCGCATATTATGGCTTTATTTAGCGGAACATGAGCAAGACAAAATAAGTGCTAAAATAGCTTTAAAAGGCTATTCAACCTTTGTCAGTGAGCATGTTTGGGCTAAAAAGATTATTAAACTCTACCTAGGTGAGATATCGCATCAAGCGTTTGTAAGGGAACTTACCTCGGGGGTAAGTTCAAATAAGGCTTTGAGTGAACGTTTGTGTGAAGCATATTTTTACCTTGGTAAATATTATCAATTACAGGGGAAAAATAAGTCAGCGGTTAACTTTTTTAAATTAGCATTAAGTACAAATGTTTACGAGTTTGTTGAACACAGATACGCTAAACTTGAATTAGATCTAATGAGAAAAAATTTGGTTGAAGCTGTAAACTCGTCTTCATAGTTTATTATTTAGTTTTGCGATATATATGACAAAAGCCAAGCGATACCTCATCATATTGAGCTTGTTGATTACCGTATCAATAAGCTCTTTTTTTTGGTTAAGCTCATTAGTCGTTGCCTTTGAGAACGGTCATGCTAGCCATGCTCAACTAAACTATATCAGCAAGTTTGGTTTAAGACCGATGTTATATGAAAGGTTTGCTACTTTATCAAATAAAGATAAAAAATGGCTAAATATTGCTAAGTCGTTTGCTAAAACTGACGGAAATGTAGCATTTATACTAGCCAAATATTATTTGGAAAATCAAAGAAACGAAGAAGCGAAATTATGGTTTTCTCAAGCGATCAGATTAAAGCATCATAAAGCCCGATTACACTTAGCAAAGATTTATCTTGAAAATAGTAAAAATAAACAAGCAAAAGCATTATTACAACCGATTGAAAACGATATTTTGGCACTACAATTGTTAATGAAATTAGCAATAAGGGAAGGCGATAGCACTTTAATCGCTCGATACAATCGCTTATTGAAGCAGCAGAACTTAGTTAATCACAGTACGCAGAAAAATCTTTACCAGAAGCTTGAAAAATATAGTGTTATCAATAACGTTAACATTAATCTAGGCAATACTTGTGCAGTGACTATAGCGCCATTTGCAACTAACCTGAAAAATCTAGATTATTTAGTAAGGTTAACATCATCTCCCAAGTTAGCAGCATTTCTCCCCTATCTTTGCTTCACGCCGGTAAGATACATAAGCAAACAAATGCTCAATTGTGATCATGATGAAGATGAAGCTATCCGATGTGATGAATCCATTTGGTACAAGAAACTAGACGGAATATCATTGAAGCCACGTTACCTTGCGATACTTGTTGATAAAGGTGGTGCTAATGTGAATTCGGGTATCCTATATCTTGACGCTAATGATACGGAAAAAGTCTTCTTACATGAATTAGCACATCTGTTAGGCTTTATTGATGAGTATCCATTACCCATAAAACACCTTAGATGTTTGGGAAAGCAAACATCAATGTTTTCTCACAATATCGCAGTATTACCTCGTGTTTATCATGGTTCTCAACAATTTGTACGTGCGAAAATACTTGCTCAATTACCTTGGGCAAAATATATAGCTAATACGACGCCATTAACAACAAAGACAGAAAAAGGTTGGGTAATAGGTACTACGGGGGGAACACTAGATACGGTTGGAGCTTTTATTGCAGAAAGTTGCAATGGATCTAATTTAGTATCAGTGAAGCCGGTAAACCATACAACAGCTATGCGTTATTTTGAAGAAAAAATACCTGCTTTATATTTGCAACTATTATCAGATAATCCAAGACAGTTTTTAATGCCAAGTTATACCAAAAATGTGAAAATAGCACTTAAAGGAAAAAATAACGCCGAAGCGTTATTTTCATTGAAAAGTAACTAATTTCTCAAATAATGGTTAATGGTTAATAGGAACCGTTACTAAACTTGTATTTTTTATTTTAGGTGCAGTTTTAGAAATAGGGGCCTTTTTTATTGGCTTTTTAATAATCATACTCGTAGTTTTTACCTTGGCTATAGGCCACATGGTATTATTATTAAAAATATCCAATTCATCAGCTAATCCATTTTCTAATTTAACAGTTTCCGATCTTGCTATAACTCCTCGTTTATTAGATTGTTTATCAGTGGCATGTGAGTTTGCTTTAATGAACCATGAAAATAATGTCATACTGACCATCCTTTATTTTCTTTCCTGTTTAATTGTAGTAGATGATTTGTAAATAGATGCAAGTTTTTGCACAATTGTATAAAGATTATTTCAGTGCTTTTGATTATTTAAAGTATCTAACTTTTGAGTAATGTAAGGTATAATTATTTCAGTAATATTATCTTTAGATGTAATCTCCCTGATGAATGAATTTAATGTCAGTACTTTTCGTGATCATTTTCCCTTGCTTAGCAAACCCGTAAATAACTTACCGTTAATTTATTTTGATAATGGTGCAACAACACAAAAACCTAGTGCCGTAATTGCTGCAGAAGTTGAGGTTTACCAAGAATATAATGCCAATGTTCATCGCGCTTCACATGCACTTAGTGCTAAAGCAACGGTTGCTTTCGAGCAAGCACGAATAAAAGTTCAGCAATTTATTAAGGCGAAATATGTAGAGGAAATTATTTGGACTTCAGGTACTACCGCAAGTATTAATTTAATTGCCCAAAGTTGGGGGCAAAATAATTTACAAGCGGGCGATGAAATATTACTAAACCATAGTGAGCATCACGCGAATATCGTGCCTTGGCAAATGATTGCAGAGAAAACGGGAGCAATTATTAAAGTACTACCATTAACCGCTTCAGGTATTATCGATGAAAACTCTCTGGGCAATTTCTTTAATGAGAAAACTAAACTTGTCAGTTTTGCACATGTATCTAACGTTATTGGTAAAGTTAACCCCGTTGAAAAAATAATTCAATTAGCAAAAAAATATAAAGCGATAACGGTCATTGATGGAGCACAAGCTTGTGCGCATTTTTCACTAGATATGCAGATGTTAGATTGTGACTTTTATGTGTTTTCGGCACATAAAATGTATGGCCCGACAGGAGTTGGTGTGTTGTATGGTCGACGTGAGTTACTAAACATGATGCCGCCTTATCAAGGCGGCGGTGAAATGATCAAAAAAGTAAGTTTCTCAGGCACCTCATTTAATCAATTACCTTTTAAGTTTGAAGCAGGTACGCCAAATTATGCCGGTGTTATTGCTTTTGCTGAGAGTATTCGATTTATCGAAACTTTTGGTTTGGCCTCTTTAGCAAAATATGAAAGTAGACTAACCCGTTACTGCTATAAGAAATTAAAACAGATTGAGTCTGTTAAGTTTATTACCGAGCAGGAACCTGATACTGGCGTCATTTCATTTGTTGTCAATAATATACACAACCACGATATCGCGAGTGGTTTAGATGCTCAGGGTATTGCAATTCGTAGTGGCCATCATTGTGCTATGCCATTAATGGAGTATTTAAAATTAACTGGCTGCATCCGTGTTTCTTTAGCTGCTTATAACACGATAAGTGAGATCGATTTTTTTATAAAACAGCTAAACGTACTTATCCAAAATCTGCACTCTGTTGAAAAAACACCTGCAATTCCGCTTTGCCAGCTAAGCACAGAAATATCTGATGAGCAGAAAATGCTTGAACGTTTTTCTGCTATTAAAGGTTGGGATCTTCGCCACCGAGAAATAATGTTATTGGGTAAAGATTTATCCAGAATGGATAAATCTTTACGTAATGATAAGTCACTTATTGAAGGCTGTGAAAGTCAGGCATGGTTGGTTGCTACAATAAGAGGGGATGGGACTATTCATTTTAGCTGCGATAGCGATGCGCGAGTTATTCGTGGTTTGATGGTTATTATTTTAGCGGCTTATCAGCAAAAATCACGAGAGATGATTTTAGCTTTTGACAATAAACACTTCTTTGAAAAGCTAGGTTTATCACAGCATTTAAGCCCATCTCGCAGTAATGGGCTTAATTCGATTGTTGAAAAAATTAGAGCTACTGCTGATGTTTAGCGAGATATTTTTTTATCGAATGCGCTGTCGCAAAAAAAGCAAAACTTGCTGTAACATGAGTAACTGCGCCAAAACCTGTACTGCAATCTAGCCTTACAGCGCCATCCTGTGTTTGTTTTGCATAACATACATTTCCTTCAGTATCAGGGTAAACCAGTTGCTCGGTAGAGAATACGGCATCAACTGAAAATTTACGTTTACTGCTCTTCTTTGCATCTGCTTTTGGAAAGTTAAACTCACGTCGTAACTGGTTTTTTACTTTTGCCAATAGGGGATCTTGGTATGTTTTACTTAAGTCACAAAGTTGAATTTTACTGGGATCTGTTTGTCCTCCCGCACCACCAATAGTAACAATAGGTATTTTATTTCGTTTACAATGGGCTATGATAGCTGTTTTTATTTTTACCGAATCGATGGCATCAATGACATAATCAAGCTCATTGGTTAGTAACTCTCGTAAATTTTCAAAAGTAACAAAGTCTTCAATTATATTAACCTGACAATCAGGGTTAATTTGTTTGATGCGTTCAGCCATAACATCAACTTTACTTTCACCAATAGTCTGACTTAGTGCATGAATTTGCCGGTTAATATTTGTTGTACATATGTCATCAAGGTCTATAAGTGTTATTGCGCCTATCCCCGTTCTTGCTAAAGATTCAGCTGCCCAAGAGCCAACACCACCAATACCGATCACGCAAAAATGTGCTTTTTCTATTAAAGCGGCTCCACTAGCACCGTAAATACGGGCAATTCCACCAAATCTCATTTGATATTCAGACATAAACTTCTATTAACGTAAAATATTTTTCATATTATAATAATTATTAGTGATGAAAGCAGCAAATCCCGTAGCGGATAAGACATTTTTTATGTTTTGCGTTGGTATTTTTTATTTTAATCTGTGTTTTATATTTATTTAAGGTATTTTCAATATAAATCGTAGAAATTGACAGTAAGATAAATATCGATGGGAATACGACAAAGTTAATAAAAAGAGTTATATCTGTCAGTAAGGGAACGACGGCAAAAGCAATAAGTATGCAAACTAAAGCGATTCGATGAATAATAGTTAAAATAAAAAATATGGGATACATGTGACTGTCCTTGATGACGTATTTTGTAAGTTGGTGTATTTTATCGTTTGCTAAATTTATTTACAGGTGGCATATTTGACACTTGTCATGCCAATTGTGCCATCGATTTTTTAAGGGAATTTAATGAAAATAGTTGTCCTAGCAACCAATAAATGTGTTATTTCAGCTCTATATGGAATTTTAGATATATTTTATGCTGCAAATTATTGCGCTGTACAGCGCTTCGGAAAAGATGTAAAGGACACATTAGATTGTCAGATTGTAACGATAGATAATAAACCTGTTATTGGTTATAACGGTATTCAAGTTATGCCAACTGAGTTATTGAACCATGCTAACATTCCAGACTTTATTGTGGTTTCATCCTCTGTTAAGCCTGTTTTAGACTGCTGCGCTGACTCAGTAAATATTGAACAAAAAGAACTTGTTGCACCATGGCTGAAAAATTGCCTTAAACATGGCAGTATCATTACAAGTTATTGCACCGGAAGTTTCTTATTGGCTGAGTGTGGATTACTTTCAAAAAAAATCGCGACAACCCATTGGCGAAGTGCAGATCTTTTTAGAAAGCTATACCCTTTTATACGTTTAGATAGTGATCAGTTAATTGTCGATAATGGCGACATTATTTGCTCTGGTGGCGCTATGGCATACATGGATTTAGCGTTATATTTAATTGAAAAATCAACTGGGCGAGAAGTCGCAACAGACTGTGCGAAACTAATGGTTTTTGACCCTGTCAGACAAAAGCAATCTCCCTATGTTTCTTTTCAAAGTCAAAAAGATCATGAAGATCAGCCTATTCTTAAAGCACAAGAATGGCTAGAAGGCCATTTCAAACAGAGTATCTCGATTGAAATATTAGCCGAGCATGTTGGCCTTGGCTCTCGAACTTTTAAACGACGCTTCAAATTAGCTACCAATGAAACGCCAATAAGTTATTTACAGCGTATCAGAGTTGAGCATGTGAAAGTTCAATTGGAAGTCAGTACAGATCCGATAAATAAAATTATTTGGTCAGCCGGTTATGAAGATATTAGTAGTTTTCGACAATTATTTAAAAAGTTTACCGGTATCACACCTAAAGATTACCGCTTGAAATTTGCCTAAAAACATCAAATTCAGCCATCTTAACTCATTGTATTTGTTGTTTATTTTTTAGGTGAATACTTGTTATTCTAGTTGTTTATATTGTCTGTTTTATGAGCAAATAGATTGTTTATCAAGATAAATGAGGGTTTTATTACTTGGTAAATACAACAAAGACATCTCAACTTAGATAAAATTATTGATTTTAAGGCATAAAAAAAGGTAGCAAAAGCTACCTTTAATATTTTAAATTTATAAAAATAGATAACTATCTATCTTTTAATGGTATGAACTCACGGTTAATTTCGCCAATATAATTTTGACGTGGACGACCAATCTTTTGACCAGGTTGACCTAACATTTCATCCCAATGAGATATCCAACCAACCGTACGAGACATTGCAAATATTACCGTAAACATATTGGTTGGAATACCAATAGCTTTTAAGATAATACCTGAATAAAAATCCACGTTCGGGTAAAGTTTTTTCTCGATAAAGTACGAATCTTCAAGTGCTACTTTTTCAAGTGCCATTGCCACATCTAAAAGAGGATCTTCTATGCCTAGTTCTTTTAATACTTCATGACAGGTTTCACGCATTACGGTAGCGCGTGGGTCAAAGTTTTTATAAACACGATGACCAAAACCCATTAAGCGGAACGAATCGCTTTTATCTTTTGCGCGAGCAACAAATTCATCTACGCGGTCTAATGTACCAATTTCTTCAAGCATCGTTAAACAAGCTTCATTGGCGCCGCCATGTGCAGGCCCCCATAAAGATGCAACACCTGCCGCAATACATGCGTAAGGGTTTGCGCCTGAAGAACCAGCTAAACGTACCGTTGACGTTGAAGCGTTTTGTTCGTGGTCAGCATGTAAGGTGAATATTCTGTCCATTGCACGTGCAACCGTCTGACTTACAACATATTCTTCGGCAGGAACAGAGAACATCATGTGCAAGAAATTTTCTGCGTAGCTTAGATCATTGCGTGGATATACAAACGGTTGACCAATGCTGTATTTATAAGCCATTGCTGAAATTGTTGGCATTTTTGCGATTAAACGATGTGCACTACGCATACGTTGCTTCGGGTCTTCAATGTCTAAATCACTATGATAGAAAGACGATAAAGCACCAACAACACCACAAACCATAGCCATAGGATGCGCGTCAGGTAAGAAGCCCTGGAAGAAGTGAGCTAGTTTTTCATGAACCATTGTATGGTTAGTGATCGTATTTTTAAATTGCTCATATTGTTCTTTGGTTGGCGCGTCGCCGTTTAATAAAATATAACAAACTTCCAAGTAGTCAGCTTGTTTCGCTAAGCTGTCGATTGGGTAGCCACGATGTTGTAGAATACCTTTGCCACCGTCGATAAAAGTAATAGCTGATTCACATGAAGCGGTTGCTAAGAAGCCCGGATCATAAGTGAAATACCCATAATTCCCCAAAGTTCTGATGTCTATTACGTCGTTACCGGCGCTACCTGAAAGTATTGGTAAATCTGCAATTACGTTACCATCAATACTGAGAGTGGCTTTAGATTCAGCCATATGTTTAATCCCCTATAAATTATTTAATTCGTTTTCTGACTCACTTTTGAAAAATTAGTCAGTTTTTATGAATATAAAACTGCGCGTATTCTACTTCATTATACCCCCTCTAAGTCAAACCTAATGTTACAACACTAGACTAAAGTCAAAGAATTGCTTGGATAGCTCAAATAATAGCCTAAAGCCTTTGAAATAAAGGTGAAATTGTCGCTTAAGAAAATTGTAATTAAAAATATTCAGCTATATAATCATGTTGATCTAATTTTTATTTGTCGTTTCTTTTATAAATGTACAAATATTGACTAAGATCGCTGGGGGGTTGCTCAACAAATTATTGTAAACTTTGTTTACTTATTTTATTGGGCAATAATAAAAAAGTTAAAGACTCAAAGAACTCTTTAGGCGCAATCGTGAAAAAACAACGTCCTGTAAACCTAGATCTGACTACAATTAAAATGCATGCTGCGGCAAACGCCTCGATATTGCACCGTGTTTCTGGTGTGATTATGGTATTTGCTATTGGTATTTTATTGTGGACACTTTCGTTATCTCTATCTTCTGCTGAAGGATTTGCTTCAATTCAAGCATGTCTCGACGGCTTATTTTTCAAATTCATTATGTTTGGCATAATCTCTGCTCTAACGTTTCATATATTAATGGGTGTTCGTCACTTATTTATGGACTTAGGCCATTTTGAAGAATTAGCTTCAGGAAATACCAGTGCTAAATTTGCTATGGCACTTTGGTTTGTACTTACTGTCGTAGTAGGAGTTTGGTTATGGTAAATAATATTGCCACCGTAGGCCGAAATGGCGTACATGATTTTATACTTATAAGAGCTAGCGCTATAATTTTAACGTTATATACGTTATTAATCGCTGGTTTTTTTGTTGTTACCCCTGAAGTTACTTATGATGCATGGCATGCCTTCTTTGGCTTGATGTCAGTAAAAATAGCAACATTGCTTGCTGTTTTATCACTTGTTATTCATGCGTGGATTGGTATTTGGCAAGTATTGTCAGATTACATCAAACCAGCATTCTTGCGTGGGTCATTACAGTTTTTCTTTTCTGTTACTTTATTAGTCTACTTAGCTGCAGGCTTTTTAATTGTGTGGGGTGTATAAGTGAGCGTTCCAATTCGTGAATTTGACGCCATAGTTATTGGCGCCGGTGGTGCAGGTATGCGCGCCGCATTAGCTATTTCTGAATCAGGCAAATCATGTGCCTTGATTTCTAAAGTTTTTCCAACTCGTTCTCATACTGTATCAGCGCAAGGTGGTATCACCGTTGCACTTGGTAACGCGCATGAAGACCATTGGGAACAACATATGTACGATACCGTTAAAGGTTCTGATTATATCGGTGACCAAGACGCAATTGAATACATGTGTAAATCAGGCCCAGAATCTATTATCGAACTAGAAAAAATGGGTTTACCTTTTTCTCGTACCGAAGAAGGTAAAATTTACCAACGTCCTTTTGGTGGCCAATCTAAAAACTTTGGTGGCGAACAAGCGGCACGTACGGCTGCTGCTGCTGACCGTACCGGTCATGCATTACTACATTGCTTGTATCAACAAAACGTTAAAAATAAAACTAATGTTTATTCAGAATGGTACGCACTCGATTTAGTTAAGAATAGTGACGGTACTGTTGTCGGTACTACCGCAATTTGTATTGAAACTGGCGAAATTGTTTACTTTAAGGCACGTGCTACGGTACTTGCTACCGGTGGTGCAGGTCGTATCTTTGCATCAACAACTAATGCACACATCAATACTGGTGACGGTGTTGGTATGTCACTTCGTGCTGGCATTCAAATGCAAGACATGGAAATGTGGCAGTTCCACCCGACTGGAATCGCAGGTGCTGGTGTACTGGTTACTGAAGGTTGTCGTGGTGAAGGTGGTTACTTATTAAATAAAGACGGCGAACGTTTCATGGAACGTTACGCGCCTAACGCTAAAGATTTAGCGGGTCGTGATGTTGTTGCTCGTTCAATGATGACAGAGATCCGTGAAGGTCGTGGTTATGACCATCCTCAATTTGGTAAGCATATCAAGCTTAAACTTGACCATTTAGGTCGTGAAACTTTAGAGAAACGTTTACCAGGTGTTTGTGATTTATCTAAAACATTTGCTCATGTTGATCCTGCCGTTGAGCCTATTCCAGTTATACCTACTTGTCATTATCAAATGGGCGGTGTACCGACCAATGTGAATGGTCAAGCACTTAACATTGGCAATGATGGTAAAGAAACCATTGTTGAAGGTTTATTCGCCGTAGGTGAGATTGCTTGTGTATCTGTACATGGTGCAAACCGTTTAGGTGGTAATTCATTACTTGATTTAGTGGTATTTGGTCGTGCGGCAGGTAACTTCTTAGGTACCTACTTAAACGACACTCAAACGGCTAAAGATGCCTCTGAATCTGATTTAGAAACGTCACTTGCCCGTACTAATCGTTGGGAATCTTCAACGAAAGGTGAAGACCCAGTGCAAATTCGCAAAGACTTACAGCAATGTATGCAAATGAACTTCTCGGTTTTCCGTGAAGGCGAAGCGATGGCACAAGGCATGAAAGAGTTAACTGAAATTCGTGAACGTTTAAAAGATGCTAGATTAGACGATAAATCGTCTGAATTTAACACGCAACGTATTGAATGTTTAGAATTAGATAATTTAATGGAAACAGCATTTTGTTCTGCTAAAGCCGCTAACTTCCGTACAGAATCTCGTGGTGCTCATGCCCGTCAAGATTTCACTGAACGTGATGATGTTAATTGGTTATGCCATTCTATCTACACGCCTGAGACTGAAGCAATGTCTAAGCGTGACGTCAATATGAAACCTGTTCACCGTGAAGCTTTCCCTCCGAAAGCTCGTGTATACTAAGGAGCATTGCAATGAAACAGCTATTTTCGATTTATCGTTACAACCCAGATGTTGATAATGCCCCATACATGAAAGAGTATGAACTAGACGTTCCTGATGGCTCTGACATGATGATACTTGACGCTTTGATCTTATTAAAAGAGACCGATGCTAGTTTATCATTCCGTCGTTCATGTCGTGAAGGTGTCTGTGGTTCAGACGGCTTAAACATGAATGGTAAGAATGGTTTAGCGTGTATAACGCCATTATCAGACTTAAAAACAAAAACTATCGTATTACGTCCTTTGCCGGGTTTACCGGTAGTACGTGATTTAATTATTGATATGACTCAGTTTTATACTCAGTATGAAAAAATTAAGCCATACCTAATTAATGACGGTAAAGAGCAGCCAGCACGTGAACATATACAGTCAATTGAAGAACGTGAAAAATTAGACGGTCTTTACGAATGTATTTTATGTGCCTGTTGTTCGACATCATGTCCTTCTTTCTGGTGGAATCCTGATAAATTTATCGGGCCTGCAGGTTTATTACATGCTTATCGTTTTCTGATTGATAGCCGTGATACCGCAACAGAAGAGCGCTTAGATGATTTACAAGATGCTTACAGTGTATTCCGCTGTCACGGCATTATGAACTGTGTTGATGTTTGTCCGAAAGGATTAAACCCAACGAAAGCTATTGGCCATATTAAGTCAATGCTTATCTCTCGAGCAGTTTAATATTTTATTCACTGATTTCATGGGGTATAACCTCCGTGAAGTCAGTAATAATAAAATGGAATAGCTTGACCTGATTTTTGAGTCGTTTATTTAGTTGAGTTAGAGTAATCTAACCCATTAGATAAGCATTTTTTTTATTGCTTTTATCCCATAAAGGAACAGGCAATGCCCGATGGTACAATGAAGGCTTGGTTAGAGTCTTCCCATTTAAGTGGTGGTAACGCTACTTATATTGAAGAATTATACGAATCTTATCTGGATAACTCGCAATCTGTTTCAGCAGAGTGGCGAGCTGTATTCCAACAACTTCCAAAAATTGAAGGTGCTGACCTAGAGTTTAGGCATTCTGAAATCCGCAATGAATTTAGAGAATTAGCTAAGCACTCACATAAAACTGTAGTGGTTTCAAGTGGTGGCGATGCAAAACAAGTTAAAGTTTTACAGCTAATTAACGCTTTTCGTTTTCGTGGACATCAAAATGCTAACCTTGACCCTTTAGGATTATGGCAGCGAGATAAGGTACGCGACTTACAACTGTCGCATCATGAACTTTCTGAAAATGATTTCGACAAAGAATATAATGTCGGTTCATTTGCAGTTACTCAAGACTCCATGAAGTTAGGTGATTTATATAAATCACTTAAAGCAACATATTGTGGCGCAATTGGCGCCGAATATATGCATATTACTTCAACAGATGAAAAACGTTGGTTACAACATCGTCTTGAATCTGTGCAATCAAAGGCGGTATTGACTACTGCGGAAAAAGAAGAAATTCTTAAAGGTTTGATTGCTGCTGATGGTCTGGAGAAATACCTTGGTGCTAAATTTCCTGGCGCTAAACGTTTCTCACTTGAAGGCGCTGATGCATTAGTGCCTATGCTGAAAGAGTTAATCACTCGTGCCGGCACTCAAGGGACAAAAGAAGTTGTTATTGGTATGGCTCACCGTGGCCGTTTAAATGTATTAATTAACGTGATGGGGAAAAACCCTTCTAAGTTATTTGATGAATTTGGCGGCAAACATGATGAGGTCTTATCTTCTGGTGATGTTAAATATCATCAAGGTTATTCATCTGACTTTGTTACTCCTGGCGGAAATGTACATTTAGCGCTAGCTTTTAATCCTTCGCATCTTGAAATTGTTAATCCTGTTGTTATCGGTTCAGTTCGTGCTCGTCAAGACAGACGTGGCGATATAGTGGGCGATACGGTATTACCTATTACTATTCATGGCGATTCGGCAATTGCAGGTCAGGGTGTTGTACAAGAAACCTTTAACATGTCGCAAGCTCGCGCATTTAAAGTTGGCGGTACTATTCGTTTAGTGGTTAATAACCAAGTAGGTTTCACTACATCGATTAAAGAAGATATGCGCTCAGGTGAATATTGTACAGATATTGCCAAGATGGTGAATGCGCCTATTTTACATGTTAATGGTGACGATCCTGAAGCCGTTATTTTAGCGACTCAGATTGCACTTGATTATCGAAATGAATTCAAGCGTGATGTAGTGATTGATTTAGTTTGTTACCGCCGTCATGGCCATAACGAAGCTGATGAACCAAGTGCTACTCAGCCATTAATGTATAGAAAAATTAAAAAGCATCCGACACCTCGCCAAATTTATGCCGATAAGCTTAATGCTGAAGGTTCGATTAGTTCGGCTAAGTCGATTGATTTAACCGCATATTATCGCAAGTTGCTTGATGAAGGTCAGTGTACTGTCGAACAGTGGCGACCAATGACAGAGCATTCTGTAGATTGGAGTCCATTTATTGGACATGATTGGGATGATGAATACGAGAAAGAAATTTCTATTACCAAGTTAAAAGAATTGGCAGGTAAAATTTCAACCTATCCTGAAAATCATCCTGTTCATGGTCGTGTTAAAAAGCTTTATGATGATCGTGTTAAAATGGCTTCGGGTGAGAAATTACTTGATTGGGGAATGGCAGAAAACTTGGCCTATGCGTCTATTGTCGATTTAGGGCAACGTGTTCGTATTACTGGACAAGACTCTGGGCGTGGTACTTTTTTCCACCGTCATGCTGTTTTACATAACCAAGATGATGGCAGCCAATATTTACCTTTGCAAAATATTCGTGAAGGGCAAGGTCCGTTTGACATTCATGACTCAGTATTGTCAGAAGTATCAGTGGTTGCTTTTGAATATGGTTATACTACCGCAGAGCCTGCAGGTTTAACTATTTGGGAAGCACAATTTGGTGACTTTGCTAACTGTGCGCAAGTGGTTTTCGATCAATTCATCAGTTCGGGTGAGCAAAAGTGGGGCCGTTTATGTGGCTTAACAATGTTGCTTCCTCATGGTTATGAAGGTCAAGGTCCAGAGCATTCATCTGGTCGTCTTGAACGCTTCTTACAATTATGTGCTGATCACAATATGCAAGTTTGTGTACCTTCAACACCTGCGCAAGTATTTAATATGCTTCGTCGTCAAGTTGTTCGTCCTATGCGTCGTCCATTAGTTGTTATGTCACCTAAATCATTGTTACGACATCCATTAGCCGTTTCTTCATTAGAAGAACTGTCGACAGGTGTTTTCCACAATGTTATTGGTGAAGTTGATGATATCGAGCCGAAAAAAGTGGAACGTGTGGTATTTTGTAGTGGTAAAGTTTACTACGAATTACTCGACCAGCGTCGTAAGAGTGAACAAGAAAATGTTGTTATCATTCGAATCGAACAACTATATCCATTTCCAGAGGTTGAGCTTCAAGCAGAGTTGGCTAAATACCAGCATGTTAAGCAATTCGTTTGGTGTCAGGAAGAACCGCAAAACCAGGGTGCATGGTATTGTTCACAGCATCATTTTAGAGCGGCGATCCCTAAAGGTACTTATTTGACATATGCTGGCCGTAAGGCTTCTGCAGCACCAGCTGTTGGTTATATGTCTGTCCATGTAAAAGAACAACAAGCGCTAGTCACTGACGCGCTAACTGTTGAAGACTAGTGAGTAAGGAATAAAATAAATGACCACCGAAATTAAGGTTCCCGTTCTACCTGAATCAGTTGCTGATGCAACCGTAGCTACTTGGCACGTACAAGTAGGCGATAAAGTATCTAGAGATCAAAACCTTGTTGATATTGAAACTGATAAAGTCGTACTTGAAGTTGTAGCTAACTCTGATGGTGTTATTACTGAGATTTCTCAAGCTGAAGGTGCAACTGTATTAGGCGAGCAAGTAATTGCTATTCTATCAGCAGGTACTGCTTCAGCTACTGTATCTGCACCTGCTGCAACTCCAGCAGCATCAGCAGCGCCAGCTAAAGTTATTGATATTATCGTACCAGTATTACCAGAGTCTGTTGCCGATGCAACAGTCGCTACTTGGCATGTTGCGACAGGCGATGTTGTTTCAGTTGACCAAAACTTGGTCGATATTGAAACAGATAAAGTCGTATTAGAAGTCGTCGCACAAGAGAATGGTGTTATTGGTAAAATCATTCATGTTGAAGGCGATACTGTCTTAGGTTCACAAGTCATTGGTGAATTAAATGCAGGTGCAACAGCTGGCGCTCCGGCGGCAACTGCAGAAGAAGCTATAAGCTCTGACGAATTAGCAAGCCCTTCAGTACGACGTTTAATGACAGAGAAAGGCTTAACAGCAAGCGATGTTACCGGCACTGGCAAAGGCGGACGCATTTCGAAAGAAGATGTTGAAGCCGCGGCTAACAAACCTGCAGCCGCTGCACCAACGGCAAAAGTAGCTGCGCCAGCTCCTGTTGTAGCAGACTTAGGGGAACGTACTCAAAAACGTGTTCCTATGACTCGTTTGCGTAAAACTATTGCTAAACGTTTATTAGAAGCGAAAAATTCAACGGCAATGTTAACTACGTTTAACGAAGTTAACATGAAACCGATTATGGATCTTCGTAAGCAATATAAAGAATTATTTGAAAAAACCCATGATACCCGTTTAGGTTTTATGTCGTTTTATGTGAAAGCAGTAACGGAAGCATTAAAACGCTTCCCGGCGGTAAATGCTTCAATTGACGGCGATGATATTGTTTATCATAACTTTTTCGATATCTCGATTGCTGTTTCTACACCACGTGGCTTAGTTACACCAGTTTTACGTGATACTGATCAGTTAGGTATGGCAGCGATTGAAAATGGCATTCGTGCGTTAGCAATTAAAGGCCGTGATGGTAAATTAACTATTGATGAAATGACCGGTGGTAACTTTACCATTACTAACGGTGGCGTATTTGGTTCATTACTTTCAACACCGATCTTAAACTTACCGCAAGCGGCTATTTTAGGAATGCATAAAATCCAAGACAGACCTATGGCTGTTAACGGAAAAGTTGAAATATTACCTATGATGTACTTGGCACTTTCTTATGATCATCGTTTAATTGATGGCAAAGAATCTGTTGGTTTCTTAGTAGCGATTAAAGACTTGTTAGAAGATCCAACACGTCTACTTCTTGATATTTAATCGAGAATAACAATTATATTGATTTAGACTATAGTATTAGCTCTAAGAACTTTGTTCCTTAGAGCTTTTATACTATAATCGGTCGACTTTTTTCGATGGTAACTTTCGTAAAGTTTTAATTACGCCAAGCTGCCATTATAATTTACAGATAAATGGATAAAACACCATGAATTTGCATGAGTACCAAGCGAAACAATTATTCGCTGAATATGGTTTACCAGTTTCTGAAGGGTTCGCTTGCGACACTCCTCAAGAAGCTGCTGAGGCTGCTGATAAAATTGGCGGCGATATGTGGGTTGTTAAAACTCAAGTACACGCAGGCGGACGCGGTAAAGCTGGCGGTGTTAAGCTAGTTAAATCTAAAGAAGAAATCAAAGATTTCGCTCAACACTGGTTAGGTAAGAACTTAGTTACTTATCAAACAGATGCAAATGGTCAGCCAGTAACTAAAATTTTAGTTGAAAGCTGTACAGACATAGCTAACGAGTTGTATCTTGGTGCTGTTGTTGACAGAGCTTCACAAAGAGTTGTGTTCATGGCTTCTACCGAAGGCGGTGTTGACATTGAAAAGATTGCTGAAGAGACTCCTGAATTAATTCACAAAGCTGAGATTGATCCACTAGTTGGCGCTCAACCTTACCAAGCACGTGAATTAGGTTTCAAATTGGGTTTAAACCCAACTCAAATGAAGCAATTTGTTAAGATCTTTTTAGGTCTAGCTAAAATGTTTGAAGATTGTGATTTCGCTTTACTAGAAATCAACCCGTTAGTCATTACTGATGAAGGCAACCTTCACTGTTTAGACGGAAAAATTGGTATTGATGGTAATGCAATCTACCGTCAACCTAAAATGCGTGCTTTCCACGATCCATCTCAAGAAGATGAACGTGAAGCACATGCAGCACAATGGGAGCTAAACTATGTAGCTCTTGATGGTACTGTTGGTTGTATGGTTAACGGTGCAGGCCTAGCAATGGGTACTATGGATATCGTTAACTTACACGGCGGCAAGCCAGCTAACTTCTTGGATGTTGGCGGCGGTGCAAACAAAGAACGTGTTTCTGAAGCATTCAAAATCATTTTATCTGACGAAAACGTTAAAGCTGTTTTAGTTAACATCTTTGGTGGCATCGTTCGTTGTGACATGATTGCTGAAGGTATTATTGGCGCTGTTAAAGAAGTTGGCGTTAAAGTACCTGTTGTTGTACGTCTTGAAGGTACAAATGCTGAATTAGGTCGTGAAGTTCTTAAAAACTCTGGCTTAGACATCATTGCTGCTGAATCACTAACTGATGCAGCAACTAAAGTTGTAGCAGCTGCGGAGGGCAAATAATGTCTATCTTAATTAATAAAGATACTAAAGTTATCTGTCAAGGTTTCACTGGTGGTCAAGGTACTTTCCATTCAGAACAAGCTATTGATTACGGTACACAAATGGTTGGTGGCGTAAGCCCAGGTAAAGGCGGTCAAACGCACCTTGGTTTACCAGTATTCAACACAGTACGTGAAGCAGTAGAAGCAACTGGCGCAACAGCAACAGTTATCTACGTTCCAGCTCCGTTCTGTAAAGATGCAATTTTAGAAGCTATTGATGCTGGCATTCAAATTATCATCACTATTACTGAAGGTATTCCAACTTTAGATATGGTTGACGTTAAAGCTAAGCTTAACCAAAGTGGCGTTCGTATGATCGGTCCTAACTGTCCAGGTGTTATCACTCCGGGCGAGACTAAGATTGGTATCATGCCAGGTCACATCCATTT
>JABSOY010000001.1:192348-277247 GCA_013215385.1 Colwellia sp.
GAAATGTTCCAAAACGATCCTCAAACTGAAGCAATCGTAATGATTGGTGAAATTGGCGGAACTGCTGAAGAAGAAGCTGCGGAATACATCAAAGCTCACGTTACTAAACCTGTAGTATCTTACATTGCTGGTGTTACTGCACCAGAAGGTAAGCGTATGGGTCACGCTGGCGCGATTATCGCCGGTGGTAAAGGTACTGCTGAAGAGAAATTTAAAGCATTAGAAGCGGCTGGTGTTAAAACTGTTCGTTCTTTAGCTGATATCGGCAAAGCACTTAAAGAGAAAACAGGTTGGTAGGCTAACGCTGCTACTTGTTAATCTGATAAAAACCCGCTAATTAGCGGGTTTTTTTATGAAAATTCTATAGTCAACGATGTCGATAAATTTTAGTATACCTCCTACTTGAAAAAACTTACTAGGCTTCTTTAGAATAAATGACTGATCAAACTATAATTATTGATACTGAAGTATTTGTCCGTCTCAAATGTGATTTTCTCATTCTCATTTTTTAAAGCTAATTGAATTACCTAAAAGTGAAGTTTATAGACTTGCCATTACTGATATTACAGATAGGGAAATAGAATCTAAAATTGTTGAACAGATTCGTGAATATTTTAATGGAGTATTAAAGTTACAAAAAAACTTTATAAGTCATAGAGCATTTTCGCTATTTAATGTTTCAGGCAATGATTTGGAAGTTGAAGAAGCCGTTAGTAATGCATTGGAAGAGTTTTCTTCGTTTAAAAAAATGATGGGAATTGAAATAATTCAGACATCAAACGTCAGGATTTCAGACGTTATGGATATGTATTTTAATTTGTTACCTCCATTTAGTTTAAAGAAAAAAAGTGAATTCCCAGATGCTATTTCATTACTAGCTATAGATAAAGAATATAAAAATAAACAGGCACTCGTAATTTCGGGTGATAACGATTGGGGCGATTTTTTTGAAAATAAAGATAATTTTTCATTCTATAAAAGTATCTCTGAATTATTAGATGAACTCATTACAAAAGAGAATTCACTTGTATTGATATTCAAAGAGCAAATTAATACAGAATTAGCTAGTACGAAAGAATTAATAAAGGATGGTCTCCTCGAAAAACCGTTAAGCATATATCTAAATGGACAACAAATTGAAATTCATCAAGATACAATCGAAAAAATTGAAGTTGAAAATATAAATATAGTCAATATTGAGAAAACATATTCTGGAAAACAGAGAAATTTTTCATACACAAGATGTGAAGTTTCTTTTGATATATCATTAACTGTTAAATTAAGAGTCGATAGACTCAATAAAAACATCTCTAATAATCATGTTTTTCAAACGTTTTCTCTAGATACAACAGCATGGTTATCGTATAGGGTTGAAGAGTTTGAAAACAGTATTTTGCTTATTGGTGTTACATTCGCTGGATTAAGTCATGACACTTGGTATGTTGATTAACTAGAGGGCATTATGACTTCCTTAAAATGAATTATGTTCAAGGGGCAGATCTGTTGATTTAATGAGAATACTGATATTTAGGAATAAAGTACGCTGGCTTGGATCTTGTTTAATTGTTTGGCGTCGGGGTGCCGACAACACCCAAAGAGGGTTAAGCGACGAACCCTCTCTGGACTCACCCGTCGCTGCTGCATTAAACGTGTTTCCTCCATGCTGTCCAATATTCTCGACGTACCAGCGCTGATGGCACTTCCGTGTGCCAACAGCGCTTTCACTGGCATCCATGCCAGTGATACGTGAATATTGGTCATCATTCCGGCGTTTAATGGAGCAGGATTGTGTTTGTTGATCGGTTAGGGCAACAACCGTCATTCCGTAAGTACCTTGTACGGAATCTAGAACAGTAAAACTGAGAGCCTCGATTAAGCAACCACGTGGATGACAGCAAACAGTGACAAGGACTCCTAATCCCTCCACAGCAACGGAAGCTCAATTTAGATAAGTACGGTATTTATCGAAGCCATGGATGGCGTAGACTGCTGTGTGAAGGGACGACTTTCAGCAGGAATAGACTTGCCACCTAAATTTAGTTGGAGTGCTTTGCTGTGCAGGGCGCTCTGGGGATTGGAAGGGGGAGCGGAGCGTTCGTTCCCCTTTCTGTGCCGTCGCCACCGCGACGCCAAGCAGTGAATAAAACTCCAAACTGTTCAGTTTTTAATTAAAAGTAAATTAGGCACTACTCCATTAAACCTATTTCCTCCATGCTACCCAATATTCTCGACGTACCAGCGCGGATGGCACTGCGCTCCTTGCCATTCATGGCACCTCGCTTTACCGTTCATCCTGAACATATTCCGTGTGCCAACAGTGATACGTGAATATTGGTCATCACTCCGGCGTTTAAAGGAACAGGATTGGGTACTTGTTTTGTCTCTGGTGATTTATAAATGTATTATTTGTTTGTTTAGTTATCACTATTAGAGCAACAAACGGGAGTTTTGAGGTCGAGTTTAATGTAAGTGGTGTCAAACGATTCACAGGGTATTATTGCCAAAGAGATATCGAACAGAAGCTTAAACTAGATAAAAAACATGAAAGAAGTAAGTGAATGCTTACTTCTTTGTTAAGTAATATAGGTCTGATTAATATGGCATTTTTTCAATATGCGTAATACTTGAATGACCTTCTAATGATTTAAAAATGGTCACCATTGCTGGGTTAGATGTTGCACCCGGATAAACCGGTGTAGCGTTACAGAAAAAAGCATAATTTTCTCCAGCAACAACCTGTTTTGCAACAGCAATTGGTTCATAGTTAACACCAACAAACTTTTCAAATGCATTAATGAAAACTTCTTTATCTTCTGTACTTATTTGGGCAGAAAAAGGTGAGTATGAACCAAGGGTAGTATTTGACATGGTAATATCCTTATATATGAATTTAATATGTTGTGCATCTTACTGACGCACAAATAACGATAGTTGAAAATTATTCAAACACAATGTCATTCGTCATTTAATTATTAACTTTTCTATGCTTTATTTTTTTGTTAAGAATTAAAGTGCGCGGTGACAAGTGATCATTATTATCACCTGCTTGGCGTTTGTTTATTGGTTTGGCGTCGGGGCCGACGACACCCAAAGAGGGTTAAACGGCAAACCCTCTTTGGCCTCTCCTGTCGCTACCGCCACGGCAAAAAAATGATAAAACTCCAATCCGCAAACTCAAATACGACCAAGCGATATACATAACTAAAGTTTTCCCTGCAAATAACCTTCATGTTTTTCTCATTATGCAAAAAAAATAAAAACACTATCTAGTCAACATAGATAAATTATATTGACTCGTTGTGATACCCAAGGGTATCATATGTGTATCTAGGGTGGCATTTGACACCTTTAGGTTACTAAGTGACTATAATTAAGGATAATTAACATGGGTAAAGAAATAGTTTCTTCAGCAGATAACGAGCACCTTTATTTGAAAAGTAACGCATTATTTAGTTTTGCATTAGGTTTTGTATTTACTTTTGATGTTATTGATCAGGCTTTTTCATCAATTATTGAAAACAATCACTGGGTTGACATTTTACTTACTGGTATGGGTGTTATTGTTTTATTAGTTTTGGTTGTTCAACTTGTCAAAACGTTGCATGCAATGGAGGGATTGTCAAAAGCTGCATTTTGGTATGGTGACTTTCAAGATGAATATGTTAATTTTATCAACCTTAAAGGTTATAAATGGGCGTTTACTATGGCAATTAGTGTTTTATTAATTTTTTGCATATTTGATGATCTTGCTGACGTAGCCTTTAGCAGCATTTCTATTAGTGATTTTTCAGAATTTATTGTTGGTTTGATATTTATTGCCTACTCCTTACCTGTAATATACTCATTATATAAGGATTCAGAGAATGAATAATGAACTCGATAACCATATTGCCAAGCTACGGAGTAAACGCAAGTTATCACAACAAGAGTTAGCAGATAATATTGGAGTTTCAAGGAAAACAATAAGTACCGTTGAAACCGGACGCTTTACTCCTTCTGTTGTTATCGCGCTTAAGTTAGCTAGGTTTTTTGAATTACCTGTTGAAAAGGTTTTTGAGTTGGAAAGTGATGTTTAATTTCAGTATTTATCCAGCTGCCACCGCGACGCCAAGCAGATAAGCAAACTCTAATCGTCAACCCTTGATAAATTTAGGTAAACATTTTATCTATTTTAGCGACATTGACTAATAATCAAGGTCGCTACTAAACTAACCTTTATTCACCAGCAATTTTATTTTTTACTGTTAAAAGCTTAGCAACTCTCTCTTTGTTTTTTTCAAACATAGCTTTATTAGCATCATTTGATTCTGCTAGCTCAAGTGCTTTTGCATAATTTTTATAGGCCTTATTTAGGGCACCACTTGCCTCTTGCGCATCTGCCAAGCTGTCATAAACATTGGCTGAGTTTGGATACATTTTGACATTATAAGCAAATACTTCTATCGCCTTAGCTAATTTTTCATCGCCTAATGCGTTGTAACCTAAGTTATTAATTATTCCTTCAGGTACCTGTACATCAAAGCCAAATTTTTTCGCAATTTTTTTATAATGTGCTTGAACCGCACTAAGCCCTTGGCTGAAGGTATCACGTGGCATATTCCAGCCATCCCAAACTTGTTTTAAGCCAAAATACTGGCTACGCAAAACGGTTGAGCCATGATCTTCATCATCAAATTCTTTATTAGCAAATATCAAACCTTTAACTTTACTTTCTTTTGCCATGTTAACAAATTCGTTGTATGGGCCGAGCATGCGGTCGCTTTCTGCCGCCATGGTTACAAAAAGCGTACGATCAAGTGATGCTGTTTTATTGAAAAAAACCTTAGCATCATTTATTAAGCGTTGGTCGTCCCACCATAAACTTGGGCTTACTGAAATATAGGCATTAAACACCTCTGGTTTTGTTAAGAAAGCATTTAAGGCAAATAGCCCACCGAATGAATGGCCACTAAAGACACGATAGGGCTGAGTACGATAGTTTTTTTCGATATAGGGGATCAATTCTTGTTCAAAAAAGTTTAAAAAGTTATCAGCGCCTCCACCATTTTGAAATCGCAGGTCTTTTGATACTAATATTTTAGGCGTTAAATCACGCGTTCTATCCGTATTGGCCACACCAACAATGATCATCTGAGGGATGCGACCATTATTAGCGAGAAAATTCATTGTGCCTACCGTGTGACTGAAATGCCCAGGTCCATCAGTAAGGTAAAGAACGGGAAAACGAGTTTCCCCGTTGCGATAAGCATCAGGCAAATGAACCTGAATAATGCGTTTTTCATTAAGGGTTTTTGATTCAATTTCTATAGTCTTACCAATAGAAATGTTGCTATCTAAAGCCGCCGCGATGTTGGGTATAGATAACAAAATAAGTATGAATAATCGTTTCATTGTTTACCGTCCTTTTATAGGGTTATTTTTATATTTATTGTTAAACTCTTACTTCTACGAGTCTTATCGTAGACTGTTTTTTGTTGTATTCCAAGTCTGACTAATAAATAGGATCATATTCATTTAAAATACTTTCTGTTTCGGTAACTTGTCATTCTTATATTGTCGCGGTAGTGACGACTTCGAAAGGGCTAGAATTAAAGTAAAATTAATGGGGAGGTGAAAACGGATAATTGTTATCAAGTAAGTTGAACATGCACTTATTAACATTAGATAGCTAAGGAGCTGACTCCGCTAATCCTGCCAATTTTTTTCCCGTATAAACCGAGTAAAGTGCCATTAAATGAGGCCAGCTGACTCACCAGTATTTTTCTCTTTTGTTGCTCTTCTGCTGAATTACCATTATTGAGTTTACTAAGCTCTTGCTGAATTTCTTTAATTTGTTCTTGTATTTGCTCTTGCGCTAATTTTTCACTGGCTTGTGGAGAAATGTTGACTTGTCTGTCGTCGCCTATCATCTTGACGGAAAGTATTGAAAAAGCTCAAGTGGTAATGTGAATTCATCAAATACTTCTTACAATTTCTCACGTTAGCACTACATTTCACCAACAAAAACCATAATGAAACGAACGTAACAAGGCTTTATTATTCCCTCATAAATTACTAAAACATAAAACATTGGGAATTAACATTATGAACAAATCACTTATTAGCATCGCTTTACTTTTAGCTTCTTCTTCTGTCTTTGCCGAAACAGAGTATCCAGAAAATCAGGTATTACGACCGATGACCTTAACTGAGGGCACTATTGCAATTGCGGGGGCTTTAGTTTGGGGAGAAGAAAAAAATGACCGTCGTGTTGAACTCGGCCTAAATGGCGCTTATGGTTTTACAGATAATTTAACCGTAGGTTTAGGTGGACTAAATTATCGGGTGTTAGCTCGCCCTGATAATGAAATGGGTTTGGAGTTAGCGGTAGGTTTAGGTGTCAGAGGTTATCAAGACTCTACAATCAACGGCGATGCGATAGCTTATGGCACCGATTTAAACGGTAAATATGTCTTTGATAAAGATTTCGCGATGATTTTCTCTTTAGGTTATGTAAAGTGGGATGAAGAACAGCTGAAAAACAAAGATGAATTTCGTTATTCACTCGGTTTACAAACTAATATTGCTAAGGATTGGACCGCTACGGCAAGCTACACTTATCGCGATTTAGTAGATTTTTCACAAAACCATGCCCACGAAGTAAATGTTGGTGTTAATTACGCCTACAGCAAAAATACTGATATTGGTGTATTTGTCGGTTACTCAAGTTTCGATGCGCAAGAAAATGGTTATAAACTGGATAATAGTCTTGACCGTGTCGCGGGTATTTATGCGGCATATCGCTTTTAACTCTCTATAGTTATATAAATAATGAAAACTAAATATCTTCTCGATATTTAGTTTTCATCAAGCCATCCTTGTATATGTTGATTCGTTATATCTCAATATTTATTTATCGATAGGGTTTAATTATATTTTAATGCCCCCCCTGAGAAAATCTCCCCCGCTAGTCAGTCTAAAGTCCAACAATTCAACAATTCAATAATTCAACAATTCAACAATTCAATAATGTATTAGCGCAACAAACTTCAACGCTAACTATGTTTCGAAGGTTGAAACTTTCGATAAAGCAATAATCTACAGGTCGTCAGGCTGCCTTTGGTGCTATTAATTATTTTGTTGAATAGCTGGAATAAGGTGAATTACAGATGTCCTATTTTTAGAAAAAATCGATAACTCAAAGGTTTGCAAGGCCATACTTGTGTCACATGTATTGTTAGATAGGCCAATAATATTTTATACAAAAGTACTAGACTGCTTAATTTTTAGGATTAATTTAATTAATACTTTTTTTATTGTTTTTAATAGGATACCATCCGTTTTCAAAATTCTACCGCCATGGAGGGAGGTATCAATTGTTATAATTGATGTTTATTTTCCTCTAAGGCATACGCTTTCCAAAGGAAAATAAATTGAAGTATCCAAATTTCATAATCGTAAGTATTTCGTTACTATTATTAAACGGTTGTTTAGACGATAACCATGATAATACCGATGTTGCCCAAGCGATTAATGCTCAAACTGAAGTTATATCTGCACAACAAAATAGCGAATCATCGGTTACTTTTCACGGGGTGGTTGTCGATATCTTCGACGCGCAACCGGTTAGCACTGCCTTAATTACCGTTAATTTAGGGTCTGAGTTAGTCGTTGAAGACTTAATTGCCACTGATGGTAAGTTTGAAATATCAAAATTACCTGCGAACTCCGACATAGAAGTGATTATTTCTAGTGAAGACGGACAGTTTTTAACGCGAGCGTTTTTCTTCAATACTGGCGATAGCAGTGCAAATGTTGCAATAAAAGACTTTGGTTCTTTTGCCGTTTCTGAGCCACAGCTAGTACAAATTACAGTATTAAATAGCGATGATAACTCGTCGGTTGATAATTTAGAGTTCAATGCCTATTCTCATGTAGGTAATAGTTCTTCCACGTTAAAATATAAACATAGCTCTAGTTATGATGCTGTAAACGGCAGATATAGCATTATTGTTCCTAAGCATATTAATACCAGTGTTAGAGCTAACCTTGATTTAAATCGAGACGGCGATATCGACTTTATTCCTGAATCATCAAGTAACCTAAGTGGCTCTGATTTATATATTGGTTCAGCAAATGCTATTGAAACGTTAACACTCTATGTAGCAGATAATAAAGCCGTCGAACTCTCTGATGTTGAATACAGAATATCTATTATTGATAATACTTCTAATTCAATTGCTGCAGCTGAATTGGTAGTAGAAGACGTAAACAACCCAGTGGTTAAATCAGTTTATGACACTGCGACCGAGCAACATGTTGTAACGGCTAAATTTTCGCAATCAATTACTTTGAACATGCCAGCGTTTAGCGATAATGGTATTCACTATCAAAGCGCTTCAATTCGCTTATCTCAACAAAGTGACGAGACGATAAGCGTTTACATCTCAGGAATTAATAATAATTGTTGTTTCAATATTCCTAACTCTGAAACTATAGAGCTAGCTTTGCTGCCACGAATCACTTCAAATGTAAGTTCTTTGGAAGTAGTAAATCTGACACGAGAAATCTCTGAAAGTAATCCTAGTTTCAGCGTTTTTTATTCTCAAGCAGTATCAATTCCAGGTGAAAGTATTTCGCTCAATAGAACAAACGGTTATGCAACACTAAAAGGAAATGATCATGGCGATGATTTAATTCTTCCTGGCACAACATTATTTACGGGTGGCCTTGTTATAGCTACCTCTCATACCATGACGTTAAATAATACTAAGCTTGAAGTTACGCCTACATTACCTTTAGTCGTTGCTGGTAGTTATCAATATACTGTCGGGAATGTAGAAGTTAACTCAACCAATGAAATTATTAATATCAGTGGTGATTCATTCTCTTTTGATATTTCAGGTGCATCACAAGTATTTGATATTAACGATGTTAAGTTGGACAATCAAAACTTCACCACTGGCGGTACTACCATTACTACTGTCAATACGGCTAACGAAGCATCGACAAGTTCAGATTATGACCAAAGTGTTTATTTCTATATGCCGACCAGTATTAACAGTTTACAAAACTTCACTATGCGTCAGTTAAGCGTCACCGAAGATAATATCGCAAGAACTGATGTTAGCAACTTCACAATTGTTAACGATGGAAATATATATATTAGTCGTGTCGGTACCGTTAAATTGGCGGAAAATGAAGTGATTGTGAATGAAAATATGCAAATAAATATACAGACTGGTACCGCACAAGAAGATTCACAACTTATTTATCGGACAAGCAATTATGAATATATGTCGGATAATACGGATGCATCAACTAATACCATTTCATTTGAATATGCATACGAGACACTCGCAGGAGAAGTTTTTACTGGAACTATAACTATTCCAGTACAATAGTTTCTTTGAACGTGTCATGCTAAACGATGCTACTCTGCTCGTTTACAGTAAAACTCACGGAACGGCTGGACGAATGAATTACACTTGGTAATTTTTAGTAAAGCCCGTAAAACTATCTAATGCTGTTCATTTTTAATGAACAGCATTTTTATTATTGATTATCGTAATAAACAGCCTTACGTGTTGACGATTTCGGACAAGTTATACTTGTATTGAAACTCGCGTATCGCGAAAGGAACGGTGCTTATTTCGTAGGTTTATCTCACATATAAAGGTCTACTTTAAATGATGTATTAATCAGTAATATTAATCTTGCTTCGTTATATATCTAGTCTATTTTCAAGGTGAAAAATGTAAAGGAATAAGCTGTCTTAGCAGTGAGATGAATATTTTATTTATCTTCGCAAATTGCAGTCATATTTTGCAAAGTGCAAGCTTATTGTCGTTTACAACAGTTCTACTTTAACGAAATATCTTTCTATTTCAGTTCGTTGAAAAAAAGTGAGCTTTGGCTTTAAATATGCACTTGTTAAGGTGAAGTAATTTCTTAATGAGGATAGGAATATGAGCAGTAACCAAACATTATTGAAAAGACAAATAACACTTTCAGAAGAAAATCATAATATTTTAAAGGAAAATCAAAAAGAAAATAGCGAAGAACAACAAGTTCTGCCAAGCGGCCATTCCGATAATGAGATGTCTCAATGGTTTGATAATGAAAACTATATTCTCGGTTATAACTAACTCTTTATTTATGAAGATATAAAGAGTTATCCTTGATGTTATAGATGATTAATTTTACTACTTAATACACCTTAATTAATCATCTGTTCTTATAGCTTTAATCAATCGTTAATCGAGAATATTTTGTTAATGGTCGTGCTAAGCGTCCCTCCAAATTTATTGTGCTGCTCCTTAGTCCAATGTATGCCATCAATATTTGTTGTTTGGACAAAACTGTCTGCGTCTAAAAATTCTAGGTGTAGATCGTTTGCTATCTTAGAATAATGCCGTGCTAGTTGCTTTGATTTTAGCTGTCCACCCTGAAAATGGAGTTGATCTTCTATCGGTAATTCAGCTAAGTGCGCCGGCGATATAAGTAGTATTTTTGTCTCTGGCTGTTGCTGGCTTATAAATTCGTTATTTTTTATCATCAAACAAAAACTTTTCATGTTAGTGGCAATCTCTTCAGCCGATAGATTAAAACAGTGCTGGAGATCATTCGTACCAAGCATTACTATGACTAAGTCGAGAGGACGATGGCTTTCAAGTAGTGCCGGTAGCAGTTCTTGACCACTACGTTGAGGTCTGTCTTGCATATTACTCGCAATTGTTCTGCCAGATAACCCTTCTTCAATAATGTGGTATTTATCACCTAAATGAGCCTGTAAAACTCTTGGCCATCGTTCATTTACTGAATATCTAACACCACTTAGCGGTGTATAACCCCATGTATTTGAGTCACCAAAGCAAAGTATATTTTTCATTAATTATTCTTGCTGGTTAAAAATATAAGGCAGTATATGGCGGAGTGATGAATTTATGAACCGATTTAATTTATTATTTTTTTTTATTAAACATATGCGCGTTTGATTGACAAAAGGGTACTCCAACAGCCTTTATATTTAGGCTTTATGAAGATTACTTTTACCCGGTAAAGCACATCTCACCATGTAGCTTCGCGTTCTAGGTGCGTTAATTTAATAGCTACCGAAAAATAGCGTCAAACGACAAAGTTCGAGCAGCTATCTACTTTATTTGCTCAACTTGTCTGTTTTTATGCTTCTTCATTAGGATCAACAAAATTTTCTTTGGCTATTTTTTTTATTTCTATGCTTTCTTCGATAATTTTTTCACGCATCTTGCCGATCTCTTCCATCGCTTTTGCTTTCTCTTCTGGGCTGAGGTTTTCATTTTTTGCGATTTCTTCCATCATAGCATCAAGTTCTGCAAGCTTCTTTCGGTCAACACCTAAACGCTTATCTAAAATGGCCTGCATCATATCTTCAAATCTAGAGTGATTAACCGCTTCACTTTTAACGTCGCTATTTGCTGATGAAGAAGGTATTTCTTGGCTACTCTTATGTTCAGCGAGTAACTCTGCTGCTGTTTGTGGTCGTACGTAAATAGGAGCAACTTCTTGAACTATGTTATTTTCACCGTTCGACATGGCTAAAGCTTGACTGGATAAGGTTAACGTATCTTTATTTGACGAGTTATCAATTGGAGCTTTATTACTGTTGGTAAAATCAGCTTGGCTAGCACCTTGTGATTTAGCTCTAGTGATTATTTCACTGTAGTTCTGGTTGATCATCATAATGAAGCTCCCTAATTTATTCTATCCATATATTTCTTATTTCATATGCAAGGCAGTATTCATGCCAATGCTTTAGATTGTCTTCAACTCCAGTAAAGTCTCGGTGTTTAAAGACATTAAGATGTTCGGTTACTTTAAAAATGGCAGGTAATTGCCGCTTCTTTTGCATCGTTAATTAATTATTGCCGCTTGCTAAGCACGATAAGGTATTTATCTGTTATTAATTCGCACTTAGTATTTATTGTGTAGCTGAAGTGTTATGTTTTTGTGGTGCAACATATAAATAAAATTTATTACACAGGGAAGATAATGAAGACAGTACTATATATACCGCTAATTTCAGTTATGCTCTTTTTTAGTCACATAGCTTTTTCGTTTGATGGCAATGTATCTATTAACGCCGAGCAGGTAAGTGAGCAATGTTTTTCGAAACAGTGGCCACAATCAGCTTTAGTTAAATTAAAGGTAGATAAATTTGTTTTAGAAGATAAAAGCCAAAAAGAAGTGTTATCTCTGCAGTTGCTTAATTGTTTAGCAAAGCCCGATGCTAAGATAAGAGACGGTATTGCGTTTGAAACATTAAGCTTCTGGTTGCGAGGCAGCCAGCTTAGTAACGTTATACATCTAAAAATGTATGACTACTTAACTCATGTTTTAACAGCAAAGGTAAATGACGTAAATGGCGTTTATCAAAGCTTTTCAATGCTGATGCTGTCTGAAGTCGCGCGAGTAGATCGTAAATCTCCATTTTTAACCAGTACTCAACGAGACCGTTTAGTTATTGTTGGTACTCACTTTTTAACGAACTTACGAGACTACCGCGGTTTTAGTGATAAAGTCGGTTGGCGACATGGTATTGCGCATTCATCAGATCTAATGTTGCAATTAGCCTTAAACCCTAAAATAACAAAAGCACAACTTGATACCATGCTCGACGCTTTAGCAAGCCAAGTAACTGCAAATGAGCAACATGCTTATATTCATGGCGAACCAAAACGAATTGCGATGGCGGTGCTCTATATTTTTTTAAACAAACAGTACTCGGTTGAAGATTGGCATAAATGGTTAAGCCGGGTAACAATATCATCTCCATTTAATCAGTGGCAAGATGTTTACCAAAGTGAGAAGGGTTTAACAAAATTACATAATACGCAGAGTTTTCTATTTTCGTTATATGCCACTATAAAAACTAGTAAAAATGAAACCTTAATGAAAATGATACCAGCATTAGAACAAGCGATAAAAGCAGTAAATTAATGAATAATGTTTATCACATACTTAACGGTGATGCTTTAAAAAGCCAATTCCCTAAATTAATTATTGGGGAATTGCTTGTGGCTCGAGAATGTTTAGTCGATGGTAATATTCAGGGTGAAAACTTAGACGAATTATTCTCTAATAGAGCCGAGTACTTAGAAGGTTACCCACAAATACCAGCAGGTCAATATTATAAAAGCTCCGTACCTGAATTTACCAAGATAATCAATATTCCTAAGGGGTCAGCTGTGTACTGTTGGTTTGAAGATGATTTATTTTGTCAGGTCAATTTTTGGTTTGTTTTACATTTATTGGCTAAAAGAGCAGATGACTACAACATATATTTAGTTCGACCAAATCAAGGCAATGAGTATAGTTTTGGTCGAATGAGCCATGATGAATTAATAACCGCTTATGATGCGGCAAAGATTATTGACACAATTGAGCATAAGCACTTAGCCAATTTATGGCGCTATTATCAACAAAAAACGTTTAATGAGTTGTTAATGCTTGCTGAGTGTTATTTAGATGATTTTCCTTTTTTACTGCCTGCGATAAATGCTGAAATAGACCGACTACCTGATGATAGTGGTTACGGCAGACCTGAAAGGCGTTTACTGTCTATTATAAAGAAACTAGATTCTAAAGACTTTAGAGCTGTTTTTCGGGAGTTTCAGCAAAGTGAAGCTATTTATAGTTTTGGCGACCTACAAGTAAAGCGTATGTTTGATGAACTACTCAAAAGATAATTATTCTATTTTTAAATAAACATTTCAAAATTTGTAATAAAACTTCACTTTATCAGACTAGATGCATTACAGAGTACAAAGCCTTTACCATAAAAATAATACACAGAGGAAGATATGACCCAAAATTTAGCAGAGCCTATGGCTCTACAAGCAAGATTACTCAATATTGATATCATCAGAGGTATTGCCTTACTCGGTATTCTTTTAATGAATATTCAAGCTTTTTCGATGAACTTTTCCGCTTATAGTAATCCTACTTCTTTTGGTGATTTAACGGGCGTTAATTTCTATGTTTACTATTTGTCGCATCTTTTTGCTGATCAAAAGTTTATGACCATATTTTCAATACTGTTTGGTGTTGGCATTGTTTTAATGGCTGAAAATATAGAGAGAAAAGGCGGGAACCCAACCAAAGTACACTATAAACGAATGTTCATCTTAGCGGTATTTGGACTGTTACATGCTTATTTATTATGGTTCGGTGATATCTTATTTCCTTACGCTATAGCGGGAATGATAGCTTATACCGCACGTAATAAATCAGTGAAATTCTTATTTATCACAGCTTTCTTATCAATTGCCTTTTGTTCTTTATTCATGTATTTAATTACTTTTGTAATCCCATTCATGGAAGAGGCTGAATTGCAAAATTTACTGGCAATGTGGGCACCAACGCAGGAGATGATCGATAAAGATATTTTAGTTAACCAAGCAAGTTGGTTAGGACAAATGGAACATCGCAACTTTATGGCCTCTAAGATGCAATCCAATGTGCTTTTCTATTTATTTAGAATTGTTGGTTTGATGATGATAGGTATGGCATTTTTTAAACTCGATTTTTTTGGTAAACGTTTTAGTAATAAAAGTTTAACGCTTAGTGCTGTTATAACACTGGCTTTAGGTTTATTTCTTATTATTTCCGGTAATCAAGCAAATTTTGCTAGTGGCTGGCCAATCGATTCAATGTTAGCCGGTATTCAATACAACTACTGGGGCAGTATTCTAATGGCCTATAGTTACATGAGTTTATTGATTGTATTTTGTCGCTCATCGGCATTTCTTAAATTAAAAAACCTTTTAGCCAATGTAGGTAAAATGGCGTTAACTAATTACTTATCTCATACCTTGATCTGTGGGTTTATTTTTTATGGCTGGGGCTTAGGTTTTTACGGTACTGTTGAGCGAAGTGAAATGCTCTTGATTGTTATCGGAGTTTGGGTATTTCAATTGTTTTTTTCAAGTTTCTGGATGGCTCGTTTCCAATTTGGTCCTTTTGAATGGTTATGGCGTAGTATGACTTATGGAAAACGTCAGCCCCTTAAAAGAGCGCCATAAGCTATTAAATATTGTGAGTATCACTAAACATAAAAGCGGCTTCGGCTGCTTTTCGTTTAACATTAGACACTGATGGCTTTTATGTAAGCCTTCTGTATAAAAGTATAAAAGGACAGCTAAGCAATGACGGGCATACTTAACAATAATATTTTTTTAATAAAAGAGCATGTGGGGATTTTTAAAGCCGCGAATAATTATGATGTTTATGATCCTAAAACCGGTAATATCGTTATGGAATGTCGAGAGCCCAATTTAGGTTTTATCACTAAAATGCTCCGTTTTACTGATTATAAAACAATGACTCCTTTTGATGTTCAAATATGCACACCTGACGGTCAGCGCATTGTGCGTATTGAACGCGGCATCTCAATATTTGTTTCTAAAGTGACTATTTCTGATGGTGAAGGTAAATCATTAGGATACTTCCAGCAAAAATTTTTATCTATTGGTGGAAAATTCGATATTTACGACAACCAAGACCGACTTGTTTGCCAGTTGAAGGGCAACTGGGTTGGTTGGGATTTTCGCTTTATGGATGGTGATAATGAGTTTGCTCACATTTCTAAAGAATGGGGCGGCATTGGCAAAGAGCTATTTACCAGTGCGGATAACTATGTCTTAGAGATATCTGCCGACGTTCCTGAGAATCACCCGGTTCGAAAATTAATTCTTGCTGCTGTAATGTGCATTGATATGGTTTTAAAAGAATAACTTAAAAGAGAGCCGTTGTGACTAAACCTATAATTGCCTTTGTTAGTCAACTTGCAGAACATGAGCAGGTTACTTGGTTGCAGCTGTTATCTGCAAAGCTTCCTAATGAATCTATAAAACTTGATAAAGACTTAAGCCAAGCACAAAAGCTTCATTGTGAAATTGCAATTGTTGCTAATCCGAATCCAGAAAAATTATCACAATATTCACAGTTGAAATGGGTGCAAAGCTTATGGGCTGGTGTTGATGCATTAGTTGCAGAACTGACCAGTAATAAGCAAACCCCAAGCTTTGCCTTAGCCCGTTTAGTTGATCCACTATTGGCAAAAACAATGAGTGAAGCTGTATTAACTTGGGTACTGTATTTACATCGAGACATGCCCAAGTATTTGCAGCAGCAAAAAGTAGCGCGTTGGCAACAACATCGTTATTTTCTGCCACAAGAGCGTACCGTTGGAATTTTAGGTTTAGGTGAATTAGGTAAACTTAGTGCCATTCGTTTAAGTGATAATGGTTTTAATGTGCTTGGCTGGAGCCAAAGTGAGAAAAAGGTCAAGGGTGTACAGTGTTATTCAGGTAATAATGAATTAATTACCATGATCAGGCAGTGTAATATAATCGTTTGCTTATTGCCCCTAACCGCCACTACAAACCAGCTGATAAATTGTGATTTAATTCAGCAATTGCCTAAAGGGGCTAGTGTTATTAATTTTGCCCGAGGCGGAATAATAGCCCATGATGACTTAGTAAAATATCTCGATGATGGCTATCTTGAGCATGCAGTTTTGGATGTTTTTGAACAAGAACCTTTAGATAAAAATAATCCGCTTTGGTCACATGAAAAAATAACAGTACTGCCACATATTTCTGCACCGACTCACTTTGAAAGTGCAGGAGATATTGTCGCCAGCAAGATTAAAAAGTATCGAATAAATGGTCAATTGCCTGTTTGTATTGACTGGCGTAAAGGATATTAACTTTACATTATATTTTCTGTATAGATATTTTAAGCTACTCTTTAGTATTTTATCCTAAAATATCAAGGTAGTTATAGATCACATTAAAGTGGCACAGTAAGGCGATATCTTTTACACTGCTTGTTTATTTGTGGTTATAAAGCGGTTTAATGGAATTAATAAAGTGGTGCGAGCTTATCGCTCGGCAGTTAGTTAAAGGGCGTATATTTGCTTTTTTACTTGGGATAACAAGTTTTTTTTCACTGGTTTATGTTGCTATTTTTGGCACCATTGAACTGCAAGATCAAGTGGCAGTACCGTGTTTACTTACCATACTTTGGTCACTGCTATTCTTTGTCTTTATTCGCGTTTATAGTTACTCTGCTCTTGAACAGACTAAAAAACCTTCTATGTTTACTCGCTTTAAGAACAAAATAAAGCGGGTTTTTTATACTTTGTTTTCATGGTGTTTTTTATTGTTAACACTTTCAATTCTATACTTAACATTTAAAATGTTAAACGTTTGGCTCTAAGAACATCAGCCCCATTAATTCCTAAATGGAATATCTAATAACTAAATATTATCTAATTGTTACTAAATTTTTATTTCTCTTCATCAATATCATACTTATCTCTGCACTACTTTATTTTTAAATAACTGAATAATATAGAATACCCATACTTTTTATGTGCCCATTCATCTGTTCTAAATCTCCCTATTCAATGACCTAAATCGTCAAGTACTACGGCTGATTTTAATTATTTATCTTTATAAAAAATCCTCAATACTCCCGATTTTAAAGGCTAATCAGTAATTAGCCTTCTTTTAGAGAGCGAAGTGCTCAAAAGTTGCACAATGTTAATATTATGTTACGTTTAGTTTTTGTAACAAATATTTAACATTAATATGGTATGGGGAATAAGATGAATAATAAAATAAAACTAAAAACTGCCATGAGTATCAGTGTCTCATCACTGCTGCTAATGGCGAGTTCAGCACAATCTGCAGTTATAGATTGCAGTGCTTTTCAGCAATGGGCAGCTGGAGCTACGTATACCGCAGGTGAAAAAGTAGCAGCGCAAGGGCACGGTTATGAAGCTAAATGGTGGAATCAATCAGACCCCACCAAAAAGTCAGGGCCATGGCAAGAGTGGAAAAACCTCGGCGAGTGCCAAGGAGACAGCAATACCAATACGCCGCCGACGATAAGCTGGATTTCACCGGCAAATAATTCTTCTTTTGTTGAAAATGACAGCGTTGTCATTTCTTTTTCAGCACAAGACAGTGATGGTAGTATTGAGCACAGTGAAGTATTTCTTGACGGTAATTTACTGTCGACCTTGCCAGCTTCTGCTTCACAAATAACATGGACAGCCTCAACAGGTGCCCATAGCTTTACCGTAACAACTTATGATGACAAACAAGATTTCACTACCAGCAGTGTGCTGAATCTAATCATTACAGCAAAGGATACTACGCCAGACAATAAAGCGCCGCTTGCCCAGTTAACTATCTCAGCGCAACCAAACGAAGTTAATATTGGCGATGAAGTAACCTTCGCCTTAAGTGCAACAGACAGTGACGGTACAATTACCGGGCTTGAATTATTTGCTGACAACCAGTCATTGTTCACTTCAACGAATAGTAGTGCCAATTTTACTTGGCAAGCGAGTGAAATAGGGCAAGTTGAATTTTTTTTAAAAGCAACGGATAACGAAAATAGCGTCGGCACAAGTAGCAGTGCTTTTGTTAATGTCGTTAAAGTAACCGATCCAAATAACGATCGTACGGCGTGTCAGCCAAAGGGTTTATATCAAACCGAAAACGTTAACACCCCTTATTGTACGGTTTACGATGCTAATGGCCGTGAAGAAATGGGCGCAGACCATCCACGTAGAGTAATTGGTTATTTTACTAGCTGGCGAAATGGTGCCAATGGTCAACCTAGTTATTTAGTGAATGATATCCCTTGGGATAAAATTACTCACATTAATTATGCATTTGCGCACATTAATGAAAGTAATCAGGTATCGATTGGCGATCCAAACTCAGAAAATAACCCGGCAACAAACATGGAATGGCCAGGTGTTGTTGGTGCGGAACTTGATGCAAGCCTGCCGTACAAAGGCCACTTCAATTTACTCAATAAATATAAAAAACAATATCCTCACGTTAAAACCTTAATTTCAATCGGTGGCTGGGCTGAAACCGGTGGCTATTTTGATGAAACAGGCCGCGTTGCTAATGGTGGTTTTTATACCATGACCACGAATGCTGATGGCAGTATTAATCACGCGGGCATTAAAGCGTTTAGTGACAGTGTTGTTACCTTCATCAAAAAATATGGTTTCGATGGTGCAGATATCGATTATGAATACCCATCATCAATGGCTGACTCGGGCCATCCTGACGATTTTGATTTCTCAAATCCACGTCGAGCAGCATTGAATAAATCCTATTTAGCGTTAATGAAATCGTTACGTGAATCCTTAGATAAGGCGGGCGATGCTGATGAACAACATTACCTGTTAACCATAGCTTCTCCATCATCAGGTTACTTGCTGCGTGGTATGGAAACTTTCCAAGCAACTCAATATTTAGATTACGTAAATATTATGTCTTATGACTTGCACGGTGCATGGAATTCTCATGTTGGTCCAAATGCCGCGCTGTATGACACAGGTGAAGACTCAGAGTTAGCCGCTTGGGATGTTTATGGCACTAAAGAATTTGAAGGTATTGGCTACTTAAATACGGATTGGGCGGTACGTTATTTCCGTGGTGCTTTATCTGCAGGACGTATCAATATTGGTATTCCGTATTATACCCGTGGTTTTAGAGATGTATCGGGTGGTACCAATGGTTTATGGGGACAGGCAGCATTACCTGATCAAGGGGCATGTCCAAATGGCACGGGTAAAGGCGATAAAAATAACTGTGGCAACGGCGCTGTAGGTCTCGATAATTTGTGGCACGACATTGAAAACGATAATGAAGTTGCCGCCGGTAGTAACCCATTATGGCACGTGAAAAACCTCGCTGACGGGAAGTCGGGTAGCTACATTGGTGCTTATGGATTAACGCCAGATACTGACCCTCAAGACGAATTTGTCGGCACATACCAACGTCATTATGAATCTGTTGCTGTTGCACCATGGTTATGGAATGACCAGAAAAAAGTGTTTATCTCCATTGAAGATGAAGAGTCTATGGCAACCAAAGTTGATTACGTCATTAATAACGGCTTAGGTGGAGTAATGTTTTGGGAGCTTGCCGGCGACTTTGACTATGACCAAAGTAAGCAGGAATATTACATGGGCTCTACAATGACAACGATTGCTTATGACAAATTTCGTCAAAGCGGTACCTTGTATGATGTGCACAATGGCAACCCTGATTTTACTACGCCAGAAAAATCGGTTGATATTATCTTTAGCGCAAAAGACTTTCCTGCTGGTGATGACAACTATCCAATAAGTCCGACCTTTTCATTCACTAACAATTCAGAGCTAGATCTGTCGGGCGCTAAAATATCTTTTGACGTGCCGGTATCGACCTCAGCCATTTTTAAATCTAACTGGAATTCACAGAAGAAATTGAAAATGGCTATTGAAGCTAATGGTTCAAATGCAGCCGGTAATAATATTGGCGGCTACGACAATGAGTTTCATCGATTCTCGATTACTTTAGTCAATGAATATGGTGGCGTAACTGAATCGTTTAAGACAGGTGAAACTGTTGGTGCACAAGTGATGTATTACATGCCATTTACTGGCCCTGCCAATTTTACCATTGAAAAAGACGGAAAAACCTACGCATTTAAAGTTGAATTTCCTGAGCTACCAGTAGCGACCAAAGATGGTAATGGCGACGGTGACGGAGATGGCAACGGTGATGGAAAAACCTGCGATGGTGTCAACGTTGATGATTTACCTATTTATCCAAACTTCCCGCGTAAAGACTGGCAAGGAAATCCAGACCATGCAAATGCGAACGACATGATGGTGCACAATAAAGCAGTTTGGAAAGCCTTATGGTGGACCAAGTCTGAGCCTGGTGGAGCTGAATGGCAAAAAGTTTGTAGTTTATAAATTTACCTTAACTCAAGCAGTATCCCTCTTTAATAGTGACGTTTATTAACCGTTAAAGAGGGGCAATAGGATTTATATCATGAAAAATCGTAACAATATTAACAACGATAAAAGCCATTATAAAAATGCTAGACGATTTGAAAAAAGAAGAAATAACAAATTATTACTTTCCGCGCTAGGCTTGTTAGCTTGTGTTGGATCATTAACAGTTTCATCACAGAGCCAAGCACATGCCTTTATGGACAACCCGAAAGCTAGGCAGTCTATCTGCCAAGAGCAAGGAGGTTTTTGGTGGCCTATTGATGGTTCCAATATTCCCAATTTAGCTTGTCGAGCGGCCTTTCTAGATTCAGGTTACGTACAGTTTATTCAAGAACATGAAATATCGGTAAATGTTGCTGATTATCATAATCAACAGGCGATAGAAGCAGCGATACCTGATGGCACTCTTTGTGGTGCTGGCTCAGCAGAAAAGCATGGCGTTAACTTAGCTTCGCCCTATTGGCAAAAAACAGAAGTTATGCCGAACGGCGACAATAATATTCAAGTCCGTTTTAACGCGCAAACCCCACATAACCCAAGTTTTTGGCGGATTTATCTCAGTAAAGCAAGCTTTAACGCCAGTACTGACGTCTTGCGTTGGCAAGATCTTGAGTTGGTGCAAGAGCATGGCAACCTTGATTTTACCAAATCGTCAGACGGTAATCGTTATTACAATATGGAAGTGCATATTCCAGCTGACCGTATTGGAGACGCATTACTTTATAGCCATTGGCAGCGAGTTGATGTAGTTGGTGAAGGCTTTTATAACTGTAGCGACATTACCATAGTGCGCGACGATGTAGAGCCGGATCAATGGCAAGCGATTGCTTATTTCGTCAAACAAGGGCAAAACGCTAACGTTGGCGATTCACCATGGGCGAGGCTTTTCAATGCTGATGGCCAAGAACTGATTAATCAGCAATTTATGGTCAACAGTAATAATGCAGCGTCTTGGCAAGCAGACTTTGCTAAGCAGCTTAATGAAGATTTTAACCAGCATATTAAAATAGGGGTTAAAAACCTAAACAATGCATCGTCAAGTGATGAAATTATTTTTGATAGTGAAAATGTTTTATCTAACCAGGTTTGGGTAACGAACCAAGCTTACAGCTTTACCTTATCTGTTATTACTCAGTCTGAAAACACCGCACCTATTGTGCACGATATTGACGATATATCGCTTGACGAGAATAGCCAAACCAGTGTTCATGTCCACGCTTTTGATGACCAGAACGATCCGCTCACTTATGTGTGGTCAGTACCTGCACCATTAAGTTTTTCAGGTGAAAATGCCGATATTACTATCATGGCTGCTGATGTCGACAGTGAACAAACTCGACAGGTTTCTGTTGCGGTATCGGATGGAAAACTGACTACAACTCAATCATTTCTGGTTACGGTTAATAACCTCACAGATTTACCTACAGCTCCCGCATGGTCATCAACTCAGGCCTATGCCACCGGCGATAAAGTTAGTTATCAACAAAAAACTTATCAAGCTAAGTGGTGGAATAAAAATCAGCAACCAACAGCTGGTGACGCTTGGGAAGAAGTTTCCCTAGACAATGACGGTGTTCCGTTTTGGAGTCGTGAATCTTCTTATTCAGGTGGCAGTAAAGTCAGTCATCAGGGGAGTTATTACCAAGCTAAATGGTGGACTAAAGGAGAAGAGCCTGGCGCGAGTGACGTTTGGACAAAACTATAAAGTTATAACAACAAAGCTAAAACAGTAAAAAATCAACAACAATATAAAACCAATAAAAGAGAGATAAAAATGAAAAAATTATTATTAACAGCTTGTGCCGTCAGTGCGGTTATTGCTTCATGGCAAGTTTCAGCAACGGCCGCTAAGCCTAGTATAGATTGGGCGCCACAAGATTATTCTTTTGTGCAAGTTAATCTTGATGGGCAGGGGTCATATAAAGATTTAGTGACCGCGAAAGAGCAAGTCGATATTAGCATTAAATGGAATGCATGGGGCGGCACTGGCGGTGATAGTTATAAAGTGTATTTTGACGATATGATGGTCAATGAAGGGAGCTTAACAGCGGGTAGTAACAGTGGCGTTATTAGTTTTCCCTATAAAAAATCTGGTCGCCATAACTTAACGATAGAACTATGTGATGCCGACGGTTGTGTACGTAGTGACGCTAAAGCTATTGTAATTGCCGATACTGATGGTGGACATTTACAACCCTTAACTATGGATGTCGACTCAAATAACAAAACTTATCAGCACCAAGAAGGCACAGTCGTTGGCGCATATTTTGTTGAATGGGGCATTTATGGCCGAGATTTCGATGTATCAAATATTCCTGCACAAAACTTAACACATTTACTTTATGGTTTTATTCCAATTTGTGGTGCCAATGAGTCATTAAAAGAAATTGAAAATGGTAATAGCTGGCGTGCGTTAGAAAAAGCCTGTGGCGGCTCTGCAGATTATGAAGTTGTTGTTCATGATCCTTGGGCTGCTTTTCAAAAAGCATTACCGGGCATCAATAGCACCGATCCCATTCGCGGTACTTATGCACAATTAATGGCATTAAAGCAACGTTACCCAGACTTGAAAATTTTACCTTCAGTGGGTGGTTGGACATTATCAGACCCTTTCCACGGTTTTACCGATAAGGCTAATCGCGATACTTTTGTTGCCTCAATGAAAAAGTTTCTACAAACATGGAAGTTTTACGACGGTGTTGATATTGACTGGGAATTTCCAGGTGGTAGTGGACCAAATCCAGATTTAGGCGACCCAATCAACGATGGTCCAGCTTATGTTGCGTTAATGGCAGAATTACGCGTTATGCTTGATGAACTTGCAGCAGACACCGGGCGTGAATATCAGCTAACTTCAGCTATTGGCGTGGGTTACGACAAAATTGAAGATGTAGATTATAGCTTGGCTATTCAGTCCATGGACTATATTTTTGCGATGAGTTATGACTTCTTTGGTGGTTGGAATAATGTTACCGGTCATCAAACGGGTATCTATTGTGGTGAGCATTTATCTGTTGGAGAGTGTGACGGCACAGGTTTGGATGATGCTGGCGAACCACGTAAAGGACCGGCTTACACCATGGATAATGGTATTCAACAATTATTAGCTCAAGGTGTTCCTGCCTCACAGCTCGTTGTTGGTACGGCAATGTATGGTCGTGGTTGGGAAGGCGTTAAAGAAGCAAATACCCAAGGTGGTAACCCTATGACGACTGAAGGAACCGGTAAATTAACGGGTACTTCAGCAAATGGCGTTTGGGAAGCTGGCATTCAAGATTATAAAGGACTTAAAAAAGCGATGATCGGCGCATCAGGTGAAGGTATTAACGGCTTTCAAACTTACTATGATGAACAAGCTGACGCTGCTTATGTATGGAATAAATCATCAGGAACATTAGTAACTTATGATAGCCCTCGTTCAGTTAATGCTAAAGGACAATATGTAAGAAGTTTAGGATTAGCTGGATTATTTGCTTGGGAAATTGATGCTGATAACGGTGATATTCTTAACGCCATGCATGACGGTTTAGCTGGCGGAACACCGGTAAACCACAAACCTGTTGTTAAACTTAACAGTACTTTCACGGTTAAGTCAGGAGAGCAATTAATTGTTGCGGCAACGGCGACCGATGCAGACAATGATACCCTATCTTATGTTTGGACTTATGAACCACTTATGGCATCGGGTAGTAATACTGACACCTTAACAGTGACCGCACCAATGGTTACGGTAAATAAGGATTACACCTTAACCCTTAGTGTTAGCGATCAAAAGTCGACGGTCACTAAAAGCACTGTAGTAACAGTATTAGCTGAAACAACGGGTAACGAAGCGCCAGTCATTTTACCTATTGCTAATGTAAATGTTGACGAAACAAAAAGTGTTGCTATCAACGTCTCAGCAACTGATGCCGATGGCGACTCGCTAACTTACACTTGGCAAGTTCCTGCTGGTTTAACACTACAAGGTAGCGGTAGCGATATCATGCTTGTTGCGGGTAATGTCAGTACAGATACCGATTATCAAGTGACGGTTAGTGTTTCCGATACTCAAGTAACAACCAGTGCAACCTTTACAGTAACGGTGAAAAATACTGATGTCGATACGGGCGATACTACCTGGGATGCCAGTAAGGTTTACAATACCGGCGATAAAGTAAAATATAAAGGTGTTGAATATCGTGCTAAGTGGTGGTCAAAGGGTAATGTACCCACGGCTGGCAATCCATGGGAAGAAGTTATTCCCGATGATGGTCAACTTAGAGCATGGAAGGCTTCGTCAATATATAACGGTGGCGATAAAGTGAGTCATAGCGGCGATGAATACCAAGCTAAATGGTGGACAAAAGGTGACGAGCCAGGTGCTGCTAATGTTTGGAAAAAGCTGAATTAATAACAGGTAAGTTAGCAGATGAGACAGGTAATAGTTATAGGGGGATAACGTAACTATTATCGTTAATTCTTTACTGAGTTGGTTTCATTTCATCAAAGACGTATCGCTCAGAGTAATCTCAACGATACAGCTACTATAAAGCCCTTTTCTTACCTGAATAGGGCTTTATTTTCAAATAATGACACTAAATGTTTTTTTGTAATGCGAGAATTTATCTTCTAAAACTTTGATAATTCTTCATCAAACGGGCATTACATATCTATATCCCGCCCCATAAACAGACTCTATTACAGTATCAACAATACCCAAAGATATAATTTTTTTGCGAATGTTTTTCACGTGTGCATCAACCGTACGGTCAGAAATATCACGCATGTCGGGGTAGGCTAAGTCTAAAATTTGCCCGCGAGAATAAATACGTTCTGGCTGCTGATAAAGTAAATTAAAAAGACTGAATTCTAAATGAGTCAGATCAGTAGATTTAAGCTGGTAACTTAGTTTTAAGTTTTCGGCATTTACACTAAAAATATTTGTATTAGGCTTTTTACTTGTTCGCTTAAGAATTGCCTTTATGCGCAGAATTAACTCCATGGCACTAAAAGGTTTACAGACATAATCATCAGCGCCTGCCTCTAAACCAATGAGTCTGTCTATCTCTTCTACTTTAGCCGTAAGCATTATAATGGGAACATCAGAAAACTCTCTAATTTCTTTACAACACTGGGTACCATCTTTAACGGGTAGCATTAAGTCTAATAAAATCAAATCAGGAGGGGACCTTTTTACCGATTCAACAACATGTTCACCTGAACTTAAGTGGATGGTTTGATAGTTCTGCGCATCAAGAAAAAGTAGTACATTTTCTGCAATTTCAAGATCATCTTCAACTAATAATATAGCAACCATAACTTACCCTCTTAGTAGTGGTAATTTAACGGTGACAGCTAGGCCACCTAATTTACTCTGTGTTGCAGTGATACTACCATTATGTGCTTCAATAATGCTTCGACAAATAGAAAGTCCTAATCCTGAACCTCCTGTCGCTCGACTTCGAGATGATTCAACTCTAAACAACCGTTCGAATATTTCAGTTAAATACTCTTTTGCAACGCCGGGGGAGCTATCTTCAATGCGAATGCTTATATTCTTACCAAGCATGATAACCGAAAGCGCTATTTCCCCGGGGTTATCTGTATAAGCAATACTGTTGTGAATTAGGTTGCTTAACACTTGTTTAATTTTTTCATCGTCGAACTTGACGATTAAATCATCTGATATATTAAGTGTTTGATGCCACTCAAAACCATGGTTTGAAGCTATTTCAGAAAACTCTACAGACCAAACCGTTAACTCAGACAAACAACTGTGCGGATGTATATTTAAATTCAGTGCACCTATATCAGACTGTGCTAGTTGATATATGTCACTGATCATATTATTAATTTCACCTATTTTATTAAGTAGGCTTTCATATGAAGCATCGACATCTTTAACTAAATTATATTGCAGTGCTTCAACTTTTAAATGTAATACTGACAAAGGGGTACGAAGTTCATGAGAAACATCAGCAAGTAGTTGATTTTTTTTGTCGACTAATTCTGCCATTAAACTAGCTCGTTCATTTACCAGTTTACGTTTCTGTTTTTGACGATAAATCAAAAAACTCGTACTCAAAATAAAAATGATAAAACCTGCAAGCCAAAGGTTGCGTTCGTAATCTTTTTGTTTCAACTCTAATAGCTGCAAAGCATTGTCTTTTGTTAGTAACTCTATTGTTTTTTCTTTTTTAGCGGTTTGAAATCTATTTTCTGTTCGCTCATTTTTATCAGAAATCTCAATTTTCCGATTACTTTTACTCAGTACTTTATTCACTGAACTATGTTGGTAGGCTTTTTTAAAATCACCCTTGCGTGCATATATTCTACTAAGTACATCTTCAATATATTGTTGCTCGATAGGATTATTAATAACTTTTAGTTTGTCATACGATACATGCGCGTGCAGCAAAGCACTTTCTATATTGCCCATTTGAAGATAAGTATCAGCTAATTTGGAATTAACCCTTTGTATTATACTGTCACTCTTCATTTCTTTTGAAAGCAGCAATACTTTTTCGTAGGCAGTAATAGCAAGTTCAGGCCGCTTTTGAGCAAAATATATATCGCCGCTAGTGATGATCTCATCTGTTAAATTAATGCTATTGTCTAAGGCAGTAAAAGCAGAAATACTTTCTTGAATGACTTTTTGTGCCTCGGTAAAGTTTTCTTGTTTAAGATATGCTCTAGCCAGAGTTCCACGAGTTTTAGCCGCATAGTAACTTTTTTTTACTGGACCAGGTAAAGTCTTGGCATGTTCATCATGTATTATTATAGAATTTTTGTAGTAAGGAATAGCTTTGTCAATATTTCCCATTAAAACATAGAGATCTGCTATTGCAGATTCGATAACGGCAACTCGTGGCGGGTCATCTTGCTCAAGCTGGATGTTTCTTGCTTTATCTAAATATTCTATCGCACGATTTAAGTCTCCAAGCTCTTGATATATTTGTGCAATATTATGTAAGGATGAGGATTGATTTTCTATACTATTATCTAATTCTGCGAAATGCAGTGCTTTTTTAAAATAGGTGAGGCCTGTGGCAGTATCACCTTGATATAAAGCGATAGCGCCTAAAGCGGTGTTCGCATTTCCTATGCGTCTATTATCATTAATAGCTTTGGCAACGGTTAAACTTATCTGTGCCTGTTTTGAGGCAAGCTTAAATTCTCCTGTGGTAATATAAGCCCAAGCAGCAAGTTGATATATATCACTTTTTATTAAATCATCAGGATAGTTATTTAAGAGTGTTAAACCTAACTGAAAATAATGCAAAGCTACGGTGGGGTTACGCTGTTTTGTTTTATCTACAATTCTACTTATTTTTTTTAACCTAGCATGTCCCTCTAAGTCCTCAAGGTATTTCATGTAATAACTAGCATCATTTTGAACAGTTGTTTGTTCTGCAACTACAGCCGATGATAATACAACAAAGCAAGTTACAACAAAAAACAGAGTAGCTCTCATCATTTCTTTCAAATCCCCTTAATTTATAGCGCATCGTTTTAATACCGACTTTACCCTCAGTATAACTTCTTTTATATTAAATGGCTTTTGTACCAAGTCATCAATTCCTAATAAAAAAAGTGTTTGTAAATCCTTTGTTGTTGATTTCTCCGATATGATGATGATTGGAATATCTGAAAATAATCTTATTTTCTTACATATTTCAAACCCTGATAAATAAGGTAAAACGAGGTCTAACAAGATGAGATCTGGTTTTATCTTTTTCACCGCCTCAACCGCTGTTTCACTTCGGGTACAGCTTGATACTCTAAATCCTTTTGCTTCTAGTAAGTGTGTTATCGGCTTTAACAGTTCTACTTCATCTTCAATGATTAATATCTGGTACATAGGGGTCACTGGCATTTATTTTCCTGTAAATTCAATGCCTCATTAAAGCGATTAATTATGAACTGAGTGTGAATTAATCGCGCTGTTTCTCCCGTTTATTCTTATTCAGTTCACATTTTATTTTTACAATTACCTTAATTATTTTTTATGGAATTTAACAAGGAATACAATGAAAATGATGAAACTACGACTAAAACAATGCGCTACTATATTCACTTGCTTAGTTATGCTCAATGCAAATGCCGGCATTATCACCGAAGAGTGGAGCGCTATACTGACCAGTGCTGATCATAATAATTTACCCGAAGGTGAAATTTATACTTGGCAAGTAACTTATGATGATAGCTCGACGGTAGCCTATGTTAGTTCTGATGGTGCAGATAGCCTTTATAATACTACTGATGACTTCATCATCACCTCAATCAATGCCAGTAGTAGATATCCCGTATACGGTAATATCATCGATTCAACTATTGATAGTATTATTGATGAGTTAAGACTTGATATTACTAGTTCACTTGCACCAAGCGATGAACTGAATTTTTGGAATAAATATAATTCTCACCACAATTCTACCTATTATAAAGGCGATAACCGTAATGTAGAATGGAGTATTGATGATGCAAGTTTTCGTATGGTGCATGACTCTTTCGATTATGCCAGTTTTAGTTATTATTACTCTTTAAATGGGGTAGATAAAACCAGCACTCTATTTTTTAATAACTTAACACTTAATAGTGTGACACAAGTCCCAGAACCGACTAGTGCGATATTATTTATGGCGGCTATTGCCTGCTTAATTCGTAGTCGACATACAAAAAAAACGGCTCGATAATTAGCATAGAATAAGCGAAGGAGTATGTTCTCTTTTGCTTGTTTTTTTACTCTTCTCATTCAATTCACATTTACCCATTATCATCTCAGCATTCTAGCTGCTACATGAAAGTACTTTGCGTGGCGCTGTGTTAAACATCATTTAATATCGAGGTATTCATGCATTCAATAAGTAAACAACCTACATTCAATCATAATTGGATTATGAAAAGTTGGCAGGCATCAAGGCGAGCGTTGCTAGTAAGTGTTTTAGGTTTGTCTTCAGCCTCAGTATTTGCTACTGATGAACAATTAACATATACCCAAGCACAGCAAAATTTAATTGATTTATCGACCAATGATAACGGCTTTATGATGGACACCGAGAATGCAGATTATTCTACTTACTTTAATGGAGCCAACTACTTAGCAACCACGGGTTTGGGTTATGCGGGCATGAGTACCTTAGGCACTTACGGCGTTTTTTATGTGGTGGACTTTGCCGGTGTTATTGTCGGTGAAGCGTTAGAGCGCACTGGTCATGCTGATGTTGCCGCCTACTTTCCCAATAACAATGCATTTAATATTAATATCCATGTTAGCGATGACGAGTTTACCGATGCATTAGAGGTAGCTTGTGACTGTAATATTGACTGGGGCTTATACGCCAGCATACTGACCGATGCCAGCTTTACCATGACAGATAAGATGTTCAGCACACCAACCTCCATTGTCACGGCTATTTTTGCCCCGCAAGTATTTGCTGAAGATTTACTGCAAGATGGTGCTAGCTTGCTGTTAAACAGCGGCTACGATGGCGAGTTACGTGAAACACTTGAACTGATTGATGCTGCTTATGGTGATTATAACCATTGGCAAGACCGTGAATACGCAGAAGTCACTAATCATAACCACAGTGATTTATTTACCTACCTTTATGTACCTGATCCAAATAGTCGAAAGTTAACAGATGCTAATGGTGAATATCATGCGCAAATTTCTCCTTATTTCCTTTCAGGTAACAATAGTCCATGGGGATATACCGCTTGGGCCAATTGGGAAAAACTTTATGCATCCCCCGGCGCTGGCAGTTACTTTATTAATAACAAGTGGGTCAAATTAGAGAATAGTTCAGCCTTCAATTGGCATACTAATGCAACTTTGGTTGGCAACAAAACGGTATACGCAAACGGCGGTAATGACACCATTATCAACTCTGATTATGCCGAAGGTGGTGGCGGAAAAGACATTTTTGACAATGTCTATGAAGCTTATGGACAAAAAGGCAATGATTATATTCGTGGTTCATTCCGTGCCTATGGTGGTGACGGTAACGATATGATTGTTGATGCACGCCGTGGTGAAGGTGGTAATGGTAATGATACTATTATGAACTCTGGCAGCGGTTATGGTGGAGAAGGTAATGACCAATTGTTCAATAACTGCCTCTCCTATGGTGGTGCCGGCGACGATTATATTGTCGGTAAACGTTATGCTTCATTCTCTTGTAAGTTAGAGGGGGGGGACGGTAACGACCATATCAAAGTAAAGCGCGGTGATAACCGTGTCTCTGCTGGTAAAGGCAACGACCTAGTAGAAATTGCGATTGAAAACAGCACCATGATGTATGCCGGTACTGAGAAGTTAACTTCCAGTATTTATGGTAATGGCGGAACAGACTCGATTAAAGTGACACTCTCTCATCAAGCTGATATTAATGTCACCCGTAATAATGCCGGCCGCTATACGTTTAAAGGGATCTATATCGAAACAACCATTGGTGATTTTGAGAATCACCTCTTTATTTTAGACACAGAATACAAGGTCAATGCTAGCCCTATCAGACATAACCTTGAAGTTATTTCAAATCGTAATAGACACCATAATGCTCATTTTTTTAGCGGGAAAGGTGATGATTTAATTCGTGCAGGTGCCGGAGATGACCGTATTCACGGTGGTGAAGGTAACGATATTATTGATGGTGGCACAGGTAACGATACCCTAACCGGTGGCCTTGGTGATGATTTGATTGTTCCTGGCGCAGGTAGCGATATCATAGATGGCAGTGATGGCTTTGATACCCTGACCTATGCCGATGAAACCGCAGGCATTGAAGCAATATTTTGGAAAAACTCTATAACCTCATTAGCCACTAATGAAGTGGATACTGTTGTAAATGTTGAAGGTATTATTGCCACTGAATTTGATGATGTTATCGCAATGGCGGGTGCTGTAAATAACATCGTCAGCGCAGGCGCGGGTGACGATATTATTCACACTTTCGGAGGTGATGACATTATCAATGCGGGCAGTGGTAATAACCGTGTTTTTGCCGGTAATGGTATTGATACCATTGATTACTCCCAATCTTCGTGGTCAGTTAATGTGCATTTAGCTAATGAGCAAGCAACTCATGGCCAATTTACCGATGAGTTAGAAGTGGTTGAAAATGTAAAGTCATCTCGCTTTAACGATGTCATTATCGGTAGCGACGTTGATAATGTTTTTTATGATATTGACGGTGCTGATAGCTACCACGGCGGCAACGGCAATGATACGCTTGATTATAGTCACAGTGCCACTCAATATGGCCTAGATGCGAACTTATCCGCTAATCGTGTACATGTACGTGATGAAAACTACCATATTCAGCAAGACAGACTTTCAAGTATCGAAAGTCTAGTGGGTACTGCTTTTGAAGATTATTTAACCGGCGATAATGGCGATAACACGCTAAATGGTGCTGATGGTAATGACTACCTATATGGTCGTGACGGTAACGATATCTTAATAGGTGGTGCTGGCCATAACACCTTAAATGGTGGTGCAGGAAACGATACCTTTATTATTGACCAGCTATCTAACCGTCATAATTCAAACACTATTGAAGATTTTCAAGCTGGCGATAAGTTGCAGTTAGACGCACAAGCATTAGCCATTTACCCGACTATTTTAGGCACAGTAGATTACGGTGTTGATGCCCAAGGTGACGAACGTCAATTAATATTTGAAAATAATCAACTGATCTTACGTTCTGCGAATTCAGATCTAGTCTTGGTAAATTTTGGCACAACGCAAAATGCACAACTCGTTTTAAACTCAATTGAATTTGATAAGTTAATTCCACAAGACTTAGAAGCAATTACCTTTAGTCAAATTAACGGCCAATTAAAACAAATATCCATTGCCGAAGATGGCACCACTTGGGGCGTTTCGGCAAATGGCAATATTTATCGTCGCAATGCTAATAGCTGGTCCAAAATAGCCGGTTCATTAGATAATATTTCGGTAGGCTCTGCGAATCATGTTTGGGGCGTAAGTAGCAACAATAAAATTTGGCATTTTAATAATAACGGCTGGGATCAAGTAAATGGCCGATTAAAACAAATTTCTGTCGGCAGTGATGGCAGTGTTTGGGGTGTTAATGACAGCTGTAAAATTTTCAAACGACAAAACAATCGCTGGGTACGTAAAAATGGTTGTTTAACACAAATATCAGTTGGCTCCGCCAGTCATATATGGGGAGTGAATGCATCCGGTAATATCTATCGCCGTAAAGGTAGTAGTTGGCAAAATGTTGCAGGCAATATGGCTCAAGTTAACGTGGCAGCAGACGGCAGTGTTTGGGCGACAGATAATAGTGGTAATGTAAATTTCTACTATAACGAATGGCTAAAAGTAAATGACAATGTCAAATATGTTAGCGTCGGCAGTAGTAACCAAGTACGTGTAATTAATAAAGACGATCGCATTTATCAGGCAAATATTGATAATGGAGTTGTCGGTACCCGTTCATTAATCGACACGCACAGTGGTCCATCGCAAGTAAAAATCAGCCTTAAAACTTTTGATAATAAGTATGTTGTCGCAGAAGGTAACGGTGGTGGAAATGTTAATGCGAACCGTACGGCAGTTGGACCATGGGAGAAATTTACCTTAATCAACCATGATAGCTCTACCTGTATTAATGATGGTGATCGTGTCTACATACGCGCCGGTAATGGCAAGTACTTTGGTGCAACCAACCCTAATGGTTATTTAGATGCAAAAGGTAACGGGAAAAACGATTGGCAACGCTTTACCTTTAAAAACCTAACTGACAAGGTTGGCTGTTTACAAGATGGCGATCGCATTGCACTGAAGAGCTTCCATGGTCGTTGGGTAAATACCACTGACAATGGTAACGCCAATGCGCAATTAGTTAAGTTATCTTTCTCTGGGAAATTTACCTTGAAATTCCAATAAGCGGTTGTTTAACAATATGAATATCATAACAGCTTGCACTAACGCCCATGAGTTAAGGCAATAAAGTTTATAAACTGGGTAAATAGGAAAAAATCCGATGAGTATTTATCATCGGATTTTTTATGCTTATTTCTCAAACCTTAGATATTATTTTTATTTAAAACCCTATATGTTGGAGCTCTTGCAGATTTATTCCTATTAAGTTAATTATTCGCCACTATCTTCATATTCAGTTCATATTTCATTTATAAGATATTGCCATAATTGTTTTACTTAACGGCTCCCCTTTATGAGATTTTCTTTAGCTACATTAACCCTATTTATTTTATTAACCGTGACTGCATCACCTTCAGCGAATGCATCGTTGATCACCTTTGAAGATATTCCTGCAATGAATATCTCTGAATCTACCTTCACCGAAGCTGGCTATGTTTTTGAGATGAATAAAAAAGCCTTGAGCACAGGTGAAGACTGCGGCATTCCAACTTGTGTTGATAATGGTAGCAAGTATTTATTAATCAATTATTTCCCAACAGGAGAGTCTTTTTTCTCTTTTGCTCGCACAGATGGTCTTGGTTTTGACTTCTTTGGTTTCGATTTAGGAGAAGGTCAAGTTAACCGAGCGAATAATTGGGCTGCTACCATAGAGATATCTGCCGTTACTATGACTGGCGAAACGATCAATCAAAGCTTTAACTTAGATCACATTAACGATGGTGACGCAGGTATATTTGAAGATTTTCAAACATTTACCACAAATAATGACTTTACAAACTTAGCGTTTGTGGTTGTTAATGGCTTTGGCGCACAAGATAGAAATAGTTACAGTGTTGATAATATTCAACTGAGTTCAGTAACTGTACCGGAGCCGGCATCAATTTTTTTACTCTTGCTGGCTTTATTGTTTGTTTTTGGCAACCGGATAACTTCCTTTAAAAAAAGTTAATCATGTTTATCAAGGCTTATGGAAGAGCCGTCCTAACACCAGAAAAGTTAGTGGCTCGCTTTCTGTTTACCATTTATATGATACTTCGAAGAACAACACTTACTTATTCTTTGAAATGTTAAAGGTAAAATAGTCGTTTAGGAAGTAGCTCCACTGCATTTTGATGATGAACTGGCTGACCCTGCAGCGACCATTGATGAATTTGGTGATAAAATTAACGGCCATTAAAACTGCACTATTAGGTTAACGTGTGAATGAAAGGCTTCGTCAGCTTTATTGTTGATTATTGCGCTTTGTTTTCTAAGCCTTAGAATAACTATCAAGTTGACGCATTAGATATTGGTGAAAACTTGATATTTATGCTGTTTAATTTTTATCGTTATTTGTTGACCCAGTGCTAATAAAACATCGCTATAAAAGCTCAACTGATTAAAGAATAATAGTGATTCACTTTCGATACTACTAAGTAAATAGTGGAACCCTTGTTCAGTAACGGCGATATGATCTACTTTAACATTGCTTTTTTCACTCAGTCCCTGACAATATTCAATAGCTTGAGGCTTTAATAACAATTGCAATGTCTGTGAGTCTTGTTTATTAGCAACAGCACTCGTGGTTGATATAGGTAGGGGGGGTAAAGGAAATTCACCTAGAGCTGATTGAAACTGACCATTGACAGCTTTCACTGGTATCCAGCTCCCTAACTGCAAAAAGTCAGCTACTTGCCAGCTATTAGGTGTTTGACAAACTGCAGCTGGGCTACCTGTTTGTAAAATACAGCCCTGATGCATCACAGCTATTTTATCGGCAAAAGTAAATACTTCGTCTTTGTTATGGGTAACAAATATCGCCGTCATTTTTAACTGCTTTAAAAGCTGCCGCATCTCTAACATTAATTCATTGCGTAAACGTGCATCAATATTTGAAAAGGGTTCATCGAGCAATAATAACTTAGGCTGAGGCGCTAGTGCTCGAGCAATAGCAACTCTTTGTTGCTGCCCGCCAGATAGTTGATGGGGAAACCTTGACTCTAAACCGGTTAATTTAAGTAAATGAAGCAATTCAGTCATTCGAGACTTTTTTTCGCTTTTAGCCAGTTTTTCAATACCAAAACAAATGTTTTTCTCAACAGACAAGTGCGGAAACAAAGCATAGTCTTGAAAGATCATACCGATATTGCGATGCTCAGGAGCAATGTTTTTAGAGGGGGTAATAGTAAGCGTATCTTGCTGAACGGCTAAATTACCTCGATTTATAGTACAACTGTTTATTTTTAACTCACCAGTGTTAAGTGCATTAAAACCAGCAATAGTATTAAGTAATGTCGTTTTACCACAACCGCTTGGCCCGACTAAGCCAAGAATATCACCAAAATTAAGCGTTAGGTTTATCTCAGACAATATTGTTTTATGCTGTAGTTTTACCGAAAGTTGTTTAATGCTTAACAATTCATTGCTGGCCATTTATGTTAATTCCTTACTTCTATTAAGCCAAATAATAGGCACTAACCCCAGTAGAACAATTAAAATAGCACTCAAGGCACCTTGTTCAAGTATTTCGTCAGATATTAATTGATAAATTTGTATGCTCAAGGTTTCAAAATTAAAGGGCCTTAATAATAAAACAGCAGGCAGTTCTTTCATCGATTCAACAAACACTAATAACCATGCCACTAAAATTGAAGGTTTTAGTATGGGCAGATGCACCTTTGTTAACATTTTACCTAAACCAACGCCTAAAGTTGCCGGGGCAAAGTCTACCGTGCGAGGTATTTGTTCAATGCCACTTGCTATTGTGCCATTAGCAATGGCCGAAAAACGAACGACAAAGGCGAAAACGATAGCAAAAATAGTGCCTGACAATACGAGACCGGGCGCATCGAACTGAAAATATTCGGCGAGATCATTAATGAAATGATCAAGCGGACCAAAAGTCGCCAATAATGCCATAGCTAATACAGTTCCGGGTACGGCATAACCGAAGCCCGCTAAACTCATCGGCAGCATACGCCATTTATTTACGCTTAATCGGCGATATAAGCTAAGTATTAACGCCAAGCTGGTCGCAATAGTTGCGGCGTAAAATGATACCTCAAGACTATTGATACTCGGTGATACTAATTTCATTAGCTGAGCCATATCGCTATATTCACATGCCATAATAACCAGCAAAGCGAAAGGCAAAAGAAAGCCAGCTAAAACTAATAACCAACAAAATCCGCTAATAAAAAGCTGCTGAACAAAAGACAATTTGATCAGTTCAATATGTCGATTGGGTCTATTTGATTGATGACTTTTACCTGCTCTTGCACGCTGTTCTGCAACTACGGCGAATAAAATAATCAGCATTAATATACTTGCTAAAGCGTTTGCTGTTGCTAATTCACCATAACCCAACCAAGTATCGTAAATTGCGGTAGTGAGGGTATTTACCGCAAAATAATTAACCGTGGCAAAATCGGCTAAGGTCTCCATAAGGACTAAACTCGCCGAGACCGCTATTGCGGGTCGAGCCAGAGGTAAGCTAAGTTTAAAAAAACTTTGTTTTGCTGTTAGCCCCAATAAACGTCCAGCTTTTAATAGGTTTTGATCTTGCTGTTCAAATGCCGTTCGAGCCAACATATAAACATAAGGAAATAATACCAAAGAAATAACAATGGCAGCGCCAGGTAAGGTGCGGATATCAAAAAACCAATAATCATTAGGTGACTGCCAATTAAACCAGCCACGTAACATTCGTTGAACAGGGCCCGCGTAGTCGAACATGTCGGTATAAAGGTAAGCAACTAAATAAGCGGGCATAGCCAAAGGCAATAACAGTAACCACCGCAGGAGTTTTTTACCAAATACATTGGTATGAACAATGAAAGCGGCACTAAAAGTACCAAATACTAAAGACAAACCAACCACCAACACCCCAAGTATTAGTGTGTTGGTAATATAGTCTGGCAAAACAGTTCGCCAAAGGTGAGAAAATAAATCAGTCGACGAACCAAGGCTTGCTAATAACATGACTAATAGGGGGGTTATTAGTATAAATGCTATTAGCCAGCAGGCACATCGCCAGAGATTATTTTTTAACGGCTCTATCAAGAAATAACAATCACATGCTATAAGTCAAATTTTGCTTGGTCGAGCAATTTAAGCGCTTCTTTTCTGTGCTTTGCGATAGTTTCTAAGGGAAGAGAGTCTGCTTTAAATTTCCCCCATGAAGCAATTAATTCTGATGGCATTACATCGCTTCTTACTGGATACTCCATATTCGTTTCAGCATAAAGTTTCTGCGCATCTTTCGACACTAAAAATTCCATTAACGCTTGTGCATTTTCTACATTAGGTGCGAATTTCGCCATTGCCATACCCGATATATTTACATGGGCACCACGGTTGTCTTGGTTAGGAAAATTAATGTAAACCGCATCAGTCCATATTTTTTGCTTTTCATTTGTCAACATTTTGCCAAAATAGTAACTGTTACCTAGCGAAATATCACATAACTTTTGATGAATAGCCTGAACTTGGCCACGGTCATTGCCTTGAGGTTTACGGGCTAAATTTGCTTTAAACTTTTTTAACCAAATAAGCGCTTCGTCTTCACCATGAGCAGCAATCATCGAAGCGACTAACGCAATATTGTAGGCATGCTTGCCACTTCGAGTACAAATTTTTCCTTTATATTTACTGTCGGCTAAATCTTCATAATTAATATTTATAGCGCCTAGGTGTTTCGCTGAATAAATATTACGTACCCGTGTTGTTAGTGCATACCAGCTATTGTCTTTTGCTCTATATTGGCTAGGAATATTATCAAGCAAGGTTTTAGAGCTATAAGCTTGTAGTAAATCACGGTCATGCAATTCAACCAGTCGACTAATACCTGTTGTCAGTAATATATCTGCGGGACTATGCTTACCTTCACGAGCAAGGCGTTCCGCCATGCCTTTTTTAGCAAAAATAACGTTAACTTTAATCCCTGTTTCTTCAGTAAATTTGTTAAACAAAGGCTCAACTAAAAATGCCTGACGATAAGAATATACATTCACCTCTTCACTTGCTTGCACAAGAGATGAAGAAATAAGGGATAAACTAGCAAAAATTAGCAGTATGTTTTTTTTGATGAAAGGTATTTTCCGCATTCGATTATTCTGGCAATAAAATACCAGTCTCTGTCATAAATGATTATAAGTGGGTAAGAGTAAAGAAAACATTAAAAGCTGTCAATCTATTTGAGAACAATTCTTATTTAGATTGATGTGTTGGCTAGATGTGTGGTGGGTATAGGTCTTTAGCAAGCGACAAAAATGTCTAAATGCTAATCAATTACTTTCAGTTAACATTAAACCAGTCTCTTGGACTAATGTTTACTATTTATAATAAAAGTTAGCAGTTCATCGTTTTTACTTGTTATAGACAAGCTACCTAATTAAGTAACCTGTCTAGTCAAGCTATCTAGTTAAACTATGCCGCTCGGTCTACTACTTCTATATTATCTTTTGCTAATAAGTAAATCTGACGCTTATTTAGCTTAGCAATTTTGGTTTGCCAAAATGAACCAAATGCGATTAATAGTAAAATGATTGCCAATGCATAGTAAATAAAATCGTTTGGCTCTATCGTTTGTACCGTTTGTTTATTGAGCTTTTGTCCTTCAACGTATTGCTCGGTTTGAGCCGCTTTATTTGCCTGTTCGGCCAGTTGCTGCTTGTTCGACTCTTGCTGCGCTTTAGCACTCGCAGCCATGGCTTCCATAGTTTTTGCTGCTAATGGTGCCAAACCAAAGCCCTGCGCAAGTTTATTAACATGAGTTTTTACTGCGTCATTTAAAATAACTAAGTCGTTTTTATTGACTAGAGCAATATATTGCTCAACAAGTTGCTTTAAACGCACAGGGTCTGCTTGCCAATAATCTTTCCGTTCAGCTTCTAGCATTCTTTCCATCATACGAGCAAAGGCTGCTGGATTAATTTCTTTAAACCATTCATCAAGACCTATGGCTAATTTATCATTAACATAAATATCCATATATTCATCCCACTGATCGTTTCTGATTAAATTAGGAGCTACGACTTGCCAGCCAAAAAAGTTATCCATTTTCGATGCTAATGATACCGCACCAGAGTAACCTTCTTTTTGTAGTTCTTTTATCCAACGGGGATGGAACATGCGGGTACGTAGTTCTTTGGCAAGAAATAAACTGGCATCTTCAGCTTTCGAATTTTTAGCATCACGTAAATTGGCCACCACCATGTCAGGACTCTTACCGTCAATATTACGTACCGCCAAACTGAGTGCACCAAAGTACTCAAAAGGGTCATCGGTACTTAGCATACCAAATAGATTTGATGAACGAGCAAACATGGCAATGTCGGTACCCGATAATTGCTTAGCATAAAGTTGTACTTCTTGGCCTTGGCTATTTTCTGCTTTTTGTCCCCAGCGGCTATTGTCAGCGCCGAAGAAATAGCCCATTTTACCCAGGTAGTTATCCGATATCTTTTTATCATTTTCCCAAGTATCACTGGCCCATACTGCATCATCAACGCCAGTGCCATAATCACCAGATTGATTTGAGAATAGTCTAATGGTTGATAAATATTGAGCTTCTTTTTCATCAACCCCTTCGGCGATTAACTCAGCTTTTACTTGTTGACTATTTTTCCAAATAGAGTTGTTATCTTCTTTTAATACCGCGACCTGATTGACTGCTTTTGCTAACATTTGCATAACATTGGGAAACGCATCACGATATAAGCCAGTTGCTGATACGACAACGTCAATACGTGGGCGTTTTAATTCACTGTATGGAATAATTTCGGTGCCAATTACACGACCACTTTTGCTCCATTTTGGTTTAACACCCATTGCATATAATACTTGTGACTCAAGCACGCCGTAATGACGCATGGTTTCAATTGACCATAATGAAAAGGCCATTTTGTCCGGGTAGGTTTTATGCTTTTGGTAGTAATTAGCAATCATTTGCTCGGTAAGTTCTTTACCTTGTTCAAAAGCGGCTTGTGTAGGAACACGAGACGGATTAAAGCCAAATAAGTTATAACCCGTTGCCAAAGACTCAGGGTGGCGTATGGGGTCGCCGCCCGATTTTACCGGAATATATTTGGCGCTGAGAAAGTCGACCATAGCATCCAACTCGTGGATACTGGCCATGCTTTTGTACAATGCTTTGCCACGTTCGATATCAGCTTGTAAATTTTCAGTAAGCTCAGTTAGTGGCACAGGACGTTTAGCTGATGGTTCAGCGCCAGCAATGATATAATTTTTAACGGTTAAATAACCGGACAAACGGGTAATGTCATTCTCTTCTGGCTGTTCAGTATTTGTTATTTTATCTTTATCAGGGCCTTTTGTATGGCCTTTATTATGATAAGTATGGCTATGGGCAACACTCTCTTCTTCGTTGTCTTTATCAGAATCGTGTTGTTCGCCAGTTAAACTTTCTGCGTAATGCTTATGTTCAAACTCACTCGCGCGCGCTGTGAAGTCGTTGCCTAGCATTTGCACTAAGGTTGATATAGTTAATGCTTGTTCAGGAATATAGCCATAAGTATGCAAACCTAATGGTTGATTCGCCGTTGCTAAGTCTTCAAGGTGAATATGTAGAGCGTCGATAAACTGCTCAAACGCTTGCTCAATTTGCTCTTGTTGCCAATTTAAGTCTTTACAGATATTGGTATCAAAGCATAACTTGCTTAGCTGAATTGCCGTTTTTTGCTTTACGCCACCTTGGTCGAGCTGTTTATATTGATGCATCAACTCATGTAAGTTGCGTATTTCTCCTTCTAAACCAGCGGCAGCAAAAGGTGGCGTCATATGTGAAATAACAGTAGCGCGGCCACGACGTTTGGTTTGCATTGCTTCGCCAACATCATCAACAATAAATGGGTAAACAACCGGCGTATCCCACACGGCTAAATTACCTTGATCGTAAATAGACAAACCGCGCTCTTTCCCCCCTAAGTACTCTTGAGAGCCGTGGGTGCCTAGATGAACAATGGCGTCTGACTGCCAATATTCACGGGCATAAAAATAGGCTGCCAGATAAAAATGGTTAATAGGGACTAAACCTTGATGATAAATCATGTTTTCATCATTTTTATTATCTGAACGTGGCGGTTGGCGCATTATCAGCATATTGCCATTACGGATCCGTGGCAGAATAAAAAAGTGTTTGCCGTCTTTTTCTACGGCCATAAAATTGTCTTGCGGCTTGCCCCAATGACCATTTATTTTTTCCGTTATTTCAGCAGGTAATGTGTTAAACCAAGTTAAGTATTCATCAATTGGCATCAGCTCTGCTAAGTCGTTATCTAATAGTTCGGTTAATTGATAATCTCGGTAGAAAGGATCTAGAATTTTTTTTGCGTTTTCAACAAAATATGCTGCGTTCCGTTCCGCGGTTTTATAGCCTTCCTTAGCAAGCCGTTGGCTAATGGCTTCGATACTTTCAGGAATATTCATAAATGACGCGCCAACATCTTTGTCACCCCAGACAAAAACGGTTAACTTTTTATCTTGGTTGGCTTTATATTTTAGGTTAACGACATTAATTGCTTTATTGACTAAATGCTCCAGTTGATAGTCGATGATCTCAACATTTCGCTCACTCATATTCATTGCTGCAACTATCATAGGATCAATAACGCCGGCGTTTTCTGGCAATACTAAAGTGAATGACATCATATTTGCACTGACACCTTGTTTATCGTTTTCCCAGGTTTCTTTATCACCAGAGTAGTAGGTCATGGCATGCATGACTGGCACATTGAATTTTTCAAATTCAACTTTACGCTGATTAGCCCAGTGAATATTACGAAAGTTGATAATGAGATCTACATCAGTTTGCATTGATATAGCTTTATCCTCAGTATTTTCTTGAGTACTAGCTAACTGTAATAAATGACTGTAATCACCACTTACCGGACTGAGTTCGAAAAAGAAGGGCACGACGTAAGCGCCTTTCGCTTCTAGTTGCGCTATGGTGGCATCAATTAATTGTGTTTGTTCTGACTCTATCAAAGCTCGTTGTAATAAAATCGCAATTTTAGCTTGTTGAGGTTTTACTGGACGGCTTTCTTTATATGCTGCCAAATCCTTGATAATTAAATTCGGTAGTGCAGGGTGGTAAATACCCTGTTGTGGAAAAATTATCGGCGCAGCTACGGAATTTTCTTTGGCTGCTTTAATAACGCCATTGTTGGCGTTGATAATATTGGCGGTAATATAAGACAACATATTGTCTAAATTACGTCGCCCCGCATTTTTCCAATAATCTTGTAAATTATTCATCTCTGCATTGCTTAAACTTTTATTAAGCTTCGTCTTATGCAGGTAGTTAAAAGCGACAACAGCGGTATTCACCTTTGTCATTACATTTTCATAACTGTCAAAAGTAGCACTGGCTTCTCTTGCCGAGACCGCATCTAAAATAACTAAGTCATATTGATTAAAAAGTAATGCCACTGACGCTGCATTGTTTACCGTATCTCGTAATGACTTTGCCGATTTTTGTGTTATAGCCCAGCGAGTTTTTGTTTTTTGCTTAGCGACCTTTTTTAATAAGGTTATTTTAGCTGTGTTGCTATGGGCCGTGCTGACAAATAGCACTTTATGTATAACGTCAGTGAGTTTTGGTTCGTTGATGGAATTAGATGTTTCAGCAAAAACATTACTGACAAAAGTAATGACGCCGAATAATAAGATCGAAATTTTAATTAAAGGATTTTTCATGTGATTAATATCGCTATTCTTTTACGTAAATCATGCTGCCGTCAGCCATTACATAGGCTGTACCTGCTTTTTTACCGGTACCAGCCCCTGTTTTTCCGTCACTTTTAAAGCTTTCTATGGTATTTCCTTTTTTAACGATGATTTCCATATTATCTTTACCTGCATTTTTAATGACAGTGACATCTTCGGCAAGGAAGGGATTTAAAGGGTTTTGGGCGATGGCAATTAATAAGGCGGCAACGAGTACTAAAAATACGTCAACCAAGTTAACGAGTGATAAGGCAGGGTTAATGCCTTCATCTTCATCAAGCAGCTTCATAATCTTTCTCCACAGCTTGCATAGGTAAAACTGCGTCTTGGCTAGTCTGGTCGTTTGGTTTGTTATTAATTAATGGCATCAAGGCGACAAGTTCTTCAACCATCCAACGCTTTTTAACCGAAGCTATCCAAAAAGTGATTGAAGCAATAATTAAACCAAAAATAACGGCAGAGAATGCGACGATCAGGTTTTCACTGATACCTTGTATATTGCCGTCTGCTAAGCTTTTTAGTGCTGGCCCCATAGGGATCATCGTCGCGATCAAGCCAAGCATTGGTGCAAGTCGACTGACGTTTCGTACACCTTCAAGTTCTTTCAATGCGGCTACATCAAGTTGGTCTTGAGTGATATTAGGTATTTCATTGGCTAAACTTGCCAAAGGGTAACCGTTCAAGGTTAACTGGCGATTACTGCCAAACTTCCCGTTAAGCAACTTTATAAACGATTGATAGTGACGACGGCGCTGCATTGTTTGAGTGAAAAACTGCCCGGTTGCGAATAAAGAATAAATAAAAAGTAATGCGATTAGGCAGAGTACCGGGGCCATAAAAAAGTCTGATAACTGGTACATGGTTTGTTCGATCAGGGCGATCATAATATTTTCCTAGAAGTTTTTCTCTGGTTGATTAATTACGGGTAAGGGACTCAGACGCATCAGGGACTGCGACTGAGTATGGTTTTAGCTATTTTTATTATGAACCTGTTTCGCCAGCGAGTTCATTCACTTCATCCGCCCTGAAACTGATATTTCCAGAAACACCGTCTGCATCGTAGTAACTAGTGAGTTGCAATTTATGTGTCTTAGTCGCGGTTTGTATTAAATAAACATCAAACTGTGACCACAATAAATGTCCGCCATTTATCCCGTACTGGTACCAAGGTGTATCATCAAATGCTTTTACGCTATAGATGTTTGATTGCATGCCATAGTAAGCAACAGCGCTAGGATCAACAGCATTGTAGTTATTATCAAAGTCATGCATGGCTTGAGCATCGTCAGCGATGTTTATCGTAAAATCAGCACTGGTTTTATCTGTCGCACAAGGGAAGTTAATATCCCAAGCATCGTTTATAGTAACTTCTTGGTTGGTATCAAAATCTACATAAACGTGAGTAACGTCACCTGAACAAGTGAGTGCGGCATCAATGATAAGCTCTTGCTCTGTGGCAAACTGTGCATCACTGCTACTTTGGTAAGCCGTTTGTAAAGTGATTTGACCAATTCCACGTCCAACTGTGGTAATGCTTGATGCTCTAAACTTGGTAAAGGCATTGTCTGAATTGGCAATAAAGTAGTTTGTCTCAGCAGCAGTTACGATGTGGGTTGTTGAGTCATAATTGTAAAATCCATCGATGATATTTGACGTTACATCACCGGTAAACATGGTTTCGTCAGCTGGGATATCACTGGTTTTAACCGCTAAGTAATCATCTAACTCTGATTCTGCACTTGCCGTAATAAAGCTGTCAGGAATAACTTTGCCATCGACATCAAAAAAGTCACTGTTATTACCTGTTGCATAGGCTTTAACGGTATTATCACTGTGTTGATTTAAGTAGACACCACTACGTTTAAAAGCAATATCCCAAGCTGTGTTGGTTTTAGCTTGTTCTGCTGTTAACTCAATAATGGCTTTATTATCTAAATCATAGTAAACAAATACGGGTTCATTAATACTACCGGTACTATGTGGACCACTAACCTTACCTTGTGTTGGTGCCGTTGGTGCTGGCGTTGGTGTGGGATCCGGATCAGTAATTTTGTTTGAGTTACTGCCACCGCCACATGCGGTTAATAGTACACATAGTGCAATGCTGGTTAATTTAAAGCTATTGTTAAAACTTGAATTTATTGTCATGTTATTCTCCGAGATTCTCTTAAAATTGGTAGCTAATACCGGCACTAATAGTGCGGCTACTAACAGGTCTTGCATCAAATAAATTTTGGCTGTTTGTCGAAGGGCTTTTATGCTCGTCAAAAATATTATCGACACTTATCCGCCAGGATAGTTTTTCAGTTAACGTTTGATTTAGTAGGGCATTAACTGTGGTATATTCATTTTTTTCGACACCTTGATAGCTCTTAGAAACAGCTTCTCCGGCTTGATAAACGGCATAGGCAATCAGCTCAATATCGTAAGCGTCAATATGGTAATTAATGTTAAATTTAACTTGATGACGAGGGCGAGAAAGTAAACGCTCATTATTCTCATCTTGACTGGTTAAATAACTGTAATTAAATTGTGTTTTCCATTGACTAAAGTTCAATTGAGTACTGATATCAATACCGTGAATTTTTGCTTCGCTAATATTTTGATATTGATAAATGGATAATCCGGTATCTGCCGATTGTTCAAGATCAATGACAGAGTCGACTAGATCTTTGGTTTTCGAGTAATGCACGCTAATATCACTGCGTAAATCGGCAAAATTGTCAGCAATACTTGTATTAAAGGTTAAACTCGAACTAATTGACTCGGCGGTTTCTGGTGCTAGATCTTTATTACCTAAAACCATATAACCAAGAGCACTGTGGTCGAAAACATAAAAACGCTCTTTTAAGTTAGGTACACGGTAACTTTGGCCAATACCGGCACGCCACTGCAATTCTCCTTTCCCTAAGGTAAAGTTTGTCATGATGCTTAAGCGTAACGCGCTATGCCAGCCAAAATCTGAGTCATATTGGCTACGCATGCCTGCGAGCACTTGGTAATCTGACTTTAGCCAATTTCCTTGCACAAAGGCCTCAACGCTTGCACGGTTTTCGTTATTGATCTCAATAATGCCTTGTTTAGGTTTATCTTGATCAAGTTTATCCGCGTGAATAACGCCACCTGTGACTAATTCAACATCGCTAAATTGAAAAACCTTTTGACCATTAATTTCTGACATAATAATATTGGTGTCACGTATGCTATTTGATTGACCACTGGTTTCTTGATGAGTAATGTATCTGGCATTTAGCTGCCAAGGAGCTTTAGGATTACTAGAACTTTTTAAGCCTAGATCAATTTGTTGCTGGTCAACATCAGTTTTGTAATAAATGACTTCGCTCTGTCCTGGAATTACCGAACTATCACGGAGCTTTGTCTCGCTTAACCATTGATATTTAATGTTTGTAGAAAAAGCTTGATGGGCTTTATTTGCCGTTAAGGTAATGAATTTTTTTTCGACACTGGCGGCGTCTTGACTGACAGTTTCACTATCATAGTCATAACCTTGATCATCAATAAGTAGGGCACTTAACTGCGTACGCCAACCTGAAAAACTTTCAACTGCATGTATTTTAATCGTATGATTGAGATCGCCATCATCTCTGGTATTACCTTGATATTGGCTGATATCGTAATCGAACTTAAGTGCAGGGCCGTCGGTATTTTTGGTTATGATATTAATAACACCGCCCATAGCCGAACTTCCGTACATTACAGATGCGGCACCACGAATAACTTCTATTTGAGCGATATTACTGGCAGGTATTTGGTCTAAATCTGCTGATGAACCGGTCGGGCTTATCACTGGCTGACCGTCAATTAATATGAGTACGTGGTCGCCATCAAAGCCTTGCATTTGAATATTGTAGCCGTCTTTAACACTGCGTTTCACCACCACACCGGGAATATAATTAAGCGCTTGGGCTAAGGTGCCTTGACTGATCTTGGCAATAGTTTCACCGTCTATAACATCCACTAACACAGCAGAGTCACTTAATAGTTTTGCAGTACGGGTGCCCGTAACAACTATGCGTTCATGCTGATCTATATCTGATGAAGGTTTCGCTAGGGTTAACATAGGCATGGCGAGAATTAACGCCGATAGTTTAATTTTTATGTTCATTTAACTTTAAAATCTTAATCTAAATAGTAATCATTATCATTGTTATTTGTGATGTTATTCAATCGTAATCAATTTAGCAAGTAAAAATTGAACCAAAAGCGTTTATAGGGTCTTAAGTTGCTTAGTTAATTCTCTTAAGCTTGCCTTAAGTTTCATCAATGATACTTACTTTTAAGAAATCACCACTGATTAATTAAAAGGGTAAAAAATGGAACAATTATTTGAAGCATTAGAAAAACGTGCTATAAATTTTCCTGAGCAAGATGCGTTAATTTCAAGTGAAAAAAGTACGAAAACCATTCTTAGTAATAAACAGTTAGTTAATAATATAAGCCGTGTGGCCTCATTTTTTGCAAGCGAAGGCGTTCAGTGTATAGGCCTTTATATGGATAACTGCGCCGCGTGGATCCTTTGTGATTTAGCCGCTGCAAAACTGGGTATTACGCTGGTACCAATTCCTTTGTTTTTTACACCATCACAGGTCGACCATTTAGTCAATTCTGCTGGCGTAGCGGCGATTATCACGCAGAGTTTCATGTCAGGTATTTTAAAAAGTAATCAATCTTTAAATTTTGCAGATACTGAAACTACTTTACCCCTTGAAAATACTATTATGCTGCGAGTCGTCGCTAAAGCGGCAACAAATAAAAAAGTCGATTTAGCGAATAGTATTAAAATAACCTATACCTCTGGCTCGACAGGAGAGCCTAAAGGGGTATGCCTGTCAGCTGAAAATATTGGCGCAGTATGCGAGAGTATCGAAGCTTCGATGAGCTCAATGACAACAACGAATCACTTATGTGTTTTGCCTTTAGCAACACTGCTCGAAAATATCGCCGGCGTGTATGTGTGCTTAATGCACGGTGGTGTGGTAATCACTGAGCCATTAGCGGCATTGGGTTTTATGTCAAATGCGGAATTTGATATCAGCAAGTTACTGGCAAAAATAGAGTTGCATCAAGTGGGTAGCCTTATTTTATTACCGCAAATGTTAACGCTTTTAGTTCACGAGTATAATGAAATCGTTGCAAAACAGTGCTCAAACTTGCAGTTTATTGCTGTCGGTGGCGGAAAATCTTCAGCGCCTATTTTAGAGCAGGCCAGCAAATTAGGTTTGCCTGTTTTTGAAGGGTATGGCTTATCAGAATGTGGCTCGGTCGTCAGTCTAAATTTACCGTCGCAGCAGAGAATTGGCAGTGTTGGTAAACCCCTGCCACATCTGCATGTTGTCATTAGCGAAGCGGGCGAAATAGTAATTGAAGGACAATCTATGCTCGGTTACCTAGGTCAATTAGACCAAGCTTTAAACCGTATTTATACCGGTGATTTAGGTTACATCGATGAAGACGGTTATATATTTGTTTCCGGCAGAAAAAACAACAAAATCGTCAGTAGTTTTGGTCGAAACATATCACCAGAATGGGTTGAAGCCAGTTTGTCGGCTTCTGCTGTTATTTCACAAATCGCTGTTTTTGGCGAAGCACGGCCTTCGTTATCAGCCGTTATTGTTTCTCCTGGTAATAACATTGAGGAAATACAAAAAGCTATTGATGGGTGCAATAAATACTTACCTGACTATGCACAAATTCGCCAGTGGGTTAGTGCCGTGCAACCCTTTACCCCTAATAATAATTTACTGACCAATAATGGCCGTTTAAAAAGGCTGAATATTGAAAAGCTATATCAAGAGAAGCTTACTGAACTTTACGCTTAGCTTCAATTTTACTTCCATTTAGCTTCCGCCTAACGCTAGCCAATATTTTAAGGAATTGACATGAATAACATAATAACACCAAGACAAAACCATGGCTTAATACATGATTTAAATGACGAAGTAATCATTGAATTAGCAAAGCAACATTTATCTAAAGAGGGTTGGGTACTGTTAAGAGGGTTTAATTGTAATTTGAATAAATTTAGTGAATTACTACAACAGTTTTGTCAGCAACTGACCTTTGATCCCGCAAGAGAGTTTGCCGATAAAAACAGTCAAAAGGTCAATGCGGGAAAAGAGTCAGTAGGTTTACATATCGAAAATGGTAATACGCCTTTCCCTCCTAAGTATGTCGGGTTTTATAGCGCTAAAAGTGCTGAATCTGGCTCGCAAACCACGATATGCGATGGCAGAAAGTTATATAAAAATATGCCTGAACAATGTCAGCAAAAATGGCAGCAAGGGGTAACCGTGTCTAGACAACTACCGGCACATTTATGGCGAAAATATGTAGCAGCTCAGCACCCAAACGTAAATGCAGAGAGCGACGTTAACGAAAAACACCTAGCAGACTTTATTGCGGTAAATCCAAATCAGCGTGGCAGCATTAATAGCGATGGAAGTTTAGATTATGAATTAGACATTCAGCCTTGCTTAGTTGACGAAAGAGCAGAGCAGTTGAGTGAAACCGCTTTTGCTAATGCCATACTCGGCCCCTCGTTTAATTATGAACAACCGACTTATACTTTTGCTGATGGAGAACAAGTCAGTGACATAATAATAAAGCAAACGGCTAATTTGGCAGAAAAATATACCCATGAAATCAATTGGCAAAATGGTGATGTAGCCCTTATTGATAACAAACGAGTCATGCATGGCCGCAGAGCAATACAAGGTGAGCTTGCTGAGCGACAGCTATTTATCGCCATGGGTACTTAATCGCTCATTAAGTTTTCATCAGTAGGTTCAATTTATTATTTTTTTTAATGCAACTATCAAAGGTTATTCAGATGAAAAATCAATTGTCGACAAAAATTAAAAACAGCAATGTGTTATTAACCGGCGCTACGGGCGGTATGGGCAAAGCTTTTAGTCAGCTATTATTTGATAACGGTGCTAATTTGGTGTTAATTGGCCGAGATGGCCATAAATTGCATGAGCTAAAAGCTGAACTTTTAACATCGAATATTAATGCTACTAATAAGATTGAAATCTTTGCTGTAGATTTAGTTGACTCAGCGCAACGCCAAGCATTAATTGCCTACTTAGCAACACTGGCATTGGATATTAATTTATTGATTAATAATGCCGGTATTAGTCAGTTGTCTTTACTTGTACAGACAACCGAAAGTGAAATAAACCGTATAATTTCTACCAATACCATTGCGCCAATGCAATTAACTCAAGCACTCTTGCCTACACTGTTAAAGCAAACATCAGCGCAAATCATTAATATTGGCTCAACATTTGGCAGTATTGGTTTCCCTGGTTATTCTGCCTATTGTGCGAGTAAATTTGCTTTACGAGGTTTTAGTCAAACTTTGTCGCGAGAGTTAGCCGACACCAATGTGACGGTGAAATATCTATCGCCTAGAGCAACAAAAACAAATTTAATCAGTGAAAAAATTGAGCAATTAAATACGGCACTTAATACCGCCACAGATTTACCAGCAGATGTGGCTATGGAATTATTGATGTTAATAGAACAAAATAAAACCGAGCGTTATATCGGTTGGCCTGAAAAACTGTTTGTGCGAATTAACGCTTTATTTCCTTCATTGGTCAGTAAATCGATAGTGAAGCAACTACCTATCATTCAAAAGTTTGCCAGGGATTCATAGCGATGAAACGTTTGAGTTTTTTAAGTAATTGATGTCAGTCATTAAATAGTTTAGCGTAGGGTTTTTAGTGTCTTCTTTAATAGAGACAAGGTGAATAAATCATGCGAATTTTATTAGTGGAAGACGACCAAGTGTTAGGTGAAGGGATAAAAACGGCCCTAGACCGAGAAGGATATCAAACCGATTGGTTGAAAAGTGGCCTACAGGCAAAACAAGCACTTTTAACTGAGGAGTTTGAACTAGTAATACTCGATCTTGGTTTACCTGATATCGACGGCATTGACATACTCAAAGGGGCGAGAAAGTCAGGGCTAGATATTCCTATTCTGATATTAACCGCACGTGACACCATTGAAGATAAAATTGCTGGTTTGGACACAGGCGCCGATGATTATTTAATTAAACCCTTTGAGTTAAGTGAATTAAAAGCTCGATTGAGAGCCTTGTGTCGTCGACGTCATGGCCATGTAGAACCTATAATCGAACATGGCCGTATTACTTATAACCCAGCGTCTTTAGAGGTGACTTTAGATAATCAGCTAATTGAATTGAGTCGCCGAGAAACAACACTCTTCGCAGAATTCTTGAATAACCCCAATAGAGTGATGAGCAAAGCTAAATTAGAAGATGTTGTTTATGGCTGGGACATTGAAGTAGAAAGTAACAGCATTGAAGTGCATGTTCATCATTTACGTAAAAAGTTATATACCGGGATAATTAAAACGATTCGCGGTGTCGGATATAAATTAGAAAGTCATGAAAAGTAAAACAAAACATTATTCTATTCGTCGATATTTAACCTTTCATATTGTCGGGTGGGCATTAGCGATGACCATTATCCCAGCTGTTTGGGTATATTATGATACCGCTAAAGAAGTGGAAGAACTATTTGATGCCAGTTTGGCGCAATCTGCGCGGGTATTACATGGCATGACCAGCAAAGACACCATTGAAAAACATCGCGATTCATTAACAGAAGCCTTGCTGAACAAAGAAAACGACCCTCATGCAATTCAACATAATTATGAGAAAAAAATATCATTTCAAGTCATTAACGATACGGGGCTGATATTACGCTCTGCAAGTGCACCTAATCATCCAGAGTCTGACTTAACTCAAGGTTATACTTATATTGAACTTGGCGAATTTGAATGGCGTATATTCACCCTTTACTCAAAAGAAGACGACTGGCATTTAGTGATGGGCGAGCGTATGGATATTCGTGACGAATTAATTCACCATATAGCGCTAGACCATGCGATACCTTTATTCTTACTAACACCTTTTTTTGTATTGATGGTTAGCTTAGTGATCCGCAAAGGGCTTAAACCCCTTGAAGTCATTGCTAATGATGTACAGGAAAAAAACTATACAAATTTAGATAAACTGTCTTACCAAAAAGAGCCAGAAGAAGTGACCGGCTTAATTCGTGCGGTGAATACCTTATTTGATCATTTAAGTGAGCAATATGATCGTGAAAGGCGTTTTGCTTCAGATGCCGCGCATGAGTTAAGAACACCGTTAGCCGCATTAATGATCCACACCGAAAATATCTTAGAAGATAACAAAGATACCGGATTAGATGCCTCTATTATTAATATAAAAAAAAGCATTCATCGATTATCGCATCTGGTTGTGCAATTATTATCATTAAGTCGTGCAGATACGCAGCTTATCGAAGATGATTTCAGCCAAGTAAATGTTATAAAAACGGTTGATCAGGTCGTTAATGACTTTACCCATTTAGCGGAACAAAAAGAGCAATCACTGCGCTATATTGTCTCTAATCCAAACGATGAGGTTTTCTCGATTAAAGGTAACCAAGCTCTTCTCTACAATATGTTATGCAACGTAGTAACCAACGCAATAAAATATAGTCCAGAACAATCTGCCATTACCATCACCCTTGATTGCGTTCATAAAAAAATCACCGTGGAAGATGCTGGAACAGGTATAGCCGAAGCGTTAAGGGAGCGGGTTAAAGATCGCTTTTATAGAACACCAGATGCCACAGGAGAAGGTTCAGGGTTAGGGCTTGCCATTGTTGATCGTATAGCAAGCATTCATCAAATCGACTGGCGCTTGAATGAAGCAAGTACCGGTGGTTTAGCCGTGGAATTTATCCTGTCATAGCCTAAAGATAAATCATTGATGGCACCGATTAATAAATTTTAATTTACTTTATAGCATCTGCTTTCTACCTAAATAAGAATTATATTCAGCAGCCTTAAGCCTTCTTTAAGCTTAAGGTTTTATATTATTTATCAATTAATAATAATGTAAATAAGGTTCTTGATATGAAAAAATTCTCTACAACTTCCTCCGCAGAGATCATGGCATTAATACGTACCCTTGGTTATAAAGAAAATGGTGAAACCATTCGTACCGAAGATTATATGGCCGAAGTATTCTTGTCTAAATTCATGCGATTCATACTGTCCTTCTCTGTTATACGCTCTTTAATTTTAGCTATCTATGCCATTAAACTACCTGGCGGCTTACCTTTTATTATGGCTAAATCAAGAGCTATCGATGACATGTTGTTACAGACACTTAATGACAGGGAAAAGCCTGAACAGTTAATTATATTAGGCGCAGGTTATGATACGAGAACTTATCGCTTTCGTGACAAATTAACTAACATTAAGTGTTTTGAAATAGATCACCCCGAAATGATTGCTCGTAAACGTTCAGCTATGCAACAGATAACAAACGATGCAAGTTATAAGGTTGATGATAAAAATTATGTTCATTATTGTGGCGCGGACTTTAATGGTAAAGATAACTTTGACCTTGCTTGGTTAGTTAGCCAAGGTGTCGATAAAGGTAAGAAAACGGTATTTATTATTGATGGCGTTTCCTACTTTTTACAGGCTGATGCTTTTAAAAATTTATTAGCTGTTATCGCTTTATTCCCCGAAAATACTCAAGTTGTTTTTGATTATGTTTATGCTGATATTTTTACCGGCGGAATTTATCGTGGTAGTGAAGCCTTTAAGTCATCATTACAAAAGATGGGCGAGCCAGTGAGTTATGGTATCAACCAGCAAGAGTTAATGATTACCATGAAAACATTAGGCTTTGAGCTAACTGAATTAATGAGTCCAAAGCAACTTGAGTGGCGGTATTTAACAAAGCCGACCGGAGAGAGTGTGCAACCTTATGGCTTTTTAAATATCGCCATGCTTAGAAAAAAGTCTGCGGGCTATATATTAAAGTAGTAAGAGAATTAAATAGATAGAAAATTTATTTGTAGTAGCCCATATTTGTTATTACTTAGCTGAATATTATATCTGACTTAGTTGTACCATTGATTAGGTCAGAACTTATTATAACCTCAACTCTGTTCTGGATGAAAAAACGAGTGCTAAATAGAGCCTTAAAGATGTAATTGACCCATTAATAATTGAAAGTTAAAGGCCACCTAATACCTTTTAGCTATAAACTTAAAAAAGGTTTAAGATCGCTTGTAAGTACACATTCATTATTGACCTCATAATTCTATTGTTCCTCCTTATCTTTTTGTCAAATCAAAATAACCAGACCCCAAAAAACGTCATTTTACTATTCATCTTGCATCTCAGTTTGCAATTTAGAAATTAAATTGAGCTGTTTGTAATGCTCATATTGTTAACCTGTTGATTTTTCGTGTGGAAATAATTCCTTTAAAAGAGTGGTGTAAATTATGCTTTATAATTAATAGACTCCATTAAAGGCGCTTAGTTATGAATTTATCATTAAAGCAATTAACTACTCGATCTACAGAATGTACCGCCATTCAAATCACCGATACTTCAAATATGTTGCGTTTGTTTAAGCAGACACTGATTAATTTATCAGAAGCCTCTGACTTACCGATTAAAGTCATCTGTGGTGAAAAAGATAAATACCTTATCAGACAACAATTAACTGAAATGAATTGTCGCTCTGAAGTGTTTTTGAATGGAGATATTGCTAAGCCAGAACCCGCAATACTTTTTACGGTAACTCTGCCATAACAGCCATGAAAGTTAATCTTTACTCCTAGTGAGTAGCTGAAGTGTTATGTTTGTTTTTCTTTGGTCCATTACTCCGGTTAAAGTAAATGATTTGAGAAAGCATGGGTTTGATCTATCTAAAGTTATATTGGATGAAAGTGGATTGATGAAGATTCATTTATTTTGAAGTTATTTGTTATCACACCTCTAAGTAGCTTCAAGTAGTACTTGCTTAATGGATGTAATCATAGATGTAATCATAGATGTAATATTTGGTGAACTGTTTTTTCAAATTTTAATATAAAGTCTTAATGAATCCATTTGACATTATTCTGCGGGGGAAGCATTCACTGGGATTAAGTGTAAATATTTCGAGCTGAGCAATTAACTACTCAGGTCGAAATTAAATTAAAAATGTGTGTTATAGCAGATGTTCTAAAGTCATTGTCTAGCCTTAATACTCAGCTAATTCTTCAGTTACTTGTGCGAGTAACGAATTGATTTCTAGTTGTCTAAATTGATCTGCATCTCTACGGTTTGGTCTTGCTGGCGACGAGCTAGCTGCAATAAGGTGTTCTTTCGCTTTTGTATATTCGTCTTGTTCAATATAAAACTGGGCCAAAAAGTAATTTACGTCAATACCCGTTGGATTCATTTTTAATGCCGTTTTCAAATGCTTTTCTGACTCGTCGTCATCGCCAAAACTAATTGGCCACCCTGGCACTTTCAGATACAAAATACCTAGGCTGGTATGAGCGGCACCTTGCAATGCATTCTCGTCAATAGCGAGTGCTTTCTCTAATGCTTCTTTCGCATCATCGACTAATGAAATAGCGCCCAGTCCCCCTTTAAAACCAGCATAACTTGATTGAACAATACCATGCCAAATCCATGCTTCAGCTTGTTTAGGAAAAGCTGTTGTGAGCTTTATTGATTCTTTTTGTAAAGAGACGAAGGCACTTTTTTTCAAATCCTTATTTTTAGCATAGTTTGCATCCGCCCAACGATGTTGTAACGCGATTAATGCTTGGCTAAAACCATTTTGAGTAGGTATGTTGGCATATACGTTAATGTTAAAGCCGCAAAATAATGCTAACAATATTAGCGATTTTATCATGGTGCTCGTACCGGGAATAATTTGTAGGTTTTTCATAGTGATACCTTTTTAATATCTTAGATAGTTAAATTAATGGGATTAACGTAATTGCTGACAAATTTTTGCGATTTGACCATCGAGTGATTTGAACATCTTTGTATATAGAGGATGTTTAGTGATTAGAGACATGATCTCTAAAAGTGATATCGTAATGATTTTGGGTTTTGTACTGTAATAACTGCCCCAATCATCAGTAGATGCCTGTATTTTTTGCTGTTCAGCGTTGGCGATAAAAGTTGTTTTAACACCAGCTTTAGTAATTAATTTGATTACATTTTCCGTTCCTGAAAATACTAAATATTTATAGTTAAGAAAAAATAATGATACCGCTGTAACCATAAATAATGGGATGGTAAAGCGTTTTGCATTACTGAAAAGGTGACTAAGTTCAACAATGTCTTGTCGTTTTATTTTATTGTCTATAAAAACGGCTTGCTGTTCTATCGCCGCTGACAGATATTGTTCTAAAAATAACTTTTCATCACCACTGCGAATACCTAAAGCAGCTTTATAACTACCGTTTGATAGCGCTAATAAATACGGTGTCGTAATGGATATTTTTGCATCATAAGCTTTAGAGAACCCCTGTTTAATAAATGCTTCTATTTCATTGCGGTTCTTACTGCTAATAGGCGCAAGTTGGATATCAAAATTTAATTGTTTCTCAATTAAACTTCCCCGATCTCTTTTTAATGAAACTGCCGTTTGGGTTTGGTTGTTGGCGTTTAAATTTATCATCATCATTATCTCCCGCTTGTTGATAATGACAACTTTAATATCTCAACCTTAAAGGATACTTAAGGGGCAAATCCTATTTTGATATATATTTTACAAGTGTACGAAAGTCGCTAACTATTACGGCAATAAATCCCTACAACTTAAAACGTTCGAATGGGTTATAAGTTCCTGATACAATTCAGTAACGCATACTCCTATAAACGTAGGAATAGTTGTTAAATAACGCCAGAGCAACCACAGACTCAATAACTAAGTGAGAAATATTTTGATAGAACAATGGGTAGGAACAATTAATGGATATTTATGGGGCAGTGTCCTTATCTATTTACTCACAGGTTGTGGTATTTGGTTTACTTGGCGGTTAAAGGTTCTGCAAATAACCCGTTTTACCCATATGTTTACTTTGCTTAAACTGAGTAGAAAAACTGACAGTCAAGGCATATCCTCCTTTCAAGCCTTATGTACATCTCTCGCTGCCCGTGTAGGTACTGGTAACTTAATGGGGGTTGCTGTTGCAATTACCTTAGGTGGTGCAGGGGCTATTTTTTGGATGTGGCTTATTGCTTTAGTGGGGATGGCGACGGCTTTTGCCGAAAGTGCTTTAGGGCAACTCTATAAAGAGAAAGATGCTAATGGGAATTTTCGTGGTGGTCCAGCTTATTACATGAGTAAAGGGCTAAAAAATAAAAAGCTCGCAGTGACTTTCTCTGTGTGTTTGTTTTTTGGTTATGGTTTTGTTTTTAGTTCGGTTCAAGCAAATTCAATAACCGATGCTTTTAATGGCTCTTTTGGTATTAACCCACTATTCACCGGCATTGCTATTACGATAGCGACTGCCTTTATTGTTTTTGGCGGCTTAAAAAATATAGCGCGCTTTGCTGAAATAACGGTCCCTTTTATGGGGCTTGCTTATTTATTAGTGTGTTTAGCGGTTATATTTTTAAATATTGAAAAAATCCCCGCCATTATCAGCGATATATTTGCTTCTGCTTTCGGGCTAAAAGAAGCAGGTAGTGGTTTGGTTGGTGCTGCCATTGTGCAAGGTATAAAGCGCGGACTCTATTCTAATGAAGCGGGCATGGGAAGCTCACCTAATGCTGCCGCGGCTGCTGTACCATACCCACCTCATCCGGTTTCTCAGGGCTATATACAAATGCTGGCGGTATTTTTTGACACGATTGTGATTTGTTCATGTACGGCTTTTCTTATTCTACTATTTAAAGAAACGGGAAGTGATGCTCAGGGAATTCAGTTAACCCAACAAGCTTTAGCGTATCAAGTAGGCGCATGGGGCAGTGATTTTATTACTATTGCCATCTTACTTTTTGGCTTTACTTCTATTGTTGCAAACTTTGCCTATGCCGAAAATAACTTAAAATATCTTAATATGGATAATCGCCTGGGTCACTGGTTTTTACGTTGTGGTTTTTTAGCCATGTTAATTTTTGGTTCTGTAGCAAGTTTGCCACAAGTCATTGCCTTGGCTGATTTGTCTACCGGCTTGATGACAGTTGTTAATGTTACCGCTTTGCTATTATTGTCAAAGGTTGTCGTTAGTATTACTCAAGATTATCATCAGCAGCATAACCAAGGAAAACTACCCAGTTATAAGCCTAATGAAAGCGAACATACACGTTTTAATTTAACCAAAGGTATTTGGCAAAAATAGTCTGATGGACCGGGTGTAAACATGCTAGAATGCGCGCCTTAAATTTTTGTTTTGTTTTTTATAAGTGGTGATGTGATGAGTGTTGATGCAATAGGGTTGTCTGCAGAATTATTAAAGGCTGTAAAAGCTTGTGGTTATAAAACCTTAACGCCAGTGCAGCAGCAAGCTATTCCGCTTATTCGCTCGGGTGTCGATTTATTAGCAAGCGCACAAACGGGAACCGGTAAAACGGCTGCCTTTAGTTTGCCAGTATTAGAAGCTTTAGCTAAAATACCTATGGATAATAATTCGTCAAAAACTATTCGTGCACTTATTTTAACGCCTACCAGAGAACTAGCTCAGCAGGTTGCTCGTAACATTGAAACTTACAGTGAGTTTTTATCGCTGAATTGTGGCGCTGTTTATGGTGGCGTAAATATGCCACCACAAACGAAAATGTTAAAACAAGGTGTTGATGTTCTTGTTGCTACCCCAGGTCGTTTACTTGAACATGTCATTGCAAGAAATGTTGATTTATCGCAAGTTAAATTTCTAGTTTTAGATGAAGCTGATCGCATGTTAGACATGGGTTTTTTAAATGATATTCAGCAATTAATTAGCGTTATCAAACAAAAGCATCAAACGTTAATGTTTTCAGCAACATTTTCAAATAAAGTGAAAACGTTAGCGAAACAGGTATTGCGTAATCCAAAAACCTTGGAGGTTTCTCGTCAAAATTCGACTTCGGGTAAAGTCAAACAATCAGTATACTGGGTATCAGAAACACGTAAGTGTGAATTGTTATCAGAATTAATTGGTGTCAATAATTGGCAGCAAGTACTGGTATTTGCAGGCACGAAAGAAAGTGCAAATGTACTTGCCAAAGAGTTGAAACTTGACGGTATAAAGGCTGCTTTATGTCACGGAGATAAAACTCAAGGCGCAAGAAATAAAGCCTTAGAGCAATTCAAGGAAGGTAAAGTACGAGTTTTAGTTGCTACTGATGTTGCCGCACGTGGCTTAGATATTCCTGATTTACCCTATGTAGTCAATTTTCACTTACCCTATCTTGCCGAAGATTATGTACACAGAATTGGTCGTACCGGCCGAGCAGGAAAATCAGGTACGGCAATTTCACTGGTTAGTCCGAAAGACGAACAGTTCCTTGAGAATATTGAAGCACTTATTGGTCGAACCTTTGAGCGTGTTACGGTACCAGGTTATGAATTAGACCGAGCATTACCTGCACAGTATGCTGAGCAAGAAGATAAACCACTGAAGAAAAGTCGCTACAAAGCAACACAAGAGAAAAATCAATTAATTGCCCGTAAAAAAGAAGAGAATACACCTGCTGCTAAACGTCGTGCAAAAGTGGCGAAAAAACAAAATCCGAAGTCTACCGGCAAACGCAGATAATTCATTACTGAAACAGTACTTATGGCACATACCTTAGTTGATATTCCTTTCGAACAACGCCATCAGTGCTGGTTTTGTGGCGAGCCATCAGAATTAACTTTTGGCTTTCCACATCAATATTTTCCTGTTTTTGATTGCTCACATCCATCCTTGTCGGTACCAAGTTGTCGGGAATGTACGCGTTTAGCTAGAAAAGCTGAACAGCATTCTATTTGGGCCGTGGCAACTGATGTTAAACGGTTTTTAACACAAACGTATCGAGACGATTTAGCCATTGGCATTAATTGGACAAAAGAAGAACTTGCTAATAGTGAATTTGAAAGTGGTAATTTTTCAGGTTTTCAAAAAAGTGCCTGGTTTATGTATGAAGTTGCCAAGCAACGCGTTAACTTTCAAGGTTGGAGTTTGTCATTAGAAGGGGTTGAATTAGACTGTAGTTATATTAGTGACCATTTTATTTTTGACGGCGTTACTTATCCAAGTGTTGAAGTGGCAATAGAGCATTTTATTTTTAGCTATGATTTTACGCCATGGTGCTTTAAAAAAGCACTAAGCGTGGTGGGTGTTAAGCAATTTGGCAAGGCGGTCACCTTTTGCCGCTTACTTGTTGGTAGAACACCTGAACAGCAAAAAGTCGCACTAGGTTACTTTGCCGAAGATGAAAAACTAAGGTAAATACCTGCAGTTTACACCAAGCTTAACTTGCGACCTTGAAATGTTTTTCTGTGATAAAGCGCTTTGTCAGCACGTTCAAAAAAACTAATCTGGCTATCCATTCTATCCATAAAGGCATGTCCTAAACTACAGGTTACATTATATTTTGATAATAATGGATCTAATACCATTGCGCTGTAGATTCTCTGCTCTATAACCTGTAATGAATCTATCGTTGCATCTTCAACTATAATCGAAAATTCGTCACCTCCGAAGCGAAATACACTATCTGAATCACGCACACTTTCTTTAAGTGCTTGAGAAAACTGTATTAATACTTCATCACCGATATTGTGTCCGTAAGTGTCATTAACTAATTTGAATTTATCTAAATCACAAATAATTAACCCTACTTTGCTACGCTGACGATTAGCATGATGCATTGCCCGTTTAAGTTGTTCATCAAAACATCGGCGATTACTTAATGATGTCAATGCGTCTTGCATGGCTAATTTCAATGCGTTTTGATAAAGCAATGCATTATTAATGGGGTTTATTAAGTACTGATGTAAATCGTTTAGGATTTTATAATTAGTGATACTGATAGGTGAATTAATTGCGTAAGTGAGCACTCCGATAAATTGATGATTAAGCTTTAGCTCAAAATGGCGCTCATTCTTACCCTGTCTACTACCTCTGATAGCAACTGTCGTATCACCTTTTTTGAAATAAAGACCTGAGAAATCGACATATTTGGCTGCTTCCATTGCAAATATATTTAGCAAACGATCAAGCTCTAAAGACGTTTGTAACTGCTCCATTAGTGCCATTTTTCTGTTAGTATTTTCACTATTCGGGCTGTCAAACACTTTGAACGCGTTAAATTCAAAAGCCTGATTATCGACTAAATTTAATGTTTGCATATCTTCACCTGATTATTTCTATCATAATTTAATAAGCAATTTTTGTACCTAAATTGATAATTAATTATCCATTTTTAATTTGCTGATAATAATGGAGTTTATAGATAAGGGGAGACTGCCGTTTTATTGACAAGTCAATAGTGGCAATAGCTTGCCGCCAATAAACTATCAATAATTGCCTTAGACACTGAGGTAAATAACGGGCATAGTACAGTTTAGTTAAGCCATTCTCAGCTTGAACAATATAACAAGGAATTTTTGTGGCAGGTCATTTTGAACTTTTAGCAATTTTATCGAGCGCCGTTCTAATTGTTTGGCTTTTTCGTCGTTTGCATTTACCCGCTATATTGGCGTACTTAGTAGCAGGAATGCTCGTTGGAGAGCATGGCTTTGCGTTAGCGCAAGACCAAGTTAATTATGATCATTTTGCTGAACTAGGTATTGTTTTCCTACTCTTTACGCTAGGTTTAGAATTTTCCATACCTAAATTAATGGCAATGCGGCATTTGGTACTTGCTGTTGGTAGTTTACAGGTCGGCATATCGCTAGTATTTTTTATGGCTATAGCGATGTTCTTTGGGCAAACTTTCGCAAGTGCAGTAATTATTGGTGGCATTTTAGCCTTGTCATCTACGGCTATTGTTATTCGGCAATTAAGTGAAACCGGCGCGATGAAACGAAAATCGGGACAATTGTCTGTTGCTATTTTACTTTTTCAAGATGTAGCCGTTGTTCCTTTACTTATTATTGTGCCAATGTTTGCTCAAGAATCGGGTAGCTCAATGTTTGTTGAGTTATTGATTGCGCTGGTAAAAGGTGTTTTTGTTGTTGCCTTATTACTTTTTACTGGAAAATGGTTACTGCCTCGTTTGTTTAATTTAATTGCGCAAGTAAGAACAGATGAGTTATTTGTTTTGACTACGTTATTAGTAACATTGGTTGCTTCATCTTTAACACAATGGTTTGGACTTTCTATGGCTTTAGGCGCATTTCTTGCTGGAATGATGCTTGGTGAAAGCCAATATAAACATCAGCTTGAAGCTGATATCAGACCTTATCGTGATATTCTTTTAGGGCTGTTTTTTGTCACAGTGGGCATGAAACTAGATATTGGCATTGTTTATTCATCTCCCTTAGTTATTCTTGGCGTTATGATTAGCTTCATGCTGGTGAAAATTATTATCATAGCTTTTTTAGCAAAGCGGGCAGGTGAAGCTTCTAAAGATGCATGGGCGTCAGGCATCATGCTGGCACAAATGGGAGAGTTTGGCTTTGTACTTATTGCCTTAGCAAATCAAGTCGAGTTATTGCCGGTTGAAACTGCTTCTATATTATTAGGAGCAGGTGTCCTCAGCATGGGTATAACGCCTTATATGATAGATAATGCGCGCAAGTGGTCATTGTTACTCAGTCGAGATGTGCCAATAGACACCGAACACTTGACTGAATTACCTGAGCAAACTGAATTAAGTGATCACGTGATTATTTGTGGTTTTGGTCGTGTTGGCCAAACGGTTAGCCGATTTTTAAAACAAGAGTCGATAAAGTTTGTTGCTATAGATATAGACCCATTGAGAACAGCTAAAGCTAGGGAAGCCGGAGAAAATGTTCTTTTTGGTTCATCAAGACAAAATGAATTATTGCAAGCCGCGAACTTATCTGAAGCTAAGCTAGTAGTGATTGCCTTTGGTGATGACAAACAGTCACTTGATGTTATTCAAAAGGTAAGGTCTTTGTCGGCAGATGTTCCTATTTTGGTACGTACCCGTAATGATGATCAACTAGATGCCTTACAAGAGGCTGGCGCAAACCAAGTGGTGCCAGAGAGCTTAGAAGGTAGTTTGATGCTCGTATCTCAAGTGTTATCGCTAACAGGCGTCCCCTTTTCTCGAATTATTCGCCGAGTGCAAAAAGAACGTAAAGAACATTACAGTCATTTACATGGCTTTTTTCAAGGAGAACACACGGATATGAGTCCTGAAGCGATGGATCGTATCGAGTTTGCGAACGGGATATTGTTAACTGAAAACTCATATGCGACAGGAAAAACTATCGGCGCACTTGATTTACCTGCACGAAGAGTGATTGTGGTTGCTTTACGTCGAAATGATATTGAAACAGAAACGCCAGATGAAAGTATTATTTTACAAGCACAAGATACCTTAATTGTGCGAGGTAAGCCAAGACGTGTTGAGCGGGCTGAGCGTCTTATACAAGAAGGTGGATAACCTTAAGGAGTTAATCAAGCGACAGATGTTTTCTAATGGCTGTTTCTTGCTCCATGGTATCTTCAAAACCTAACTTAATTAATTGACGGCAATAGTTTTTTTCAAATAATAAATAACTAACTATACTGGACTCTGAATCATTAGATATGCCAACACTGCGTAATAATAAACGGATTGACAGTGGTAAATCAGAAAAGTAATCAACGGCCATTGCGTTAAAATCATGGCTAGGGTTAATTAAGAATGATGAAATAGGTTTCAATCCTTCTTTAGTTTTTCTTACGTTTTCTGGGATCAGTTTTATTGTTTCATTAATACGCTCTAATCGTTCAATATCACTAAGTAGAGTATCTGCAAAAATCGTGTCAAGTAAGTGGCCTGCAACGGTTGCAGCAGTTGGTGGGTGCGGGTTGTTTTCTCTATTATGCAACGGTTCTTTAGGCTGTTCTACGCCGACAATAAATAAATTCTCCCCACCTAAATGTATCGCGGGGCTTAATGGTGAAAGTTGGTGAATTGAACCATCACCATAATGCTCTTGACGAATTTTTATCGATGGAAATACTAAAGGAATTGCGGCTGATGCCATTAAATGCTCGCTATTAATTTGGCAAGGCTCTCCGCGGCGTTTAGCTCGAAACCAGGGTGAAATAGATTCTTCTGATTGATAAAAGCTGATGGATTCGCCATTACTATAGCTAGATGCTGTAACGGAAACTGCTGATAAATAGCCACGTAAAATATTGGTATCAATACGTTTGAAATCCATAACCATATTTAGCATGTCACGAAGTGGCGCATTGTTTAATAAACTACGAGGACTTTTATTGGCATAATCTGCTTGAAAACTTGCGAGCATGCCCTTAGATAAATGTGAAAAAACGCGGATGCTATCACTATGGTATATTCTACTGGTATTAATGTTTTTCCATACCCATTCTAACTTCTTTACCCCAAGGTGAAAACATGAAGCATAACAAGCCAATGCCGTGGTGTTAATTGCACCAGCAGAAGTACCACAAATGATAGGAAAAGGAATGCCATGATTTCTTGGTACAAATTTGGCTATTGCTGAAAGTACCCCCACTTGATAAGCGGCTCTAGCACCGCCACCGGTAAGTACTAATGCATTCTTACTGTCTTTATAATTTCTCTTTTTAGACATACAGCTCAAAAAAGTTTAGAGGGGAATAACTTTAGTGTAATCAGTTTTTTAGCTGTGTGCTAGTGTGATAGGGGAAATATTGATTTCAAATCTTAGCAGATAAAAAAAGGTCCGCCGAAGCAGACCTTTTTAAATGACATAGAATTATTATCTAGTAAAACTGTACACTTGTTGTAACAAATAACGGCTACTAAAAAATAAAGTTAGCTGCTAACGCGTTTGTTAGCTGCGTCTATTAACGGTTGTGATCCGGTTTGCAACATAGCTAAGTTAGCTGAAACAACTTTCCTTGGTAATTTTGAAATCATCAAAGATCCTGTTTTAACTGAACCCTTAGCTGAGGCAAACGCCAACAGGTTCTTACCATTACACTGAATACCTTTGAAGATACTACGAATTTTTAATTTATTCGATTTTAAAAATGAACGCATGCGTTTTTTGTCGTCAGCAGCAACATACTCACATATACTTTGTGCTATGTTAGCAGCTTGTGCTTTCGGCGCCGATACAACAGACGTTATTGTTAAAACAGTGATGATAGAAGCTAGTAATAATTTTTTCATTTTAGTAACCTTTTAATTAATTTAGTTAATAAAAGAAAAAACCACGGGATGTACCTATAAACGAGGTGACTCCGCTGTCATAGGATTTACACTTTAAAAAGGTAAAGCCCTTAGACCGGTGGTTTTGCGTAACATGATTTCGCATGTATTGCCTTTTCTTTGTCTATTTCAGTATTGCCAATCAAGAAATTAAATGCAAGACAAATGTGCAACTTTGTACTGTTTATTGGCTACGTAATAGTTACAAATAACAAGCATGATTTTTTCTATTTTTATAACAATAGGTTACAGTGTTATTTGTATTTTTTTTAAACGTTTTATTTTTTGTTTTTTTGAAAAATAAAATCAAAAAAAGGGAACTTAGCTCCCTTTTTTGTTAATATTTAGTAATTTTTTTATCTTAAATGTTAAAATTTCATTTCCGGGACATGCTCAGGAATAACTAACTCACCTTGGGTAAGTTTGATTATTTCATCGATACTCACACCAGGTGCTCGTTCTAATAAATGAAATTTACCGTCTTTTATTTCAATAAAGGCTAAATCGGTTAGCACTTTTTTGATACAACCTTTACCTGTTAATGGCAAAGTACAGTTAGATAATAGTTTTGATACGCCGTGTTTCGAAGCATGTGTCATGGTGACTATGATATTTTCTGCTCCAGCCACTAAATCCATGGCACCGCCCATGCCTTTTATCAGCTTTCCTGGGATCATGTATGAAGCAATATTACCATTAGAGTCTACTTCAAATGCGCCTAGTACGGTCAAATCAACATGACCGCCACGGATCATGGCGAATGACTCTGCACTATCAAATATAGAAGCACCTTTTGCCATGGTTACGGTTTGCTTGCCAGCATTAATGAGGTCGGCGTCTATTTCGTCTTCGGTAGGAAATTGTCCCATGCCTAATAAACCATTTTCAGACTGCAACATAACTTCTATTCCTTCTGGAATATAGTTAGCGACTAAGGTTGGAATACCAATACCTAAGTTTACATAATAACCATCTTGTAATTCTTGTGCTACGCGTTGCGCAAGCTGTTCTCTTGATAAAGCCATTGCTTAATCTCCGATATTATTTTATGACTGAGCAGGACGAACGGTACGTTGTTCAATGCGTTTTTCAAACGTGCCTAAAATAACACGGTTTACATAAATACCTGGGGTATGAATGTGATCTGGGTCTAACTCACCAGGTTCAACAATTTCTTCTACTTCAACAACAGTAATTTTACCAGCGGTAGCCGCTAGCGGGTTAAAGTTACGGGCAGTTTTTCTGAAAACTAAATTGCCATAACGGTCGGCTTTCCATGCTTTTACAATGGCAAAGTCACCGGTAATAGCAGGTTCAAGGATATACATTCTGCCATTAATCTCACGTTCTTCTTTCCCTTCCGCTACCGGTGTACCGTAGCCTGTTGCCGTAAAAAAGGCAGGGATACCAGCACCACCAGCACGCATCTTTTCAGCTAATGTACCTTGCGGTGTTAACTCTACTTCTAATTCACCACTCATCATCTGGCGTTCAAACTCTGCGTTTTCACCAACATAGGAAGCGACAATTTTCTTTATTTGACGATTAGGTAATAACACACCTAAACCAAAGTCATCAACACCACAATTATTTGATACAAAAGTGAGTTCCTTGGTGCCTTTGCGTTTTATTTCACTAATTAAGTTTTCTGCAATACCACATAAGCCAAAGCCACCTGAAATTACGGTCATGCCGTCTTCCAAACCAGCCATGGCTTCTTCGTAGCTTGACACTACCTTGTCAAATCCTGCCATTATGTATTCCTCACTATTATTTCGTTTTGTACTTATTCTTGTGAACGGTAAGCATTGGACACTTTCGATGAAGGTGCTTTACCTAATTTATCGCTAATAAACCAGCCAGCTTGCACCAGTTTATTTAAATCTATATCTGTCTTAATGTTCAAACCATTTAATAGGTAAACAACATCTTCAGTGGCCACGTTTCCTGAAGCGCCCTTAGCATAAGGGCAACCGCCTGATCCAGCAATGGAACTGTCGATAACAGAAATACCATTTTGCAAAGCAGTGTAAATGTTAGTTAACGCCTGTCCATAGGTGTCATGAAAATGAACTGCTAGCTTAGCCGTTGGTACACGTGCGCTAACGGCTTGTAACATCTTTTGTACGCTTAGCGGTGTGCCAACACCAATAGTGTCGCCAAGTGAAATTTCATAGCAACCCATCTGGTATAATTTTTCTGCAACCAATGCAACTTGCTCTGGATCAATATCACCTTCATAGGGACAGCCAACCACACAAGAAACGTAGCCACGTACCGGAATATTTGCTTGTTTAGCGGCCAACATTATCGGTGCAAATCGTGCAAGGCTTTCTGCAATAGAGCAGTTAATATTTTTTTGACTAAAGGCCTCTGAGGCGGCACCAAAAATAGCCACTTCTGTAGCGTTAACAGCAACTGCCGCTTCAAAGCCTTTCATATTTGGGGTAAGGGCTGCGTAAGTGACATTACTTTTTCGGTTAATACCCTTAAAAACATCCGTAGAGGTTGCCATTTGTGGCACCCATTTAGGTGAAACAAAGCTGCCACTTTCAATATAACGAATACCTGCATCGCTAAGTAGTTCTATGAGTTTTATTTTGTCTGCTGCGCTGATTTGCTGTTTCTCATTTTGTAAACCATCACGCGGGCCAACTTCAACTATTTTTACTTGTGTCGGTAACATACTGTTCGATGGAGAAGTCATTATGCTTCCTCTGGGGTAAAAGCGAGTAATTCGCTGCCACCGTCAACCATTTCACCTTCTTTATAAAACAAGGTTTCAACGGTGCCATTTTCTGGAGCTTTTATAGTATGTTCCATTTTCATCGCTTCCATGATCATTAACGATTGACCTTTGGTAACAACATCGCCAGCTTTTACTAACACACTCACCATAGTACCGTTCATCGGCGCGACTAGGCCACCATGATCTTCGTTGTCATTATTGTCACCACAATCAGGTTTAATATGAACAAAATTAAAGACACCGTTCTGGCGGTACAAACTGATTTGGTCACCTGAATTAGAAATGTTATGAGCAATGGTTGCTTGGCTACGATAACCGTCAATACTGACATGCAAGGTATCGCCATCAATTCGGCCTTGGCAATCAACGGTACGATCGCCTACAGAAATCAAATAGTAGCTTTTATTACCTTGGCGCTTTTGTTCAACAGTAACCGGATATTCAATATCGTTGTGCGCTAACACTAACTGATGAATATGTGCTTCATTTGAACGCCATGCATTAGTGTTATTCCAAGGCGAATAAGGGTCGGTAGTTGTTGCTGCTTTTTGCTTTGCGTTATTAGCAAGAGCAAGTACTAAGTATAAGGCCGCCATCGGTAATTCATCAGCAAGTGTTTGTTTGTCATCATGAAATATTTCACTGTCGTATTTCTCAATAAAACTGGTATCAATTTCTTCATTGATGAAGGGCTTTGACGTTGCAACATTATAAAGAAAATCAATATTGGTGGTTACACCATTAATACGATATTCCGACAAAGCTTTGGTTAAACGTTGTAATGCTTTTTCGCGACTTTCATCCCAAACGATTAATTTAGCGATCATCGGATCGTAAAATACGCTTACGTCATCACCTTGGCGCACCCCCGTATCAACACGGACATGCTCACTTTCAACAGGAGGCTGTAAAAAGTCTAGTGTGCCGGTTGCTGGTAAAAAATCATTGTTAGGATCTTCAGCGTAAATACGTGCTTCGAACGCATGGCCATTAATGACGAGCTGTTCTTGTGTTTTTGGTAAAACTTCTCCTGCAGCGACTCTTAACTGCCATTCTACTAAATCTTGTCCGCTGATCATTTCAGTAACTGGGTGTTCAACCTGTAGGCGGGTATTCATTTCCATGAAATAGAACGAGCCATCAACATCTAATAAAAACTCAACAGTTCCCGCACCTTGATAGCCAATGGCTTGTGCTGATTTTATCGCTGTTTCACCCATAGCTTTGCGTAAGTCTGCACTCATGCCAAACGCCGGTGCTTCTTCAATGACTTTTTGATGACGACGTTGTACAGAGCAGTCACGTTCAAATAAATAAACAGCATGGCCATGATTATCACAAAACACTTGGATTTCAACGTGGCGTGGTTGGGTTAAGTATTTTTCAACGAGCATTCTGTCGTCACCAAATGATGACATCGCTTCACGTTTTGCAGCAGAAAAACCTTCACTAAATTCGCTTTCACTCCATACTTGACGCATACCTTTACCGCCACCACCAGCGGTCGCTTTTAGTAATACCGGATAACCCATATCGTCGGCAGCTTGTTTAAGAATCGCTTCAGATTGGTCGTCACCATGATAGCCGGGCACTAAGGGGACATTGGCTTTTGCCATGATATTTTTAGCAGCAGACTTTGAGCCCATCGCTTCGATTGCAGCAACCGGAGGGCCAATAAAGGTAATATCCTCATCGCTACACATGCGACAGAAGTCAGCATTTTCAGACAGAAAACCATAACCAGGATGAATAGCTTGTGCGCCAGTGCGCTTTGCCGCAGCAATTACTTTTTCTGACAAAAGGTAACTTTCACGTGAAGGTGATGGCCCAAGATAAATAGCTTCATCAGCCATATTTACATGGAGTGAATCTGCATCGGCGTCTGAGTATACTGCAACTGTCAAGATACCCATCTTACGCGCTGTTTTTATAACGCGACAGGCGATTTCACCACGATTGGCAATAAGAATTTTAGTGAACATTTTTGCTGTTTTATTTGTTAATTGAGACATGTTTTATCCTTCACTCGTTGGTTCTTTTTGCCAGTTTGCTGGTCGTTTTTCAAAAAAAGCGCTTAAGCCTTCTTGGCCTTCTTCTGAAACGCGAATTGAGGCAATACGTTCGCTGGTAATACTGAGTAATTCATCATTTATTTCTTGATAAGCAACATCTAAAGCTAATTGCTTTGCATAGCGGACGGCTTGTGGCCCGTTACTAAGTATGGTGCTGACCATATTAATTACGCTGTTTTCTAGTTCTTCTAAAGTGACAATCTCATCAACTAAACCTAATTGTTGAGCTTTATCAGCAAAAAATCTTTCTGCAGTTTGAAAGTAACGACGACTCGCTTTTTGTCCAATAGCATTAACGACATAGGGGCTGATAGTTGCAGGAATTAAACCAAGCTTAACTTCACTTAAACAAAAGCTCGCTTTATTGCTGGCAATAACAATGTCGCAACAACTGGCTAATCCAACGGCACCGCCAAAAGCGGCTCCTTGAATTTGAGCAATAGTTGTTTGTGGCAAAAAGTTTAATGCCTTTAACATATTGGCTAAGGCATTGGCGTCTTTTAAGTTTTCTTCATAAGAATAACTTGCCATACGTTTCATCCAGCCTAAATCAGCACCAGCAGAAAAACTTTTTCCGGTTGATGCTAAGATCATAATGTTGATGTCATCGCGTTTAGCTATATCCATAAAAATAATGGTGAGCTGAGCGATAATTTTATCGTCAAAGGCATTGTGTTTATCTGGATTATTTAAAGTCACGGTTGCCACGCCATAACGATCTACGTTAAATAACACATGGCCAGTAGTTATTTCTTTTAATGTGGTCATGATTATTACTCCTACATTCTGAAGATACCGAACTTGGTATCCTCAATCGGTTTATTAAGCGATGCCGAAATTGCAAGGCCTAAAACTTGTCGTGTATCAGCGGGGTCGATAATACCATCGTCCCATAAACGAGCTGATGCATAATAAGGGTGACCTTGATGTTCGTAAGAATCAATAATAGGTTGCTTGAAATCTTGCTCTTCTTGCTCACTCCATGTTTCACCTAATTTATCTTTTTGGTCGCGCTTAACTTGTGCCAAAACGCCAGCAGCTTGTTCGCCGCCCATTACTGAAATACGTGCATTTGGCCACATAAATAAGAAGCGTGGATCGTAAGCGCGTCCACACATGCCGTAGTTACCTGCACCGAAACTGCCACCAATTAACATGGTAAATTTAGGCACTTTCGCTGTAGCTACCGCTGTTACCATTTTTGCGCCATGTTTAGCGATACCGCCAGCTTCATATTGCTGACCAACCATAAAACCGGTAATGTTTTGTAAGAAAACCAGTGGGATTTTTCTTTGTGCACAGAGCTCAATAAAGTGAGCTCCTTTTTGTGCAGATTCGCCAAAAAGAATACCGTTATTTGCAACAATGCCAACTGGGTAGCCGAAGATACGTGCAAAACCACAAACTAATGTGGTGCCATAAAGTGCTTTAAATTCATCAAAATTACTACCGTCGACAACACGAGCTATAATTTCTCGGATATCAAACGGTTGGCGAGCATCTTTTGGTATCACACCATAAATCTCTTGTGCATCGTATGCAGGTTCAACAATGGGTTGAATATTCATGGTTACCGGTTTAACGCGGTTTAAATTACCAACGATATTACGCGCGATTTCTAAAGCATGGTGGTCATTTTGTGCGTAATGATCGGCCACGCCGGAAGTACGACAATGAACATCTGCGCCACCTAAGTCTTCAGCAGTTACTACTTCACCTGTTGCTGCTTTCACGAGTGGCGGCCCAGCTAAAAATATCGTTCCTTGTTCTTTAACAATGATTGACTCGTCTGACATCGCAGGTACATAAGCACCACCGGCGGTACAAGAACCCATAACAACTGCAATTTGTGGAATAGCTTGTGCTGACATATTGGCTTGATTGAAAAAAATACGACCAAAATGTTCTTTATCAGGAAATACTTCGTCCTGGTTGGGTAAGTTAGCACCACCAGAGTCGACTAAATAAATACAAGGTAAGTTGTTTTCTTGTGCAATTGTTTGTGCACGAAGATGCTTTTTAACGGTTAATGGGAAATAGGTGCCACCTTTTACCGTAGCGTCGTTGGCGACGATAATACATTCTTGCCCGCCAACACGGCCAATACCGGTGATAATTCCCGCGGCAGGAATATTTGCGTCATATACTTCATGAGCGGCAAGTTGTGATAATTCTAAAAAGGGTGAGCCAGCATCAAGTAGGGCATTCACACGATCCCGTGGTAATAATTTACCGCGAGACAAATGGCGTGCACGACTGCGTTCGCCGCCACCCAATTTTACTTGCTCAAGTTTTTCTTTTAAATCGTCAACTTGCACTTGCATGTGCGCTGCGTTTTCAATGAAATCAGGGCTGCGGACATTGATTTTTGAAATTATTTTAGCCACGGTATTACCTTTGTTTTTTTATTCGCCCTAAATTAGGGCACTAACTTTAAATACGTAAGCCAGCGGCATGATCTCAATAAGAAGTATGAAATCACGCACATTGGTTAAACGTTATTATTGGGTTATTTCGATTCAGCAAATAACTCACGACCAATTAACATACGACGAATTTCAGAAGTACCTGCGCCAATTTCATATAACTTAGCGTCACGTAATAAACGACCTGCTGGAAACTCATTGATGTAACCGTTGCCACCTAATAATTGAATGGCATCTAACGCCATTTTGGTTGCTAATTCTGCCGCAATTAAGATAACACCCGCAGAATCTTTACGCGTGGTTTCACCACGGTCAGCTGCTTGTGCACATAAGTAAGCATACGATTTAGCGGCATTCATTTGGGTGTACATATCAGCAATTTTGCCTTGAATTAATTGGAATTCGCCAATTGACTGACCAAACTGTTTACGGTCATGAATGTAAGGTACAACTAGGTCCATACACGCATCCATAATCCCTAACGGTCCACCTGTTAAGACGATACGTTCGTAATCAAGGCCCGACATTAATACTCGAACACCTTTGCCTTCTTCGCCTAAAATATTTTCCGCTGGAACTTCACAGTCTTGGAAAACTAATTCACAAGTATTTGAGCCACGCATACCTAATTTGTCTAATTTTTGATGACGAGAAAATCCTGGGTAATCGCGTTCAACGATAAAGGCCGTAATGCCTTTTGAACCTGCAGAGGTATCTGTTTTTGCATAAATTACAAAAACGTTGGCATCAGGACCATTGGTGATCCACATTTTGTTGCCATTTAAAATATATTTGTCGCCTTTTTTCTCAGCGCGCAATTTCATACTTACCACATCAGAACCGGCGTTCGGCTCACTCATCGCTAATGCACCAATATGCTCACCGCTACAAAGTTTCGGTAAGTATTTAGCTTTTTGCTCATGTGAACCGTTTTTGTTTAATTGATTTAAGCAAAGGTTAGACATAGCCCCGTAACTTAAACCAACAGAAGCAGAAGCACGTGAAATTTCTTGCATAGCAACCATATGTTCTAAGTAGCCTAAACCAGAACCGCCATATTGTTCGTCAACGGTCATGCCCAATAAACCTAAATCGCCAAATTTTAGCCATAAATCATTAGGGAATTCATTATCAATATCAATTTGTGCTGCTCGAGGCGCAATTTCGTCACGAGAAAAAGCGTTAACCGTGTCGCGGATCATTTCGACGGTTTCGCCTAAATTAAAGTTTAAAGATGAAAATGTAGAAATCATGGTTTTTCCTTAGCTTACTTAGCTACTTAAAGTTATTGTAATATAAATTATTTATCGTCTTTTTCGATAGTTGACAGTGTCGTTAGGCAACTTTCTTCTAAATTGGTTAACTCCATCAGCACGACTTTTATATCGTCAAGCTGCTGGTGTAAGTCAGATTTTTTTTGTTGAATAATATCCATCATCACTTTTAATTGACTAGCACTGGTATTATCTAAGTCGTATAGTTCAAAGATACGTCCGGTTTCTGCTAATGAAAAGCCTAAGCGCTTACCGCGTAGAATTAACTTTAGTCGAACTTTGTCTCTTTGGTTATAAATTCGAGTTTGTCCTTTTCGAGTTGGTGCAAGTAACCCTTGATCTTCGTAAAAACGAATACTACGCGTGGTGATATCGAATTCTTTAGAAAGGTCACTGATTGAAAAAGTCTGTGCTTTTAATTGGGGCATGAAAAACTCTATTTTTATATAATACATCAACCTTACAGGAAGTTTACGTAAACGTAAAGGGTACTGTTTCACTCAGCTAAATAGTGGGTGATATGTATGTGATAATTTACGAGTTCATGGAAAATATATAATACATAACTAAGCTATTCATAATAATTAGACTTAAAGCTTACGTTGGCGTCAACGTCAAATATGAGTTATGGTGTCGTTATTAATTTATCCCTTTTTATTTTTATATTGGAGAGCTTCCATGTCTATTCAAGATCCTATTGTTATTGTGTCAGCGTCAAGAACCCCTATGGGTGGTTTTATGGGCGGATTATCTGCTGTTTCTTCACCAGACTTAGGTGCTACGGCAATTCGCGGTGCTCTTGCTGCCGCAAATATTGCTAACGATCAAGTTGATGAAGTTATTATGGGCTGTGTTCTACCGGCTGGCTTAAAACAAGCGCCTGCTCGTCAAGCCGCATTAGCTGCAGATTTGGCGTTATCAACGGTTTGTACCACTATCAATAAAGTTTGTGGTTCAGGTATGAAAGCAGCAATGCAAGCACATGACTCATTGATGGCTGGCTCTATTAATGTAGCGGTTGCTGGCGGTATGGAAAACATGACCAATGCACCACACCTTTTACCAAAAGGTCGTAGCGGCATTAAAATGGGCCATGGCCAAATACTTGACCATATGATGACAGACGGTTTAGAAAACGCCTACGACGGTATTGCAATGGGTTGTTTTGCACAAGAAACCGCAGACGATGCAGGCTTTACCCGTGAAGATATGGATGAATACGCTATTCGTTCATTAGCACGTGCCAATGCAGCAATTACAGCCGGTGCATTTGAAAGTGAAATTACACCAGTAACGATTAAATCTCGCCGTGGTGATTCTATATTTGCTGTTGATGAACAGCCGGGCAATGCTCGTCCTGATAAAATTCCTACCTTGCGTGCTGCATTTAAAAAAGGCGGTACTATTACTGCTGCGAACTCTAGCTCTATTTCAGATGGCGCTGCAGCATTAGTGATGATGAAGCAGTCGGAAGCACAAAAACGTGGTTTAACACCATTATGTAAAATTGTTGCTCATGCAACTCATGCGCAAAAACCAGAAGAGTTTACCGTTGCTCCTGTTGGCGCAATGAATAAAGTATTGGCAAAAGCCAATTGGACTACTGCAGATGTTGATTTATGGGAAATTAACGAAGCATTTGCCATGGTTACTATGCTTGCGATTAAAGAGTTAGCTCTTGATGTTGAAAAAGTAAATGTTAACGGTGGTGCCTGTGCGTTAGGTCATCCTTTAGGTGCTAGTGGTGCTCGTATTATAGTAACGCTAATTCATGCCTTGAAAAACAAAGGTCTTTCTAAAGGTCTTGCATCTCTTTGTATTGGTGGTGGTGAAGCAACAGCTATCGCGGTTGAAATGCTTTAACATTATTAAAACCTGTTAGTTTATCTTTTAAACTCAGCTATATTACCAAAGCCGCTCTGTTGTTACTTAGCGGTTTTTTTGTACCTTTAATATCCTGTTTATTGATGGGCAGAATCTCTATATTGTTTAGGTGACATCCCGACCATTTTTTTAAAAATTCTGGAAAAATAATAAGGATCGTTATAACCCAAAGCTTCTCCAATTTGTTTGATGGTCTGTCTAGTATTGTCAAGTTGAAAGCAGGCGCGTTGAATTTTCATATTAATGAAATGTTGGATAGGGGAGGTATCGGTCAGTTCTTTAAATTTTTTAGAAAAGTGAAATTTAGACAATTTACTATAATGCGCGAGAGTATCTAAACTCAACTCTTGATGTAAATTTTCTCTCATCAAGCTTTCTACAGCATCAATGTCAAAAGCTGAACCATTATTAAAAGCACTTATCCTTAGCTGTAGCGCTAAAAAACTCAATGCTTGCTGTAAAATATGCACAGCATGAATAACGTTGGTTGCGGTATAACCTCTGCTGCCTAGTGCCAGTAAATGGTTGAAATCTGCAAGTATATTATTCAGCACACTAACATGCGCTAAACCATCATCCATTTTCATTAATAAACGTTGAGCAAAGTCGTCCGCTAATGTCCCTTGAAAGTTAATCCAAAAAACAGCGTGGGCATTATTGTTATTAACTTTGTAAGCAAAGGCATGATTCGGCGACAAAATAACAAGATCACCTGCATTGACCTCTCGTTTTTTATTTTTATAGTCTAGAATTCCACTACCTGCCTGACAGTAAATTAAACAATGATGAGCCGGTTGACTCTGTTTTATGTTGAAGGTTAAGTCCTGCGACGACTTGCCAAGAGATATTGGGTATAAGCCTTGTGTTAAAGGATGTTTCTTAAGTTTATTGAGTAAAAATATAGGAATGATTAAGCGTATATCATCTATTTCGGATACTGGCTGCTTCGTTAAATTATTGCTCATAGGTTTTTACTAAGCTTACTACTTTAAGGTGGGTTTGTTTATAGCAATATAGTCCATCAAATTAACAATAAAATCAATTTTAACTGGGTAAACACTATGCTTAAATAGACTTATTATAAATAATTATCACAATAAAACACTAAAGATACTTTATTTGCAGCAATATTTATTGCTTTGTTGCCAATATAACCCCCTATATAAGTGAGTTTGCTATGACAACCGAACGTTATCAGTTAAAAAATAAAATTAGAATCGTTACCGCAGCTTCTCTGTTTGATGGCCATGATGCTGCTATTAATATTATGCGCCGTATTTTACAGTCAAGTGGTGCTGAAGTTATTCATTTAGGTCACGACCGTAGTGTTGAAGAAGTGGTTAACACCGCGATTCAAGAAGATGCGAATGCTATCGCGATGACCTCTTATCAAGGCGGTCATAACGAATACTTTAAATATATGTACGACTTATTAAAAGAACGTGGTTGTGAGCACATACGTATAGTCGGTGGCGGTGGTGGTGTTATATTGCCTGACGAAATTAAAATGCTGCAAGACTATGGTATTACTCGTATTTACTCACCAGACGATGGTCGTGCACTTGGTTTATTAGGCATGATCGATGACATGCTTGAACGCTGTGATTTTAAAACCGGCGTAAATGTTAAAAAAGATGATGTTGCTAATTTAAAGAAAAACAACAAACAAGCTATCGCTCGTCTTATTTCTGCTGCAGAAAATGCCCCAGCAGAAAATAAAGCCGCCTTAGATAAAATTCGTAAAATTGCCTCAGCAAGTAAAACACCGGTATTAGGTATTACTGGCACAGGTGGTGCAGGTAAGTCTTCATTAGTAGATGAATTAATTCGTCGCTTTTTAATGGCGACAGACGATAGCAAAATAGCCATTGTTTCTGTTGACCCGTCTAAACGCAAAACGGGTGGAGCACTACTTGGCGACAGAATTCGTATGAACGCGGTGAATAACGATCGTGTTTATATGCGCTCTTTGGCAACGCGTCAGTCAAACTTGGCGTTATCTGTTTATGTCAATGACACCTTAGATATTTTAAAAGCGACTGACTTTGATTTAATTATTTTAGAAACTTCAGGTATTGGTCAATCAGATACTGAAATAGAAGAGCATTCAGATGTTTCTTTATATGTAATGACACCAGAATACGGTGCCGCCACGCAATTAGAAAAAATCGATATGCTCGATTTTGCTGACATCATCGCGCTAAATAAATTTGATAAACGTGGCGCATTAGATGCACTTCGTGATGTGAAAAAACAATACAAACGTAACCGTGGCATGTTTGAAGCAGGTGATGATGAAGTGCCAGTCTTTGGTACTATTGCTTCACAATTTAACGACCGTGGTATGACTGAACTTTATAATGCGGTGATCACCGAGTTAAATACTAAAGCGGGTTTAACCGTTGGTGATATTTTATCTATTGAGGGAACACTAGACAATAAAACTAGTGTAATTCCAGGTGCACGTATTCGTTATTTATCTGAAATCTCAGAAAATAATCGTGGTTACGACGCTTGGGTAGAAAAACAGTCAACCGTTGCACAAAAACTCTATGGTATTCATCAGGCGATTGAAACAGCAAAAGATACCGACTCAGAAGTGTCGGCTGATTTAGTCACTCAACTTGAAACCTTATATACCCATGTTGAGTTAGACTTAGACCCGAAAAATAAAGTATTGCTTGAGCAATGGGCGTCTAAAGTTCAACGTTATAAAGACCCTGAATTTAAATTTAAAGTTCGTAACAAAGAGTTATCGATAGCAACTCACACTAAATCGCTAGCAGGTAGTGATATTCCAAAAATCAGTATGCCTAAATACCAAGGGTGGGGCGATATCTTAAAATGGAATTTACAAGAGAATGTGCCGGGTGAATTTCCTTATACAGCTGGTTTATTCCCTTTCAAACGTGAAGGTGAAGATCCGACACGTATGTTCGCCGGTGAAGGTGGCCCGGAACGTACTAATCGTCGTTTTCATTATGTGTCTAAAGGTATGCCAGCGAAACGTTTATCGACCGCATTCGATTCAGTTACTTTATATGGTAACGATCCCGCTGTTCGTCCAGATATTTACGGAAAGATTGGTAACGCTGGTGTCTCTATTTGTTGTTTAGACGATGCTAAAAAGCTTTACTCAGGTTTTAATTTAGCCCATGCAATGACTTCAGTTTCAATGACCATTAACGGTCCAGCGCCGATGTTATTAGGCTTTTTCTTAAATGCAGCAATTGATCAGCAATGTGAATTATTCATCACAGAAAATGGTTTAGAAAAAGAAGTCGCTGCAACAATCAAAAAAATCTACCAAGATAAAGGCTGTGAACGTCCAAGTTATCAAGGAAAATTACCTGAAGGCAACGATGGTTTAGGTTTAATGCTACTTGGTGTCACTGGCGATCAAGTGTTACCTCTAGCAGTCTACCAAGAGATTAAAGCAAAAACGTTAACCTTGGTACGTGGTACGGTACAGGCAGATATATTAAAAGAAGATCAAGCGCAAAATACTTGTATATTCTCAACTGAATTTGCTTTGCGTTTAATGGGTGATGTTCAAGAATACTTCATTGAAAAAGGTGTGCGTAATTTCTATTCAGTGTCTATCTCAGGCTATCATATTGCCGAAGCCGGCGCGAACCCAATTACCCAGCTGGCGTTAACCCTGGCGAACGGTTTTACCTTTGTCGAATATTACCTAAGCCGCGGTATGGACATTAACGAATTCGGTCCTAACTTATCGTTTTTCTTCTCGAACGGTATCGACCCAGAATATGCTGTAATTGGCCGAGTGGCTCGTCGTATCTGGTCAAAAGCGATGAAAAACAAATATGGCGCGAATGCCCGTGCGCAAATGTTGAAATACCATATCCAAACATCTGGTCGTTCATTGCATGCTCAAGAAATTGATTTCAATGATATTCGTACTACGTTACAAGCACTTTACGCGATAAACGATAACTGTAATTCTTTGCATACCAATGCCTATGATGAAGCTATCACGACACCAACCGAAGACAGTGTTCGCCGCGCGATGGCAATTCAATTAATTATTAATCGTGAATTAGGACTTTCTAAAAATGAAAACCCTATTCAAGGGGCGTTTATTATTGAAGAGTTAACCGACTTAGTTGAAGAAGCGGTATTAACTGAATTTGATCGTATTAATGAACGTGGCGGTGTACTTGGTGCAATGGAAACCATGTATCAACGCGGAAAAATTCAAGAAGAGAGTATGTACTATGAGCACTTAAAACATTCGGGTGAATTTCCCATTATTGGTGTAAATACTTTCTTAAGTTCAACAGGGTCACCAACCGTTGTGCCTGAAGAAGTTGTTCGTGCAACAGAAGAAGAAAAAACCTATCAAATTGATATGTTAGCCAGTTTAAATAAAGCCAATGAAGCTGATGTACAAGTGTTACTTAAGCGTCTACAAACGGCAGCCATTAATCATGAAAACATTTTTGAGTTAATGATGGACGCTTGTAAGGTTTGTTCGTTAGGACAAATTGTTAATTCATTGTTTGATGCCGGTGGACAGTATCGTCGTAACATGTAATCGGTAAACTTAAATAAGCGCTTTATTAGATTAAAATGCAATATTAGGTCAAGGCATAAAAGTATTAGTTTACTGCTTATGTTTTGATCTTATTGCTTTGTACAACTTTTTAAAGAATTGGAACTGAAATAATTATGTCGACCTTATCAACTGAGTTAACTGAAGTACCAGAAAAATTCACCGCCTTTCGTATCCATCAAATAAAGGAAGGTGATAAAAAAATAATCACCAGTGGCTTCGAAAAAATTTCGCTTGATGATTTAACGGCGGGTGAAGTGGTTATTAAAGTTGCCTACTCAGACATTAATTACAAAGATGCATTAGCTGCAACGGGTAAAGGACGAATTTTACGGACATACCCGTTAGTTGGCGGTATCGATTTGTCTGGTGTTGTGGTTAGCTCTATTGATGAACGTTTCACAGCAGGTGATAAAGTACTCGTTTGTGGCGCGCAATTATCCGAGCTTTACGATGGTGGTTATAGCGAATATGCGCGAGTAAAAGCGGATTCTGTAGTCGCATTGCCACAAGGTATGAGTTTACGCGACGTTATGGCTATTGGTACTGCAGGTTATACCGCCGCTATTGCAATTGGGCGTATGGAAGATAACGGACAAATTCCAGAACGTGGAGCTATTGTTGTTACCGGTGCTACCGGTGGTGTCGGAAGTTTTGCTATTAATATGTTATCAAATATTGGTTATGAAGTTATCGCTTTCACAGGGAAAACAGAGCAAGAACACTATTTAAAAGAGCTTGGCGCAGCTAAGCTTATTAGTCGTCATGACATTGAAATGGGCAGTAAACCACTTGAAAACGCGCAATGGGGTGGAGCAGTTGATAGTGTTGGCGGCGAAACTTTAGCCTGGCTGACACGAACCACTAATGTGTGGGGGAATATTGCCGCTATCGGTTTAGCGGGTGGTTATAAATTAGAGACCACAGTAATGCCATTTATATTAAGAGGCGTAAGTTTACTTGGTATCAACTCTGTAGAAATGCCACTTTCAGTGCGTACGAAAGCCTGGAAACGCTTAGCTACTGATCTTAAACCTTCTAAATTAGCGCTTATTGCTCCAACAACAATTCATTTCTCTAAGTTAGCAAATGCTTTTGACGCTTATGTTGACGGTACAGTAACAGGTAGAACTGTTGTCGAAATTGATGGCAGTTTATAGCGCTTATCTAAAATAAGTCTGATAATAAGTTTGAGCAAAAATTAGATGAAGATATTTTAATCCTTTGAAGTGAAGATTATGCAACAATCCCCCATTAACTTTTCTGAAAAAATAACAGAAAATGGCAAAGTTATTGCCATTGCTGAACTTAATGCACCTAAATCATTAAATGCATTAAGTTTGCCGATGATACTTTTACTGACAGAGCAATTGAATCACTGGCAGAATAATGATGATATTGCCGTTGTTTTACTAAAAGGTGCTGGAGATAAAGCTTTTTGCGCGGGTGGGGATGTTGTCAGTCTTTACCATCATTTAAAAAGTGAAAGCTTTCCTATTAGTGATGAAACAATAGTTTCGTCAAAATCTCTAGAGTTTTTTCAGCATGAATACCAGCTTGATCAACTTATACACGCCTATCAAAAACCTATTTTAGCCTGGACAAATGGCTATGTTATGGGCGGTGGTATTGGTTTAATGGCTGGCGCTAGCCATAGAGTAAGTACAGAGAAAACCTTAATGGCAATGCCTGAAGTCACCATTGGGCTATACCCTGATGTTGGCGCAAGTTGGTTCCTTAATAAAATGCCAAATAATATCGGTTTATTTTTGGCATTAACCGGGGCAATGTTTAACGGGGTAGATGCTAAGTTATTAGGGCTTGCTGACTACCTTATTGCCAGTGATAAATTAGACGAAATTGAAAAAAAGTTACTCGATACCAACTGGCAAGACGAAGATAAAAATCATCAATTGCTTAATAACACGCTAAAAGAATTTCAAATTAAAGAAAAAGCTCAGCCAGAGTCACTGATTGTAAAACACCAAGCTGTTATAGCTGAATTAACAAAGTCTGATAATATTACTGAAATACATCAAGCTATCCTTAATGGTGATTTGAGTGCCAGTAATAAACAGGAAAATGATGATAAATGGCTTCAAAAAGCACAACAAAAAATGCAAAATGGTAGCCCATTAAGTTGTGCTCTAATATATCAACAATTAAAACGATGTAAAAATCATACATTAACAGAGTGTTTTGAAAGCGAACTGAATCTATCGTTGCGTTGCTGTCAACAAAGCGAATTTTCAGAAGGTGTTAGAGCATTATTGGTTGATAAAGACAAAAATCCACAATGGCGTTATAGCAATATAAACGACATTGATCAAAGTGAAGTAGAGTGGTTCTTTAAGCCGCTTCCTATATCCAAGTAAAGAAACAAATAAATTAAAAATATAAAAGCATAAGCCAGAGGAAAAATATGAACTTAACAAATAAAACTATCGTAATTACAGGTGGCGGACAAGGCCTTGGTCGTTCAATGGCTATTAGCTTAGCAACGAATGGCGCAAAATTAGCATTAATTGATTTAAACGAAGAACTTTTGCAAGAAACAGTAAAACTAATCGAAGCAGCTGGTTCAACGGCAAAGTATTATCTCGCTAACGTAACTGATGAAAGTGAAGTTGAAGCTACCTTTGTTAAAATTAATAGTGACTTTTCAGGCATTGATGGCCTAATCAATAATGCCGGAATATTACGAGACGGTATGTTTGTTAAAGCTAAAGACGGCGTAGTTGCTAAGAAAATGTCACTAGAGCAATTTCAGTCAGTCATTGATGTCAATTTAACCGGCGTTTTCTTATGCGGCCGTGAAGCAGCAGTTCACATGATTGAAGGCAAGCGAAAAGGCGTCATCATTAATATGTCGTCAATTGCTCGTGGCGGTAATATGGGACAAACCAATTATGCCGCATCAAAAGCAGGCGTAGTAGCGATGACAGTTACATGGGCGCGCGAGCTTGGACGACACGGAATTCGTGTCGGCGCAATTGCTCCGGGTGTTATTCGCACAGCTATGACAGATGCAATGAAACCAGAAATGCGTGACCGTCTTAAAAGTATGAAACCGGTAGGACGTTTAGGCGAAGCAGATGAAATTGCTCATACGGTGAAATACATTTTTGAGAATGAATTCTTTACTGGCCGTGTAGTCGAAATTGATGGCGGTCTTTGCATGTAATTTCAAAAGTTGTAATCGTTTTGTAGAAAATATAAATATTGAAAAAGACGAGTTATGCTCGTCTTTTTCAATTGATATAATAAATAACGTATTTGTGGCAGTTAAGTCAGAAGAAACAAATTATGAAAAAAGCACTGTTTTTAGACCGGGATGGCATTATCAATGTGGATCATGGTTACGTTTATAAGAAAGAAGAATTCGAGTTTATCGATGATATATTTACTGTTTGTATTGATGCACAGACTAAAGGTTATGAGATATTTGTTATTACCAATCAGTCGGGTATTGCTCGCGGTAAATATACGGTTAAACAGTTTGATGAATTATCGCTATGGATGACAAGTGTCTTCAAGTCAAAAGGTATTGTTATATCTGACGTCTATCACTGTCCGCATCACCCGGATAAAGGACTAGGTCAGTATTTAAAAGCTTGTGAATGTAGAAAGCCTGAACCAGGGATGCTTTTAAAGGCAGAGAAAGAGCATAACATTGACTTAGAAAAGAGTGTTTTTATTGGTGATAAAGTTTCTGATATGCAAGCCGCTGAGAATGCCGGCATTAAAAATAGAATACTGCTCGTTGACCGGTATAACGATAATGACGCAGTAATCGCCCAGCGTATCAAAGAAATTATTCAAGCTAGCTTATATATTCGTTGAATTGTTCAATAAATAACCTGATATTCGTTTATTTCAGATATATGACAAAAAAGGGTTGACGCACCGTGAGAAATCTCTAGAATGCGCTCCAGTTCCAAGGGGTAACCCAAACGGACTTTGTATAGGACATACTTATTTGACCGAGTCAGGACGACGAAAGGTCAGTTTTGATAAGTTAACTTCTCTTTATAAGAGTTAAATGGTTAACTTAACGTTTACTTTTAATTAGGTTTTGAAGCTTCAAAAGAAACTTCAAATTAAGTTAAATAAAACGTTGACATCAAAACTGAGTTGCGTAGAATACGCATCTCGCTTCAGGCAAGGCCTGCAGCAACGAAGCAAAACGAATGAGATTTTGTTTCGGTTAACTCTTTGAGTTAACGTTCTTTAACAATTAGTTATCATGCAATTTGTGTGGGCA
>JABSOY010000009.1 GCA_013215385.1 Colwellia sp.
TAGAACAAATCAAAGCGTGTATCCGTACTGGTACTCGTGATATGACTTTCTTCCCAACTTACGGTGCATCTGCATTTAAAAACAAAGGTATTCAATTAATTCTTGATGCTGTTGTTGATTACTTGCCTTCACCTACAGATGTTAATCCACAACCACTTACTGATGAAGAAGGTGAGCCGAATGGTGAATACGCAATCGTTACTGCAGATGCAACATTCAAAGCATTAGCATTCAAAATCACTGATGACCGTTTTGGTACATTAACTTTCGTACGTATCTATTCAGGTACTTTGAAGAAAGGCGATACAATTCTTAATGCTGCTACAGGTAAAACTGAGCGTGTTGGTCGTATGTGTGAAATGCAAGCCGATGAACGTAACGAACTTACTTCAGCGCAAGCTGGTGATATCATCGCGATTGTTGGTATGAAAGGTAACGTTCAGACAGGTCACACATTATGTGATCCTAAAGATCCAATCATCCTAGAAGCTATGGTATTCCCTAAGCCTGTAATTTCAATCTCTGTAACACCAAAAGATAAAGGTTCAACTGAGAAAATGGGTATTGCTATCGGTAAAATGGTTGCAGAAGATCCTACTTTTAAAGTTGAAACTGATCAAGATTCAGGTGAAACGATTTTATCTGGTATGGGTGAACTTCACCTAGATATCAAAGTAGATATTCTAAAACGTACCTACGGTGTTGAATTAGAAGTTGGTAAGCCACAAGTTGCATACCGTGAAACAATCACGCAAGAGATTGAAGATTCTTACACACATAAGAAACAATCTGGTGGTTCTGGTCAGTTCGGTAAAATTGATTACCGTATCAAGCCCGGCGAACCTGGTTCTGGTTTCGTATTCACATCAAAAGTTGTTGGTGGTAATGTACCTAAAGAATTCTTCCCGGCAATCGAGAAAGGCTTCAAAGGCATGATGGATACTGGTGTTCTTGCTGGTTTCCCTGTATTAGACGTTGAAATTGAATTATTTGATGGTGGCTTCCATGCTGTCGATTCATCTGCTGTTGCATTTGAAATCGCTGCTAAAGGTGCTTTCCGTCAGTCAATTCCTAAAGCTGGTGCCCAGTTAATCGAACCTATCATGAAAGTTGATGTGTTTACGCCTGATGATCACGTTGGTGATGTTATTGGTGATTTAAACCGTCGTCGTGGCATGATCGCAGGCCAAGAAGCGGGTGTTTCTGGTGTTCGTATTAAAGCTGACGTTCCTCTTTCAGAAATGTTCGGTTACATCGGAACGTTACGTACAATGACATCTGGTCGTGGTCAATTCTCTATGGAATTCTCTCACTACATGCCTTGTCCTAACAACGTAACAGAAGTTGTTATTGCTGAAGTTAAAGCAGCTAAAGCAGCTAAAGATGCCGCTAGAAAATAATGAGTAGTTAATTACTCATATAAAAAAAGGACGCTTATGCGTCCTTTTTTATTGCCTAAAATCAACCAAAATAGGCGTTTACAGGTATTTATATTTTACTTTGCTATATCATCTTTTATGTCGTTGACCGCAATGACAGTTGCCCATGGGTCAGCAGATTCATCATCTTCTTTCGGTAAAGCCGTTTTCGTTGACGTTGCTACCGCTCTGTTAATTTCAGCCATTTCTTCTGTTGTTAAATCTCGCCATTGCCCTGGTCTTAAAGTGCCCAGTTCTACACTCATAATACGTGAACGTTTCAGTTTCAAGACTTCATAATCTAAATATTCACACATGCGACGAATTTGGCGATTCAAACCTTGGGTAAGAATAATGCGAAACTCAAATTTACTTTGCACTTTAACAATGCAAGGTTTGGTAATTGTGCCAAGAATAGGTACGCCTTTTGACATACGTAGAATAAAGCGCTCACTGATAGGTTTATCAACCGTGACAATATATTCTTTATCGTGGGAGTTTTCAGCGCGTAATATCTTGTTAACGATATCGCCGTCACTGGTCAGGAAGATTAATCCTTCTGAAGGTTTATCTAATCGCCCTATCGGAAAAATACGGTCTGGGTGACCAATGGCATCAATAATATTGCCTCTAACATGTAACTCTGTCGTACAGGTAATACCAATAGGCTTGTTATAAGCGATATACACCCTGTCAGACTTATTATCTGGCATAGCACCAATAAGTTTACCGTCGACAAAGACAACGTCGCCTGGTTGCACTTTAGTACCTAATTCAGGGATTTGACCATTTATTTTAACGCGACTTTCTTCAATAAGCTTATCGGCAGCTCGTCGTGAGCAGTAACCAGATTCACTGATAAATTTATTGAGTCGTTTTTGTTGATCGCTCACAAGGTTTTCCAAAAGTAGTACGGAGTAATGGCAAGTATTTTACCTTAAATTTAACCTTACAGTGAAAAAGCTTTTCATTGTAAGGTTAATTAGCTTTGTTCCACAGTTTTTGATGAGCCTTTAATGTGAAAAACTCGGTTGGTTGCCAACAGCGAGGTACTAAATCAAGCTGTTTGCGTTCGTGGTAATTTGACGCAAGTAACTCTAAAATTTCATGGAGGCGATCTTTGCTGATGGTAGAAAAGTTTTTCGCTGTTTCCACAAAATATAAATTACAGCACTTTTTAATTTCAATCTCTTGTCCATGTCCCATGAAAGCCAGATTACGAGTTGTCATACGACAAATAGGTTGTTCTAAATTTTTAGGGTAGAGTTGACAAACAACTGCATATTCATAGCGATCATCTATGTCTTGATCATAAGGAATGTAAGTAACTCCAAAACCTTGAGGGAATTGTCCTGTTATTTTAGCAAGCGCGTCAACCACAACTTGACTACAGGCACCTCTTTCAGCATTTTGATTAAGCGCTTGGAATACTTTCGGTAATAACTTGTAGTTATAACTAGCTTTAGTAGACAATATAATCGAGCTATAAATTTGTGGAACTTTTAATAAATTGCCAATGCCCTCTTTAGGACTAACTGAACTTTTCAATAAATGTTTAATGAACAATAATTTTTTATGTTCTACAACATTAAATTTATCACGATCTGCTTTGGAGTTACCTATGTACATTCCTGCACCAATACCATCAACAAGGTACTTTACCGTTTCTCGGTAATTAACCTGCAGTAATCTTTTGCGATCTTGAACAGGCAAGGTTCGATTGGGATCTTCCCTTCCCGCTTTACCGTGCAAAATAACTAAAGACTCGGCATGATTATTACCTATGTCTTGTATTAAGGCTGCCATAACTAATGGAATCTTTACTTGGTCAACAAACTTCTTATAAGCGTTGGGATTATCTATACCAAATGTTTGAAATTTTTCTGGGTTCACCTCAGCCAATGCTAGCTTTATATAAGGTTCAACAATTTCTTTGTCTATACACAGCCGGTCAAGTAATCGTAAACACAACACACTTTTATAAAGCGGCTTATGTTCTTCATTCATTAAAGCGACTTTATTCCCTTCGGTTGGGCTGAGTAATTGAATAGTCCCTAGTACTTGTGCTGATTTTCGATTACTTTCAGCGAAAGTGTCCCCTTCGCATAAATTAATGATTTCGTGACTGAGTTTGAATAAATATTGGTAACGTTCATGACGGTCAAAACGTAACTCTTCTTGAAAGCTTCTTTGCTCTCGCTCTAAACGAATTATATGCTGTTTTGCTTTATCTGTGAGAGTTTGCGCCGAAATCTTTTCAATATTGACTTTCAACTCAGCAAGTTTATGCTCTATTAGTGGTTGTTTTTCATAATATTCTATAGCGCGTTCTAAAACAGAGTCTTGCAGCTGGCTCCGACCATAAGTTCTGCTTAATAAGCTTTTCACTTGTACGGTAAAGTTTGTGTCACTATAGGTTTTATTTGTCATAAATATAAAGCACTACGCCTGATGTTGAGTTCGATATTTCTATTATACGAATGCTAGTAAATATTACGATTACAGACAAGTATTTATTTTATTCCAAGCAATAAAAAGCACAACCTAAATGATTGTGCTTTTATCAAATGACTCATTGTATACTTAGCAGTTTACTTAGCTTATACCTTTAATTTTCACTTGATGTTTTTTACCAGCAAGCTGCTGACAGATATTCACTAAGTCAGAATGTAACCCACCTGCGGTAACATCACGACCGGCACCAGGCCCTCGAATGATTAATGGATTATCTTGGTACCACAAACTTTTGATTTGAAAAATGTTATCGCACGGTGTCAAACTTGCAAAAGCATCATTGTTAGGTAACACGGCAAGGTGAACTTTTGCGGTTAGCGTATTCTGTTTATCAATAGAAAATTTAGCCACATAACGTATACATGCTTGGTTGTCATTTGCTGACTTTAGCTGATTTTCAAAAAACTCATCTAATTGATCTGCTTGTTCTAAAAAGGCTTCTGTTGATAAAGCCTGTAATGATTCAGGCACTAAATTTTGACAATCAATATCTTCCAGTGATAATTCAAAACCGGCCATACGCGCTAAAATAAGTAATTTTCGCTGAACATCTCGTCCTGATAAATCTTCGCGTGGATCAGGTTCAGTAATGCCCTGTGACAAGGCATCTAACAACAAGCTTGAAAATGGTACACTGCCATCATAAGTTTCAAATAACCATGAAAGTGTACCGGAAAATATCCCCGATATTTCGGTAATACTATCGCCACTATTAAGCAAATCATTTATCGCAAAGTTAATAGGTAAGCCTGCTCCGACGGTAGTATTTCCTAACCATAAGCTTTTATTTGCAACGGCTGTTGCAACTAAGTCATTATAATGTGCAGTGCTAGCAGATGCTGCCCACTTATTCGCACCAATTACATGAATACCTTCTTTAAAAAACTCTTTATATAAGTTGCTGAAATGTTCACTAGGCGTAATATCAACCACAATTAATTCATCATACGGATGATTCGTTAACCATGACATTAATAACTCATTGTCATAAGGCTGTGCATCACGCTGATATAAGGTCATCGCTTGGGTAACATCTATTCCATCGGTATTTATTAGCGCTTGTTTAGACGTAATCAAGCCTACTAAGTGCAGATTTTCAAGTGCTGAAACACGATTTAACTGTGAAGGTAATAGTTCTAAGAAGCGTTGGCCAATATTGCCTAGACCAGCCACAACGACACCAATATGGCGAGCATCTTTGGTCATATCATGATGAATATTATTAAGTATTTCGCCAGTACAATTTTGATTAAGTATAGCAATAACACTATGTTCACTGACAGAGTTAACAATATGCAGCGTTTGAGTATGCTTTAATGCCCGCTTAAAACGTGCCTGAATATCACCTTGGTTTACCACACTATGCCCGACAATGGCCAAAATAGAAATTGGTGTAAAAGAGACCTCGGTATCGTGACTTGTTAACCACTGGCTTACCGATTTTTGTTGTTCTTGGCTAATAACAATAAAGCCCTGCTGAATATCTGCGCATATTGTCGAAAATTCAGTAATGGCTTGCTCACCGAGTGAGCCTAATAAACTTGTCGATTTAACCAGTAATAAATTGTTAAGCGAAGTAACCGATAATTCTTGTTTAGCAATTTGCCCAAACTTACCAATTTCGGTACCACTAATTTCTGGAGCAAAACTACTTGCTACATGTAAATTTGTATTGTGGTTTGTTAATGGTTGCAACGTTTTAGCGTGTAAAACCGGATTACCTAAACGGCCAAGCTCTTTCGCAACCCCCTTAGGTAAACGGTGGATCTTACGGGCAAGGGGTACTATACGAGGGTCTGCACTATAAATTCCGTCGACATCGGTCCAGAGTGTAACATTCAAGGCTCCAGATAATGACGCCATTATGGTCGCCGTATAATCACTGCCATTACGACCTAAGGTACAGGTTTCACCTTTAGCGTTTTTGGTAATATATCCAGTAATTACTGCGAGCTTTCCTTTTTGTAATTGTTGCTGAAATTGCAGACTACTTTGCTGGTTGTCTACAGCACAATCTTTTTCGTTGTTGATCACTAAGAAGTCTCGAGCATCCAGAGGATAACTTGGACAAACTTGTGCACTTAACACCGCAGATAATAGTCTAGCTGACCAGAGTTCACCAAAGGCAAGCATATCTGCCTGATGATCTGCAGGTTGCTTAGTTAGCCAAGTAGTTAATTGTTCAATATCGCCAGATAAGTCTTCAATTAGACGCGCAGCACTAGTGCTATTTAATAATTCAGTAATTAATATACTTTGCGTTTGTTGCAAATTATTTATAGCTGATAAGAGTTCAGTACTGTTTTCAAGCGCTAGCCGATAAATACTGAATAATTCATCGGTGGTATTACCATTCGCTGAAACAACTACTAAGTCGTTTAACTGACAGTTTTGACGAATAATATTAACAACACGTTCTATACACTGTGCTGTTGCTAAACTACTACCACCAAATTTATGCACATGTATAGCATGTTTGGCAAGTTGATTATTTCCAGCAGAAAGCTGGTCTGCTACATTTAACTGGCTCATTTTCCCTCATTAATTATTTCACGGGTTGTTTACTAAATCTGGCTCGCAGACAGCGCTTGTTCTAAGTCACTGATAATATCTTCAATGTCTTCAATACCTATTGAAATACGGACCAGTGATTGACTAATGCCTGCTGCAATTTGTGCTTCTATCTCCATCCCTGCGTGGGTCATGGTTGAAGGATGGCTGATTAAACTTTCAACGCCACCTAATGACTGCGCTAAAGTAAAAAGTTCTAATTTATCAAATAAAACTTTAACCGCTTCAAGACCACCCTTAATTTCAAAGCTCATCATTGCGCCAAAGTCGCTTTGCTGTCGCTTCGCTATTTCATGACCTGGGTGATCGGTAAAACCAGGAAAGTACACGGCTTCAATTGCATGATGATTTTTCAAGTATTCTGCAACTTGGTTAGCATTTATTTGATGCTGTTTCATTCGTACAGGCAATGTTTTTAAACCACGCAGCGCTAAATAACTATCAAATGGCGAGCCCGTAATACCGATACAATTGGCCCACCAAGCTAGTTCTTCTCCAAGGGTTTTATCTTTAGTAACTAATACGCCACCAACAACATCACTATGACCATTAATATATTTTGTGGTTGAATGAAAAACAATATCTGCACCCAATAATAAGGGTTGTTGTAACAGTGGTGAAAGGAAGGTGTTATCTACTGCAACTAAAGCGCCAACATTATGACATTGTTTCGTTACTTTTTCAATATCAACTAAACGTAATAGTGGATTGCTCGGTGATTCAAGCAATACTAATTTTGGTTTATTTGATAAGGCATCAGCTAATGCTTGAGCATTATTTTGATCAACAACAATAACTTTAAACTGCCCACGTTTTGCTAAGTGAGTAAATAATCGATAACTTCCCCCATAACAGTCATGAGGAATAACAATAGTATCTTTAGTACTTAACAATTGACAAATTAAATGTACTGCTGACATGCCAGTACTGGTAACAATTCCTACAGCACCTTGTTCTAAATCAGCAATCGCTTGTCCAAACGTAGCACGTGTTGGGTTACCGGTACGAGAATAATCAAATTGACGCTTTTCATTAAAGCCTTTTAACGCATAGGTACTTGATAAATGAATTGCAGGAATTACTGCACCATGATGCTTATCACTATTAATACCGGCTCTAACCGCCAGCGTAGCTGATTTTTTACTTATCATTTTTTGCTCCAATCGGGCAGTAAAATCAAATGGATGTTTGGACGTCTATAACTCTAAACGCTTTGTATTTACCGGTCAAGAACTTTAGACTTCTAAACTTCTACACATTCACTGTTGACTCGGCGCATACAACTAGTAAAATCTAGCCTATAAAAATAATTTTTCCTAATTAAAGGTAACTGTATGGCACAGTGGAATGGCGAGTATATTAAACCATACGCCGAACATGGTAAAAAAAGTGAGCAAGTAAAAAAAATTACTGTGTCTATACCTTTGCGTGTCTTAAAAGTATTGACCGATGAACGCACCCGCCGACAAGTAAATAATTTACGTCATGCGACGAATAGTGAATTGTTGTGTGAAGCATTTTTACATGCTTTCACTGGACAGCCTTTGCCTGATGATGAAGATTTAACGAAAGACAATACAGAGAAACTGCCTCGAAGTGTGCGAGAGGCATTAGCGGCTCAGGGTATAACAGACTTTAGTCAATTTGAAGTTGAAGACGAATAGCTAAACCTGTTAGTTAAGAAGACGCATTAGCGTCTTTTTTTATACCGGAACGATAGGCGTCAATAATTCCCACCAGCCAACACGTTATCAAAATATAAGTGAGTGTACTGACAAGCTGAGGATCAAGAATAATTGGATTTTTGGATATTTCAAAGGCAAGCGCTTGGCTATTAAGCCCGACTTCACCTGATGTTACCTTATCAATAAGCGGCTGATATTTACTGACGACTTCTTTAACATAGTAATAAACGGCTACAGAGAAAACAGCCACCAATAAAAAAGCTCGCCAATATGCCTGGTATAGCAGTTGACCTACGCCCGGATAAACCAATGCAGAGAGCAAGGCAGCTTTCGTTGCTTTCTTCATTATCGCTCCTTTAAAAATATCGTCACTCTCTACCATCTCGGTAATTGCTCCTGCGTTACTCTACTTCCTGCATCCATGCCGTCACAGCAACGTGACAGTACCTCCAAGGATGGAGGTACTTATGATTTTCTTATTACGCCATGTAATTTTCAGGTAACTCTAATGCAGCAACACCTGAGTCAACTGCAGCCTTTGCGACCGCATAAGCTACTCGCCCACATAAACGTGGATCCATTGGTTTTGGAATAATGTAGCCTTTACCAAAAGTTAAGCTAGTTTCACAGCTTGCATCAAGTACCTCTTGCAATACGGGTTCTTTGGCCAATTCACGAATAGCATGTACGGCTGCTACTTTCATTTCATCATTAATTCTTCTGGCTCGTACATCCAGTGCACCACGGAAAATAAAAGGGAAACATAAAACATTATTCACTTGATTCGGATAATCAGAACGCCCAGTAGCAATAATAAGATCATCACGAGCAGAGAGCGCTAATTCAGGTTTTATTTCAGGGTCTGGATTAGAGCAAGCAAAAATAATCGGGTTATCTGCCATTAATTTAACATTTTCAACTGACAAAACGTTAGGACCAGAAACACCAATAAAGACATCAGCACCATCAATGACATCTTCTAAAGTACGTTTATCAGTATTGTTAGCAAATAAGCGCTTATATTCATTTAAATCATCACGGCGCGTGTGAATAACACCTTTTGTATCGAGCATATATATTTTTTCACGTTGCGCTCCACACTTTAATAACAGTTCCATACAGGCAATGGCTGCAGCTCCAGCTCCCATGCAAACGATGTTTGCATGTTTGATATTCTTGCCTTGAATCTCTAAGGCATTAAGCATAGCGGCTGCAGTAACAATGGCTGTACCATGTTGGTCGTCGTGAAAAACGGGGATTTTACAACGTTCAATCAAGGCTTTTTCAATCGCAAAACATTCTGGCGCTTTAATATCTTCTAAATTAATACCGCCGAAGCTATCAGCAATATTAGCAACAGTGTTAACAAATTCTTCGACCGTTTTGTGTTTCACTTCGATATCGAATGAATTGATGTTTGCAAAGCGTTTGAATAACAATGCCTTACCTTCCATAACAGGTTTTGATGCCATACCGCCTAAATTGCCCAAACCAAGGATAGCAGTACCATTAGTAATAACGGCCACGCAATTACCTTTACCGGTATATTTGTATACATCATCAGGGTTCTCAGCAATTGCACGTACTGGCTCAGCAACACCTGGACTGTATGCTAATGATAGATCTAGGCTAGTTTCAGCAGAAGTGGTGAGTTCAACGCTAATTTTACCCGGTGTAGGGAATTGGTGATAATCAAGTGCTTGTTGGCGAAAATCTGTCATGGTGATGTCCTGTGCGTTAGGGTGTGGTTTGTTGTTTTAATTTGCCTGGTATGTTTTTTATTATTTTTATATTCGGCATTCGTATATATAGTATTGTAATAATGCTTGATGTTCCAAAGCTATTTTTATATAAAACAGTCCTATAAGCTATAGTCAACATACTCTTAGCATACAGTTAATGCACATCACAAAACTAAATATTCGCTATATTGCGTTAACTATTCACCACTCTTTCCTAAACAGCTAATTAATTTCTTTAATCGATTATTTTTTAATTTCAACTTACTGACTTTTACCTCAAATATAACGACGTTTGCTACGATATTTTACTTTAACAATTTATCTGTATTGAAATTCATCTACTTTTATAATGCTTTTATTCTTCTCCCTGTGCATTTATATTCAAATAGTTGTTTGAATATAATTTATTTCATGCAAAAAAAAACCACCTTAAAGGTGGTTTTTATGAAGTTATTTAAGATAAGTTATAAACTATCTTTCATTACTCTGCAAACGGATTAACTAAAATGATCGTTTCGTTACGGTCTGGTCCTGTTGAAATAATATCAACCGGAACGCCTGTTAATTCTTCAATACGCTTAATGTAAGCGATTGCGTTTGCTGGCAGAGCATCGCGAGATGTCGCTCCAACAGTAACTTCAGACCAACCTGGCATTTCTTCATACACTGGTGTTATTTTCTCATAACCTTCAGCAGCTGTTGGTGGTACGGTAATAATGTTACCTGCTGAGTCTTTATAACCCGTACAGATTTTCAATGTTTTTAAACCATCTAAAACATCTAGTTTAGTTAAACAAAAACCTGAAACACTATTCACTTGAATTGCACGATGCATTGCAACGGCATCAAACCAACCACAACGACGCTCGCGCCCAGTAGTTGCACCAAATTCATGGCCAACTGTACCTAAGTGATCACCAATTTCATCGTCTAATTCTGTCGGGAATGGACCAGAGCCAACACGAGTAGTATATGCTTTAGTAATACCTAAGATATAATCTAAATGACGAGGCCCAACACCACAACCTGTAGCAACGCCACCAGCAGTCGTATTTGAAGACGTTACATATGGGTAAGTGCCGTGGTCAATATCAAGTAACGTACCTTGCGCACCTTCAAACATAATTGACTCACCATTCTTACGGGCTTGGTCAAGAATTTCTGAAATATCGGCAACCATCTTAAGAATAACATCACGCACTGATAATACATCAGCAAGAACCGTTTCATAACAAACAGGCTCTACTTTGTAATAGTGCTCTAATGAGAAGTTATGGTATGCAACGATTTCTTTTAATTTAATCGCAAAAGTATCTACACATACTAAGTCACCAACGCGTAAACCGCGACGTGCAACTTTATCTTCATATGCTGGACCGATACCACGACCCGTAGTACCAATTGCTTTGTTACCACGAGCGATTTCACGCGCAGCGTCCAAAGCATTGTGATACGGAAGAATTAATGGACAAGCATCACTAATAAGTAAGCGTTCACGTACAGGAACACCTTTAGCTTCTAACATAGCGATTTCTGTCATCAAGGCTTTCGGGCATAAAACTACGCCGTTACCAATGAGACATTTTACGTTTTCACGCAATACACCAGATGGAATTAAATGAAGTACGGTTTTTTCACCGTCTATTACCAGAGTATGACCTGCGTTATGGCCTCCTTGATAACGTACGACATACTTAGCTTTATCTGTGAGTAAATCAACAATCTTACCCTTACCTTCGTCACCCCATTGGGTGCCTAGAACTACGACGTTTTTGCCCATATTTTCAATTTCGATAAAAAATTAGGCGGGGATTTTATCAAAAAAAAAATCATAGTCCAAGTAATAAATGACTATTTTTACTGCTATTTTAAAATATTCATTTATCTAAAGGGCTTAGAAAAAAGTTTATTAAACAAATTACTAGATTATTGGAGTAACCATAAAATAAATAACCCAAATATAATTAAACTAACACCGATATTACGGATAGATGAAGTTGACTCTCCAGCTAATTTCAGTACATAGTTTCGCCATTTATTGGGGAAAAGAGCAGGAATTAAACCTTCAATAATTAATGCGATAGCTAATGCCATGAATAATGTCTCTGCCATCTTTTACTCTCTGATAAATAAGGATTGCGGTGTAATGACTAAATTCATTAAAATTTAACAAAATCAATTAAAACCAAATTGCGGATACTAAAAAGCCATGACAAGTCATGGCTTTTTCATTACAAACAGTTAGCTACTTTATTACTTTAGCGCCATTTTTTAAATAGTTAAAGAAATCACTATCGGGTTTAACCACTAATATATCGCTTTTACTACTGAAACTTTTTTCATAAGCTTGAAGACTACGGTAAAAGCTAAAGAACTCAGGATCTTGCCCGTATGAATCAGCATATACTTTAGCCGCTAAGGCATCACCTTCACCACGCATTTCCTGTGCTTCTTTTTGAGCGGTTGCTAACATCACGGTTACTTTAGCATCAATCGTTGCACGAATAATCTCAGCTTGTTCTTGTCCCTGAGAACGATGTTCTTTGGCAACAGCTGTACGTTCTGCTCGCATACGTTCGTAAATAGATGCACTGACTTCAGCAGGTAAATTAATTGCCTTAATACGTACATCAATAACTTCAATACCTAAGTCTTCACGACTACTTGCCGCGCTTGCTAGCGCCTTAGCCATAATAGAATTACGATCACCTGAAACGATTTCTTTAATAGTACGTGTACCAAACTCGTTACGTAGACCATTATTTACTTTTTGTTTCAAAAGTGCGCGAGCATTATCTACAGAGCCACCTGTACGCAAGTAATAGGTTGAAAAATCAACAATACGCCATTTTACAAATGAGTCGACAATTAAATCTTTTTTCTCAGAGGTAACAAAACGATCAGGAGTTTCATCAAGGGTTTGAATACGTGCGTCAAGTTTACGAACCGTGTTAATAAACGGAACCTTGAAATGTAAACCCGGTTCATATACTTTCATCTGCCCGCTGTCAGCGTCACGTTTTATTTTTGAAAATTCAAAAACAATGCCACGTTGACCTTCAAAAATAATAAAAACAGAAGAAACCGTTAACACCAAAATTAATGCAATTGTTGCAATTATAAAGTTTTTCATTGCTTAATTTCTCCCGTTATTAAATCTGTCTGCACGCCCTGACAAAGCAGGAGCAGAACTTGACGTATTAATCGGTTGATTTATACGTGACTGACTTTGTGGCAAAGTGCGCTGGCCAGAAGACTGGTTTTGCATCATTTTATCTAACGGTAAGTACATCATGTTATTACCACCTTCCACATCAACCATTACTTTACTGGTATTAGCGTAAACGCTTTCCATCGTTGATAAATACATGCGCTGACGCGTAACTTCTGGCGCTGCGTGATATTCTGGTAATAATTTATTAAATTTAGCAACTTCACCTTGAGCATCTAATACTGTTTGCTGTTTATACGCTAAGGCTTCTTGTTCCATACGTTTTACTCGGCCACGGGCGCGCGGTTCAATACCACGTTCATAAGCTTCAGCTTCACGTTTAAAACGAACTTCATCTTCTTGTGCTGAAATCGCATCATCAAAAGCGTCTTTTACTTCTTCAGGAGGACGTGCATCTTTAAAGTTAACGTCAACAACAATCAAACCTAAATTATAAGGAGCAATAATTTTATCGAGCTCTTGCCATACGTCTTGACGAACCTGTTCACGGCCGCTGGTTAAGATGTCATCCATTTTGGCATGACCAACAACATAACGTAAGGCACTGTCTAATGACTGGCTTAAACTGTCATCAGCATTAGTTACACTAAAGATGTAATTGCGCGGGTCAACAACACGATATTGTATTTGCATTTCTACACGCACAACGTTTTCGTCTTGCGTCAGCATAAACCCAGCTGCAGGTAACACACGCGTTGTTTGAATATCTACAGGAATGATGCGTTCTGCAAATGTCCACTTCCAACGTAAACCTGGCTCTACGGCTCCTGAATATTGACCAAAGCGTAACACGATACCTTGCTCTGCTTCTTTAATAGTATAGAAACCACTAAAACCATACACGAGAATACCAACGATAAGTGCAATAACAAGACCGACACTCGATATGCCTTTCTTGCCGCCACCATTTGATGATTTACCACCAAAAATTCCGCCAACTTTATTACCAATATCTTTTAGTAAATCGTCTAAGTCTGGTGGCCCTTGATTCTTGTCACCTTTCTTTTTCCAGGGGTCTTTATCATTATTCCCCGGTTCATTCCACGCCATGGTCTTCTCCACTTACGGTAAGTTTAAATAAGTTCTAAACTGATTTCACTCAATTACGGTAATATATCAGTCTGTTAACGTTCAATAAAGCCTTCTATATCAGCTTCATTGAGTTTAATTAGTCTATTCCATTCTCTTGCTGGTAATTTTATCTCTAATAAACAGTTTCCATGTTCATCATAACTTTCTTTATCAATACAATTTAACTGATAAAACACGCCACGAATTTTACCTGCTTCAGGTGGTAAACATAAGTGATGCTTAACTATTTCTCTTCCTAAGCGTTCAGCTAAGGCTTGAAAAAGCAAATCGATACCCAAACCTTGTTGAGCTGACAACCAGACTCTAATCGGTAAACCCATATCGTCTCGATCTATTCGAGGTTGAATATTTTCTAGGGCATCTATTTTGTTACAAATTAATAATTGCGGGACTTCACCTGCAGCAATTTCTTTTAATACCGCTTCAACTTGCTCAATATTTTCAGTGCGCCGCTCGTCGGAAACATCAATAACATGCAGTAATAATTCAGCTTCACGAGTTTCTGTTAGCGTTGCTTTAAATGCCGCGACCAGATCATGGGGTAAATGACGAATAAAGCCTACGGTGTCAGCTAAAATTGCTCGCCCCACATCTTCAATTTCAATTTTTCGCAAGGTTGGATCTAAAGTAGCAAAAAGTTGATCCGCCGCATATACATTTGCCTGCGTTATTTTGTTAAATAATGTAGATTTACCTGCATTGGTATAACCAACTAGAGAGATCGTAGGTATTTCAGCACGATTTCTTGCTCGTCGTCCCTGTTGTCGTTGTTTTTCAACTCTTGCCAAGCGCTTACGAATATTGACCATACGATCACGCAATAATCGTCTATCTGTTTCTAACTGCGTCTCGCCTGGGCCACGAAGTCCAATTCCCCCTTTTTGTCTTTCAAGGTGAGTCCAACCACGGATCAATCGAGTACTCATATGACGAAGTTGAGCTAATTCAACCTGCAACTTGCCTTCATGAGTACGGGCTCGTTGTGCAAAAATATCCAAAATAAGCGTGGTACGGTCAACAACCCTACATTTACACAAGGCTTCAATATTCTTTTCTTGTGACGGTGAAAGTGCATGATTAAAGAGCACAACGTCTGCTTGATAAAGAGAGACTGCTTCAGCGACTTCTTCAGCTTTGCCGCTACCGACAAAAAATTTGATATGGGGAGTATTACGCTTACCTGTAATTACCGTAAGTGCATTAATACCCGCGGAACTTACAAGCATTTCAAATTCTTGTAAGTCTTCGCGTGCATTTTCATCAGGGAAATCAAGGTGAACAAGTATCGCTTGTTCACCAGCTTCATAACGATCAAACAATTAAGTAGTACCTATAAACTAAATAACTATACCAAAATAGACTTTCGGCGAATAAATATTTGGCCTATAACCAAACTCAATGAAATCATTAATCTTGTTGTTCCTGATTATAGTCACCGGATTGCGGTACCGGCATAGTCGTTACTGCCCGTGAAGGAACAACTGTTGAAATGGCATGTTTATAAACCATTTGACTTACTGTATTTTTAAGTAAGATAACGAACTGATCAAATGACTCTACTTGTCCTTGTAATTTTATGCCATTAACTAAATAAATTGCTACTGGAATGCGATCACGACGTAAAGCATTCAAAAATGGGTCTTGTAAAGATTGCCCCTTTGCCATTGTTTGGCCCCTTTTTTGTTATTTTTGATTAAAGTATTGTTCTAATGTATGCATAAAGCTAGTTAGCTACTATGCAACTGTTTTTATTATACATCAAGGTTTAAAGTTTGCTCACTTCAGATAAAATTAGTTGTAAATTATTTTCGTCTTCCATATGCAACCATTGTAAATTTGGCCAATTTCTCAACCAAGTAAGCTGTCTTTTCGCTAACTGGCGAGTAGCACAGATCCCCTTGAATACCATTTCGTCATGGTCTACTTCATTATCTAAGTATTGCCACATTTGTCGATAGCCGACACAACGTATGGATGGTAAATTTTCATGTAAGTCATCACGCTGTTTAAGCTTAACAACTTCGCTTTTAAAATCTTGTGCGATCATTTGCTTAAAACGCAGCTCAATTCGTGCATGTAAGTCTTTGCGCTCTTTCGGTGCTATTGCAAATTGTAAAACATCACCGCTAAGTTGCTGACCTTTAACTTTCGTTAATTCAGTCATACTTTTACCAGTAATACGATAAACTTCCAATGCACGCATTAAGCGTTGTGGATCATTTTGATGAATACGCTCAGCAGAAACCGGGTCAACATCCGCTAATTGCTGATGCAGATATGCCCAACCGTGCTCACTCGCTTCATTTTCAATTACTTGGCGTATTTCAGTATTTGCTGATGGCAAAGGCGAAATGCCATCGATTAAGCTCTTGAAGTACATCATAGTACCGCCTACCAGCAAAGGTATACGGTTATTCGCTCTAATCTTTTCAATTTCAGCTAATGCATCTCGACAAAAGTCAGCGGCTGAGTAGCTTTCACTGGCATCAATTAAATCAATTAATCGATGCGGATACTTAGCGAGTTCTGCTGCGGTCGGTTTGGCTGTGCCTATGTTCATCTCTCGATAAACTAATGCAGAATCAACACTGATAATATCGCAAGGTAAGGCATCATGAAGTGCCATCGCTAATGCCGTTTTACCTGAGGCAGTAGGTCCCATTAAACAAATTACTGGCGGTAATTTACTTTGTTTCGCGTCAATACTCGGTATTAATAAGGATTCAGACATGAATTCATTAGGTGTTAGTTAACTTCGTTATAGCTGATGTAAGGTCTACTTCCACAGAATTCAAGCGTAACACCTGTTCAAATGATGAATTATATTGCTGTTCAGCTGCGATTAATAAGCCTTTCGCTTGTTGCAGAGAGTACTCCTGTGCCACCAATAACCCTGCAAAGGCCTGCTGCCAATCATTATCAGCTAAATTAACATCTTCATCATTTAGATTTATCATTAAGCTTTTTAATAATTGCGTAAAGCTAAAATTAACATCTTTATTCCGTAACAATGCAGGAAACTGCCGTATTTGGACACTAGTTTTACCTAGCACGGTCAAAACGATACCGAGTTTGACTAAATATTCTTGCTGGTTTTCAACAAAGTTTATCTGCTGCTGCGTTAAGGATATTTTTAACGGCAGTAAAAGCGGCTGACTGACAAAGTCTTGCTGCCAACGTTTTTCCATTTCAATCAACTTAAGCGCTAATTCTACTTTATTAAGCGCTAATAAATTCAGTTTATCGTCAAGCATAATCAGAGCATATTTTTCATCAATGACTTTAATTAGCTTTGATGTTTCACTGCTCATTGCTAGTTGAACTTCCGAGTCAGTACTGTTTCCCTGCGAAAGCGGTGTCATTAATTTTTGATATGCTTGAGCTGCATTACGGCTAACTTGATTATTGGCATGTGTATACGAAGCATGCTTTTGCTGGTTATTACTTTCATATGGCTGGGCAACATCGGTAACTTTCGATAACGGCTTAATATAATCTCTTGTTGCTTGGTGCGCATGAGTATGCACTTCATCCTGGCTTTGTTGTGTATATTCAACGGGATTAACCGATGTTCTAGCTTGTGTAAAATCAGCTGTAGGATTTTCAGTATCAGAGTGAAAATCACCGGTAATGTTGTCGCTCAAGGCTTTATGACAAACAGAATAAATAAAATCATGAATATAACGGCCTTGATGAAAACGTACTTCATGTTTTGCTGGGTGAACATTAACGTCGACTTCTCGAACATCAAGCGTTAAAAAAAGTACAAATGCTGGATAAGTATCGCTAGGCAACATGTCACTATAAGCTTGACGTATAGCATGATTAATTAATTTATCCCGCATCATCCGGCCATTAACGTAGCTAAAACACAAATCATTTTGATTACGTGAAAAGCTGGGTAACCCTACCCATCCCGATAAATGTAAATCTCCATGCTGACAATCAATTTCTAAGGCGTGATCAATAAATTTTTGTCCACAAATTTGAGCAATACGTTTACTGTGTTGGCTTTTATTAGCAGCGGCTTTAAAGTGCTTTATAACTTTATGGTTATGCGACAAAATAAAACTAACATCGAAACGCGCTAGTGCCATACGTTTGATAACTTCTTCAATATGTGAAAATTCAGTTTTTTCTGTGCGCATGAACTTGCGCCTTGCTGGTGTATTGAAAAACAAATCGACAACGTCAATCGTTGTACCATTTGGGTGAGCTGCAGGCTGTAATGTTACTGCCATATCTCGCCCTTCAGCGATTGCTTGCCAAGCAGATTCTTGTTGAACAGGTTTTGAGGTCAATGTTAAACGAGCAACAGAACTAATACTGGCAAGCGCTTCACCACGAAAGCCTAAGCTACAAATACCTTCTAAGTCCGTTAAATTTTTAATTTTACTGGTCGCATGACGACTTAACGCTAACGATAATTCACTTTCAGGAATACCTGAGCCATTATCAGTGATACGAATGCGTTTTGCGCCGCCTTTTTCGATATCTATTTTAATGGTAGTGGCGCCAGCATCTAGGCTATTTTCAACTAACTCTTTAACGACAGATGAAGGCCGCTCTACCACTTCGCCAGCGGCAATTTGGTTAGCAAGACGTGCAGGAAGAATTTCTATGGTCATAGGTTTTTATTATTTACAGTGGGGTCTTAACATTAATCGGCACGGGGTATTGTCAGTGTTTGCCCAATACGAACAGTGTTCGAGGTTAGATTATTCTCGGTTTTTAATTGTCCAACAGAAATATTATAACGTTGCGCAACCACGGACAAAGACTCGCCACGGGTTACTTTATGTTGACGTTGTACAATTGACGCATAATAAGTTCCCATCGGAGGGCGCGATAAAAAATAACCTTTGATGCCATTAAATATGCCTTTCGCCAATTTTTTTTGATGTATGCTTGAATTAAGGTTTTTCTCTTCTTGATGATTAGAAATAAAGCCTGTCTCGACCAAAATTGAAGGGATATCTGACGATTTTAAGACACCAAAATTACCCTGCTGTGGTATTTTTTTATGCATTTTGGTTATTTTTTTTAACTGCTTAATGACATTATTTGCCATCTGAATACTAACACCTTGGGTATGATCTTTATTCATATCCGCTAACGTTTTGGCCAAATTATCATCACGAGTATTTTTAATCACGCCACCACCACCACCTAATAACTCAGAATTTTTAGCCCGGTTGCGTAGCCATTTTGCCATTTCTGACTCTACCCGTTTATGTGATACCACCCAAACAGAAGCGCCATTAGGCTGTGAGGTACGATAAGCGTCAGCATGAATTGAGACTAAGAAGTCGACCTGGTTCTTACGAGCAATCTCACTACGGCGACCAACAGAAACGTAATAATCTCCGGTACGCATTAAGACCGCTTTCATACCTTTTTCGGCATTAATATAACCCGCGAGTTTTTTGGCTATAGCCAAAGTCACTCGTTTTTCATAAGTGCCTTTTCCGCCAATAGAACCTGGGTCTTCACCACCGTGCCCAGCATCAATACCAATAACAATATTACGTTTATTATTTTTAGGAATGTGGATTCGTTTCGCTATTTTTTTTTGATCAAACAGGTCAATAACTAAACGGTTACCATATTGGCCTGCGGGTGCTAAAGGAAAAACAGCCAGCTGATAATTACTAGCAAGTTCTAGCACTAAACGCGTTGTACCTTTGGTTTTTGATTTACTGGTACGAATAAGCTTAATGCGTTTATCTTTGTTCAATAAGTTTTTAAAAGAAACATTATTGCTGCTATTTTTAAAATCAATGACCAGACGCTGAGGATTTTTTAAACTAAAATATTTGTAATCAGGTTTTTTGCTTAGATCAAAAACAATACGAGTATTTTCAGGCGCTGGCCAAACACGAACACCATCAATACTATTGCCATAGGCAGGAAATAAAATCCCGGCGAGTAATAATACGGCTAATAATAACAATCGTATGTTCATTAAATTTCCTAACATCTCTTTTTAGTTTTACTAATAATCCGCAAGTTCGGCTAATACTTGTTCACCTAAAGCGGTTTTTGCTTGTACCGATAAGGTTCTTTGTTCATCACTATACGCTAAGTTGATTTGTAAATCAGGTGCCTTAATCATGCCTAGACCTTTTTCTGGCCACTCAATAAAACAACAGCAATTATCGGCAAAATAATCACGAATCCCCATATACTCTAATTCTTCTGGATCAGATAAACGATATAAATCAAAGTGATATACTTGCCAGTCATTTAACTCATAGGGTTCAACTAAAGTATAGGTTGGACTTTTGACATGGCCATTGTGTCCCATACCTTGCACGAAACCTCGTGTTAAGGTGGTTTTACCTGCGCCTAAATCACCATATAGATAAACCACAAGACCTTGCTTAAGTGAATTTTTAACAATATCAGCCAACTGTTTACCCATAGCTATCGTTGCTGACTCGTCTGTTAAATGGTAGTTTTTGTTTGTAAGTATTTCTTTCATCGATTATTTTCTAAAGTTTATTAAGTTTTATGATTAACTAATTGCCACAGGATGGGCAGTAAATCACCCGCCAACATGCCGATTTTACCATGGTTTTGAGCAATAATATCAGCTGCTTTGCCATGAATATAGACAGCGAGACGAGTTGCATTGATTAAGTCCACTGATTCTATATTATTTTGATGCTTTGTCTGCATCAATAATGCGCCAATAACGCCCGATAAAACATCTCCCATGCCACCACTTGCCATCCCTGAGTTGCCGGTATTATTTATCCAAACTGTTTCTCCATCACTGATCAAACTTCCTGATCCTTTTAGCACGCAAATACAATGAAACTGTTTGGCTATTTGTTTTACGGCTGCGAACCTGTCTTGTTCGATTTCTGCAACAGAACAAGCTAATAAAGCAGCGGCTTCACCTGGATGAGGAGTACAAACCCACTGTCGTTCATGCGCAGATGAAAAGGATATTTTTTTTCTGGCTAAAAGCTGCAAACCATCAGCGTCAATTACGCAGGGTTTATTTTGTTTAAGTACTAAATCAAATAAACTTTCTGCCCAGCTGTCTTTACCTAAACCTGGGCCTAAAATGTAAAGTTTTGCTTTTGCAAATGCTGGTGCATGGCTTAATAATTCAGTATGACTCGGGGCTATCATTAATTCAGGTCGCCCATTAGCAACTAAAAGGGTACTTTGTTGATGACAACAAACACTCACGAGCGCGGCACCACAACGCAAGGCGCCTTCGGCTGCCAAACGTATCGCCCCAGCAAAACCTTGGTTGCCGCCCACAGCCATTAATAAACCAATATTGCCTTTATGACTCGCTGCGGCTCTAACGGGTAAATATTGTAAAACTTTCGAACCTTCAATAATAACCTTGCTTGTCACTTGTTGATTAAATGAGTTGCCAAGTATTAAGTCAGCAAAATATAATTTCCCGATATAATTTGCCGCTTGTCCAGTCAGTAACCCTTGTTTAATCGCGATGAAAGTTACTGTGGTATCGGCTATCACAGCGAAAGAGGTTATCACTCCCGTGTTTGCGCATAACCCTGAAGGAATGTCGACAGAAACAATAGCAGCTGCATGTTTATTCATCGCCAGCACTAGCTCATGTAACTCGGCCGGCATGCTCCCTTTAAAACCGATACCAAATATTGCATCAACAATAATATCAGGATTAAAAGCATTAATTTCGGCTGAGCTTTCACTTCCTCTATTAATTATACCTATATTATAAGGAATATTTTCGAGTGCGATTAAATCCGCATACGCTTGCTTGGCATCACCTTTTAGCGCTTCCAATGCTTCGGTTTGTATCAGTTGTACTTGCCAGTTTGCTTGTAGCGCAAGGCGAGCCACAACAAAACCATCGCCAGCATTATTACCTTTACCACAAACGACAAGGAGTTTTTTATAGCTCGGATACTCTTTTTGCATGTGTTGAAAAATGGCCGAGCCCGCACTTTTCATTAATGAATACATATCAATATTTTGTAATGACGCAACTTTAGCTTCATTTTCTAACACTTGCTTCGCAGAAAAAGCGGCTTGTGGTAAACTTGCCTCAAATAACTTTACATTCATTATTTTCACCTAGCGCATTACGCTACTATTCATTTAATTTGCTTATGATAACTTTTCAATTATGACCTCAACCCAGATAAACTATCAAGAATTAGCCGAAAAAATTAAACTTTGGGGGCAAGAATTAGGTTTCTCTCAAGTCGGCTTTAGTGATATTGACTTATCAAGCCATGAGCAAGCATTAACACTGTGGTTAGAGAATAATTATCATGGTGAAATGGATTACATGGCAAAGCATGGCTTAATGCGCGCGCGCGCTCAAGAACTCGTCGAAGGTACGACTCGGGTGATCAGCGTACGTATGGATTATTTGCCTACCGATGCAAAATTTGCCCGCACACTTAAACAGAAAGATCATGCCTATATAAGTCGTTATGCGTTAGGGCGTGATTATCACAAATTAATTCGTAAACGCCTTAAGCAACTTGGCGATAAAATAAGTGAATATTGTGAAAACTTTAACTTTCGCCCCTTTGTTGATTCTGCGCCTATTTTGGAACGCCCTTTAGCCGAAAAAGCCGGTTTAGGTTGGGTAGGTAAACATTCTTTATTGATTAATAAAAATGCCGGTTCGTGGTTTTTTCTCGGTGAGCTTTTAGTTGATATTCCCTTACCAATCAATGAAAAATCGACTAATGAATGTGGCAATTGTGTTTCTTGTATAAAAATTTGTCCTACTCAGGCTATCGTGGCCCCTTATGTTGTCGATGCTCGTCGTTGTATTTCTTATTTAACCATTGAATTAAGAGATGCTATTCCTGAAGAATTTAGGCCCTTGATTGGTAATAGAATATACGGTTGTGATGATTGCCAGTTAATTTGTCCGTGGAATAAATTTGCAAAAATAACCGCTGAAGACGATTTTTCTCCACGGCAAAGTTTCGATGATGTTGAATTACTCACTTTGTTTAATTGGGACGAAAAGTCTTTTCTTAGCAAAACCGAAGGCTCAGCGATTCGGCGTATTGGTTTTCAGAGTTGGCAACGTAATATTGCTGTTGCGCTAGGGAATGCGTCTTACAACGAAGCGAATATACAAGCTTTAAAGCATAACTTACCAAACGCTCAAGCTATGGTGGCAGAACACATTGAATGGGCAATCGCTCAGCAACTGACGAAACTTGCCGCCATAACGAAACAGCAAGCACAACAAGAAAAAAACCAACGCTTAACCGCTCGCTTAATTCGTAGTGTTGAAAAAGGCTTACCCCGTGATGCTTAAATTTAGTGCTCAGTGTGTTCTGCACTAGTCCATTTAAGGTTTAGCTTTTCAATAGCAGCTAAACCACTCCCTTTAACTTTTGACGATAACAGCATTTCTATTGCGTCATCACCCAGTTTTTTATGTTCAGCCGCAAATTCATTACTTTGTTTTATCATGATCAATATCTTTAACAGACTCATGGTTAATTTAATGTTATTGGGTGTTAAGCGTAATGCTTGTTCGATAGCATCGAGTGCGGGCTGCATACGCTTTTTCTCAAAATGTTCTGTTGCCATCTCACTCAGTTGTTTTGGAGTGAAATTAATCTCTGCACGTTCAATCGTTTCTTGTTCTATATATTTATTGATTACTTGGCTTGTTAGTGAATCACCAGACACTTGATTACGAATTACATCTAACATTTTTATCGCTTCTTCACGCATACCTAATTCATGAAACACTTTCACTTTATCTAAGTTGTCTTCAATTTGTGTCGAAGCTTTTAAATTCACGTGATTTTCAACAAGATCTGTGGCTTTGTCACTTTGCTCACGAACATTATATAAACGCGCCTTTACTACGAGTAATTGCTGTTTAAACTCATCATCTTCACCGTAGTCACTCTCTAACTGATGAATATATTTATCGGTTTGTAATAATACTTTGCTTGAGCGTTCATCGGTGATCGCATTGGCTAAATCAATACCTGAGCGAATGACATTCAGAGTGAGTGCTGGAGAATCATGAATTGAATTTTTAGCTTGCTGAGCAATATTACGAGTGGCGATGTATTGCCCTTCATGGTCGTGATTTAAACGCGCAAGGTCCCATGATTTTTTATTACGCTCAATATTTCTAGGCGACAAAGCCGTCGCTTTTTTAATTTCGTCATACGCGCAATCGTATTGCTCTTGTTCTATATAGTATTGCGCTAATAGATCATGTACACCAAAACGAGTTTCGGGCTTTTTAACGAGTTTCTCAAGTAAAGCGTGAATTTCATCAATACGTCCTTGCTTTAATAATGATTTAACATAGCCTAAATAAACCCACGCATATTTATAGCTTGTGAGTAATTCTTGGAAAAAGCTTTCGGCTGTTTTGAATTCCAACAGATTCAATAACGATTCACCCTTCATACGCATAATATTTGGGTGATATTTTGCTAAGCTATTATCAAGTAAATATCGGTCGGCAAAATAGACCGCTTTAGAATAGTTTTTTGTATCAATAGCACGATAAAGATTAAAGAGCTGTTTTTTAGTTTGTAAGGTATGAATAAGGCGTTCTTGTACTTTTTTATAGGCTAAAGGTTTCACCCAAAAGTCATCAGGCTGCAATTCTACAATAGAGTTAACCAAAGCTTCGCTGGTTTCAGTACTCAAGAAAATCAAGACGGTAGTTTTATTAACATAGCCTTTGAACTTTAATTCTTCGAGTAAATGAAAACCGTCTTTATCGCTATTAACATTAAATGAACAAATTACCACATGAAACTTGGTTTTTTCACAAAAACGTACACCATAATAAGCATTTTCAGTACATTTTACATACTGGATACCTAAATCGCGCAACGCACTTTTTAAAGTGTCGTGCACTAAAAGGTTATCGTCTATTAATAATACTTTAAGCTGAGAAAAATCATCCAGTTCATTTTTTTCAGTAATTTCCATTTAATACTTATCCTGCGATAACTTCATTTCTGTCGACTTTCTTCGTTGTTCACATAAAATGATTACTGTTTTTTTTACGCTATTTTTACAGTTTTTCCATGCAAGTATTTCATCAATATGACGAAAACACCCCATACAAATGTCATCGTTGTTTAAACAGCAGTTTCTAATACAAGGACTCGCCACTTCTATTTCTTTTTTACTATCAATATTCATTTTTATATTGCCTCAGCAAACTGGTTTAACAATTGTTGCTGATTTTCTAATGCTTCGAACAAACCCGATATACTGTTATTTTCTTGCTTAAGAGCTATTTGTAATTGCTGACATAGGTCGGTAAAATTTTCAGCAGCGATAATTAAACTCACTTTAATTATCGCTGCTAATAAGCTTATACCTTGTGAATAATTTTGCTCATTAATTGCTTGAGTTAATTCGCGCATACCTTGATTTATATCACCAATATACTCATCAAGCATTAAGACAGCTAGTTCTGCTGAACCTTGATTTTTAGCGTATTGCTCTAAATTAAATACGTGTTCTTGAACATTTTTAACTACCGGCGTTAAATCTAGTGCTGATAATACCCTGTCTAGTTTTTCACTGGCTTGTGCTGTTTCCCGTATTTGCGATGCTGGTAAAGGCGCAGGTTTGCTTTGCTTTGCTATATTTAAGCCTTTAATTTCAACAGTCTTTTCTAGTTTGGTTATCTTGCTACGTTTGGCTTTTAACCAAGGTTGCAATAAAGCAACTAATTTATCGATCTCACTTAATTTCGGTACTTCAGCGAACAACCATTGCTCAGCAATAGCTTCGCTACTTTCTTGGATAAACTGATTCTCTGTAAAAGTAAAAATACCGCGGCGTACTCCTTTACCTACCGATAAATCTATGCAGGGAGATTGTTCGAATTCAGTAAATATTAATAAATAACGTCCTGATTGCCAGAATTTTTCCATAGCTTGTGACTGACAAACGACTTGTACCTGCATGCCTAACCATTGTAATAGTCGGATCACACTTTGATGCTTGGCAGGTTCATGTACTGCAAATAATACTTCCACTTGTGTCGGTAAGTACTGGTGTTCGACAAGCACACTCGAGTCGAGTAGTTGATTACTCTTCGCCGGTGTTGTTAATAAAGTATGCAAAGCTTGCTGCAAGTGTGGCGTTTGCAATGGATTGGCTGCTTGTTCATACAAACCATGACGATGCAATGAGGCATTAAAACTTGGCTGTATCACAAATATTTTTGGTCGCAGGTTACTTGCCAAATTGGCTATGTGTTTGGTGAGAACATCAAGTGAAGCGACATAGCTATCACTCGCGACTAAGACGAGATCAACTTTTTTAGTTAATAACTCTTGTTCGCTTAATGGTCCTTTATCAGCATCTATTACAACTAGGTTTTCAACTCGACCATTAGCATCGACAATCGCATCATTGACTAAAGAGCGAATATTTTCATCACTAGAAAGCACACAAATATTGGCTTGTTGTAAATCGAATATATTTACCCGACTTTGATGACTATGGTCTGAAAAAGCCAGTGGCAAGGTTAGCGACAACTGATAACCATTTGCCAGTAATTGTGCATTTTTTTCGCTAACATGTAAGGTTTTTAGTAGTACTAATAAATAAGTACTTGTATCATTTTCTGCGGTATTATCGGTAATCGTGAGTAACTCATCGATAACATCAGGCAGTTGTGTCACTTTTTTGTGGGTAATTACAGAAAAGTCGAATCGAACGATTTGCTGCCCTTCATTCTTATCAACAACATGACTACTAATGTGTAAACTGGCTTTAAATAAATCAGCCAGCATCAAGCGACATACTCCGTTAAACATTCGATGGAACAAGCGTAAATCTATTTTAGCTTGAGTCAATAATTGCTTATCTTGTCGGTAAAATATTTGATTACGTTGGCAGTGCGCATCATTCATTATATTTAATAAGGCCGCATCAATTTCATGATGCAGTGCAACATCACTGAGCTTAATTTTGGTTGATGTCGATAAAAATTCACTGCGGATTTTACTTTGGCGACACCAGTCAAAAATACGAGTTAATTGTCGATATACTTGTAAAGAAGTAACGCCTGAACCAATGGAAACACTTTGACTTTGTAACATCGTTCGCACCACCATGTTACTTAATTTGTCATTGACCTTATCTTCTAACTGGTGTTGATGTGCTTTTTGCTCTACATTGGCAGATTTCAACTGGCAAATGCTTTCTTGTAACTGCGCTATCTCATTCATTTTTTTACTTAGTTCATCAATAGCTGTATGTTGTTCTGTGACTTGCTGTTGATATTCTTTTTCACTATGTTCAGGCCGACTAATATTTTGCATATTATCAGCAATTCGATCGGCTACTGTTTTATTTTCACTGCAATTAAGTTGGCAAGAGCTAAGTTTGCCTTCATTATCGCTCGATAGTTCATCAATGAATGTCGAGAGTAACTCAACACTTTCAATACCATGATGTTTTATTTTTTTCTTAAGCCTTAAAATCATACTCAATAATGACAGCAATAATAAGCCCACTATGATGATAATGGCACTTTGCATATGCTGATGGTTTAGTATTATTTTCTGCTTTATTAACCAGTTATTTATGTTTTGAGGAACGAGATCGATTAATAAAATATTTTTCGTGCTCATAGCCGGTGTAAATTGTGAATATTCATTAAAAAACTTTTGTAATTTTTGCTGCTGTTGCTGAATAAATTCAATATAGAGACGAGATAAACGTAACTGGCTACGCCATTTCGCCATGGTGTTTTGCTGTGAAAATAACAATTGCTCTAGCGTTATTAATTGTTGCGTTAAAACAGGTAACTCTAAACTTCTAGGATTTCTCTCAGCAAGAAATCGCGTTAAGACTTGTTTAACTTCAACACTTACATCATCAAAACCTAGAATTGAAGTGTGGAAATTTAATTGCTGAAATGCCAATAAAGCACGAATAAGTGTTTGCTGTAATTTTTCTAGTTTACTGAGTTCATTTAGTAATTTTGTGTAAGCTTTAGCACGAACTATAGTTACCTTGTCGGTTACTTTATCGTTACTAACTTGCCTTAATAGTTCATTTGTCTTGCTATGCTTATCTTTGATATCAACGGATAGCTGATCATTTAATAGTTGCAGTTGAATAATACTATTTTGTTTTAATTGATTATTTCTATGATGATTCTTACTTAACGTGCCAATTATACCACTAAATTCTTTGTGCCCGACAAACATGAGATCAAGTAATGCTTTTTTATTGTCTACTAACAATGAAATACCATTAATTTGTTGTTGAGCTTGCTGGTAATCTACTGCTAATTTTTTTGCATTTTCTTTTTTACTTAAGTTTTCTAAGCTGAGGTAGGTGGCTAATATTTGCTTTTGTCGCTCATTTTGTTGCGTCAATAAAGGAATACTTTGACTCGTCAAGAGGGTGACTTGGTTATCTCGAACAAAAAGCATAGCAGTTAGCACACTGATTAATAACAAGGTAAATAATACTATCCTGCTAAATCGTCCTGACAGCTGTTGAAAAAAAGGGCGAGAAGAATCCATACTTGTAAGTGCCTTTGGCGGTAAATTTCTGCAAAAAGACAGTGTAGGGAATTATCACTAAGAATCAACGATTTTTAGTGTTTACCGAAAGGTTTATTAACTTAAGAGCTTAGGTTCTTTTTGTTACCCAAGCCCACTCCATTTCACAGACAATAGGTTGTATCTCTGACTCATCCATAATTTCGACTTTAACCATCAAACTCCCCTTTCCCCCAGCTTCTATTAGTTTGATATCATCCTCACTTAATTTTGCCACCGCAGTTAAATTACCTTGCATTCGTCTTTGGTAATGCACTGTCATACTTTTTAACAGCGGAATACAGCTGTCTGGCACGTTCATTCCAAAAACGATACCTGTGGCCGACTCTGCTAATAAGGCTGCTGCAATAGCATGAATACCCCCTATGTGGTTCTGTACTTTCTTTTTATTTTCGAGTGATAAGATTGTTTTAGTCGGAGAAACCGAGATGAGTTTTATTGATGATGTACCGGCAAATTTTACTTGCGAACAAAATATTTTAGTGAGCAAAAATGAACGCATACCTCGAGGCATTCTATTTACTTTATTAATTATTTTTCTAAATTTATTTGTCATCTGTTACACACCATAAATAATTCGGATAAACAGTGTTGCGCAAACTGGTCAGACCTGCAAGTTCTTTTATTATTTCATTTAAGATTTGCAGCCAAAAACAAAAAAACGCCACTGGCGCTTTTATTTAATAACGGTGAACAAGGTTCACAGTTTAAAGAAGTGTTGTTGATACACCTTCATTTCAGCGATTGACTCTAAAATATCATCAAGGGCTAAATGAGCACCGGTTTTTACTACTTTATCTAAAACTTCTGGTTTCCAGCGGCGGGCTAGTTCTTTAACCGTACTGACATCAAGATTACGATAATGAAAGTAGTCTTCAAAGTCCGGCATATATTTATTAATAAATCGTCGGTCTTGCCCTATGCTATTACCACACATAGGTGATTTTCCTTTGGGTACATATTGTTCAACAAACTTCAACGTCGCAGCGGTTGCATCAGCTAACGAACTGACACTTTCTTGGCAACGCTTGGTTAAACCTGATTTGCCATGGTGCTCTATACACCACTCATTCATGTTATCTAACACATCGTCATTTTGATGAATGGCAAACACAGGTCCTTGAGCTAAAATATTTAATTGGCTGTCGGTGATTATGCTAGCAATCTCTAAAATCACATCAACATCTGGCTCTAATCCTGTCATTTCCAGATCTAACCAAATTAAATTTGTGTCGCTACATGTCATACCGCTTCCTTAAAATGCCAATTGTTTCACTTGCTGTTACAAGTATATTAGATGAATTGTGATTTAGTCAGTATAATACGTGACAATTAACTGTGATAAAAACTTTTTGTTGCATTTTCCTTTAATAAACAATAGTGAAATATACATAATTAACATGATAAAACTGCATGTCTAAGTTAAAAAAACTGACTAAAGGTCAGACAAGACGTATTAAAGATAATCAAGCCAAGAAACTTCGTAATAAACCTGAGCAAGTAAAATGGCAGGATAACGAACTCGGTGAAGCTGAAAATGGCACTATTTTAAGTCGTTTTGGTCAGCATGCTGATGTTGAAGCCGAAAATGGTGATTGCGTGCGTTGTAATATTCGCCGTGGTGTAAAATCTTTAGTGTGTGGTGATAAAGTTTTATGGCGCCGAGGTAAAGAAACTCAACATAGCATTTCAGGTGTTATTGAAGCAGTACACGAACGCGTTTCAGTATTAAGCCGCCCAGATGTTTATGATGGTGTTAAACCTATAGCTGCCAATATCACCCAAATACTTATTGTTTCTTCAGTGTTGCCTGCTTTTAATCCCGATATTATCGATAGGTATTTAGTCGCAGCAGAGCAAACAGGTATTACACCCGTTATTCTACTTAATAAAACCGATTTATTTGATGAAGCCAGTAAAGCCGACATTGAGCAGCAGCTCAACATTTATCGTGATATTGGTTATCAGGTTATTTATGTCAGTAATGAATCTCAAGATGGTATTGAAGAGCTAAAAACACAGCTTAGTGAACATACCAGTATTTTTGTTGGTCAATCTGGCGTTGGTAAGTCAACACTTACTAACACGTTAATGCCTGAATTAGGCTTAATGACAAAAATAGTGTCGGAAAATTCAGGCTTAGGCCAGCACACCACAACCGTTGCCCGTTTATATCACTTCAAACAAGGTGGCGACTTAATTGACTCACCCGGTATTCGTGAATTTGGCTTGTGGCATTTAACTCCTGCAGAAGTTTACGGTGGTTTTATTGAGTTTGAAGATTATTTAGGTGGTTGCAAATTTAGAGATTGTAAACATCAAAAAGATCCCGGTTGTGCGTTAATCGCGGCAGGGGAAGCGAAGAAAATACATCCGAAACGTTTAGCCAGTTTTCAGCGAATTCTTGCGAGCTTGGGTGATAATAAATTAACCTCTAGGTTTAACGATTAACAAATGAAAGATTGAATTAAAATAAAGGAATTTTAAGTGCTTTTAAATAAATTAAAAATTACCCTGCAATACCTTATGCCAAAACATATCATTTCTCGTTTAGCGGGGAAATTTGCTGATGCCGAATGTGGCTCGTTAACAACGAAAGCGATCAAAGCATTCATCAAAAATTACGATATTAATATGTCAGAAGCAAAACTTAAAAATGCAGAAGACTTCAAAACCTTTAACGACTTTTTTACCCGTGAACTTGAAGAGGGTGCTCGCCCTATTGATGCCGATGAAAATACTCTTTGTTACCCTGTTGATGGTGCGATTAGCCAACAAGGAGATATTGAAGATGGTCGTTTAATCCAAGCTAAAGGTTTTGATTATTCATTAGAAACACTATTAGGTGGTTTATATAACACCGCAAAGCCATTTCAAGGTGGTAAATTCTCGTGTATTTATTTAGCACCGAAAGATTATCATCGTATTCATATGCCCATGGCAGCAACATTACGTGAAATGATTTTCGTCCCTGGTGACTTATTCTCAGTAAACCCATTAACAGCAAATAACGTTCCTAATTTATTTTCACGTAATGAACGTGTAGTCGCTATATTTGATACTAAAGCAGGGCCTATGGCGATGGTATTGGTCGGCGCAACTATTGTTGCGAGCATTGAAACCACTTGGGCTGGTACGATTACTTCACCAAGCAAACGAGGTATTTTCAGAGAAAGTTACCCTAGCGATGGCGCTGATGCAATTACCTTTGAAAAAGGCGATGAAATGGGCCGCTTCAAACTGGGTTCTACTGTTGTATCAGCCTTTGCACCGAATATGGTTGAATTTAATGCAGATGCTAACTCGGGCACGGTAACCCGCCTAGGTGAGCATTACGCTGATATCGTTAACGAAAGTTAGCGATGAAAATTATTGCTCATCGCGGTGCCAGTGGAGAGTTTCCAGAAAATACCCTGTTGGCATTTGAACAAGCAATAATACAGCAAGCCGATGGTATTGAACTTGATGCTCGATACCATCACCAGTCTGGTCAGTTTCTCTTACTACATGACGATTACATTAGCGATGAAAATGGCGAGGAGTTTCATTATAACGATATAACTCTATCATCATTACTAACAATGACCGTAGGCTCTCAGCCAATCACCACACTTGGTAATGCGCTTACGGCAATTGACGGTCGCTGTTTAGTTAATATCGAGTTAAAGGTAGCGTCGACAAAAAGTACTGATTTAAAAGAAATTACCTCAGCTCTGCACCTTTTATTCAGCAACTTTATTCAAAAACAACATTTCTGTAATTCGCAACTTGTTATCTCTTCATTTAATCATCATTTACTCGCACGAATAGATCAAGAATTCCCTCAACTTAATACAGCTGCTTTAATCGCTTGTTGCCCTTTACAGCTTGCAAAGTTTGCTCAAGACCTAGGTGCACAATCAATTAACCCATCAATTAATTGCTTACACAACGCCCTAATAGAAGATGCTCATCAAAAAGGTATAGAAGTTTGGGTTTATGTAGTTGATCGTAAAAGAGATATAGCTAGATGTTTACAACTAGGGGTTGATGCTATTTTTACCAACCATCCCAATCGTACTAAGTTAATCGTTGAAGAACTGTTAAAAACATAATATTAAAAACCTTTACTATCAAAGTGATATAGATAAATTGCAGTAGTTCCCATAAAAGGTGTTGCTCATTTAATCAACACGAGATACGATTAGATTCGTATAACAACTTACCATATCATCGTATTAAGGAATTTTAATGGCTCGTGATAACTGTAATATCAAGCCTACTGAAGCAGAGCTAACTCTGCTTAATATCCTCTGGAAAATTGGTCCAGCAACCGTTCGTCAAGTACATGACGCCATAAGTAAAACACAAAAAACAGGCTATACTACTGTTTTAAAGATTTTACAAATAATGCATGGAAAAACATTAGTGATCCGAGACGAAAGTAATCGTGCGCACGTTTATGCTCCCTCTAATAGTGAAACATATACACAATCTTCGCTATTGAAAGATTTAGCTACAAAAGCTTTTGGTGGCTCGACCTCAAAATTAGTGATGCGCGCTTTAGATGAGTCGACCAGTAAAGAAGAAATTGCTGACATTCGACAATTACTGAATGAGTTAGACAAATAACAATATTTTTTACGCTTTATATAAAAACAGAATCTGTTAGTTAGTCATGGGAATATGATGCAGGATAGCTTAGTTAGTAGTCCATTTTTATACAATTTATCGTTAACTCTTATCCATTTTATTTGGCAAGGGTTTTTCGTTGCTCTGGTATTAAAAGTAGCATTGTCATTTACTTCCTATAAAAATCCCCAGTGGCGCTATGCATTTTCGTCACTAGCCATGAGCGCTAATTTATTATTACCCTTCATTACTTTTTTTATTATTTATCAACCTGACTTTCAACAGTTCAGCCCGCTAGTAAATAATAATTTTTTACTCAGTGATGCGATTAATAATGCATCTCAAACGAATGATGCTTGGTCTAGCCAGACTTTTGAATACTTGCCCTATTTATCGTTAAGTTGGATAGCCGTTAGTTTTGTTTTAGCCGTAAAACTATGCATTGAGCTCTACAATGTTAACCAACTGCATAAAACAGGAACGTCTCCGGTAAATGACATATTAGAAGCACGTTTTCAGCAACTCGTTTTACAAATTGGTTTAAAAATCGCACCGCGCATTTTAATTTCACTTAAAAATGATGTGCCTATGGCAATAGGTTGGATAAAGCCGGTCGTGCTTATTCCTGTAAGTATGCTTTCAGGTTTAGCACCGGCGCAACTAGATATGTTAATTTTACATGAATTAGCTCATATTCGTCGTCACGATTACCTGGTTAATTTTATGCAGACATTAGTGGAATTGTTATTATTTTTCCATCCGAGTGTTCGTTGGGTTTCTAAACAAATGCGCAATGAACGCGAATATTGTAGCGATGATATTGCAGTTCAACATTGTGGCAATCCAATAGCTTATGCACACACACTTGCTGATACGGCATCGATATGTGAAAAACGTCGTCATCATTCCATTCCCGCTATGGCAATGGCAGCTTCGGGTGGGGATCTAAAACAGAGAGTCGTACGTCTAGTTGATCAAAACCATCATTGTGCAAGCGATAACAATACAGGGAAGTGGTTAGCGTCGATTGCCATTATTCTATCAATGGTTGGCATTGCCAGCGAAAAACACCTTCAGTTGCCTATATTTGATCTTAGTTCTGGAACAATTTCGATATACAAACATGCAAACGATAGTTTCAATAATTATAATAAAACAGCTAATGCAGTATTATTACCTGAATTAGCACAGCAATTACTACACAATGATGTTAAAACTGACCGCAGTGAATTACCAACCTCACTAACACTTTTGCCTGAGCCTCCGCTAGCAATTGGTCAAAAAGTTGCATCTTTACCGATTACTCCGTTAGGTAATAGCACCATAAATAACGCACCTGCCTTTGCAGTACAGAGCCAACAAATAGCAGCCGCTACCACTGTTGCTAATTTCGAGCCGCATGCCAATATCATTGCAGGTAACAAAACTGAAACGCCAGCTACAACATTGCCAATTGATAGCTTAATAGAAGCTTTAGAAATTACCAGCCAAGTAGCAACCACTGCAAATAACATAACCTTGAGTGAAAATTTAGAGACAAAGCCGATAATTACGATAAATAAACCAATTAAAAAGTCGATGTCAGATATTGCTTTTGAACGTACTGATTCAAGATTAAAAAGCTCAGTATTGAATACCCCATACACTCAACAAGTTATCGATTTAGCAAACCAAGCTGCTGACAATTATATTGAAATTGAACAACCACTTTCATTAGTGGATGATTCAATAATCACCTTCCAACCGATACGTTTACCGGCACAACTACTTTCTTTTGCCTCACCTAAATATCCATCACTAGCCAAACGTAAAGGAATTGAAAAAGACATATATATTACCTTTACCATAGACAAAAATGGCTATGTACGTGATATACATTATGAAGGCAAAGGCAAAGTAAGTTATTTCCGCAGCAGTATACGTTCAGCTTTAGAAAAATGGCGTTTTACACCGGCTAGTTATAATAACCAGCCAATAGAAAGCACCATGTCTAAAATATTTTCTTTTAGCTTAACTAAATAAGTTTGCAACACTTTATTTAGCACTACTCAGAAAAGTTATTCCCTCTCATTCTGCTTTTTTTCATTGTCATCATTTTATCTTTTTGCTCTTCCGTTAATATTTGCATAAAGCTGTGCTTGGTTTTGACCTTAATAAGTGCCATTTGCGCAAAACTATCTTGAAACTGTCTTTGTAAATTGATGAAGGCTTGTTCATCGAATTGTTCTGCCATAACTAGCGTACGACTTTGTTGATGAAAGCTTTCTAAACTAGGTTTTAGCGCTCCTCTGCTTTCTTTAGCCTGTTGGTGAATTACTTTTACTTGTGTGCGTTGCTCTTTCGTTAACGCTAAAAATTTCGCTATTTTTTTAAATTTGTGCTGCATAACACCTTGGCTACTTTCCCCTCTATGCATGTTATGTCCGACATGATCCTCTTTCGCAAAAACTGTGTTACTGCTTAAAGACATAACGAATAACGTACTTACTAATAAAAGTGATAATTTATTTTTCATCGTTGAACCCTTTTTTGTATATGTTGAATAGACTGTTTAACTCATAACTCATTTACTATAATCATTACGATGCAAAGAAACGCAAACCAGTGTAAAGATTCTGTAAAGATATTATCGAAATGGGCTTTATAGAAAAAACTACGTTAATATGAAACTTATACCGAACTAATCTTAATAAAGTATTCACATTTATGAGCAAAAAAAAAATACTCATTATCGATGATGATAAAGAGCTGACCGAGTTGTTGAGCGAATATTTATCCTACGAAGGTTTTGAAGTAGCAGCTTGTCATGATGGTGTTAGTGGTTTAGCACGTGCTTATGATATGTCATTCTCATTGATTTTACTTGATGTCATGATGCCGAAATTAAATGGTTTTGAAGTATTAAAAGCACTCGGTGGTCAGCACAAGATACCTATTTTAATGCTCACGGCTAAAGGTGATCATGACGACCGCGTCCTCGGTTTGGAGCTCGGTGCAGATGACTATTTAGCTAAACCTTTTCAGCACCGTGAATTATTGGCCCGCATAAATGCTATTTTGCGTCGTATTACTATTGTTAAGCAAAATGACAACAACAATGTGAGTCAGAAAATTAATAATGTCAGACTTGAACACGCAACACGTGAAGTTTTTTGCCACCAGCAATTAGTTGAACTAACTGGTACTGAGTTTCAAATTTTAGATTTATTAATGAATAATGTCAGTAAAATTGTCAGTAAAAATGAAATTTCAGAACAAGTGATGAACAGGAAACTAAGTGCGTTTGATCGCAGTATCGACATGCACATTAGTAATATACGCCGTAAATTATTAGCCTTTTGTCCTGCTGATAAATTAAAAACCATCCGTGGTGCTGGTTATATTTTTCTTAGTGGCGAAATCGATGGAGATAAAGGGTAATGCTTAACATCATTCGCCGGTCTTTTTCCTCAATCGGTTTTAAAATATTTCTCTGGTTTTGGTTATTCGCACTATCATCAATTATCGCTACACGGTTTATTTCTATACAATTCTCCCAAGACAGTGTTATTTTACCGGCTCACCCTAGTGACCATAAAAAGCTAAATCGCCTCGTAATACGGATAAAAAATGAAGATATGTCGATAAGAGATGTATTGCATAATGCCCCATTACTTTCTCATGAGTCCGTCATCATAAAAGATGTTGCTACAGGAAGAATAAGGTCAGGTAAAAAACGTTTTGTTCGTCACTTGGCCCATTACCTGAAAGAAAATAGTTTCTCATCGCTAACCAGTATTCAGTTTCCATTTGGCCGGATCACAGGGCCAAAGTTTTTGACCTTAGGAAAAAAGAAGGTCCAGTTATATTTAGTCAGTCGCGGGAAGTCGGATCACTTTAATTCATTTATTATGCAACTCCCCTATTGGCTAAAGCTGGCGATTCCCTTCATGGTCAGTATGTTGTTAGCCTGGTTACTTGCTCGAACCTTGAGTAAGCCAATATTAGCAATAAAACAAGCAGCAACGGCTATCGGTAACGGGCAACTTGATGCACGCGTTGAAAATGCGAACAACCGCAATGACGAACTTGGCTCATTATCTAAAAGCTTCAATACCATGGCAGAAAAACTTTCACAAAACTTAACGGCAAACCAACGCTTGCTTGCCGATGTATCCCACGAACTTCGCTCGCCAATGACGCGTTTGCAACTTGCTGTCGGTTTGGCACAACAAACAAAACATAACCCTGAGTTACAGGCAAAACACTTAGCCCGCTGTGAGTTAGAAGTCACTCGTTTAGATAAAATGATCGATGATGTATTATCACTTTCTCGTTTGGAAAACAGTTTTCAAAAAATACACCTTCAATCAGTAGTACTCGATTCTTTATTAGCCGATATCTGTCAAGACTGCCAATATCTTGCTAATGAGAAACATATGCTGATCACTATGAAAGATTTTAACCGAGTTAAACTGTTAGCCGATCGAAACTTACTCAATAGTGCATTGAGTAATGTAATTATTAACGCTATTAAATATAGCCCTGAAGAAAGTGAAGTTATTATTTCGTTGAAACATGTTATTGACCCACAAGAATGTATCAGTATTATCATTGCCGATAGTGGTTCAGGCGTACCCTCTGACGCCATAGCGAAACTTTTTCAGCCTTTTTATCGTATTGATGAAGATAGAGACAGGAAAAGCGGTGGCACAGGTTTAGGCCTTGCCATAGCGCAACAGGCTGTATTAGCGCATAATGGCAATATAACAGCTAAAAATAACGATAATGGTGGTTTAACGGTAACGATAACTTTACCGCTAAATAATAGTGACTAATGTTTAACGAAATAAAACTAAGTAGCTTGCTCTTTTTAGGACTATTCTTCATGCCCTTACCCGAAGCACAATCAATTGAATATACAAAAGAAGCGCAATTAACAGCACGCTTATCCAATGAGATAAAGCACTTCTGGCAGCAAGGATTATTCGCTTCATTTAATGGCCTAGACAAAATAAGAATTAATTACGCTGCATTTACCCAAGCTGATGAAGCAGAGTGCATAGTGGTTGTTACAGGTCGTTCAGAAAGCTATCTAAAATATCAAGAGCTTACCTTTGATTTGCACCAACAAGGTTTTAATGTTTTTCTTATAGATCATCGTGGGCAAGGCCTTTCACAGCGCTTACTGCAAAATCGCTATAAAGGTTACATAAAGAATTTTGATCACTATGCGCTAGATCTTCAACAGTTTATCAGCGAAATAGTTAATCCTACTTGTCACAATGCATTCAACAATGGACTTAATAATGTGAAGCAGACAAAGCCTCATTTGTTAGCCCACTCAATGGGAGGCGCTATTGCAATTAGAATGATGCAACTATTTCCTACAACCGTAAAGTCTGCAGTACTCACCTCTCCGATGATTGCAGTAAACAATGGCAATATTCCTAACTGGCTAGCTAAAACCATTATTTATAGTGGTAACAAGCTTGATTCATGGTTTAGTGATGAAGCAAATTATTTTATCGGACAAACAGGATTCGCTAGTACGCCCTTCGTTGAAAATGAGTTAACGCAATCTAGTGTCCGATATCAACACTTTATTGAGCTTTATCAAAATAACGAAACGATTCAATTAGGTGGTGTCACAACTCATTGGCTCGCGGAGTCTATCGCGGCCAATAAAAATATTTTTACCGATTTAGAGAAACTTTCTACACCAATATTATTATTGCAAGCGGGTAGCGACACGGTTGTTTCTAATGAAGCACAGAATGAATTTTGTCAGCAATTACATCAAATAAATACCAAATATTGCCCTGATGGTAAGCCTTTTGTCATCAATAACGCATTCCATGAATTATTGTTCGAACAAGACCAATATCGTACGTTAGCAATAAACCAGGCCTTAACTTGGTTTAGAACACATTCAAATTAATTCTTTTCATTGCCCGTAAGCTCATTTTGTACAACTGAGCTTGGGTCATGATGAATAAAGACTTCACAAGGTGAAAATTTAGCTTTTATTTCTTTCTCTATAGCTTCACCGATACTATGCGCTTCAAGTAAAGATAAGCTGTCATCAAGCTCTAAATGAAACTGAATAAAACGCTGAGGCCCTGATTGTCTTGTTCTGAGTTCATGCACACCTAAAGTGGCATCGTGGGCAATAACAATCTCGGTAATTTGTCTTACTTCTTCTTCACTTAATTCATGATCCATTAGATTATGAACACTCAGAAAAATGATTTTGATTGCCCCAACCAATAAGAATAACCCTACTGCGCAAGTAAAAATACCATCAGCATGTTTTGAATAGCCACTACTTAAAATTAATGCGGCTAAGACGCCTAAGTTCAAAACAAGATCAGACTGGTAATGTAAAGCATCAGCACGTATGGCGACCGAACGCGTTTTCGTAATAACAAATTTTTGCAATAGTACCAATAATAAGGTCATTACTATGGCAACAATCGTAACGTAAATACCCACTTCGGTTTTAACAACCACTTGTGGATTGAAGATTCGGTCAATACCATGAAATACCAATAACAGCGCTGAGCCAGTAACAAAAGCAGCTTGTACTAAACCTGCTAAGCTTTCTGCTTTACCATGACCAAACTTGTGCTGGTCGTCTGCAGGTGCCAACGCATAATGTAAAATAACGACATTCATTAAAGAGGCAAATAAATCGAGCATGGAATCAGTTGCTGATGCCAGCATCGAACTTGCGTCAGTAGCCATCCAAGCATACAGTTTTATAACAACAAGCAGCAGTGCTGTACTCGTTGCAGCAAAGGCTGCAAGCTTTACCCAGAAACCATAATCATTTTTATTTGCTAAAACTTCACTCATGATTTTCACTTATTCTCGAGAGAACATTCCTCAATACATCTAAGCAAGATATAATACCTTATCACCTTCGAAATTAAGTATTATTTTATGTTAGACGTTGTTTTATTTCAGCCACAAATTCCACCGAATACAGGCAATATCATTCGACTTTGTGCCAATACTGGCTGTAGATTACATCTTATTGAGCCATTTGGTTTTGATCTTGATGATAAGAAACTACGCCGAGCCGGATTAGACTATCACGAGTTTGCCGCTATTAAGCGCCATAAAAACTATGCAGCATTTATTGCAAGTGAGCAACCAAAGCGTGTCTTAGCAATTACTACTAAAACAACGAATTATTATGGTGATGTAAAGTTTGAATCTGGTGACTATTTACTGTTTGGCTCTGAGACCAGCGGTTTACCTGAAGAAGTAAGACAGCAAATACCCGATGAAGATAAAATTCGGATCCCTATGGTGCCAGATAGTCGTAGTATGAATTTGTCGAATGCCACAGCGGTTATAATTTTTGAAGCATGGCGACAAATGGGTTTTGAAGGGGCCGTTTAGTAAACGTCTATATTTTTTACACTTTCATCAAACCATAATACGCGTGATCACGTAAACAGTTGAAATAAATATACATTTATCTTTTGGTTTACTTTTTGCATTACTGTTTAATAATAATTTAGTCTATAAGGGTGAACAGATGAAAAAATTAATTTTAGCTTTATTTATGTTTGTTGGTATGAACATGTCAGCTAATGCAGCTCATATCGATCAATTAGGCATTAATATCACTTTAGTAAGCAGTGATGGCAATGGCAGCTTCAGCGTTTTATATCAAGAGTATTTTGGTGCTGATGGTTGGATGTGGAATAATGGCGCTAATGCATGGAATGCTACGTATGGTGCTACATTATCTTCGTCATTATTTGCAGGTACTGGCACATTATCAAACCCTGGCAGTTTTACCACTTCATTTGATGGTCTTGTAGATTCAAATGCGGTTCAAACTGCTGGCTTCGGCGCAGGACAACTAAATACACACTTTGTCAATGGCTTAAGCGATGCAGCAGTTTATAGTGCAGTCATTGATTACACGATTACTGGTTTTGATAACAGCCAACAATACATAGTAGATATAGTAGCGAACGATTGTTGTTATGTTTCCGGTGGTGGTGGTACATCTTTTGGTGGTCAATTACAGTTTGATATAACACAAACCGTTCCTGAACCAGCAACACTAAGTATTATGTTACTCGGTATCATAGCTTTGTTTAGACACCGTTTTAGCAAAAAATAATTTTGGTTTTAAAGTTATAAAGGTGGTTTTTACCGCCTTTTTTTTTTGTAAAAAGGAACGTTCGGTGAAGTTATTCAACCAATTATTTATCCTTGTCATCATTTCAAGTAAATTCGCTGTTGCTGACATTATCACTAATCCAACTGACGACAATATCTTTAATAACAGTGCCTTTAATGAAAGACAGTTTCTTCAGCAACTCACTAGCCAAGTAGAAAAATTACTGGCTGAAAAGAAGAACCTCCAAGCGCTAATATATGCTAAAAACGCTTCAACAAAAGTGCCCCGATCAGAAAAGACCCAACTGTTTTACGCTTCTTTGTTAGTGTTTTTAAAAGAAGAAGATAAAGCTATTAAGCACTTAGCTACTATAAAAAATTCATTTCCAAATAATGGCAAGGGTTTCTTTATGTCTGCGGTATTATTATGGCAGCAAGGTAACACAACCACTGCGATTGATGATATGAAAAAAGCCACTCAACTAGCTCCTTCACAATTGAAATACTGGTTAATGCTTTCTCAAATGAATCATGATGGTGAAGGCCATGGGCTTAATGTTCATAAAGGCTCATTACAGGCATTACTCTCTGCTGAAGAACATCATCCAAATAATATAGATTTACTTTATAGAATTGCTGCAACATACGATGAAGAAAGTAAATCGCAATTTGCACTTAAATATTATGCAAAAGTACTCGCCTTGGATTCTTCACATAATAATGCCAACACAGCTTCAGCTATTAATTCATTAAAAATAAATAATAAAATTAATGTAAATAAATGGATTAATAATATTCAATCACCGACATACCGTACTTATATTCATGCTATTAAATCTATTTACGATAAAGCTTACCTACGAGCACACGATCAACTTGAAAAAATAAAAGCTGAACTCGTTGACAATGGTCATGTTGATTATTATTTAGCTAAAGCAAACCTAGGTTTAAATAATAATAAACAGGCAATAACATTTGCTAGCTCCTCTATTGAAAAAGGGATTTTCCCAAGTGAACAAGCTGAAATGATAAGCCTTATTTCATCAACACAAAGTGCAAACTTTACTTTTCAGGTGAATAAAATTAGCCTTGATGGCATCCAAGAAAGCATTGGGGTAATAGATATTATTGAATTATCAAAGGGCATTATTATCAAGCCTAATCTTTCAGGTTTAAATCCTGGCAGCCATGGTTTTCACGTTCACCAGGAAGGTACGTGTGACAATGTCCTAGTTGATGGACAGATTGTAGCAGGAGGAATGGCTAAAGGACATTATATGGGACATCAACACCATGGTTCACCTGCAGGTGATTTACCAAATATAGTTTTTGATAATAATAAAACAGCCCGCGACGCATTTCTTGTCCCACAGCTTACCCTTGCGGAAATAGAAGGAAGATCATTTATGATCCATGCAACAGCGGAAAATGATGCAAATATCAGAATAGCCTGTGGTGTAGTAAAATAACTTATATTTTAAATAGTTTCATTTAAAATATAAGTTATATAAGCTTTAAATGAAACTATATTTATTATTCGACAGTACGATCACGTGACAATAAATCAGCGGCTGCTAACTTAGCCGCTTTACCGCAATAAAGCACTTTATAGACTTGCTCAACTATCGGCATTTCCACACCCAAGCGCTGTGCTAGCATATAAACTTCTTTAGTATTTCTATAACCTTCAACAACTTGACCAATATTAGCTATCGCCTCATCAACACCTGCTCCACCGCCAAGTGCTAAACCAAAACGTCGATTTCTCGATTGATTATCAGTACAGGTAAGCACTAAATCACCTAAGCCAGCCATGCCCATGAAAGTACTAGGATCAGCATTTAATGCCGTGCCCAAACGGGTCATTTCAACTAAACCGCGGGTAATTAATGCCGTACGCGCATTCGCGCCAAAGCCTATACCATCGGCCATTCCAGCACCAATAGCGATAACATTTTTAACCGCTCCGCCAAGCTGTACACCAATAAAGTCTTTATTAGCATAAACGCGGAATTTTTTTTCACAATGTAATAAGTCTGAGATCTCAGCAACAAAATCATCATCGGTTGATGACAATGAAATAGCTGTCGGTAAACCTGCCGCCATTTCTTTCGCAAAAGTGGGCCCAGATAAAACAGCTAAAGAAATCTCATCGCCTAAGGTATCACGTGCAACATCTTGCAATAAACGACCAGTCTTATGATCCAAGCCTTTTGTTGCCCAAACTATTTTTGCATTCGCTAATAAGTAAGGTTTAATTTGGCTCAGTATATCGCCAAAAGCATGACTGGGTACTACCACCAAAATATTATTACTGGCTTTAATTGCACACTCTAAATCATCAGTTAACACCAATGACGGTGGAAATTTACTACCCGGTAAATACTTCTCGTTAGAATGCGACGATTGCATCTGCGCAACATGTTGAGGATTTCGTCCCCATAACACGGTTTTATGACCATTTCGTGCTAAACAAATAGCAAGGGCAGAGCCATAAGACCCTGCCCCCAAAACCGTGATTTTTGCCGACAATTCCGACATATCATCAATTCTCATTTTATTGTGGCTAAGCAGCCGTTAACAACACAGCTTACTAATGTGTTTCAGTGCTCGCTGGTGCTTGCTCTGCTTGAGCGGCACGTTGCTGAACATAAGAAGCAAATAACGCTTCAAAGTTTACTGGCGCTAAATTAATTTGTGGGAAAGAACCACGATTAACTAAATTCGCTACCGACTCACGTGCATATGGAAATAATGTTGTTGGACAGAATGCACCAATAGTATGAGCAAGTTGTGCTTCAGGTAAATTACCGATAGTAAAGATACCAGCCTGTTGAACTTCAGCTAAAAAGGCAGTTTGGCCTTCAACGGTTGCAGTAACCGTTACTGAAAGAACGACTTCATAGGTATCATCAGCCAATTTATTTGATTTAGTATCTAAATCTAATTGAATTTCAGGTTTCCAATCTTTTTGAAAAATAGCCGGTGAATTTGGCGTTTCAAAAGAAATATCTTTCGTGTAAATACGTTGAATAGCAAATTGAGGAGCAGCTTGCTCAGTAGTCGCTGGTGATGCTTCCGCATTGTTTTGATTTTCGTCAGACATGTTCTATTTCCTATTGTTTTTGCTATTTTATTTGATTTTAATTTTAAGATTTTGCTAGAAGTTCATCTAATTCATTAGCGGCATGTAATGCGAATAAATCATCACAACCACCAACATGCTGTTCACCAATAAAGATTTGCGGCACAGTGACACCGCCACTGCGCTCAATCATCTTATTGCGTAATTCATTATTGTTATCGATCTTAATTTCATTAAAGCTAACTTCTTTTTGCTCTAATAACGATTTTGCTCGCATACAATAAAAACAAGTTACTTTAGTGTAAATATCTACAGCCATATCAAATCTTTCTCATTATTATTTTTTAACTAATGGTAAACCTGCATTTACCCAAGAATTCATACCACCTTTAAGTAAGCTCACTTTAGTAAAACCAGCTTTCAACATTTGGCTAGCTACAGTGGCAGCAGTTATTCCTGCGGTACATACAACTATGATGGGTTTATCTTTATAGTTTTCAAGGGTGGCAAAATCATTATTTGTCACTTTCTCTTTAACCAAATTTTTAGAATCTATAATACGACTCGCTTTAAATTCTTTTTCTGTACGAATATCAACGATCACACCTTCTTGGCGATTGACTAAGAAGGTAAGTTCTTGTGTTGATATTTTTTTAATTGGCGACATTTGAATACGAATAGTAATGATAATAATCATCACAACAATAGCGGTCCAAGCGGCACTTAATAACGTGTGGTTACCGGCAAAAGTAATTAATTGATCCATAAAACAATAAATCTTTGTTGAATAAAAAGTTGCCAACAGTATACAGAATTACCGAACAAACCCAAAAAGAACTTTTCGTGAACAGCATTTATAGTGACGAAAATATTATTTTTGATGCTTTGACTGATGATTAACCAGTGAAGTAACGAAATTTGATGGTAATATTTTGTCGTCAAGCACACAAGCAATTCTTTTTTTGCCTTGGTATACTGCCGAACAATTCGTTAATTTTCACCGTTATGGAAACTCAAATGCCAAATAAAAAACCTACTGTATTACTTATTTTAGATGGGTGGGGATACCGCGAGTCTGAAGAGTCCAATGCTATTTTTCATGCTAAGACGCCAGTACTTGATGATTTAAATACTCGTTATCCAAATATGCTTATTGGTACATCAGGTATGGCGGTTGGTTTACCTGACGGGCAAATGGGAAACTCAGAAGTAGGTCATGTTAATTTAGGTGCTGGACGTATTGTCTATCAAGACTTTACCCGTATTACAAAATCAATTGACGACGGAGAATTTAACGAAAACAGTGCACTTAATCATGCGGTAGTTAAAGCGGTAGAAAATGATAAAGCCGTGCATATATTTGGTTTGTTATCGCCAGGCGGTGTACATAGCCATGAAGAACATATTTTTTCGATGCTCGAACTTGCCAAAGAAAAAGGCGCGAATAAAATATACCTGCACGCTTTTCTAGATGGACGTGATACCCCACCGCGCAGTGCACAAGCATCATTAATTAAGACACAGGAAAAATTTCAGCAGTTAGGCTGTGGACAAATAGCGTCAGTTATTGGCCGTTATTATGCAATGGACCGTGATCAACGATGGGATCGTGTCGAGCTCGCTTACAATTTAATGGTAAGTGGCGAAGCACAACATCAATATTCAAGCGCAACAGATGCTTTGCAAGCCGCTTATGCCCGTGATGAAAACGATGAATTTGTCGCGGCCTCAGCTATTTTAGACGAAAACAATAATCCGATTGAAGTAAACGATGGCGACACATTAATTTTTATGAACTTTCGTGCTGACCGAGCTCGTCAATTTACACGCTGTTTTACTGAAAAAGACTTCTCAGGTTTTGCGCGAAAGAAAATTCCTGCGATTGCTGACTTTGTCATGCTGACCGAATATGCAGCAGATATTGAAGCCAATATTGCTTTCGAAAAAGTTAAACTTGATAACGTATTGGGTGAATGGCTAGAGAAGCACAATAAAACACAATTACGTATTTCTGAAACAGAAAAATATGCCCATGTGACTTTCTTTTTTAGTGGCGGAAAAGAAGATGAATTTATTGGCGAACAGCGAATTTTAGTGCCATCTCCACAAGTGGCGACCTATGATTTACAACCTGAAATGAATTCAACGTTACTGACTGATAAATTAGTAGCCGCTATTGAAAGTGGTGAGCATGATCTTATTGTTTGTAATTACCCAAATGGCGACATGGTCGGCCATACCGGCAAATTCGATGCTGCGGTTGCTGCTTGTGAAGCTGTCGATACTTGTGTTGGTCGTGTGGTCGCTGCTTTAGAGAAAGCCGGTGGTGAATGTTTAATTACTGCCGATCATGGTAATGCGGAACAAATGATGGACCACAGCTCAGGACAAGTCCATACCGCACATACCTGTGAGCCAGTGCCACTTATTTATATTGGCCGCAATGCTCACCCCGCAGAAAAAGGTGCCTTAAGTGATATTGCCCCAACCCTGCTGCAATTAATGGGTATGGAACAACCTGAAGAAATGACAGGTCAGTCATTAATGAAATTCATCTAGCCGGTTATTAATAAACATGAGTGAAATCGCTAAAAAAATATTGATATTGGCATCGATGTTCAGCTTTAGCTGTATATTGATGTCAGCAAGTTTTGCTCAGCAAGCCTCATCTAATGACCAAAGCAAGAATAAAGCCGATCAAAAATTGTCTGCGGTACAGCAGCAAATTTCGAAGCAAAAAAACGCGATAGAAAAAACAAATACTAAGCGTTCGGTATTAGAGAAGCAGTTAAAAAGTGATGATAATGCCATTGCAAAAATAGCTAAGGCAACTATCGAAACCCAAGCACATTATCAAGTAAGCCAAAAAAACTTAAAACGCCTTGCACAAGAAGAGATATCGTTAACTCATCAAAAACAACAACAAGAAAAGGTATTAGGTCAACAACTACGAGCTGCCTATACCTCTGGCCATCACGATTATATTAAGCTGTTATTAAACCAAGAAAAACCAGCAAGTGTGCAACGTACCGTCACCTATTATCAATACCTTAATAGTGCACGTATTAAAGAAATAGACCAATTTCAAATCGTATTAAGCGATTTAATGGCGGTAACCACAGAGCATCAAGAACAAGCCAACACACTAAAGATATTAAAGCAGCAACAAGCAGAACAGAAAAAGACGTTTGTGCATATCAAGCGCGAACGAACCAAAACCATTAAAGCGTTAAATAAAAAACTGCTTAGCAGTAAACAACTACTGGTAAAACTCATTGCAGAAGAAGAAAATTTAGTAGCGGCTTTGCAACGTATTGCGACCTTATCGCAACAAAACATTGAATTAACCGGCTTAAAAAGACTTAAAAATAAACTTTCATGGCCAATAAAAGGCAAAGTTAAACATAGCTTTGGTACGCGAAAACAAGGTTACTTAAAATGGAAAGGTATTCTCTTAACCGCTCCCGTCGGACGACAAGTTAAAACTATACATAACGGAACGGTATTATTTTCGGATTGGCTAAAAGGTTATGGTTTAGTGACAGTAATTGACCATGGCGCAGGTTATATGAGTTTATATGGACATAATCAAGCGTTATTAAAAGCCGTTGGCGACCGAGTTGAAACCGGTGAACCCATTGCCCTTGTCGGCCAAAGTGGCGGCCAAGCACAGTCAGGTTTATATTTCGAAATACGTAGAAACGGACAAGCGGTTAATCCTAAAGCTTGGTTTAAATAACCAACAGGTCATGACACAGCCAATATAAAACCAACTTATCCTCGATTTAAACTTTTTCAACTGATAACCTAAAACCATAATAAAAACTCATCACACGAAAGGCTTTTGTGCATTCTTTATTCTTATTATTTTTTACCCTTTTAGCGATCATATTTACCCAGGATGCTTACGCTAAAAATGCCCAAGTTGCGATTATTATTGACGATATAGGTTATCGACAAAGTGACGCTGCGGCCTTAACCTTACCAGGAAAAGTCAGCTTTGCCATTTTACCTCACACCCCATTCGGAAAAACATTAGCTCAACTGGCCTTTAAGAAGAATCAGGACGTGATTCTGCATATTCCAATGGAAGCAGAGAATGGTAAAAAGTTAGGCCCTGGGGCTCTTACTTCAGCAATGAGCGAGCAAGCGATCCGACAAGAGTTGTCTCGTGCTTTCGCAGAAATACCTTTTGCACTGGGTATAAATAATCATATGGGCAGTAAATTAACCAAACTTTATACGCCTATGGTTTGGACAATGCGTTTTTTAAAAGAGCGAAATTTGTTTTTTGTTGATAGTGTCACAACAGGTAGAACCAAAGCAGAACGAATCGCCAACAAATTTGGCGTACCGACCGCCCATCGACAGTTTTTTTTAGATAATGAATTGAACAGTGATTATATCGACCGACAATTTATGCTACTTATCGAATATGCTCAGCAGCACCAATCAGTGGTAGCTATTGCACACCCACACCCAGAAAGTATCGCTGCACTCAAGCGCCTAATTCCCTTATTAGCTCAACTAGACATTGATTTAGTACCAATTTCAACATTAGTTTCACAACAGAAAAGCCGACAAAATGTTACCGCTGTTGGTGAAGAGTAACCTTTTAATTTTTCGCTAGATAATCAATCTTATGTTTTTTCAATAACTGAGATAAATATTTAACCGGAATAGCATAAGTAATACCACTCGGCTTGCTAATCACAGCTTCTTTTGTTTCCTGTACAAACACCTTATTAATAATCCCAATGACGGCACCTGATTCAATATCGTATAAAGCACTACCGCTGTTTCCTGGATACGCGGTGGCATCAAGTTGATAAACTAAATAAGGGTTACGTAACATCTTCAACATCTTGATGCTTATTTTACTGACGTCATCAACTGGGATTATTGTTGGGGTAATACTCGCAATAATACCACGATGCGTTACCGGATAGAGCCCGAGAACAGCTCCTATAGGAAAGCCACTAAACGCGACATAGCTGCCTTCACGACGAAAGGCATCTTCCGCGAGTTTCATTGCCGGTAAAGGGGAACCATTAATTTTCAACACCGCAAGATCATGGAGTTGAGAACTGGCAACAATCTCGGCAGTACGCACTTTTGCTGTTTTTCCTGAACCGGTAAAAATTGCCATTTTCTGCAGCAAGTTATCGTCTAATTCTTTAGGTAAAACATGATGATTGGTTACTACATACTGACCATTTCCAATAACAAAACCACTACCATTCAAACTGTTTTTTTGTCGTGCAGTCGGTGTATGCACACCAATACCGACAATTGACGGTTTCACTTTAGCAACAGTATCGGCAAGTTCAGCGATAACAGAATTTGTAAACAAAGATAAAATCACAAAGGTTAACAGGGATCCGTAGCGCATTTTACAACTCCATTTTTATTAAATTTATTTTATAATCAGTAAGTTTACTGCGTTTTTCTCTCAAAAACAGCTATCATTACGGGTAATTATAATTACCTGAAAAAATCAGTGTATTTTACAGGGCAGTGATTATTCACTCAAAGGTTTACTTACTATATGACAACAAGAAAAACCGTCGTTCCTATATTTGCAGGAGGAGGCACTCGCCTACCAGCTCACGTCGGAATTTTGTACGCCTTAAAAGAATTTGACGTAGATTTTACCCATCTGGTCGGTGTATCGGGTGGTAGCATTGTTAGTAGCTTATTTGCCGCAGGATTAACCCCAAAAGAAATCAAAGATATTGCATTAACAACAGACTACAAGCAATTTAGAGGTTTTTCACTTTTTAAACTAATAAGATATGGTGGCTTAAGCTCTGGCGATCGCTTTGAACAATGGATGGATGAATTACTAGGTGGAAAAACCTTTGCTGAGCTTGACTATAACCTTCACATTGTCGCTACGGATGTTGCCAATGGGGCACCCGTTATTTTTGATAAAGAAAATACTCCTGATGTAAAAGTATCCCTTGCTGTCAGGTTTTCTATGTCAATTCCTTTGGTTTTTAGTTTTAAATCTTTTGGCGATCACGTTATGGTTGACGGAAGTATCTTGTCTGAAGATGCTCTACATCGTGATTGGGCTAAAGACGGAACACCGGTATTGTGTTTTAGACTTAAAGGTGAACATGAAAATAATGCCGTTGAAATTAAAGGTTTTTTTCCTATTTATAAGTACGTAACCTTGCTGATACGCACTTTTATGACCACAATTTCACGCGAATATATTAACGATGCTTTTTGGCACAACACGGTTGTAGTAAATATTGGCAATCATTCTGCCGTCGATTTCAATATGACAATAGAGCAAAAACAAACCTTATTCGATATTGGCCTTAAAACAGCAGAACAAGTATTACCGATAAAGTTGGGTAAAAACTAAAGTATTCTCAGTTATTAGTAATAATTTTTAAATATTCAGTATATTATTAGCTATACTGGTTGAGTGAGGTAAAGTTCTATTCAGATAGAGTATCACTCTATCGCGAAGAAATTTACTTTAACGCGAACATAAAACATGACGACAAACGGATGAGCACATGAGTCTTGGTAGATTAATATTGAATTCACCTATTATTGGCGACGTAGCAAAGAAAGTTGCTTCGCTAAAGGTGAACCATGATGCAGGAAACATTGCCCAGCACTTTACTAAGTTTCTCAAGCCTCAATATGCGTCTTCAGAGCGGCTTAAAGAAGAAGTTTTTAAAATTCGCCATAATGTTTATTGCGAAGAGTTAGCCTTTGAACACCAAAAAGATGATGGTATGGAAATGGACGAATTTGATCCACATTCCATTTTCGCACTGATTAAGCATAAACCAACTAATAATTATACAAGCTGTGTGCGAATCGTTTGTTCCAGTTCTGATGATGAATTGCTCCCGATAGAAAAATTTTGCTTTGACGCAATTCAAGACGATAATTACAATCCCAGAAATTTCAAACGTTCCGAAATTGGCGAGTTTTCACGTTTAGCAGTAAAAGCTGATTTTAGACGTCGTAAATCAGATCGCTTTAAGGGATCTGCAGTTGGTGCAATTCATGAAAGTACTTATTCTGAATCAGAGTTACGTTGCTTCCCTTTTATCGCCATCGGCTTATATATGGTTGCAGGAACATTAGCCATTGATAAAGGTATCAAACACGCTTTTGTAATGATGGAGCCACGCTTAGCTCGCAGTATGAAGTTCGTCGGCATAAAGTTTGTTCAAATAGGTGAGCCAATTGAATACCATGGCCTACGTGCACCCTACTATATAAATGCAGAAATATTTTTAGATAACTTAACTAGCGGCTTTAAAAGTTTGTATAAAGAGATACAAAAAGAAATTCGTAGTCAGTTTTAATTAACTATTTCTATCTCTTATTTTAGTTTTCCTACTAAAATAAAGCCAAGATAACCTCTATAACCTCCATTGATTGATATAAAAAGGATCCTCATGTTCAACTATGAAGAAGCATTCTCACGTAATATTGGCTGGGTAACTAAAGAAGAGCAACAAGTACTTAGAAACACTAAAGTAGCAATAGGTGGTTTAGGTGGCGTTGGCGGTGATCACACGATTGTTTTAGCTCGATTAGGCATCGGGAATTTTCATATATCAGACCTTGATGATTATGATGTAGCTAATTTTAATCGTCAAGCCGGTGCTAATATGTCTACTATAGGCCAGGCTAAAGCAGCGGTTATGGAAGAAACTATTAGAGGTATTAATCCTGAAGCCACCATCAAAAACTTCGATTCAGGTATCAATGAAGAAAACCTAGATGATTTTCTAGAAGGTGTCGATATCTATGTGGATAGCTTAGATATTTTTGTTTTAGAAATTAGACGGAAAGTTTTTCGACGTTGTTATGAAAAGGGTATTCCTACAATAACAGCAGCTCCAATGGGAATGGGTACAGCTTTCTTAGTATTCATGCCGGGTAAAATGTCTTTCGATGAATACTTTGCCATAGTCGACGCTGCAGCGAATGCCAGCGAAGATGAAAAGGCCAAAATATTCAATGACAATATTATTCGTTTTGTTATCGGTGTTTCACCTTCAGTACAGCAACGTCACTATTTAGTAGATAGGTCTTCTGTAAATTTCCTCAAAAAGAAAGTACCTTCAACCTGTATGGGCATTTCTTTAGCCGCAGGAACACTCTGTACTAATGTATTGAAAATACTATTAAAACGTGGCGATGTCATTCACGCACCTCATGGTATGCACTTTGACGCGTATAGAAACAACTTGATTAAAACGTGGCGACCTTGGGGTAATAGAAATTGGTTGCAGCGCTTTATGTTTTGGCGAGTTAAAAATTTGTTAAAAGAGAATTCTTAATGTCAGCTTTTTTTACGCTTGCTTTATAAAAAGTAAAACACCTAAATTAACCACTTAGAATACAACAAGATACAAACATGGCACGATAGGTGCTATGAGTTACATCATTATAATATAGTAAATCATACACATTAGGGAATAAAATGAAATTCATAAAATCAATTGCATTAACAACTGCATTGCTAGCAACTAGCGTAAGTGCATCACAAATCGAAGTAGACCTGAATGACGCAGGCGCTACATCTACAGCAGCTATGGATTACTTAACAGTTAACTATGCATCTCACACATCAGTCAACGTAGTTACTAGTGCTGTTACTACTTATGCTGGCGTTAATGCTATCGGTGTTGACTTTGGTTTTTTAGCTGCACCTGTTGTTGCTGATTTTGGTTCTCTTGTTGGCTGCCCAAGCTGTGGCGTTGAAAACACACTTAGCGGTGTACCTGACTTTTTAGGCTCAGGCTTTACCTCTGAATACTTCACTTCAGGTATGGGTTTAACTTACGGCATCTCATTAACGGGTTCTTTAGTGGCAGGCGAATTAGTTTACACTGGCGGTACATTAGACATGTACAGCTACGACTTCCTAGGTGCTGCAGCAGCTCCAACAACTTACATGCCAACCAAATTGTTCTCTTCTGAGTTTGTTTCTGGTGGTGTTTTTGCTGGTGAACAAGTAGTAAGAACTACCATAACAAGCATAGAAGCAGCCGGTGAAGATACATTTTTCCTTACGGATTATAATGAGAGTTTCGAAGACTACATAGCAAGAACGTTAGCGGATATCGATTTGTACATAGTGCAAACCGTTGCTGCTGGCCAATTAGCTGCTGATATCGTAGATGCACTTTCAGATAACACTGTGAATGACGGATTTGGTACGGTCTACGTATCTGCTGAGCACAATGCTTCAATCACATTTTCTGTTCCAGAGCCTACAAGTATTGCTATCTTAGGCTTAGGTTTATTAGGACTTGCAAGCACAAAACGTCGCAAGTCATAATCTGACAAAGCTACAAACTAAAAGCCAGTTACTGAGTAACTGGTTTTTTTATACCTAAAATAATCCCCCTTCTCTTTATTATCAATTACCTCCAATGCGCCCTGCTAAATTAATGTCGATATTTTTTACAGTTGGCTAACTCTAAAATAAAGATAAAGTTTAAAATACAATAGAATCAGCCCAATAGAGCCTTGGCACTACAAATGCATTACCAAACTATAGAAGCAAAGCATGCGCAACCTGAGGAAATAAAATGAAGTTTATAAAATCAATTGCATTAATAGCTACATTATTAGCAACTAGCGTAAATGCATCACAAATCGAAGTAGACCTAAATGACGATGGCGCTACATCCACAGCGGCAATGGATTACTTAACCATTAACTATTCATCACATACAACTGTCAACGTAGGCACTAATGTTGTCACTACTTATGCTGGTGTTAATGCTATCGGTATTGACTTTGGCTTTTTAGCTGCACCTGTCGTTGCTGATTTTGGGGCGCTTGTAGGCTGCCCAAATTGTGGTGTTGTAAATACATTTAGCGGTGTTCCTGACTTTTTAGGCTCAGGATTTACCTCTGAATATAATACCTCAGGCTTGGGTTTGACTTACGGCATCTCGTTAACGGGCTCTTTAGTGGCAGGCGAATTAGTTTATACTGGTGGTACATTAGACATGTATAGCTACGACTTCCTTGGGGTTGCTGCAGCACCAACAACCTATATGCCAACTAAATTATTCTCTACTGAATTTGTTTCTGGTGGTGTTTTTGCCGGGGAACAGGTCATAAGAACCACTATCACAAGCGTGGAAGTTGCCGGTGAAGATACATTCTTCCTCACGGATTATAATGAGAGTTTTGAGGACTACATGGCGAATACATTAGGGGGTATTGACTTGTACATAGTACAAACCGTTGCTGCCGGTCAATTAGCCGCTGATATCATAACCGCACTTGGAGATAGTGATGTAAATGACGGTTTTGGTACCGCCTATATATCTGCTCCTCATAATGCTTCAATTACTTTTTCTGTTCCAGAGCCTACCAGTATTGCTATCTTGGGTTTAGGGTTATTAGGACTTGCAGGCGCAAAACGTCGTAAATCTTAATCTAACAATGTTATAACTTAAAAACCAGTTACTGTGTAACTGGTTTTTTTATGCATGAAAATAATTTCGAATAGCATTCAATGCGCCTTCATTTTCTACCTCTCCTTTAAATGCCCGCCTAAATTATTGTCTATATTTTTTACAGTTACTTTTCCTAAAATAAAGATATGCAATTAAACATCATAAAATCAACCGATTACAATACTGGCATGATAGCTGCTTTAAGTTAAATCATTGTAATATAATTAAAAATTAATACACAGCTAAGGGAATAAAATGAAATTCATAAAATCAATTGCATTAACAACTGCATTGCTAGCAACTAGCGTAAGTGCATCACAAATCGAAGTAGACCTGAATGACGCAGGCGCTACATCTACAGCAGCTATGGATTACTTAACAGTTAACTATGCATCTCACACATCAGTCAACGTAGTTACTAGTGCTGTTACTACTTATGCTGGCGTTAATGCTATCGGTGTTGACTTTGGTTTTTTAGCTGCACCTGTTGTTGCTGATTTTGGTTCTCTTGTTGGCTGCCCAAGCTGTGGCGTTGAAAACACACTTAGCGGTGTACCTGACTTTTTAGGCTCAGGCTTTACCTCTGAATACTTCACTTCAGGTATGGGTTTAACTTACGGCATCTCATTAACGGGTTCTTTAGTGGCAGGCGAATTAGTTTACACTGGCGGTACATTAGACATGTACAGCTACGACTTCCTAGGTGCTGCAGCAGCTCCAACAACTTACATGCCAACCAAATTGTTCTCTTCTGAGTTTGTTTCTGGTGGTGTTTTTGCTGGTGAACAAGTAGTAAGAACTACCATAACAAGCATAGAAGCAGCCGGTGAAGATACATTTTTCCTTACGGATTATAATGAGAGTTTCGAAGACTACATAGCAAGAACGTTAGCGGATATCGATTTGTACATAGTGCAAACCGTTGCTGCTGGCCAATTAGCTGCTGATATCGTAGATGCACTTTCAGATAACACTGTGAATGACGGATTTGGTACGGTCTACGTATCTGCTGAGCACAATGCTTCAATCACATTTTCTGTTCCAGAGCCTACAAGTATTGCTATCTTAGGCTTAGGTTTATTAGGACTTGCAAGCACAAAACGTCGCAAGTCATAATCTGACAAAGCTACAAACTAAAAGCCAGTTACTGAGTAACTGGTTTTTTTATACCTAAAATAATCCCCCTTCTCTTTATTATCAATTACCTCCAATGCGCCCTGCTAAATTAATGTCGATATTTTTTACAGTTGGCTAACTCTAAAATAAAGATAAAGTTTAAAATACAATAGAATCAGCCCAATAGAGCCTTGGCACTACAAATGCATTACCAAACTATAGAAGCAAAGCATGCGCAACCTGAGGAAATAAAATGAAGTTTATAAAATCAATTGCATTAATAGCTACATTATTAGCAACTAGCGTAAATGCATCACAAATCGAAGTAGACCTAAATGACGATGGCGCTACATCCACAGCGGCAATGGATTACTTAACCATTAACTATTCATCACATACAACTGTCAACGTAGGCACTAATGTTGTCACTACTTATGCTGGTGTTAATGCTATCGGTATTGACTTTGGCTTTTTAGCTGCACCTGTCGTTGCTGATTTTGGGGCGCTTGTAGGCTGCCCAAATTGTGGTGTTGTAAATACATTTAGCGGTGTTCCTGACTTTTTAGGCTCAGGATTTACCTCTGAATATAATACCTCAGGCTTGGGTTTGACTTACGGCATCTCGTTAACGGGCTCTTTAGTGGCAGGCGAATTAGTTTATACTGGTGGTACATTAGACATGTATAGCTACGACTTCCTTGGGGTTGCTGCAGCACCAACAACCTATATGCCAACTAAATTATTCTCTACTGAATTTGTTTCTGGTGGTGTTTTTGCCGGGGAACAGGTCATAAGAACCACTATCACAAGCGTGGAAGTTGCCGGTGAAGATACATTCTTCCTCACGGATTATAATGAGAGTTTTGAGGACTACATGGCGAATACATTAGGGGGTATTGACTTGTACATAGTACAAACCGTTGCTGCCGGTCAATTAGCCGCTGATATCATAACCGCACTTGGAGATAGTGATGTAAATGACGGTTTTGGTACCGCCTATATATCTGCTCCTCATAATGCTTCAATTACTTTTTCTGTTCCAGAGCCTACCAGTATTGCTATCTTGGGTTTAGGGTTATTAGGACTTGCAGGCGCAAAACGTCGTAAATCTTAATCTAACAATGTTATAACTTAAAAACCAGTTACTGTGTAACTGGTTTTTTTATGTCTAAAAAAGAAGAAGTAAACATTAGCTTTTTAATATTTTGAGCGTCAGGCAATTATATCTAAGGTGATCACTCCCTTTGAGGCTGGTAAAATTTATTTTATATATTACACAAATATTAATTAGCCAAAATTTTCAATCAGAGGTATCGCATCATAAAAAATTCTTACTTAATACTAATGTACATATTGATATTAAATTGGTGCTGCATCACATGCGTTAAGTTTACTAAAATACAGAAGTAGTAGCGTAAAGCATTGTGTAAATTATCAATTGGAAGTAAAAAGTATTTAATTAACTAGGGCGTGTTATTTGTCATCTCAAGTACTGATATATTAATAAAGTATTAGTTGATTAATATATCAGTTAGATTTAACCCTTACGGCACTCTATTGTGCATCCTTTAAATGTTTTTTAATGTCAGCATTATCAGGCGCATATAATAATGCCTTTTCTAAGTATTTTAATGCATCAGATTTTTCACCTAAGGCAAGTAAAATAATTCCGGCGGTATCTAATATATTCGGATTATTAGGCGATAACTCAAGGGCCTTTTCGATTGTATTTTTTGCTTTTTCATAATGGCCATTTTTATAATCTAACCAAGCCATATTATTTAGTACTGCATGATTTTTATTATTTTGTTCATAAATGGCACTATAGTGCTGATAAGCTAATGCATCATCATTCTTAGACAGTTTATCAGCAAGAATGTGTCTTAAAATATGATCAGTGGGGTGGTTTTTGATATGCTCTTGTAAGAATAAAGTAGCATCTTCTTCCATGTTTAAATTGTTATACACAATATATACAAGACCCGCATTCTTTGTAATTGGACTATTCTCATAACTAACCAACAATTTCGGTAATGCTATGTCATACATTTTTCTATTAGCCCAGACTTTACCTTGCAACCCCTGCACACTAGGTAGCTCTTGAACTTTTGGATGCAATTTATCAATTAATACTTGAGATTCATCTAAATCATTCACCTGAATATTGAAGTGGATTTGCAATAAAGCCAATCGAAGATCTTCAGGTATAGCTTTGAGCCCTCGATTGATAAACAAAAGTCCTTTCGTATAATCTTTTTTAATCTCTAAAATCATAGAGGCCCGAATCCACGAGGTACTATTCTCAGGAGATACTTTAGACCACTTGGTAAAAACCTCTATTCCTTTATCTAACTCTCCTAGGGCTAAATAACTATCACCCAGTGAGACCCAATACATATTTGGTAATGGTTCGTCATTATTTACAGCGGCAAGTAAGGTAATAACGCCTTGAGCATTACTATCTATCATCAAGGATTTAGCTTGTAACAAACGGTAGTTTATATCTGAGACATTTCTTTCATATGCATCTTTTATCTTTATTTTGGCCGGTTCTCTATTTCCCATTTTATCTGAAAGTAAGTAAAAAGAAGATAGGGCCTGGATATGATTAGGCTTATCCTCTAATAAACGAAGAAGTTTATCTTCAGCCTCTGTAAACCTATCATTGTTCATATCTTTTTCAGCAAAGTACAATAATGACATTGGATTTAATTCATCCAACTCTAACGCTTTAGTTAAAGAGCTTTCGAGCCGACTTTTGTCATTAATCTTGTTGCTAATAACAGCCATTAGATTATAAGGTTCAACATTAGTGGGCTCTTTCATAATCCAGTCATTGAGTAAATTCATCGCTTTATTTGGCTCATTATTATCAACATAAGCCATTGCAAGCATCATTTTTGCTTCAGGTATGCTCTCGTCAATACTTAAAGCTTTCTCTAAACTACCAATGCCATCGATATCGCCAAGTGATAATTGCAAAAATCCTTTACGAGTAATATCCATCGGTTCACTAAGTTCTATATTAGCCACCTTATTTTGAATATTTCTAGCTAAAGTCGTTTTACCTTGTTTTAAAAGTTCAAAACTAGCGGCTGTATATAATTCAATATCCTTTGAAGTCAGGTTTGAAAAGCTGTCCAAAGTATTACTTGCTTCACTACTGTAACCTAGCTTTAGCTGAGCTATAGCTAGTAACTTCAAAGCAAGGTGATTTTTAGGTAAATCCTTTTTTACAGAGTTCAAGTAGCTATAGCTTTGTTCGTAGTTTTTTAAATGGAAAGCACTAATTCCAGCAAGAACCTTGTTACTTATTGAATTTATTCCCCCTTGAATAGCCTTTTCTATAAATAAAGTTCCTTTAATAAAGTCTTGTTTTTGAAAACGAATACTTCCCTTCAATTGGTTTGTAAAAGCATGATTAGGTACAATTTGAAGAACCTCATCAATTAGAATTTCAGATTTATCAAAACTTCTTCCTTTAAAGTACGCATTGGCTAACATTAATTTCATTGTTAAATCCTCAGGCTGTAGATCTAAATATTGCCTAAACGCAATTCCTGCTGATTCAAAATCTTTATTAGAGAACGATAACTGTCCTTTTAAAATCAGTGCATCTATAAAATTTGGATTTTCCTTAAGCAAATCATCAACAATAGTTAAAGCTTCATTGTTTTTCTGCTCTCTTGTAGCTAAATATGCAGCACCTAACTTTCCATAAGCAGATTCACCCGAAACCTCAATGGCATTATTTATAGCCCTGTTTGCTAAGTCTTCCTTCTCTAATTTAAAAAATGATAATGCTTTATATACTTCAACCAGAGCCCAGTCTTCTGATTCATTTAAAGATAAACCTGTTGATAGCTCAATAATTTCATCATATTTATTTTGTATTTTATAAGCTCTTAACAAAAGGATAGCGGCTTCTCTATTACCTAGTTCATAAGCTTTTAATAATTCTTTTTCTGCATTTACGCCAGAACCTGATTCAAGGTATATTTTACCCAGCAAAAGTCTTGCTTGAGGATTATTAGCATCTTTCCTTAACACATTTTTTAAATTTATGACCGCAGTTTGAACATCACCATGGTCTAAGGCCACTACAGCTGAAGCAACATACTCCTCTGCAGTTTTATTTTCACTACATGCACTTAATAATAAAGCTACCATTAAAATTGGAATCGCTAATTTTGAGTTATTTCCCATGAGATTTTATGTCCTTAATTTTATTATTTATGTCACTAATATTTTCTATGCTTGTGAATTAATCAGTTTACTTAATTGCTTTTTTCTTTTGATTATTTCAATATTTTCACTTTGGATATTTCGTAAAACTTTAATGGCTTCTTCATTTTTATCATTTGCAATTAACACCTCTACATAATTCAGAGATATACTTGGATTTTTACCTTTCGTTATATTGTACGCTTTGATAATGGTTTTCCAGGCATCAACTTTACGCCCAGCCCTAAGTAAGACCATGCCTCTAGTATCAATAACATTAGGGTACTCTGGTGCTAGTTTTAGTGCTTTGGCTGAATATTTCAATGCTAATTCTAAATTACCCTTATCAAGATTTAACCACGCCAAATTATTTAGAAAAACAACATTGTCTGGCTTAGTCAACAGCATATTTTCATAAAGAGGTATAGCTTTAATTGGATGTTTTTCCAGATAATAATTAGCTAACAAAGAGCTGATTTTGGTATCCGAAGTGTTTTTTTCAAGAAAAACCTCTAAAGAAGTTATCGCCTCTTTATCTTTTTGCGCACCTTTTAGTGCGATAGCAAGTAATATTATATTTTGACTTGACGGAACGTTTTCATAAAGACTTTTTAAAAGTGGCACAGCCTCTTTGTAGTTCTTTTCTAACAGAAATATTCGCCCATCAAAACCTCGGAGAACTTTTTCATTCATTTTATTAGCTGAAAACTCAGGATAAAAGTCTTTAGCTTCTTGCAACTTTCCGCTATCAAGTAGTATTTTCATTTTTGTAACTTTTAATATTACGTTATTTTTTTGATAACCTCTAAGCGCTCGATCTATAACCCTCAAAGCCGAGTCAGCTTCCCGTTTACGGATATGCTGATCTACAAGTAATAGAACCGGCTCTAATGTATAGGGATTAGTTTTGGCCCATTGCTCTATAACAGTAAATAACCTTGTGCCTTCATTCAAATTACGATGAGCTATAACTTTTAGCTGCCAAAGCTTATTAGGAGAACGTATGGATGTTTTAAATGAATCAAGAATACTAAGGGCTTTTTTATAATTTTTTTGATCGATTAAAACCTCAGCATACAAAAGTCCGAGTTTTAAGTTCTCACTTTTCGACTCAAACAAGGCTTTAATTTTCGAAGTAGCAACAGCCTTTTTTTCAACGTCTACTCTGGCCACTACATAATACTGCTTTAACATCTTTTCATCTTCAGGAAACAGCCTAACACCTAATTCAGATAATCGATTAGCTTCAGCTCTTTCATTTTTTATCAAAGCAATCTTCATTAAATTTGAAATAGCAAAGTGATTTACAGGTAATATTTTCAGGCTTTTATTCAAATTTATTTTAGCTAAATCTAATTTCCCTTGCTTTAAATAGATAGTAGCCAAAACATTAAAGGCTGCCGGTTTTTCAGGATATTTTTCTTGCCATTTCTTAGATATTTCAAGTGCTTTATCAAAATCATTAACTTGTATAGCTGCTGAAACTAAAGCAAGTTCGGCAGAAAGCATATCAGGTTTTAATGTCAGGGCATTTTGCAAGTTTGTTATGCCCGATGGATCGTTTAGCATCAACTTTAAGATGCCAGTTCTTATATTTTCTTCTGCATTATCAGACTGTTTACTTGTTACTTTTTCCGCAAGTAATTTGGCATCTTCAATTGCGCCGATCCCAGCTAATTGTATACTTAATGAAGATAGAAATTTTTCATCTTGTTTATTGGTAACAGTAAAATCATTTAATGTGTCTGTAATATCACCAATTAAACCTAATTGAAGCTGACTAATTGCAAACATTTTCTTTCCAGGATGCTCTGCAGGTAAATACTTAATAACTGAGTTTAAATGATGATAGCTTTGCTCGAAGTTTTCTAAAAAGTATGAACTAGCTCCTGCAACGAGCTTAAGTTGAGGAGAGTTAAAGCCAAATAACTCAGCTTGTTCAGCATACATACTTGCTTCTTTGTAATCTTGGGCCTCAAACCTCGCCACAGACTTTATATAATTAGCAAAAGGTTGTTTTGGAATTTTACGCAAAATAACGTCTGCATATTTCTCAGCATTATCATAATTTTTATCTTTTAATGCTGAATCAGCTAATAGCAGAACAATCATGCTTGATTTCGGCTGTAATTCAGCATATTTCAAATAATTTTCACTCGCTTTATTATGAAGTCCTAAAGCCGTATTAATTTGGCCTAAAAGCATTACTGAATCTGGATTTTCAGGAGATAGCTCAAGTGATAACTTCACTTTAACCTTTGCAGCTTCAAGAGCATTTTCAGACAAGAGAATATATGCCGATGCAAGATAAGAATACGTTGTTATCGTCGCTAATTGATTAGACAGTAATTCTGATTTTTTCGCAGACACACTGTCTTGAGTACGAATATTGGCCAGTGTGTTATAAGCTAAATACTGAGACTTTACTTCGTCAGGTAATTTAAGCGCTTGTTCATTTAATGCTATAACATCTTCATCAGACTTAACAATCGAGTAAGCCCTAGCCAGTAAAGGGATAACCTTACCACTTGTATATTTTAGGTTCTGTGCTTTTTCTAGTTCTTTTATCGCTTCAAAGCCACTGCCTTGTTGCAAATAAAGTTTACCTAATAAAAATCGAGCTTCTTTATTCTTTGGTGCCTTCTTAATTGCATTTTTTAATTCAATAATGCCTTCAGCAATTTTCTTTTCATTAATGAAAGTATTTGCCTTATTAATATGAGCATCAGCTGTTTCATTTTTGCTACAGCCCCCAACAGTCGTCAATATACTGCAGCAAACTAAAATACTTAACCATTTCATTATCAAAATCCTTTAAGAGCTTGTATAGCTTTTATTATTTCGAATATACTACCCATTTAACAAACGGCTTACAATTGTTAGTAAAATTAACTTATAGGAATATTCATTAACTTTTTTTCTGAAGAAAAAAACAAGTATCACTGACTAGCTATTCTAAGTACTATAAGGTTAAGACAATATGGACATCCACGCTGAGTAATGAATATAAATTCCTTTTTTAATAAATTCAAAATCAATACCCCCTTCCTTGGTATATTAATACTTTTCACTGCTATTTGTGCTCTGAACATTCCTATTCTAATTACGTTATGGCGGCATGGATTTGATGACGGTACATACTCACACGCATTTATAATACCTTTTATCAGTTTATACCTATATTACGAATTATCACAAAATGGAAAGTTGCGGTTTAGAGATAGACTCTCAACTCCTTCAGCAGTATTTCTAGTATTAAGTTGTTTAACGCTTTTTATGACCAGTAATGCGCAAATAAGTATTGGTTATTGGGGTGCATTGTTAGCCGTATTTATAACCAGTGTAACAATGTTTTATAGATTCAACTGGTATATTGTTTTTCCTGCTGCCTTCCTTATTTTTATATTCCCTTTTTGGGGAAGTCTTACCTATTACCTTCAAAATATTTCAGTCGCATCAGTAAGCTTCATGATGGATTTTACCAATATCCCCACATATGTAGAAGCAGAATTTGTTCAGATCCCGGCTGGAACATTTGAAATAGCTGATGGTTGCAGTGGATTGCGCTATTTAATTGTTTCATTAGCAATAAGTTCTTTATTTATTTTTCTCAATATAAAATCCCCCAAAAGAGCATTATTATTTTTCTCTGTAGCAGTATTTGGTGGACTACTGACTAACTGGTTACGAATTATGATATTGATTATTATTGGTGACTACACAGATATGACCCATAGCTTAATGAATGATCATAATAGCTTTGGATGGTATATTTATTTACCATTTATGCTGTCACTTTTTTATTTTGGTAATAAAATTTCAGATTATAATTTATTAGGGAGTATTCCACAGGATAGTTATACACCTAATAAAAAAAACCTAAATCTAAATATAGCAATTCTATATTTAATTACTATTTCATTTAGCTCTACAACCATATTTTGGATGATATCAGAAGAATATTCACCTTCATTAACGGAACAAAATATAGCCCCTAAAATCTACAACTTTTCTAATTTAGTTGTTACTAAAAGAAGTAATATTACAACCCTTCATTATTCATTTAACTCAACTGATTTAGACAGTAAGCCAACATATTACGAAAACAGCTTAACCCCAAAAAATTGGCAAGTCATTTCTTTTGTAGATGGCCCTGAGCAATATCAAAGTGTAATTACCAATGGCCAGCAAAAAGCAGTGATAAAGGCATATTATAAATTAGATAATTACACTACAGGCAATAGAAAGAAATTCAAAACTCAACGTATAAAAGAATCATTCTGGGGTAAGCAAGATATTGAGCTAATTTGGAGTGTAGAAATGTGTAAGAGTAATTGTGAATAATTACTCTTACAATTAATATTTTTTACAAATAAAGCTTTAAATATTTATTTGCGCAAGTTTCTAAAGAAAAGTTCTCTTTAATTTTTAAGTGGGCTTTCTCTCCCATTTCATTTAGCAAATGCTTTTCATCAACTAATTTTATAAGTATTTCACTGAGTTTTTTATCATCATCGTAATTAAACAACCAACCATTTATATTATGATCAACAAGTCTAGAGTTGCCTCCAACATTACTTGCAATTGTTAAGCAACCGTAAGCCATTGCCTCCATTATTGCGAGTGAAAGACCTTCTGTTTCAGACGTTACGACCAATGCATCAATTACGCCATAAATATCATCTCTATTACTTACCATACCATGAAAATAGATCGTAACATCAGTCAAGTTTTCTTCAATAAATTCAGTAAGTACATCTTTACTTGGTCCATCACCAAAAAAATTAACTTCTATTTTTTTCTGGTATTTTTTCGGTAAATGTTTAGTAGCTCTTAATAAACAAATTTGATGTTTAAGCTCAACCATACGACCAACTGAGCCAAGCCTGACATTATCAGCATTGTGTTGCGTTTGCTTTATGTTGAGAAGGTTTACACCATTATCAATGACAGAAATTGACTTTTCTGACCAACCATGGTGTTTTTGAAAAACCGTTGATCCTTCCTGGGAAACAAATGTCATTTCATCAACATAAGGCTTTAACATACGGTGAACCTTCGGCCAACTTTCATGATCAAATGGATGTGCGCCATGCCTTGTATAAACAAGTTTTTTAGGTTTTTTAAGAAAGAATAGAGGCAATAGAAACTTTAAAGGATAAGGAGAATGGCTGTGAATAATTGAGTATGATTTCATCACATTATAAAAAGTAAACAGCTTCTTAAACCGAGAACCATTTACAACAAAAACCTTAATACCAAGCTTATTACAAACAGGTACTAACTTATCTGTTTCTTTTCCAAAAGAAACAATGCAAGCATCTATTCCGAGGGTTACTTTCTGCACATAGCAAAGATCTATAACAAAGCGTTCAGCGCCACCAACTTCTAAGCTGGAAACTATATGTGCGACTGAAAGTGAAGAGGAAGTCATTTTTTACCTTATTTTTAACAATATTTTACTGAGACGAAATTAACAACTGCTCATTAAGCCATTCTATGCTGGTAGTAGAGCTAAACCACCAGTTAAATTTTCTTAATGGAGAAATTTCCCATACCTTGACAACATTTGCCCTAGACATCGTTTTTTTGCATGTTTTTAGCAAATCATCCATTATGCTAAGATATTTACTCACATCTTGTCCTGACTTTTTCCTAATAAATGCACCTTTGGCTACCATTGCTGCAACATCACATGCGTGTTGTATATCTGTCCACTGATTTAATTCTTCCTTTTTTGACTTATCATAAAACTTCAAGTAATAAGGAATAATATAACCAGTTAAATGAACCCCCTTGCCGTTATAAACCCCCTCTTCTACTACTTGCCTCGCAAATAATTCGATAACTTGCTTTGCACGACTATCGCCAGTCATCTCAACATAACGCCATAACTGCTCAACAACTAAAGCATTCATCCAAGGAGAGCAAACTCTTGCTTCATCGTTTCCGCCTTCATGTGCTCGGTAGTAATGCTGAACACACATATTTGAATTAAAAGAATTATTATTAATTCCGTTCAAAGTACCAGCAACAAGGCGATCGACTCTATCTTTATATTTCAACTCACCAGTTAACTCCCACATGGTCAAAGCTAAATTAATAGCATTAGATAAGTGACGCTCTGTCCAAAAACCTAAGCCATCTTCATATTTTATTGGCCAGTTAACAGAGTTAACATACATCGCATTAATAGTATCTAGTGTTTCTTTTTTAGGATAAAAAACATAATCAATTAAAAGGCCTGATGCCATTAAGTATTTTAAATCTTTATTTTCCTTTAGTGAAAAGTAGCCATCTGAATTAATTAAACTTCGATAACGTGTAGCAGCCTTATTAGCAAAAATACGCCATTTATCCGAACCTGTTTTATAATAAAGTAAATAGAGTGAATAAGGATGGTCATATAACCACGGCGATGGATTTTCAAAGCTTAATTTACCCTTAGTTGACTTTACCACGAGCGCTTTGTCAGTTATAAAATCACCAAAATTAGAAAAAGCTTTATTATACCAAGCTAGCTGAAATTGTTTATTATTAGCTATCAATGGAGTGTAAACTCCTGTACTTAACCAGCCTTTTTGGTAAGAAACGGAGGCTATATGATATTCTGGTAGACCTAAAGGCAATGTAAAGTATGAGTCTCGCCAAACTAACTTATAAATTTTGCTTTCATTTGGAATAAAACTTACAGATAAGGCTCTGATATGCTCTGGAGTAGTTGAGTTGTTTGTTGGCCATAATAGATGTGTTTGGACCTTTGACTTTAATATTTCATCACCAGAAAATAATAAAAAAATACTTTTACGAGGTAAACTCTCCCTAGAAAAAGGAATAGTTATCGAGATCATTTCACTTTTGTTCGCTTCAATTTCAAAAGTCAATTGGCCTTCATTACCGACAGGTAATGCGAAAACTTGCTTTACAGCAAATAATAAAATTACTAGTAAGATAAATTTATTCAAGAGCCTATACTCACCTCAATATATGAAACTGATTTATAAAATTTTATAGAAAGACAATTTACAGTCATGTTAACATGACTTCTAATAAAATGAATAAATTGATACACAACATCAATAACTTGTAATGTAAATATGACTTTAGTAACTGAAATAATATCAACAAGTGATGAATTCAATTTGTTAGAGAATGAATGGGAAGATCTGCTTGTTCATTCATGCCAGCCATCATTTTTTTTAAGCTTTCATTGGCTAAATACTTGGTGGAAATTTTATGCCTCAGAGACAGACACTCTGAATATTATTATTTTAAGAAACGATGATCAGATAGTAGCTATTTTACCCATATATTTCAACGATAAAAAAATACATTATATTGGAACAAATGACGTAGAGCATGATGAAGTTTGTACCGAGTATATTGATATAATTTGCCGTAAAGGCATAGAAACTGAGGTTTTACTTATTCTAGAAGATGAGTTAGCCACGCTTATTACATCTAATAAAGAGCTAATACTTACCAATTATCTAGAGCATTCTTTAATCTATAAATTAATAAATAATAATCTTACTAGACATTGGAATATTCAACAAAAATCCGGAGTAAGGTATTTTTGCAAACTCCCTCATAGCATTGATAACTACCATAATAGTTTGAGTAAATCATTTACAAAAAAAATGAAGAGGGTGACAAAAAAGTTTGTAGAAAAGTTAGAGGGGGATATTGACAAAACGACTAAAACTCAAGATATTGAAAAAAACTTTTCAATATTAGATCACCTTCATTCTGCACACTGGCAAAGCAAAAATAAAGATGGAGCTTTTACCTCAGCAAGGTTTAAAAACTTTCATATCTCACTTTGCAAGCATTTACATAAAAAAGATAAATTAACTCTATGGATTCTCAATAGCACAAATACTCCACTTGCAGTTATTTATTGTATTGATTATCTAGATACACGTTATTTTTATCAAGCTGGCATTAACACTGAGTTTAAACCCAATATATCTCCCGGAAATATTTTACATTTATATGCCATAGAAGATGCAATAAAAAATAAAAAAATTCTACAGTATGACTTTATGAAAGGAGAGAGTTCTAATTCATATAAGCAAATGTTCACTAACCAGTCTTCAAATATGTATAATGCCCATATATTTAAGAAAAAAATTCACAATATTAGCAAGCTATTTTTTTGGCAACTAAAAAACATTAGAGATTTTATAAAGTAATGACTAGAGAGTTCCCACAAGATAAAGAGACTAATTCTAATGCAGGTTTTTTCTTTCTACTCTTATATTCTGTAGCATTATTTATTCGCCCTCAAGAGTGGTCATATACACCAGACCCATTCCCCTTTGCTCGAGTTTTATTGATACTAGCTTTTATTTTCTATCTAGTAGGACAGCGACCTAAAATAATGGGATATCAAGGCTTGTTTTTACTAATGCTATTTCTCTTAATTCCAATATCTGGTATTCGAAACTATGATTTAGGAGAAGGCATAACACAAGCACAAAACTTTTTTACTTATAGTTTTTTACCCTTTATTCTATTTGCAGGGTTAGTTAATACGCCCAAAAAACAACATTGGGTTTTTATTATCATGTTAGTAGCATGTGCAGTAATGTTACATCATGGTTTAAGTCAAAAAGCATCACCAGATGGAATTGGCTGGTCTGGTGAGTTACTTTCTCAAGGAACGCGTATTACATTTTTAGGCTTCTTTAATGACCCTAACGATTTATCCATGTTTTTCATAATGAACATCCCAATCGCTTTTTATCTACGAAGTTTAAGTACTAACTTCTTTATCCGACATAGCCTTCTTTTGCTATCAATAGGTTTAGTTTATGGTGTTTACTTAGCTAATTCTAGAGGTGGGCTTATAGGGTTAATGTTCTTATCTTTAGCTTTTGTTTACTTTAAATATGGCAAAATAAAAACAATTTTCATAACGATAATCATGGCACCACTAGCCTATATTGCTATGAGTATGTTTAGAACTATTGATGCTGATGAAAGTAGTGCCGATGGCAGAATAGAGGCTTGGTACGAAGGTATCCAAATGTTTAAATACCGCCCTATTTTTGGTATAGGTAAAGGGCAGTTTGTTGATTTTCATGGCCTGACTGCACATAACTCTTTTGTATTAGTTTGGGCTGAATTAGGCGTTTTAGGATATAGCTTATGGTTCTTAACTATATCATTGACCTTAATGCTACTCGTTGGTATTTTTAATATAGATAAAGAAAAATATATTGCAAATAAGTCTATGCTAAACGATATATTTTTAGCAAAGTGCTTATTTTTTTCATTTTTGGGCTACTTATCAACTGCATTTTTCTTATCTCGCTCCTACATCGTTTTTCTTTATGTATTTTTAGGGCTTAGTTATGCCTTATTTTGTAGAGTAAAAAAAATAGACGAAGGGGTTAATAGTATCAACATCAACCAATTAACTATTAAATTAGCTGGATTAAGTTTGTTAAGCCTAATTGGCTTATATATAATTATAACAATTTTAGTTTAGGATTCGCATGACAGTAAAATGCCCCCAAGTTAGTGTAATAATCCCAGTTTATAATGGGGAAAGCTTTATCAAGGATGCAATAGAAAGCGTTCTAGCTCAAAACATCGATACAATTGAAATTATAGTAATTAATGACAACTCAACAGATAACACTTTAGAAAAGCTTAAGATTTTTAGCGAGCAGATAATAGTATTAAAAAATGAAGATAATAGAGGGGCATCATATTCTAGAAACCGAGGGATAAAGTATGCGAAAGGCAGGCTTATTGCTTTTTTAGACGCCGACGATTTATGGCACCCTAATAAGTTAAGACTACAGCTTGAAGTATTAGCTCAGCATAAAAATTGTCAGTTTGTTTTTAGCTCAGCTCCACTACAAGATATAGAAAAAGGCACTAACTTATTTGATGGCACAGAGATAAAGCAAGCTACCGTTAACATTAGATCTTTAAAAGATATATTCGAAAACCCGTATATGAGTACTTCAACGATAGTGATCACAAAAGAGCTGTGTGAAGAGATTGACTATTTTAGAGAAGACTTAAAAACAGCGGAAGATATTGATTTTTGCTTAAAGAGCGCCTCAAAAACTCAAGTAATAAAAATAGAAGAAGAATTATCAATTACACGTAGAGTGAAGAATAGTTTAGGTTCAAATATTAGTAGCTATCAAGATAACTTATCCGTGGTTGATTCATTTCTAGAGCGACACCCAAAGTTTTTAGCTAAAAATAGCGAACTAATCGGTAATGTATCAAGTAAGATAATAAACGACTGGCTTTCTGATTTAATGTTTCAAAGGCACTTAAAAGAAGCTTTGAAAGTACTAAAGTGCAATAGAAAAAGTCTCTCTTACTTTCAGCGTTTTAAATTTCACGCCAAAATTTTACTATTAACATTACTTAATAAAAATAACCAACTTTGATAATAACCATATGAAAATTGATATAATCGATACAACATTTAGACATCTAAATGACAGCAACATTAATTATGTACTTTTAAGAAGCTTAGACAGCCTCTATCAGAGTGAAGATATTGATTTGCTATGTGAACAAAAACATATTAGGCAACTAAGAGCAATACTCATTGCTTTAGGCTTTGTAGAATTAAAATCACCTGGGCACAAACCTCATATATTTTTTATACTCTTTGATTTTGACAGTGGTAAATGGATTAAATTTGATATTATTAATCAAATCAGTTTTGGCTTTCCTTATAAAACATATCAAACTCATTTAGCAACTGAATTTCTAGCAACAAAGTTTAATGAAAAAGATATCTATGTACTGAGTAAAGAAAGTGAATTTCTTTTATTGGCAATGCATTGCTTACTCGATAAAAAGCTCATAGAAAATAAATATAACGAAAGATTACTTCATTTATATTCAAGCTCAGATTTTGAACATTCAAAAATATCAGGTTACTTATCACAGTTATCTGTATCATTAAGCCCTGATTTATTACTCCAACCGAATAATGAAGCTAGAGAGATACTCAGTCAACAATTATCAAAAACTAGTGATACATCTCATAAAATAGGCCGTTTTTTCTATACTTATTTTAGAGGTTTATTAAACCCTAAGATAACTATTGCACTTATTGGCCCTGATGGCGTAGGAAAAAGTACCGTTATTAGTGAATTAACCAATAGTTTCCCTCTAGGAATTAAAAGTGTTTACATGGGCTGGTCAGATCATGAAAACACATTAAAGTTGCCGACAAGTAAATGGCTATACCGTCGCTATAATAAGACAAAAACTTCATCAATAGTTGAGAAGCCTGAATTTCCCTCAGAAGTTCAAGCTCTTTCAGAGAACATTCAGCCTCACAAAGAACAAATAAAGGTAACTGTTCAAAAGATTCACTGGAAGCAACTTCCTGGTATTATTAATGAAATTGCTGAGCAATATACACGCTATTTTTATGCCAAATACTATAAATTTCGAGGGGCATTTGTACTATATGATCGCTACGTTTATGACCAGTTTATTTTCAATTCAACCGCAAAAAAAGAAGAAGTAAAGCCGCAAGATAAAATATTAGCAGAATTCTTTAAACGTTTTTTTCCTGATCCAGACTTAACAATATTATTGGCTGGTGATGCTGAACTTATTCATCAGCGAAAAAATGAATTACCTGCACATAAAATAGCAAAACGGATTGCCTTGTATGAAGAAATTGGCAGAACAAAGAAAAACTTCCACATTATTGATGTGAATGTTGCATTAGAACTTGAGATCAAGCGTATTACTCAAATAATCTGGCAAGAATTTAAAAATAGAAATAGCTAATGAAAATTTATTATCGCTTAATTTTAAAACTAAAAATACTTATAGCAACAAGGAGAGCAAAGCTATTTAGCCCTTCTAAAATAAAGCTTAAACAATTGTTAACCTACAAGCTAGGTCGCTTAGTGTTTACTGGTGAAATGAATGGCCAAGCTATTATTTGTAAAGTTGTTAAAGCTAATAATAAGTCTTTATTAATAAACGAAGAAAAAAAGCTCAATACCATTCAGCTACGTTTTAAATCAGCAAAAAATTCTACTTTGATCCCAAGAAGTTTAGGCATATTTGATAAGCTAGGTAATAGTTATTACATAGAAGAAATGTTATCAGGTGAATCAAGTGTCACTATGAATAAGACACTTTTAAATGAAGCACTTCAATTCTCTATAGGCTTGTTTAAAAACACCTTAGAAGTAAACGATTCATACCAGGCACCTATAGCCTCAAGTCTTTTAGATGTATTACCACAAGAGTACCTAACATATACTTCAAGGCTAAGTATTTTTATGCCCGAAGAAAGACAATCTTATCTGCAACATGGTGATTTTTGGTCTAATAATATATTAGTAGACCCAAAGACAAATGAAATCACAGGTGTTATTGACTGGGAAGAAAGTGAACATTTTTTTGTTGGCTACGATATTTGCCACTTATTTTTAATGAATGAAAATAACCTCCATAGCAAAGAAATAGGCGAACTTGTTGCCGAATATTTAACTAAGCCCTGTGCTGATTTTTCCCAAATGGTTAAAAAATATTTTTCCGGTATAAATCTAGACACCCCTGATATTAATAATTTATTAATTACTTACTGGATGGTCTTTGTCATGAATAGCCATAGACAACTTTCTATTTCTGATCGTTCTCGAAAATGGAAAAACAAAAATATACTTAAGCCCTTAAGTGAAATTAATAAATTCTTAAGCCCAAACAACAAGGATAGCCTGTGAGTTTAAAAGCAACATTTGGTAATGCCGTAAAATGGATTGCGATAGGGAATATGTCTTCTCAAATAATGAGGTGGGTTGTTACCTTTTGGGTTATACGAATTTTAACACCAGAAGATTATGGCACTGTCGCTATTGCAGGCTTATTAGAAGGGCTGCTATTTATTTTATCTCAGCAAGGCCTTATCAGCCCACTAATACAAAAAAAGAATATCTCTTTAGCAGAGAAAAAAGAATACTTTGGAACAATAATTACAACTCACTTAATCTTTTTTGCAATATTACAAGTAGCAGCACAACCAATTGCAACAATTTATGGCAACCCAATAATAGAAGATGTTATCAAAATATCTTCTATTAGTTTTATCATACTAATATTTGATGTACTACCTACAGCAAAACTTACAAAAGCAATGGATTTCAAGACACTATCAGTTATTGCTTTTCTATCTAATACATTTGCAGCATTAACAACCTTGATACTTGCATTAAAAGGTTTTGGTGTTTGGTCAATAATTTATGGGCAGGTTAGTAAAGATTTATTTAGCACCATACTTAAGAATTTTGCAATTTTTACTATAATCCCTCCTTCATTCGGCTTTCAGAAAAGCAAAGGATTACTTAAATTTGGAGTTTTGATGTCTCTTAACTCATTAGTTGCATATATTGTGTTAAGTATCGATGTCGCAATTGGAGGTATACAGCTCACTACGACTGAGTTAGGTATTTATGCTGTTGCATTACAAGTATCACTAATACCATTAAAAAAAATTGGCCCAATGATAAAACAGGCAATTTTTCCATTAATTTCAAGTATACAAGATGACCTTAATAGGGTCATTAACATAAGTATAAAGCTACAACGTATTTCGATGATTATAATGTTTCCAATTTTTTGGGGGATAAGTGCGACTGCTGACTTATTTGTACCATTGATATTAGGTGATAAATGGCTGTCCGCAATACTACCTATTCAAATAATAACCTTAGTTATACCACTACGTTTCAGCGCTGAAGTATATTCGGCATGCATTAAGGGCTTAGGTTTAGGGAAACTAATGCTAAAAAACTCACTAATCAACCTCACAGTAATGCTACCCTCTATTATTATTGGCATGAACTTTGGAGCTAGTGGCCTAGCAACAGCTTGGCTTGCTGGTTATAGTATTGCCTATATAATCGTTTTAAATCGTTATAAAGTGGCCTTAAAATCATCCTTTTCAGATTTAGTCTCCCCACTTAAAGTACCTTTAATCGCATGTTCAGGAATGTATGCAATAGTAATATTATGTAAATTTGCTCTTATAGATTTTAATGCTTTATTTACATTGTTAGTGGTAATTATTACCGCATCTATATACTATTCACTCGCTATCTTTTTGTTTGATAAGCCAGCAATAAATGAAATCAAGTCGTTAAAAAAGAAAACCACATAGATTAAAATACTCCCAAAAGGTTTCACATGAGCATTTACGGCAACATCTATAAATCAATTATCTTTCCTCTTTACTCAAAATACATAAAAAAGAGTCAAGTTAACCAAGAATATTCCCAAGCTAAAAAAAGGCTATCTTGGAATAAGCAGCAATTAGAAGAGTTTCAATGGCAAAGGCTTGAGAAACTATTAGCGCATTGCTGGACCAATGTGCCTTTTTATAAAAAGCATTGGCAGCAAGCCGGTATTAAAAATATAGAAGAAATTAAAAGTTTAGCCGATTTTGCAAAGCTACCAGTATTAACTAAACAGCATGTTAATGAGTATTACGATGAACTGATTCCCGCATCAGCTAAAGGTAAGAACATTAAAAAAGCAACAGGCGGTTCAACAGGTCAACCGTTTAAGTTTGAGCTTGATGAATTAAGTAATGACGCTCGCCAAGCCATTATGTGGCGAGGTTATGGTTGGTTACATGCAGGTTTAGGTGCAAAATCATTGTTTTTGTGGGGTGATAATCTAGGCAAAACCAGTACGTTACGAAAAATTAAAGAGAACCTGTACCATCGATTTTATCATCGAAAAATGGTCAGTACCTTTGATATGAATCTTGACCATATGGATATTTATACTGAAAAGATTAATCAGTATAAGCCTGAAACAATTGTGAGCTACGTAAACCCACTTTATGAAGTGGCAAAATATATCAATCGTGAAAAAATTAGCATTCATTCACCTAAAAGTTTATTAACAGGTGCTGAGCCGTTGTATGAGTATCAACGAAAAGTAATCGAACAAGCCTTTCAAAGTAAAGTATATAATACCTACGGGTGTAGGGAATTTATGCTCATTGCTGCCGAATGTGAAAAGCAGCAAGGCCTACATATCAATATTGATCACCTTGTTGTAGAGACGCTAAATGAACAACATGAACATGTAATTGCAGAAGCTGGCGATATTGTTATTACCGACCTAATGAACTATGGCATGCCTCTTATTCGCTATGTAAATGGCGATAGAGCGACTATTTCTCCATCGCCATGCTCATGTGGAAACCCTTTACCTATGATTGAAAAAATTAATGGCCGTAAGTTGGATGTAATCAAAACAGCCAACGGACAAATGATTCCTGGCGAACTTTTTCCTCACTTATTTAAAGAATTTAGTGGTATTACTAAATTTCAGGTAAAACAAACACAGCTTGATAGCATCACTTTACTCATTGTCAAAAATGATCAATTTACTGAACAAAATCAGCTCGTGATTAATGATGAAATCAATCGTTATAGCAAAGGAGAGTTGCAAATAAATTATAAGTTTGTTGATGATATACCACTAACCAAAAGTGGTAAGTATCGTGTTACAGTTTCAGAATTAAAATAATTTCCAAAGGAATAGTTTTGCAATATAGAAAAGATATCGATGGTCTTCGAACACTTGCTGTCGGCTTAGTTATTTTGAACCATGCAGGGTTCTCATTTTTTCCCGGTGGTTTTGTCGGTGTTGATGTATTCTTTGTCATCTCAGGCTTTTTAATAACATCAATCATTACCCCGAAGATCATAGATAAAACATTTTCGATTCCATGGTTTTTAAGTCGTCGTATAAAACGATTAATGCCTGTTTTATTCTTTATTACTATCATTACTATTGCTATTTTTACTATTTTTATGCTGCCGCAAGATTTAGCTAAATTTTATCGTAGTGTTCTATGGGTGATATTCTACGGTGCTAATTTTTTCTTTTGGCGTGAACATGGTGGATACTTTGATGGCGGCTCCCAAGAAGCCCCCTTACTTCATACATGGTCTCTCGCTGTAGAAGAGCAATATTATTTATTTTGGCCCATCATGCTGATCATCATGATTCGATGTCTTGGCGCAAATAAAACAGTTTGGGCAACACTATTTTTATGCGTGGCTCTCACCATTTTTTCTCAATGGGGGACAGAAGTTACCATTGGTGCAGCATACTATTTATTGCCAACACGATTCTTTGAGCTTCTTGTTGGTTCTTTGTTAGCTATTACTTGGCATAAACTGCCTACGGTGAATAAACTAAATGCCAACATATTATCCATAATTGGCCTTATATTGATTATTGGCAGTTCTCTACTATTAACTGAGCACCATTCATTCCCTGGCTACAATGCGTTGTACCCTGTTATCGGCACCGCATTATTGATATATAGTCAAGGAGGTATAGTTAACCGATTCTTTACCGCTAAACCGCTCGTTTATACAGGTAATATTTCCTATTCCTTATATCTATGGCATTGGCCAATATTTGTTATCATTCGGTATTTAGCGATTGAACTAACGATCGAAGTACAATTAATCTGCATTGCTTTAACCTATCTATTATCTATATTTTCTTACCATTATATTGAACAACCATTTAGGGATGCCAAATATGGTTCATTCAAAGAAATTGCTCTAAAAATGTATTGTTACCCTGCGGTATTAATTACTTGTTTTATTAGCTTTGGCCTTTGGAGTAATGGATTTCCAAATCGATTTGAACCAAAGGTTATCGCTCAAGAACAGGCGATCAATAGCTTCTCTAGTGATTCAAGAAAGCTATGTCATTCAGCATTAAGAGATAGTGATAGAAAACCAAGTGATGAATGCCTTTTTGGCGAGATAAAGGATAGCGAAAAAGCTGATCTATTTATCTTTGGCGATTCGCACGCCAATCATATTGTTCCATTTTTGAGTACCTTATCAGAAAACGCAACCCTAGCTGGTCAAGACTATACACTTGACCGTTGCTTACCAATATCGAATGTCGACTGGGGTTCAAATCAATATAAAGCTAATCAATGTAAACAACGAAATGAACAAGCTTTACAACATATAAAAAGCAACAGTTTTAAATATGTAGCCATAGCCGCTTCATGGCCTGAAATAGCAACTAAGCGGATTGTAAATGTTACAGAGCCCTCTGAAAAAAAGCATTTACTTGAAAGTAATTTAATCGCCATGTTGCAACAAATTAGTAATACAGGAGCAATACCTGTAATGATTGAAGATATTCCTGTTTTAGGTGGTAATAGCCCTAAATGCCCGATTAAACAATCACTTTTCAATCAACAATTAAATTGTCAATTAAAGAAGAATCCTAATAAATTATTCAATCAATTAGTGACTGTTGCGCAACAGAAATTTCCAAACCTAATCGTAATCAGGCCACAAGCAACTATATGCAAAGGTGACACTTGTCAGATGGAATTAGACGGTATCCCATTATATAGAGACGAAGATCATTTAAATGAAGTGGGGGCGATGAAAATGGCAGAAATCTACATGGAAAAATTTGATAACCCACTCTCTACTAGCTTACAAAAAGGTTAAGAACTGATGATAAAAGATAAAGTACTAATCATCACTAACCTATATCCACTTCCATGGCAGCCTACTCGGGCAATATTTAACTTTCAACAGTTTGGTTATTTAGAGGAGCGGGTTGAGGTATATTATCTTATACCTATTGCTTTCCCTGATTGGTGGAAGCACAGAAAAGAAATTTCTACGCTGAAAAGCAACATTAATTATGTACCTTATATCTATATACCTAAATTTGGTCGTCGATATTATGCGAAATTAATGCAGTGGTCTATTAGTTTCATAGCGAACTCTTGGATAAAAAAAATTGCTCCTACGAAGATATTAGCTAGCTGGGCTTACCCTGATGCTGTAGCTGCAGTTGAAATAGCTAAAAAGCATAATGCCGACTTTTACTTAAAAGTGCATGGTAGTGATATTAATATGCACGCTACTTTTCCTGAGCGAGCTAAACAAATCACGGCTATGGCTAATCATGCTAAAGGCATATTATCCGTCAGCCAAGACTTAGCAAATAAAATGGCTGATATGGATATAAACAAAGAAAAGATTAAGGTCATTTATAACGGTGTTAATTTAGAAAAGTTTAAACCAGATACTCCAAATACTGATTCACCCTACATCATTTTCATTGGGAATTTAAAGCATGATAAAGGAGTAATAGAGTTATTAAATGCTTTTGTCCAACTTCACAATAATTATCCGCAATTAACATTAAAATATGTGGGCGGTGGACCAATGCTGGGTAAGTTGCAGAATATGGTCAAGCAACATCAGTTACAAAGTAAAGTAATGTTTGAAGGTATTATCCCTCACGGTCAATTACCCAAACTGATCGGCCAAGCAACATTATTAGCTCTACCTAGTTATAACGAAGGTGTACCCAATGTTGTGCTAGAAGCTATGGCTTGTGCAACACCTGTAGTGGTAACTAACGTTGGCGGTATTCCTGAAGTTGTCACTAGACACACAGGTATTATTGCTAAAGAAATTACAGCCGAAAGTATCGCTAAATGTCTTCAACAAGCATTAGATAAAAGCTGGGATCGTATAGCGATAAGAAAACATGCAGAAACTTTTAATTGGGCAAAAAATACAAAAGAGTTAGCATCATTGCTCGCTTTAAAGGAAGATTAAAACTATATGAATATATTGTATCACCACCGTACACGCGGTAAAGGTGCTGAAGGTGCACATATTAAAGGCATAGTTATGGCCTTTAGAAAACTAGGCCATAAAGTTACGTTGTCATCTATACATAATGTTGATCCAACCAAGCCAATTGATAATTCAACTAAACAAGCAGTTTCTCCTCAACCAAAAAAATCTATTAAACATAGAGTGTTAGAGCTTACTAAATACATGCCTGAGTTTGTTTTCGAAATGCTTGAAGTTCTTTATAACTTGATAGCATTGCGACAAATAAAGAATGAAATTAAAATAGAGGAACCTACGTTTATTTATGAACGCTATTCTTTATTCATGTTCGCTACCGTTTGGTATGCAAAAAAATATAATATCCCAATGATTTTAGAAGTGAATGATTCGGCTTTAGTAGAGCGTGTTCGTCACTTACTATTTAAAAAGCTTGCCTGTAAAATCGAGCAATGGACTTTTCAAAATGCGACTGGGCTAGTTTTCATTTCAAGCTATTTTCAAAAGCTCGCTCAAGATAATTATCAAAACATTGCGCCAAGTGTTGTTTCACCTAATGCTGCAGATACCGACGTATTTGACCCCACTAAGTATCCTATCGAAGAAGCGAAAGCAAACTTTGGCTTAACCGGAAAAACAGTATGTGGCTTTGCTGGCGCATTCCATCATTGGCATGGTATTGACTGGTTTGTTGAAGAAGTCATTTCAGAATTAAAAAACCATCCCGATCTGGTACTGTTTTTAGTTGGTGATGGCCCAAGGCATCAATTTATAAAAGAGTTAGCAGAAACTCACAATATTACCCAGCAGATATTAATGCCGGGGAGAATTGAACATACTGAAATACCTAAAGCGGTAGCTGCAATGGATTTTGGTATTATTCCAGACTCTAATGATTATGGCTCGCCAATGAAACTGTTCGAGTTTATGGCGATGGGAAAAGGAATGATTGTCCCTGATTTCACACCAATCACAGAAGTGGTAACCAATAATAGCAATAGCTGGCTTTTTGAGCGGAAAAATAAGCAAGATTGTGTTAAACGGTTTTTTGAAATTGCATCAGACACTGAGCAATTAAAAAAAGTTGGTGAAAATGCTATTGAATATATTGAAAATAAGCGCCAATGGCGACACAATGTTGAACAAATAATAACACTAGCTCAACAGGAATAGTCTTTGGCATGAAAAGCTTAATAAAAAATATAGCCAAATCATTAATCCCCAATAAATTAGTAAGTTACAACTTACCAACGCAACAAGTATATTTAACTTTTGATGACGGCCCAGAACCAACAGTTACACCAAAGTTATTGGATTTACTCGACCTTTATAAAGTTAAGACAACTTTTTTTATCGTGGGTAAAACGGCAAAGAGTCATCCGAAAATTTTACAAGATATTCACCAGCGCGGGCATGTTCTAGCAAATCACTCCTACTATCATGTAAAGTTCAACAATATTTCATTAAAAGAACAATTGTCTGAAATAACAAAAACAAACCTAATTATAAAACAGGTAACAGGAAAAAAAACAAAATTCTTTCGACCACCACAGGGAATATGGACATTAAAACTTTTATTTAAATTATTCACATTAAAGATGACATTGGCTCACTGGTCTAGAGACTCGTTAGACTGTAGGAACCTTACTCCACAGGAAATTATAGCCAACTTTAAGCAACACCCCGTTAAAAACGGTGATATTATTCTTTTTCATGATGATGATGAAAAAGTTATCGCAATACTTCAAGAGCTATTACCATATTGGCTTAAAAGTAATATTAAATTTTCACCATTAACTTAAAGATATATTATGGAATTTATTTTTTGGCTATGCATTGGCCTTATCGGATTTAGTTACATTGCTTTTCCACTGGTACTAATACTTGCAACAAAACTATTTGGTAAAAAAAATAGTAAGAGAAATATTACAGAAATCACCGAATGGCCTGAAGTTGCCGTTGTTATAGCAGCATTCAATGAAGAGCAAGATATTAAGCAACGTGTAGAAAACTTACTTGAACAAGACTATCCAGCAGATAAAATCACATATTATATCGGTTCTGATGGTAGCACAGATAAAACCAACGAAATTCTAAGTGAATTTACTGACTCTCGTCTTAATGCACAATTATTTGAAGTAAACCGTGGTAAAGCAAGTGTCTTAAATAATTTAATTGAACTTGTAGAACAACCCGTTATTATCTTTTCTGATGCCAATACTCACTTTGAAAGTGATGCCATTAAGCGCCTAGTTGCCCATTTTGAAGATGATAAAGTAGGTGCTGTTTGTGGTGAACTCAATTTATTCAATTCGGGCGGTAACGACAATAAAGACAGTACTTACTGGCGTTACGAACAGTTTTTAAAAGACAAAGAAGGCCAGTTAGATGCTCTACTTGGAGCTAATGGAGCAATATATGCTATTCGCAGTCATCTTTATACGCCGATCCCTGCAAATACAGTTGTAGATGATTTTCTTATTGTCATGAATGTGGCGAAAGCGAAGTATAGAATAATTTATGACAAAGAAGCACTTGCCCATGAAGAGATTGCCCCATCAATTGCAGAAGAAAGTAAAAGACGCATCAGAATAGGAACAGGTAATTACCAAGCTTTTACTCGCTTGTATTGGGCACTTAATCCTCTAATTGGCTGGCGATTTTTCAGTTACTTTTCTCATAAGGTATTGCGTTGGTTTACACCTCATTTAATGATTATTGTATTAATGAGTAATGTCATCCTTATAGGTGATACTTTATATAATACAGCGTTATTAATACAGATTATTGCATACTTTGTTGCCATTTGGGGGCAAAGAATGAGCGACAAAGGCATGGCTATTCCTTCATCTGTCGCTTTACTTACTTTTTTTGTTTCTATGAATTTCGCCTTATTACAAGGGTTTTACCGTTTTGCATTTAAAAATGTGAAAGGCACATGGCAAAGGACTTCTCGCTAATGACACTACTTACTATTCTTATTTTTTTTATTCTTGGCATAACTGCAGTTACTATAATTATTAGAAAGAAACATATGCATTTATGGCTTGGGCATTACTTAAAGAGAAAGCTAACACTAAGAACTAAAACAAATAAGACTAAGCATATTATGTTTTGTTTTGTTGACCACTATGAGCCTATGTGGGGAAAAGATATTCCTTATGAGCAAGAGTGTGCGAGAGTAAACCGCTGGCATATTGATTACCCAAAAGTTGCAGGTAAATTTAAAGATGCAGACGGTTGCTATCCTAAACACACATTCTTTTATCCAGAAGAGGAATACCGACAAGAACATTTAGATAAAGTTACTGAGCTATGCCAACAAGGCTTTGGTGAAATAGAAATTCACTTACATCATGATAACGATACCAGTGATAATTTGAGACAAACTTTAGAACGTTTTACTGAAACTCTACATGAAAATCATGGTGCCTTTACACGGGACGAAAGTTCAGGGAAGTTACAGTACAATTTTATTCATGGTAACTGGTGCTTAGACAATAGCCGACCTGATGGTAAATGGTGTGGTGTTAATGATGAGTTAATCGTACTAAAGGAAACCGGCTGTTATGCCGATTTAACTTTTCCTTCTGCACCAAGTGATACCCAACCTTCTTTTGCTAATGAAATTTATTATGCCAAGGATGATCCACTAAAACCTAAATCTCATAATACAGGTAAAAAAGTTAAGGTCGGAGGGGAAAGTTGGGGTGACATGATGCTTATTACAGGGCCATTAGGCTTAAATTGGAAACACCGTAAGAAGGGGATTTTTCCACAAATTGAAAATAGTGATATACGTGGCTCTATGCCTCCAACTAAAGATAGAGTAGACCTTTGGGTTGATAGTGCAATTTCAGTTGAAGGAAAGCCTGATTGGTTGTTTATTAAGATACATACTCATGGAACACAAGAACAAGATATGGACACTCTGCTAGGTAAGCCTTTCGAAGAAATGAATGAGTACCTGCTTGAAAAGTATAATGATGGGGAAAACTACGTAATGCATTTTGTTTCTGCTAGAGAGATGTACAACATCGTTAAAGCTGCAGAAGCTAATAAGCAAGAGAACCCACATCAGTATCGCGATTATATTGTTCCTGCTCCAAAATATAAAAACAAATCAGCCTAAGTTTTTCATGAATCTGATAAGTAAAATACTAGAGTTAAGCCCTTTAATCTGGCCAATAAAGCCTAATGGGCTCTATGTTTACAATTATCATCGAATAGGTGATCCAAATAAGACTGCTTTTGATCCAAATGTGTTCAGCTGTAGCGAAACAATGTTTGAAAAACATGTACAATTCTATAACGCCAATTTTGATGTTGTGTCTATTGGTGAACTAACAAAGCTAATCAAACAAAATGTAAAGATCAAAGAAAAGTTAGCACTTATTACTTTTGATGATGGCTATATAGATAACTATCAATTAGCTTTCCCTATTCTAAAAAAATTAAATACTCCAGCAAGTTTTTTTATTGCAACAGATTTTATTGATCATAATGTTCTACCTTGGTGGGATGAGATTGCCTTTATTATTAAACATTGTCAGCAGCAACAAATTAAAATGCCCAGATGGCCTGCACCACTGAATCTTACAGGCTTATCCGAATCTGATAAGATACGCTTTGTTTTAAAGCAAATAAAAGCAGATGCAAGTATGAGTATGGCTGAAAAGATCAGTCAATTGAAAAGCGCAGTAAATTGGCAGCAAACTAAATCACTTCCTGATAGAGAACTATTCATGTCTTGGCAGCAAATAAAGAAAATGCATGATAATGGTATGGATATTGGTTCTCAATCATGCAGTCATCGAATAATGTCACACTTATCTGCTGAAGAGCAACGACAAGAGGCAAGGCAATCAAAAGAAAGAATCGAAGAAGAAATAGGTGATAAAATATCGAGTTTTACTTATCCTGTTGGTGGAACTCATGCTTTTAATAAAACGACAATGCAAATATTAGAAGAGGAAGGCTATCAAATAGCATTTTCTTTTATTGCTGGAATTAATCATAAAATAAATACTGACAATATATTCAAGCTTGCCCGATTTTCAGTAGATAGCAATTGCACGGTTCAAGAGCTAAAAAGAAGAGTTAACAAAGCAACTATATCGCACTACCTAAAATAAAAACACTTGCAATTATTAGTCAACAGAATGATATCTTTAATTAGATCTTTCTATTATCAAAAAAATTAATAGCCTTCTCTTCTGGATTTTCTATTGGATCCCAGACTGGGTAAATTAATGTTTTTATCTTAGAAATAGCACGAGTCACTTGGTTTGCAATGCTAATAGGTATATATAACCAACGACAAAATAAAAAGACTTTCCTTCTAAATACCCAATGATACATAGCCTGCTCAGCATAAAAGTTATACCCCCAACGTTGCTCAAATAATCGTGATGACTGCCAGGTAAGCGCTTTATTCCACCGAAAGAAAAAGAATTTCATGTCGTCTAACTCCATTCTGGTACCTAAATTATCAAAAATAACTACAGAGTTAGGTTGAGAAAACACTTTATAACCTAATTTTTTCAGTTGAATAGCGATGTCGATATGTTCACGAATAACCAAATGGGGGAGTTCAATTTCTTGTAAAACCTTGGTGTTAAACAAAGCGCCATGCAATTCAAACATTTCCGAAGAAACAACGTTTTTAGGGATATCTTCGGGTAACGCTCTTCGTAAGTGTTTCTCTTCGATAAGGTAATCAACCCCTTCTATTTCTACCAATGTTATTTCATTAGTAAATAAGTGGTTGCGTAACGGGGCTCCAATATCGACGCCTGATTTTTCTAAAGTTAGAGGATTAACAACCGCTATCTTGTCATCGCTCTCAGCCACTTCTAATAATAAAGCTAACCACCCCTTGGTAACATTCGAGTCGTTATCTAAAAACATTACAAAAGTTGTCGTAATAAAGTCTCGAATATTACGCATCGCCTCCATAGGAATGATTAAGCCCATTTCGATTATCTCAGCGTTGCTTTTATCTGCCAGCACGCTTTTAAGTTCACGTTTAATCCGGTGTGGGTAGTCTAAATCTAATACCTTTAAATAGAATGGTTCATGAGTTAATGCGTATATATTTTTAATGCATTCAATAACACCCGAATATCTATCTCGAGGTGTAATTACTATGGTTACTTTTGCACCGTTCATTATTATTCCCTTTTGATTTAAGTGTCTTTAACCTGTTGGAATATTTCTAAATATCGATTAATCATATGCAGGAGAGAAAAGCTTTTTGTAACACGGTTAAAGCCATTATCACCATATTTTTTTCGTAATGTTTCAGAATTAATCAGTGTAGTCATTGCTATTGCTAATTGCCCCGGAGAAGCCGGAGGGACTAAAATACCAGTTTCCTCTGAAATAACAATCTCTGTGATGCCGCCCACGGCTGTAGCAACAACAGGTTTTGCTTTTGCGCCAGCTTCAACAAAAACCAAGCCGAAAGCCTCTTCAATCGAGGGTTGAATGAATATATCACACGCCTCTATCCACATTGGAGCATTATCAATTTGACCAAGAAAGGAAACATATTTTTCAATATCTAATTTCATAACTAAATCAATCAGTACCTTTTTCTCACTGCTCACACCGTCTCCGGCTATATATAGATGAACGTTAGGATTCGCCTTAACAATTAAGACTAATGCCCTAATAGTATCTTGATGACCTTTAATTCCTCCTAAATGCCCTATACTTAAAAGAGCAATTTCATTGCAATCGATAGCTAAATAATTACGAGCTTCATAAATTGATTTCACTGTCGGCTTATTCGATATATATGTACCACCATGAATAACGTCGCACTTATTTTCAGGAAGCTGCAAATTTGTTGTCAGTAATGAAAGTCTGCTATAAGAAACTGCGATAAAATATGATGAAAATAGCTTTATTAATTTATTAACTGGGTTGGGTTGATATTTTGATAAATCTGAACGGTGAAATGTTGCAACTGTTTTTACACCACAGGTAAAACCAGCAATACTGGCATAAAGCTGACTAAGCTCACAATGTGCGTGAATAAGATTAATGTTATGATTTTTAATTATTTTTCTGATGTGAAAAATAAGCCTCCAATCAATCCTTTCTTTTTTATAAATAACTTGTAAATTGGGAATGTGTATCCAAGATACTGGTTTAGAAAGACATAAAGAGACAGTATAAATTCCTTGCTGTTTTAGACCTAAAACAGTATCTATAAATCTAGTTGTTCTACCACCTTTTCCTAAACTTTGAACAACTTCAAGGACCCTTACAGGAGATGACATATATTTATACTTCCGAACTGGAAACATGAATATAATATAGAACATATCTGGCGTACAACAACAGCATTAGTACTTAAACAGTACTAATGCTTAAATAAACTTAAAACTTCCAGATTATTAATTTGGTTTGATCATCCTAAAATGAACAATAACGCTATGGAACTAAAACAATATTATCCAAATTAACTCCCTATATTTTATTATCTCCCTTTACCAAACAGAACAATTTCAACAGTTCGAATCAAAATCAACAAATCCAACATAAAGCTTCGGTGTTTAACGTAGTACAAATCGTATTTTAATTTTTCTAATGAGTCTTCTTCCGTACAACCATATGGATATTTCAACTGTGCCCAGCCTGTTAAACCTGGTTTTACATTGTGACGTTCATTGTAATAAGGCAAATTTTTAATCAACTGCTGAACAAATTCAGGACGTTCAGGTCGAGGGCCAACGAACCCCATATCGCCTCGTAGTACATTTAAAATCTGTGGTAATTCATCAACCCGATATTTACGGATAAATTTGCCAATGGTGGTTGTGCGGTCATCATTTTCAGAGGCCATTTGAGCGCCATTTTTCTCAGCATCAATGCGCATACTTCTAAATTTATAAATATTAAAGGCTTGTCCGTCTAACCCAACGCGCTCTTGCAAATAGAAAATCGGAGCACTCATGCCCTCGTCTAATTTAATAAGGATGGCTGTAATTAACATCACTGGCCAAGTAACTAGCGACAACAATATAGCAATACCCGCATTAAATACCCAATCTAAGGTATTACGTAAGTGATTAGCGGAAGCGAAACCATTAGAATATATAACCCAACTTGGGTAGATAAGGTTTACAGCAATCTGTCCGGTTTCGCGCTCAATAAAGTCGAGAATTTCAGTGATTTCTACACCACGAATTTTACAAGCAAAAAGTTCGTCTACAGGCAAATTATCACGTCTTTCATCGCTAGCGACTACTATTTCATCTATGCCATGTTCTAGTGCATAATTAACCAATGAGCCATCAAGTTCAATACGATTCTCATTTACTATGCCATTTTCTGTGTCGCCAGGCATGATTACAAAACCATGCATATAAAAACCTTGTCTATCAACATCTCGTCGCATTCTTTTTTCAATAATAGATGCTCTATCTCCAGCGCCTAACACTAAAACCACACGTTTATTAAAACCAAAAAAATCAACTTGTAGGGTAACGTAACGAAAGGCACTCGCTACAATTAAGCTGATCAAAGCGGAAAGAGCCAACAACTCAACTTCCAAAGCATGTTGACCATATAAAGGATTTAAAAGCGTAACAATAAAAAAACCAATAGCTACAGAAACTAGCAATCGTCGAACAATGCCACGATAATTCTCACGTAATTTTGAGTTATATAAACCTAAAGCTAAAGAAGATAACTGTACAACTAAGGCAAAAACAATTGCACAAATAGCTAATCGATCGTTGGGAATGTCATGATGTTCGACAAATGAAAATAGGCTATTTAGGTAAACCGTAAGCAATAATGCCCCTGCAAAAAAGGCAAGTTCTATAATAACTAAAGATTTACTTCCCGACGATAGATCTCGAAACTTTGGGCTAGACATACGAATTTAATATTCCCTGTATTACGATTAACAAATCACAACATTAAACATGCTGTGATTTTCAGTTGTATGGACCTTTTCCACCCTCTAGGTGAAAGCAGGTAAAATAATAACAAAAATTACAAATGTTTTACACCTATTAATATTGTGCAACCTATGTGAAAATCGCATACAATCTGGTAGTTTAGTATCAGTCTGATAAATTCGAAGTATAAAAAGGTTAGAACCATGGAAAAAAATATGTTCGGTAAACTCAAAGTAGTAACAATGTTGGTATTGGCTTATGTTATTTCTGCATGCAGTAGCTTAACTTTACCACCGGCAACTGTTCATCAATCTAACACCGTAGATATATCGACATATAAATATCTTATTGGTGCAGGAGACGTGGTCAATATTTTTGTTTGGCGTAACCCTGAGGTTTCAGGCACATTTGTCGTTCGCCCAGATGGTATGATCACAACTTCTTTAGTAGAAGATATCCCAGTTTCGGGTAAAACACCCACTGAACTTGCTCGTACCATTGAAGAAATCCTTGCGACTTATTTAAGAGAGCCAACCGTTACCGTTACCGTAAATAATTTTGTCGGCCCATTTAGTGAACAAATACGCGTTATTGGTGAAGCATCAGAGCCCAAATCAATTAATTATACTCAGCAGATGACATTGCTTGATGTAATGATTCAAGTCGGTGGTTTAACCGAATTTGCTGATGGTAACGATGCTTTATTAGTAAGAGTCGAAAACGGTATTCAGAAGCAGTATGAAATATACATTGAAGATTTAATTAAAAACGGTGAAATAAGTGCAAATGTTGATGTTTTACCCGGTGATATTATTGTTATCCCTGAGACTTGGTTTTAATTTTTAGTTAATCATTAGACATATTATTTATTCCCCGTATTTAGAGGTCAGGAATGCAAGAAGTACTTGAACAAATGTTAGATTATTTAAAAGGTATATGGCTTAAGCGCCGTTATCTTATGATTGCCACTTGGCTTATTTGTCCTTTGGGTTGGTTTGCTGTTTCACAGCTACAAGATACCTATGAATCGGAGGCACGTGTATTTGCAGATACTCAGTCAATCTTAGGTCCGCTTTTAAAGGGTATGACTGTTGAAACAAATACCGATGCTCAAATTGCGTTAATGGTAAAAACCTTGCTTAGTCGCCCTAACCTAGAACGCATTGCTAGGATGACTGATTTAGATGTACAAGCGAATACTCCAAAAGAATTTGATGCTTTAATAGAACGTTTAAAAACAGGTATAGATATAAAGAAAACCGGTGGTAGACGACAAAATATTTTTAATATAACGTTCACAGATAAAGACTCTGTTATGGCTCGCGATGTTGTGCAGTCGGTAATAACTGTTTTTGTTGAAACCACCCGAGGAGATAATCGTCGTAACTCAGATTCGGCACAAAAATTTATCAACAGTCAAATTAATGAGTATGAAAATCGTTTATTAAAATCTGAAGCACGCTTAACTAATTTCAAACAAAAATATAGTGATGTACTCCCTAACCAATATGGAGGGTACTATGTGAAGTTAAACAATTCGAAAGAGCAGTTAAAAGGCATTGAACTAGTTCTCCTCGAAACGAAAACACAACTATCAGCTTCAAAATCTAAATTAAGTAAATTAGGCAAATCATTTTCTTCTGATTCCTCTAAGCAAAATAACATTGTAGATTCAAATAGCATAAAAACTACCTATGATGACCGTATTTCTGAACTAGAGTCGCAGTTAGATTCATTACAACTTAGATATACTGATCAACACCCTGATGTGAAAGAAATACAACGACGACTTGAGAGTTTAACTAAAAAGCGAAATAGTGAAATTGAAGAATACCTAGCTAACAGTACCGGTAATGGTGATGAATATTCGCCAATTAGTCAAAACCCGGTGATTCAGGATATTCAAATTCAAGTGAATCAACTTGAAGGACTAGTTGCTTCTCTGGAGGTAAGGGCAAATAACTACCGCAATACGGTTAAAGAGCTTGAAAATAAAATTCATACCTTACCCGAAATTGAAGCTGAATTAGTCGGGCTCAATCGTGGCTACGATATAACGAATAAACAATACCAAGAATTATTAAATCGTAAAGAAAAAGCGATGATAGCGCAATCAGCAGATGAAACGACCAGTAAAATAAACTTCAAAGTTATTGACCCACCTCGAGCACCATTAATACCTTCAGGGCCGAAGCGGTTTATATTTTATATTGTTGTGACCTTTTTAGGTGTTGGTGTTGGGTTAGGGCTTTCTTTCTTATTCAGTCAATTAAATCCCGTTGTCACTTCAAGTAGCCAAGTAGCCCGCGCAACTGGCATTCCTATTTTTGGCATTGTTTCAGCGACTGAAAACCTGGGTTTGCAAAGCAAGGATAAGAAAAAAACTATATTGTTTATTGTTTCAAATACCATGTTGCTTTCTATATTATGTTTTTTTATTGCTTATTCTCTATTCCCTGATGCAATACAAGCGCCGTTACATAGGATTTTTAATTTATGAGTACGATAGAAAAAGCGCTAGCAAAGCAGAAATTGGCTAATCAACAGCTTAACCACAGCGTGCAAGATGATGTTGTCGAGAAAGCACCGTCAATAACCATCGAAAACACTTTATCCAATACAAATAATGACGTATTACAGCTAGATAAAGCTGAGTTAGAAAGACGTGGTTTTTTAATTGACAACGGTACACGAAAAAGTATTAAGGATGAGTTTCGTCAAATAAAACGTAAACTTATTGCTAATGCTTTTGGCCCTGCATCAAAAACACTCAAACATAGTAATTTAGTGATGGTTAGTAGTTCTAAGCCGAACGAAGGCAAAACTTTTATTTCGATCAATCTAGCGTTAAGTATTGCCTTAGAGCAAGATAAAACCGTGCTACTTATTGATGCCGATGTATTACGTCCTAGTATTAATAGAGAATTAGGCTTTGGACCTGTTCCTGGATTAGTTGAATATTTACTCGGTAAGAAAAATGACATTTCTGAAATATTGTACAGTACCAATATTGATAAATTAAAGATTATACCTGCCGGCGAACCTCATCATTTATCAAATGAGTTGTTAGCTAGTGATAGGATGGAAGCTTTAGCAAAAGAATTAGCTGAGCGATACCCCGACCGTATAGTAATTTTTGATTGCCCTCCTTTAATAGGTGTCAGCGAAACCTTAGTACTCGCCAATTTAATGGGCCAAGCTCTGGTTGTTATTGAAGAATCAAAAACTCAGTTAGCTGATATAAAAACAGCCACTGAAAACCTCAATGAAGATTTAGCACTCGGTTTAGTGTTAAATAAAGCAATCAGATCTCACAAGGATATGTATGGCTATTACGGTTATGGATACGGCACTAAATAAAAAAACCTTAGCCGTTGCAATCTTTGCTATTTTATCTGCAAATACTTATGCTGGCGAATGGCAATTTCAGCCTAAATTTATTATTGATGAAACATACTCAGATAATGTTAACTTATCCTTGAGTGACGAAACATCAAGTTTAGTTAGCCAAACAGGTATTGAATTAGAAACTGTTTTTTCGTCGAAAAAACTAGAGTTTTCTTTATCTTCAAGCAGTGTATACGCTATGTATAGTCATGATCATGATACTGATGATGACTTTCACACTTTAGAAAGTGATTTCAGATTGAAACTTGCTCCTAATGGTCTTGCTTTAGTTGGCAGTGCGACTATATCTAATCAATCGAGAAATTTTTCAAGTAATGCTTTAGCTGATATTGTCTCGGGTGATACCGTAAGAATTGAGAGCTATGCTAGCGGTTTAGAGTACAAAATTAATAATCGTGATTTTATTGTCGATTCTGCGATTCAATACCGAACAGTTAAGTCTGAAGATAAAATTGGTGAGCAGGAAGGTTTCGGGCTAAGTTTATCGACTAAAAATGGTAGTTCGGCAAGGCATATATACTGGGAAGGTACATCAGAATTTACTGACTTTACCAACCAAGGTCGTGATGGAAAGTTCTTTAAAGGTGAGATTAAAGTCGGTTTAATCACCAATTATAAATTCACTCCTTTTTTGCGTTATTATGATGAAACTAACGAAGGGGATCTTACTAATAATAGTTCGTCTCTCGAATCAGACTCCTATGGCGGTGGTTTACGCTGGTTAATATCACCTAAATTACTTATTGATGTATCTTACAATACACCGACAGGTGCTCAACTCGATATTGATGGTAAAGAACAAGAAGATTATACAGCGGCTTCAATTCGTTGGGAGCCAAGTCAAAGAACACAGTTAACAATTGATTATGGACAGCGATTTTATGGTGAAAGTTACGGTCTTGACTTTACCCATAAGAATAAACGTTTAACCAATAAAATCACCTACGCTGAAGACGTTAGAGCATTTACGCGTAATAATTATGAGAGTGTTGCTCTAGGCGCTTTTTGGTGTCCTCAAGGGGAGATAATTGATACCTCTTCTTGTTTTGTAAACAATGACGATAATATTAACTTTGACAATTATCAGCTTATTAATCTACGCGACTTTATTTTAGTGGAAGATCTAGATATGTCATTAAACAAAGAGTTGAAATGGTCGTCAGACTTAGCGCTTTCGCGTACTACATTTAATATTTCGCTTTCTCGTTTAGACCGTGAAAATTTAAATACTCGTGTCAAAGATGAAAACCAACGTGCATCGTTTTCTATTAAGCGTAAGGTTAGCGGTAAGTCAAATATTCGCTTAAATATGGAGTATACCGACACCCATCATTCACTTGAACAAGAAAATGAACGTAGAGACCGCTACCGTCGTTATAGCCTTGAGTATGATAAGTCATTAAACAGTAAGCTAACAGTTACCTTAGGCCTTAGCCACCTTAATAGAAGCTCAACAACACAATCGTTTAATTATGAGGAAGACAGAGTCTACCTTAAAGTAAGTAAAGGTTTTTAGTAGTATGTATGAAAATTATTATGGTTTTAAAGAACGTCCTTTTCAGCTAAGTCCTGATCCTCGCTTCTTTTTCGCATCAAGTAACCACCAAAGAGCCATGTCCTACTTACAGTATGGATTAGACCAAGGTGAAGGTTTTATTGTAGTTACCGGACCTATCGGCACAGGAAAAACGACAATAGCACGCAATTTACTTAATAACATTGCTGACGATTCTATTGTGGCCGCACAACTTGTTACCACTAAACTAGAGCCGAAAGAACTACTTGAGTTAGTTGCTTCTGAGTTTAAAATTTCTATTAAAGGCAATAGCAAAGCGGAATTATTACAGGCTATTGAACAATTCCTAGTTAGTTTAAACCGCCAAGGCAAGCGCGCACTGTTGATTGTCGATGAAGCTCAAAACTTACCGATTGAAACTGTTGAAGAGCTGCGCATGCTTTCTAATTTTCAACTTGATAATAAGCCGCTTATTCAAAGCTTCTTACTGGGGCAGGAAGAACTTAAAGATATTATTCAAGCACCAAATATGGAACAGTTTCGCCAAAGAATAATAGCTTCCGCTCACTTAAAACCTTTATCTAGCGAAGAAGTAAAAGAGTATATCAATCATAGGTTACAGCAAGGTGGTTGTACTAAAGAGTCACTTTTTTCTGATGACGCTTTTCAGCTTATTCACGAAAAAACCTTAGGTGTGCCGCGTAAGATAAATATATTTGTCGACCGTTTATTATTGTTTGGTTTTTTAGAAGAGCTAACTTGTATTGATGTTGCAGCGATTAATGAAGTCGCAGAAGAAATGCAAGCTGAACTAACCGGCTCACTTCATACAAACCAATTAACCAGTAATGAGCCTAGGACTAACAATACACAGCTTGTGGTTAATTCAACTGAAAATGTTGAAAATATGAAAGAAATTTTGCGTGAAGTTGAAGAGATTCTTGAGTCCTCTATCAAGCAGAAAATTAAAATGGCTCGCTATGTTGATAAATTATTGAAACAAAAAAGTCGATTGTATGCTGAAGCGAATATAGAAGAAGCAAAAGAATAGCTGATTGCTAGATAAATGATATTAAAAAGGTTTGAATTAAACCTTTTTAATATCGGTTCGAGTAAATACTAAGACTCATTAATCGTTAAAGCATACTTTTCAATCAATGAATATAATGTCGGCCTTGTTACACCAAGCAGCTCCGACGTTTTAGACATATTCCCTTCCGCTAATGCATAAGCTTTTTGAATCGCTAATGATTCAGCCTTTTCACGGACAGTGCGTAAGTTAAGCGATAATTCAAATGCAGTATCGCTATGATCAAAGAAGCCTAAATCAAACGCAGTAACTTGTGTACCTGTTGTCATAATTACAGAGCTCTTGACCTTATTTTGTAGCTCACGAATATTACCCGGCCATTTATGCGCCTTAATTGCACTTAAACCGTCTTCAGAAAAACTCTTAACGTTCCGCTTATATTCTAACGCATACATCTGTAAAAAGTATTGTGCGAGAATAAGCACATCTTCATCACGATCGCGTAATGGGGGAATATTTAAAGTTATTTCACTGACACGATAAAATAAATCTTCACGGAAAGTTTTCGCTGCAACCATTTCTTCTAAATTTTGATTCGTTGCACAAACAACCCGAACATCAACATGGATTTCTTGTCTTCCGCCAAGACGTTCTATGGTTTTCTCTTGTAAAAAACGTAACAATTTAGCTTGCAAACTAAAGGGCATATCGCCAATTTCATCAAGAAATAATGTGCCGCCTTCTGCGCATTCAATTTTTCCCTTAGTGGTTCGATGCGCGCCAGTAAAAGCACCTTTTTCGAAGCCAAATAATTCACTTTCTAATAAGTTTTCAGGTATTGATGCACAGTTAATCGCAACAAATGGCTTATTACTTCGTTCACTAGCGATATGCACGGCATTGGCTGCGACTTCTTTACCTGTACCACTTTCTCCTAATAAGAGGGCGGTAATTTGCGTAGGGGCAATACGCTTAACCATCATACGTAAACGGTCGATTGCTTCGCTATTGCCAATAATGCCAATGTCACTACCGGCCACCTCACGCATTTTACGGTTTTCGTTTTCAATAGCGGCTACGCTAAACGCACGTGCCACAATGACATCAATAACGTCAGCATCAATAGGTTTTTGGTAAAAATCGTAAGCGCCGGCTGAAATAGCTTTAAGGGCATTAGTACGGTCATCATTACCCGTGATCACAATCACCTTAGTATGAGGAGCAATTGTTAGTATTTCTTGTAAGGCTAATAGACCTTCGGTGGCATTCGCTTCATCTGGCGGCAAGCCTAGATCAAGGGTAATAACTTTAGGTTCGTGACGACGTACGGCAGCAATAGCACTTTCTCGACTATCCGCTAACACCGCGTCATAATCAGACAAACACCACTTTAGTTGTTTTTGTATTCCTTTATCATCATCAATGATCAGTAATTTTTCCATACTACTAAAACCCTTTCCTTTCTGTGCGATTAATTTTCATTACTTATAGTTAGTTTATTCATAGACAGGCTTAATTGGTAAATCAACAATAAATGTTGTGCCTTGCCCTGCATGGCTTTCAACTTTGATTAAACCAGCAATACTTTCTATAAACTGTTTAGCTTCAAAAACACCAATGCCCATTCCAGCATTACCTTTGGTGGTATCGAAGGGTTTAAATAACCTTTTATCGATAAAGTCTTTCGACATTCCGCAGCCATTGTCTTTGATAGTTATTTCTAGATGCTTGCCTTGTTGAGCAAGGGATACTTTAACCCAACCATCGTTGTTTGTCGCTTCTTGTGCGTTTTGTATCAGGTGATTTAACACTGAATGAAAAGTTTCGCTATCAATGGCCATTTCACAATCTTTAATCGAATCAAAGGTCACTTGCGGCTGATCAATATTCCGCTGGCGCACAACACTTTCAATTAACTGAGCAACATTAACCAGTTCGCTTTTAGATTGTGCAGCTTGCTTATTACGTAATTGCGATAAAACTTTAGCCAAACGTTCGGTCGCCGATTCAACCGTCTCATAAACATCGGCAACAAATTCTGGGTTATCACCATGCTTTTTAGCATTAGTGGTAATAAGAGCTAATTGCGCTTGCACATTTTTTAGATCATGCACTAAAAAAGCAGACATACGATTGAAAGCGTCAAACTGTTTAGATTCAGCTAGTTTGTCATTAGCTTCATGCAAGGAAACAAAATTTCCTAATTGCTTGGAAATAGCCGAAAGTAAATCTCGGTCTTCCCAATTAAGCTGTTTTCCGTCATCTTTTCCTGCCAGTAAAAACATGCCATAAAATGCTTTACCAATAAAAATTGGTACCACAAAACGAATGCTTTTTTCATTCAGCATTTTTACGTCTAATGATAATTCGGGGTAAGTTGTCGGTGTTTTACTGTACTCTTCAATATCAATAATCCACCCTTGCCGCTGACAAAAAAGACTAAACTGTACTAACTGCTCATTAAATGAATCGTCGAACGACATGTTTTCACTATATTGCACACTAAATCGCTGGTCAGTGACTTTCTTAATAATAGCCCCAGCATGTACCTCAACTTTTGACATCATAATTTGTGTTGCCATTTGATAATAGCTTTCTGCACTGGTGGTTTCTATTTTACCGATGAGATTTAACCATTCATCACGGTATTCGTATTTATTAGCAAAGAAGTTCTTAGCAATAAATACTTTTAGTTTTCTTCGTAACGATTCTGTGATCAGTAAAACCACCAAGACCAAACCACTAAGGACTAAGAAACTAATGCTTACCACACTGCCCCACTCGCCACCGATATAATTAATAACGTAACCAGCAAATGCCATAACCAACAAATAAACACCAGCAATCATTAACATTGAGCTATAAAAAACCACATGCCGGGAAACAAAAATTCGCACTGAGCCATTGTGAATACGTCGGGTACTAATTAGCAATAACGGCACAACAACTAAAGAGATAAATCCTCGACTAAACCAAAAATTAAAATCAATTCCACCAACCATTGTTGCTTGGGCATATAAAACAAAATCAAAAATTGAGACACTGGCTAGCGCAATAACCATTGGCCAAATAGCCCAACGTACCTGGGAATTGGCACTTCGATAGAGCTGTTCGAGGAGTACTAAGCTCCATAGGTTAAAAACAATAAACAGTAAAAATAGGTATTCATAGGAAAAATTTAGCATGTAGGTGGTAAACCAACAAACGATCATCAACATGCTCCAAATACTGACATATTGGCGAATATATTTATTGCCCATCATGTCACGAAAGGAACGATGTTCAGTATTACAGAGTAAGATAAGAATTGACCAACAAGCAATTTTACATGCATCGCTAACCATAACCCATTGCAAACTATAGCCAAGCTCTATTTGTAATGCTGCGACCACATTAGCAACGACGGTAACTAACGTAGATATCAATACCCAACGGGCAAGTGTCGTATTATTACGGGCGGCAAAAATGAGTAACGCAAATAAAAGGTATGCGGCACTAGCTAACGAGTAACCGATAAGTCCAAATGAATCCATAATGTATAGTTAAACTTCTTGTTGAGTTTTTATTTAATTTTGATCTACTATTTTCTCTTGAGTGCTTTTTTGTGTAAATATCTCGGTTAATACCGGTACTAATAAAAAGCTGGCTATCGCGGAAACACACAAACCTGAAATGATTACAGTACCCAGTGGTTGCCACAAACCGCCACCAAAAATAGTGAGAGGCAGTAAACCACCAATCGTGGTTAAAGTCGTTAATAATATAGGTGTAAAACGTGTCGCACTAGCATCGAGTATTGCCTGTTTTAAGTTATTTGATTCAGCAAAGTTTCGATTAGCAGTATCAATAAGGATAATAGCATTATTGACCACTATACCAAATAAGCTGATCAAACCAATAAATGCCATCATCGAAAATGATTGTCCTGTCAAATATAAACCTATCACAGATCCTGCCATTGCAAAGGGTATTGAAGTAAAAATAACCAGTGGCTGTAAAAACGACTTAAACTGCAAGACTAAAACGGCAAAAATACCAATAGCGGTTACGAGCATAATTTGTGCTAAACCTGAGAAGTTTTCTTGACGAGACTCTTCTTCGCCACCTAAGGTGTAACTAATGCCGTCGGGCATATTATAACTTTCTAAATAGGCGACGACTTTTGCTGTTAGCTCGCTAACGATATGCTTTTTGTCTGCGTCAGCAGAAACTTTCGCCATACGTAGTTTTTGATAATGATAAAATTCAGTTCGACCTTTTTGTAATTTAATGTCTATAAATTGATTAAGCGGAATTGCTTCACCTAAACGGTTAGTAACATTGATATCGGCTAAACCGTCAACATCTGGATTTTTTCGACGAACTACAATCGGATAATTTTCACCGTTATCGTCGTTAAAACGCCCGACGGCAGTTCCTGACAATATAGTCTGTAAGGTGATATCTAAGGTATTAATATCAATATTTGTCAGGCCTGCTTTTTCATAGTTAATATCGAGTAATAATTCAGTATTTGCTTTACCAATGGGATTATCTAGATTAATAATCCCTTCAGTGCTTGCCATCATCTTCGCCAGATCGTTAGCAACTTTTTCCAAATCAGTTAACGACTCACCCATTAAACGGACACTAATCGGTAAGTCAGTTACCGGCCCTTGAGTAAATTCACTAACCGTTATTTTTGCTTGTTGCCATTGACCAAACTCTTGACGAAGTTGAGTAACAAAATTAGATACTTTTTCTGCATGATATTCTTTTAAAACAACGATAACTTGTCCGTATGTCGCGACACCACGTTTAGGTATTTGGTTGTAATAAATTCGTGGGTTAGCGTTACCAACATTAAGAGCAACCTTATAGACTAGCGGATTTTTTTCAATGACCGCTGTCATTTTTTGCATCACATGATCGGTATAAGCTAATGATGAATTGGCCGGTGTTTCTACATCAATCATGATCATAGGTTTTTCCGCTTTAGGAAAAAGACTCACCCCTACTTTGCCAAATAATGACAACATGCCCACTAAACAAAGTACGGCAATAGCGATAACAATCCAGCGCGAATTCATAAATTTACTCAACCATTTTGAGTAGACTTTTTCAGCAAATATATTGACGTAATGTTGTAATGTTTTAATTTTTGGTGTTTTAGTATTACTATGTTTTGAAAAAAACTTACAGGCTAATAAAGGCGTTAATGTTAATGCTATCAATAATGAAGCGAGTAATACCAAGACCACGGTTACTGGCATAGAACGAACAAAATCACCGGTATTACTGGCTAACATCAGCATAGGTAAAAAGGCTAACATAGTGGTAACTGTGCCACTCGTTATCGCCCAACCTACTTTGCTAGTACCTATAGCTGCGGCTTCCTCAAGATTAGTTGTTTTTTTCTTTTCTCGATGAATGCTTTCGGTAACCACTATGGCATTATCAACCAATAATCCTAGCGCGATAATCAAACCAACAATCGACATTTGTTGTAAGCCAAAACCACTAAAGTCTAACCAGCCAATCGCCACTAAAAATGATAATGGAATAACGGCGATTACTACCAAGGATTCTCGTAAACCCAAAAATACTAGTGCCATGATGCCAACAAGCACCAGACCTTGCCAAAGATTGTCAAAAAAACCATTAACTCTCGACTCAACACTGTCTGATTGTTTAAACAAAACATCTATTTTTATATTGTCAGGTAAGCTTTTTGAAAAATTGACAATTTCTTGCTCAATACTTTCAGTCAAGTCAAAAATATTAGTATTAGGACGTTGCTCTATGGTGAGGAAAATAACGGGTTTATTGTCGTAATAAGCTAAATAATTAGGCTCTAGCCCAGAAAAGTCTATCGTAGCCACATCTTTTAAACGTAAAACAGAGTTTTCATCAGAGCGAATAACCGTTTCAGCTAATTCGGAAAGTTGTACGAAATTACCACTGGCTTTGACATTAAAACGCCTTGAACTTGCGTCAACGTAACCAGGGGTAATATTTGTTGCTCGCCCCTGTAAGACAAAATTAATATCGGTAACCGATAAGCCATAATGTTTTAGCAAGGCTAAATTAACATCAACCGCGACTATTTGTTGTGGATATCCCCAAACACCGGCTTTACGTACATCGTTTATCGCTTCTAAACGTTTTTCTAACTGCTTAGCATGAAACTCCATGGTTTTATAGTCGATCGGCTCGCTCCATAAAGCAAGTTGCATAATAGCAACACTGGTAGGGGTTGCTTTTAAGACTAATAAATCATGGACACCATCAGGTAAGGTGGGCTTTACCGTTGAAACTGCTTGTTTTACTTTATTGTAAGAGCCTTCTGGATCGGTACCATACAAGAAAGTAATTTCAATACGGGCACCACCATTTTTAATTTGAGACTCAATTTTCTGAATATTCTCAATATCAGAAAACTCTTCTTCTAGTGGATTAACCACCAAGCTTTCAATATCGGTCGGAGAGGCTCCAGGATAGATGACTTCGATTAGCGTGATCGGCATATCGAACTGCGGATCTTCAGATCTAGGCATTTGGAAATATGAAACAATCCCAACAAGTACCAAAAGTACCACGATGGTTAGCGTAAACTGAGCGTTCTTTATCGCGAGTTTAGGTAACTGCATAAACTATTTTTTACCTAATGAGAGGTGCTGCCACCCGTTGGTAACAATTTGCATTGGCTGGTCATCAACCGAAGCAAATAAATATAGATATTGGTTATCTAAACGGTAAATATCGTAATGTTGGTAACTTAGTTGCTGACCAGTTTGTTTAATAACAACGGCCTTACCACTGTCATCAATACTAATTAACGCAGAAATAGGTAAACGATAAACAAAATTGTCGCTGGTAAAGTCAATGACAACTTCTGCGATTTGTCCTGCGACGATACCACTTTTTAACGACAAGTTAGGCAATAACACTTCAATAATAAACATATTGCCATCTGTATTTGCTATCACAGGTATTTTGCTTACTTCACCAATAACTGCACCTAAGCTTTGTAAGGTAATATTTACTTTTTGACCTAAACGTACTTGGCTGACTTCACTGCCGGTAAGTGCGACTTTAACCACCCAGTTTCTGTCTAGCGCTGCTATTTTCAATACTTCACGACCAGGTGACTGAAGCTCGCCTAACTCAGTATAACGATTGAGTACCACACCTGAAAATGGTGCAAATATTTTTGCTTTTTCAAGGTTATAAAAAGCGACTTGATAAGCTGAGCGAGTTGTTTCTACAAGCGTTACGGCAACATCAAGCTCTTGTTCAGAACTGACTCCACTTTCAATTAACGTTTTCTGACGATTAACGTCACGCTTAGCTTGTAAAAGCTGCGCATAAGTTGAGTTTTTGTTTTGTATAAGTTCAGTAGTATCCAGAGAAGCGATAAGTTGCTTATTTTCAAAATACTGGCCTTCGTCTACTAAAAGCTTAGCGAGATAACCACTACTTTTAAAAGATACCTTCAACGTTCTTTTAAAATCGAGTTTACCTGTACGTTTAATAGTATCTGCATAAGGTTCAACAATGATCTGTTCAAGATCATAACTCTGTGATAATGCCGAAAAAGATGTAGAAATTATCATTCCTAACATCAACAACCTAATAAATATATTCCGTGGTTTCATATGCAATTCTATAACGCGTTAAATTAACTGATATTATTATAGTTAATACTTTAGGGTTCTTGCATAATAAAGTACATCTTTTTCCACTATTTTTCCTTGAGCAGATTAAGATTGACAATATATTCACCTGTACTAAAAATAAAGACGACAAAGCTAGACAATTTTCACATTTAATTATAGTATTTGCCGCGCTTAAAACAGCAAACCACCCGTAGCTCAGCTGGATAGAGTTCACGCCTCCGAAGCGTGAGGTCACAGGTTCGAATCCTGTCGGGTGGACCACTTTTTATTTCAGGCACTAACTGCACTTAAAATAGATAACTTCCTTTTATACAACTGCTGCTCATCTTTTTTATAGCTCCATTTTAAAGCACTTTCTATCATCTCTTTCGCACGTTTTTTATTGTTACTTTTAAAATATATTTTAGCTAAACCAATATAAGCTTCTTGTAGATACGGTGCATTTTTCAAGGCTTTTTTATAATATATTTCAGCTTGCTCAGGATTTCTATATGACTGATAAGCTTGCTCAAGCCAGAGATACGGATTAGGGTTATCTAAAGCGTTCAGTTTTTTTTGATAATATACAACCTCTTGAGACCTACCTTCCTTTGCTAACAAAATCATATAATTATGAATAATTTGAATATTATTTTCATCCAAAGATATACCTAATTTATACAATTTCTCAGAGGTTTTAATATCCAATTGGGTTTTATGTAATAAGGCCATAAAGTTAATCGCCTCGACACTCGAAGGCATAATTTTTAATGCTTCTTTTCCGTAAGCAAAAGCCTTATTAGGTTCTTTATGCATTAACGCATCGCCCGCAATATTTCGATAATACATAGATAAAAACTTATTAAAGGAAAACATTGGCCCTTGTTTACTATTTTTAGTCGGAAAATAATCAATGACAATCCCGGGTTTAGATAAGTAGATCAATCCTTCCTCAGCAACAAAGTTCGGATCATAAATAATTGTCTGGACGTGAGAAGATGACGAGATAAAATTATCGTTCTTTTGAAAAACAGGAGATGAGGTTACTTCTCGATAAGATGTTTCCAAACCGACTAAGCGCGTTAAAGCTGTCGTCAAGATTGACAAACTTAAGCAGTTACCTTGTTTTATCCTCAAAGATTTTTTAGCGATATTAGTCTCGCCATAAAAAGTGAAGTTGTTTTTTAGACGTTGCAAATAGGCTGCTAAAGCTTCATGTCGGGCGAGGCCTTCCTTTAGAAGTTTTTCATATTCGTTGAGAAACTCTGCCTCTTGCTCCTTAGATAGTGAAAAAATATCTATCTCACTCATGATCGTCTCATCATAGGTAAATAAACTTTGATTTAGTGGGATATCAATATCATTTTCAGGCTCAATGACTAAAGTAGAGCACGCGGATAGCACCATCAATAAAGACAGATAGATGATTTTTTTCATAACAACTCCTTTGTTTTATTTATCTACACTTTTCAGTGAGTACAAAAATATACCATAAATTGCCTATTGTCATTAAACGAGACTTATCCACCAGTTACCTCAAGGTATTAGCCATTCCATCGGTTTACGGGTAAGTTATACCCATAAAAATAATTTACATGAAAGTGGAAGTCATTAATGAGCGAAAGTAATCGTCGTAATTTTCTCAAGTCTGTTGTTGCTGTTGGAGCAGCAGGTATTGCCAGTGGCTGTGCTTCAACAGTTAATTCACCAACCACTCCGTTGAACAGCCAAGGAAAGTCTGTAATGGGCTTAGTTGCCCCTAAAATGGATGTAGTTCGCATCGGTTTTATTGGTGTCGGCCAGCGTGGCTCTGGGCATGTAAAACATTATTGTCATATTGATGGTGTAGAAATTAAAGCCATTTGTGATACTGATACCGAAGCATTAGCTCGCTCGATTGAGGTTGTTGAGAAATCAGGATTTAAAACGCCAGCTAGCTATAGCGGTTCCAAGAGCGCTTATCGTGAAATGCTTACTCGCTCAGATATTGATATTGTAATTATTGCAACGCCTTGGGCATTACACACGCCGATGAGTGTTGAAACCATGGAAAGTGGCAAACATGCTTTTGTTGAAGTACCAGCAGCAACGACTATTGAAGAATGTTGGCAGTTAGTGAATACCGCTGAACGTACACAAAAAAATTGCATGATGATGGAAAATGTTTGTTACGGCCGTAATGAACTCATGGTATTGAACATGGCTCGCCAAGGCTTATTTGGTGACTTATTGCATGGTGAAGCAGCTTATATTCATGAACTACGCTGGCAAATGAAAGAAATTGAAGGCAGTACCGGCTCTTGGCGTACTTATTGGCACACTAAAATGGATGGAAATTTATACCCCACTCATGGTTTAGGGCCAGTGTCTCAGTACATGAATATTAACCGTGGTGATCGCTTTGATTATTTAACATCAACCAGCTCTCCAGCCCTAGGTCGTAAAGCTTACGCTGCACGTGAATTTCCAGCGGTTCATGAACGTAATAGTTTAAATTTTATTGCCGGAGACATGAATACGACCTTAATCAAAACTAAAAACGGTCGTTCAATTATGGTGCAACATGACACCACAACGCCGCGCCCCTATTCTCGTCATAACTATATTCAAGGGACCAATGGTGCTTTCGCGGGTTTCCCCGATCGCATTGCACTTGAAAATGTTCCAGAAGCGATTAAAAAGCAATATGATGAAAAATTCCAAACCGATTTAGCGCTATGGGAAAAGTCAGGCAGTAAAGGCCGTAAACCCAGCCATGCTAGCTTTCACCACTGGGATAAAGATATGGCAAAGTGGCAAGCTGAGTTTGATCATCCTTTATGGACGCGTATGGGTGAAGAGGCTGAGCACAATGGTGGTCATGGCGGCATGGACTTCTTAATGTTATGGCGAATGGTTTATTGCTTACGTAATGGCGAAGCACTTGATCAAGATGTTTACGACGCGGCTGCTTGGTCGGCAATTATCCCCCTTAGTGCTGATTCAGTTACCGACAGAAGTAACAGTAAAGATGTGCCTGATTTTACCCGGGGAGCTTGGCAATCAGCAAAACCCTTAATGATAATTAGCTAATGAATACCTTAGTTATTTTAGCGGCAGGGTTAGGTTCACGCTTTGGTGGCAATAAACAGTTGGCTGAATTTAGTGCTGCCAAATTGACCCTGATGGAATGTAATATTTGCCATGCAATCGATGCAGGTTTTACCAAAGTTATTTTTATTATTCGTGCCGAATTACGCGACTTATTTACTGAACAAATATTACCTAAACTTACCAATAAAATAGCCGTAGTTTTTGTTGAGCAGAAGTTGAATGACTTACCATTGAACATTGCTCTCCCGGAAGGCCGAACAAAACCATTGGGCACTGCGCACGCTATTTGGTGTTGTAGAAACAATATTGAGGGTGATTTTTCGGTAATAAATGCCGATGATTATTATGGAAAAAATGCTTTTAAACTACTATTGAAAAATAACCAAGAGTTCCCTGAACATCATTTAATGGTCGCATTTCAATTAGAAAAAACGCTTTCCGAATTTGGCGGCGTAAATCGAGGGTTTTGCCAATTCGACCGAAATAACTTATTGCTTAGTATTGATGAATGCCATGATATTAAGCGCGTAAAGAGTGATGATAGTCAGCAAAAAATCACCGGGCGATTGGAGCACCATAATGAACGGTGTGAGCTAGACCCACTCAGCCTAACATCGATGAACTGCTGGAGCTTTACGCTTGATATATTACCCGCGCTAGAAGCTTATATTATTGACACCATCAACAACTACAATAAAGAGAGCGACGTTAACAAAGTTAATGCCTTTGAATGTTATTTGCCAAACGTTGTGATGCAACAAATCGCGCAACAGAAAAAAGCAGTTAAGCTATTAACGTCAAACGACCTTTGGTTTGGGTTAACCTTTCCAGATGATATTGCACGAGTTGAGAAAAGCATCACTAATCTTCATCAACAAAAAGCATTTGTTACGCTAGTTAGCTAAAAGTGCATTAAGCAGAGGTACAACCTTGTCTTCTGCTAAAGCTAGTTGGTCAAAAAGTACAAACTGTTGGCAAGCCTTTGCCGCAAAAGCTTTGGCTTGTTCGCTCTCACTGCCAGCCTCTAAATACCACAAGCCATTAATTAAATAACAACAAGCTAAATAACCCCGTACTTTTTCGCTATTAATGAGACTTGTTGAATATTGCTGATAGCTATAAACAACTTCGTCTATATTACTTACGGACAACTGATTAATAGCAAGATACATAGCAATATCATATTCCGCTTCAGCTAAGCTGCTGCATTCAAAATCAACTAACCAGGTGTTCTCGTTGAGTTGATTAGTTTTAAATTCAGTACTTAGGCGAATATTTTCATCATTAACATCACCATGACATAACACCAAATTGTTATTTGATGACGGAAAGCTTGTTGTTTTTTTAATTATTTGAGTTAATACAACTTTTTGCCGCTGCGTATAAATGTTCAGGTTAACTAGACTAGTAAGTAACTCAGCAACATTAATAACTAAATGTTCTTTACTGGCTTTCAGTTGATGGTTTTTGGTCATTAAGGACATCGCAATAGTGACTTTACTTGCTAGTGAAAATTTGGGGTGATTGGCGCAAAACTGCTGTAATGAATAACCTTCAATAAATTCTGACACTAACCATAATGACGAATAAAATATCACAGCGGGTGCAAAACCATGTTCAGCCGCTGATAAATGACTGTTAACTTCAGCTTGTGACGTTAGTTGATGCTCGCTGAGAGACTTAACAAAATAGTGCTTTTGTACACCATTTTTACTAAAAACCACTTTAAAACATAAGTGACTTTCACCTTTGATTAAAACGCTTATCTGGCAATGACCATCAATAAAACAAGGTAAATCGCTAATTTCTGCAAACGTTACCTTGTTGCTCTTTGATACTAAAACCGACACTTAATGATTGGTTTGCTGTGAAAATGACGGTGCTGAGGTACTGAGATTTTGTTGGTATTTTTTATACCACATAATATAACCAGCAACAGCAATAACCACATAAAAGCAAAATAAGACAACGGTAGGTTGTAAGTCTTTTTCTAAATATAAATAGATAGAAACAAAATCAATCACTATCCAGTACAGCCAATTTTCTAATACTTTTTTAGTAACCATATACGTAGCGAATACAGCAAACACCGTAGTAGCAGAATCTAAATAGGGGAAATCTGTCGGCGTATAATTATCCATCAACCAGCCAATGGCTAAAGAACAGGCGCTCAGTAAGACAATAATTTTAGCATGAAAAAGTAACGGCCAAGTTTGAATGGCTTGAACGGCCCCTACCGTACTCTTGTTATTTTCACCAAACTTAGGTGATAAAACCTTACGCCAGCAATACCAACCAAATACTGCCATCGCTAAATAATAAATTTGTAATAACGCGTCCATCCATAAGTACACATCATAAAAAATAACGGTATAGATAATAGTGCTGATCAACGCAGCAGGCCAACACCAAATATTTTCTTTTGCCGCTAACACCACATAAAGCAAGGAAGATATTACCGCTAATAACTCCCATAGCGGTAATTGGACAAAGTAGTTCACTGTTCCTTGAAAGTCAGTCATTAGCTTTCAGCTTCAACTTGCGAGCGATCACCACCAATAAACTTACAGACAAAAACGGCGGCGTTTAAGGTTTGATGAACGTGTTTAATTTCTGCCATCACATGGCTTGTCGCTAAGTCGTAATCACCGAAAACTTGGGTACTCATACCATTGGTAACAACATTTAACCCGTCAATATGACGTAAACGCTTAATAAACGCCCAAATTTCAGTCTTAAATTTTTCTTCAGCTAAGGGATAAAGACTAATTTCTATCGATACTTTCATGTTAATTCCTATTGGCTTTTATGCTTTGTCACGTTATGAGTTCATTATTGCAAGTATGGCGCAAGTTCCTCAATTACGACTGCTGTCACCCTGAAATAATTTCAGAGTGACCGAGAAGTAAAGCTTAAAAATTATAATCAAACGTCACACCAACTTGTCGCGGTGCTCCATAACGTTGATATTTTTTAGCGGCCCAACCTAAATCTGGTTCGTTGCCAAAAAAGAAGCCGCGCGTTGCTACTTTTTCATCGGTAATGTTGCGAGCCCACAGTGAGATAGACCAATCATTTAATTCATAACCAATTTTTGCATTCAGCAAGTTACTATTAGCGGCTTTTTCATCATGACTATCCGAAAAATAAAACTCATCTTTTCCTGACCAATTAATGTTGAATATCACCCCATTATCGCTGAGATACGTAGAGCCTATGCTAAAAGTATAACTTGGCGCATGGGCTAACTCGCGCCCAGAAATATCAATGCTTGTACCGTATTTGTCAAGATAAGCGTAATTATCATAGCTTGCTTTTAAATAACCTAGTGTTGTGTCAAACGACAAATTATTATTCACTTGGTAGCTCAACTCAAGTTCCAATCCGTAGCTGTCCGAACTTGTTGCATTGGCCGTGTAAATTGTAAATTGCTGTGGTTTATCCGGGTTTTGTTGAGAGGCATTTACTTGCTGGTCTTGTCTATCCATATAGAATACCGCTAAACGACTTATTAACTTGTTGTCCAAGATATTGGATTTTAGACCAAACTCATAATTTAATAAGACTTCAGTATCGAATTCTTTAAATTGATTTAATTGTGCCGGTAACCCCATATTAAAACCACCCGCTTTGTAACCACGCGCGAGACGAATATAAGCAGAATGTTCGTTATTAATGGCCTTACTCACAGCAATATGCCCGCCCCACATAGTCTCTGAAGGGTTAAAGTCATCTCCAGAACTATCGCTATAATCCGTCGAGCGCTTTTCAACACGCAAGCCCACTGAAAGCTCATGCCCGAGTGGAAGTATGCTGTCTAATTGGGTAAATACCGCATAGTTATTCGCTGAATAGTTTGAGTCTAATACTTCATCAGGCCAGCCGTTGTATGAGGAGTCTAAATCATTTTTTTCAGTTAAACGGCTGATATATGTGCCAACTAACCACGCGGTGCTATTATCAAAAATTCGTGATGTGTCGTTTGATGATAATCTAAATTCTTGTGACCAACTGTCTCTGTCGGCACGTTTATCCCATAAGTAACTATAGTCACAAGGTGCATCATCACAGGTTTTACTTGCCCAATAACCCGCATTCGCCCAGTCACCATCATAAGCATGCTGATGTTCTGTCGTGGTATAGCTACTGATCGATTCAAGCTTGGCGAATGATAAACCATCATAGCTAACTTTTAATGCCGTACCATGAGATTTTTGATTATCAACGCCAGGCTTATCTGTTAACGTATCAAAACCGTTATTATCCAGTGTCCAAGCGTCGAAACCATTATCGTTATCTGCAAAGATATAAGTAAAATCAACAGTTAAATCTTCTGCCGCAGTGTAATGCAATTTAAATTTACCAGAAAACTCATCGAGTCCATTGGTATCATCTTTATTTAAAAAGAGGTTATCACGATAACCATTCTGTTGATGTTGCTCTAATGATAGTCGGTAGTTCAAAGCTTCAGTGATAGCGCCAGAGCTATAACCTGCAACATTAATTAAGTCATCATCACCCAAGGTTATTTTAAAACCATGCTCAGGTAATTGTGTTGCTTCTTTTGATTTTATATAAATTAAACCTGCTAACGCATTAGCGCCGAAACGTGTTCCTTGCGGGCCTCTTAATACTTCAACTTGTTGAATGTCATACATGGAAGCTGCCATGCCTAAACCTGACAAGTCGATATCATCAACAATAAACCCCACGGATGAGTTCGGCGCGCCGCGATATTCAGAGCGCTCACCTACACCTCTAATTTGTAAGTATTTAGGGCGAGATGTGCCACCAGAGAAGTTTAAATTTGCGACTCCGTTAATAACCTCTTCAAAATGTTGAATGGCTTGATCGGCTATTTTCTGTTCATTAATTATCGCAATACTGGTAGGTACTTGCGCTAAAGATTGTTTGTTGAAGCTCGAGGTGACAGAAATGCGTTCAATATCATTTGATTCATTCGCCTGCGTAACACTAGCAAAAGACATTAAATACGTGGTTACAGCAATTGAAATTGCAGATTTAGAAATATTCATTATGATCTCATAAGTTCGATTAAGAATAATGGGATCCGGCATTGGGAAGTTATCGGTATAGTGCTTGTCTTGCGATTAGCGTAACCATTCCTACGCCGGTACTATCCGGTTCAGGTTCTAAGGGTAAAAATTCTCAGCAATAAAAACGCCTTTATAATTCAGCTTTTCATTGCACCCCTTGGTTTGCTCGGCATACTAACAATGTTATTACAAATGTACAGAAGATTGTCACGGGTAGTCACCATCTATTTGCTTAATCTGATTAATTTCAGTAAATTAGCACTATAGTTTATTATATACAATTGCCATGACAAATCATCTTAGTCAAAATCATTTATGTTCAGTAACTTTATTGGGAAATTTAGTCGCTAAGCCTGATATTCGCTATCAAGCAAATCCCGTTGTTGCCGTGGCTGAATTAGTCTTAGCGACTCATAGTCGATGGTTTGATAAAACGAGTAAGAAATTTAAAGAATGGACAAGTTATCATACAGTTAAAGTAATTGGCGACATAGTTGAACGTTCACTTATTCACTCTCAAAAAGGTGATGTTATTTTAGTACAAGGCTACTTACTTAATAGTCAAAAAGCTAATCGCGAAATATTACATGCAACTTACGCTCAAACATTCGAGAAAGGTTACGCACAATCTGTCAACCAAGTTCATATTAGTGGTGAGATTAGCAGTGATATTAATTTAGTGCTCACCGAGCACAATAAAGAATTAGTTGCGCTAAACTTAACGATAAATCATTTGGTTTATTCACCCATAACCCAAAGAACTCAAAATATCTCGATTGAACGTTCTGTACATATTTGGGGTAAACAAGCGCATTATGTTAAAGATAAAGCAAAAGCAGGTGATCAATTAATCGTTGATGGTAAGTTAAGCTATTTGAACAACAGTAAAAAATCACAATTCTTAGATGCTCATCAAGTTATTTTATTGCAGCATTAGTTCAACAAACTTCATATAAGTAGGACTGATATCAGGATATGGAAGTATTTAAACAGCGTAACAAGGTTTGCAGCACATCACTTTCGGTAATTACGATTGTTGCTTGCTTTTTATCATCATTTTTTAGCTTTTCTGAACAATATCATCTCGATGTTTTGGCGGAATTACCCACACTTGATTCGAAAGATATTGTTGCATTAATCCCTGTACCTTCAGCCACGACTAATAGTAATCAATATTTTATTGCGAATGAAAGTAGTGAGATATATCGACTAAAGGGCAAAAAAATATCACCTTTTGCAAACTTTCAGTTAACTAAAAAAACGAATCAAGTATTCGAAAAATTAACCGCATTGACCTTGCATCCAAGTTTTGCCATCTCTGGTCAACCGGGTTACCAGACACTTTTTACTGCACATATAGAAACAGCAAAAATTAATAATAATGTTGCGCGCATTACCCTACTTAACAACCCTACATCTTTGCCCTTTGATGCGGTAATCACCCAATGGCAATTACCGACAAATAACCATGAATTACCCGAACGTCGGGAAGTACTACGCATTGCAGTACCGTCAATCACTCATATAATTCAAAAAATAGCCTTTAACCCCTACGACAAAGCTTGGCATGATGATTATGGTTTACTGCATATAGCATTATCCAATATTGCAGAGAATGTGCCGAAACAGCTACAACCAGCCTTGTATTCAGGTGTTATTTTACGGGTTAACCCGGCTAAGTTTGGCTTAAGAAATTATACGGTGCCCAACGATAACCCCTTTTTTAAAAACAGTGATATTAATAATGAAATATTTATTTTAGGTAGCCAAAAAATAATGTCATTTCACTGGTCGAAGAAAAATGTCACAAAATTATTTGTTCAACATATTTATGGTAGTAAACATTTTTTATCAATGGCAGGGAAAGGGGCTGACTGGCGAGTTAATCACCAAAATAAACATGTATCTGCCATTACTAATAAGGGTAATAATCCAAATGAGCTTATTTTTTATAGCGGGAAAAACTTAAAAGACTTATCGGGCAGCATCCTATATTTATTAAAAAGTAACAAGGGTTGGCAGTTAACAAGTTTAAGTAACCCCGCTGAGCAAAATATAAAAACTGCCGGCGCTCAACATAACCAAACGGTTTCGTTATTTAATAACAATCAATTACCCTTGAAAAATGAAGTTAGGCTATTTACTGATCATCAAAATGAACCCTTATTGTTTGATATAACAAATAAACAATTATTAATATTCACTAACCTTGAAAAATCACCATCGTCAACTAAAAATAGACCTAACGAAGAGAGTGCAAAAGAAACAACCGAAAATGAAAGTACTAATGCTTACAGTACTTTATTATTAACTTTATTTTTTATAGTAACGGTGGTTATTTTTTATCGACTTGTCCCAGGAAACAAAGCGACTAAAAAGCAATTAAAAAAACAGTTTGCTCGTTTTGAGATAGATAAAACCAAAAATATAGTCTCTTTTTACAAACGTCATCAAATTGAAATAGATAGCCAACTTGCCATAACTGATATCGTTGAAAGTGAACTATTACTGAATAATTACAGCCTGAATATTATTAATGTAGATTCCGATAACGGCTACAGTTTAGCAAAAGAAAATAAAACACGATCAAGCTTTACCGGTGAACACCGTAATAAATTAATTGAAGACGAAATTCGACAAGTACATCTTTCTTTAACCGATAACAAGGGTAAAAGTTATATCGTTTGTATGTATTTACGTAAAGGAAACCAGCGATTTACTAAAACTAATTTTTTTGACATTTTAGAAAAAATGATTGACTGGAACTGGATTATTGCCAAACAATTAAATCCACAAGCGACCGAAAAACGTAAGATTGTAGTATTAACATCTCAGCCAGCAACTAAAACAGTGTCGCTGATCGCGAAAAAAAATCCGTCTACCAAGCCTGAACCTGTAATAGAGCTAAAAGCAGAAAGAACTCACACAAATAGTGAATTACACAATATTGCTGTTCATGATACCGAGCTGATCAACTCTTTAGATAAACTCGCTAATTTAAAACAGCAAGGCTTTTTAACTGAAGAAGAATTTAGCTTAGCGAAAGCGAAAATTTTAGTGGATATCACGCGTAACAAATAACATGCTAAAAAACCAAACGACCTTATTTTTATTTCTCTCGATATTTGTCGGTCTTGCTGTCGGTTTTAGCTTGCTGTTTTCGTTAGATGCCCTTCAAAATGAAAGTTTACAGCTTTGGCTACAAGGATTTATTCCTCAAAATACCTTAGGTTTTTTTATAGCATTAGCCATATTGTCTTTACTCACCGGTATAGGCCTACCTCGACAAGTTGCTGCTTTTTCTGGGGGTTATGTTTTTGGCACGCTTTACGGGACATTATTAGCGACAAGTGCCGCTACACTCGGTTGCCTTATAACCTTATATATCGCTAAAACTTTTTTTAGACAACGGGTGTTATCGACTTACCCAGCAAAGCTCAATCATGTGACACATTTTTTCGAAAAACACACCTTCAGTAAAGCATTGATCATACGTTTATTACCGGCAGGATCTAACTTTTTAACCAATGTACTAGCAGGTATCGCTAACGTAAAAGTAGCTCCTTATGTTACTGGAACCTGCATTGGTTTTGTGCCACAAATGTTGATATTTTCGTTATTAGGGGCTGGAGTGAAAGTCGGTGAGCAACAGCAAATAATACTCAGCATATGCCTATTCGGTATTGCTTTAGTGTTTGGCTATTTACTTTATAGTAAAGAAAATAACCTCATTAAAAATAATACCGTTTAGCTTTTATCTAGATAAGTTAAACTAAACGGTAGGCTATTTATGGCTAAACAACTAATTGAACCTAAGCCTTGCTTGCTGTTTTCCAGCGCTGTTTTATATGCTCAGCTACCCGAAAAGCATTGGCATAAATAGTAAAAGTATAGGGTACGCTACCTCCTGTTGGCATAAACGAACCATCTGTCACATAAAGGTTATTTACTTCATGGGCTTGGCAATATTTATTGAGTACCGATGTTTTAGGATCATCACCAAATCGACAGCCGCCCGCCATTAAATTAGTAGCAGGGTAACTACTTATCGAACTGCTAATATTTTTTGCCCCCATACTTGCTAAGAGTTTTTCTCCTTTTTCAGCTAAATACTCTCCAACCACCATGTCATGTTGATGAGCGCCTATTCTTACTTTGGCAACCGCTTGTCCCCATTTATCGGTAACTTCCGTGTCTAAACTAACAAAACAGTCATCGGTAGGTAACCAATCGTTAAATACTTCAAAACGTAGTGTTTTGTAAGTAGTAAACTCTGCTTTTAAGTTCTTTTGTAACTGCTCGCCCCAGACTAATTCATTTTTTTCATCAAATTGTTGTCCCTGCGCTCGCGAGATAGGGTTTTGATAAAATAAGAAGTCGATAGTGCCGCCTTTCGCTTTACCTTGCTGATTTGCTCCTGAGAAGCTTTTGTCGTCTATTTGATACCAATCTTGCAAGGCTCTATTGATGAAAGGACCTACTTGTTTTAATTGTGCTTGTTTATCAACAGACAAGTCGGAATAGATAAAGTCTCCCTGCCCGGTACCGCCGCCACTAAACACTAAATTTTTACCTACTTGCCCGCTATTATTCGCTAAACCATTGGGGAATTTTTCTCCCTTAGAAGCAAGTAACAGACGCGATGTTTCTATCGCCTGACAAGCGACAACGTACATTTTAGCGGTGGCTATTTTCTCTCGTCCTTGGGAGTCGTAATAATGGATACCAGAAATTTCGCCTTTCTCATCAGTGGCGATATGATAAACCTTAGCGTTCGCTCTAATCGTTAAATTCCCCGTAGCAACGCCATGGTTCAACAATGCCGCTCTACCACTGCCTTTTGCGCCAGACGAACAACCATAACTGCTACAATAACCTGAATATTCACAGCTGTTTCGCCCCATCGCTGGCGTTGATAAAATAGCGCGAGGAACGGGCATCGAATGATAGCCAATATTTTTTGCCGCGCTATCTATCCAAGCAGCCACTTGATGCTCAGCCAAAGGCGGATACGGAAATTCTGTTGAACGAGGCTCTTGGTGCAGATGCATCACCGTTTTACCTGAGACCCCAACTTCGCGCTCTACTTGTGCATAAAAGGGTTCCAGCTCATCATAGCTGATCGGCCAATCAACAATATTGGCCCCTTCAATGTCTCCGAAGGTTGATTTCAATTTAAAGTCGACCGGCTTTAAACGGTGAAAGTAACCACTCATAAAATTGGAAGAGCCACCCACAACATTGCCATTCCAAAAGCTCCAGCCAGAATCACTGGTTGCTTCGCCTTGCCAATAGCTTTCACCGCTATCTGTTTGGTATTCTTCTTCGATAACGTGTTGTTCATCAGCGAGCTTAGGATTGTATGAATCGCGCAAGCTTATTGCCAATTCATCTTTGAAAAATTCTTTCTCTGTTAACCATGGTCCTTTTTCTAAAATTAACACTTTCGCGCCAGCTTTCGCCAAGGTATAAGCCACGGGTGAGGCACCAGCACCACTGCCTACAATGCAAATATCAAAACTCATGACTTGCTGCTTCCTTTTTTGATTGGCGATGAACGCTGCGCTAATAAATCTTCTGATTGAATAATTGTACTGGTATTTAGGCTACGAACTGTTGAACGTTTCGGTAATTCAAAATAACGTTGCCCTGCTTTGGGTAACGGGAATCCTGCTTGATGCTCTAACCATTTCCAGCCTATGCCTTCTGGGTTTCCACCATATACAGGCGGAGATAACATTGCTTCAAAAATATAACCGAGCAGATTATTCAACCAATTTTCTCCTGCGGCCGAGCGACTGATCCCTCGAAGCATGGTTTCTTTTTCTACTTTGGTTAAGGTTGAAAAGCGCTTATTCAGTTGTTTTTTGGTGAAACCATTCAGCCAATCAACGCCCTTAAAAATAAAATCAATTTCTGCTTGTTCAGTAGGCTGTTGATGCACAACATTATATAAGTAAGTAAGTACTCGCAGTTCTTTTGCGCCCGGACCATTGGAAGATGCTGGTAACAAATGGTCAAGTACTGCATTAATTGTTAACCATGGGTCAGTTTGTACAATAACAGCGGTCTGCTTCTGTACGTTTTTATCTAAAGCCATTACTGGCATTGCGGCTATGGCTGTCATTCCTGCCGCAGATTTTAATAGTTTTCGGCGTGAAAACTTAGTTAACAACCATTGCGGAGTTTTATAGTTATTATCAAAAAAATCGCTGATTTTGTTTAGTGCATCATTTGTCATGTCTTTATCCTTTTGTTGCACTAGCTTGCCATTTATTGAGAAAAGCTAACCACTGCTCCTTTGAATATTGCTCCCCCTCGAGCAGTTCTGCAGTATCTTTTGATAAAACCATTTTTCCACTACTCGTAGAAACATACATGTGTGGATAACCTAAAACCGGTGGCAGAGACTTCATAAACGCTTCATTTTCATTAGTATCACTGACACTTATTTTTAATAATACAAACTCATCATGAAGTTTTTTATAAACGTCAGGATTTTTCAACAAGAATTCATCCATTTTTTTACACCAACCACACCAGTTACCACCAATTTCGATAAGTATATTTCGATTCGTTGCTTTTGCTAGATTAATAGCGGCACCAGCATCTTTAAAAGGATCGCTTTTTTCATCGTACACTTTACTGTATTTCGGTAATTCTTCAGCATTAATAGCATGAGCAGACATTGATATAAAAAAAGAAGTCATTAAAACTGCAATAATAATAGGAAAACGTTTCATAAATAGGCTCATAATAAATTTGATGTTCGCAAGATACATTCAACTAGACCTTAGTTAGATTAACTATATTTCAAAATAGTTAAGTTGAATGCTTTGAATGGCTCTATCTGCTTGAGGTCATTGGTTTATTGAATACTTTTCGTGTTTTAAGCGCGTTTTAAGTTTTCTAACAATTCTAAATTTTGATTTATATACTAAAAAGACACTTGAAAGTGTCTTTTATATTTATGCTGCTAAATGTCTAAATTGCTCTGCAACGCTTGGGTCATCTATCTTTTCAGCATAGGCCGCCAAGTACACTTCAACAGGGTTTAAACCACTAAGTTTAACCATCTTATCCAACATTTCATTACTTGGTAATCTGCGCCCTGTTCTGTATTGACTGAACATAACACGTGAAACACCAAGTTTTTGCGATGTCTTATTATCTGAAAAACCGTTACAGACCTTATCTAGTACGTCTTGAAAGTTCATTTAGTCTTACCTGAATATTGTTAGCTTTTTAAGTTTAGTGTTCTGTTAAGCAATTTGCAACATGATAGCAAGGGGTTTACATGAGTATAGCAAATGGTTTATCGTTTTTATGCTTTCGGGGTAAACGTTGTTTTAAATGAATATTGTTAGCACATTTGTTTTTTAAATCAGCCTGAGCCACGAAAGTCATTATTTAAAATATTTGGGTTTAATGGGATTAATCAAGATGAAAGACATTTATTTTCAAAATGAAGCATGGGGCGATGTTGCAATACAGCATCAAGGCCAAGTGCATCATTTTACGAATTTAATGTCATTAATTGCCTTTTTACAGCCTATCTATGGTGGTGACTTTAGCTTAATTGAAGTCACCGAAGATAATTACCAAGATTTATACGACTCAGGAGTATTCGATGACCAATAAAATACCCTGCAAAGTCGATGCTTTATCGCTGACATGGTCACCTCAAGAGCTTTTACGCATAAAAGACCTTGCCAAAATTGGTGCATGTATCAAAGGCGATATTGTCACAAATTCAAAAAACGCAGCATTAACTAGACACTTACAAACCTTAAAAACTCAGAAAGATAGTGATTTACTTAGTGTTGCGGCTTTTGATGTTAATGGTTATCAGTCGGTATTGAACCGATATCAAGCGGCCTGTACTGAAATTACTCGCGAATTTAACAACAGACGTCATAAAGACATTTCCCTTAAAACGTCTTACCTCTCCAAGAATGAAGTCGCGGCTCGTTATGAATTACGTGAAATGCTCGACGGTGAATTAGAGGTTGATACTGCCACTAAATATGATGACCGAATTAATAACCTACTCGACAATATCGGTGTCGATTTACTCGATGTACTTTGTTGTGGTGAAGCTGAAAGATTCGTCTGTCGATTAAATAATGTTTTCACCGCTGAGTCCTACATGTGGACAGTCGTAGCAAATTCAACAGGGCGTTTTAATTATCAATATTCAGCCAACCTTTACGCTGACGGTGAGCATGCAGGGATTATTGCTTGGGGCGGAAAAAACTTAGGCTGTTACGTTTCTTTTATGGGGCTAGGTTGTGATGCGTTAGACATGGCACGTGTATATCAAGAAATTAAACATATACCGGCTATCAAAATAACACGTATCGATTTAGCTCACGATGACTTCGCAGGGAAGCGCTCGATTAATGTTGCAAGAAAGTATGCCAAGCAAGGGGGCTTCTGCTCGGGTGGTCGTCCTGCTTCTTATATGTATATCGAGTCAGGTCATTTAAACAAAAAAATTCAAAGTGAGTTAAAGAAGCAATACAAGTTTGTTCCAGACAAAGGGCGCTCTTTGTATGTTGGCTCCAGAGAGTCAGGCAAGTTATTACGTGTTTATGAGAAAGGTATTCAGATGGGTGACCCAAACGATAAATGGGTACGTTGGGAATTAGAGTTACATTCTAGCCAACGCATTATTCCGCTGGATACCATGATTAAACCCAGTGAATATTTAGCGGGGGCTTATCCGGCTTTATCCTTCTTAAATGAAGAGCAAAACGTGATTAAGACCACGATTAAAAAAGCCCGTATGAGCATTGCTCGCATTATTGAAAACCAAGTTATCAGTACACGTAAAGCTATCAACATGATGCGTGTTCTATGTGATATGTCAGATAACCAGATAATCGATAAATTCTTATCAGGTGTTGTTGAACCTTATAGCAAAGCTTGGCTGCCCCAAAGGTTATCGATATCGATAACTGAGCAAGAATACTTGAATCAAATTAAGAATCAAATTAAGAACCAAGTTCAATTTGAAGAAGAAAACCAAATTCTAACCACCTAAACGATAACAGGAAACTACTATGTCTACTTTAAAAAACATCACACTTTTAAGCGTTAAATTTGGCTCTGGTACGAGTAATAAATCAGGCCAACCTAAGCCGTATAAATTCGCCAACGTTACTTATTTGAAAGCGGCTAAAGATTTCATCAATGACCAACATAATATTCAAATGGCAGGTTTTGAAGTTCAAGAGGTCAACATGGCTTTTGATATTGGCCTGTTCAATGAGTTCAAAGCGAACTGCCCATTTCTACAACCCATTAACCTGATGTTAGATGCAGACCCAGAAAACCCAGCTCGTAATATTGTTTCTGGCTTTGAAGCTGTAGGCAAATAACTCATGGCTAAATCAACCGTTCCTTTTTTCGACTCAGCCCTAAACATAACTTCGCAAGTGATTAGCGAAACACCGTTTAATTGCGAATGTGGTTGGACAGGTAAGGCGGCTGATTTAGCAAGTTTGAATAACTTAAGTTGTTGCCCTGTGTGTTTCAACTTAGATGTTCGAATCGATTTAGATTTCTATTCAAGCAAAGGTAAATAGGGAGAACATCATGATGACTGTTGAGCAATACGATTTTCTCATTGAAATGTTAGCGCTTGGTTTGATGCTCATTTCTTTTTATTCAGGTATTAAATTGGGGTATTCAAAATGATGGCTCCTTACCTTTTAAGCTTCATGTCGACTAACGTTGGTATCACGGTGTCTTTATCATCGTTTATTTTACTTTTTTTATTCCTTGGCTACTTAGCCATAAACAAGGGTTGATGATTATGATTGACCCTGCAATTTCTTCCCTGATGGGTAGCTGTTTTTTAATCTGGCTTACTGGTTTTGGGATAGGAAAAACGTGGTCTTTTTTTGAGACCATTTACAAAAAAGCTACTGGTACTCATTAGCTTTAACTTTTAACTTACTGCGGTGACGCACGAGGATTTTTTAATGACTAAATTACAAATGTTTTTAGGCTCTGCAATTGCTACTGGCTCAGCGATGATTTCGGGTGTCGCTAATGCGGCTTTAGATGGTGCTGCTGTTACAGCTTTAGAAACGGAAGTACTAGCGGATGTTGCAACGGCATCTGGCTCTGGCTTTACCGTTTTTACGGTAGTTATTGCAACAACAGTAGGCTTTGCATTGTTAAGCAAGTTTATTAATAAAGGCGCTAATGGCTAAGTTCTAACCTTAGTTCGTTAGTGGTTGGTGGTGGGGGCGCTTGTCGCTCCCCCACTGACCGATAACGAAATATGCTTCGAGGTAATTCACATGGTCAAACTCGTCATTTTTCTCTTTATGCTTTTCATTACAACATCAACTTTTGCTGTAACGTTCAAACCTATCGGCAAAACTAAATACTTTCCGCCTGTCCCTTATACCAATACCGCGATGAACGCAGGTAAATTACGTGGTGCTGTTTCTGTTGGTAATGCTTTTGCTATCGCTAAAATTAAACCAAGCTCGGTTATCGGGTTAGGTAAACAACTCGCTAAGGCTAATCCTTATACTCTGGCGGCCATGCTTGCCATTGGTTATTACCAAGATGATATAGGCCAGTGGATGTCTGAGCCTACAGAGGAAACTTATCCCATAAAACCACCTCGTTCAGAAGAAACGGACGGTATTACGGGCGTGACTAATGTTGGTTATAATTATTTAATCGGGGGCGGCTTAAGTGGCCTAGATGTAGATGGCCTCTGCAATAACTTGTATCCAGAAGGTGATTTAATACGTAATGTTTCTGGCTCTTGGGTTAACATCACCGAAGACCCAACAGGTGATCATGAAAAGTACGCAGCAACATGCAAATATGACCAATGGGATAATTGGGGTGGCCCTCATTATGTGAGTACGCTTGAACTTGCTATATTTCTTGCAACTACTGCGACAATAATAACCCAAAGTTGTCCCTCTGATGGATTCCCCTATTTTCAAAGAGAAGAAAAAAGCGATAACGGAGAATTAATCGGTTGCTCAAATCCTGCTGATGTTGCCGCGACCAAACCTGCGGTTGCACCTTTGGACGATGTTGCACCTATTTTTGCTGACGACTTATTAACCCAACGACAACATCAAGCACTCGAAGACTTATCCAATTTTGATACATGGGAGCCCTTTGTTGACCCTGCCACGGGTAACGTAGAGCCTGAATATATCGAGTCTTATAATCAACCCGCTGTTAGTCCTGAATTTAGTGACATGCTAACAAGTGTGGCGAGTGGCTCGGCTCAAACATCTGATGCCAATGCTCCCCATTACGTGCCACCTGAGTTGTTGTCTCAAACGCAAAGCGCTGTTACAGCTGCAATGAATGATAATCCCTTTATAGACCCGACAACATCTCAAGTTGTTGAACCTTCCCAGTCAACGGATGGTGCCGCAACACCTGCGCCAACACCTGACGGCTCAGCTTCAGCACCTTTTAACATTACTATTGATATACCAGAAGACGACACGATTTCTCAAACGGAATATGAAGCATCTAATGCCGGTTTTTTTAAACAAATGACGGACGCGTCTGCTAACTCGCAAACCACGGTTGATACCAATATTGAAGAAATGAAAACCCAAGACTCAGATTTCATTGATAGCTTAACGCCTGATGTGATTGATGCAGGGGGTATTCCTGACTTCCCCTCAATCGCTAGCCTTTGGCAAATTGGCGGCGGTGCTTGTATTGCGTATACCTCTGAATCTTCTATTGCAGGGAGTACACGCACTATTACTTACGACAAACATTGTCCAACGTACAACTCAGTGGTTCATCCCTTATTGGTGTGGTTTCTCTATGTATCAACGGCTCTATACATTATTCATTTAGCGGGTCGCACCTTTAAATCAACGGTGAGTTAAGGAGATTGTTATGGGCATTATCGTTACCTTTTTTACCACCATGTTTGGTGGCCTTGCATCTCTCATAGGTTTGTTCTTAGCACGTAAAGCGACTTTTTCACTCGCTTACATTGCTATCTATATCGCCTTAACGGTTTTGTTTATTGCGTCGATTGATTCGCTGATAGCAGGGGTCTCTAGCTCTGTTCCTGCTAACGGTTTATTGAATGCGGGTTTGTCACTGCTTCCATCAAATGCAGGGCAATGTATCGGGGCTATATCAGCGGCGCATATTGCTTCTTATTTGTTTGTAATGAAAAACAAATTGTTAAATTTAAAAGTTAAGTCCTAACCCATAACGTATAAACAATAACGTAAATAAGGAAATATCATGGCAGCATTTTTTGAAGGCTCTCGGGGCTCAGGTAAATCTAAATACTCAGTTGAACGTATGCAGAACCGACTTAAATCAGGTCGAGCTGTTGCGACTAACTTAGATTTGTTTCTAGATAAGTTAATGCCTGATAATCCTAAAGCGCACTATGTTCGTTTACCTGACTTTCCGCGCTCAAGTGATTTACTCATACTTGATAATGCCTATCCTGAATTAGACCATGACGACCCAAAAACGTACGACGATACAAAGTTCGGCTGTGTGGTTCTGGATGAACTCTTAACCTCTTTCAACTCTCGCACATGGAACGACCCAGACAGAGTAGAAGTGGTTAACTGGATTGTGCAAAGTCGAAAATATGGTTGGGACTTATGCCTCATTGGTCAATCCATTGATGGTGTCGACAAACAGATAAAAGAAACCGTTATTGATGAACTCTATTCGTTTCGCTCTTCTCAAAATATGTTTGGCGGGGTTATTTGGAATATATTCTTTAAGCCCTGGTGGACAAAACTCGTTCCTAAGTTTCATATCTGTACGCGTTACGATGGACGAAAAAAAGATAAGAACCAAAAGATAGGCGGTGACCATTTCAGACGTAATGATTTGCATGATTGTTATAAAACAGGTCAGCAGTTTAAAAAGGATGTTCGACTTGTCGCACCAAGAACAGGCTCTAAAATGATAGAGATTGACGATAGGGCGTCTTACTCTGTTTTACATCCTCATTATTTTGGTTTACCTGAAGCAGAAGAACTAGAAAAAAGCGCAGAACAAAGCGCAGAAACAAAACCAGAAATACCAAAAGAACTAATCGCTAAAGGTAAGGCCATTGAAGTTCAAACGTCACCTTATTTTCTACTAGCGCTATTGGTTGTCTTTAGCGGTATCTATTACTTTATTAATGATTGGTCAGCACAGCAAACCATTAAAAAGAATAAACCTGATATTCCGCTATCTACCTTTGATAAAGGGGATTTCTTTACTAACTCAGTAGACGCGCTTAAAAACTCTGACTTAGGACAGATTTTTATTAACTGCTCACAGCATAGGTCTGATGGTGTCTTTGATTATTGTTTTAACAATGCCAATGGAGACATAGTTAGGCCTGAGAACGCAGGGTACAAAGTACTCTATAAATCTGAATGTCATGCAAAACTTGTCAGAGGTAAAACGCAACTCGACACCTATTGTAATCCCATTTCTTACAGTCAAAGTGAGCCCATAACCCATCAAGCGGACACAAGCACGTAAAGCCAAACTGGATACTCTTTTATACAGCGAAGCGGAAGCTTCTCTGTTCAGGCGTTAGCAAATTAGCTTGCGATGTCTATTGAGTAGACTGAATTCCAGCATTTTCCACATTCAAGGCCGCACGATAGTTAAGTGATTATCAATCATCACCAAGGTGAAACACATCAACTTGTAACAACCTCAATAGCCGTCCTGCCAAACTTGTTTTTAGAGGTTCATCATCAATCAAAATGGCGCTTTTTGACTTTGTTTGGTTTTTAGCCATAATTGATTCATAAACAAACAAGGAATGTTGATTATGACTACTGATGAATTCGCTCGCCTAAACGCCCTCTCTGAAAAAGCCCTTAACGAAACAGCCTCACGAAATGAATTGAGAGAATTTAATGATCTGCTAGATGATTGGAATAATTGCGTAGAATTTAATTTGATTAATGGTTTAAGAGAATTCTAAATATTCATTAATGTTATCTAACGGGACGATATTTACGCTTTAATTCCACATGGCTTGTATTTGTGTATTACCTTTAAAAATTTTCCATATGTTTTTAATGATCGATTTTTTTCATATTACTAAGGAGTACCCGTAATACTCAAGCTTTACAAAAATAAAATACTTTTAGTTCATAATCTTTTGAAAGTATGGGATATTAATGTAAATTATAGGACTGGTTCTACTGAGCAGCCACCATAATAAGCTTTTATATTAACAAGGATATCCTTTTGGATTTTTTAAAACAGTTTAGATTCCCCTTTCTTAAGTCAAGTATTTTGATGGATCTTCAAACTTACAAAGAACACACGGTAAAAGTTGAAGCTTTTATGGCAGATGAGGTTCAAGCTTTTGAACAAAAGGTGAAAGAACTTACGCACGGATGGCATGATTATGATCGCGCAGAATATTATGAAAACGTTCATGATCAATATTGGGATTTGTGTAAAGTTTTTCCAAACATTCAGAGACAATCAGAATTGATGAGTATCTATACCATTCTTGAAAATACTATTAATCGAATTTGCTCAGTATTTGAATCATCGATTGATAATCCTGTAAAGCTTGAAGATTTACAAGCTAACGGGATAATTGATAAAGGTAAAAGGTACCTAGAAAAAGTAGTTAGAATTCAATTTCCATCCAGTCACCCGAGCTGGGTGGAAATAACCAACATTCAAACAATACGAAATAGTTTTGTACATGCTAATGGGTTAGTTAAAACAGGAAATTCAAAGTTACTTAAATACATCAAGAAATCAGAATTTTTAGAGTTAGATTCAAAAAATATAATTCAAATTAAAAACGGTTTTTCTGTTCATTGTTTAGATGTATTCAGTTCATTCGTTGAAGAGCTATTTACACAAATCATTAGTAAAAAGTAAGTATAATATACTGTTCGAACGAGATAAAACCAGTTGGCTGTTTTCGCTCCTATCAATATTTTATCCAACTAAATATTGCTCTTTATCAGGGCATTATATTACTGTAGAGGTCTGTAGATGTTTAGTAAGAAAGTGATTAATCCATACGATTTTCTTAGTCATCCACTAACACCTCAAACAATACGAAACCGAATAGGTGTTGTCAGGAGTCATTTTTTAAGTGCCGAGAATTTACATCATGAAGATAGACTTGAATTAACTCGTCAAATCGCTCAAGCACCAAATGGAAGTATCAAAGAACAGCTTGAATTAGAATTACATTTTTATGATCATTTTTTTGATCGAATAAATAGGATATCTAGTCTTTTAATTCTTTACTCCTTATTAGAAAACCTCATGGCACAGATTTGTAAAAACAAGGGGGAGAAACATAATGTACTTGTTGATATTGAAGCTTATGGAATCCTCAGATTTAAGGCTTACCTTATAAATGAGTTTGGGCTAAATTTCTCTTCTCCTGAAATCGAAAAGCATTGGGCTAAAATATCTACGTTGAATAAGCTTAGAAATTCGTTGGTACACAGTGAAGGTGATCTTGAGCAGTATGGAAAATATTCTAGGGCTCAGTGTAAAAAGCTTAAAAATACTATAAATAGCACTACAGGTCTTTCGTTGTATTTTAATACCGTAATGATTTCTAAATGCTATGTTATGAATAACATTAATGCGATAGAAGAATTTCTGTTGGCTATTAACTAAAGTAACAAGCCTGTTCCGCAGGACATAAAATAGTTTGCTTTTCTCCTTCGTCACTAATTTTAACTACTATTTTATTACCTCTGATTTGACGTTATAGGTTTATATCTAAGCAGCAAGAAATAAAATATCCCTCTCCCCGTATAGTAATACGGGGGTAAAGTCTTTTTGCTTTACTAATGCTCTACATTAATTAGTCATAAAATAATTTAACTTAAGACAGAGGTTAGTCTTAATTAATCTAACAAATGCAACATTAGAATATATTAATTCATATATTTTAGTTAGTTAATGGAAAAATCAACTCCTAGAAAATATTTCATCATATCAAAATTTATCGGGAATCATAAAAAAACCATTACTTATGGGGATTTAAAGACAAGTAAACCACAATGTAAACATCAAAGATCCGCTAAACAATCCAAAGTCCACCTTAAAAATTTCAATGTAAAACAAAGATTAATTTAACTTTAGTGAAAAATAATGCGACAAAGCTAATTCTGTGGATTTTAATGGACTCATATTGAGTAAAATTTAGTAATACGGATTTGCACGGGATATTGAGTTTAAAACTACAAACGACAACGCAAAATCTCAATAACAATAACAATTATTTAAAATCACATCGCGCTACCACAAAGCATAGTGCAGAATATTACGTAGAACATTACGTAGAACATTACGTAGAACATTACGTAGAACATTACGTAGAACATTACGTAGAACATTACGTAGAACATTACGTAGAACATTACGTAGAATGTGACACGCAATGTGGTAAAATCAATAACTAAACACAAAACCAAAGATCTAACGAAGATTCACGAAGATTCTTACTTGCATTGTGCTTTTATTGGCCATATAATAGAGTTAATTATCAAGGAGCATAAAATTATGTTTGACAATATAAGCTTTAAGAGTGCTGTATCAAACTCAAGAGGATCATTATCCAGTAGCCCTGTTTTAATCACACATAACAAAGGTGCGAATAAAGAAGAGCAAACATACAAAATAAGTCGAGAAGCTATGGATAAGTGTAGTTTCGAATTTAAAGATAAGGTTGATATTCAATTTTCGCCTGATTTTAAAGTCTGTAGGATAATAAAGTCAGTAACGGGTTTGACTTTGAGTCGACAAACGACAACAAATCCGAGATCATCAGCAGTAACAAGAATGCAATATAAGGAACATATTCATCCAGATTTACTTAAAATGGCATTTTCCGAAAATAATGTCGAAACAAATAAGGCTATGTTTGAGAATGGAGAAATAGAATATAAAGAAGGTGTTTTAACTTTCGAAATCAAACTAGCATAGAGATGAGAATGACCCCTAATAATAAGGGGGTCAACTCTAAGGTCAAAGTAGATCAGTAAGTATATGAAATAGTTAACCTTGCTTGCTGGCATAGGTATTCTAGCTCTTTCGTACACTAAAAGTCAACTTTGAAAACATTAACTCCTAATAATAGGAATTGAAAAATGGTATTTAATCCGTTGTTTAACGACCCCATAAAGGGTCACAAAGTGCCGACATGTTGCTGTGTACACAGCCAATTATGTCTTTGGTGTAACATTGATAAAGGCTTTGAAATATGAGTGATCACACGGTCAAAGATGGTTATGTATATTGTGAATACTTCATACATTACAGAACAGGGCAAAAAGTTTATCCTAAAACGGCAAAGTGCTTTAGGTTCAAGATAGGGAAGTAAATTGTTTAATGCCTCCTGAACAACGGAGGCATTAGTCTAAGCTTTATATTATTAACACAATCTAGAAGGGTAATAACTTTATTGCTTCAATCATAGCTTTATCCCCTCGCCTATCATACAACTCAGTAGTTGCTAATGACGAATGCCCCATCAGATGTTGAACAGCAAATCTATCGGCTTTACTGTCTAATAATAACGTAGCAAATGTACGCCTTAAATCATGAGCAGTAAATTTTTTGATTTTACTCTCTCTTGATATTTTATACATAGTCAGATGTATGCCACCGTACCTAAGCCGTTTATCACTTAAATTATCTGCTTTATCTATCCTCACGAATAAAGCGCCCTTTTGTCTTTTTAAGCACTTTATCCACTCTCTAAGCGACTTCCTTACAAAGACTGAGAGATAAACGATACGTTCTTTATTACCTTTACCAATAACACTTAAACTTTTAGTATCAATATTTTCTATATCCAATGAGGATATTTCTCTTCTTCTAAGCCCAGCTCCACAGCCTAAAGCAAAAATTGCACAATCCCTTTTTCTTTGATTAGTTTTACTAGCATCAAAATACTGTAAAGCTTTATTTATCTCATCTATTTTTAATGCTCGCCCTGCTCTATTTCGATGGCCTTTCATTTTTTTTACAGATTGAATAAGCATATAATTTTCAATCGATATTAAGCTATATTGCCAACATTGTTTTGATAGCCCTTTAATTATTGTTAAATATAGATTAACTGTGGTGTGAGCATTTATTGTTGATTTGTATCGGATGAATTTTAAGACTGAAATATGATTAAGCTTCGACCAATCTATATTGTCGAAATCGCTATTTTTAAATGCAAATTCGCAGAATACTTTGATAACAATTCGATATGTTTCTGCGGTTAAATGTGAGCCTAAATTTAGTAAAAAGCTTTCAACAGGGTTACTTTCTAACTTATTTAAAATATTTTCCATTTTTTTACCACTCCAATTTATTTTTTTTAAATGCTTAAAAACAAGACTTAAGTATACTTCTAGCCTTAAACCTCTAAAAATAGAGTTTGGTACAAAAAACTTATAAACTATATTTCAAAATAGTTTATACGTCATTATGTCAAATTCATTGCTGAACGATTATAATGCGCAATAATTATATCATCTTAGGAATTTTAACATGCGTCCAAGCGGTAGAACTCCAGGGCAGATACGTCCTGTAACCATCACTCGTCAATTTACTACTCATGCTGAAGGTTCAGTATTAATTGAATTTGGCGACACCAAAGTTATTTGTACCGCGTCTGTAGAAATAGGTGTACCCCGCTTTTTAAAAGGACAAGGTAAAGGCTGGATCACCGCTGAGTATGGCATGCTACCTCGCTCTACTCATACCCGTATGCGCAGAGAAGCGGCCAGCGGCAAACAAAGTGGTCGTACGCTAGAGATTTCTCGTTTAATTGCTCGTGCATTACGCGCTGCGGTTGACTTAAAAGCCTTAGGCGAAAATACCATTAGTATTGATTGTGATGTAATTCAAGCCGATGGTGGTACTCGTACTGCTTCAATTACCGGTGCTTGTGTTGCATTAGTTGACGCCTTAAATTACATGCGTGCTAAAGACATTATTAAAACCAATCCTTTAAAACATATGATAGCAGCTGTTTCTGTCGGTATTTATAAAGGCGAAGCGGTTTCAGATCTTGATTACCCTGAAGATTCGTGTGCTGATACTGATATGAACGTAGTCATGACAGATACAGGTAAGCTTATTGAAATTCAAGGGACTGCTGAAGAAGAACCGTTTAGCTTTGATGAAATGAATAACATGCTTGCGCTAGCAAAAGACAGCATTAATGAACTATTCGATGTACAAAAATCTGCGCTGAACTAAGCGATAATACTATTTAGTGGAAATGAAAATGAAAGATTATCAACGTGAATTTATAGAATTTGCTTTAGCGAAACAAGTATTACGCTTTGGCGAATTCACTTTAAAGTCAGGCCGAACGAGCCCTTATTTTTTCAATGCTGGCTTATTTAACACCGGTGGTGATTTAGCCCGCTTAGGTCGTTTTTACGCTCAAGCATTAGCTGACTCGAACATTGAATTTGATTTACTTTTTGGCCCAGCATACAAAGGCATTCCTATTGCAACCACCACAGCAGTAGCCTTAGCTGATCATCACAATATGGACATGCCTTATTGCTTTAATCGTAAAGAAGCTAAAACACATGGTGAAGGCGGAAGTTTAGTCGGTTCGCCATTGCAGGGCAAAATAATGTTGGTTGACGACGTTATTACCGCCGGTACGGCAATTCGTGAATCAATGGAAATCATTAAGGCCCATGGTGCAGAATTATCAGGTGTCTTAATCGCACTTGACCGCCAAGAAAAAGGCCAAGGTGAATTATCAGCTATTCAAGAAGTTGAACGTGATTTTGGCACACAGGTGATTGCTATTGTAACCCTAGCTGACGTTGTCACTTATCTTGAAGATAAAATTGAAACTCAACCAGAATTAGTAACGAGCTTAGCAAGCATTAATAAGTACCGTGAAAGTTACGGTATTTAGTTCTTTAGTTTAGTTTGAATAACAAAACGCCTCATTATTTAACCATAATGAGGCGTTTTTATTTATCTAAAATTAATGCTAATTACAAATTAAGCCGTTAGCTGAAAATGTGAACTAGGTTCTTTCTCATAAGCCTGATTAATACCAGAATAAAACTTTTCAATACGTAACGAGCGTTCATCAACAGCAATATCTCGACTGGGTGCAATTTTCTCTTGAGCGTCTAAAGTACGATTGACCAGCGTGTCGAAATCAACGTCATTTGAATTTTTACTTCTTTCTTTTTCCAAAACATCATTTGGTTTTATCAGTACACTTGATTCTTTTGCTCTTGTTGGATCTTCTAATCTAATAGCAGCAAGTTCAGATTGGGCTTGTAAAATAATCCTAGCAGCAGAAGAAGCGACACGAGTATCCTGAATTGACGGATTTGCAGGCGCTAGTGCTGCCGCATGAACCTTTTGCATTTTTGAAATAGTCGCCCTAGGATTACCATCAATCTTGGCAAGATCAACAGAAACTTCACCTCCTACCGCATATTTTTTGCCATCAGGGCCAACTTCAAACGTATATTTAGGAGCCCCTGTTGTTGCACCGCCAACCGAGGCATGTGCTAATTCATGAGTTCTAACTTCCTGATCACGTAACTTTAATTCAGTAAGAATTTTTTTCTGTGCAAAGTCTTCAAGGCTGTTAGGTTCAGGGGACTCGTCTAGAGCTGCTTCGCTTTGTGGTTCATTTTCAGAATCAACATCCGCATCTATAAACTGTTGTTGTGCCGATTGTTCAGAAGAGTCTTTTTCGCGGTCACTTTCACCATTGATGGTTTTTGTTTCTAATTCCGCTTGTTTGCGAATGTTCTCAAAATCAATACTTTCATTGTTTTGTGCCGGTGTTTTAGCTCTTTCTTTCTCAGAAGCAACACCTTTTTCTGCTGCTGATTGACTTGCTGCGGCAGGTTTAGCAATAACTTCACGTAAGTTGTTTTCACGACGCAAGTTATCCGTTTGCGGATTAACCGCAGTAGGGATAGACAGTGTATGCGTTTGCGGCGTGATATTCATGATTAAGCGCTAACGTCGAGTAAAGTACCAAGCATTGCGTCGGCTGTTTTAATAACATTCGCTGATGCTTTCGCCTGAAATTCAGCAACTTTCAAGTCGACGATTGATTGGTTAAGGTTAGATAAATCACCAGAAACAGTGTTTTGACTTATGGTAGCCGAATTACTTTCTTGGCCGACACCAAAGTCTTCAGGGCTGATACTCAGATTTGCAGCAATACTTGCTGCCGCTTGGTTAGCGTCACCTTTAGCCTTTTGAAAGCCCTGTAAACCGCTACTAAATGCGGATTGTATTTCCATATCTAACCCCAGAACATCATCTATTTGTATCGAACTTCGACACAACTCTGTTTAATTATTGAACAAATATCGATAAAAGTAAAGCTGTATGCACGCTGTACTTAGTCAAATAAAGGCGATAACCAAGCAACGAGTGCTTGGTGAAACTCTTCAGGATGTGAAATAAAAGGGGCATGTGATGCATGCTCAAAAATAACCACATCGCTATGCGGTGATAATTCGCTAATTGACTTAATCGCTTTACGTGGCACTAAACCATCAAGCTTGCCGTATAGACGTAAAAATGGCATTGAGATATTTACTAACTTTTCACGGTGGTCAACGGTTTCCAGTAACTGTAGGGACTCATCTAAGGTGTTTTTAGTTGGCATTGAAAACTGCATCACCAGCTCTCGTAGCAACTTAATATCATGGCGTAGATGTGGGCTACCCATTGCTTGAATTTTCAAAAAATTATTTATCGTTTTTGCTGTATCTTCTGCCAGTTGCCGATGAAACAATGCTAATACATCAGGTTTAATGCCTGGCCAAGATTCCCGTTCAACAAAACAAGGAGAACTAGCCACAGTAACTAATGCTTTAACCTGCTGTGGAAATGCTAACGCTATTTCGCTGGCAACTAAACCACCCAACGACCAACCTACATATATTGCAGGCTTTGCGACAGCTTGTTGCACTAGCTTAGCTACTTCTATCAGCGAGTATGGTGATAGTGTTTGCTCAATGTTGTCACCAAATCCGGGTAAATCAACGGTGATAACTTCAAAGTTATTTTTTAGTGCCTCAACACTTGGTTGCCAAACCGCAGAGTTCAAACCCCATCCGTGAATAAAAACTAATGGTAAACCCTTTCCTTGGCTCGATATTTTCAACTTTTCTGCCATGCTCATAATCAATATAATTGTCTCGGTAATTAATGCACAAATTAAATTGCCGATAGTGTACCCAATGGAGAACTAAAATGGAATTTAGCTCAGTACGCTTGGCCTGCTATTTTGAGCGAAAACATTCAATTTTGTCTGAAAAGGTTCATCGACTAAAAGTACGATTAAGTTGTTGTGAATTATGCGGTGGCAGCTGTCAAACACGTACACTGTTATGTGACTTTTGTGCGACTGATTTGCCGTTATTTGATTTACAGTCGGTACAGGGGAATTTGTTATTGTGGCCAGCAATTAATGCATTATTACCAAAGAGAAAGTTTACGCAGCTCATCTGTGTAGCACCTTATCATTGGCCGATTGATTTATGGGTTCGTCAACTGAAATATCAAGGCCGTTTTGAGTTGATCCCTTTACTCAGCTCCTTGCTTTTTCAACAATGGCAAAGTTCATTAAAGCAACAAATAACGAGTAGTAAAGGTTTTATTCCTCCTTCGTTATTGTTAACGGTACCGATACATATAAAAAAATGGCAAAAAAGGGGCTTTAATCAAACGCATTTATTGGCTAATAAATTTGCGGAACAAGCCAATATTAACTATTTACCGAAAGCATTACTGCGCATTCATGAGCATAACGATCAGGCGGGGCAAACAGGAGTTACTCGACGAAGAAATTTACGTGATGCATTTGCACTTTCCCCTGCTCTAACTTCAGCGCTACCAGAGCAGGTACTATTGCTTGATGATGTTGTCACCACAGGTTCAACCTGTAATGAAATATGCCGTATTCTTAAACAACACGGCGTTAAGGAAGTTACCGTATTAAGTTTGTGCCTATCGTTACCAGAAACACAAACTTAATAGGTAAAGTTTTTAATCGCTTACTGAGGTACTAAAGGCTTTAGCAAAAAACAAGCTGTTTGCCAATACTTTAGCACTGCCTAACCAGTAACCTCTAAACGTTAGATTATCACTACTAGCAATTACTCGTCCGCGGCCACGATTATGCGCCACGATAGCTGACGTATGTGCTATTCGGTTAACCATATTTTGATCAGCATAACCACTTAACAAAGGTGCAGCGCTATATTTCGCTAGCGCAAGAAAAGGCTTAGAAGTATGTTGCATGATCAATGTACTATTACGAAATAAAGGTAAATTACTGTCTGTATAGCCATAAGCTAATGGATGTGAAGTATCGAGTTCCGACTGAAAAATAGCACCTGCAATACGTTTTCTCCCTGCCAATTTTTCTTTATCTTGATACTGTAAATTTTCACTATCAAATAATTGTTCTAATTCTCCTTTACTGACAAATTTCATCGCTAACATTTCATGTTCAGACAACCATTTGGCGCCACGTTTTTGTCCAAAGATAACGCCGCCACTTTTCAGCCAAGTATCTACTTTATTCGCAGCAGTTTTTCCTAACGCGCTGTATTTACCATCAACCATGACAATATGGCTATAAGTACTTAAATCTATTTTTACTAAGCGTTGTTGTTCAACCACGGTGACAGGAATAGATAGGGTATCATCTAAATAAAATAGCACTTCTGCGCTTTCATATTGAGAAACGCCTTTGCCGCCCACTAATAAAACCTTTACCGGCTTTAATAGACGGAAAGAACCACTACCAATATCAATACCTTTTATCGTTAACCCTGTATTTAGACGACTAAGCGGAATATCAATTTCATCACTATTTTTTACCAAAATATCGCGCCAGTTTTTTACTGTTTGAATACCGGCAGGAATAATCACCGAACCTCGGGCAAAGTTCTTAGTTTGTCTGCCTTTATCAGTCGACAAACGAGCAGAAAATGATTTGGTAGCAACTTTTGCTTTTATGCCGCTGTTTAATAATTTATTTAATAGTTTAGGTGATAAAAAATGATGCCATTCAAAAGCATATGCATAAGCTTGTTCTGTGGGCTTGATATAAGATGCTATTTTTGTCGCTTTTTTCCAAGGTGCCTTAGCTAGTTTAAGTCCCCAGGTTCGCCCTACTTCAAAAAAATCAATATCCATTGCCAGTGGCATTGTCCAGCCAGAAACATCATAAAAGGTATTATCTTGAAATTGGCTTTGTTGCGAAAAAAGCGCCTTAATGACCCGATACTGACGCTGCTCTAAAGGAATGTAATAACTATCAGACTTTGCATAAATAACACCGTCTAAACGGAAGTCATCTTCAAGTGGAAACACCTGAATTTGATGCTGCTTTAGTTTATCAAGCAAAGTATTTAGACGATACTTATCATATTTTTCATGCAGTAAATAGCCGCTAAACTTCTCATTGTCTGCAAGTTTTGCCGATTCTTTATAAAAATTTTGTTGGTATTCAAGCAGTTTATTTTTATTTTTCCAAGCACCCTTAATGGTAGAAAGTGAGGTTAACACATGATTTTGAATACCAAATTCAAAAGTCAGTAATCCATTATCACTCTCTTGTTGCAAGCCTCGACTGCTTGCTTGTTCAAATAAAATACCGACGCCGCCGTTAATATCAGGATAAGTCGAGCCTTTACCATAATAAAAGTCATCGAAACTTTCTTGGCTGTAATAAAGGCGATTATCATTATCCAACGCCTCTGCGTGATAAGTGGCTAAAAGCTGAGTTAATTCTGTATTTTTACTAGAAGTTAATGGATGGGTGCGTGTCGGAATACCTGGTTGAAAAAAGTAACTACCATTGGCACCCATTTCATGAAAGTCACCTAAGACATGTGGTTGATACTGGTGGTAATACGCTAACCTATGCTGGCTCTCTTTTTGTGAAAGCAGTAACCAATCGCGATTAAGATCAAAACCGAAATGGTTGGTACGGCCGGTTAACCAACCTTGATGATGTTCGATATGGTTCGGATCTGCATTAATAGTGCTACCGCGATGAGTGTTCACCCACTGAACAAATTTGTCCATACCGTCTGGATTAATGCTGGGCTCAATAACAATAATGGTATTTTCTAGCATTTGTTGTATTTCAGCGCTCTCGCTTGCGGCTAAATGATACGCCACCACCATAGCTGCATTTGCGCCACTAATTTCGTCTCCGTGTACACTGTAACCAAGCCAAATAACCAAAGGTTGAGTGGAATTTCCAGCTTCGTTATGCGTTTTCCTATTCGCTAAAATAGCATCTAAATTGCTTAAATTATCTTTTGACGAAATGGTTAATAAAACTTGCTGACGTAACTCTTGAGTTTGCCCAATAGTTGTCAGTTTAATACGCTCAGAGTTGCTCGCTAATGCCTGCATATATTTAAGTAGTTGGTCGTGGCGCGGATGGCGAACACCGATTTCAAAGCCTAAACTACTTTCTGGCGTTGGTACAGCTTGCTTATATGGATGATCAACCGGTAAATATTCGTGTACTTTTGCCGCATGGCTTAATAGTGGCAGAAGAAAAAATCCGGCTAATACAGTTAACAATAATCGGTGCAGCATAAGTGAGTCTCTTGAAATTAGTCGGAATAAAATAGCAAAATCTATTAACTCACACCAGAATAACACAAGATTATTATTATATTGGCTGTTAGCTTGCTCATTCAAAATGGAATATGGGATTTAGTTGATGTGACTGGCTGATGGATATATAGATTAGCCTTGGACCAAAAGGCTATTACATCTTACAAGATGACATAACAGCCCAAGTAAAAATATCGAAAAAACTTTATAATTTTATAATTTAAAATACTCACTAAAAACTTTATACAGTTCAGTGCCTTGGTTAACACTCGCCGAGGCAAAATGTAAAATAGGGATCACTTCTTTATCGAGAGAAATATAATGTAGCGGATCGCCATCACCATAATTGTCCATACGAAGAATTCGTGCTAAAGGTTCACCTGCCGCTAATGGTTTGCCAAATTCAGCAAGATAATCAACCATGCCGCCCATGGGTGAATAAAAGGCTTTGTAATCTTTTAAATAACAAGCATAACGAGTCATCGTTTGGGGTTGGTATTCAGTGGTACTGATCACCTTCTTATGTTGTAAATAATTCATGATACTTTTTGCATCGTCTAAAGCGACATCAAGATCAATTTGTTCTTGGGAACCTAATTCAACAGTAAAGCTTTCTTTATTGGTTGCTTCATCGCTGATTGAAAACTCAATGCCTAGCTCGGCAAACGCTTCTTGTAACGACCACCAAGGGCAAAATGTTGCTTCGTCTAACGCGCCGTCAAAATCATTAGGGATAAGTAACGTATGCGGAATATCAAAATATTGCGCACTGTCTTGTGCGTATTCAGGGCAATACAAATGTTTGCTTGAAATGGGTCCGGTGTGTAAGTCTAAAACAAAATCGGCTTGATGGGCTAAACGCTGTAACTGATAGGCAATACGTTGCCCAGTCGTTAAGCCATAAATATTATGCTCAAGCTTTTCTTCAATACTATTGATCATCAATTTTTTAAAATTAGTTTCGATAGTTTGATTGCTTTTGCCAATGCACTCGCGCACAAAAGGTTTGATAATATCTGCATCGAAATGATACATACGGTTCCAATTTACCCCAGTGATAGGATCAAACCGCCCTAAAGTATACTCGCCGTTTTTATGATTACAGCCAACCGGGTTCGCATAAGGAACTAAAGTAATATCTCCGTTTATATTGGTATTTTTCAATAGTTCTAACAATTGAAAAATAACCGCATTACCTTGTACTTCTGCACCATGCATATTCGCTTGAATATAAACACTCGGTGCTGCAGAGTCGCCCTTCAACCGATACACAGGAACAGTTAAAGTTGCACCACTGGCCATTTCACCAACATGCATTATTTCTTTTTTTACTTCATTCATGAATTTTCACTTTTAACTTTTAATTTCTTAAAATGAAATTATCTTAAATACCAATCAGCAGGTTGAGATGCTCTTACTTCTATTAATTTTCCTTGACTGAAAACATATTCTGCTGCGATATGATGACAAAGAAAAAACGGCATACTTTCAGTAAAGCCATATGCTCCGCAAAAGCCGAAGATGAGCTGATCATGAACGGTGACATCTTTTGGCAAAGCCAGCTTCCCCAGCGTATCCATACTGGTACATAACGGACCATGAATATTAAAGAGTTGTTTTTCTTGTGCTGAAGCTCTAAGCAGATTTACCGGAAAAGGCTGTTCGGTGATCGCCGGGCGTAATAAGTGATTAATACCAGCCGCTAATACTAATTGCTCTTCGCCATAGTTCACTTTTTTATCAACAACAGGTACCACATAATAACCACATTCTGCCACAGCAAAACGACCAAGCTCGAGCCATAATTCTTCAACACCCGCTTGCTGTTTTATTATCGCTAAATCCGCCAAGATTTGTGGCCAAGAAAGAGTCTCCCCCTCTTGTAAGTAATCAATTCCTAAACCACCACCTAAGTCTAATATTTTCAGTGGCATGCCTATAGCGTCAGCTAACCGCTTTAACGGCGGCACCATTTGTGACCACAGCGAAAACATTTTTTCATTACTGAGCATATTGCCCCACTGAAAAATATGTAAGCCGCACAGCTCAAGTTGAGCAAAGTCAGTCGCTTTTATTGTTTGCCATTGCGCTACCGATAAACCGAATGGCGTTAGGCTATTGCCCCCTAATGGGTTTTTTTCGCCGTCTGGCCATTGTAGTTGTACGCGCAGTAAAACTTGCGGAATTACGTTATTTTCGAGTGCTGCTTCATTCAACCAAATCAGTTGATTTAAGCTTTCTGCGACAAAAATATTAACACCCTGCTTAATAAACGCGGTTATTTGTGCTTTTGATTTAGCTGGCCCAGTGTTTAATATTCGTTCCGGAGCAATATCTTGCTGCAATACTTGGCTTAACTCGCCACTACTTGCGACATCAAAATTAAAACCCGCACTGTCTAAGGTTTGAATAATTTTAGACAATGGATTCGCTTTTACCGCAAACCAAAGTTTGATCACATCTTGACGTTGTAACTCGGCTAAGTGTGCTTTAAGCGCATCAAGATGATAAACAAAATATCCTTCTTGCTGCGCATTTTTTGGTTGCTGCTTTACTAACTCAGTGACTAATTCAATTGCCGAAGGCGAATCAAAACAACTAATAACCTTAACTAATTCAGACATTAATATTCCTGATTTATTGTTAATACTTAATGAACTAATCTATTTACTAGCGTAAAAGTGATTCTAATTCTAATGAAGCATTACTTTTTTCGTCACGATATTTAACAATCAAAGCACAAGCCATATTTAAGCCTTGCGCTTTTGCCCATTCGCCAGCAACTGGGCGAGTACCAGGCACAACGATAGCAAGTTCAGGAATATCAGCGCCTTTTTCAAGCATCACTTCGTTAACACAATCATAAACAGGCACCGAAGCAGACAATGAAACACCCGGCGCTAGTACTGCACCTTTTTTCACCACGATACCTTCAACAATCACTACGCCAGCACTTAAAAAAGCGCCGTCTTCAATAATAACTGGGCTTGCACCAACAGGTTCTAATACACCACCAATTTGCACGGCGGCTGAAACATGCACATTTTTACCTATTTGTGCGCATGAACCAATCAAAGCATGGCTATCAACCATAGTGCCGGTATCAACAAAAGCACCTACATTGATGTAGGCAGGTGGCATGATAATAACGCCAGCAGCAACATGAGCGCCACGGCGAACCGATGAACCACCAGGTACTAAACGCACTTTATCGTCAGCGGTAAATTCACGCGCAGGTAAGTTATGCTTATCAACAAAGCCTTTATAAATGCCGTCAAAAGCAATATTTTCTCCTGCTTTAAATGCCGATAATATTGCTTCTTTAACTTCAACATTGGCGTGCCAGTTACCTTGTTCGTCTTGGTTTGCTGCTCTGACTGTACCTGCTTCTAATTGTGTTAATGTTTCTTGCCAATTCATGATCTATTTCTCTTATTAAATTTTAAAGGAGTTAGTTAGCTTTGATTTTCAAGCCATTGATTAATTAACTTATCTGACGCTAACAGCGAGTTGTTATCGATAAGCTCTAAATGAGTTAATGGCGCACGCAAGTGTGACGTTGCGATCATTTCTTTTTGATGCATTAGATTCTTAACGGGAATAGGGCTAGCCACCTGAAAGAGTTCATCTACAGCATTTTGCCAAAGCGGAAATAGTCCTTGAGTTTCACCGGCCAACGAGCGTTGAACGTATTTACGTGTGGCTTGTGGCCAAACATTACTACATACCGACACTAGGCCTTGTACGCCAGCTTGCGCTAAATACGGCATCATCGCGTCTTCCCCACTAAACAAAGCGATGTCTGGGCAATATTGACGATAAGCGAGTACCTGATTTAAGTCGCCACTCGCTTCTTTTAACGCCCAGCAATATGGATGATTTTGCACGGCTTGTAGTGTTTCAACTGGAATTGAGACGCCGCTTCGTGAAGGTACGTTATATAACATGCAGGGGAATTTAGCGGCATCGAGTAAAGCGCGAAACCATTGAGTTTGCCCAACCACACCGGGTTTGGCATAAATAGGGCTACCCAGTAGATAAGCTGAAATAGGTAATTTATTACATGTGTTTACCCAATTAATTTGTTCGGTTAAGTGATAACCACCCACGGCAACCATTAACGGTGCCTTAAGTGATAACTGACAAACAAATTCAACAATATTAAGCTGTTCTTGTAAGGTTAACGCTAGGCCTTCACCTGTACTTCCTAAAAGCACAATGCCATTGTTGGCATCAGACTGTTTAATAGCGAGTTTTTTTAAACTGGGAAAATCGATATCACCACAGTCTAATAATGGAGTGATTAAGGCCGTCCACAAGATAGTGTCGTTCAGCGTTGTGCTAACGTTTTGATGGGATTTTTCTGAAAATTTTATTTGATTCATTTCTCTCGAACTCTATTCGTTCGGAGAACTTTTAGGCGTTTGCATCAGCCTAAATATTTATCACGGTAGTGGGGATATTTAGGCTGTACAAAGGCCAGAAGCTCTCCACCAAGTTGGTGACAATTGCTAGGATTCAACCCAAACAACCGGCAAGTAAATCATCAAAATTTTACTTACCTCGGCATTAATCCCCCTCGTTATCAATCAATAGAGTTTGATCTCTTTATGATAACTACCTGGTTAATGCTCCTCTTCTGACCCTTTTTCATTAAGCTATCGCTTGTTAAAAACAAAGCAATAGCTTTTATCGAATTAGGACAACGGCATTAGAACATTTATTCTAATGCCGAGTCAATAAACGTCTAAACGGATATAGTATATGTTATGAAGCAATAATCGTTTGTTCAATTTGTACCAAGCGGTCTTGTCCCCAACAAGCGACATTTTTAAAACGAAAACAAGGCGCCCCCCACAAACCTAAGCTATTGATAGTACTTTGGTTGCAGTCAGACCACTGTTGCCAATCGTGCTCATTGTTGTATTTCAGCGCCGCTTCGTAACTAAAATTATGCTTTTCACACAAAGACTTGATTACTGGCACCTGCGATAAATCTAAGCCTTCCACATAAATAGCGTTAAAAGCCGACTTTATAAAAGCTAAAGCTTCTCCTTGTTGCTCAGCAAAGGAGAATATTTGAAAAACATTAATGATCCCCTGTCCCAAAGGGTCTGCAATACCAGTAAAAGGGATATTAAGTTTTTTAGCTTCTCGGCTAGCATCAAAGACCACGTAACGTGCTTTGTTTTCTGTAATGGTTACCCCGCGCATAACAAGAGGTAGCAACAGTTTTATTTTAAGTGGCACTTGATAATGCTTACTGAGCTTTTCTGCTTGTAATAAACCAATATAAGAATATGGACTACGCAATGAAATAAAAGCTTCAATTGTATTGTTGTTTTTCTGATCAACTATATTTTTTTTATCAATAATTTCAGCAAACATTAGACGGTTTTTTTGATAAAAAGGCTCGCTATCATCTTTTGCTAGCCCGAAAGTTCTCAAGCGTTTTTCTAAATGTTCAAGTCGGTCAATACCAACAAACCATTGTCCAGCGATAAAAATGGAAGCGGGTAGATAATGTCCCTTTTTAACCAACTGCAGTAAATTTTTAATCTGATAATTAATCACTGGCGTTGAGGCGCGATAATAATCATCGAATTCATTAAACCATGTTTGTTGAAAAAGTTGCCATGCGTTAGCTAATGTTTTGGGGCGTAATTGCCACATTTGCTGGCCGGTAAACAGTGATTCTTCAGTGGGTTGCTGAGTGATTTTTTTCAACTGATATTGTTCAGCAACAAAGTTGGCATCTTTTATTGCCCAACTATGCATGAGTTTGGGATCAATAGTTACACCAGGCACACTTTCATAAACCAAAAACAATTTGAATTGAATATTAAAGCGTTGCTCTAATTCCGGAAGTACTTGAATGAGCATAAAACTATGAGGATCGTTTAATGCTAGGTACACTTCAGCAATGGGTGTTGCACGAAACCAATTAGGTACGGTGAAATAACGAAGCTTTAATAACCATGCACGCTTATCACTACGAATTAACCTGACTTTAAACCAAGTCAGTATTTTAGTTAAAATATCTTACTCCCTATTTTGCTACTGAATTTACAAATAACTTTGTCACCATTCTGACATGATAAAAATATTCACGTAGAATGGCCGTTATTATAACCATAACTGGCCGTTAAGCGTAGACAAATAAAGTGAATTTCTTTGTTGCAAAACATATCTATTATTTTGAATAAGCTTTCTTTACCTCAACGACATTAATAAAAATTTGAGAAAAATCTTGTTAGACAATATTAATCAATTACTGCTACGAAATGATGATTTATTAAAAGCTAAATGTCCTTTATTAATCAATTTACCTGTGGATGATTTTTTTCAATCATATCAGACGCTGTATCCACAAGCAGAATTGACTTTTTACAATACCAACTACCAATGTCATCAACAAATAAGTCAGTTAACATTAGCAAAATCGACTAAGGTTTTTAGTGCAAGCTACAAAAGTGAAGTCAAACATGATCTAGTGATTATCCAATTTCCTAAAAGTAAGGCTGAATTAAGCTTTACTTTAGCAATGCTTGATACAGTCACCACACCAGACTGCTTAGTATTAATTGTTGGTGAGAATAAAAGTGGTATAAAGTCGATTGTAAAACTTACCGCAAGCCGACTAAGCGACTGCGCTAAAGTTGATTCAGCTCGTCATTGCGTATTATTTGCTGCGAACCTAATGCCACAGCAGGAAGCATTTGAGTTAGCAAAATGGCTCAAACCTTATTCGTTTTCAATAAATAACACCGAAGTAAAAGTCGTTGCTTTGCCTGGTGTATTTAGCCAGAAAGGTCTTGATATGGGTACTCAGGTTTTACTTGAAAACTTACCGAAGAAAATATATGGGGATATCTTAGACTTTGGCTGTGGGGCTGGAGTTATTGCTTGCTACTTAGGCAAGACTATACCTGGTATTCAGTTACATCTCCTGGATGTCAGTGCTTTGGCATTATATTCAGCGCAAGAAACGCTGAAACTTAATGGACTAACAGGTACTGTTTTCCCCTCGAATAGCCTGTCTGATGTTGAAGGTAAATACGACCAAGTTATTTCAAACCCCCCATTTCATCAGGGACTAAAAACAAATTATCAAGCTACAGAAACGTTTCTTTCAAAAATAAAGCCCCATTTAAAAACAAAAGGTAAAGTCACTGTTGTTGCCAATAGCTTTTTACGCTACCAACCAATAATGGAGCAAGCTATCGGCCATACCAAAATATTAGCTAAGCAAAAAGGGTTTTCGCTATACCATTGCTCTATATAATTCTGTAATAAAATTGCTCTATATATAAATTAAGTTACTATAAAACTATGGTAAAAATGAAAAGCATTCATTCATTAAAAAGAAAACTGATGATTATGATCATCGGTTTTATTGTCTTATTTGTGATTATTTCTTCTACCATACTTGCGCTATTATTCATTGAAGATGCGAAGGAAGAGACTGCAAACCACACACAATTTTGGGCTGAGCTTATAGCAAAGACAAACAGCAAAGACTTAATCGATGACAATGAACAAGCCATTGAAGATAACTTATTGATACTTAAGGGGGTGCCGTACATTAATTATGTCCATATTTATAAAGTACACCCATCACCAAAAGGGATTATTTTCTTTACCAGTTATAATAAAAGTAATAACAGTTCAGGCATTTCCGAAAAAGATAGCCAAATATCAATATTATCAACTCCCACTTTTAGCAAATATGCAGTTGAGTTTATTACCCCGATAAACTATCAATCAGAGATCGTAGGTTATGTTTACATTCAAGTAAATACCGAAAAAATACAAGAGCTGACTACAAGTGTTTATGCACGATTAACGGTTGTTGTTTTACTGCTATCCTTGGTCACTTTTTTAATCGTGTTATCCCTCAATCATTTTATTACTTCACCAATGTCAAACATGGTTACTCAGATACAACAAATTTATCAACAAAAAAAATTCGATATTCGTTTACCTGTAATACCTTATAAAGAGCTTGATATTCTTGCCAGAAATATCAACATCATGTTAGATCGAGCTGAAACTCAACTGGTAAAATTAACTGATGCCGAACAATTTAGTTATCAACAAAACTTAGAGCTTGAAAATAAAGTGAATAAGCGCACCCAAGCTTTAAAAGATTCCAATCAAGAATTATTGTCTACACTCGAAAAATTACATCAGTTTCAAGGGCAGCTGGTTGAAAGTGAAAAAATGGCATCATTAGGTGATATGGTTGCCGGTGTTGCTCATGAAGTAAATACCCCCATCGGGTTAGGTATTACTGCTTCAACTTTGTTGTCTGATAGGTTATCGGAAATTAAAGATGCCTTTGAAGATAAAACTTTAAAATCAAGCCAGTTAAAAAAATTCTTAATAGAGGGCGAAGAAAATACGGCAATTATTTATCGAAATTTGAAACGTGCCGCAGAATTAATTACCAGCTTCAAACAGGTTGCCGTAGATCAAACTATTGAAGAAGAGCGTAGTTTCAATGTTAAAGAATTGTTCAATGAAATTTTATTAACGCTCGCGCCTCAAATAAAGAACACCCCCTATGTTATTAATATTGACTGTCCCGAATCATTAACGATACAAAGTAAACCTGGACCTATTACGCAAATTATTATCAATTTAATCTTAAATTCCATTATTCACGGTTTTGATAATAAAGTTGAGGGTACGATAGATATAACTATTACTCAGTTTAATGAAAATTTAGATATTAACTATCAAGATGATGGTACAGGTATAGATCAGTCTATATTTCATAAAATTTTTGAACCTTTCACCACGACTAAACGTGGTTCAGGCGGTAGCGGCTTAGGCCTACACTTAGTGTATAATTTGGTTACGCAAGCACTGAATGGAAAAATTGACTGCATTAGTGAGATAGACAACGGCGTTAAGTTCACCATTAGTTTCCCTGTCCAAATGGTTAATAATGTTTAAAACACCAACATCTATGATTGTTTTTTCGTTATGGGTTATATAACATAGAAGGAATTGTATAATATTTTTAAAATTTAATTGTAATATCCTAGCGTAATATCGTCTTATTCTATAATTTACAATAATGGACAAGAATCAACAAATCATAAAAACTGGATTATCAAACATGCAAAAACCTCACATACTTATCGTAGAAGACGAAGATGTCACTCGCTTTAACCTACGTAATTTATTTGAAGCGGAAGGATACCAAGTATCAGAGGCTACTGATGGTGAAAGCATGGAGACTCAGCTTCAGAAAAACTCAATAAACTTAGTAATCATGGATATTAACCTGCCAGGTAAAAATGGTCTATTACTAGGAAGAGAGCTAACCAGCAATAGTGAACTAGGTTTAATATTTCTCACCGGCCGCGATAGCGATATCGATAAAGTGCTTGGGTTAGAAATCGGCGCCGACGACTACCTGACCAAACCGTTTAATCCACGGGAATTAACCATTCGTGCTCGTAATATTCTTAATCGAATTGGTCAAACTAAAAACGAAGTAGAAAAATCTGTGATCACTTTTAATGAATGGTCTCTTGATGGTAACTCTCGTAAAATGACAGCACCCGACGGACAAGTGCTATCAATCCCTCGTGGTGAATACCGTGCTTTGCGTTTATTAATTGAACATACTGGGCAAATAGTTACTCGCCAGCAACTGATTAAAGAAATGACCGGACGAGATCTTCGTTCAAATGACCGCACAGTTGATGTAACCATTAGACGTTTACGGAAACACTTCGAAACTGTCCCTGATGCTCCAGAGCTTATTAATACTATACACGGCGAAGGTTACCGTTTTATAGGAACCGTTGATTAATGAGTTAAAGAACGAATATAAAAAAGGGATGCATTATTGCTTCCCTTTTTTATTTTAAAAATTATAGTACCAACTCTCGTTATTTTGTTAATAACCATTGTTTAAATGCGTTAACCGCTTGCTCATTGGCAACGACGAGCTCTTCTGCATGTTTATTTTTTTCTGACCATGAATCCGTTAGTTTCTCAATTGTCACTAACTTTGCATGCAGAGATACTAAGCCAACACTGCCGGTCGCACCTTTCATCTTATGACAGCGTTCTTGCCACAATTCTTGAGACTCTTGTATTACAGCATCGGCAATATCATGAATATAGGTGATTGATTGCTGAATATATAAATCTAACATTTGCTGAACAATACTTTGCCCTAAGCTGTCTATATATCCATCCAATAAATTAATATCTAACTGTTCGATTTTATTCACAAATATTACCTTTTATAATTTTTTTATCGGCGCTATTAAATTCATTGTAACAAGAAAGCCATCGATGTCATTAAACAAATTGGCCTAATCAAGCGTTAGTCAGCTAACGGTAGTATATCTGTATGTAAATATACGTTAGAATACGCGCCCTTAATAAGTATGTTATGTACTGAAGTTTCAAGAAACCCTTTACATAGCGCAGTTAGAAATTCTGGAGTACAAATGTCAACATTAATGCCTGATATCGCCAATCACACCACAGCTCAAACCGAAGGAACCCTCGATTGGGTGGGAATGAGTAACATCGAAATGCCGATAATGGTTGCTTCTCAGGGTGAGAATGAGCGTATGGTTTCTGCTTTTGTTGATGCATTTGTTAATTTGAAAGAACCGCAAGCTAAAGGCATTCATATGTCTCGTTTATATTTATTGCTTGATGAACTTTCAACCAGCAATACTTTGAATTTTCAAAGTTTAGTTTCTTTGCTTAATGGATTTATTAGTAGCCATCATGATCTTAGCGATAATGCAAAAGTACAGTTTCGTTTTGACTATCACTTAAGAAGAAAGTCGCTAATTAGTGGTAAACAAGGCTGGAAAGCATACCCTGTCATATTAACGGGTCGTTTAAATAAAGGAAAAATGGATATCGAATTGGCCGTTGATGTTAGATATTCGTCAACCTGTCCATGCTCTGCAGCACTTGCTCGTCAATTAATCCAAAAAGCTTTTAAAGAAAAATTTAGTGAACAAGAAGCTGACTTAGAATCGATTCACGAATGGCTTGGCACCACAGACGGTATTTTAGCAACGCCACATAGCCAACGTTCAGTTGCTGAATTAAAAGTAAAACTAAATGAAAATACCAGTGAATTTCCAATTACTGCCTTAGTTGATATTATTGAAGGTGCATTAAAAACGCCGGTACAAGCGGCTGTCAAACGTGAAGATGAACAAGAATTTGCTCGCTTAAATGGTCAAAACTTAATGTTTTGTGAAGACGCTGCTCGTCGTTTACAACATGTAATGAATGAAGCCCCTGAATACGATGACTTTTGGCTACGTATTAATCATCTTGAATCATTACACGCACATGATGCAGTTAGTGTTACTACTAAGGGTATTGATGGCGGTTTCCAACCATAATATAGATAACCTATAGAAACCCAGCCCACTCAACCTTCAAGGCCAGTAATCATTACTGGCCTTTTTGTTTTCTATTATCGATTAATCTTGTATATACAAGATTGAATAAAAAGTGAATAACACTTATTTCATCCCCACGTAATCTTTCGTAGTTAAAAAACCAATAAATGTAATTATGTTACATAAATCAATAATAAAGCGTAATACAGTTAGCTAAAAACATAAACAAAACCATCAAAAATATAGCTTTATTCATATAAAACAATAACAAAGAGAGCTTTTCCTGCCTTTATCAATAACTTACACAAATGTAAAAAAGTTACGAGCAAATACTCTATTTACATTGACCTTTTCCGCAGAAGTGTTTAATGTAAAAGGTCCTCTTGAGTGAAAACAGAGTATTTATGCATTTTTAGCATAATTTTATTCTTTCATCTTCATCTCTGTGCTCAAGCGGTTATTTATTGAGGAGAAAATACATCATGCTTTACGACCACAGCATTCAAAAAGACAACTGCGGATTTGGGTTAATTGCTCACCAACATGGTGAAGCAAGTCATAAGCTCGTTAAAACAGCAATTCACGCACTTGACCGAATGCAACATCGCGGTGGTATTGCTGCTGATGGTAAAACGGGTGACGGTTGTGGTCTGTTAATGCAGAAGCCTGATAGCTTTTTTCGCGCTATTGCCGAAGAAAAAAACTGGCAGCTAGGCAGAAAATACGCGGTCGGCATGATATTCCTCAATCCTGATCCTATCAAAGCGGCAGCAAGTAAAAAAATTCTTGAAGAAGAGCTAGCTCTAGAAACGCTGACACTTGTTGGTTGGCGCGTAGTCCCTACTGACACAACAATGTTGGGCGAAACGGCGATCAACAACATGCCTCAAATTGAGCAAGTATTTGTTGACGCTCCTCCTGGTTGGAGAAATCGTGATTTAGAACGACGATTATATATGGCGCGTCGTCGTGCAGAAAAACGTATCGAAGACAGCGTTTTTTATGTCGCAAGTTTGTCCTGCTTAGTCACTATCTACAAAGGTCTGATGATGCCGGTAGATTTGCCTAATTTTTATTTAGATCTTGCTGATATACGCATGCAAACTGCCATTTGTGTTTTTCATCAGCGCTTTTCAACAAATACTTCGCCGCAATGGCACTTAGCCCAACCTTTTCGTTATTTAGCGCATAATGGTGAAATTAATACCATTAAGGGCAATCGTCAGTGGAGTCGTGCCCGTACCCACAAATTTCAGTCGCCTTTATTACCCGACTTACAAGACGCAGCGCCTTTTGTGAATGAAAGTGGCTCTGATTCATCATCACTAGACAATATGCTGGAATTATTTCTAGCGGGCGGTATGGACTTATATCGTGGCATGCGTTTATTAATGCCACCAGCTTGGCAGAATAGTCCGTTAATGGATGATGACCTGAAAGCCTTTTACGAATTTAATTCTATGCATATGGAACCATGGGACGGCCCCGCAGGCGTCGTGGTAACCAATGGTCGCCATGTTGCTTGTAATCTTGATAGAAATGGCTTGCGCCCTGCCCGTTATGTTATTACCCGTGATGGTTTTATCACACTAGCTTCAGAAGTTGGTATTTGGGATTATGGTGAAGACGAAGTCGTTGAAAAAGGCCGGGTAGGCCCTGGCGAAATGCTTGCCATTGATACCTATACCGGAAAGATATTTACCTCTACCGATATCGATGAAGAGCTAAAAGTTCGCCACCCATACCGTAAATGGTTAGATAAAAATATCCGTCGATTAGTACCTTTTCACAAACTTGATGCTGAACTTATTGGTAAGCGTGTTTTTGACGACCAAACGATGTCGCAATATCATAAAATGTTTAATTACAGCTATGAAGAAATTCAGCAAGTTGTTAAAACATTAGCTGAAAATGGTATGGAAGCGACCGGTTCTATGGGTGACGATACTCCTATGGCTGTGCTTTCAAGTCAACCTCGCACTATTTTTGATTACTTTCGTCAACAGTTTGCACAAGTAACAAATCCCCCTATTGATCCATTACGCGAACGTTACGTTATGTCTTTAGGTACCTGTATTGGTCGCGAACATAATGTTTTCAACGAAACCACAGATCATGCAGATCGTATTTTATTTGATACCCCCATACTTATGTATACTGGCTTGAAACAGCTTCGCGAACTTGATCCTGAATATTATCGTAGTGACACGCTCACATTAAATTACGACACAAAAGAAGGATTGCAAGCGGCTATTATACGTTTATGTGATGAAGCAGAGATACTGGTGCGGGATAAAAACACCGTAATTTTAGTGCTCTCTGATCGTCAAATACATAAAGGCATGTTACCTATTCCTGCAGCGATGGCGGTAGGTGCAGTCCAGCAGCGTTTAGTTGAAAAACAATTACGTTGCGACTCTAATATTATCGTTGAAACAGCATCAGCACGCGACTCTCATCACTTTGCCGTATTGCTCGGCTTAGGCGCAACGGCGGTATATCCGTATCTTGCTTTTGAAACCATCGAGCAACTTGTCGAGCAAGGACAAATTGAATTAACCGCACGCGAAGCCGTAATGAATTATCGTGACGGTATCAATAAAGGGTTATTAAAAATACTCTCTAAAATGGGTATTTCAACGATTGCCAGTTATCGTTGTGCCGGTTTATTTGAAATCATTGGCTTGCATCAAAATATAATGAAGTTATGTTTCCCTGATCTACCTAGCCGTATTCAAGGGGCTGATTTTTCAGATATAGAACAAGACAATATCAACCTATCCCGTAAAGCATTTTTAGCTCATCAAAAAGTCAACCATGGTGGTTTACTAAAATATGTCCATGGCGGTGAATACCACGCCTACAATCCGGATGTAGTGACCTCTTTACAAAAAGCAGTACAAACGGGTGATTATGCAGACTACCGCTTATTTGCCGATGAGGTCAATAATCGCCCTGTGACCACTTTACGTGATTTATTAGGATTTAAACAACAGACAACTTCTATTGATATCAGCAAAGTAGAGGCCGAAACAGAAATGTTCAAGCGTTTCGACAGTGCAGCTATGTCAATTGGCGCTTTAAGCCCTGAAGCTCACGAAGCGCTTGCTATTGCGATGAACCGTTTAGGCGGTTATTCGAATTCAGGCGAAGGTGGTGAAGACGAACGCCGTTTTGGTACCGTTAAAAACTCACGCATCAAACAAATTGCCTCGGGTCGTTTTGGTGTCACCCCGCATTATTTAGTGAATGCTGACGTATTACAAATCAAAGTTGCACAAGGGGCAAAACCCGGTGAAGGTGGTCAATTACCTGGCGATAAAGTTTCTCCTTTAATTGCTAAGTTACGATACTCAGTGCCAGGAGTAACACTAATTTCTCCACCGCCACATCATGATATTTACTCAATTGAAGATTTAGCACAGCTGATTTTCGATTTAAAACAAGTAAATCCTAAGGCCGTTATTTCAGTTAAGCTCGTTTCAGGGCCAGGCGTTGGCACTATAGCGTCAGGTGTCGCTAAAGCTTACGCAGACTTCATCACGATTTCAGGCTACGACGGTGGTACTGCAGCAAGTCCGTTAACCTCAGTTAAGTATGCCGGTTGTCCATGGGAGTTAGGCTTAGCCGAAGCGCATCAATCTCTTGTTACTAATGGTTTACGCCACAAAGTACGCTTACAGGTTGATGGCGGATTAAAAACGGGTATCGACATTGTTAAAGCCGCTATTTTAGGCGCTGAAAGTTTTGGTTTCGGGACCGCGCCTATGGTAACACTTGGTTGTAAATTCTTACGTATTTGTCATTTAAACAATTGTGCGACCGGTGTTGCAACCCAAGATGAGGTTTTACGTGAACAATTCTTCAAAGGATTACCAGGCCAAGTAATGAGCTACTTTAAGTTTATTGCACAGGACGTACGTGAAATTCTCGCTGAATTAGGTGTTGAAAGTTTAACCGCCATTATTGGTCGTACCGACTTATTGGTTCCATTATCTGGTTTAACCGCAAAACAACAAAAGCTCGATTTGTCGCCGATTATTGCACCTGTTGTTGCAGGGGAAAACACCGCACTTTACAAAACAGAAGAGAATAACCCATTCGATAAAGGTTTATTGAATAAAGAAATGCTAGCCGCTTGTAGTAATGCTATTTCGCACAGCACAGGGGGGCAATTCCGCTTTGCGATTAAAAATACCGACAGATCTGTCGGTGCGGCTTTGTCGGGTGAAATTGCTCGTCATCATGGCGACCAAGGAATGGCAGCTAAACCGATTAAAATCCATTTAAATGGTACGGCTGGACAAAGCTTCGGTGTTTGGAATGCGGGCGGCTTAGAAATGACACTAACGGGTGATGCTAACGATTACGTTGGTAAAGGCATGGCGGGCGGTAAGCTAACGATTAAACCACCAAAAGGTGTAGAGTACTTAAGCCATAAAACCATGATTATGGGTAATACCTGTTTATATGGCGCAACTGGCGGAAAACTATATGGCTCTGGCCTTGCAGGAGAACGCTTTGCCGTACGTAACTCAGGTGCTCAAGCGGTTATTGAAGGTACGGGAGATCACGCTTGTGAATACATGACTGGCGGTATCGTTACTATTATCGGTCAAGTGGGGGTGAACTTTGGTGCAGGTATGACTGGTGGTTTTGCTTACGTGCTAGATGAAGCCGATGATTTAACTGTTCGTCTTAATCCCGAATCCATTGAATTATTGCCAATTACTGACTTAGCAATTCATCAAGAACATTTACGCGGCATCATTAACCAGCATTTTGATGAAACTGGTAGTGCTCGCGCCCAAGAAATTTTAGCTGACTTTGATGCCTACGCACCATTGTTTAAATTAGTTAAACCAACGGCAACCGATGTTAAAACCTTATTAGGTCATCGTAGCCGTTCATCTGCTGAACTTCGCGTTCAAGCACAGTAGTCGTGAATGCGAATTAAGGAACAACAGTATGAGTAAAAATGTTTATCAATTTATCGATGTAAAACGCATCGATCCGCCGAAAAAGGCCATTGAACAACGAAAAATTAATTTTGTAGAAATTTATCAACCATTAAGTACCGATCAAAGTTCAGGTCAAGCCGACCGATGTTTAGATTGTGGTAACCCGTATTGTGAGTGGCAATGTCCGGTTCACAACTATATTCCACAATGGTTAGAATTAGTGACTGAAGGTAAAATTTTTGAAGCTGCAGACTTGTGTCATCAAACCAATAGCTTGCCTGAAATGTGTGGCCGAGTATGTCCGCAAGACAGGCTATGTGAATCAGCTTGTACGCTTAATGAAGATTTTGGCGCCGTAACCATAGGTAATATCGAAAAGTACATTACCGATACCGCCTTTGCACAAGGCTGGAAACCTGATTTATCAAACGTAGTAAAAGTAAATAAACGAGTTGCTGTTATCGGCGCGGGTCCAGCAGGTTTGTCCTGTGCAGACGTATTAACCCGTAACGGTATTGACGCCGTTGTTTACGACAAACATGCACAAATTGGTGGTTTGCTCACCTTTGGCATTCCATCATTTAAATTAGAAAAAGATGTCATTCAAACCCGTCGTGAAATTTTTGAAGGTATGGGCATTGAATTTCGCTTAAATACTAATATCGGCGTAGATATCAGCTTTGAAGCTCTAAGCGAAGAATACGATGCGGTATTTTTAGGACTTGGCACTTATACCGATATGAGTGGCGGATTTGAACATGAAGGCGCACCAGGTGTTTACAACGCACTAGATTTCTTAATTGGTAATACCCAAAATCTGATGAAGATCACTGAAAATGCCAAGCCATTTGTTAGTTTTGAAAACAAAAAAGTTATTGTGCTTGGTGGTGGTGATACCGCAATGGATTGTGTTCGTACCTCAATTCGCCAAAAGGCGACAGAAGTAACCTGTGCATATCGACGAGACGAAGCCAACATGCCAGGCTCGCCACGTGAAGTACAAAATGCCAAAGAAGAAGGGGTGAATTTTCAATTCAACCTACAACCGCTAGATATTGCTGTAAATGAAAATGGCAAAGCCTATGGTGTTAAATTTGTAAAAACTCAATTGGGCGCAGCAGATGCTAAAGGCCGAAGAAGCCCAGAGCCAATTGCAGGCAGTGAATTTATAATGGAAGCTGATGCCGTAGTCATCGCTTTTGGTTTTTTACCCAGCCCACCACAATGGATGAAAGATGCCGGTGTCGAGCTTGACTCACGCGGTCGTGTTGTTGCTGTTGCTAACAGCGAATTTGCTTTACAAACCACTAAGAAAAACATTTTCGCCGGTGGTGATATGGTACTTGGCTCAGACCTAGTTGTTACTGCAGTTGACCAAGGAAGAAAAGCAGCAATAGGTATTTTAGACTATGTATTAAGCTAATTTAGCTGGTAATACTCATCATGCATACAACCCGAGCTAGTCTCGGGTTTTTGTTTACTATGCGCTAATGCCGCCAATTCTTTATTTCCTGCTAAAATCAAAAGACAAGTTATAACTACTCATCAGAGTTTATTAATTCAATGAAATTAAAAATATCAAACACGGCTTTAGTATGTGGCGCTATCGTCATATTTATCAGTTTGATTTCAATTTTCGTTTCAATTGCCATTAACCGTATTGAAAATGACTCAAGAGAAAATATTCATCAATCCCTAAAAACTGTATTACAAACGACACAAGGTGCCTTACATTTATGGATTGAAGAGCAACTGAAAGTTGTTAGTTACGCCGCAGCTAATGAAGAAATTAAAAAACTGACCAATAAGCTGCTACAAGAATATCAACACAATATAGATCTATTAAATAGCAAATCAGTGCAGAAAATACAAAGTTTGATGGCAAACAAATACATTATTGACCACTATAAAAACTTTTCAATAATTACCAATAATTGCCAATAATCGCATCACATTATCGTCAATGAAAAATGAAAATATCTACGCTGAAAATACTATCAACATTCATAAAAAATACTATTTAGATCGGGCCTTTTCTGGTGAAACCATCTTCATTCCAACAATATTGTCAACAAAGTCGATAATCACCACTAAAGGTCAACAAACCATAAACCTGAGTACCATTTATATTGCTGCTCCGATAATTAATAACAATAATAAAGTTATTGCCGCGATAACATTAAGCTTGAATCCGAAGTAATATTTTACGCGAATTATGAAACTCGGGCGAGTAGGTAAAACAGGTGAAAGTTACGCTTTTGACAAACGTGGTTTTCTGCTGACAAAAAGCCGTTTCAATGAAGATCTTCGTAATGCAGGAGAACTCAGCAAAGACGATATAAGTATGATGACGCTAAGGATTACTGATCCTGACGTGAACTTACAAGAACAACCTAGCTTAGCACTGGTTAGAAATAAGCGACCACTTACCTTGATGGCTGAACAAGCAATATCGGGCAACTTTCTTGAGCACCTTGAACCATATCGTGACTACCGAGGCGTTAAGGTGTTTGGTGTTTGGCTTTGGGATAAAGTGCTCGATGTAGGTATTACTACGGAGATAGACGCTAAAGAAGCCTTCCTTCCTCACGAAAAGACTAAACGTACTATTTACGTCGTGCTATTTTTTATTATCTTACTTTCTGTCGGATTAATGATTTTATTTTTTTTGATGAAAACCAAAGAAAGTAAACTACTCAACCAGCATCGACAGCATTTAGAAACATTAGTTAAAGAAAGAACATTAGCGCTAGAACAAGCAAATATAACCTTAAAGTATTTAAGTGAAACAGATCCTCTGACACAAATAGCCAATAGGCGCTCCTACGACAAACAGCTCTCGTTAGCCGTTTTATCAGCAAAAATAACTAAACAGCCTTTATCATTATTAGTGTTAGATATTGATTATTTTAAAGCCTTTAATGATAATTATGGCCATGATGCTGGTGATGGAGCTTTAAAAAGTATCGCTCAGCATATCTCAAGTACACTACCCAGAGCTACAGACTTTATTGCTCGCTATGGCGGTGAAGAGTTTGTGGTATTACTGTCTACTACAGATATAGACGGTGCTTATAGTGTTGCGGAACGTATTCGCTCAAAAATTGAAGCAATAGCAATTAACCACGATTTTTCAGGAATAGGTGACTTCATCACGGTTAGCATAGGTATTGCCGTATTAACGGCAAATATTTCGCAAGGCGAAGACCTATTTAAACAAGCTGATAAAGCTTTATACGAAGCGAAAGCCAAAGGACGAAATAACAGTTTCTATTTTCAGCCTGATGAATAGAGCCTAGATCCTTACTAACCATTAAAAATAAAGTAGCTACCTGATTACGCGTTTGGCATAATCATCTTAATTTTCACACTCAGTAAACGGACAACAATATGATCCATAGTATGACGGCTTTTTCACGTTTTGAAGTAAAAGGCGATTGGGGCAACGCAGTTTGGGAAATTCGCTCTGTAAACCAACGATTTTTAGAAACTTACTTCCGTTTACCTGAACAATTTCGCAGTATTGAGCCAATATTACGTGAGCGCTTTCGTAAGCAATTAAATCGCGGAAAAGTTGAGTGTAATCTACGTTTTAATGCGAACCCATCAGCAAAAAATAACTTGTCACTCAATAAAGGATTAGCTGAGCAGCTTCTTCAACATGCTAGTTGGATTAACGAGCAAACACTTAATAGCCAGTTAAATCCATTAGAAATAATGCGCTGGCCTGGTGTAATGGAAGCTGAAGAAGCCGATATGAGCACTATTCAAAAAGAGATTTTAGCTGGCTTTGAACAAGCACTAAAAGACTTCATTGATGCACGTGCAAGCGAAGGAAAAAATTTAAAGGCTATGATTGAGCAGCGCCTTGACGGCATAGTTGAGCAGTCGGATAAAGTAAAAGCCTATATGCCAGAAGTTATTGCTTGGCAGCGTAAGCGCATTACGGATAAGTTTACCGACGCAAAAATTGAACTTGATTCCGGACGAGTTGAACAAGAACTGGTGTTACTAGCACAAAAAATGGATGTTGATGAAGAAATTGATCGTCTATTTAGTCATGTTAAAGAGACCAGAAGTATTCTTACCAAAGGCGGTGCGCAAGGTCGTCGTTTAGACTTTATGATGCAAGAATTTAATCGTGAAGCAAACACTTTAGGATCAAAATCAATTAATGCTGAGATAACCAACTCTGCCGTTGAGTTAAAAGTATTAATTGAGCAAATGCGTGAGCAGATCGCGAATATAGAGTAATCTTTAAAACAATGTAATTATCTAAAAAGCCATAGTTAACTATGGCTTTTTTTATGGGCAGTTGCATAGCTTAAGATGGTAAAACTAGAGTTTGCTTGGTATAACATCACTAGAAATTTAATAAGGGAGCTTTAAATGATCACTCTATCCGCCGAACAATGCCGTGTTATTGGCGTAATGCTTGAAAAAGAAACCACTACGCCAGAGCAGTATCCGCTCTCTTTAAATGGTATTACCATAGGCTGTAATCAAAAAAGTAACCGTGAGCCAGTAACGTCATTTTCTGAAAGTGAAGTGCAAAATTTAATAGATGAACTGGTAGAAATGAACCAATTAATGGTAGATAACAAAGCGTCTGTTCGAGTTAATAAATATTTTCATCGTTTTTGTAATACTGAGTTTGGCAATTTGAAATTTACCCCTCAGCAAAGAGCCATTATTTGTGTGTTATTTCTAAGAGGCCCTCAAACGCCTGGAGAATTAAGAACTCGTACCAATCGCTTGGCTGACTTTAGCGACGTTAATGAAGTTGAAGCTACTTTGAATCAATTGCAAGATTTAAACGGTAAGACATTAGTTAAAAAATTAGCACGAGAACCCGGCAAGCGCGATTCTCGCTACGTTCATTTGCTTGCTAATAACTCTGAACATGACTTAGCTGACTCTAGCACTATACAAACTAACGATGCTCCAGCAGAAACTCAACCTCAATTAAGCCAAAGAGTATCTGAGTTAGAGAAGCAAGTAGCTACGTTGAGCGAACAGGTTTCCTGCTTAACCGAGCTACTTGAAGATAAATAGCATTTGATTTAATGCGTGATTAGATCCAGAATATCGAAGAATAATATTTACTCTTTAATATTATTCTTCAAATCCATCAGCCACTATGATTAGTGGCTTTTTTATTGGTATCGTTTTTATTATTAACTATGATGAAGGTTTCTGGCTTACCAAATGATCGATCTTTTCCCAGCGTCCATTTTGATATTTAATTTCATAAAAGGGCCAGTAGTTATTATCAACTCTTAAGGTTATTACGTTAGCATTATTTCTAAAATCTAATGTCTTAATTAAAACTGATTCTTGGTGTTCCTTTCCTTTTACTGCCTTAACAAAATCATCAGTATTCTTGATTGGTTGACCGTCAATTTCTACAATGCGTCGCATTGCATAAAGTCCATACCGTGTTGCTGGAGAGCCATAACTATAACTCGCAACATATACGCCATCTTCGCTAACATTTCCTTGCTGCTGCGCCGCACGATGAGGTGAATGAAGGTACAATCCAGACCAATAAAAAACTTGTTCTATATCTTTGCCATTTAACAAAGTAGTAGTTAGCGTCTGAGAATGTATTTTGCCTTCACTGAAGTAAGTTACCCCGACTTCTGGTGCTTGTGATAATAATTCTACCTGTCTAAAAGAAGATACAGGAGTGTTATTAATCGCTAATAAAATATCCCCGCGTTTAAATAATTCTGCACTCTTAGAGCTTTTTGCCACATTATAAACGGCAAGTAATTTATCGGTATGCGGATTTTGATGTGATAATTTAGCTAACCATTCTTCTGGCAGCCCCATCTTCAATGCATCAACAGGTGCAATTTTCGTCAAGTTTAAATCAGAGGAATAAATTGGCTTTTTACTCTCGTGCAAGGCTATTAGCTCTACAACATACTCAATAGGAATACCCGCAAGAACAGTGCTAGTTTTATTACCACTTCGTTCTTCAAACATAGACCATAATGCAATCACTTCATTCGCTTTATTGAGTAACAATCCATCTACCGACATATTTGGATTAACAAGGTTAACAACTTCAATATTTCTTTCAATAAACTGCGGTGCTTCGAATTGCGTCAGCCAAAGCTCTTCAATTAGATCAACCCTCGTTTCACGATATTCGACTACGCCATCATAGTTAAGTCCCATTTGCATTATAGGGTCTCCCTGTGAAATCGGCTGTTTACTCAATGTAACTTGGGTTAAAGGAATATGAGCGACAGCCTCTGGTGCATAAGACACTAAAGCCAAATTATGTAATGGATGTATATACTCAACTTTACCTATAACTTCTACACGATTGTTAAATGTTAACTTAACATCGCCTAATGAGCTGAATATCACACTACGGGCGACAACAACCAAGCCTTTTTGGGTATCAACTATTACGCCTGTACCTGTTTTATTATTATTACCACTTCGACCTTGAATGGAGTACGGGCTGGTAAAATTTACTTCAACTAACGAATTTTCTAATTGATTACTAGTAACCATTGAAGAATTATTTGTATCGTCTTCAATCTTAGCTGCAGCATCAGCTAAAGGTAAAGACGGGCTACAAGGCCAATAACCTAGAGAAGGGGTTTTCTGACAATAGCTATGTTCGAACCAAGTACTATTTATTTCCACTAGTGCATAATTACTGGTACTTGGATTGTTTAAATTAAAATAACGAAGATGAATTTTACTACCATTTTCAATCAGGCTCAGCTGTTCATTAAACCTTTCTACTGTATCAACATGCACACCATTGAATTCTGTAATAACACTTTTATGGGGTACTCCTGCTTGTTTGAAACTACCCGCTGAAATAGCAACATATACGCCTGTTATTGGTTTATTAAAGTGCCTAGCTTGTTGATAAGACAAATTATGGAAAACCCCGCCATCAAACTTGAGAAAGGCAGAAGGTGTGATTGTATTTAAATCCGTAACCTTTACTGAAACCGATAAAACTTCGCCGCGTCTAAGAACAGACAAGTTAATACTCTGATTAACATTGTTATTTATTCTACTTTCAAAAGTTGAAAAATCAGCAATTTCCTGTTCATTAATGGTTAATAAAATATCGCCCACTTCAAGAGCGCTTGCTGCAGAGCTATCTGGAATTATTGACTTAACCACTAATAAGCCGAGTGTTTCGGGAAACTTTGCACGGTACTTCATTTCTAACTCATCACTCAAGCCAAGCCGTTCTAGTTCAGCATAAGGTTTAGCATTAAGTGTTGTTTGTATCGTACCCCGAGATATTTTTTCGTTAGCTTGTAGCTTTTTTAACGCTATTTTAATTTTTTCTAACGGTAAATAAAACGCGTTAGCTGATTTTCTTTGGCTTCCTGCATTTAAGGCGACAACATCTCCTTGAACATTTATAACAGGAGAGCCCGATGAGCCACCTGTTGAAGCAGTGGCGGCTTGAATGTAAAATATATTAAAATCGTTATACTTGCCACGACCGTACACTGGCGCTTCACGGTCAAGTCGAGCAATAGTGCCATCTAAAATAGAAATTTTCTGTCCTGCGTCATTGCCAATAATACGAATTTCTTGGCCAACATTCGGATTAGTATTACTAAGTTTGAATTGATGTGGTTGCAGATGCTTAATCTGGCTAGGGTCGTAACGATAGAAGCCAAAATCGTGCACAGGATCAATATATAAGGGGGTTAAATCTATTTCTTCATTATTAATTAATATAGCTTTTGCTGTTACGGGGCCGGGTGTCACTATATGGCGATTGGTTAAAATGATACCTCGTTCAGCATCAACAATAAAACCCGTACCATAACCACTACTATTCCATTTTCCATCGAAACTTACCGGTACATCAATTTGAATACTGACGACACCACTAGACACTAACTTTACCGTGTCATTCCAATTATCTTTTGTCGTATATGATGAACAATTGCTTAAAAATACAAGTGAAAACAGTCCGGTTAATAACACTAAAACAAGTGTCATTTTTTTGTTTTTTGTAAACATCCGTATTACCTTATTCTTTGGTTTATAACTATTTATTTTAATATACAGATTTTTTATGAATTTTAAAGAACTTAAACTATTAACTTAAGCTCTTAACTTAAAAATGGCTTCTGTAATGAAAATAAAAACAAATGAGCAGCGCCTAAGTAAAATACAGCTTAACTGTTTCTATCAACGCTGAAACATCACTAAGTCTTTTCTGGTGTCATTATACACTGAAAAAAGTACACGTTTATTGGTATAATCTATATCGCTTAAATTAGCTATACGGTTCGATTTTGATGATGTCTCTACTGTTGAAATGACTTGTTGTTCAACCTGATAACGCCATATTTTTCCTTGCCGAAATAAAACCAATTTATCATGCAACATGCTATTTCATTTTTACAGCATGTTGCTATAGCTATGCCAAGCCCAGTTCGAGCAGCCGATCGTTTAGCAACACTTTATCAGCAAAATCAACAGCCTGAACAAGCCAGTATTTATCGCTTAAAAGTACAGCAACGCTTGACTGATATTTTCAATAAACCGATATCATCAAAACAAAAAGATAGCCTGAATAGATATGGCTATAACTTAATGAACGAGGAAAGAAATCAAGAAGCGTTAATAATATTAAAACGCATAACGAAAGCAAAACCCGATTCAATCAGTGCCTATGACAGTATTGCCGAAGCATATGAGTTAGTAAAAAATTAGAAGGCTATGATGCAGGAGGAGAAGAACAGACAGTTATTACTGAAATAGGCTAATTAAACTTTGTTGTTATATTCTAGTTCCGCACTTAAGTAGTGCGGTTCTAGATTATAAAGAAAAATAACAACGCTTTATTACATCGCACTTAATAACGTAAAGTATTATTTAGCACTTTCAATATAGAACTTAAATTATTACTTAAGCGTTAATAAGTATTTCACTAAGTTATTGTAATCTTTTTCGAAGTCATTTTGGTCTAACTCCTTCGCTTCAATTTTATAGCGACCGTTAACAATAACCGCTGGTACGCCGGTTAATCCACCACTTTTCGAGTAATAATCTTGTTTTTTCTTCATTAATTTGGCTTTGCTATTAACACTAAAGCTTTTCATTAACTTATCAAATTTTTCACCGTCGGCGCCGTTAAGGACAAAAACATTACGAATATCTTTTTCTGAGGTAAACACGGCACGTTGTACATGAATATAATTAAAAACCGCACCCATTAATTTTCTGTCCATGCCCATTTGCTCAGCAACTATCACGGCTTTAGTTAACATTTGCTGCATAACAGGTGAAGCTGCACGAAGAAAATCTACATGGTTGAACTCAAATTTAACGCCTTTTGGTAACTGCTTTTTTACGCCAGCCATAAAAGGTTCGAATTTAAAACAGTGGCCACAGTAAAACGAAAAGAACTCTCTAACTTCTGGCTTTTTCGTCGCTTCTGCACTCACTACTGTGTAGTGCGTGCCTTCTTGATAATTTGTTGCAGAAGCCATTAATGGCAGTACCAACATCACAAATAAACTAACTAATTTTTTCATTGAACACTTTTCCTCAAATGTAAGCACTGCATTTTTTGTTTTTAATATTTATGCAGGAAATAAACTTAACGGTGGTTGTTGAAGCGCTGATACTTGCTCTTTCAACATTAAAATTTGCTGTTCCCAATATTTATCGGTATTAAACCAGGGGAAGTTATGTGGGAACGCAGGATCTTGCCAACGCTTACATAACCACGCCATATAATTAACAACACGCATAGTACGTAATGATTCTATCAAAATAAGTTGGTTAGGTTCAAATGAATAAAATTCTTCGTAGCCCATCAACATGGTATCAAGCTGAAGTAACATTTGTTGACGATCGCCCGAAAGCATCATCCATAAATCTTGAATCGCAGGTCCCATACGACAATCATCTAAATCGACAAAGTGAGGGCCTTCATCTGTCCATAAAATATTTCCGGAATGACAGTCGCCATGCAAGCGTATTTCATTACTTGGTTGATATTGCTCAGCGGCAATATCAACCACTTGTTCAAGAATAGTAAAAAACGCTGTTGATAAATAACTCGGCACAAATTCAGAGTTTTTAATAATATCGGTCGCTTGAAAAAGCATTTCTTGTTTTGTGAAAGTCGGACGATGGATAAACTTTTTTTGTGCAGCAACTGCATGTATTCGTCCTAAAAAACGTCCCATCCATTCCAGTTGGTTTAGGTTATCAACTTCAAAAATTCGACCACCGCGACAAGGGTAGATAGCAAACTGGTAGCCTTTATGAGAGAAAAGCGACTCGCCGTCAATTTTTATCGGCGCAACAAGGGGTAACTCTTGTTCAGCTAATTCAAAAGCAAAGTCATGCTCTTCACGAAGTTCTGCGTCACTCCAACGTTGCGGACGATAGAACTTAGTGACGTATTTATTTTTATCGTCGTCATGAAATTGATAAACACGGTTTTCATAACTATTTAACGGGAGTAAGCCGCTGTCAACCGAGAGTCCTGTGCTTTCTAAGCCATCTAGGATCAAGTCGGGCGACAGTGAGGTAAAATCAAATACTGACATTAGCGTTTATTAAAAAACCTACTTTCATGCTCAAGGGAAACGTCATCTTCCTCTGAAACCAACTCAATAACAAATGAAATATCAGACATGTAGCCTTTTAATTCATACGGGTCGACCGATATGCTCATCGGTAAGGTATACACAGAAGCCGCTTTCACCATAATTTCTTGTTCGCCATGCCATTGGGTATTTTCAATGCCTTTTACCGAAAGTCGATAAACATTATCGGTTTGCGATTTGTTCAATATTTTTAAGGTATAAACATTTTCGATATCGCCATTAAACTTTTCTTTCGCTAGTTCATTTCTGTCGCGAATAATATCTAAGGAAAGCGGCACACGATTAGCAATTTCTAGTACTAACAAACTGGTCATTATCGTTAATACAATTGCGTAGCCAATAAGCTTTGAACGAACAAAGTGTACTTTCTTTCCCTGCAACTCGTGCTCTGTGGTGTAGCGAATCAATCCTTTCGGATACTTCATTTTGTCCATAACACCGTCACAAGCATCAATACAGGCGCCACAATTTATACATTCGTATTGTAAGCCGTTACGAATATCGATACCGGTTGGGCAAACTTGCACACACAAGCTACAGTCGATGCAGTCGCCTAACTCAAGCGCTTTATGATCTTCTTTACGTGAACGCGCCCCTCGGTTTTCGCCGCGATTGTAATCGTAAGAAACAGTTAACGTATCTTTATCAAACATCGCTGATTGAAAACGTGCATATGGGCACATATGCAAACACATAATTTCACGCATCCAGCCGGCATTTCCATAGGTACAAAAGGCAAAAAACCAAACGGTCGCAGCTAAAGCAAATGATGCTTCAAAAGTAAAAAAGTCTTTAAACACTTCGTCTACGGGAGCAAAATAACCAGCAAAGGTTAACGCGGTAAGAATTGAGAAAAATAACCAACAGCTGTGTTTAAGTGTTTTACGCCAAAACTTATTAAAATCTAGTTTTCGACTATCCAGGCTTTTACGCTGGTTAGCACTGCCTTCAATTTTTTCTTCAAACCAGATAAAAATAAAGGTCCAAACAGTTTGTGGGCATAAATAACCACACCAAACACGGCCTAAAAATGTAGTAACAAAAAACAATAAAAAAGCACTAAGAATAAAAAGCCAAGCGAGTAAGGTTAAATCCTGTGGCCATAATGTTAAGCCCCAGAAAGTAAAACGTTGTTCAGCGATATCAAATAATATCGCTTGATGACCGTTATATTGTAACCAAGGTAATAAGGCGAAGAAGGTTAAAAAAACAAAGTTCATTCGCTGTCTTAATAACTGGAAAAACCCGCTGACTTTACGCACATAAATTTGATCACGAGGCTGATACGTTTCAACCTGATTAGGCTGGTGTATGTGGATATTTTTAATGGGAATGTGTACCGACTTTTTTTGCAGCTTGTCTTCTGGTTTCACAGTAAATCCTTGATATGCGAGAGCGCGCAGATTATAACGATATAAAAAAAATAATACGTTATAAAATAATAATTATTAGGGAATAAGCAAAAAATTGATTATTCTACTATTATCGCTCAATTATATGACAAATTATGAAAAACTTATTGATCTTAATCGTCGCTGCCGCATTATTTTTGCACTTTTATCCACAACCAGAACTAGAAGACTGGTTTACAGAACAAAAGAAAGTAGTTATGGAAACCTTTACTGAGGCAACCGATACGCAAGTTAGGTTGAAGTCAGATATTATATATAACGAATTAGAGAATCAGTTTGATCGTTTTACTGATGAGGAACAAGCGTTTTTACAGGAAATGACTATCGACAGAAAATCGGTAAAATCTTTTTTTGTTACCTATTGTGAAGGTAAGCAAAGGTCACCTAATTTTCATCGCGACAACCAAGAGAAAGTCTGCCGTAAAATATCGCAATATAGTGGGCTATTATAAGTAAATGAAATAACCGTTTCACAGAACAAATACAACAGTTCGGGATGCTAAACCAAGTTTAACATCCCGATATTAACTAAATACTGAACATTAAGCAGAAAGACTCGCTAATAATTCAGCAAACGCTTGTTCAGTTTGTTTTTCTAAATGATGAGCCCCCGCTTTTATTACCCATTGTCCATTTACCATGACATCATTAACCATATTTTGCTGACTGGCAAAAATCAGACTGTCTAATAAGTGTTCATCGCTATGAGCGAATAATGCAACTTTAGCACTATTGAGCACGAGTAAATCGGCCTGTTTTCCTATCGCCAATTCGCCGGTATTACTATTAGTGCTTTGCGCACCACCTAATGCTGCTTGCTGCCATAAATTACGCCCTACTGAGGCTTCATTTTCAGTGGCCAAAATAGCACGTTGTTGCTTTATTAAGCGCTGGGCATATTCTAACCAACGTAACTCTTCAACAGGGTTAACCGAAATATGGCTGTCTGAACCAATCGCTAAGGTCCCCTTCTCAGCTAAAAACTCTGTGGTAGGAAAAATACCATCTCCTAAGTTTGCTTCGGTGGTCGGGCAAATACCCGCTATCGCTTTACTGGCGACGATACCTTTACGCTCTTGTTCATTAATATGCGTAGCGTGTATTAAACACCATTGCTCGTCTAATTCGACATTATTAAGTAACCATTCCACCGGACGTTGACCATAATGGGCGATACAGTCATCAACTTCTTTTTGTTGCTCGGCGATATGAATATGTATCGGCGCTTTATTGTCTAAATTACGGACATGCTTCACCGCTTGCTCTAATGAAGTTTTATCAACGGCGCGTAATGAATGTGGCGCAATACCTACATTGGTATTTTTATAACCTGCACTTAAAGCAAAACAGTCACTGACCAACTGATTAAATTGTTCAACCGAATTAGTAAAACGTTTTTGCCCGTCATTTGCGGCTAAAGGACCAAAACCGCTAAAACGATATAAGACCGGTAATAATGTTAAACCTATGCCAGATTGCTGACTAGCATTGAAAATAGCTTTTGCCATTTCAGCCAGTTCGGTATGGTTATCGCCATTAATTTCATGATGTAAATAATGGAATTCAGCAACACGGGTATAACCCATTTTCAACATTTCAATATAAAGCTGCGTGGCAATAGTTTTTGCATTTTCTGAGGTTAGTTGGTCAATAAATTTGTACATGATACTGCGCCATGTCCAAAAACTGTCTTGGCCTTCACTGCCCTGCTCACTAAATCCGGCAAAGGCTCGCTGAAATGCGTGAGAATGACAATTAACCATACCTGGAATAACAACGCCAACTTTCTCAGCTCCGTCAACATAACCAGCATCAATAGCCGTAATCACACCATTTTCAACCGTAAGTGTTTGTTGTTTCTGCCAACCACTACTTAATAGAATGCGCTCTGCAAATAATTTCATTTAAAGTACCTTACTAATTAATGCTCAGAGAAGTGAATTAAGGTGTGAACTAATTGTTCAAGTTTAGGAATAACCTCTGCCGCTAAAGCTTCATTATATTCACTACTAGGTTCACTCATATATGTGCGCTGCGATAACTCTAACTGTACCGCATGGATATTTTTTTCTGGCTGGCCATATGCTCGAGTAATAAAACCGCCTTTAAAGCGACCATTTGAAATCATACTGTAAGGAGAATAATCAAGCTGCTGTAGCGCCGTTAATAGTTCTGGTGCGCAGCTTGTTCCATTGGCGGTGCCAAAATTAAAATCAGGGAGCTGGCCTTCAAAAAAGCGTGGTACTTCAGACAAAATAGAATGCGCTTCTAGTAATACTGCTTTGCCAAATTCAACTTGCATCGCGTTTAAGGTTGTTTTTAATGCTTGATGATAAGGCTGCCAATAAGTACTAATACGATGCGATATCTCTGCTTCATTTGGTGTTTTCCCTTCGAGGTACAAGGGTGATAAATCAAATGCCGTTGTCGGGCAAAGTTCGGTACTGTTTGCACCAGGATATAAATCAACACCCTCTGGGTCCCGATTTAGGTCAATTACGTAACGGCTATATTTAGGCATGATAATATAAGCACCTAACGCTTTTGCAAACGCATAAAGCTTATCTTTATGCCAGTCGGTATCGCTAACTTGCTTGCCTTGCTTGGTCATATCATTAGCAATATATTCAGGTAAAGCTTCGCCGTTATGGGGCATGCTAATCAATAACGGAATACGACCTTTTACTAATGTGTAAGTTAATTCACCTGCTTCTGACATTTTTAACCTCTTTTTAATTGTATATACAACTTTAAGGGTAATTTATCATGCAGAGCCTAGCGCAAGCAAATTTATTGGTGATTAACGCTAATATAAAAATTACTCCATGGCTTTAAAAGTTGCCAGTACCTTGTTATCAGCTAAGAGTACTAAACGATGTTTCATTATTTGAAACTTTGTCACTTTGGCTAACATATTTTCATATTGAAACTCTAAGGTTGAAGTATCTGCACAATAACGACGTGTCATACCTAACGCACTTACCGTTAAGCTTTGATTTTTTTTACTATAACTACCAAAAAAATTATTACAGCCTGCAAACCCTTCGACTTTATGAGTGCTGGCTATAAAGGAGATAAAAGGGATGCCTTGTAGTGTAGTTAACTTAATATCTGACGAATGTAACTTAACTAACTGCCAGCGCTGCGTAGTCAACACTTGGGCATTATTTGAATGTAGCTCTTTTTGGCTTCCCCTTTCACTAAACATTTGGCAAGCAGAAGTTAAAGATGCAATTACCAATACAAGGAAATAGATATTACGATTAGAATAATGATTTTTCATTGAATGACCTTGTTAGTCCTTTTAAAATATATTTGCTGGTGAAGTACTTATCGCATAAAGTGTACTTTATAATCAAATTTTAACCTCTATGATATAAGACTTAAAAGTAATGGGTCATTACGAAAAAAGCTATTTTTACTTAAATAAACAACAAATATTCGCTTGGTTTACACAAGCTGTTATTTGCATTTTATTATGGTGCCCTTTCTCTGTTAATGCTGAATCATCTATAGTTGAACAGCAAAAAACTATCAAGATATCACTGCCTGATAAATCTTCAATCGAGGCAGCTTCGGGGGAGAACTTTCAGTTATTGGTTAATTTTTTGAAAGAATATTGGCAAATATGGGCAATTGATCAACAGCAGTCTATTGAGTTTGTTTATCTTTCCAAAGCTCAAGCTTTTGAACGTTTAAAAGCACAAGAAATTGATATTGTTGCGTTAACAATTTTTGAAAAAAAACAACCTGACTTACTGTTTAGTATCCCCTATGCAAAATACCAACAACGTATTTTCCGTCGTATTCAGGCCAGTAAAAACAATGGCATACAAATAGCTATTCATTCGAAAAACACGCAGACACTTGATTTTTTACCCATTCACATTGAACGATACTATTATAAAGACATCGATAAACTACTGAATAATTATCAAAAATTTGATGCTATATATTCGACTAAACCTTGGTTATTACAGAAAAAAATTAAAAGCTATAAACTTGATAATAATTTTCAGGTGACAACTGCAGACGCCCCAGAAATTTTCTTTCGCTTTGCCGCCCACAAAAACAATCGAAAATTGATGCATTTAATTAATGACGGTATTCGAGCGATTACTAAAGTTCAAGCAGAGTTATGGAGCAATAAATTTGTAGCATTTGATAACAATAATATTTCATTTGCTTTAGGCGATTATTTCACTAACTTATCAACAGATGAAAAAGAATTTATTATTGATCACAACCAGCTCTATTTCCCGCTTTTGTCAGACGGTTTTCCTCCTTATGTAATAGTCAAAAATTTTAATAACATTACTGAACGTGGCTTTACCATAGATCTATTTAAGCTGGCAACTAAGCGAACGGGGGTGGTCTACAAACCTATGACAGTAAAAAATGTTGAACAAGCGCTTACTTATTTAAAGCAAAATAAAGTAAACGTACTTGCACATGTTGAGCACACTGTAGAACGGGCAACGAGGTTGAAGTTCTCAATACCCTATTTAAAAGCGGGCTACAGTATGGTTTATCGACATGACGACACGATTATTGATGGTTTAAGCGGTATTGGTGATAAAAGTATTGCCGTTATAAATAACTTTAATGCGACAAAATTACTTAAAGATAAACTTCCTTATGGTAAATTCAACTATTACGACACTATTATTGATGCTGTTTCTTCGGTGTCATCAGGTCAAAGTGACGTATTTATTGGCCGATCGCTCACCTCTTCTTATTTAGTAAAAGAAAATCAATTATCCAATTTAACCAGTCAGCCTTTAGTTAACTTTCACGATAATGCTCAATTTTCGTTTGCTACTACGCTAGAAAATAATGAAGTGATCAGCTTACTCAATCGGACTATTAATAGTATGTCTGCTAGTGAATACGAAAAGCTTTATGCAAAATGGAGCCATTCGGCCTTTCACTATAACAATGCCGATGAGCAAGTTGCCAACGCCTATCGCAAAGCCAGATATTTATTTGCTGCTATCATGGTTTTTGGCTTAATTATTTTTTGGATATACTACCGACAGCTACGTATTAGAAAGCTAGCTCAGAAAAAAATTGAACACGCGTTAACGATTGCCGAAGCGGCAAAAACAGAAGCTGAAGCGTCGGCACAAGCCAAAATTACTTTCCTTGCACGGATGAGCCATGAAATACGCACTCCAATGAATGGGGTATTAGGTATGGCAGAAGCACTCGCCTTTACCTCCTTAAATAATGAACAAAGTGATTTATTAGAAACACTACAAGGTTCTGCAACGAATTTATTGGCCTTATTAAATGATGTACTCGACTTTTCAAAAATGGATGCAGGCAAACTCACTTTAGAATATGTACCGGTTAATTTTCACCTTATTTGTAAAAATATCATCAATAGTTTTCATCATATAGAACATAATAAACCCCTCGATATTTGCTTACAAATAGACAGTAATATAACCCACAGTTATTTCACCGATCCTACTAGGCTCACCCAAGTGCTGAATAACCTTTTAAGTAATGCTATCAAATTTACTCAAGCGGGCCGTATTGAATTAAATGTTAAATTACTGGCGAGTACCATCACTAATAACAATACTTACGATACCTTAAGCATAAAAGTAAAAGACTCTGGCATAGGTATCGCAGCAGATAAACACGCGTTTCTATTCACCCCTTTTATACAAGCTGACGATGACATTACTCGCAAATTTGGTGGTACTGGTTTAGGACTGAGTATTTGCCAAGAAATAATTACCGCGATGGGCAGCGAAATTAAGGTTGATTCAGAATTTGGCAAGGGTAGTACTTTTAATTTCACCTTAAAGCTAAAACGTTCGAGCCTAGAAAACTTAACAGATAACCGTCGTAAAAACACACGTAAAATCAACAAACCTAACGACAACCGATTTAAAGATTTACGGGTACTTATTGCTGAAGACAATCTGGTGAATGTGAAAGTCCTTAACGCACAACTTGAGCGCCTAAATATCAAAGCCGATATTGCTAACGATGGTAAAGAAGCTTTAGAATTACATGAGAAAGAAGCTTACGATATTATAATCTCGGATTGTCACATGCCTAATCTCGATGGTTTTGAACTTGCAAAAATACTCTCGCAAAATATCAGTAAACGTCCATTATGGTTAATTGCAGTAACCGCAGATGCATTAAGTGGCGCCGCGGAAAAATGTATTTCTGCAGGTTTTGACGACTACATGGCAAAACCTTGTCCACAGGAAGAGATCACCAACAAGCTCAATAATGCCTATCGCCAGTTACAGAAAAAACAACAGCGTAAAAAGAAAAAGCAAAGGTTTAGCCTTTTTGATGTAGATATGTTGCTGCACAATAATAGTAAAGATATTGAACTGAGTAAGAGCGTTGGACAGTTATTTATTGATTCTTGGCAAAAAGAGAAGACACAATGGCGAATAGCAACAGACCGGCTTGAATATAAACATATACAAGCGCTTGCTCATAAATTAAAAGGAAGTACCCGTTATTTCGTCAACAAAGCGCTACTTGAGTCTATAGGTGAAGTTGAACAATATGCATCTGCCCAAAATAATAACGACTTAACCGCTTCTGCCGCTAAATTATATGTGCAACTCGATGTATTGGTCGATGAAATTAATATCTGGTTATTGTCTGACTAAGTCATCTTTTACGTTAGCTGTAAAAAATAGCAATCGTTTTTTTAAATCATAGTAAATGGTTTTTATCATTTTATTAAATCAAACGATTCAACCATACTGAGCTCATCTTACTAAATAAGCCATTAATTAAAGAGAGCATCTATGTTTACTAATAAAGAAACTCAACAAGTCCCTACGACCTCTTTTCCTATCATTACTGCGGATGGCTGGACTAGCCGTACCAGTGATGAAATATTTAACAATAAAACGGTTGTCGTTTTTTCATTACCTGGAGCATTTACACCGACATGTTCTTCATCTCACCTGCCAAGATATGACGAGCTTGCCGGAAAATTTTCTGCAAATGGCGTCGATGAAATCATTTGTATTTCAGTAAACGATACTTTTGTTATGAATGCTTGGTCAAAAGATCAAGGCACTGAAAATATCAGCTTCATTCCTGATGGTAATGGTGATTTTACCCAAGAGATGGGCTTACTGGTTGATAAAAAAGAAATTGGTTTTGGTAAGCGTAGCTGGCGTTATTCAATGTTAGTGAAAAATGGGGTGATTGAAAAAATGTTCATTGAAGCTGATTTACCTGGCGACCCATTTGAAGTTTCAGATGCTGATACTATGTTAGCTTATATCAACCCAGCAGCAGTGCAAACTCAAGCTATCACTATTTTTAGTAAACCAAGCTGCCCTTATTGTAAAAAAGCAAAAGAGCTTTTAACAAGCAAAGAATTACAATTTGAAGAATTAACCGTTGGTGTCGATGTAACTATCGATATGTTCAGAGCGATTACTAACTCAGACACAGTACCGCAAGTATTCATTGATGGTAAAAATATTGGTGGCAGTGAAAACTTAGCCGCTTATTTTAGCTAGCTTAATCATCAAAATTTAAAAGCCGATAAAATAAATTTATCGGCTTTTTTAATTTTTAAAACGACTGGTTTTTAACTTAGTTTATTCATCTATAGACTAAATTATACTTTAAATTTAGCTACCAACTCACTCAAACCAGTAAACTCGGTTTGCAGACTGTCGCATGCTCTTTGAGTTTGTTGTAAATTCTGTACACCTTGCTTGTTTAAATCCATCAGTTCTAATATATCCTCATCGATTGATTTAATTACCGTAACTTGCTGTTGAGTTGCTTGTGCCACCGCATGGTTTTCATCATCCACTTTTTGTAATGATTGAATAATTAATTGCATTTTTTCATCAGCAATAGTGGCTTTCTCAACACTGGAAATACTATTTTTCTGACTTTCATCCATAGAACTAACTACGGCAGTCGTACCACTTTCTAAACTCGCAATCATGGCTTCAATTTCTAACGTTGCATCTTGGGTGCGTTGTGCTAATCCTCTCACTTCATCAGCAACAACGGCAAAACCTCGTCCAGCTTCACCCGCACGAGCCGCTTCGATGGCCGCATTTAACGCCAACAAATTAGTTTGTGAACTAACGCCTTTGATAACATCTAAAATACTGACAATATTTTTTGTATCCGTATTCAATTTTTCCATCTCATCACTTGAGCGCCCCATCACGGCTGATAGATGTTCAATAGATTTAATATTTTCATTCAGTGCCGACATCCCTTCATTAGACTCAGCCTGCATTGCCGAGGTCAAATCAGATGCGGTTATTGCATTAGTCGAAATTTCTTGTGATGAACTATTCAATTCAGTCACCGCCGCTGAAACACTAGTACCACGATTCAGCTGTTGGTCTGCCATTTCAATACCAAACTGTGAACTTTGGCGAACTTGGCTAATATGTTGCTTTAAATTGGCCGCGGATTCTTGTACTTGTTTCATGGAATAATGCATGGTCTCAATAAAACCATTAAAATTTTGTGAGAGCTCACCAAACTCATCCTCACTATCTACTGATAAACGCTGAGTTAAATCACCATCTCCCTGGGAAATACCTTTAATCGCGATATTCAATTTTTGAATGGGTTTCATTAAATAACTAAATAGAAAGTGTAGAAGAATTACTGTGACCAATAAACTTACAATAACGACAATAATTGCGGTATTACGTGAATCAATCATAGGTTGATAGGCTTGCTTGCGATCAAGCACCACACCAACGTACCAGTCAACTGACTCAATACCGCTAATTGGAATAAAGGAAACGATGCTGTCATTATTAATTTCATTAAGCTCTGTCGTAAAGGCTGGCTTACTACCTAGTAGGTCACGTACATTTTTATTGACAAAATCGACCTCAGGATGACTTAATATTTTACCCTCGGAGGTCATTAAATAAGCATACCCTAAATCGAGAAAGTCAATTTGGTTTAAAATGGAGGCGATCTCATCTAAGAAGATATCTCCACCTGCGGCACCAATGAACTTTCCTTGATCAACAATAGGTGCAACTGCAGACAACACTTGCTGATCGGTAGATGCATCGATATAAGTTTCAGTAAATGACGATTTACGGCCATTTTTAGCTAATAAATACCAAGGTCGTTGGCGTATATCGAAATCTGCAGGTAATTTAATGGCTAAGTCATCTAAAATAAACTTACCGGTATCAGCTAGACCAACATAAGTGTTTTTCATTTTCCCGGCTTCTACAGCCTGCTGTACAGCTTTAAAAATATCATCATGGTCATTTTCCTCTGTAATATTTAACGCAACCGCTTCGATAATTTGTAGCCTATTTGTCAGCCAATTAGCTATATTTCCTGAAACAGAATGGCCGATTTCATCAATAGCTTTATTCAAGTTTTCTTGGGTATGATTCTTGAGCGATATATAATTAATTGAAGTTGATACCGACAACGCTAGTAACAATAATACGGTAGAAACTATAATAATTTTATGGGAAAAATTTATTTTAAACACAAAAAGGCTCTCTTACTTCATTAGTCAACATCTATGTATAACCATATCACCGCAAAATGGGATAACCAACTTATCCAACAATTTTCTTCAAAGGTATTACCTCCAATCGCCGTTCAATCTGCTAAAATAATGAAATACCCCGATGGCCTGAAAATAAACTTATGAACAATCAACCTTTCAACCCTTTACATGGCGTGACATTAAAAGTTCTAGTAACCGAACTAATAGAATATTTTGGTTACCCTGCGCTTGGCCAACAAATAAAGATAAAATGTTTTACTGAGAACCCTAGCATCAATTCAACCTTAAAATTTTTACGTAAAACCCCTTGGGCTCGTGAAAAAGTTGAAGCGCTTTACGTTAAAAATTTGCATAAAGTTCATAAACCCGCGATGCAAAATGATAACGAGCGCTAATAACGCAACTTATTAATAGTTAATAGAAAATTAAGTTCTTAGCTTATAGCGCAATAAACTAATCGCTCTGTTTAAAAATCTGTCAAACTGACTTCATCTACATCATTTTGTTGGAGTTAGCTATCAAACCCATTCACCATTATATTTTAACTTGGCAATGCCCTGATACTTCAGGAGTATTAGCTAAAGTTACGCAAAGTCTTTTTCAACATGGCGCTTTTATTACAGAAACTTCACAGTACAGTGATCCTTATACGGGGATATTTTTTTCGCGTATCGCTTTTGATGATAGAAACTTGAATGTCTCAATCACTGAATTTCGCCAAGCAGTAGCAGAATTAGCTTTACCTCTTGCCATGAATTTTCAATTAAGAGCGCGCGATAACTTTCCTAATGTTGTGATTGCGGTATCTAAAGATGACCATTGTTTGGTGTCTTTATTAACGAAAGTTAAAGCCGGTGCGTTACCGGTCAATGTTGTAGCCGTTGTTTCAAATCATCAAAACTGTGCGGCTTTAGTTAATTTTCATAACATTCCTTTTCACTATTTACCTATTTCTGCTTCCACAAAGGAACAACAGGAAAACCAATTACAAAGGTTATTATCAGACTACGAAACAGACTTATTAGTGCTCGCCCGTTACATGCAAATTTTATCAGATGACTTTTGTCAACAATGGCAAGGTCGTGCCATAAATATTCATCATTCTTTTTTACCGAGTTTTAAAGGCGCAAAGCCATACCATCAAGCACATCAACGTGGCGTAAAAGTTATCGGTGCCACCGCGCATTACATAACAAGTGACTTAGATGAAGGCCCTATTATTGTTCAAGAAGTAAAAGCGATTAACCATAGTTTTACCATAGAGCAAATGGTTCATAGTGGCCACGACATGGAAGCAACAGCCTTGTCTCATGCTGTTAAGGTGCATGCAGAGCAGCGTGTTTGTTTAAATAAAGGTAAGACGGTTGTTTTGCTTTAACTCATCTTATAAGAAACACTTGAGTCGGCGCAGATAATAAAATGAGCATGTCCGGTCAAAGCACTAAATTCACCGAGTGCTTTGCTGTTTTCATTGCATAATTCTGCTACATTGAGGGATAATTTTTTGCTGAACTTAGTTGTCTTTCGTCATGATCCAATACAAAATATTCCCTCAAAATTTAGCGAGTCATATATTCGCCGTTGAACTTTCATTTGCCACACAAGTGGGCAAAACTTATCACTTATCTTTACCCGCTTGGTTACCCGGTAGTTATATGATCCGTGATTTTGCGAAAAACATTATCGAAATTACAGCATATGACAATGAAAAGACCAACGAGCAAGTCACGCTCAAAAAAACAGACAAGCAAACTTGGCAATTCACTGCTACAGGGGCTTACACGAAGATAAATTATCAAATATTCGCTTTCGATTTATCGGTACGTACCGCTTATTTAGACAACCAGCGTGGTTTTTTTAATGGCAGTTCTACTTTTTTACAAGTTCAAGAATTACCTGATGAACCCTGTCAGCTAGTTATCTCACTACCGCAAGAACTCAATGAAAAATGCAGTAACTGGCGGGTGGCCACTGGCTTGCCTCGTGCTAAAGGCACTGAAAAATATCAGTTAGGTAATTATCTCGCTGACGATTATCAAGAGCTTATCGACTGCCCGGTCGCACTTGGAGATTTTGACGCATTTGAATTCATGGTTGAAGGGGTCACTCATCACTTAGTTTTTACTAGCCAACATTTTGGTGACCGTGAACGCTTAAAAACTGATATTGCCAAGCTTTGTCAGCATCATATCAACCTATTTGGTGAAGCTCCTTTTAAAGAGTATTGGTTTATTACCCATCTATTAGGCAGTGGTTTTGGCGGACTAGAACATAAAAACTCCACCATATTACAGGCCAGTCGATTTGATTTACCCAATCCGAATAAACCAGAAGAAACCACTGACAATTATCAAACATTTTTAAGCTTATGCTCACATGAATACTTTCACGCTTGGAATGTTTGTCGTATTAAACCGAAAGAGTTCCAACCGTATAATTTACAACAAGAAGTACATACCCGACAATTGTGGGCCTATGAAGGCATTACCTCTTACTATGATGACTTCTCTTTATTTCGCACGGGTTTAATCAGTTTCGACGATTACCTAAAACAGCTCGCTAAAACAGCTACCCGCGTTTATCGCGGCCAAGGGGAATTAAAGCAAAGCGTTACTGACTCTAGTTTTGATACCTGGACTAAGTTTTATCAACAAGGCGCAGATGCCGTAAATAATATCGTCAGCTATTACACCAAGGGATCTTTAATTGCCCTGTGGTTAGATTTAACCATTAGGGAGAAGTCAGCTGGAGTTTATAGTTTAGACACCTTAATGCGTGAATTATGGATACATTTTGGCAGAACAAACATCGGCACCAGCGAAGATGACTTCATCAATATTGCTAATATTCTTTGTAATGACGATATCAGCGAGCCATTTCTTGCACTACTTAACAATGCCCAACGCGTCGACTTAGCCCCTTTACTCAGCCAAGTCGGCATTGCGTTTTCAAAACAAAAGTTTAAACAACTTAATAGTCTTGATACCACCGACAATAAGGCCTATTCACCCTACATTGGCGCACAATATAAGAACTTACCACTTGGGGTTAAAATCACTCAAGTTATTGAAAACTCACCAGCGGCTCATGCGGGTTTAGCCGTAAATGACATTTTAGTTGCCGTGGATAATTTGCAAGTCAGTGAAAAATCACTGCAACAACTCGCCGATCATTTACCCGAAAATAGCCAAGTCACTTGTCATTATTTTCGTGACGACCAATTTATTAGCAGCAAAATGACTTTTATCGATTCACCATTAGCGGCTATCGGTATTCAAGAAATAGATAATATGCTCAGTGATAAATGGCGCTGTAAAATTTAACTGTAAATTTTTTGCCACAATAAGCAGAAATGATATAAAGATAAACAAACACAAAAGTAGTAACAAAAGTTACTTTATGTCAATATTGTTTCATACCTTAGTTCAAGTAATTAAAAGCAGAGAGTATTATGATTCAAATAAAAAGATTTCATCACGTCGCTTATCGTTGTGTAAATGCAAAACAGACCGTTGATTGGTACAAAAAGCATTTGAATATGGAACTTACTGTTGCCATTGCTGAAAACGAAGTACCGTCAACTAAGGCGCCAGACCCCTACATGCATATATTTCTTGATGCTGGCATGGGTAATGTGCTCGCTTTTTTTGAAATTCCAAACTCACCCGATATGGGCCGTGACGAAAACACACCAAAGTGGGTACAGCATATTGCCCTAGAAGTTGAAGACCTTGATGCACTTGTTTCAGCAAGAGATGATTTAGCGGCAAAAGGTCTTGATGTTTTAGGCCCAGTAAACCATGGCGTATTTAAATCAATTTACTTCTTCGATCCTAATGGTCACCGCTTAGAGTTAGCGGCTAATACCGGAACAGTTGAACAAATGGCAGAGCTAAAAAGAGTCGCGCCATTAATGATTGCCGAATGGGATGAAACCAAAGTTGCACCAACACATGCAGCTTGGTTGCACGAAATGGATTAGTTAAATTTATCTGTGACATCAACTTAGTAATGCCAAGTAATTATCTTGGCATTATTTCCTGTCTTAATATCTATTCCCTCAATATAACTTATAAACATCGTTAAATAGGCATAACTAAACTAATTGACGTATCCTTATATTACCAAGCTATTACCTATTTAATAACGACAAATAATGAATACAGAATTCATTAAATTGGGTTAACTATGAAAACAGCGTTCATCATTCTTTATTTTATCATTTGTTGTACAAGCTATGCTCAAACCAAGCCTGAAATGATTTGGATGACTGATACACAGGCAGACATCCCTGCTTTTCTTAAGAATCGCCCCACTTATATCGCAATGGAAACTTTAAATTTACTTGCAAGTTCAATAAAAAATCACAAAATAAAATTAGCTTATGCGCCTTTATCTCGTATGGACTATCTATTAAAAAATAAGAAAAATCTTTGTGTAACTAATCGGATTAAAAATAGTGAAAGAGAATCCTTTGGTTTTTTTAGTTTGCCGCTAAATTTGTATCCCGGATTACGTTTATATTATGTCGAAGATAAAATAGGCGCAACGAATAAAATTCCCAAGCAGTTATTTAACAAACAAGGCCAATTAATCTCCTTATCGACACTTTTTAAAGCCTTACCAAAAAATAAGTTGGCCATTGGTCAAAGTCGATCTTACGGTAAGTTCTTAGATAAAGAGATTGCAGCACTAGCCCAAGAAAATATTTATAGACGTTCTGGCGAAAACGAAATTAAAGCAATAATTCACATGTTAGCGCAAAAGCGTATCGACTTTTTTATTGGATTTCCTACTGACTTTAATGTGGTAAGCAAGAAAATAGAAAAATCAGTAAACTTTAAATCAATTGAAATAGCGAATAGCCCACGATTCATTCTTGGACACTTAGTATGTAACAAAACACCAAAAAATGAGCTTTTTATTGGTGAAATAAACAAATTACTATTGGCACTTTATAAAACAGACGCCTTTTATCAAGCTCACATTAAATACCTTGATCACAGCGATATTGTCAAGTTTAAGCAATACTACCAAGAAGTTTTTTTAAGCTATTAAAGACATTAATTCAGAAAACAACCTTATTACAACGAATATCTTCGTATATAAAGTAAACGAAATCACGTGCGCAATAAGCCCTTTAAAACGTAAGACATTGACCATTTAACATTTTATTTTTTACTATTCGTTAACTTAAAAATAAAAATATAATGATAAAAAACAATGTGATGAATGTTTATCCCTTGGAGGATGTAAATAAATATGTATTTATAGCTTGCGGCTTTTATGAACTAAGGTAAAGTATTGCCCAGCTACTTTGTAGCGCAAAAACAATATGGAATGAATTAGCACGGAAAGCCAATAAACATTCACAATAATTTTATGAATGTTACTTTTTAATAATACGGATGATTAAGTTAATATCAGGATGATTGTTGATATTTGGGTCTAGAGACCATTACGGACAGCCATATAAAGTGTCAGGAAGACCAAGAAAAACAAAAAAGTTAAGTATTTAACGCAAAATAAATAACAATAATACGTTAAAGCTTAAAGGGAATAGCTAATAGGTTAGGATAACCACTTAAAGTTTTACCAAAACGATGACTTGTTCATCGTTTTTTTATGTCTGATATTTAATCAAACAAAAAACACTATCGCGATTTCCCTCAATATAACGTAAAATACACAGATTGAATTTATAAACGAAATTATTTTATGTCTCGTAGCAAAAAATCTAGAAAACAAGGCAACGGTTCTATTGGCGCAGTTAAAGTCGATAGGAAGAAAGTTGTCGTGCCAGTTGATAGAAAACCAAAGAAAAAAAGTGGTAAAGAAGCAGGAAATCGTCAGAAGGAAGCTTTTGATGCAGGTAAAGGCGCTCAAGCACAAACCGAACGAAAAGATCCCCGCATTGGTAGCAAAAAACCTATCGATCTTGGCGGCCCGGTAAAAACCGCGGCTCAACCGTTTAAAGCAAAAATTAAAGCTAAAGTTGATAACTCTCCTATTGCCGCGATACGTGTTGTAGAAGCGGACACTTCCTTAGAGCTGGAATTATATGCCATTGAAGATGACAGTCGTTTACAAAATATTATTGCTCAACAAGAAGAAGAAAACGAACTCAGCAATGAAGACGTAGATTACTTCAATGAAAAAATGGAACGTCATCAGCAATTGCGAGATTTACTTGGCTTGAAAGATGATGATGATGAAGACGAATTACCTGCAACCTCAACAACAAATTCTGAAGACGATCTTTGGGACAAATTTGATAACAGCGATTTATCTGAATTCGAATAAGGTTAACTATGCTTTTTAGCCCTTGGCTTTACATCACTATTGGTGCAGTAATAATTATTGCTGCACTCGCTTTTTATGCGGCGAAATTGTTAACACAACTTAAACAACAAACCGCTAAAATCAAGCAAGCTGAGCAAGATAAAAAAATAGCCCTCGCTAAACACGACACTAAAATACTTAACAGTGTCGTTATCATTGTCCGTGCGCTGAAAGAAGAGCAATGTGATATCGCTGAAGGCTGCTGGCGATTAAGTGTGTTGCTAGATTCGTTAAAACTCAGCGAAAGCTTATCAAAGGAATTCCCTGCCGTATTTGCGCTTTATGAAGCTATTAAACACATGCCTATTCTTGATGAACGTAAAAAGCTGACTAAACAAGAACGTATGAAGCTGGATTTGGAACGTGTAAAAGCAGAAGCAAGTTTGGCCGATAACATTAAAACCGATGTATCACAATTACATCAATATGCCCAAGAACGTCTGAGCGCATTAGCAGAGTAAGCTCATAACTAGAATGATTAAAACAGCAGGTTATGAAGGATTAAAAATCTAAATACTGCGCTGTTTTACCTCAAACGTCTCCATTTTTAATGTCCACAGCTAGAGCACGCTCTCGTTATAAACTGACGTTTTATTGCGCTCGATCAATATCCTTAACTTTTGCATTGTGATACTCACCAACAGAATATCAGTGATTATCAGTGATTATCAGGCAAGCAAATCAATTTTTTGATCCTCAATGATTTTCTAAATATAACACCAGTGGTCCGAGATATACGTCTTACCCCACGGCATTCTAATTTAATGATGAATTTAGCGAACAAGATTTTATTACGGCGGTAAAAGACTCTCCAAATCGTAAATTTTCTTTGTATGTACATATGCCATTTTGTCATAACCTTTGTTACTTCTGCGGCGGTAATAAAGTAATCACCCGTCACCCGTCACCCGTCACCGCGATAAAGCTGATACTTATTTAGAATATTTAGCCGATGAAATAAGCTCACGCGCTGATTTTTTTACCGACTACACGGTTAAGTAATTGCATTGGGCTGGCGGTACGCCCAGCTTTTAACTCATGTTCAAATAACGAAGCTCGTTTTTTTACTCAAAGAAAAGTTCACCTTTGCCAAGCTAAATAATGAGCTTTATATTGCCCCAAAATATGGCTCGTTACATCGTAACTTTCAGGGTTATACCACCAAAAGCGGCTGTGACTTACTTAGTTTAGGCGTTTCTTCTATTAGTAATATCGGCACTTCTTTCAGCCAAAATTAATCAATAACACCTAAATTAAACTCATAACCTGCACTGGTGAAAATTAATTGTGTACCATTATCTGTGACAACTTCTTTTGCTAAATCAGCCCATTGGTAATAAACATTACGATGTACTTTTGCCAGTAAATTTCGGCGAACCGTAACGTATAACTCACCCTTGCTGTTTATGGTAAGTGGGTGCTTGTTATCAAGCACAAACTCATCTTCTAGATTAGTCATTACGATCATCACTGACTTTTCTGTATCTTGCCAAGCCCATTGCGTTAACACAAAGGGAGCATCTTCTACTTCAATTTTGACTTTTTCTACCGGTGTTACCAAAAAATAATCATCGCCATCGCTCTGCTCATCTCTTAGCATTACTGACGCAAATAACTTAACCAAAGGCAGCCGTTTGAAAATAGTGCCACCATAAAACCAGTCGCCATTTGCTTTAACTTGTATGTCTATTTCGCCACAGTATGGCGGATTCCATTTTTCTATTGGCGGCAGGCTTACCGACGATTTTTTACTTTCGTTGATGTTACTGAGTTGTGCAGAAATTTTTTCTAGTGACATATATGATCCAAAATAAACCCGTTATTTAATTAATTAATTATAGAGTGCATTAGGTAAAGTAACCTTAACTAAACAGCCTGCTTGCTCAGTATTTTCTAACGTTAACGTGCCTTGGTGTTTATCAATAATTTGCTGACATAATACCAGACCAATGCCAGAGCCTGCGGGTTTAGTGGAATAAAACGGCACAAATAAATTAGCCGTATTCTTAATGCCGGTGCCATGGTCAAGAATAGTTAACCACTGCGATTGTTTATCTTCCCCCCATGACAATTGCACCGGAGCCCCCGCTTCTAAGCCATTTTTTAACAAGTTTATCATCACTTGCTCTATCATACTTTGATCAGCAAAGAGCTCCATATTAGGGTTACTATCTTCATCAATCATAATGTCTTGTCGGTTACTTTGAATAATTGCGGTATGGCTAATTAACTGTAACATTGAAAAAATCTGTTTATTCGGCTCAGGTAATTTAGCTACTTTCGCGTAACGTTTAATAAAGTCAGTTAAGTTATGAGCTCTTTCGCCAATAACAGACAAACCTTCGCTGATATCCTCTTTCCAGTCATCAGCTAATGGCTCACGTGTAACGAGCTTAGCCAAAGTTTGACTGATAGAACTGATCGGATACAGCGAGTTATTAACTTCATGGCTGATCACTTTAATCAGATTTTTCCACGCTTTTAATTCTTCTTCTCGTAAGACCGTTTTTAAATCTGTGATAAACAGTAGCTTTCCCTGAATACCTTTATCACGATAACTGTCTAAACGTATTTGCCAGCGACCACTGCCCCCTGGAAATGTGTGTTCGAGTAATTGTGTTTGTTCATCGGTAAAAAAGGTTGTTAAAGCCAGTGAATCGGCAGACTGTCCAATTAGCTGTAAAAAGTCACAGGCAAATAATCGCCCGGCAGCAGGATTAGCTAATTTTAATTTATTATTCGAATCAAAGGCAAATATGGCAACATTTATATGTGCAATAGTTTTATCGAGCAAGCGATAAGCTTCTTCTGAAGCAACTCTTTGCTCGCTTAAACTGGCAGAGAGTAAATTAATTTGATTGGTTAATTCGGTAAGAGCATCATGCTCAGCACGTTTTTTCCCGCGCAAGGTAAAGTCGCCACCGCGAACTGCTTCTACTAAATTGGATAAGGTTTGAAACTGAAATTTTAATTGTTGTTTGATCAAGCCGGCAAAACCAAAAACGCTTAACGACAATAAGGTTGTTAGTAGAATTTTAGCGTAAACCGAATAATCAATTAACCACAGAAAAATTAAACAGCACAAATACGAAGGTATCGCCGCCGCTAAGGTAAGAGTAAATATTTTTTGTGAAAAATTATTATTTATCGCCACGTGACTGCAACTCCGCTACAAACCAAATTTGTCTAAACGTCGATAAAAAGCACTTTTACTGTAACCTAATGAATGAGCGGCTTCTTTTGCATTACCTGAACAGCGTCTTAGCACCAGTGAGATTAATTTTTCTTCTGCTTCTTCCATACTCAATTGTGCCCAGTCTTCATTATTAGCGCTATCTGTAATATTACTTGTATTCGTTATCGATGATTTTAGCAGTAGATCATCGGCTTCAATTTCACTAGAAGATGCCATAAGTACCGCACGCTCTATCAGATGATCGAGTTCACGAATGTTACCCGGCCATTGATAAGCAATAAGTTTATCCATAGCAGCAAGCGAGATTCCATCTATATTTCGTTGGTATTTTTGGCTATATTTTTTAAAAAAGTTATTGGCTAAGACCGGGATATCAGCAACACGTTCTCGTAACGGTGGTATTAGTATTTCAATGCTGTTCAAACGAAATAATAAATCTTGTCTGAATAGTTTTTCACTTACCATATGGTCTAAATCAGCATTAGTTGCGCTGATAATACGTACCGATGCTTGCTGGCTTTTACTACTGCCAAGTTTTTCAAATTCACCACTTTCTAAGACGCGCAGTAATTTAGCTTGTTGACTGAGCGGAATATTGGCAATTTCATCCATAAATAAGCAGCCATGGTCTGCCAATTCAAAACGGCCAATACGGTTAACTTTAGCGTCAGTGAAGCTTCCCTTAACGTGACCAAATAATTCAGACTCAAAAATAGCTTCGTTAATAGCGCCCATATTAACGGTGATAAAACTATGTGCATGCCGCGCTGAGTATTGATGAATAATATTGGCTAATTGGCTTTTTCCTGTACCATTTTCACCGGTGATCAGAATATTAATATCGGTGGCAGCGACATTATTGACTAGCTTCATCACTTGTTGCATAGCTTTCGACTGACAAACCCAGTGTTCGGGTTGCGTACTTTTTCTCAGTAGTTCATTTTCGGTGGCGAGTCTTTGACTTCTTTGTTGGCTATCTCTGAGCGCTAATAGATTTTTAAGAATATTAAAGAGTCTATTATTATCACAGGGCTTTTCAATAAAATCATTTGCCCCTCTGCGCATGGCATCAACGGCAATATCAATAGTGCCCCAACCTGTCATCGCGACAATGGGGATCAATGCATCAGTTTTACGAATGTCGGTGATCAACGTTAACCCTTCATCGCCCGATGTCGTGTCTTGCTGATAATTTAAATCCATCAAGATAAGATCAAAGCACTGTTCTTTTAGCGCTTTTAATACTTCATTTGGAGTAGTAACCGCGGTAGAGACAAAACCTTCAACTTTTAATTGCAGTTTTAATGCTGCCAAAATATTTATGTCGTCATCAGCAAGTAAAACTTTATAACTCATTCTTATTACTCTTTTGTAAAGATTTAACGCAGTTAGAAAAGCCGAAAACAAATTGCGATAGTTAATAGCAACATATTGCTGCTATTAACTTTTTATCACTCTACTTTAAAAGCTATTATTCATAACGTAAAGCACTATTAGGCTCTAATTTAAGCACTTTAAAGGCAGGGATTAACGTAGCTGCTATAAAGGTTACCGAAATAGTCGACAATACAGCAATAGTAACTGCCGGGTAATAACCCGATAAAGTTAGCAATACTCCGGATAACATGTTGACCGCAAGATAACCTAGTATTGCCCCGACACTAATGCCCGCAAATAACATGGTTAAGCCTTGCTTTAGCAAGAGTTGGTAAATATCTTTATCAATAGCGCCTAATGCTCGACGAACACCAAATTCTTGCGTGCGTTGGGTAACACTACGACTCATGATGCCGTAAATGCCTGCGGCAGCAAGAATCAATGATAAGGCACCAAAAATAATAAAAATCTTACCGACAAAGACCATAGCGCCAACCCGATGTTCAAGCCGGTCACTTAACGAAAACATGTTATAAAGCGGAATATTACTATCAACTTTAGCAGCCGTATCGATCAGTGTTTTTTGTAATTGGTACGGGTCTAACGAGGTTTTAATCGCTATATACTGATATTGATACGCTAACTGGCTATTAGGCACATAAATAGCCGGTCTAAACTGTTCATCACCAAAAGGCTGCGAATGAATTAAATGTTTGCTTATTCCTACTATCGTTAGCCATTCACTCTCTGGGTTATTGGGCTCTGTTTTAATTCGTTTCCCTATAGCGCTGCTATTTGGCCAGAACTTTTTGGCAAAATTTGCGCTGATAATAACCACAGGTAGACTGTCGATAGCATCATTATCATTAAATGCTCGACCTTCTAATATAGGAACGCCTAAAAATTCAAAATAGTTTTTTGAAATGGTCATGAAGTAAGAGCGAGGGTATTGCTTATCTTGATTTGCCATATCCTCAATTTGAATAGACTGTCGACCAGAAGAGCGGCCAGGAAGTGCGCTTGCACTGGTAGCGTTTTCAATGCCAGGTTCTTTCATCAGCGCTTGAATTAACCGCTGATGATAGAGATTACGAGTAACGGTATTTTTATAATCATCTGTGTTTAGCGCAAAGCGGGCGCTTAATATTCCTTTAGACTTAAAGCCATAATCGGCATTAAGGGCATCATTAACACCAAAAATCATCACGCCGGCCAGAATCAATAAAGCACAAGACAAAAATATTTCCGAAGACACTAATACTTTCGTTAATTTTGCCGAACTTTTACTTTTTGCGCCACGAGTACCATCACGAAGCGTGCGGTTAATATCAGAATTCGATGCTTTAATCGCTGGTAATAAGCCGGTAAGCAGTGAAGTAAAAAATATTATCCAAGCGGCAATCGCTAACTCTTCAGCGCCTAAGTTAAATGTCCACCATGATGCACCGATACCAAAGGTTTGAAACAGTGGCCGAGTAATATCGAGACCCCAACCAGCGAGGATGACGCCAAAAAAACCACCGATTAAACAAATAATAATAGTTTCTAACAGCATTTGGCGAATAATTCTACTTCTTGGTGCGCCTAAAGCACTACGAATAGCGACTTCTTTACTGCGTTCCATCGCCCGAGCCAGCATTAGGTTACCGACATTAGTAATAACTAACGCCATAATAAATATGGTTGCCCCAGTCAGCAAATAAACAATCATCATAGAGTTATCCATCATCATCTGCACTAAAGTACGACTATGCACTGAGACATTAGTATTACTTTCTGGATATTTTGCTGTTAATTCTTTTGAGTAGGTCATTAATTCTTGTTGAGCGGCTGGTAGTGAAATATTAGGTTTTAACTGCGCAACTATAGAAACCTGCCAACCCCCTTGCCCTGCCTTTTGATTGGCCGCTACTTTTATTGGCACCCAGACAGATTGATTCCGTGGGTAGGCAAAACCTTCATTCATTACGCCGATAACGGTATGTACCTTGCCGTTGACTTGCACGGTTTTACCAATAACATCTTTGTTTTTATTATAATAGTCTTGCCATACTTGATAACTGATAATCACGACATCAGAGTGATCTGGATTTCTTTCTGTATCAATGAATGCTTTTTTCACATCACTATCAATAAATGTCCGCCCTAAATGGGCGTGCCCGCCAAATAACGAAAAGGCCTTAGGTTCAATAAATGCACCTTCATAGCGTTGCGCTTCTTTACCATTTGATAAACTCAAACTAATAGATATGTATGCACTGAACTCGGCAAAACTTTGCTGGCGCTGTTTCATATAATCATAATCGTGGGCATAAACATTGCCCTGATTCTCCATACCATCAACAACAGCATCAACCATGACTAAACGTTCATAGTGAGGAATATCTAATTGCTTATAAGCCAGCATATTTATAATGGAAAACATATAAATAGATAAGCCTAAGCCTATTGCCAATACGACCACGGTAATACCGGTAAAACTTGGCGTTTTTAATAATAAGCGCCATGCATATTTAATATCTCTAAACATAATAAAAATCTCTCCGTTAAATGCTTACGTTAAATAATTAAGCAGCTTGATTCGATAGATTGGTGTCTTCAACAACTCGGCCATCAAACAGGCTGATGCGTCTTGACGCCGAATCAGCACAATGTTGGTCATGCGTTACCATACAAATTGTTGCGCCTTCTTTATGTAATGCATGCAGTAAATCCATCACCATTTGGGCATTTTTAGAATCTAAATTTCCGGTCGGTTCATCGGCAAGTAAAATGGAAGGTGAGCCTGCCAATGCTCTAGCAATGGCTACACGTTGTTGCTGACCGCCAGATAATTGTGAAGGAAAGTGTTTGTTTCTATGTCCCATATCGACTTTAGCTAAGGCATCATTAACCCGTGTTTTTATTTCGGCTTCGGATAAGTCTTTGCGATAAGTCAGTGGTAATTCAACATTTTCATAGACATCAAGATCGGATATCAAATTGAACGATTGAAAAATAAAGCCTATTTCTTTGTTTCGTATTTTTGCTCGCTCATTTTTTGATAGCTCACTAGTATCCTGACCATTCAAAACAAACTGCCCTTGTGAAGCTGTATCTAATAACCCTAACAAAGAAAGCAATGTTGATTTTCCACAGCCTGAAGGGCCGGTAATAGAAACAAACTCGCCCTTGTTAATGGTTAGAACAATACTAGACAATGCCAATGTTTCTACTTCGTCGGTTAAAAATGATTTGTCGATACTGTTTAATTCAATAATGCTGTTCATCACAATTCCTTTATTTAAAATTGATTGTTCTTGAGTAAATTTTTAATGGATGTTTATAAACTAATTAAGCAAAACCGTATGATGGCTTTGCCAATTGGTAGTGTCTGACAAGACGATTTCGTCGCCAACCTGTAAGCCCGAAAGTATTTGTATTTGACTGACAGAGCCTTGACCTAACTTCACTGAAATTTTTCGTGCATAACCTTCGTCATCCAAGCGATATAAATTGCTACTAACATTGGCTCGCACAAAGGCAGGGCGTTGCACATACAAAGTATTTTCGAGTTCAGTAACGTTTATTTTTCCGGTAATACTTAAATCTGGACGAGCACTTTTAGGTAAGGTGTCTAGTATTCTTATATCGACTTGCACATTGCCATTATTCACATTCGGGTCAATGCGAATAACTTCGCCAGAAACCAAGCCGTTTCTGGTATCTATGACCGCCGTTTGCCCTAAAACAACCTCACCAATGTTTAGTTCAGAAAGTTGCAGTTCGGCAAATAAACTTTTAGGGTCGGCTATTTTTGCCACTAAACCACCAATAGCAATTCGTTGCCCGGGTTTAAGATCAGACTCTTGCACAATGCCATTCATCGGAGCGATAATGTTTAACGCGGCAACTCGTTCTTCTGCTCGTTGTAATACTTTAGATAACTTATTTAACTCAGCATTTTTAGCTTTAACTTTAGCTTTCATGGTTAATGAAAATTTCTCAGCGAGTTGTTGCTGTATTTCCCAAGTACGCTTTAGTTGCGACACATTCATTTGTGTTTTCTTGAAGTTTATTTCTGAAACAACACCGGTATTATTTTCAATTAACTGAGTTTCTGCGGTTAATTGTAAATTGGCTGATTGGTAAGAAAATTGGGCGTGCAGCACTTGTGCTTTTTGTTGTAATAAACTCGATTCCAATTCAGCATTTAACGCTTCAAATTGAGCGAGAAAAGCTTCATAGTCCCATCGGGTTTCTTCTGCTTTCTGCTCTAATTCAGGGTTTGATAACAACGCGATAACATCGCCCTTAGACACTCGCGTTCCCGCTTTTATCACCACTTGTTCTACACGCCCTGAAACTCTAGCCGCCAGCCATTGAATATTCTCAGGCACTAAAATGCCATTACCACTGACACTAATAGTTAAAGACCCCTGTAGTACTTTTGAATATATCAAGTGGTCGGCATTTACTTGCATGCCTGCTGAGGTGAATTTATTGCTTATCGTATAAAAGGTAAAAGCTAAAGCGATTAATACTACTGTCGCTATTAGCTTAGTATTTCGCCACCAGGCAGGTTTATTGATTTGTCGTTTTATATCCATGGTCACTTTCTTAAAGCAGAATTTAATAGTTTTATAGCGAGTATCGTGCCAAAAAGATAAGTAACTGATTTTAAATGAATTTTATTGAGTTGACGAAAATGGTTCCCATTAGTGGGAGAATACACTTCCCTTGAGTGGGAAAATAGAATACTGACAGTGAAATGCATTTATCATTAACTTCAGATAAAGTTTCATTAAATTATATATTTCACTTGAATAATGACAGTGAAATGCAATACAATCCACGCCGTTATTAAGGCAGTGCGATTTATACCTTAATACATCAATAAAATTTAGTAACACCTCAGTGGTGGCTATAGCTCAGTTGGTAGAGCCCCGGATTGTGATTCCGGTTGTCGAGGGTTCAAGTCCCTTTAGCCACCCCATTTCTCCCTATTTTTTCTATCTACCCCCTTAAATTTTTAATACCAAATTTATTATTTTCGCTCCTGTGCAAAGCCAATTAATATAAAACTTTTTTTCTAAAGTTAGTATTTATCGAAAAAATTCGCGCTATCCTTTTAACTGTTTTTATTGTTATAAATACAGCCATCTCATTTTTTCATAGCAACAGTGCTTATTTTGATGACATCACCATGGGGTAAATTTCAACGTTTAATGTATCGAAATAGTTAATTCTATGCGCAATAGTTTCGCTAATAATTTGGTGTAATTCTTCACTGATCCGGTCAGGTTTATAACGTACAGCCAAGTAAGTTACAAAGCTCTCAGCTAAGTCTTCTCGGGTATGATGCTGTTGTGCATAAGTTGATATAAAGCCAATGTCTTGTTGTTGTGCAAGTTTCCATTGAACATTTTCAGCGTGAAATTTTTCAAAAACGGCGTGCACGGCTTCATGGATAAGTGTCTCGGCCAAAATACCCTCAGCAATATACTCCTCCCCTCGCTGAGTGTGAATGAGTAACCAGCCATCTGAAAAGTTAGCGTCTCCGCTAGAGTCGTATACACCTTCGGAACCGATACGATCACCACTCCAATCGTAATTTCCATCATGCATAAAAACAAACTTAATATGTTTACGTAGGGTAAAAGGCAACTGACCAATTACACGAGAATATTTTTCTGCTTGATTCATCGCTGAAGTCTGTTCAAATTCGGGGTTTACTTGAATTTCCATCTTGATACCATCATCAAATGTAGCAACAAATAAATGAGCATTGTACTCTTTAGTTGTGTCTCCACGCCTATCATACATAGAACGAACGTCTTGACCTGTATAGGTAAGGCCAGCATAGGAGGTAGGGTCTGAATCTTTAATCAAATCAGGGGCAATAAAAATAGTACCGTAAAAGGGGGGGGTCTGACCACCCCCGATATCTTTACCGCTTATACTGTCACTATCGCCTCCGCAGGCACTTAATAAGTACATCAATACTAAAGGCATAATTCTTGTTTTCAATGAAATAATTTTTCTCAAAAGGGGATTCTCCGCAATTTTCTACTTAAAGACAGAATGGTCGTATGTGACTCAAGGAAGCGCCTTTATCATGCAAGTATTTAACATTGTATAATAAAAGGCGTTTACTATTTAACTGCTTAGAAAGAGGTATATTTAAATCCAATTTCATCTAACATACTTAGTACTTCTAAGTTTAAGTCTGCTTCAGTATTTGCTTGGTTAATCCAGGCAATAATACGAACATCAATTGGCTGATAATCGAAGGCTTCCACTCCCCAGATACCACTGTGACCTCTATAGGTATAATTGTGGTTTGAATTACCCACAGTATAGCTTCTTATGTCCATGCCTAATCCATAACCACCACCGTCACCTTCTCCTTCTCCTTCTCCTTCTCCTTCTCCTTCATCATCACCTTCATCAATCTCCCAGTTATGCAACTCTTGTTGCAGAGCTTCATCAACAATCAAGGTATTATGCTTTAGCGCGGCATAAAAACGGTCCAGATCGGCTAAGGTCGATACTATGCCTGAGCCAGCCGGGTTATATGAGGTATTAATTCCCAGCTCTATTATGTTTTGGTTACCATACATATATGCTGGCAAACTATCACCATAGTCTGATTCGTTAACGTCATAATAATGATCAACTGGAATTGCTAAACTTTGCTGATGCATGTCCATGTAAGTGCTATCCATATTCAGTGGCATGAACACCAAATCTTTCATCGCATCATGTAACGGGGTATTCGTCACTTTTTCAATCACAACACCTAAAAGGTGAGTACCACTATTACTATAAAGAAACGCTTCTCCTGACAGCGTATCAAGATTTTTTGTTAAACCTCTATCGAGCATATTCGATAGAATGAGTTGCGATGTCCACAGTGCAGGCAACGTTCTTGGCTCATTAGAAAATACCGATTCAAACTCTAGGTAGTCGGGGGACTCAGGATCACCTAGATAAGAAATGAAATTACGTATACCTGAGCTGTGATCCATCAGCTGGCGTATGGTAATAGTTTTACCTCGTTTGATACCATCCTTTACATGAAGATCATCTACGCTATAACCTTCGGGGAGATCAGTATCAACCAAAATGTCACCAATAGGAGTATCTAGAGTAAAGTGTCCTAAATCAATCAATTTTAACGCCGTTGCTGCAGTCATATTTTTACTGACACTGGCTATTCTAAATGAGTCGTTTTCCGTCATCTCAATTTTTTCAGACACATCAGCCAAACCAACGGCCGACTGCCAAACAAAACCAAACTCTTCAAAATTTACCCTTAACGCCATATTCGACACTAATGCCTTATGTTCTTGGAAATGATTATTAATCAGCTCCTCTAACCTTGGCACCAAATATTCTTCTATGCTAACAATATTAATCAACATTTCTTTACTACTCTCTAATCCATCAGTGTCGGTTGCCGTAAGATTAAATTTGTATTCACCCAGCACATTAGGGGCAAGAAACTGAGTGTTTTGTTTCGTACTGTCTTCAATAGTTACCTCTGCTCCTTCGGGGCTACTGAGCAAGGTCCATTTTATCGCATCAATATTATTCTCTTGATCACTGATACTCGCAGCTAATGTCACTCTTGCACTTTGCATATATTCTATATTGTCAGTGGCTAGTATTATAACAGGTGCAGTCTGAGTAGTAGGCATTTTAGCTTTTGGATCAGATGAGCCACCACAGGCAGCTAAACTCAAAGTAAAACCTAATACAAATAGATATTTCATTACGATTTTTTTATTATTTTTAAATTTCATTTCAATACCTTAAGTTAATTTAATAGGTGTTACATCTTTGAAAGTGATAATCGAAATTTTCTTCTTATTGTTTGTCTCAACTTTATCATTCAGAGTACACCTGCCTAATAAAATTTCATGGGTCTTAGAGAGGAATTGAAGCAATAATAATTGTTGAAAACAAACTTTAAGAAAGTGATTTTTAGTTAACCAATTGCCGATTAACGGGCCGAGTATAACCAGTGATAATATTGATTTTTTAAGACACACAGCGTGACTACCTTTGAACGTTGTAAGTAGCCACTACCCTGCCATAGTTGTTTGAATGTTATCTCCTTCCCGATAACAAAGGACAGATTATTTCTGTATTTTATCTAAAAAGTTCCAAATAAAACTAGGCAAGTCATGCTTTTGGTATTCCCTGTTTTTTAAACTGGCTAGGGGTTAATTGTGTATGTTTTTTGAAGGCATTATAAAAAGATGAACTGGAATTAAAGCCTGCTTCAATCGAAACCTCTAAAACATTCATTTTATTTTCGCCATGCAATAAAAATTTCGCATGATCTACACGCAGACAATTAATGAAATCAAAAAACGTTTTATTCGCACATTGATTAATAGCTTGTGACAAATGATGTTTGGAGAAACCACTTTTTCGTGCAAGTCGTAAGAGTGATAATTCCGGTTCTAAATATAAATTTTGTTGATGAATCAGCTGACTTACTTCTTGAAATACTTTTATTGATAATTCTACTGTTAGAGAAGATTTTTGATATTTTTCATCTTTTATAACTTGCTGTTCTTTTGTATTAGTAATGTCGTCTACTTTTTGAGAATCAATCAGTTCTAGACTATCTTTAATACTCTTGGCACGAGTATTAACGGTAAATATTGCCGGCTGTTTTAAGCCGTATATACTGATCAAGTAAAAGCAAACAACTAGAGCATATTCAGTTAAACTCTTTAAGCTGTTTGCTATCGACTCGAGTGTCTGACAAGAAACCCCTAATACACTTCCTGAACAAAAATCTACATAAAACGCAATAACTTCGTTAAAAACCCAACATAAAAATAACAAACTCATAGTACGGAATAGTCTTATCAGCCAGGTTAAACTTAATTTTTCAACATTAGAAAAATTATCGGCAATATTTGCTTGGTGTTGAATCAATCGTTGATAAATACTGACCATATATAAAGCTAACAACACTAATTTTATCGGAATAAAAATCATCTCAAAAAGGGTTAAATACCAGAGACCAAGTTGAGTGGTAGGTATATCAAGAAGCCAAGTAAGTTTGAATTCCGCACTTTGCCAATAAAACGGCAGGGATATTACTATGGCTAATATAAAAGGTAAAAAGTGTAAAAGGTGTACTCTATAAAATGATGGCGAGGTCAATTTTTGCACGTACAGAAAAAGTAATGGACCAAATAAAAAGGCAATGGACGCATCTAGTTCTATCAAATGAGGTGTAATAGCAATGAAGCCAGCAACATCTAAAAATATAAAAAAAATTCTTAAAGTAAAACTAAAAACGAGTAAGGCTAGCAATAAATTAGCGTTATTTTCTGTGTTGTTTTTAATTAGTAATGCAAAAGACAAATAAAACCCATGAGCACTACCTAACAGCAGTACAATAAATTCAATCATAAAAAGTCAGATAATGTATACAAGATGTTGCATGATAGGAATAAAATGATTTATATGCAACTAGCGCAGCGCTATCTTACAATGATACTATTCTGTGAGTTTGCAAAGCTAATAAATTACGTATGAATCTAATTTATAACATAAACAACCTTTGAAATATCTAGCTTGATATACGTTAATCTAAGCCAATATTTTACAGACAACAGGATTGTGATTCCGGTTGTCGAGGGTTCAAGTCCCTTTAGCCACCCCATTTTTTCTTTTTGTATAAATTGTTTTTCAAACACTTCATTAAAAAATTCCAAAACTCGTACTTTTTCATTTTTACATTGAAATGTGAATCCGTGACCAGTCTCAGGCATAAGTTCGACGCGTAAGGTGTCAGGCTCATTAATCGAAGCAATAGCTGCTGAACCGAAATCCCCCTGATAAATAACCTGGTCATCTTTAACCACTGTGATTGCGGTACCAGATGGCAGCTTTGACCGGGCTTTCGGTTCGTTGATTATTTTCGCTATTTGACTAAAGCGGATTATCTTATTTTAAAATTTTTCAATAGGCAGTTTATGCTTAATTAAAATTTGACACTGAAACCTATTGACGGGATCATGTCACTATCATCACCATCAATAGTATCTACCCAGATTACACCATCATCACCATCGATAGTATCTACCCAGAATACATCACCATCAGCTACGATGTAGTCATATGCTAGTTCCTGAGCAACAGGGTGCTCTGCAGCGAATGCATTAATTATCTCGAATTTAATCAGCCCTTCTAATCCCCAAAACTTGGTAATACGGGTTACACTCAGATCTAATCGATAATGGTTATCAAAACGCTTAGAGTTTGGTACGCCGTATTCCGCGGTATATTTAACTGGGTTATCTGGCTCATTAACATAAACCCCCGTTACAGGGGTATAGGCATTACCGCTCCTCGAGGTTAAGTTAATCCCAGCTTTCCACAAGTCATTTATTTCATAACTAAGCACTAAATTCAAAATGATAGGAGTATCGGCATAAAAGTCGCTAGTAATATCACGTTTCGTATCGGTTCGTTCACTTTTCGAATAACTAAATGAAAACCAACCATACCAATCATCGGTTAAATTTTTGTTAACTAAAAAGTCGATCCCATAAGCCTCACCTTCAATTTCATTGGTATATAATTCATCAGCAGTATACCAGTGGATTTTTGGTAAATTATCCATTGTTTTATAATAGCTAGAAACTGACCAACTCCACTCATCTTCAAGGTATTGTGAAAAAGTAAGGCTGCTATGTTTTGCCGTTTGAGATTTTAGTTTAGGGTTACCTAACTGAGGTGCTATCTTATCTATATCTTGCATACGATTATAATGACCGTATTTTACCGTAATAGTACTATCGTCTGATAAATAATAATCTATTGATAATCTAGGTAAAATAAAGGATTCATCGGTATATTTATTTTGCTGGGCTTGCAGACCTAATTGAGTTTGTATTTTTTCAGATACTTGCCAAGTATGATTTAGGCCAATAAAAGCATGGTCGGCTTTGAGTTTACTATTATTTTGGATCCTATCACCACGCATTCTACTGCAATCGGGAATAAACTCTGAGCATATAAGTTGAATTTTATCATAATTTAGATGGTATTCGGTATCATAAAACCCGGCATCAAGTTGAATGCTTTGCAATGGGCTTAATCGGTAATTTAAGTGAGCTTTGTAGGATAACTGCTGATGTGACATATTATCAAAATAGCCCTTATGGTTAGCTGTTACTCCAAAACTTGTTTTCTCATTTTTACTCAGTGCACCCAAGCCCACTTTTAAAGTGAAGTTTTTTGCATAATGATCCCAAATAATACCCTGACTATGGAAATCGTTAATGAATATAGCATCACCTAACAGCTCTGGCTGTTGTGCCAGTACCTCGAAGTTTTTATCATTGAATGTTGCACCAGCACTGTCTTCAGCGCCAGTCAGTGAAACTGTCAGTACATTATTTTCATTAATATCCCAAGCCCATTTTGCCTGATAATCATGATCATCCGGTTCATCATTAAGTATTATGTCATCATCTTCAAATGAGTCCCTGTCAAGCCAGTAAGGCAACATATTTTTACGTGCGGTAAGATAAAATGCACTATTTTCTGTTAGCTGTCCTTCGACCAGTAGTCCCGAATTAAGTAATGAAACATCTAACTTAGTTTCAATGGCTTGTTTTCTAGGTTTTCTGAGCGCAATATCAAAAACAGCGCCTGTAGCATTAGAGAACCCCGTGCCAAAAGCGGCAGAATGAAGTCTAAAATCCTGAATAATATTTGGATTAAAAATAGAGTTACCAAAATCATGGAAAATATAGCCAGCGGGCATAAAGTCAACCTCAAAAAGGTTATCCTTTGGTGATGATCCCCGAACAGCGGGAGAACTTACCGAGCCTGCGGCTGCTACAACACCAGGTAAAGCATATACTGCTTTTAATGGATCGCCCATGGCACCTGGCATCTCTATCAACTTTTGAGTGTGCTCAGTTATTTCGGTGGTAATATCACTTCTGTTTGCTCTAACTTCGATACGCTCAAATTCCTGATGCTCAATTTCCTGATACTCTGCGGCATAACTCATACCTATTGAACTGACCATGACCACGTTTACTAATGTTAATTTTGTTGAAAACATAATTGTCCTTAAATTTTATTTTGATTTTATCCATTCATCCATGGAATCTGATTATCAATAGGTTTCAAGCGCTTCTATTACCTTAGTTTTACTGCACTAACGGAAAGCTTGCTGCATTAGTAGAAATAGCCAAACACAACGTGAAACTTAAAATAGATACTGGTTGATATAACTTCATTGCATACTTCTCTTTATGATGAATAAAAGTGATTAATAAAATTTCATTTTGGTTACATTGACCACGAAGTGCCATCTACCTTATATCTCGCTAATTCATGACAAGATAAAGCGTTAAGATTGATTTGAAGTAGCGGGACACAAAGCAATAACCTCTGTGGTAAGTAAATTATTTTGTATGAGCATATATAATTCTGGATCATAATCTAAAAGCTTAACTCGAGTATTCATTGCTAACGTTTCTGGCTCATCATCCATTAAATCAAAATAACTCTGCACTCCATATGCCCAATATTCTAAATGGTCTGCCATCGAATAAGTGTTTGCCCATAGGCCCGAATTTTTAGCGCTTTGGTAGAGTTGTTTAAGCTCATCGTCAAAGTCGTTGTTTATCTTATTTACCCCCATTTCATGGAAGGTATGCGCTAATTCATGAATAAAAATACTTGCGCCTTTATAGATATCCTCAGCAAAACACAAAATGTTTTCTTCTGCTGAAATTGATACCGGGGTATCATCAGTTGCACCTAGCCCTCTATTTGTTTGACTTCCTTCGTACTCTGGCATGTCTGCTGGTACTTCATCGACACTCATAATTGCAAGTACAACGCCTGCTTCAGCAATTGTTTTCAAAACATCATGTCTAAGTTCGAGCATTTTTGCCCCTTGTATCCAAGCAACTTCAAGGGCTTTGTCTTGCACCTTGCCTGAACTTACAATCGGTAAACCATACAAAGAACAATATTTCTTATAAAACGTAGGTAGTTTAAGTTCCTCTGGGGGGCTGGTGACAACACATTCAACATCTGCTGAATTATACTGAAAAGAACGTGACCACTTTAACGTGCTACTTGCTTCTGGGTTTATCTCTGCAGTTGAATTTGTATCTGAAGAATCATTGCAAGCAGAAGTAGCAATTAAAATAAATAGTAGTAGTAACAATCGTGACATATAAAACACCTTGATTTGTCGATTGACTGGCCTGCAATATTTGACCAAATATATGTATCAATAATTTGTAAGCCGCCGCCTTTTGAAAGCACAGATTATCGCGTCGTACTAAGAAAATAGTCGCTCCCGATAAGACAGGACAAATAAATAATAACTATTTTACAAGTAGATAACGTAGAGCGAAGTAAGAAGCTAGCTATGTGAGTACGGTAAGTAAAATTAAGGATAGCTCTGCTGCTGTCTAGGATTTAACCGAATGATTTTATGCTAACCATAAACGATGATATTTGCTTAGCTAAATATTCTTGAGTTTTGTTGGATGTTCAGTGAATAACAGAGATCTTAGCTTTATAATGTTGGTGTCGGCATTTATGTCGACGAATATGATTCAATGCATTGCTGATATTTCATTAGTCCATTAATGAAATAGTGTATTAGTGTAGCATTGATAGCTGGGTAATGAAGAGTCATGGCTACGCTAAAGTGCTAACGCCAGCCACATCGACTATCATGCTCTTTTGCTTGTACTCCATCAACCAAATTTCAAGAAAGTTAGGTAGAGCATGGTTCTGTTGCTTGCTGTTTTTTAAACTGGCTAGGTGTTAACTGTGTATGCTTTTTGAAAGCATTATAAAAAGTTGAACGAGAATTAAAACCTACTTCAAGAGAAACTTCCAAAACATTCAGGTTATTATCAGCTTGCAATAAAGGTTTCGCATGCTCTACACGTAGACAGTTAATATAATCAAAAAACGTTTTGTTAGCGTTTTGATTAATGGCTTGTGATAAATGATGTTTAGAAAAGCCACTTTGCAGTGCAAGTTGTGAAAGTGATAACTCAGGATCAAGATACAAACGATGTTGCGTAACGAATCGATTCAACTCTTGAAATACCTTAATTGATAACTCCTCTGTTAAGGACGATCTTTGGTATTTATCCTCCTTTAAAACTTGTTGCTCCTGCGTATCAGTAATACTATTTACGTTTTCTGAGTTATTTAGTGGCTGAGTCATTTCTATGGAACTAGTTCGAGTATTATCACTAAATATTGCCGGTTGCTTCAACCCGTAAATACTGATCCAATAAAAACAGACGACCATGCCGTATTCATTGATTCGCATTAAACTGTTCGATGTCGACTCAAGCAAACCACAAGAAATCCCTATGATACTCTCAGAACAAGTGTCTAAATTAAACTCTATAATTACGTCTAAATACCAACATAAGAATAAAAAACCTAGGGTGCTAGATAACCTTATCAACCAAGTGAGACTTATTTTTTCAACATTAGAAAAATTATCAGTTATATCCTTTCTGTGTCGAATAAGCCGTTGATACACGACAAGTAAGTACATAGCTATCAGCACGAATTCTAATAAAACAAATATGCTTTCAAAAATAACCACATACCATAGCCCAAACTGAGAGTTCGGTGTATCTAAAAGCCATGCGAGTTTGAATTCTGCACTTTGCCAGTAGAAAGGCATAGATATAACAATAACCAATATAAACGGAATAAAATGTAAGAAGTTAACTTTATAGAACGAAGCAGAAGTCAATTTTTGCACGTAGATATATAGCAATGGTCCGAATAAAAAGGCAATAGGTGCATCCAACCAGATCAAGTGTGCAGAAGTGCCTGGAATGTCGGCGACATCTAAGAATATGAGGAAAAGGTTTAGGGCAAAACTAAAAATAAGCAAAGCTAGTAATAAATTAGCGTTATTTTCTTTATCATTTTTAGTCAGTATTGCAAAAGATAAGTAAAATCCGTGAGCGCTACCTAACAGTAGTAAAATAAATTCGATCATAGAAAATCAGATAATGTATACAAGATGTTGCATCATATGAAGAAAGTGGTAAATGTGCAACTAAGCAGTATCTATCTTACGATGATACTATTCCGTGAGTTTGCAAAGCTAATAAATTACGTTTAAATCTAATTTATAACATAAACAACCTTCGCAATATCTAGCTTGAGATACGTTAATCTAAGTCAATCCTATACTGACAGCCTGATTGTGATTCCGGTTGTCGAGGGTTCAAGTCCCTTTAACCACCTCATTTCTTTATAACATAAGTCTCTTAAAATCAATAACTCCTGGTGATTTCCTACTGTAATCTGAATTTTGTGATGAATGCTTCTGTGATTAATAACTCGTAAAGTTAAATCACTTAAAAAACAACCACCAAATACTGATAGTAAAGCCAAATAATGTCACTTTAAGCGATAATTCTAATAATGCTGCCACAAAAGTAGAGCATCCCCTCAGATAGGTCTGTTTGAATATACAAGGTAATAAAAGAAGATGAGTTGGCGTTATAGGTAAATCAACTGATGTTATTTTTGTTATGGTTAAGTTAACTTTTACCTAAAGCAGCAAAGATGCCGCAACCGGAATGAATCGTTCAATTTGAGTATCCACTGGCAATATTTTTGTTTAATTAGCTCACCAAAAAGCTCTTCAACGACTCTTACAGGCTCACTAAATTGCAATTTCACCATAGCCAGTTATGGCTTTAGCGATTTTATTTCGTTATTCATAATTACGTTTTGTAAATTCACGCTCATTTTATTTTATATTAAAAGCTAAAATAAAATGACTGAGATTTAAACCTACTGAGTCAACCTTTAGCTAACATTTTCTCCTAAAGGTTGACCAAAGCTAAACTCAACTCGGTTACCGTCGGGATCTAATAGCCCGCAATAATAACCGACGGGAAAAGGCTCTTGTTTGGGTGGCCAGAGTAAAATGCCATTGCGTTCTGCTTCTTTGGCAATCGCATCAACCTGTTGTTTACTGGGTAATGCAAAACCTAAGTGAGAAAAATCGTTTTCAGCCTGTTGATGACCCGGACCACCGGGCAAAATAACAAAAATAAATATTGATGTTTTTTCTGGCTCGGCCAACCAAATAATATGTTTACCATGCACATGGCGATCACGGACCAAGACCAAACCAGCATAGTGCTGATAAAAATTAACACAACGCGCAACATCTTTAACATGTAAAGCAATATGAGTGAGACAAGCCATTTATCAATCTCCTGCTAATGGCGGAAAAACTCTTGTAATTCCATCGGTGTCGGTTGATACCTAAAAACCAACTTATCATCAACAAAAATATTGGGCGAGTGCCTAATATGATTCTCGCTGACCAATTTTTCATTGTCTTCTATATAATCAATATGATAGGTGATTCCGATATTTCTCAACTCACCTTCAAGATTTGGTAAACAATAATCGGTATGGGTAACTAACAGTTGAACTTTCATAACTCACTCCAATGAAATGCACTTTATTATCTTAAGCGTTAAGTATAGCCCCCATTTATCAATGAGTTCATTTAGATAGTTAATACCTTGTTTATCACGCCTTATTTGAGCTATATAACAATTACCTTGATGTTTTTGGTCAACTTAGGGGAGTCAATATGCACGTTTGATTGCCTGTCATAAAAATCAAAGCTAACGCAAATCAGCATACTAAAGACTTTTAAAGCAATGCAAAGTCGCTACGCACCATTACCTTTTCAACACTTCAATATCATAGATTGAAAAACTCGCTATTTATCGACTATGTTTAATACTGGGAGTGTATAGAAATGATAGAGATTATTGGTATTGATCACTTAGTGTTGAGAACAACAAAACTTGAAAGAATGTTGGGTTTTTACTGTGATATATTGGGCTGTACAATAGAAAGGCAAACTACTGAGCAGCTTGGCTTAACACAATTACGGGCAGGTAATGCACTTATTGATTTGGTTAATGTTAACAGCCAACTCGGTAAATTAGGTGGTGGCCCTCCTTCATTAACAGAAAACAATCTCGACCATTTCTGCTTACAGCTCAAAGCTATATCTCCACAAGCTTTAACCAAACATTTAACTAGCTCTGGCTTAACGTTAGCTGATTTTTCACTTCGTTATGGTGCTCAAGGATTTGGCCAATCACTGTATATCGAAGATCCAGAGGGTAATGTGGTTGAATTAAAAAGCCAAATTAACAATATCATTCACTATGATAACTAAAGCCACCTAAAACTACGGCTTTAGTTTAGCATGGGGTTAATCTTTGATATTCACCCGCAATTATTTATGAACCCGGTAGTTTGGATCTGTCCAACACTTAGGTAACTCTTCTCCAGAAAGGAACACCAAGTCAGACTTATCCAACTCTTGCTGATCTTGCAACTCCTCGCCATTTTGATAACAACCAAGCACCTTATTATGATACAAGTTTGTCAAATCACGCAGACGACTTATATCAATCATACCGTTGTTTCGACTTTTTAAAAACATGACAGACTCCCGTAATGTCAAATAAATTACCCTTAAAGTATAGTCGAAAAATATGGCAGCACGGGTCTAGACCTCATTGTATGCACACAATTAATCAAACAAATGACTGCCAACTACAATAGCCAACAAGGTAGGCCGAGGGACAATATTTACATTTGAGCGGCCACTGAACAAAACAGAAAAAGTTAACCAAAATAATCTAAAAGACGCTGGTTATGCAATTGGTGCGATTATCATAGGTATTATGACGCAATGGTCGCAAGACAGATTACTACCGTTTTGTTTTGTGGGTGCTACCATGTTTTTATCTGCTTCAATTGTGGCTTGTAGCCATTTATTCAATACCTTTCTTCAGTGCTCAATATTTCAAATAAAACATCAAAGCTACAATTGTTACTCCAGTATATATTAAGGATTATTAACTTTGGTGATATTGTCAGTTTACGGTCTCACTCTTGTGTTGTACTCTTGAAAATCAATTACCTATCGGTAAACTATTAATATTTTTAATAACGAGAAGTGCTAAGTGACAAAGAAACACATTCTAGTAATAGAAGACGAGTCGAGCATTGCAGATAACATCACATACGCTCTTACATCGGAAGGGTTTACTTGCTCTTGGGTAGGAATTGGTTCAGAGGGATTGGCAGTAATAAAAGCCCAACATGTTGATCTGGTTATCCTTGATGTTGGATTACCTGATATTAATGGTTTTGAAGTATGTAAAATAATTCGAAAGAGCTCTGATGTACCCATTATTTTTCTAACGGCTCGTGGTGAAGAAATAGACCGTGTTGTTGGTCTAGAAATTGGCGGTGATGACTATGTTGTTAAGCCTTTTAGTCCACGAGAGCTTGTTGCGAGGGTGAAAGTTATTCTCAAGCGGTTATCTATTAACAGCATCAAAAACAAAGTGATAACGAAAACTTTCACTGTAGATGAAGAAAAAAGACGTATTAAATATTGTGATGTTGGATTGGAGCTTACCACTTATGAATATGGTATTTTAAAACTATTACTTACTTATCCTGAACGAGTATTTACACGAGAACAACTCATGAACGAAGTTTGGTCGACACCCGAAGAAAGTTTTGATAGAGCCGTTGATACCCACATCAAAACTATTCGAGCAAAGCTTCGTGCAATAGCTCCCCAAGATAATTCATTAACCACGCATAGAGGCGTTGGTTACAGCATTAAATTAGCATAGCGGCGATAAGATGAGTCTCAATCTACGAATATTCTTAGCTTACTTCCTCATTGTGGGTGTTGCTACTTACCTATTGCTCAATGTATTTATGTCGGAGTTAAAACCTGGCATGCGTCAATCAACCGAAGATACTTTAGTTGATATGTCTAATTTGTTGGCCGAGGTGGTAACACGAGAATTTATAGCCGATCCAAATGACATGAAAAATTTCACTATCGAAATGAATCGCTTTCTTCACCGCTTTCATAAAGCAAAAATATCTTCCATTGATAAACAAGCAAGTGACATCAGAATATATATTACTGATGCTGATGGTATTGTTCGTTATGACTCTGTAAATAGTGATGTAGGCAAAGATTATTCGCAATGGAATGATGTTTATCTGACATTAAGGGGGCAATATGGAGCTAGAAGTACTAAATCAGATCCAAATAATGAATTGAGTACCGTAATGCATGTTGCCGCACCAATAATGCACAATAAGCAGATAATAGGGGTTTTGACCGTAGCTAAAGCTAACTTCTCTGTTCAACCCTTTATTGATATGGCTAAAACTAATATTCAAAAACGGGGCTTATGGTTAGTTGTTCTTTCCTTAATTGCCGCATTAACTCTTTCTTTTTGGCTAACACGTTCAATCAGAAAGTTGGTTAATTATGCCAGTGAAATTAGCCGAGGACGACAGGTAGCTGTACCTCACTTAGCGGAAACAGAATTAGCAAAATTAGCTGCTGCTATTAATAACATGCGCCGCGAGTTAGAAGGCAAAGACTATGTGGAAAAATATGTCTACGCATTAACTCATGAACTTAAAAGCCCAGTATCGGCAATTAAGGGCGCAAGTGAAATACTTACCCCGGCAATGCCTCCATGTGATCAAGAAAAGTTTATCAATAACATTCAACATGAAGTAGAGCGCATTGATGACATGATAAACCGATTATTAAGTCTAGTTACGGTCGAAAAGCAGGATCGATTAGAAAATATTGAACACTTTGATTTAATATCCGTGCTACAACAAGTAATAACAACAAAACAGCTTCAACTTTCCAAGCGTTTACTTATAATCGAAACCTCTATTCCATCGGCTCTACCCATCTTTGGTGATCGTTTTCTATTGACGCAAGCTATTGACAATTTAATCCAAAATGCTATCGACTTTAGCCCAGAGCAAGGTCTTATCCGTATAGAAGTCAACTCTGCCTCACAAACAATTATTGTCATTCAGGATCAGGGGAGCGGTATTCCTAATTATGCTTTAGAGAAGGTATTTGATCGCTTCTATTCTTTAGCTCGACCGTCTACACAAAAGAAAAGTTCGGGGTTAGGACTTTGCTTTGTTAGACAAATCGCTGAATTACACCACGGCTCTATAACCGTTGAGAATAGTAATCACGGAGGTGTAATTGCTCGATTAATTATTAATACTAAAACCTAAGACTCAAACAGAATAAAATAAAATTAATTTATAAACCTCACACAAAGCACATACTCCCCCCACAAACTGAGCATATCCTAAATAAAAATTATCACGAGGAGTGCGTCATGCAAACGAGTTTATCGATTAAACTGGCTATTATTGCCTTTGTAACAGTGTTATTACTTATTCCATTGAACATGATTTCTGGAAAAATTATTGAAAGATCTCAATTCTTGGAACAAGCAAAAAATAGTGTTAGTCAAAGTTGGACTGGCAAGCAAAAAGTGATGAGTGCATTAATTGTCATCCCATACAATATCAATCACAAAGTAACATTAGTGAATAAAGTCACTAAAGAGAAAACGATTCACGTTAACAAGGTTGCCAAACAAAAATTCGTCATACCAGACAAAATTAATATAGTATCCACCATAGTCAATGAAGTCCGCAGCAAAGGTATTTACAAAATCCCTGTCTATACCACCAAGCTCGAAATAAGTGGCACAATTCTTCAAAGTACCTTGCAAGCGGCACTAAAAATTATTGAAAAAGAAGCTAATGGCGGCTCTATTGGTACTCCCTACCTCACCACAACAGTTTCAGATCCTAGAGGGATTAACAGTATCCCGACTTTACAATGGCAAGACAAACAAGTTTCATTTAAGCCAGGAAGTAAACTGCTAAAAAATCACAACGGATTACATGCATATTTACCAGGTTTAAATGAGAGTACTTCTGAACTTATAAGGTTTAAATTTCAGTTAGAATTAAGGGGTATGGAGGAGATTTCCTTTATACCGATAGGTAAAGAAGCTGAAATAAGTGTCTCGTCAACATGGCCTCACCCACAATTTATAGGTTCATTCTTACCTATATCTAGAGAGATTAGTAAAGACGGATATCAAGCAGTGTGGAAGATAACATCATTTGCTAGCAATATTACCGACAAAATAAACAAGTGTGAAAACGGCTCATGTGATGCTCTTTTTAGCAGTCATTTCGGCGTAAAACATATTGAAGCAGTAGATGTATATTTACAGTCTGAACGTTCAGTAAAATACGGTATGTTATTTATAGGGTTAAGCTTTATTACCTTCTTTATTTTTGAAGTAATAATGAAGTTACCAATACATCCGATACAATACACCTTAGTTGGATTTGCCATTGCGACCTTTTATTTATTACTTATTTCATTATCAGAACACATTAATTTCTTACTTGCCTACATTATTGCTTCTGTCTGCTGCACAAGTTTATTGTTATTCTATTTACGTTATGTGCTTGCTGGCTATAAACAAGCATTAGCTTTCTCAGGAATATTATTGATTCTCTATTCAGTACTTTATGTCATCATTAGTGCTGAAGATTTAGCATTAGTTATGGGCGCTATCTTAACATTTACCTCATTGGCTATCGTCATGTTTGCCACCAGAAATATTAATTGGTACCAAGTAGGAGAGCAGTTAAATGATAAGCAAAACGAACCTCAATCTGCTAAAGAAGACTAAATGAAAATATTACGAATATTACCTGCATTACTTTTATTTAGTTTTATCGGCTGGGTAATTGTTCAAGCAAATAAAGGTAGTAACAATATATTTTTCGAACTTGTCCGCTTTATTCCATATGGAGATAAACTAGGCCACTTCATTTTGTTTGGTACTTTGAGTTTATTGACGGTTATAGCATTTAACTATAAATACGTATTAGTTTATGATTATCGCCTACCCATTGGTGCAATCATTGTTTTTTTATTAGCTATAGCTGAAGAGATGACGCAATTATTTTTATCAAATAGAAGCTTTGATATGGCAGATATTTCAGCCGATATTGCTGGAATTTTTATCTTTATGCTGGTATTCAATAAGTTCAGAACGGCCAAAGCATGCAAGCCTTAACCGAGATAACTTAGCAATAAATGCTGAAGGTCCCATTTTTATTTTATAAAATATTCATCTCTAAAAATTGTATTACAAATTTCGTCAATTATCGTTATACCTTAATTAGGTAAAAACTCAATCGCCCAAATGGTGATCATTACCGCTACGGCTTCTTCAGGGAAGCGTATCGAGCGTAATATCACCTTTAACTGTCGTTCTAATTTTGCATTATTAAGGCCACTTGATTTGATGTCGACTCGGCTAACCGTGCCGTTAGGCTGAATTTCTATTTCAAACATAACCTTGCCTTTTAAAAAAGGGTCTTTTCTTAAGGCGCGATTATAAAGGGTATAAAGGCGAGATTTATTGGCTTCAAGTGTTCTGCGTAGACTAATTTCGGTGCGTTGCCCTGCTTGTGCAGATAACGCTGCTTCTTCGGCCATAGCTCCTTCAGTCGCTAAGACTTCTTCTTCAGCAAGGCGTATATGTTGGGTATTTTTAGAAGATAGCGCGTCACTAGTAACCGTTCGACTGACTGATGAAGCGGTTAATCCATCACTTTGTTTATTGACAGCACCCGCTAACAGTTTACGTTTAACTTTAACTTCTTCAGCTGTATTTTGATTAAGTTTAGTTTTTGCTGCGGGTATTACATCAAAGGCTGCTCGCATTGAAAACAGTTCGTCTTTCATTGCTGCTAGGCCAGACGTTTTAGCTTTTGTTCTTGCCGCTTCACGAGTCATTTTTGGCTGTTCAACCAGTTTTTCAGCTGGCTCCTCTTTAGGCTCTTCTTTGATTTTTTCAGGTTCAATTATTTCTGGTTCTTCTATCTTTTCTGGCAAAGCTAGCTGTTTTTCTTGCAATATAATTTTGGCAAGTTGTACCGGTACCTGCTCTTTTACTGCACGAGGAACTTTGACTTGTTCTAACAAAGGCACACCAAGAGCAAAAACTAAATAAACCACCAGCAATATCGATAATATTCGTAGAAATATCTTATCTTGTTGGCTCGATATAAATAAGTCGCTTTGCGCTTGAAAACCTGTATTCATATTCAAGGTTGCTGTGGTCATATTAACCCTCACCTTGTTTATTTTTCACTTGTCGCTCAACCGCAAGTGACATATTGCGATAACCCGTATCTGCACATGCTGCCATGATCTGTTTCAATACAACATAAGGAATTGAAGCATCTCCAATAATGGTCACTGCGCGCCCCTTTTTTTGTTCGCTATCGGTTAACTCTGGTCGCTTGCTAACGTGATAGTTTAGTTCAGTTTTTAACGCTTCGATAAATTCGTTGTTGTCTTGCAGCGAAGCACTAATGTCATTATCGGTACTTTGCCAAATGGCTCTTTCTTGCACTAAAACGGTTTTCTCAAAAATAGTGATCACCAAGTTTTCTACCGGTAATTGTTCAGCGATTGAGACCGGTAAATTAATTTTTTCAATGTTTTGTAATACGCGCACTTCTGATTGGTTCACTATTAGAAAGAACACTAAAATAGTAAATATATCCATCAAAGCAACAAGGTTTAGCTTACTGCCAGCGTTGAAACGTTTGTGATGTTTGGCAAGCCTCTTTAATCTTGCTGACTGTTTCATTGTTGCTCTCCTATCGGTTCGCTACTAGACTCGTTAATAGGTTCATCTACAGGTGCATCACCTAAAGATATCAATGGAAATAACTCAGCATCGACCAAGCTGGCTGCAACCACAGCCTTAAACGAACGTACCGTATCCATAGCAGAAACAATAGTTTGATAGTCAACTGCCGGCTCCAGTAAAATGACAATGTCGTTCTTATCTATGGTATTTTGTTGAAAGGTTAGTTTCAAATCTTGTAGATATATAGATAACGCGGCGAAGTCATAACCTTGTTCGGTTACTTCAAAACGTTTTAATAGTATTCCCGCTGGATAATTTAATTCCAAATGCTCTTTAGTAATGACCAACTCCAAAACTTTCAGTTCTTTTTGGTCTTCAGCTAATTCAGCTTCAGCAAGCACAGGAAGTTGTAAATTAAGTATCCGTACATGAGAGAAGACTAAACTCAGCAACAATACCGGCACTAGCACAATCATCAAATTCATGAATGATGTAATATCTAATTCCGCATCTTGGTTATTGGCGCGGCGATGACGATGGCGTCTCATAATAGTAACCCTCGATTTAAATCAGTTTACTTATTAAATGACAAAGAATTTAACAATTTAATAGCGGCCATTTCAATTGAGTCAACGATGGTAGCTGTTTTTGTTTGCAAGCTAGAATGAAACAATATCAATGGAATAGCGGTAATAAGGCCAAATGCTGTGGTATTCATTGCCACTGAAATGCTTGAAGATAACAAATTGGCTTTTTCAGCAGGATCTGCACTTGCTACAGCAGAGAATGCAGCGATAAGCCCCATAATGGTACCTAATAACCCTAATAAGGTGGCTATGTTCGCTAATGTCGCAACAAATGGCGTACGTTTTTCCAGTCGTAACATATACTCCATAATTGTTTCTTCCATGGCGTATTCGACATCTTCCCGACGTTCCGCGTTACCTAAACGTGATATACCCGATTCGAGTACATCAAACACCGGCGCTTCATTACCCGCAGCATGCTTACTAATCGCTTCAATATCACCAGATTTTAATGCATGTTGAATTAAAGAAAATGCTTTTTGATTGGTACGATGTGCCTTACTTAAATATAACCAACGTTCAATGGTAATTGCCAAGCCGACAACTAATACCAGAGCTATCGGGTAAATAAATGAACCACCATTTTGTAAAAACGCGATAATACTGTCGATAAAACTCATTGGATTTTCCTTATTTCTTAAAGTTAGGATGAAATGGTTAAGCTTTTGGTTCATCCAGTAATTGTTACTATGATCTACTAGCGACCAGGTTATTTATTTTTTGTCGCATTTATTGTTACTTTGTTCGTTTGTCTTAACGCAAAGTCTCTTACTTCTTTTTTAAAGACTTTTGGGTTAATCGGTTTAAATTCGGGCATGGTTAGTTGTGTTTTTTGATCTTTTATAGTGATGGGATTCACGATACCTTGCCATGGCATAATATAAAGCACCTTTGGCTGCTCTTGAGAACCGGTCACCTTGCTTTCAATGGTTAATGTTTTCTGTGGTGTTTTTACCGCAGTATCGGGCTTGGGTTTCATCTCTTCAGCGTAAGACATACTGACAACGCCCATCAAAAAAACAGTCAATATTTTCGTAATTCTCATGTTAACCTTCCCCTGACTTTGTATGTTGAGCGCTTGACGATAAGTTGTTGTCAGGTTTTTCAGGTAATACTAAGCCCGCCCTTTTAATTTTAATTTCGACGCCGGCAAGCCAACGTTGCACTTGTTGGTCGTCCGTTTGCAAGGCAAGGTATGACGAATAATACTTATGCGCGTCAAGTAAACGGCCTCGATACAGCTCTAATAGAATGGCGAGATTAACTTGCGCTTCAGGATACTCAGGCCAAATTTCTAAGGCTTTAAGGTAGCTTTTTTCTGCTTGTTCAAAATGACCACTTAACCGCGCAAGCCTGCCCTTTATTTCATAGGCATAAGGATTGATAGGGTTAACTGCTAAGGCTTCCTTGAGCTGTTGATTGGCACGACTAAAATCTTTTTGTTGAATGGCAATTAAGGCCTTATTAACATAAGCGCCAGACAGCTGCGGCTGAGCTTTCAGCACTTGATCAAATAACAGTTCAGCTTTCAACCATTCTTTATTTGTCATTAAGGTTAATGCTTGTTGGTACTTTGCAATCACATGCGCAGGAACAGTGGCTAAGCGTGCCTGTTTTTGTTCAAGGTATCGGTTTCGCTTGCTTTGAGATGCCGCAAGCATGGCGTTTTCATCCGTTGATAATTGCGCATTCTCCGTGAATACATCAACCAAATCAGTCAGCTCTTTGCTTAGCGATTCTGGTGTTTGCTTTTCAGATCCATGCTCATTTTCACTGGTATTCGAACACCCTTGTAGTAGCACAAGTAACAATACCATTATCATGCTATAAACTGACGCCGATTGAGCCTGCAATTTAAAGCCCAAACGATTAATGCATGTCGTCAATAACGTCATGAGACCGCTCCTGTTTGTTATAGAGTGCGGGGGCTATTTCAGCCAGTATTGCAAAGCTTTTTGCTACCCATTGGTCGTAGTCATTTTGCCAGGCACGTTGAGCATTACTGAGGTGAATTTCAATCGCTTTTTCTTCAAAGGGGTAAGCCAGCTCTTCCAGTAATATTTCATATTCTTCCAACGCTAATTCAGCTAAATCTTTTGGACGTTGTGACTTGAGCACATCAACGGCTAATTGACGATACATTTCCGCTAAATTAAAGGTCGTTGGCGGCACATCTTGCGCTAGTTGAAAACTGAGCACTTGTTGATAGTATTTTATCGCTTGTTTCATCGCTGTTTGTTTACGTTTTAAACTTTTTTGTAAAGGCACGTTTAACTTAACGTACTTAAATGTTTGTTGATGAGCTACACCTAAGCTAAAGGCTGCCGTTGACGCCAATTCAATGGCACGATGTTGAATTGTTTGTGGTGAAACTTTGCTTTGTTTTGCATGAAAACTCAAAATTTTTCGAAACCAAAAGTAGCGTTTATTTGGCTCATTGCTTTGGCGATAAAACTCGCTCATTTTGAAACGTACTTCTTGTGCAATATTAAAAGGTTGGGGGTAAGCATGAGCATAAGTTCTAAATTCGGCTAACGCCTTAGCAGTGTTGCCCGCTTTTAAATAATAATCTGCGGCTGTGTATTGCGCCTCACGTTTAAGTTCAGCCGACTCGCTATTTGTAGCGGTGCTGCCATTGGCTAATCCGTTTTCATTGGCAACCAAAATAAGTAATTGCTCTGCCGCTAATTGCCATTGCTGTGTTGCCTCGTATGATAAAGCTAACTTAGCCGGAATAGATGCCGTATATTCATGGCCAGGAAAATGTTTTTGTATCTGCAATAACACGTCGATGGCTTGTTGCCATAATTTGTTTGCTAGCAATAAATTGGCGGCATCAAACTCAGCGATAATTCGGTACGTTGACTCTGGAACAACTGTACCAACCCGCAGGAAATGGGCTACCGCGATTTGAGGCTGTTTCACCTTATAAGCTTGTGCTTGAAAATAGATACTTGAGGCAAGCAAGTTACGCATTTCTTGCCAAGTATTTATTTTTTTATCGGCATAATCTAGTGCTAAAAGATACGCGTCTTCTGCTGATTGATAGCGATCTTGTTCGTATAAACTGTGTGCCGTTAATTGGCTGACGATTTGAACTTGTTTTAATGCTGATGGTGATAGTGATGGTGATGGTGATGGTGATGGTGATAATTTTTTAGTCCGATATGAGGTGCTTACTGCTGAATTTTTTGCTGAATACTTTGCTGGGTTTTTAACGGTATCTGCCATTAATTGGCTCGCAGGTGGCGCAATGATACCCAGTGTAGTTAGCGTAAAATCACTCATCGTTTGTACGGTTGAAAAATCTTTTGCATCGAAAGCATACTGTACAACATGTGTTGCTAATTGCACTGAACGTTCGTCATTTGGATACTGCTCAATAAATAATTTATCTAAACGATTTCGTTCAGTAATACGCTGCTGATATAGGCTATGGTTGTCAGTATCTTTATTGGTGGGGGTAGTATTTAACAATTCACGAATTGTAAGTGTGGTCGCATAAGCTGACTTTAACTTAACAGAGTTTACATTCGGCGCGGCAAACGGCGAGTAATAAGCTATATTTTCATAACTTTCTAGCGCCTTTACATATTGTTGTGCGGCAAAGTTGGCATCCGCATAAAGATATTCATCGCTTAAAACATCTCTAGTTAATAGTTCTTTAGCATCGGGTAACTTGGCGAATGCTAAATAAGCGGCTAGCGCCGTGGCGGCCTCACTAAAGGCATTAATTCTTACTTTACCTTGAGGTTGTGCTTGAGCAAAGGCGTACACTCGACGGGCATGTTCATCACTAAATTGTAATAGGTGAGGTAATAATTCATCTTTTATTGATAATAAAGCCTTATACCAAAACGTCCCATCCAGCCCGTACTGGACAATATAATTATTTTTTAATTGATGCATCGAAGAAAACTTGCCATCACGATGATAGATATCCAATAAGGCCAATGAATATCGTGCAGACCAAATATTGTCTCGCTCTAATTCTATATATGCCTGATAGGTATGTTCAGCATCAGATTTCAACTCTTTTTTAATTAAAAAATTGGCGAGGTTTTCAAATAAAATATGTTCGTATAAAGGTAAATATTGCGAGGAATTATTACTTTTGACCAACTTCAGTAAAGATTGAGCTTGCGCTTGCTGACTTAAAGAAACACTCAATACTCGTTGAGTATCTATCGCCAAATTTTGATAACGATTATTCAAGGCAGTGAAAGAGAATTCATGTTGATAAGGAAGCTGTTTTTCAGCAGCAATAATGGCTTCAAATACTTTTAAAAATGCAATATCAGCGTCCGCAAAGCGATTCAATTTGAACAGTGACCAACCTGACATATAAAGACTATTAACCAAGTAATTATCATTATTAGGCGCGTTCATCACCCTATCGTAAGCATTTATTGCCGCAGAGTATGCTTGTAAATTGTAATAGATTTCGCCACGTCTAAAATTTAACTCGGCTAAATATTTAGTGGTTGGGTACTGTGTTAGTAATAGCTCTATTTCAACTAAACTTTCATCTATTCTTCCCTGTAAATCTAGCGCCTTAGCCAGTTGATAACGAATATGCTCATTTGAATTATGTTGCGGATGGTTTTTCAGCAGGTTTTGATAACTGACCACAAGTTCGCTTAATGCTTGCTCGTCTTTTTTTAGTTGCGTTAAGGTCAGAGCTGTATCATCTGAACCATCATTGTCTGTGCCGCCAAAAGATTGATTTTCAAATACTTCAGTGTTTATTTGTACTAATCGGTATGCAACCTTAGTTTTCACTTTAGCATCAGGTTCTAAGGTCAATAGTTGCTGATATATCTCCGCCAGCTTTTCCGACCTTATCTCCTTCTTTTTAGTGTATTTTGCTAATTGTAGCTCAGCTTGTTGCTCGGCAAGATCAATCAAACTTGCGCGCTTGTTTTTCGCTGGCTCACTCTTGTTCTCAATAAAGGTACTCATACAACCAGAAATGATTAAACAACTAATGAATAGTGCGACAGAACGATGGACAGGAAAAAGTGCCATTAAAACCCTTCCTTATGATTCAAGTCAGGAGAAGAATTAGACTGGGTGTTATCTTGTTCAGGTTCGTTAAAGTTAATATTTTGTGCTTTGGTGTGCTTTTTAGCTGGCAGTAACTGTCTTTCAACTCGTTTATCATATTTTGCCATACGTTCTAAAACAGCAGCCATTTCATGTCGAGCAGTTAATAAATGCTGTGCTAATATACCGCGTTGCTTATCGACAAATTGTTGAACTTTATCTGCTATTTTAACGCTAGTCATTACCCTTAACTCAGCGGTACTCTTTAACAGCGTTTTTATCTCCGTTGCACTTGTTGTAATACGGCCAGCCAAATCTGACAGCAATGATGCTGAGTCTGCAAGGATCACAAAGCGCTTTCTTTGCTGCTCGGCATGTACTAAAAGTTGCTCAATTTCTTTGAGCTGTTTTTTATGCTGCCATAAACGCTCCGGAAGTTCTTGCTGTAGCTGCCAGTTCAATACAGCTTCAACACGCTTTACTCTTTTTTTATACTCTTCTACATTTTTGTTGCCATCAAGAAAAGTAATCACTTGCTTACTTTGTTTGATACGCGCTAACCATTGTTCTTGTCTTTGATTTGCAAAAGCATAACCTAGTTTCTCTACCTCAGCTTTAGTGATAATTTTAGCAAGCTGTTGTTTTTTTGCGTTCAGCTCAGTAATAATAGAACGATAATGACCTTGTTGTTGCAGCTCAAAAACCTTAGCTTTTCTGGTGCTATTTAATGCCAGCGTATCTTGCAACCATAGGTTTTTTTGTTGCTGTGTTTGCAAGTGCGCAGTGATTGAATCTAATTCAATCAGTACTTGGTAATCTGCCTTTAATTCGTTATCTAATAGCGCTTTTTGTAACCAAACCGAGTCCGTAACATAGCTTTTTTGGCTAACGAAAGGCATAGGCAACTCATTGGCGACTACTGTTTCAGGCTTTGACATTGCCACGCTTTTTTTGCCTGGCGCAAAACTTAACAAATTATCACTAGCCAAAAAATCTTCCTGAAAATAAGCTAACTCTGCTAAGCGTTGTTGATATAGCCGCTCGGCATTTTGGTAACTGGTCATACCCTCTTCTAGCGACATTTGTTCTGCAACTTGTGTGGCAAGTAACAATGCGGCTTGCCAACCTAAATTAGAATACGGGAAGCGTTCTTTCATTAAATTAAAGAGCTTAAACGACAGGGTATTTTGTTTTATTTTTTGCGCCGAGAAAGCAAAAATAAACAGTGCTGACTCGCTATAAGGACTATCTTGAGGAAAGTTTTTTAATTCGTAATAAGCCGCTTCATAATTTTCTTGTTTAACATACAGTTGAGCCAACAATAATTGTGCGTAATCATTTACCGCTTGTTGCTGGTTTTTTTCATCATTAACTTTCTCGCTAAAACCACCTTCATTATCAGTCGAAAAAGGGCTGAAAAGTAACTGCCAGAAGGTCTTAGATGGTGGTTGCCAAAAAGTATTTTTAATCTTAGTTAGTAGCGGCTTAGCAAGTTCAAACTCAGCTCGTTCCATATGTAATAAGGCTTGATTCAATTCGATATAAGCAACCGTAATTGATTGTTTATTTAAGCCTTCGTCTACATTGTCTTCTGGTTGAACGGCAGAATAAACCGGTAACTCAGGCCAATAAGCGAGCTGATTAAGAATTTGATATTGGTCACTATAAGCGTTCGACACTTGGCTGATTTTACTCAGTGTCGCTCTTGCTGTTTTATTGTCACCTTGCTCAATTTGTTGCTCAGCTAATTGTAATAAGGCGATTAAGGTTAATTCAGCCGGTGATGTATTAGACTTCGACTCTTGTGTATTATCCACCTTAGAAGCAACATCATCAGCGCCTACTTGTTCTCTTTGTAAATGATAAAGTGATTGCCTTGCTTGATGATGCAAACCCACAGTCACTTGCAAGCCGGCTTCAAACAGACGACTTTGTGATGATTGGCTATTAAAACGCTGACGATTCAAACTGATTTGGTTAAGCGCTGCGCCGTAATTACCGGTAAAATAAAAATATAAGGCCTGTCGGTATAGTTTATCTTCGAGCTGTGGACTTGCCTCAACAACCTCTGCCGATGTTGGCATAACGGTTGTTAAAATCATCATGCCACTGAGCAACGTGACCTTGACGATTTGTTTAAAAAACGAAGCTAGGTTAAAGCGCATAATAACTTATAAAATCCATTGTTCAACGCTAATATTAGCGCGATAATTTGATTCATTATCTTCGACTTTTAATTCAATCATCACCACGTCATCATCCTTTTCGAACTGATGAGTGATAGCTTTTTGCGTGGTTCTCCCTTCACCATCAAGCCCGGTAAATATAGCGGTAAGTTGATGTTTACCCACTTTTAAATTTCCTAAATAAACCCGTTGAATTCCTCCTTGTTCAAGCGACTTACGTTGCCGTTCGGTATAGAGAAAACCGGCAACATCTTTGTTATTAATTTTTAGCTCTACGCTGTCAACTTTAAAAAAACGACCGACGTCTACCGAAACGAAAACAGCAATTTGGGTGCTGGCAGGAAATAATAAGTCTTCTTCCAAAATGAACAAATCTCGATTTAACTGCAATACTTGCTTTTTTATATCTTCAAGCGCTGTTGATAACTTGCCATTTGTTGCCGAAGAATCCACTGTGACTGCATAACTTTTTACAGCAACAGCTAAAGATAAAATCAACATGCTAACAGCAATCAGCAACGCTTTATTTAAGCGTGTAACACTAGGAGAAGATAAAACATTCATGTTCATAAGTTAAACCTAGGACAAGCTTGACCTTGTCGAAATTTAGATAAAAAGATTAAAAGTAAAGGCTATAAAAAGCACGAATTACGTTCGCTGAAAAACCATATAAAGACTCATTACCTACGCCACCTTCAGCCATCGGGTTTCTGAAATTATTGTAGTTAAAATCAATATAATCCCATTGTAACGAAGCTTCAGAGCGCGAACTGCCGAACGACAAACTATGGGGCAATGAATACGTGACTCCAATGCCAATGGTCATATTGTCGAAGTCGCTCAGTTCTTTGTCTCGGGCGAGATAGTTTTGTGCGTTTTTATAGGGAAATAAGTCGCTATAAAACTTCGCTTCGCTTTGTTGATAATAACGTAGCTTTAGTTCTACTTCGAAGGATTCACCAATGGGGTGGCGATAACTTAACTCAACATCGTTAGATTTTATTTCCCAACTATCGCTAAAATAGCGATAGTGAAAAAATAACGCGGCTCGATAAGGGAGGTAATAACTGGCCGATATTTTAGTGGCAAATGAGTTACGTGTTTCGGGGTATATTTCCGATTGATAACCCACTCCTGAAGGGATTGAATTGTCGATGTAGCGCACCGTACGATAAGGGTTATTAAGGTATCCCTCGTCAGCAACTGCTTCAAAAGTCAAACTGGCGGTTAAATTACGGGTTAATATTTGATTAATACCTGCACGTAACCGGTATTGCTCGCTTTCTTCTTCAAAGCTCTCGTCGCCATTACGTTTAATTTCATTATCACCATATGAAAACCCCATGCTTAGGTTGGTTAAATCACCAAACATGTCTTGCGAGACATTGATACTTAACGATTGGGCAAAATAGTCATCTTCATCACTTTGGCGCAGATTAAGCGACATAATGGTTTTGTCATGTAAGTATTCAATGCCTAGCTGCCCTTCATTACGTTCTTCTGTGTAGGCACTGGCGGTACTTAATACGTCAACCGAAGCCGATGAAATAGTGTCTAAATAATAATAGGCGGTAACCACCACAGACTCTGTCGCCTTTTTTCTCAACAGAATTGCTGGTCCGTCTATTTTCATGCCGCCACCTTCGTAGCTGTGATAAAGCACATCTAAACGTTCGGCGCCTAAAACCGCCGCTTGGCTTAAGCTAGCACTTAAAGCAAAATTAATGACCAGGCTAAAGGTAACAACAAATTTTAGTGCGGATAAAAAGCGTAATTTCACTCGCAGCAGACTCTTGAATTTAGTTACAACCACAACCACCACCTTCGGTACTTTCAGCGCCACGTGCGGCTTCTCGAGCGTCTAATACATGAGCAACGTGCATATTTGCAATAGGGTGTCGAGAGGCGCTCATAATGGGATCCGCTAAATTTTGTCTTTCATAGGGTTTTACCCAAGGCTCGATTGATAAGCTTGCACAGCCCGTTAAACTAATAAGAGCAAGTAACAAAGTACCTCTAACAATATATTTAATCACCAGTATTCCTTGTTCAATAAGTTTTTATCATTCTCTAATGAGCTTTTTAATGGCCTTAGCGTACTTTTTTCCATAACCGTCTTTAAAACCACGGTAGACATAGCGCACGATACCATCACGGTCGACAATCACGGTTGTTGGCATCGCTTCTACTTGGTAGGTTGCTGACAATTTATTGGTTTCATCGAAAAATATTGAAAAGCTCAAGTCTAGATTAGCAAGAAAATCTCTACCCGCTTGGTTTTCTTGCTCAACATTAATGCCCCATACTTGCACACCTAAGTCTTTATATTTATCTTCTAGTGCTTGCAAAACGGGCATTTCTTTACGGCATGGACCACACCAAGACGCCCAAAAATTAATTAAAATAATGTTGCCACGTTGCTCAGTCAAATTTAGGTTCTGACCTTGCATGTTCTTTAAGGTAAAGTCAGGAGCAGGCTGCCCTATAGTTACCCCATGGGCATTCATTGATAGTACAAGGGCAAAAATAGCCGATAAACCTCTACGCCAGAACTTAATTAACAACATGTATTTTCCTTTATATTAAATGACTACATTCAACTTTAAGGGCTCAATATTAAAAATAAATTGAGACCCCGGTAACAAAGTTAAGATTATGTGTTGTTTTAGACTCACCGGTAACTTGGGTATCAAAAATATAGTCACTCATGCCGATATCCCATGCCACCCAGTCATTAATAAACACTCGGTAATTGGCGGTAACATTAACGGTAAATTGTTCATCGCCGGCAAATTCAGTGCTACCAGCACCTAGCTCTATTGAAAAGATGCTATTAAATACTAAATCTTTACTAAAAAAGATTTCACCCGGCAGCAGGTTATAACCAATATTTAAACCGTAATACGTTAGCTCTCGCTGTTCATCAGTTAACAAGGGTGCTGAGTTCACCAGTTTTTCGAAGCTAGTTTCGCCACCTTTTGCTTGGCCATAACGCGCTTTTAGGTAGAAATTTTCAGTAATATGGTAGCCAATATGCGCTGCTAGCCAACCACTACTTTCAAAATCTTCTATTGAAATAATACCGCCTTGTATGCCGACTTCAAAATTTTCAGAATCAAGTAAGTCGTCGAAAATTTGGCGTCGTTCAACATCAGCTTTCACTTGTATTTGTGCATTATTATCTTGCTCTGCAGCATTTGTTAAAGATGAGAACGATAAAGCAGCGAGTAATAATGTACTTGCGCTGATAAATGGCGTTAAAAAAATACGCTGAAACCTATTTTCCATGTGTGAATCTCTTCATTAGTGTCTCGGTCAGTTAATGCTAACGAGAGCTTATATTCTGCTCGTAATAAAAAGTTACGAGCAATGTGATATTTAATGCCTGCGGCGGCACTCATTAAGGTACTTTGTCGCTTTTTTGCATCGGCTAAAACGCTGTGAGGTTTAGTATCAATAAAGCCGCCACCAATACCTATGTAAGGGATTACTGTCCATTCAGGCATAGGTTGACTGATCAGCATAACTTCATACAGATTACTGTCAGAAATATTGCCTAACGCTTTACCGATTGATACTTCTGCACTAAATACCGATGTAAAGGCATAACCAAGATGAACGTTATAAAAGTTAGCGCCTGCTAAATCACCATACATAACGCCACCTTCAACATCACGACTCTGAAAGCTTTTTTGAAAATTATCGTCTTGATTTATCGCTTTTCCATACTGGCTTAGACCCAATAAATCATCCTGATGAAGCCAGCCTTCGATACCACGTTTATCTTTTACCTTCAGCCAAGATGTGCGTTTAACAAGCACGATAACGTCTTCATTTTTTTCGATAATATGAACTACCGGATAACCGGCACTTGGACCCGAATGCAGTTCAACAAAAGGTACTTCAATATGTAAGGTAATAGCTTGAGCGGAATCAGCTAATAACCTTGGGCTGGTTAAAATAATAACCAGTGACAAAAGTATTTTTGCAAGCGTATTAAACATAAGTTCCTATTTTAAAATTCAACTTGGCTAATCCTGTGAATAAAACGGTGTGTTGTAATATTGACCACCAATATCTAACCATTCACTCAATAATTTTAGTTCATCGTCTGTCATGGTATTTTGATGGATAACATTATTGATAACTTCAAAGAAACGTCCGCTTGCCGCAGCGCTATTTGTTGATAGTATTGGCTGTATCGTCACGGTTGTTAATACAGGAATAGCATTACCTTCTGCATCTAAAACAAGCTCACCTTCATTATCAATTTCAAAAACGATATTAGCGTTTTCATCCAGTACCGGTATTAATCGATCAATTAAAATACCCTCAATGGTTTCTTGTTCAACATCATTAAAAAACAGCTCGCGATAACTCGTTAAGTGGGCAATTTGATCACTCGATGGTCTCGCGGATAAATCTAATTGCCCAGCAGGCACTTGTGCAAAACCATCACTATCAGCAATGCTGTGGCAGCTGGTGCATGTTTTGTTGTCAAAAATTTCAGGTGTTTCGGCGGCTGCAAATTCACGAGGTACATCCCATAACGGCTGAATATGCTCTTGGTAATTGATTTGAATGCGGCAATATGGTGTCCAGTTTTCAAAACATGCAACGCCATTTGGCGGTACTGTCGACAGATTTTCATAGGAATAATCTATGCTTGGGTTAACCACTGAAATGTCTGGATTTGTCCAGCGGTCTTGATAAAGAATGCTGGCGGTAAGTTGCGCTAAGCCATTAACCATTTCATCAGCTTCAGCCATGGTTTGCCCTTGCATCGGGATAATGTCTTGGGTAGCATTGGTATAAGCTGTACCGCCAATTGCGCCGCTATTAATACTTGCCGGTTGAGCATCAATTCTGCCGTGTGGCTGTTCGCTATTTGCTGTATGGCAGCCATTACACTGTAATACTTCTCCGGGTTTTAAAGTAATCCACTGGCGATGTCGACCATTAATACGTTGGCCATTCTCATCTAAGACACTGATAGCAAAAGGCGTGTTTGCCGGTACTTTAACTTTCACCGAACCGTCAGGTTGAATAGGCGTATAGCCCATGATTTCTCGCATTAATTGATTATTACTGCGACCAAAATCGGTATTAGCAATATCTCTTACTTCATCTGGTGGCATGGGAACACCACGAATTATTCGTAAAAAGCGTGCGGGTAGATTAACTGCAGGAGTTAGCGATGGATCACTTAAACGAGCGATCCCTTGTGGGTTATTATTTTGCACCGTGACATCTATGCCATCAAAATCATAAACGCTACGAATATGAATAGCTGCGGAAAGTTCAGCACTTAATTCAGCATCGAGTTCATTACCAATGACCTTGTCAGCAATAAAGTTTTTTCCTTGCTCGGACGGTCTCATCACCAGCGCTTCGGTAATTATGCTACCAGCTTGTGTTGTGGCGACAAGTTGCTGGGTATTATCGGCATTATTCAATAACCATAACTCAAACAATGGCTCAGCCAATTCGAGTGTTTCATCAGCTAGCTGCTCTGCACTTAATTGACCACATGCTCTGATCACGTCATCAACGACAACACGACAAATATCCCAACTCATTAAATAACGCTTACTATTGTCAGGTAACGGGTAAAGATAATTTAGTCGCCCCGATGCAGAAAAGTCTGATGAGAAGGTAAAATTCAAACTATCGCTCAAGGCTAAGTCTGTCACTGCGTTTACTTGAGCGCCTGATGCTATAGTCGCTTGTTCGTTATCAATGTAGTCATTAATGTTGATCAGCACCGGTCTTTTTTGATAAGCCGTTTCATCCTGCGAACCAAGTAAAATTAAAATATCGCCATTGGCCATTTGCTGCGGTTTAATAAATTCGACCCGTTCGTTTTGCTCATCAAGCATTAATTGATGTGAATGCCAACCGAAGATAAGAGTATTGTCTGTACCATCTGGATTCATGCGGTAGAGGTTAATACCGTGCTCGCCACCCATAGCATCCCAACGGCTATACAATATTTGACCACTATGTAAAACCAAGGGGTAGAAGTCATGACTCAAATTAAAAGTAAGTTGCTCAATTGACGTGCCGTCAGCGTTCATCACATGAATATTGAAAGTTTCGTTATCTCGGCGCTCATCTAAAGCTGTGTATTGTGGTTTGCCCTCGTCGAGTAATATTGCCCGAGATAATCGTTGCCGTGTCGAGGCAAAAATAATACGGCCATCTGGTAAAAAAGACGCCATTAAATCGTCACCTTGCTCGGCAACTGTGTCACTACTAATAATGCGTGCTAAGTTTTGTGTCGATGTTTGATAACGCCAGATATTCCATCGAGGCTGGCCTTCCTCGTTAGCATCGGCTAATTCAGGTGCTCTAATTGAAAAAAGCATGGTTTGACCATCATCAGATACGCTGAGATCTCGAATATCAATAAGCTGGTCTTCGCCAAATAATAACGCGGTTAAGTTAGTAATGGGTGAGTCGGCAAAGGCATTTCTTTTGATTAATAAGCTAGCCCCAGGATTAAAGGTAGCTGGGTCGCGCGCATCAAAACGTACTGGCGTTGCCTCATTTTCGTCGGTTTGCGTATCTAACGTTCGTTCGATATAGACAACGGGATATTCAACCAGAACAGGATCAGCTGTTTCGTCCTTAATTGCTGTTTCGGTATTACAAGCCGAAAGCAAAAAAATGACCGCTAAGATTACAACTTTATATCCCAACATCACCCTCACTTATATCCCTTTAAAAATCATTTCAAAAAGTAACACATTTGTCAAAAAGTGTAAAATTTCTTGACATTATTGCTATCAAGTTACAATGTTTCCATACTTTTTACCTACTTATATTTAACTTATTTCTGTTGTTGATTGGTTAAAAGCAACACTAATAAATAGATAGGTAACTGATTTACCAGTTGTTATCCAAACAATTCTTGATAAATTTATAAACATCATTAACTGAAAATAATTTCAAGGAGAGCACATGAATATACAAGACCGTATGAAAATCAGACAAGGTTTGTGTAAAAACATACTCCACTCGAAAATATTTTATCGTGGTTTTCTTCGTTTATTAGTCATAATTATTTCTGTAAATTTAGTCTCACTTGCCCATGCAGGAACCTTAGAACAAGCGAAACGATTGCACGATAGATTAACAGGTGTTGCTGCGTCAGAAATGACTTTGCTTGAAATGGTCGCATTGCTTGATGACAATAAACCTATTGAAGCCGCATACAAAGCCATGGAAACACCCGCCTTTTATTCCACTACCCTAAAATTATTTGCAACACCAGCAACCAATACCGACCAAGATATTTTTGCGCCGTTAAACGACTATAGTGCAACCTTGATTGGCATGGTCAGAGATGATGTCGATTTTAGAGAAATCCTACAAGCAGATATCCTTTACATCGGTAAAGACAGCTTAGGTTTACCTGCTTATAACACTAACAATAATGCGCATTATCAGGCACTAGAAGATCAGTTTATAGATTTATCCACCGGTTTAGAGCGCACGACACAGTCTAGCTTAAACGGTTTACCTAGCGCTGCAACCGCCGGCGTATTAACAAGTAGAGCCGCAGCGAAAGAGTTTTTCTATTTGGGCACGAATAGAGCCATGCTTAGATTTACGTTAATGAATCATTTGTGTACTGACTTAGAGCCATTAAAAGACACCACTCGTTCTCCTGATCGAATTCGTCAAGATGTTAGTCGCAGCCCTGGTGGCGACAGCCGATTATTTCTTAATAACTGCCTCGGTTGCCATAGTGGCATGGACCCATTGGCTCAAGCTTTCGCCTATTACGAATATGACTTTGATGGTGAAACAGACCCCACCGGCGAATCAGGCGCAATCTCATACAATCAAGCCGGTCAAACGGATGCAAAAACAGGTACCCGCGTCCAAAGTAAATATCATAATAATTCAACCACATTTCCCTTCGGCTTTGTCACTAAAGACGACCAATGGCAAAATTATTGGCGTGAAGGTATCAATCAAAAACTTGGCTGGGATGAAAACTTGACTGGCAAAGGCGTAGGCGCAAAGTCCTTCGGGCAAGAGTTTGCCAACAGCCAAGCCTTTGCACACTGCCAAGTAAAAAAAGTATTTAACACTGTTTGTCTTCGTGACGCTGAAAGTGCTAATGATTTAGCACAAATTAGCTCAACCACAGAGTCGTTCAAGCAAAACGCTTATCAGCTTAAGCGGGTCTTTGCTGAAGTTGGCGAATATTGCATGGGAGAGTAAAGGTGACAAATTTACTGAATAAACACGTTAAAAATTACCTAACAAAATACTTAACAATACACCTAGCAACATTCGCTTTAGTGTTAGGCCTAGGTGCTTGTGGCGGAGGTGGCGGTGAAGTAGAAACAAATCCACCAGAACAGCAAGATCCGCAAACCATTGAATATACTGGGCCTGCCCCCGCTACTGAAGACATTCAAAAGTATAAAACATTTCTGTGGGACAATATTTCAACCGCAGATAAGTGTGGCACCTGTCATACAGAAGGCGGCCAAGCGCCTTATTTTGCCAGCCGTAACGATGTAAATGACGCTTATGCGGCAACCAGCTCACTGGTTAATTTAGCTAACCCTGCCGCATCTCGCTTAGTGGAAAAAGTAGCAGGTGGCCATAATTGTTGGCTAGCGAGTAACAGTGCTTGTGGCGAAACCATGGCGCAATGGATCAAGTTATGGGCTGATGACCGAGTAACGACTGCCAATACTATCGAACTGACCGCGCCAGTGATACGTGAGCCAGGTGCCAGCAAAAATTTTCCTGATCATAGCGCACTCTTTAATGAGCATGTCTATCCGATAGTTAACCAATACTGTGTCGGTTGTCATAGCGAGTCAGCCAATGTTTCACAATCGCCCTTCTTTGCTAGTAACGATGTTGAGCAAGCCTATGAATCAGCAAAACAAGTGATTAATTTAGACAACCCTGCACAATCCAGACTGGTTATACGCTTAGGCAGCGAGTTTCATAACTGCTGGAGCGATTGTCAAAGTGATAGTTTAACGATGTTAACTGCCATTACTGCCTTAAGTGATCAAATTGCCGTTGATGAAATATCCCCTGAAATGGTGGTATCTAAATCATTACGTTTAACTGATGGTATTACTGCATCAAGTGGCGGGCGATTTGAATCAGATATTATCGCTTTGTATCAATTTAAAACCGGCGAAGGCAATATTGCTTATGATACTTCAGGTATTTCTCCTGCCGCTAACCTAACGTTAGATGGCGATATTGAATGGTTAGGCAGCTGGGGGTTATCGTTCACTAACGGTAAAGCACAAGCAAGTACCGCGACCAGCAAAAAATTTCATGATTTAATCACCTCCACCGGTGAGTTTTCCGTAGAAGCATGGCTAACACCTAATAACGTTGTGCAAGAAGGTCCGGCACGTATTATTACTTATTCAGCAGGTGATACTGATCGGAATTTCATGCTCGGCCAAAGCCAGTACAACTACGACTTTTCATTGCGAACCGAAAATTCAAATCCTAACGGCGATCCCGCTCTTAGTACACCTGATGCTGATGAAATACTGCAGGCAACTTTGCAGCATGTTGTACTGACTTACCATGCCACAACGGGTCGACGCATTTATGTGAATGGCAATTTAATTGATATTACCGACCAAGATATTGCGCCATTGGCGACTTGGGACGATAGTTTCGCGCTCATTTTGGGCAAAGAAGCTTCAAATCAACATATTTGGCAAGGCGACATTCGTTTACTGGCGATTTATAATCGCGCCTTGGCGCAAGAACAAATTGCGCAAAACTATGACGTAGGCGTCGGTGAAAAATTCTTCTTATTATTTTCAATCAGTGAACTTATCAACTTAGCCAATACCTATGTAATGTTTGAAGTCAGCCAGTTTGATAACTACAGCTACTTATTCAACGGGGCTTCGATAGTCAATATCGATGGCACACCGGTATCAACAGCTTTTGATGTTAAAAGTTTGCGCATTGGTTTAAATGGTAAAGAAAGTGCACAAGGACAGGCATATAGCAATATTGACCTTACCATCGCTAGCTCACAAGATTTAACAGAGCCATTAAGCATCTCGCCCTTGGGCACGATTATCGGTCTTGAAAAAGGCGCTAACCAAGACGAATTTTTCTTAACCTTTGAAAAACTTGGCGAACATACTAATGTAAAAATTCCTGGGGTATTTACCACACCTGACGAAGTACCGGCAAGCACAGAGACGGCGCAAATAGGCATCAGAAATTTTGCTGAAATTAACCATAATATGAGTGTGTTAACCGGGGTTGCTCAAGAAACCAGCAAGGTTTTTAATACCTATCAATTGGTTAAACGTCAGTTACCGAGTATTGAAAACATTGAAACCTTTATTTCTGCTCAGCAAATGGGCATTACTCAATTAGCCATAGCCTATTGCGATAGCGCTATTGAAACCGATAATATCCGCAGCACTTGGTTTCCTGATGTCGATTTTACTCAGCCACCCAGTATTGCGCTGAGTAGCAGTGAACGAACACATTTGTTAACACCGTTATTAGCGCAATTAATCCCCCTTACGGTGGCAACACAACCTGACAAAAGCTTGGTCTATAACGAACTCGATAGTTTAATTACCCGATTATCGGTATGTGATGGCAGCTGTACGCAAGAGCGAACACGCACAATAGCTAAAGCAAGTTGTGCCGCCGTACTTGCCAGTGCTGTGATGTTAGTACAGTAGGGGAGCCAATATGTTGATACCAAATAACGCTACAAATATGTCGATAAAGTTAATAAAGGGACAAAAATATGACCAGACCTAAGCACTTGCACCCAAACAGTCCTTTATTGTTTCCTGATCATAAAAAGCCGATGACCCGCCGTGACTTTATTACTTCGGGTTTGCGTACCGGTGGTCATGCGGTGGCCGGTTTGTCTTTGTTCAGTTTATTCGCTAATTCCAATAAAGCGCATGCGACACTTTCTCCAGACTTGGAAGCGTTAAGAGCATCGTGCGGTATTAACGTCGCAGGAGCTGGAAAAATTCCCTTCATCAGTTTTGACCTAGCCGGTGGTGCTAATATTGCTGGTTCTAATGTCTTGGTGGGTGGCGCTGGTGGGCAGCAAGATTTTCTCTCAACCGCAGGTTACAACAAGCTCGGCCTACCCGGTGATATGGCACCGTCGATCGCTAATCCTGCGAGTGGTTTATCAGACTTTATTAATACCGAACTTGGTTTAGCGTTTCATTCAGACTCGCCATTTTTACGCGGTATCATAGAGAAAACCTCAACTGAAACCAGAGCTCGTATTAATGGCGCTGTGCTGCCAAGTCGTTCAGATAACGATACCAGTAATAATCCGCATAATCCTATGTATGCTATTGCCGCTGCGGGTGCCGATGGCTCATTAATGCCGTTAATTGGCTCACGTAATAGTGACTCGGGTGGCAACTCGATGTCAGCAACAAATTTTATCGATTTAAGTAAACGCCCAACTAAAATTGATCGCCCGAGTGATGTTACTGGCTTAGTCGATGTTGGCGATTTATTTAATTTACTTTCGCAACAAGACGCGGTCGCCGTTATGGAAAGTATCCAACGGATAAGTGCGCAAAAGTTAGCATCAGTTAACAGCCAAGTAACCCGAGATGATGTTATTAAAGACTTAGTGAATTGCGGTTATGTGAAAAGTGCTGATTTGGCTGATCGTTTTGGTGATCCATCTACCCTAAATCCGCTTTTAGACCCTGATATCGTTGGCCCCGCCGGGATATTTACCATCAATGAATTTGATGCAGAAGCAGAGTTTCAAAAAACCGCTTCGATTATGAAATTAGTGGTTAATGGTTTCTCGGGTGCTGGCACGGTAACTATGGGTGGCTTTGACTATCATACAGGGGAACGTGGCACCGGCGAGTTACGCGATTTACGTGCCGGACGTTGTATGGGGGCCTGTTTGGAATATGCCGCTCGACGAAATATGCCATTAATGATGTATGTCTTTAGTGATGGCTCTGTGGCCAGCAATGGCCGTATTGATGATTCTGTTGAAGGCAGAGGCAAAGGTGAATGGACCGGTGATAATTCATCAACGGGTGCGTCATTCTTTTTAGTCTTTAACCCTGCGGGTAAACCCCAACTAACCGGTGGCAATGCTGACCAAATGGCGCGACAACAACAAATAGGTTTTATGCGCTCAGATGCATCCGTTGATACCGCGTCGGCCCCTTCGGCCAATAACGTCAACTTATTAGTTGAAACCGTACTGCTTAACTACATGGCATTACATGGTGAACAAGGTGCATTTTCTGCGGTGGCACCACAACAAGGCCTAGGTAATGCAGCAATGTTAGATGCCTTAACGGCGTTTCAACCTATTGTCTGATTGTCTAAATCTAAGCCTAAGACAAGCCCAGATTAATCACTTCGTTTAAAGAGATTTATTGCGTTGTAGCCCTTTTGATACATGTAAAGTTTGCTGATTATCAATAATTATGGCTTCATAGTCAGGCAGCTGTTCAATAAAAGCCATGCCCTCTTGCAAACCTTTCACAAATACCGTTGTTGATAACGCATCAACATAAGTCGAATCTTTACCAATAATAGAGACACTGACGACCTTTCTTGCTGAGTCGCCGGTTTTAGGATTAATAATGTGATGGTAACGAACACCGTCTTCAATAAAGTAACGTTCGTAATCGCCCGATGTTGAGATGGATTCATTACTAAGCGGTAGTTTGACCGCAGTTTTTTCTTCAGCTCTCGGATGTTTAATGCCTACATACCAAGGTCGACCACGGCGATCACCCAATAAACCGGTATCACCACCGGCACTGACTAACGCATGTTTTATGCCTGCAATTTTTAATAACTCAAGACATCTCTTGACCGCATAACCTTTGGCAATGCCTCCTAAATCAATTTTTACATCTGAGTGGCTAAAACGAACGGTCGACTTTGCTCTGTCTAAAATAACCGCATGATAATCGATGGCTTTTAATGCACGCTCAATCGAAGCTTGACTGGGTTTTTGCTTTTTTCGATAGTCGTACTGATATCCAACCGATGCATAAGTAATATCAAACGCGCCATCACTCAGCTCAGCTATTTTTTGTGACTCATTTAATAACTCAAATAGTTCGCTAGTGATCACAACAGCTTGAGTGCCCGCTTTGCTATTCACTAAACTTAACTCACTCGTTGTTTTGTAAGGACTCATGGCTCGATCAATACGATGCATTTCCTCTTGCACTAACACAATCAACTGCTGAGAAGTGCTATTGACCTTTGCAGACTCATCTAACCAAAACTCGATATGTGCTTGGGTGCCCATGACTTTAAAATTATTACTAAACCACTCTGCAGACACAGTGTCAGTAAATAATAAAAGGATAGTGGTAAATATTATGCGTTTTGACATCGCTAGCTGAACTCTTTTTATAGTTGATATACTGTCTTGACTTACCAGTAAATAAATTCACTTACTAAAGATTTTCGTGGCAGACAGATGTTAAGTTTAGCATCATGTACGATCATTAATACCACAAAATAGTCTATTCATAATGACTAAAAAACCGCCTCAAAGGACGGTCTTCTTACCGCTAACAGATATAGTGTAGAACAAGTGCCCGCAGAATTGTATCCGCCATCACACTAGCAGCACTTACTAACACCAGGGTAAATAACAGTACTTTGATGTTATAAATATTCTTGTTAGGTGCTTACTGCCGTTAAATTAAAAAATCATAAGCAACATGTTTTTGATTTGTTTCTCCTCTCGCAGTTAACATCTTTGGATCTTTCCTGTTTTATGATGCTGGCATGAGAGATATACCAACCACCGACCATAAAGATGAATATAATATTGGTTTGCGCATTACCTTTTATTAAGTATGCCAAAGTGAGCATTAATACTGCCCAAATAATTGAATGGATTAAGGCAATTTTTTTATCTTTTAAAATACTCATAAGTTCACTCTTATCGTTATATTGGAATTAAATACCACTTGTACTAGTAGTGCGTATGGTACATCTTGTTTTTGCACTGTATCTTAGTTGTATTATTAGATCAAGTAGTACATCAAGATACTCTGATGTTATACTGCCGCTGTGCAACAACCTTGATAAGCAAAAGAAGTAGTAAATGGATATAGAAATTGACATAGATGATGACACGCCAATATTTTCTCAATTGGTCAATCAGGTCAAAGAGCGTGTTATTACCGGTGAGCTCGCAACAGGATTTTCCTTACCTTCAATAAGGCAGTTAGCAAATGAATTAGGTGTAAATCAAAACACGGTAGCCAAGGCATACAAAGTATTAGAGCGCGACGCTATTATTGTTGCCAGGGGCTATCGTGGAACTTTTATCCATGAAAATGCTAAAGAAAATTGCCAAGTAAACTTAACGGCTAAAGGGGTAACTATCTTGAGTGACTCAATTGCCAATATGCAAGCGCTTGGTTTAACCGATTCTGAGATACGAATTATTTTTTCTTCTGTGATGAAGCAAGCTAAATAGGGCTAATGATGACATTACTTAATCCAGATTTAATGACTGCACTTATTTATTTGGCCGTTATAAGCCAAATTGTTACCATATCAATTCTCTTTGCTAACAAATGGTATCAAAGCAAAGTTTTTTTACTGACAACATACCCACCGAAAGACTATCCCAATCTGTATGTTCAATCATCAACTACTGAGCTAAATAGAATAAAAATACGAAAATTAATTGATCGCAGCATTGCCTTTATTAGCCTAAGTATTGTTGCCTTTTTTTATCTGACTAAAACTAATTTGGAGATCGTTTCATCTTCAATATTAGTTATTGCTGCCATACAATTATTGCCTTGGTTTTTAAGCAGTTATTGGCTTAAAGAAAATAACTTATTAATGGCTAAAAACTTTCCATCAACAAAAAGAAAAAGCAGCTTTACTAATCGCAAACTTATCGACTTTGTTTCACCACTTAAATTAATAGTGGCGGTATTAAGCTATGCGCTAACCTTATTTTTTGCCCTCACCATTTATGTTGAGCAATTATGGTTTGAGCACTCAAGCAAAGCGTTGCTGCTATTATTAATAAACACTACTATGGTGATTTATTTAGCTTGGTTATTGTTTATTAGCTTATATGGTAAGAAAAAAGACCACTTCATTAGCAGTGAAGATCGTTTAAAGCTTATCGCAGTAAAATGTAAAGCGCTTAGTTCTTTTCTTATTATGTATAGTACTTTTATTGTCGGTATTTGTTTAATAAAAACATTTGATATAAATCAGCTTTATATTCCTGCAATGTCTAGCTTATTTATCCAACTGATCTTTATTTTAGCTTTTACCAAAAGCACAGATAAAAACTATGATGTTTATAAATAGCAAGATAGATTTTTGGCACCCGCACTAGTTAAAGATATTTATCATAAAATATGAACAAGTAATCGATATTAAATTTTTTGAGACCTTCTATAAAAAGCCTATTATTTAATCCGTTTTAGATAGCGTTACCTGTACATTAATTGTACGATGTTCGTATTGTTCGAAAAATTTATGTGCTAAATTATTTATAAATGTCTTACTCCGTGTCAATAGGATTATATTCTTTGCAAGAACAACCTCATGTAAATAACCTCGAAAATGAAGACCCCCAACAACCGCATGTTGCTGCTTTATTTTCATTGGTCGGTATGTCAATGACTGCCATCATGGGGTTTATTGGGCTGTTCAACAGGAACTTCATTTTAGCGAGCGCTTTATTCACCGCCTCTTTTATCTATTTCCTTGGTTATTATGCTTTTAAAAAATTCAAAAACGTAAAATTGAGTTCAGCGATTGTGCTCTATTCACTCTATTTATTAATGTTCTACCTTATTTTCACTGGTGGTGTTGAAAATACCGGGCCTTTATGGATATTTGTTGTTGCGCCTGTTTCAGTGTTTATTCATGGCTTGAAGCGCGGCTTGATAGATATTGTATTATTCTTTGCAATCATTAGCGCCATAATGTTTATACCCACCGATATAGTTACGCATGCGACGTACAGCCTTGAGTTTAAATTACGTTTATTAGCTTCTTTTCTAACGGTGACATTTTTATCAGCCTTATATGAATACTCAAGAGAACAATCTTATAAACACACCTTAGAATTAAGTAAAAAATATCAGCAACTCGCTCATTTTGATCCCCTAACTCAGTTATCTAATCGCCGTGATGCGCTCCATATTTTACAACGAGAACAAGCGAGAATAGTACGTAACAAAGAGCCATTATCGATAATTTTATGCGATGTTGATCACTTTAAAAAAATTAATGACCACTATGGACACAATGCTGGCGATGCTGTTTTAATAGATTTGGCAAAAATATTTACCAACAATATCAGAGAACAAGATTGTATAGCTCGCTGGGGCGGAGAAGAATTCTTATTTATTTTACCGCAGACACATGCTAAAAATGCTAATGACTTTGCAGTAAAAATCAAAGAAATAATTCAAAATCATTTAGTTAATTATGAAGATGAAAAGATAAAGGTTACCGTTAGTATGGGCATTGAACAATTCAATGGTAATCACAGTATTGATGAGATAATAAAAATGGCAGACAAGTATTTGTATCAAGCAAAAAATGCCGGAAGAAACCAGGTGTTTCCAAAGATTTAATAGCACTACTTGTTAGAAATACGACTTTAAATAACAAAAAAAGAGCTTTGATAGAGCTCTTTTTTACTATATAAAACTGCCTACAACTAAGTATTACACAAAGCCATTTAGCTATATTTCTTTGATACGTACACTACCACCACTGGTTTTAAGGACGAGTTTTGGGCCGCCACCATTGATAGTACCTTTAATAGATCTTTTAGTGACTTTGCCATTAACGGCAAATTCACTTGACGCGCTACCACCACTGGTTTTTGCAGATAGATTTACCGCGACATCTTTAGCTAAATAAGCCGTAATCGAGCCGCCTGAGGTTTTCAATTTACTATCTTTAGTCGGATTCGTTGGTAATTTAAGTTTAATACTGCCACCACTGGTTTTTGCATCAATTTTTCCGATGATATTATCGAGATTTAAACTGCCACCTGAGGTTTTAATATCAACGTCCCCTTGCACATTCTCTAATGAAATTGAGCCGCCTGATGTATAAGCATCGACTTCACCTTGCAAATTTTCTATTTCAATAGAGCCACCGCTAGTATCTAGGTCGACATTATAGGATTGCGGTAAGGTAACTTTATAACTGACTCTTATTTGATTATTACCGAAACCAAAAACGCTACGATCAAAATCGCCTTTAATACTGACATCGTCACCATTACTTTCAAAGCTAACCTTCATATCATCTTCATTTTTTCCGGATATTGTTACTTCAACCAAGACCGTTTCTTGCGCGTGTGTTTCAATATCAATAGCACCAACATCGGTAGCTATTTTCAATAAGCCGCCACTAGCAACAGCAAACTCTTTATTAATTGTTTCTGCTTGTAAGCCACCAGCCATTAATAACAATGCTATAGGGGCGTATTTAAAAGTATTTTTTGCGCTGAACATAGAATATCTCCATATATTTTTATTAGAATTTTTGGTCATTGTTAAGTGAGATACGATAAATAAAGAAAAGGTTTAAATATAATTTAAATTATTTATAACCTTAAGGTTATTCGTCTACATAAAAACTTATTCATAGCTAAGTGCTTTTATTGTATTTTTTCTCGCCACTTTAGCTGCGTTACTAGCGACTGTGCTCCAAGCAATAATCATCTTTAAAATATAGTTTTTTGAGCTAGATGAATTTTTTGTTATTTACATAGAATGATGACTATACTAAATAGTATGTTTATTGATCATAACAAATAGCGTGTGGGAAATTTATTCATGGAAGATGTTAATAATAAGTTCGTTGCTCGCCAAGCTATTTTTGATCACAATAAAAATACTTATGCTTACGAGCTTTTATATCGTGATAGTTTTGATAATTTCTATAACTGCTCAAACGAAGAACAGGCCACTTCCCAAATTATTTATCAACAACACATTTTCGGTGACCTAGACAATCTCTGTTCAAAAAAGGTCGCCTTTATTAATTTTGATGAAAAATCAATATTAGCAAACCTGCCATTATTATTTGATAAAAATTCAATCGTGGTTGAGTTATTGGCCGCCATTAATATTACGTCGGATATCATCGAAGCTGTGTCAGTTTTATACAAGAAAGGTTACACATTAGCGTTAGACGCTTATGACTTTTCGTCGAAATGGGAGTTGCTTTTTCCATATATTTCAATCATTAAGGTTGATAGAGAAAATATTTCATTTAAGAAAATATCTACTTTAACGAATAGCCAATTTGTTTTAGATAGTGGCATCAAAATAGTGGTTGAAAGAATTGAAACTTATGAACAGTTTGAAATACTAAGCGAAATAGGCGTTGATTATTTTCAAGGTTATTTTTTTCATAAACCAGAAATAAATTCAGGTCACTTTATTAAGCCAATTAAATTAAATTTATTACAATTATTTGCTGAATCTGTCAGACCTTGCATGGATTTTAAGCTGATGGCAAAAATAATATCTCAAGATGTAAGCCTAATAAATGGCGTATTAAAATTAGTAAATTTGGAAACAGAACAAAATCGGGTCGCAGTGACTTCGATTAAACAAGCTGTTATTTTCTTGGGATCTAAAAAAATCAAACAATTCATTGCTATCATAGCTATGTCAAATATCTCGTCTGATTGCACCAATGAACTTCTGACAGAGTCATTAGTGCGCGGTAAAATGATGGAATACATAGCCCTTTCTGCTGCTTTTTCCAAAATAAAAGACTTTGCCTTTATTACGGGTATTTTGAGCCACATAGGCGCGATTATGAATTGCCCTACTGAAAAAATAATTTCTGACTTACCTTTAGCAGAAGAGATTAAAACGGCTTTGATTGAGAAAACAGGGCTATTATTTGAAGCGCTCGAAATAGCAAAGTATTTTGAATCGCCATATACACAAAATGATATTTTTCCGATCATGACTAAATACCAAGTCTCAGAAGATATATTACTCGACAATTATAATGATGCACTAAAATGGTATGTAACAACTTGCCGATAACTATTAGATATACTTATGAGGTAATTAGCCTGATAAAAAATAAAAAAAAGATTTTAAGGACATAAGGAAATAAGGAAATAAAAATGCTTAATATTATGGTTATAGATGACTCTAAAGTAATGAACGATATTACCGAAGAAATATTGTCAAAAGAAGTGAAAGCTCAACTTAATATTGGAAAATTTAACTCCGCTGAAGATGCGAAATATCAATTCACCTCGTTTGAACCAGACTTAGTTATTACCGATATAGAAATGCCTGAAACCGACGGTTACGCACTTATTGAATTTATCAAAAAAATAAGTGATGTTCCTATCATAGCGATATCTGGTAGCACGGTTAATGACACCGAGACCATTCTACATGTGGCCAAATTAGTCGGTGCTAACTTTACTTTAGCGAAAAACGATATCCACAAAAAACTACCAGATCTGGTGATGTCTATTCTTTGCTAATAGCAACATATCTACACAGTCGCTTTAGATATGTTTTGGCCATGATAAAACACCTTACTTTACTTTAAAAATAGCCACTTAAGTTATAAGCAGAAGAAAAGCTGGGCAGAATTCACTCTCTAGGTCCTTCAATGCTTCGCTGAAAAAGATGCTGTTTACTAGTCGGTTTTGCACAGTAAAGTTTAGCGGGTCGATTGCTTCCCACTCTCATTGCTCCTGTTTCAGCGATAATGTCGGCAGCCAACAAACGCCTTCGAAATGACTTTTTTTCGATAACATAACCTAAGATAAGCTCGAAGGTTTTCTGTAATGCTGACAAAGTAAATATTTCAGGTAATAAGTTAATCGGCAAAGAGCGGTATTGCACTTTACTTTTAAGTCTTTGGTAGCTTTCGTCCAAAATAGCATGATGGTCAAGGCAAGCTGATAATTATTTTGAATTTCTTCAATAGATAACCAAACCACTTCTTCACTACTTTCATCAGACGTTAAGTTGATATTCTTGTTTGAAATGAGTGCCATATAAGTAATAGTTAGTTACTGACCAACCGCTAGGATCACGACTTGCACTGCCATAAGTAGCGAATGTTTCTACTAAATTTAAGCGAACAGTAATGGTTACCCCTTTTTATAAAACGATAATGAGTTATGGAAAATAAAATGAAAGCTGTCGTATACAACGAATACGGTTTATCTGAGGTACTAACACTTAAAGATGTTAATCAGCGATACCTAAAGAGAATGAGGTATTAATAAAAGTACACGCCGTTTCCATTAATGATTGGGATTGGGGCTTACTCAGAGGCAAGCCTTTCGTTAATCGCATGATGGCAGGTATTATCAAACCCAGTAACAATAAAATTTTAGGCTCTGATATCGCCGGCATAATTGTTGCCATCGGCAAAAACGTTTCACTCTTTAAACCGGGCGATAAAGTTTTTGGTGATCTATCGGCGGCTGGTTTTGGTGGTTTTGCTGAGTATGTTTGCGCCCCATGCCAAGCGTTAACTTTGAAGCCTGCAGGTATATCGTTCGAACAAGCAGCGGCCATTCCACAAGCAGCCGTATTGGCTTTACAAGCAGTGCAAGATAAGCGGCCGCAACAAACAGCGCTCCAAGTCCTAATCAATGGTGCTGGAGGTGGTTCAGGTAGCTTTGCGATACAAATAGCGAAATCCTTTGGTGATGAAGTTACCGCGGTCGACTGTGCCAGTAAGCTTGAATTAATGAAAAGTTTAGGCGCGGATCACCTGATTGATTATCGAACAATAGACTTTACTCGAAATGGTAAAACCTACGATTTGATCATTGATATGATGGGTTATCATTCTATTTTCGATTATAGACGTTCATTAAAGAAAAAGGGCCGGTATGTCATGGTAGGTGGGGGGTCTTCACTTATTGTTCAAAGCTTGTTTATCGGTAGTCTAATTTCACTATTTACCGCTAAAAAATTAGCAATATTGCCACACGAACCAAATAAGAATATGGCTGATTTACTGGCCCTTTTTAAAGCAGGGAAAATGAAAGTTACTATTGATAAATGCTTTCCATTAACTGAGCTGCAGCAGGCAATGAAATATTTTGGTGACAGAAAAAGTAGAGGAAAAGTTGTCATCACCATATAAGGATGAAAAATATATTTTAGTCATCACCATAGAGAGTTTTGCATATATTTTTTAATTACATAGGAAGAAGTCTTCAACGACTTGTGTCGTTGTTTGATAGTCATTAAATAACGAAAAGACCTGAGCTGTGTAGACGAGGGAGATAAATGATTTTATCTCCCTCTTTCATCATTAAATAAAACTTATTTTTATACCTTAAATCAAATCCGAATTTTCGAATGACCAAATCAAAGCAAAGCTCAGTAAAATAACAAATATACCGATGTATTCCATTTGCATAAAAGGTAAAAATTGCTGAGCACTGACTAACCTTGATGTCGAATTTCCGGCAATTATCATCATTAAATCAGGAATAAATAAAAAGCTAAATAATGTAATCATAACAAGCAATACGGCGTAGAAAATTCTTTTGCTTTTAGTTTCATGCCAGGCTATTTTTTTAACAACAGAAAAAGAAAAATCATCATCGTTAATGTATTCATCTGATAACTGCTCTTTTAGCCAGTCGTCGTTATGAAAGTCATTTTTCATCTGTTTTCTCGCTATTATTAATTTCAGTAAAAGATTTTAATTTCAATCGGCTACGCCTAATTTTTGTCTTAACTGTTCCTAATGGTATTTGCATAACAAGCGCTATTTCTTGATGCGTTAAATCATGGCTAAAGTGTAACAAAAAAATTGCCCGCTCGTCGGCTTTAAGGTATTTCAATAAATTTTTTACCGTTTTTTCAGCGACAAGTCGACGTTCAAATTGTCCGTCATCGGCTTTATCTTCAACCTCAACGTTAGTCTGTTCAGTTTTCTTTCGAGTACTGCTGACAAACTGCTGATAAGCAATTTTAAACAACCAAGATAAAAACTTAGCTTCACCACGATAGGTCTTTATATGCACAAACGCTTTTAAAAAGGTTTCTTGCGCCAACTCATCAGCAATGCCTTGGTTTTGCAGCGTCAACCGCCTTAAAAACTGGCGAATAGGCGATTGATTTTGTCGCATAAGTTGTTCAAAAGCATGATGATCATTATCTCGCTGAACACGCTCAACAAGTTTCGATTCCATTAGTTATATTTTTGCTGAATTGAGTCGAGAAAATACGATATACACAATTCCGAGAATGATAGGTAATATGCCAAAGACCCAAGCAAAACCGCCCATCATTTTAAAAATCAACGTCAATACCGTTCCGGTAACAAACAGTAAAACGCCTTTTCTAAAATCATTTTGTGGTAGCTTTTTTGCTTTTAAGCCTAATGACTCAAGTAATTCTGGCGTGATATCTTTGCCTGTTTCTACGAGTGACTGAATAGTTCTTTGCTTCGCTATTTTAGAGCGATTAATAAAAAACAAAACAGCGATAATAATAAGCGTTATACATACGCCGGCAGTAAGCTGCATAATAAAATCATAATAAGCTAAATCGGTCATTTTATTTCCTTAATTGATATGAAGTTTTCTATGAAAGAAGGGCAATCCTTCTTTATCATTTATTTTTCAGCAAGTTCGATCACTGCAGCTAATTGCTCTTGATAATAAGATGCCTGACGACTTTCGTTACTCTTTGCCAATTTCACTGCTTGTTGATAGTTTTCCTTGGCTAAGTTGATTTGACCACTTTCACGATAAGCATCACCTAGACTATCGTAAGCACTCGCTGAATATTGATGATTTAGCTTATTTATCTTAAAGCTTTTTATCGCAAGCTCAAAAGCGTTTTCTTCGAGAAAGTCGTAACCAATTTGATTCAGCCATTTTTTACTCGGGGTTTGGTAATGACTCAGCATTTCATTGAAAAATATTTCTGCTTGGGCTAACTCACCTGCAACTAAATAGAGTTTAATTAATTCCTGATATCCCCATTCAATCATTATCATTTGATAACCTGCTCGTGATGAAAGCTCTTGGAAGTATGCTCTTAATGCTGGAATACCCCCGTCGTCAAGAAAACCTGCTAGACCATCATTAACATTAGGTAACTTAATATCGCGGACAAATTCGTCCACTTTAATATTTTGCGCGGCTAAATGCATATTCATTGTTAGCCTTATACTACCCACAGGAGCCACATTCGCTAAATAGATAACCGTTGTGCCATCTTTATACATAGCCAGGTTACTCGAATACCCTTCTAACGTGCCACCGTGGCTGAGCAATTGTACCGATGGGTTGAAACGGATCATGTTTTCATGATTAACAAACCAACCATATCCGTAGCCCCCTAAATTAGGGGTAAACATTTTATCCGTCATTTCTTTTGATAATATTTTATGCTCTTTAATCGCCTGACTCCAAAGGTAGAGATCATCGATGGTAGAATGCATTCCGCCTGTTGAATAGGCTGTTGATTGATGACGAAATCGACTTTCTTTATACTGCCCTTTTTTATCAAAAAATAATGATTCGAAAAAACCACCTTCTTGAAAGTTGTAACCTTTGGCAACATGGTTTTCAATATAACTATTATCCGCATAGCCGGTGTTTTTCAACTGCAATGGTTTGGTAATTTTCTCTTCTATCAGCTGACTAAATGACTGACCTGAGACTTGCTCAAGAATTGCTCCTAATAAAACATAGTTCATACTAGAGTAATAAAACTGAGTGCCTGGCTGATTAATTAGCTCCATTTTTGCAATCAGCTGAGCATAAGACTTTACTGAAATATCATCCTCTCTGAATTTTCGTAAGGGAATATTCAGCCTTCGTAAACCTTCATAATGTGGAAGACCTGAAGTATGAGAAAGCAGACGATGAATCGTTAATTCTTTACCCTTATCTTTAGGGAAATAAGGCAGGTAATCATTAATAGTTTTATCTAACGCTATTGTGCCATGCTCTACTTGTTGCATAACTAACATAGCCGTAAACTGTTTAGTCATTGAGCCAATCAAAAAACGAGAATTTATTGTTAAATTAAGGTTTTTGTCTTTATCGTGAAAACCGTACGCCTTTTTCAATAATACTTTGCCATTTTTTGTTACCAGCATCACACCATTGAAAGGACTTTCAATACGATTGTGTTGCCCTTCTTCGGCATAAAGTGCCATTAATGAGGCAACACTATTTTGCCCAAAACTGGAGAAAGTACATAAAAGTATGCTGGTGCACACCAATGTCTTCAGTACCCAAATATTGATCAACTTATTAAAACTTTGTCTGCTAAGTATTTTTATATCTATAACCATGCCGGTTCCCATTCACTTAATACTAGGTTGAGTTATTTAAATATTTGCAATTGCTATATTAAAGAACGCAGCTCAAGTTCATTTGGATTCAACTTAGCTTAAAAATATTTTCCTCCTTGAATTGTTGGTAATAAGCGTTATTCAGTGCAGCTAATCGAACTAAAAATACACTTGATTGTGATTGCTGTCTTTTAATAAGTTTATGCACTTTTACATTCGCACTAACTCTTTTACTGCGTCGCATTTTGCAATTTTAATCTTTAACTTTATCTATTAACACATCCTGAAAATAAAGAAATATAAGTAAATAAAGCTTTATAGTCAGCGCTGACGCTAATTATTGAATTTATTGTCTCTGTGGTATGTCTATTGCAATCCAATAGAAATTGCAATCAATACGCAACTAGAGGTTATCTCATGAGGACAGAAAAAAGAGTACTTATCGTAGACGATGAAGTTGATGTTAGAAATACCCTCATTAGGGGGATACAGCGAAAGTTTAATAAAACAAATAAGCTTGTCTCAATTACTGAAGCAAGTAATGGTCAAGAAGCAATAGAATTGGCAAACCTTAGCCCTCCTGACTTAATATTGATGGATGTTCGTATGCCTATTATGAATGGCTTAAAGGCCTGTAGACTATTAAGAAATGACACCAAGTTTGCTGCAACAAAAATAATTATTCTAACCTGTGAAATAACGGAGGAAAGTGAAGGTTTGTTATCGGGTGCAGACGACTATGTTATAAAACCTTTCGACATCAACACCCTACTTATTCGCATTGAACGCGGATTATTTCAGTCGAACGTCGTCAATAAATTCACTCCAGCATATTTAAATGGTCTATTATCAAAAGAGTGCTTTTTTGATATTTGCTTAAATTTCGAAGTGGCTCGAGCAAAACGTTTTCAACACCCATTAAGCTTGTTATTACTGAAAGTTTCACCTAAAGATATAGATGAGGAAAACAAAGAAAGTCAGGAGTTTATTTTAAAATTATTAAAACGTCGACTTTCAGATAAAGTAATAAATTGGGGAGAAAACACCTTTGCCATTTTACTGACAGAAACGACTGCAGATGATGCCGCTTTAGTTGCCAAGCACATAGTTTCACGAGTAGACAATAGTCCAGATTTTTTACGCACTTGCGTGGGTATTGCTAATTTAGAAGATACGATAACTGATAACTTAGTAGTAAATGCAGAGTCGTCTTTAAAAGAGTCAGTGCGTACCGGAGACATCACCTTAAACAGAAAGGCTATCCATTAATGGAAAATTTCAGGCTATTTGGGAGTAGGTTAATGCGTTTGTTTACCACTATAATCATGCTGTTTTCAGTGCCTAGTTATGGAGATTTTTCGGATAACCTCAGGGTTAGTTTAGATGGCAGTGCTCGTCTAAATGTAAATAGCGCGACAAGTAATACCAGTCGTATTTATGCCTTAGGGTTAGACACCCATAAAGTATTCAGCTCTGTCAATGGCGATATAGGCTACATGGTAGGCCAATTATATTTAACTAAGCTATCAAACCAAACTCCTTTTTCTTCGTTGTTTGATTCCCCAGATGATAAACAATTTATTATCCGTGAAGCACACCTAAATTATACCGCGGGTCCTAAGTGGCTTCCTAATGTTCGTGTTGGGCATTTCACTTTACCTTTTGGACTTGAAGCGAGTATAGATACCAATGGACGTTTACTTGACTATTACCATGGCAAAAACTTAGGCACGAAACTCGATTGGGGTTTAGGGCTGAATAAAGTGCTAACAAATGTTGAATACGAGATTAGCTATACTTTAGGCGGTAAAAATGAACCTAAAACGATTGATAGCTCTTATGTTTTCTCTGGCCGTATTGGCTCACTTAGCCATTACGACTTTATTATTGGTTTCTCTTTTTTAGACGCAAAAATAGATAACATTCAAAGGAAAAGGCTTGCTATTGATTGGCAATATTATTGGCAAACTTGGGGTTTTTTGGGTGAAATAGCGTTTGGTAAAGATGATAAGTTTCAAAATAAGTGGCAAGAAGAGAGATATAGCTTATTGGAATTAAATAAAACCTCGATTAACGAACAACTGAAATTCTATGGACAGTATATTGTTACCGACCGCGAAAGTGACAAGAAAAGCCAGCAATTAATAAACATCGGTATAAGTTATCAAATAGATGCAAAATTAGAACTGAGTCTCTCTAGCCGTAAGCAACTCGATACACCGGAATCAGCTAATAAACAAAACCTCGTTAGGTTTCAATTAAGGTACAGGTACTGATATGAAAATTTTCATAATAGTAATACTATTCGTTTTTTCACTACAGAATTCGTACGCTGATGCCTACTGCTCGCTACGCGATCCTGTCGCTCAAATACAACAATTGTACCCACAAAAAACAAATCAATTATCCATAGTAAAAACAGTCGATAGCAGTACACGAAATTTAGTGAAATTAGCCCTACCGAGTAATGATCTTCATTTTAGTGAATTAGGTCAACACACTTTGTATGTTGCGATGAAAAACACGGAGGCATTAGGTTATGTCCATGTGAGATCAGAACAAAGTAAATGGGGATTAGTTGAAATAATATGGGCATTAGACAAAAATTTAAAAATAAAAAACTTCACTTTTCAACGTTGCCGAAGTCCTAAAAAAAAATTAATTGATAATGAAAGTTTTAAAAATGTCTTCATTGGTAAAAACTATGAAGAACTAAAAAGCCTGCTCAGCAGTGACGGAATAACCGCTAACAATATACTGCTCGATAAAGCCAAAGATTCCCCTGAACTTGCGAGTGTCGTACTTAGATGTGCACTAAAAACACTTTTAATCACGGATATTTTGTGGGGAGAAGAGTTGAAAAAATTTAATCCGAAATGACCACCTTTAAACTCTCTTTTGAAATGGCAATTAAATTATGAAGATTTCTAATTATAATCAGTTGTTAGCAGTTTCAACGCTTTTATCGGGAATGATTATTTTCGCGACGCTTTGGAGCCAATATCAAAAAGTAGAACACATCTCGCGTGCCCATTTTGAATCTCAACTACTGGTGCAAACCATTGAACATCTTTCAACCATGTCACAAGTTTGGTTAACCACTCAAGACCTACTTTTTTCGGGCAAACAAACCTATTTAGCTAATGGCATAAACGCACAATCTGATCAGCTGACTCAAATGCTTTTAGCCATTGATATTAAAGATAAAAATAAAACCTCTGCTAGTTTAATTAAACAACTTGTCAGTACGATCAAGAATAATAAAGCAATTATAGCTTCGTTTTCTCAATTATCGATGCTAAATAATCAAGATTGGCAAACGACTATCGCTGAATCAGATGCTTTAACAACTGATTATGTCTCGACTTTAGAGCAATTATTAGCGCAAGTATTGCAAAAAAACACTTCACTATACAAAGAGTTATCAGTCGCCAATAGGTACTTAAAAAGTATTACATTGATAACAATTTCTTTGTATCTAGTGTTGATATTTTTTATTGTTACATGGTTTAGCAAATACATTGTTAAACCTATTGAAAACATAACCGCTGTCGCCCAACAATCTAACAACGAAGTGCAAAGTGTAGAATTTAGACAAATAAATGCACCTGTCGAAATTATTGCTTTATCTTCAGCTATCCAATCGTTTACTCAGCGAATAACCATAGAAAAAGAGAAAGCAGAACAAGAGCGGCTCAAGGTCACTCAAATAAATAAACAGATAAATACCATCATGAATACTATTCCTTGCACATTACTGCTATTGGATGAGCAAGGAATAATACAAGAGTGTACTCCGGAAGCGAGTAAGTTGTTTTCAAAACCTAAAGATGAAATTATTAATAAAAATATTGCTGTTTTTTTACCTGCGCTTGCTACTTTAGATGGTGAATTTGACACAGAAACCGCATTAAAAAGTGCAGAAGAGTCATTACTTGCACCTAACTTTGAAAATCCGTATATAGAATTCTCAGGCCGAAAAATTGCTATAAAAGAATCGGTTAGTTACCTATTAACGATCACCGATATCAATGAAAGGAAGCATAGCCAAAAAGCATTGTCATCCTTAAATCAACAATTGGTCAATGCTGAAAAGCTCGCATCCATAGGTCAATTATCCGCGGGTATTGCCCACGAAATTAACAACCCTGTCGGGTATATTCGCAGCAACCTTGACATGCTCGCAGACTATATTAAAGCTTTGATATCTTATATAACTATCGTTAATACCGCTGAACAGCCGGAGTCAGCTAAAGCCCTCTATCAGGAAGAAGATTTAGCTTATATTCTTAATGATATCGAGCCTTTAATCTCGTCCTCATTAGAAGGCACCATAAGAATAAGCAATATAATCAAAGACCTGGGGAATTATGCTCATGCTGACAATATTGAGCCTGAGCTAATATGCATTGATAAGCTGATAGAGCAAAGCCTAGCACTGGTTGCTAATGAATTAAAATATAAAGTAAACATCGTTAAGTGTCTTGATGCCAATGTTAACATAATGGGTTTCCCGCAAAAATTATTGCAAGTGTTCATTAATATGTTAGTTAATGCTTCCCATGCCATTACTAGCAACGGACGTATTTCAATAACTTCATATATTGATCAAGACGAAATAAACATTAGTTTTGAAGATAATGGTTCAGGGATAAGTCAGGCACATTTAAAAAACATATTCGACCCTTTTTTCACCACTAAACCGGTCGGCAAAGGCACAGGTTTAGGGCTTCATATCGTTAGATCGATTATTGACGATCATAACGGACATATTGAGGTAAGTTCAATTATCGACAAAGGCAGTAAATTTACTATTTATTTACCTATTCACAAGAAAATTAACTCAGCATAACTATTCTACCGAGACATTAAGCAACTCAATTGTTTGCTCTGCGACTAAAGCAGTCGAGAAATAATTTCCCTGGTGATAACTCGCCCATTATGTTCGTCATTAAAATGTGTATTCGAATAGTAAGACTAAACTAAACTTAATTATTACTAACTATCAGGATTTTTGATAATTTTCATCATGATGAAATGAAACTGATAAAAGCCCGTTCTTTATTATGTTAGATAAAATATTAAGCAAAAATGATAAGGTATTTAAGCCTGATTTTTCGACAATCCAGCGCTTTATTGTTTTAATAAAACCATTCATTCGCTAGTTTATAATGGTTAACCCAATCAACAGGAAAATTTATGAACGCATTTATAAAAATAATATCTGCTGCGTTATTAACACTTACCGCATCGAGTCAGGCCAACGATCTAACTTTAACAACCAAAAAAGGCTTTGAATTAAAAGCGAGTTACTATCAAAGTAATAAAACAAGTGATCGCGGCGTATTGTTATTACATCAGTGTAATTACAATAGAAGCATGTATAACGACATTGGGCAGCAATTGTCAGAAAAAGGTGTTCATGCTTTGAGTCTAGATTTCAGAGGATTTGGTGAAAGTGCCAACGATGAATTCAATGTCGAAGAAGTGCAAGCATTGCCAAGAGAAGAGCGCAGAGCCGCTTGGCAAAAAATGTCTAAATATTGGCCTAGTGATGTTCAGCTCGCTTATGACCATTTGAAAAGTAAAATGTCTGATAAAGGCATAATAGGTGTTGTTGGCGCAAGCTGTGGCGGTTCACAAGCAATTACCTTAGCCGAAAAAAATCCGGTTAATGTTATTGGATTTTTCTCATCAGGCCAACGCAAAGAAAACATTGCTCGTTATACCAAGACTTTAGCTGACAAACCTACGCTTATTATTGCTTCAGAAAAAGATACCGGTACTTATGAAAGTGCGCAAAAATTATTTACTGCATCGACAAACACCAATAGCAAATTTATTGCTTACAAAGGTACTGCACATGGTTACCCATTGTTAGATAGTGATACCCAATTAGCAAGTTATATGGTGAGTTGGTTAGATAGCCACTTAGTGAATTAACCGAATAGAATTCAGCTTACGTAAAGCCTGTTTGTTCAAGCAGGCTTTACAACAGTATTTTAGTTACATGCTTATAGCTTTTACCAATGCTGATACTGCGCTGATTATTCATTTTTATCACGCCAGCCTCAATAAAGTTTATCTGTGATTTTTGAATAATATATGACTTATTAAGACGATGTCAGTAATGTAAATTTAACGTCAGACAGTAAAACATTGCTCAGTTCAGGCCCTGACGGAAAAGTAGTGATTTGGGATACCAGTAAATTGTTAAACCGATAACGGCTTAAAAGACTGATATGCTGTGCGATATAGGGTGTATATCGCGCAGCGACTTGGTAACTTACGGTGGGTTCTAACGATACCAACAGACTTTATTTTCGACCGGGTTCTAAGGCTTCATATCGTGGCAGTTTCGCGTCAAGATCTTCCCAATTTGCTTTTGATGTGACGAAGTTATGTGAGATAGGTCTTTCTGAAATATCTGACTCTAGTATCCCTAGACGAAGTCGAAGCCGGGTTGGATCTTGGTCATTTGAACTGAAAACAGGCGAGCCACACTTAGTACAGAAATGACGGTTACGGCCAGGTTTAAATGAAAAAATCGTCAAACACTTTTCACCTGAGGTAATTTCCAAGTCAGCGCGATTAATAAAACCATTGGTGGCGTACGCCGTACCACTATTTTTTCGACACAAGGAACAATGACAGTGAATAATATCGCTTATTTCACCTGTTATCTTAATACTTACCGTGCCGCACAAACATTTACCCAGATACATAATAAGGTCTCCTATGTTATTTTGCCTTGCCAATATCCGGTATCACGCCATTGACCAAATTTAAAACCAACTTCTTCAAAATGCGCAACTTGCTTCATGCCAAATTTTTCATGTAATGCAATACTTGCCGGATTAGGTAAACTAATACCGCCAATAACTGTATTAATCGACAGATTTTTAAGTTCTTTGAAAAGTGCTGTATATAATTGTGTGCCTAGCCCTTGCTGTGCATGATTTACTGACAAATAAACGCTTATTTCAACTGAAAACCGATAAGCAAATCTTTCACGCCATTTACACGCATATGCATAACCTGTCACTTGCCCTGAATCATCTTCCGCAACAAGCCAAGGTAAGTTATCTGCTGAAACTTTAATAATACGACTGTGCATATCGTCCATAGTTATTGCTTGTTCTTCAAAGGTTGCTATGGTTTCTTCAATATAATAATTATAAATATCAATAATTGCGCTGACGTCTGTATCAAGTACTGCTCTGATCATAGAATGTTAACTGGCTGTGAAGTTACGCTGAGTATTATCTATTATTTTGGAAGGATGTAAATACGTGTTGCTTAAGGAAAAATTTATTACAGATATTAATTGCTACACACCTGATTACGACCATTGTTTTTCGCTTCATATAAAGCGTGATCAGCTTTACCCACTAATTGTTGCCAATCAATATCTGTGCCTTGAATACTGGTAACGCCAAAGCTAGCAGTGACTTCAAGCCGAGGCGATGTTTCAACGTCAAAGACAGGCTCAGCAATTTTTATTCTTAATTTTTCTGCTATCGTTACTGCCGTTTCTTCGTTGGTATCAGGTAATAACAACATGAATTCTTCGCCGCCATAGCGCGCCACAATATCATAAGGCCGTAAACTGTCAGTTAAGCGTTGGCTAAATTCTTGTAGCACTTCGTCACCTATTTGATGACCATGAATATCGTTCACGAGCTTAAATAAATCGATATCCATTAAAATAATAGCGACATGCGTTTGTTCTCGTTGCGCACGATTAATTTCTTTTCTGGCAAATTCCTCAAATGCACGACGGTTATATAGATTAGTGAGTGAATCAATGGTCGCTTGTATTTCTAATTTTTGCGCTAATTCTTGTCCAGCACTCCACGAAAGCGACAAACAACTCGTGATCACCAGTAATTGCATCGCAATCATAGACAGACCATGAACATAACCCGCATCCATAAAGTCATCTATTGGCGCTGAATTTATAGTGATAACAACACGTGCCAAAAAACTTACGCCACTGCATAAACAGGAAAAAGCTAAAAACCGGGTAAAAACACGACCAAATGGATTTACATGACGATAGGTTTTATAAGCTGCAAAAAAAGACTGCCAGCTAATAAAGGCACTGATAACAATAATACGTGCACTGGTATTCTCATCGCTATAGGTAAAATAAAGAAAAAGTACGACAAAAAGAACTAATAATACACTCGATATTTTAATGAAACCTTGCTTGGGGTAATGTAAAAATTTTAGAATACCGGTAATAATAAGGGTTAAGCCAAAAACAATAAAAAAGTTCGCCACTACTATCGAAAAAAAATCATTAATATGCCATCTTAACGCAATTAAAATAAAACCGAAGGCAAACAAAAAATAGCCGATACCTAATTGGTAAAAGCCACGAAATGATTTATGTACGCGGGCAAAAACAAAAGAGCCAACGCCTAATAATACACAGAGTATTAAGCTGGTCAGCGCTAATGTTCGAATATCAAATCCTTCCATTTTCACTTCAAGGATAGTAAAACGACATTAATTAACTATAGTGCATATATTTTTAATCACGAATCAAGGTAATAATGAACATCAAACAAACACCGGCAATCTCAGCACTAGAAGTTTTACAAAACACTTTTGGTTATTCTGCTTTTCGTGATCAACAAGCCGAAATTATTGACCAAGCTATCTCAGGTGAGAATGTTTTAGTGTTAATGCCAACGGGCGGCGGCAAGTCGTTGTGTTATCAAATTCCGGCTTTAGTGCGTAATGGTGTCGGTATTGTTATTTCACCGCTAATTGCGCTGATGCAAGACCAAGTGAGTGCGTTAGAGCAGTTAGGCGTACGGGCCTGTTTTCTTAATTCAACCTTAGATTTTCAACAAGTACAAGTGATAGAAAAAGCATTACACGCTGGTGAAATAGACTTACTCTACATTGCACCTGAACGCTTGATTCAGCCCCGAACATTAAACTTACTATCACAACTACAAATTTCATTATTCGCCATAGATGAAGCACACTGTGTTTCGCAATGGGGTCATGACTTTCGTAGTGATTATTTAAGCTTAAGCCTATTACAGGAACAGTTTCCACATGTTCCAAGAATTGCATTAACCGCAACTGCTGACGAACGTACTAAACAAGAAATAATAGAACGCCTACATCTACATAGTGCAAAAAAATATGTCTCCAGTTTCGACCGTCCTAATATTCAATATCGTATTAGCCAGAAAGAAAATGTCAAAAAACAACTCGTTCATTTTATTCAACAAAACCATGCAAATGAGTGTGGCATTGTTTATTGTTTATCCCGAAAACGTGTCGAGAGTTTTGCCGAACACTTAACTAAGCAAGGCTTCACGGCTTTGCCTTATCATGCAGGACTATCAGCCGATCTTAGGCAAACACATCAAAATAGGTTCTTACGTGAAGACAATATAATTATTGTCGCGACCATTGCATTTGGTATGGGTATAGATAAACCCGATGTTCGCTTTGTTGCGCATGTTGATTTACCTAAATCTATAGAAGCCTATTACCAAGAGACCGGGCGAGCCGGACGTGACGGTTTACCTTCAACAGCATGGATGATTTACGGCCTACAAGACGTGGTATTTCTGAGTAAGATGATGCAAGATTCACAAGGCTCAGAGCAATTTAAACGCTCGGAGCGTAATAAATTAGACGCCATGCTGGGTCTTTGTGAAGTGATTGGTTGTCGTCGAAAAGTGCTACGTAACTACTTTAATGAACAAGCACCCGAACAGTGCGGCAATTGCGACAATTGCTTAACGCCAGTAAAAACTTGGGATGCTAGTGTTGCCGCGCAAAAAGCTCTTTCAACGGTATATCGCAGTGAACAACGATTTGGCGCAGTACATTTAATTGATATTTTAATCGGCTCAAACAATCAAAAAATCAAACAATTTAACCATCAAAACTTATCAACCTATGGCATTGGTAAAGCACTAGACGCTAATACTTGGCGTAGTGTATTTCGGCAATTAGTCGTGCGAGGTTTTCTCACCGTTGATGTTGAAAATTTTGGTGCCTTAAAGCTTAACGAAACTAGCCGTCCTATTTTGACCGGTCAAGAAAACTTACAACTTCGTCAAGATGTCGCAGAAAGTATCAGCAATAACGGCAAAGGAAACGCCAAGAAAGCAAAAATTGCTGTTGACCCAATTGATATGCCGTTATGGATAAAACTGAAAGCCTGTAGAAAACAATTAGCTGATGAAAATAATGTCCCTGCTTTCGTGGTATTTAGTGATGCAACTTTGCTTGAAATGCTGAATCATCATCCCGCAAATAAACAACAAATGTTAGCGATTTCGGGTATTGGCTTAACGAAGTTTGACCGGTTTGGTCAGGAATTTTTGCAAGTATTGGAGTGTGATTGATTTTTAAGTTAACCGCCTGTAATCATAAATAGATTTCTGAATTCCCCCTACAAGTGAAATGAATTAAGGATTTAAAAAAAAGGCAAAAAAAAGGCGTTACTTGCAAGCAAGAAACGCTTTATAAAAACATAAAATACTAAGGGAAATAATCTTTCACATAGTAAGAGTGGTTGTTGCCGATAAAGTTCAAATTAAATAATAAAAGTTTTATTTTTTTTTATTTAACATAAAATCAAAAATAATTTCATAGCGAGTTTGCTCGTATTCACCAGGCTGATATTGCCATTTTGACAATGCTTTTTTCGCTGCCCGATTTAATTCCCTAGTAACATTCGACTCACCTATGATAATACTATGCACTTTACCTGTTGACGTAATGCTATAACTTAGCTTAACCATGCCCTCTTGTTTAGTGGTACTCGCTTTAATCGAATACTTAGGGAGCACTTGATATATTGGCACTAAAGACAGGTTAGGCTGTTCAATCGAAGCTGAAGGCATAATATTTACAACATTATGCGGTAAAACCACGGTAAGGTTAGCTGATAACTTCGAGGTATTAACCATTTTCTCTTGCTCAAGCTTCGGATGAGTTGGCGGTGGTTTTTTCGGCATTAAAGGCGCGAGTACAGTAATTAAAGTAGCTTCGGGCGATTGAGGTTGTTCGGTTAACTCAATAACCCTGAGTGGTATTACCACATTGCTGGCTGGTTTAACCATTTGTTGTCCTGACAGATGGCTTATTACCGCCAAAATACCAAATGATGCTGCACCGCCAAAAAATAAAATACTCAACATTTGAAATGCACTATAACGCCTTCTTTTCGTTACCTTTATTTTTGACAGGTTAATTTCAGGCGTATCAATTCCTCGCTTTCTTTGTTGATAAAGTTGAGAAATTTCTTTATCAAAATTTGCATCACTCATGATTTTTTTCCAAGAAATTTTTAAGGTTTTCGCGAGCATAACGTAAACGACTTTTTATAGTTTCAAAACTGTCATCGGTTAGCTCAGAAATTTGTAGTACTGAAAAACCTTCTTGCTGAAAAATAAAAGCTTCGCGCTGCAGAAAAGGTAATAACGTAATCGCATGGTTAAACATGGTTAGCTTAGCTCTCTTATCTGACTCTTGCTCTAATGAATAACTAGTCATTTTCTCTGAAAACAATCTATCTGTTGATAAAGTCGTTTCCTCTATTGGTTGGCTTTGCCAACGTTGCTGTCTTCGTAATTCATCGATCAAGGTATTTCTCGCAATTGTAAACAACCAACTTTTAACATTGCTATGCGTTTGATTAGCGACTTTAGTTGTCATCACTTTCAACCACATTTGTTGTATCACATCTTCCGCCGTTTGTTTATCAGACTGGCTTAATAAGTAATGATAAATAGACTGATTAAATTGCTCAACCAGCAAAGTAATATACTTTTCTTTGCTGGTTGCAAGATAACGCGTCAATAATATTTCGGGGCTGATAATCGGGTTAAGCCAACCTTTCATCATTGAAGGTAACTTCAAAGGCATATCCTAACTTTGTTCTTCTATGGTAAAGTCTAATTGTACCGTACGGTTTTTTTGGAAGACCGATTTTCCATCAACGGATTTAGCCTGATACTTCCATTTTCTCAAAGCTTTTCGAGCGGCTTTATCAAAAATTCGTTTTGGTTTTGAGTCAGTAATAGTTATATTCACCACTTTACCAATTTCATTTATATCAAAAGCTAATTTCACCCAGCCTTGTATACCTTTTCTCATGGCATCTATAGGGTATTTAGGGGTTACACGAAAAATAGGTCGCGCTTCGTTATCGTTTATACTTTTATTTTCTCCCAAACCAGTACTTCCTTTATTAAATACCACTGACGGCACTTGATAAGCTAAACCTATTGCATTACCTGGTGAATCTGGCGTGACAATAGTTATTGGCATAGGTTCAGGCGCCGGTGGCGGATCAAGTTTCACTTTTTCCATAACATCTACTTTAGAGTCTGCTGGTATGCTAGCTATTTCAACAATTATTGGTGGTAATACTTTGGTTATATTGACAGTGTCACTACTGATTAAAGCAGCCATAAAGGCAAATAAACCAAAGGTAATAATAATTGCCAAACTGATAGTCGATATTAATTTTGTCATATTACTTCCTTTATTTAACGAAGAGAAAACATCTACAAGCAATAACTAACTGCTTGTATCAATAAAACGTTTCATAAAAGAAAAAGGGGTTAAATAATTATAAATAATATTTTTTTGAGCGAGACTTCTACATTAACAGCCAATCATCAATAGGGAAAAATTCATCGCTAGCGTTAATTAATGAGTTGGCAGTAAGAGCTGAAACACCGTAAACATGGGTAGTAACACCATTCCGTTCTTTGATTCGTTGCAATAACAAATCAAAATCACCATCTCCAGACAAGAGAATAACCGTATCAACATCGGCAGCACTTTCCATTACATCGATAGTAATACCAACATCCCAATCGCCTTTTGCTGAACCATCTCGGCGTTGAATAAAGGGTTTCAGTTTTACATCAAAACCAATATGTCTTAAGGCTTTTTGAAATTTATGCTGAGCATCATCACTCCGTTGAGTTGCGTAGGCATTGGCAATAACTATCTCGCCTTGTTCACTGATTTGTTGCCAAAATTTTCGATAATTAAATTGCCGTTGATAAGTATCTCGGGTGGTGTAATAAATGTTCTGTACATCAACAAATATGGCAATTTTTTTCTGTACTGGACTCATAATTTACTCTATAAATAACGAAAGGATTGGCTAACTCTGATGATTACGACAAAGCTAGTCCCATATGCTACAATAAATTTATAGCAAGTCCATTATAAAAACATCTAAAAGCTTAATAATTCAGAGAAAAACGCGATGTCAGTCTTACGTTCATTTTTTTATTTCTTCTTACGTTTCCCGATAAAATTACTGGTTCATTGCAAAATTGTGCCTGATAACTATTTAGCATCAGCCGAAGTAAAACATGAGCAACCCCAGTTTTATGTGATCCGCCATCAATCCGCCAGTGACATTTTGTCGTTACGTAAAGCTTGTAAAAGCTTAAAGCTTCCCGATCCTCTCAGCCCTGTTATCATTAATGGCATAAGTTTTTCTCGTTTATTATGTCTAGAAAAACCAACACCACTCTTTCGTTGGCGACAAGCTGGTAATACCGACGCAATTAGTCAGGGTTTTGAACTTTTAAAACAACACAGTAATGACGAAACACTTGATGCACAATTAATTCCGGCCCATGTTATTTGGGGGAGAACACCCACTAAAGAACATAATAACGCGAGTATAGGCACAGTTTTAGCGGATCAAGAATCTCCTTCTTGGTTGAGAAAATTCTTTATTGTTTTTTTCTTAGGACGAAATACCCTGGTACGTTTTAGCGAGGCTATCTCTTTTCGATTGATGGCAGACAAACATGGTACAACGCAAGCCAGTGCCCAAAAACTTATTCGCATTGCTCGTTTTCATTTTTATCGTCAAACCATTGCTGCTACTGGTCCAAGATTAATGCATCGCCAGCAAATGTTTGCCACACTATTAGCCAACCCTTCTATTAAGCGCTTGATTAAAGAAGAGGCAAAAAACAAAGCAATCAGCGAAGCAGAAGTAAAAAAACAAGCACTTGCCATTATGGACGAAATTGCCGGTGATTATCGCGACTCGATGGTGCGTTTAGGTGCCCGTATATTAAATTGGTTATGGAATCGTTTGTATAGCGGTATCAATATTAATAATGCCAAAGTACTGCGTGACTTAGCCCAAGAAGGCCATGAAATTATTTATGTGCCTTGTCACCGTAGTCACATGGACTACTTACTGCTTACCTATGTAATCTTCCAAGAAGGCCTTGTTACTCCACGTATCGCGGCGGGTATCAATTTAAGTTTTTGGCCGGCCGGGCCTATCTTTCGTAAAGCGGGTGCATTTTTTATTCGCCGTAGCTTTAAAGGCAATCGTTTATACTCCACTATCTTCCGTGAATACTTAGGCTTGTTATTTGAGCGAGGTTATTCTGTAAAGTACTATTCTGAAGGTGGGCGTAGTAGAACAGGCCGTTTATTAGCACCTAAAACGGGCATGCTTGCGATGACCATTCAAAGCTTATTACGTGGTATCGATCGTCCGTTAACCTTAGTGCCGGTATATTTAGGCTATGAGCATGTTATGGAAGTTGGCACCTATCATAAAGAGTTAAGTGGTAGCCAAAAGAAAAACGAATCTATTTTTGGCGTACTTAAAGCCATTAAAAATTTACGTAACTACGGTAAAGGTTATGTAAATTTTGGCGAGCCAATTAATATAAATCAATTTCTAAACAAACAAGTGCCTGACTGGAAACAAGATATTGACCCGATAGCCCCACAAAAGCCTAGCTGGTTAACACCTAGCGTGAATATATTAGCTAACCAAGTAATGGTGAATATCAATCAATGTGCGGCAATTAATGGTACCGCCTTAGTCGCACTTATTCTTCATGCATGTAAAAACAAAGCGCTTACTAAAGTAGAGTTAATTAGACAATTAGATTTCTTTTTAAACCTGCAACGCAGTGTGCCTTATAGTAAACAACTTTCTATTCCAACAGAGAATGGTCAACAATTACTTGATGATGTTATCTCTCTCAATAAAGTCACGGTTAACAAAGACAGCTATGGCGATATTATTTCATTATCTGACAAAGCCACCTTAGAAATGCGTTATTACCGAAATAATATTTTACACAGTTATATTATTCCTGCACTTATTTGTCGTTTGTTAAACCGCCATAGTAAAGTTAATTTTGAGATGATAATAGAGCAAGTACAACGCCTTGTTGTCTTGCTTAAAGGTGATTTGTTTTTATGGCAAGACCACAGTGAAGTTACCAAACAAACTGAACAAATATTAAACTTTTTAACTGAACAAGAAATTATCAAACAAACTAAAGCCGGTTTTTTCAGTGTTGTTGACGATGTAGAACTCAGTAGTAACATTCGTATAATGGGTGAATGTATTAATGAAACCGTGCAACGATTTACTATTATATGTACATTAATCAATCGTTTCTCGCCTATTGCGAAAAGCGACCTCGAAGAAAAAGTTGTCTCTATTGCCAAGCGCTTATCGGTACTTAATAACATTAATGCTGCTGAGTTTGTCGATAAAAAAGCTCAGGCAACGTTAATTAATGCCATGATTGAACAAGGATATATAAATAGCGATGAAGATAATAAGCTAGTGGATAGTAGTACACTCGGTTTGCTGAAGTCGTCAGTGACGCAACTGGTCGATATTGAGGTTTTACAAAGTATTATTCGTTAGTTTACTATGATGTCATTCTGATGACGTCTACCAGGATTTAAGCACTTAGCTTTAGTCGCTAACAATAAAACTGTCTATCAGGATCTTGTCGTCACCAACACAGATCCTGATTAAACTTTCCTACAAATGCTCAATCGCGATACCAACAAAAACCACCAAGCCGACAAAGTGATTATTTAAAAAGGCTTGAAAGCATTTATCACGTTCTCGATTAACAATTAATATTTGCTGATAACAAAAGAACCCTGCAGCAATCACTAAGCTTAATTGGTAAGGCCAACCAAACGCGAGTATTTCACCAACACTGGCTAATAAGCCTAGTGTTAAAAGTTGCAGTAATAATATAATGCGCTTGTCATGCTGGCCAAAGAGAATGGCAGTTGATTTAACGCCAATTTTTAAATCGTCATCACGATCCACCATGGCATACATAGTATCGTAAGCGACGGTCCATAATAAATTAGCACTAAAAAGTAACCAGGCGACTACAGGTATTTCGCCCATGCCTTCAGAAAATGCCATGATCATGCCCCAACTAAAAGCGGCACCTAATACTACTTGTGGTAATTGGGTATAACGTTTCATAAACGGATAACTTGCTGCCAATAATACCGCAACAACCGATAATTGAATGGTATACCAACTCAAGGTTAATACTAACCCCAGTGCTACACCAATTAGTAAGCCAAATAACGACAACGCGTCATTGGGCGTTAATACCCCTGAAACTAAGGGTCGATGTTGAGTACGTTTTACTTGTCCGTCTACTTCTCGGTCTGCCCAATCGTTTATGACACATCCGGCACTGCGCATCACAAAAACACCTAGGGAAAAAACAATTAACCAATGTAAAGGAGGAAACCCATCGCAGGCAATCCATAATGCCCAATAAGTTGGCCATAATAATAAATAGGACCCTATGGGTTTATCTGCACGAGTTATTTGAACTATACCCTGCCATTTTTGCGCTAATGAGCTTGCTGTCTCAACGGCTTTCATAAAGTTTTTCCTGCTGTTTTTCACTATGACTTTGCTGATAAGCAAAAGCATTCGGTAAAAATATCTCCGCAACCATTATCGCTTTATTATGTAACATAAAGGTTGAACGTCGCCCCCAAAGTTCTCTTTGTTCAGTTAAGCCTAGGTGTTTAGCTAATGCTGAAACCTGACTATTTTGCGAAAAACTCGATATTTCAATGCACTTTCTCCGTAATTCTTTATTACTAAACAATACTTGCCCTAACGACTGGTTTCCTAAATGGGCTAATTGTTGTTCTTCGCCGGTTAAGCTTTTTAAGGGCAATAAACTGCGAGCAAATACTTGCGGAATATCATCACAAAATAATAAAACTTCACGCACCAAAACGTCCTCACCTTTATTTATATCTGTGGTGGCCTCTTGAGCAGAGCAGGGCTGAATTTCTTGTCCGATAACCTCGACACGAAATTGCTGACAACATTTTGATAAGCGAGCCGTTAATGAACTTGGATCGAGTAGCCAATTCAATAAATGCTTAGGTAAGACCGAACCTGCAGAAGACTGCCAAGTGGTGTACATTGTAATAGGAAATAATGATTGTAACTGCTTCATAACAAATAAATAATGACTGTTTTTATTAACGAATAACCTCGCTATCATACCAGTATTGTCTTATTTATGTCGCTGGTAATTTATGGTCAGCTAGTGATAAATTGACTCAACAAAATAAAATGAAAAATAATTAGCTAATAAAAATTAAAGATTCGAGGTAATATAGCCGATAGCAACCTTGATTCTCCCGTGATTTAGAGTGGAAAACATGAAAAAAACGTTATTATTATTAACAGCATTATTATCATTATCTCTACCAGTTTCTTCTCCAAAGGCAGCTGACTATGCTTATTTTGGTTTTGAACCCGCGATTATTACTAACTATGTCGCGGTAAAGAAAAAACTAGGCTATGTACGCTTAACAGTAGAATTAATGATTGAAGATTCATCAAACTATGATGTTGTTGAACATCATGCCCCCTTGTTACGCGATGCTATTATTACCATTATTGGTCAGCAACCCGAAGCAAAAATAAAATCTATCAATGGTCGCCATGAAATTCAGCGCTTGTGTGAAGCAAAAGTAAAAAATCTTTTAACTAAAGAAACAGGTAAGCCACTGATAAAAAAATTACTTTTCACTCAATGGCTCGATAACTAAAAATAAACATGGCCGAAATCACTTTCGGCCTAATGATTAACTAACGGCGTTTCAATAAAAATATGTTAACGGCCGCCAGCAAACAACCGCTGACTAAGCCAAGTAAATGTGCGGTATTTGCCATATTAACCGGTAATACATCGGCGTAACCAAGCAATAACCAAAAGAGTAAAAAACCAATAATCGGTTTCGAAATAAACAAGCCTTTTGCTGGTGCTAACCAACCGTACCACCACACATAACCAACCAAACCATACACAACCCCAGATAAACCACCAAAATTAGGCCCTGAGACAATAAACTGCCCGAGATTAGAAAGTATTGCGGTGATCAAAAATAAATTAATTAACGCGCCCTTCCCCAAAGTTCTTTCAACATTACCACCCAATTGCCACCACCACATCGTATTAAAGACAATATGTAGCCATGAAAAATGATATAAGGCGGGGCCTAATAATCGCAAAGGTGAGTCCAAAAACGCCTCAAGATTTAGCTGTTGATAAAAGTGTAACAAGCCAAAGGTAGACTGAGCGAAGCCAAGCGTGCTAGCAATAAACACCAACCAACAAAGAGCAAATATTGTTAACGTTACCCAACCGGCATGGGCAAAAAATTGTTGCTGAAAACTTCCTAACAATGAAGGTGAATGATCAGTCACTGGTGTTACTTCAGCGTTATTCCATGCTGCCTGCTGATATTTTTCTTGATAAGGATCGGCAATAAATTCTGAAAAGATATTTCTCGCACGGTCAAGCTCGGTCGATTGGCAATGAATAATATATTCACTGTCATGCTTTTGCACTTTTGCGGCAATATTAAGACTTACTAAGTAATTAGCGAACAACAACGCAATATTATGCTGAGACACTTTCACCAACGGACTTAACTCGTTATTTTCACCAAGCTCCGACATTATCTTTAATTACCTACTCACTTCGACATCTGTCGGAAAACGTATTTGCCAATCGGTAAAACCACCGTCAAGTGAATACACCTCAGTAAAGTCTTGGCTGATCAAAAATTCCGCCGCTTGTTGGCTTGAAATACCGTGGTAACAACAAACGACAACAGGTGCATCTAAGTCAGCTTCACGAATGAAATCTGAAAAATTTTCATTACTCAAATGAATAGCACCCGGAATATGGTTTGCTTGAAACGAAGTCGCATCACGAATATCAACCACTACATATTTTTGTTCATTCATCCCTTCATGCAAAGTGGCTAATTGCATATGAAGGAAAGCTGTTTGTTCTGTCATTATCATTTTCCCAAAAAAATTTCGTTGCTAATGTAGCATATTTCGAGCTTACATAAGCAACGAAATTATTGTCAGCTAATACTTCAACAATAATAACTTTTTATTAACATAAATAGACAAACTCATAGAAAATGATTTAGTCTGGTTAACCACAGCAGGTTTAGCTAAAACAAGGAGTCAGTATGGTGCAGATAAATAGTACTATTGGCGGAGAGATTTCCCAAACATTAGTCACAGCAGAGCTAATATTTAGCGAACCTTGTACTTTACCTGAAAGCCAAATTGAAAAGCTTTGGCAAATATTTTCTCAAATTGGCGAACATTGGAAAGACGTTTATAACGAGTCTAAAAACTTAAAAAGTGCATGGTTAGAAATGATCAAAGCAAAAACGTCGCAACAACCAAGTTATAGCGCTGAATATATCAATGCTGTGCTAGTCATTGAAGAACTTACTCAGTTGTATGGCGAACAACAGGCCTATAAAACACTCTTTTTCAGCTATAAAATCCCCCAAAGCCAAGCAGAAAATAATACTGAAAAAACGCAGCCCATACTTACCACCTTACTCGCTCATGCAAAATATTATGTGATTGACGAATTTATTCGCATGCAAGTATTGTCAGGCGGTTTTAAACATTTTGGCGGCCAAAGCAATGCCAGTGGTGAAGTTATAAAAGTTAAAGGGGTGAATTACAAAGGTTTTGTCAAAGGTAGTCGTTACCGTAACGAAAATTTAGCACGTACATTCGAAGGCAAAACTTAGCGCAAGGAGGAGGATCAAATGGAAGAACATGATTACATTATCGTTGGCTCTGGCGCAGCGGCAACCGTGTTGGCAAAAAGAATATTAGAAAAGAATCCACTGACCAAATTATTGATGCTCGAAGCGGGCGATTTAATTCCGGCTAAAGAACGTCGACAATGGTGGAACTATACAACCTGTGCCGGCGGACCATTACCTTATCAATACACCTACGATAAAAAATCAGATAACCAATCAACCATAGGTAAAGATGGTCAACCGACCTGGACTACATCAGGTGGGCGAGTAAAAGCATTTGGTGGCTCTACCATGCATTGGGGCGGCTGGGCGTTACGCTTTAAGCCAGAAGATTTTCAATTATTCACCAATACTGGTCAAGGTGCAGATTGGCCGATAGATTATCACGAACTTGAACCTTATTATGCTCAAGCAGAGCAGTACATGTCGGTGTGTGGTGATGAAACAGAAAACTGGCAACCCCGTTCAACGCCTTACTCTGTGCCACCTTTTCAATGGACAGCCGCCGACGGTGAAATGATTAAAGCATTTCACGCGTTAGATATTCAACCAGGAAAAATGCCTGTTGCCCGCTACCGAAAATGTATGACAACGGGCACCTGCAAATATTGCCCTTATGGTGCGCGTTTTTCAGCTCAGTATGTATTACAAGATCTGCTTGAAAATCCTGATTTTATTAATTTTAACGTCCTCACTCAATCGGTAGTCACCAAGATAATCGCGGCGAGTAAAACAAAAATAAGTGGCGTAGATTATATCAATAATCAAACCAACCAAGCTTTTAGCGTAACAGCGAAAAAAATTATTCTCTGTGCAGGTGCTTATGAAATACCTAAATTATTAATGGCATCAACGAGCAAAAATTGGCCACGTGGCATTGGTAATGATCATGACTTAGTGGGTCGTTATATCGTTACACATTCAATGTTGGAAGTGACAGGCAAGGCAAAAAGTAATCCGCATGGTTTGTGGCAGGAGTACGATTTCCCAACATTAATGTCTCGTACCTATGATTCACCCGAGCAACAAAAAAATGGTAAATTATTTTTGTTTAAAGACCGCAGCCGTCCTAAAATTGATATTGCTCAGCTGATGATTGACGGTATGTCGAAAATAGAGATAAATAAAAAAATACGCGGTGCTTGTGAATTTAAACTACAAGCCTTTATGGAAGAAGTAGGTCAATACGAAAGCCGCCTCTCCATTGGCGAAGGTAAAGACCGTTTTGGTTTACCACTAACAAAAATTACTTATCAGAAAACCGAGGAAGATGATAAACGAGCTGATACTCACTTAGCATTGATGAAAAAAATTATTGAAGAGATGGGCTTGGAAGTAATAAAAACCTTCAAACAAACACCACGAGGCGATCACACTACAGGTACTTGCCGCATGTCGGCAACCGCTGAAACTGGCGTTACCGATGCCAATCTAAAAGTGCATAACGTCGATAATCTTTATATTTGCTCCAATGGTGTATTTTCGTCTAATAGTGCCGTAAACCCCACTTTAACCTTAACGGCATTAGCTCATCGTTTAGCTGAACATTTAAATCAACAAGATGAGGTTACTCATGCTTAACAAATTAAAAGCTCAACTGAAAAAAATTGAAAATGAAATTCATGCGAAAACGCATAACTTAACGGCACTTTTTAACTTTGCTGATGAGTTATTCAAAGAAAAGCTCACTGAAGAAAATCACTCACTTAATTTAGCATTATTAAAACATTTATTACAAAGTGCGGTAACGCTTGAATTTGCGACTATGCCACCTTATTTAGCAGCATTATGGTCTATAAAAGATGAATGTCATCCTATGGCCGTTTCGTTACGTGAAATTATCCATGAAGAAATGCTTCATATGTCATTTGCTTGCAATATGTTGGCATCATTAGGGGAAGCACCGCAAATAAAAACGGCTGTACCCGTTTATCCGGGTAAGTTACCTGCAGGTGTTCACCCCGATTTAACGGTGAAATTATCAGGTTTAAATGAGCAATCCATTATCGATTTTATGGAAATAGAAATGCCAGAGCAGATTGTGCCGATAAGTGGCGAAACCTTCTCGTGCGATCATACGGATCACAGTACGGTAGGTGAATTGTACGATCATATCTTAACCCTATTTGAGCGTTTACAACCCGAGCTGAGTGTTGACAATCAAATATCAGGTCCGCTAGCTATGTATGTGGTCGACTCTGTTGAAAAAGTAAGATATGCCATTACCCTGATAAAACGCCAAGGTGAAGGATCCCATGGCAATAGTCCTGCCGATACAGGAATGGACGACCTTGCTCATTTTTATCGTTTTTGGGAGATTAAGAAAAGGCGAAAAATAATACAATGCCGACAAGGTGGCGACTTTATCTTTGCCGACGAAGCATTACCTTTTCCTGATGTTTGGCCAATGGCAGAGGTTCCTGTTGGGGGCTACCAGCAAGCCGACGTACCTGACAAAGCATGGCAATTAATTAAGCGCTTCGATATCACTTACAGCCAAATGATAGAAAAGCTACATGGCGCTTGGAATGGCGGCGGGCAAAGCGATATTATTCGTGCGCATGAACTTATGTTTACCTTACAAAAGTTTGCTCGTCCATTAATGGCAATACCTCGTAGTACAAGCGACAACAGCACCTATGGTCCTTGCTTCAGGCAAGTTGACCTTTCATCAAGTACAAATAAAGCGTCTAAAGGAAACTAGCATGGGTTTTAAAATAGAAATCAATTCAATTTTACGTTCTGATAACTATCCAGAATTAGAACGAGGAAAAGTATATTCTTTCGAAAAACAAGGCAGTCGCGTATTTTTCGATAGTATTCCCGTTTGGTTAACGAATACTGACTGGACCGCACGTGCAGAAATTAGCATTGTCAGCCAAACCCTCGAAAACCACACCTTGAAAGGGTCCTTTCGTGTTGACTATATTTACCAAGGTGATGAACAGCAAACTCTCAGTAATATTTTTGTCCGTATGTATGCTGGCTTAAGTGACCCTAATATTTATCTATTATCATCACAAGCTGAGTACCAATTAGCACTTGAGAGCGGCAGCTTAGTTCGCGACTCTCTGCAAAGTGAAGGTTTTATCCATGCCGCCCCTCGCAGTCAATTAAATCGCATCGCCAATAAATATTATCGAGACAAAGTACAACCCCTTATTTTAGTTGTTGATAAAAAACTTATTTCACCGCAAGTAAAATGGGAGCCCGCAACAGGCGGTTTATATCCACATATCTACGGCCCACTCAATATGAATGCCGTCATCAAAGTAGAAAAAATTTATCTAGCCGATGATGGCTATTTCCACTTATAACATTTTAATTTTTAAAATAAAAATAGGTAGTTGTATGCTCAGTAAAAATGAAGAATTAGTTTCACTCTTAAAAGGTATTTTGAATGCTTCACCTGATCTCATTTTTGCTAAAGATACTTCTTTCAAATATATCGCTTGTAATAATGCTTTTGGGGCATTAATTAAGCGTTCACCGGATGAAATATTAGGTTTTACCGACGCAGAACTTTTTCACGACTCAGCACAGGCAAAACGCATTCGAGTCGCCGATTCAACGTTACTGACCACACAAAAAACAATACGTATAGAAGAATGGGCAACCTATCCTGACGGTCGAAAAGTATTATTAGATACACTAAAATCACCCTTTTATGATAAACAGGGCAACCTCATTGGTTTATTAGGTGTTTGTCGAGATATTACCGAGCGGGTTGCCGCAGAAAATGAACTACGAGTCGCTAAAAATAAAGCGGAAAAAGCCACGGAAGCAAAGTCAGATTTTCTCGCTCGCATGAGCCATGAAATTCGCACACCAATGAATGCCGTTATTGGCTTAAGCCATTTAACCTTAAAAACGCAACTCAATCATGAGCAAAGGGATTATGTAGATAAAATTCTCAGCTCTGGTGAATCATTACTTAATTTACTCAACGACATTTTGGATTTTTCAAAAATAGAAGCAGGAAAACTATCCGTTGAACATACACCTTTTAATTTTCATGAATTAGTTAATCGATCAATCAATTTAACGGCCATGGGAGCGCACGCTAAAGGCCTAGAGTTAATCATGCAAGTTGAAGATAACGTGCCTACGGTATTGCTAGGTGATCCTTTTAGGCTACAGCAAGTTTTAGTGAACCTACTCAATAATGCGGTCAAATTTACCGAAAAAGGATCTATTTACCTTAACGTAATCATTATTAATCAAAACGAAGAATCTGCTCTTTTGCAATGTTCAGTGAGCGATACCGGCATAGGCATGAATGAGCACCAACAACAAAATCTTTTTCAATCTTTTAATCAAGCTGATGATTCCATCACTAGAAAACATGGTGGCACGGGATTAGGTTTAGCTATAGCCAAACAGCTGACCGAACTGATGGGTGGAAAAATATGGCTGAAAAGCCAACTGCAGCACGGTAGTACCTTTTACTTCACCACTAAAGTTGGCAAAGTAGAGGATTCGACACTCGCATCACCGTATTTAACCACTGACTTCTCACCGCTAAAAGTGTTAGTGGTCGACGATATTTCTCTGGCTCGAACTGTATTAACCGCCTCTTTAGCAGAGTGTGGTATTCAAGCAAAACAGACGAATAACGGCAAAAGTGCCATTGACTTAGTCAGCGAAGCACAAATAAACAATCAACCATACGATTTAGTGTTTATGGATTGGCGCATGCCTGATATGGATGGCATTGCTGCCAGTAAACAAATAAGTCAATTACCGACAGGAACGTTATTAAAGCCATTGCCACAGGTTTTGATGGTCTCCGCTTACGACAAAGATGCGGCAAAATATGCTGCGCTAACAGAGCAAGTCAATATTGCTCATTTCATTGAAAAACCGGTCAGTAAAACAACTTTAATAGCGGCATTACAAAATACACTATTGACGCACCCTCCTCAAAGCAGCATGAAAGAAAAGCAAACGGATACATCAGCAAAAATTCCTAATTTTTCTAGCTCACATATTTTATTAGTTGAAGATAATGAGATGAATTTATTAGTGGCCAAAACTTTTCTTGCCGATACAAAGGTGCAGTTAGATATTGCTCATAATGGCCTTCAAGCCATAGAGAAAATAAAAAAAACAGCTTACGATTTGGTACTGATGGATATTCAAATGCCTGAAATGGATGGTTTAACTGCCTGTCAAAAAATCAGAACTGATCTACACTTATCAAAGTTACCCATCATTGCTATGACCGCACACGCTATGGCAAAAGATATAGAGAATAGCCGAGCTATGGGTATGAACGAGCACATTATTAAACCTATAAATCCGGATGACTTATTTGAAATGCTAAGTCGGTTTTTACCAGCAGTATAGTTTAACTGAATGACTCCAAATTGATTAGTTAGCAAACATGGAAGATACCATACAAGGAAATGTATATGGACAGTAATAAAAAACTCGTATCCCTTTTAAAAGGTGTTTTAAACGCCACTCCTGATATTATTTTTGCTAAAGACACTTCTTTTACTTATATATCTTGTAATAAAGCCTTTGCTAAACTTATCGGTCAACCTATAGAGCAAATTATTGGCTCTAAAGATGAAGAGTTATTCGATGACGAAAACATAGTAGAGTGGTTTCGCAATGCGGATAAAAAAATTCTTTCGACACAAGAAATAGTTCGCATCGAAGAATGGGTCACCTACCCTGATGGTAAAAAAGTATTACTCGATACCTTAAAATCACCTTTTTATGACGAAAGTGGCAAGCTTATCGGCTTACTAGGTGTATGTCGGGATGTCACTGAACGAGTTGAAGCTGAAAATTTATTAAAGGCTGCAAAAGAAAAAGCAGAGAAAGCGACTGCGGCTAAGTCAGATTTTCTTGCCAAAATGAGCCACGAAATTCGCACGCCAATGAATGCTGTTATCGGCTTAAGTCGTTTAACCTTAAAGACCGATCTTAGTTGTGAACAAGCAGACAACGTAGAAAAAATTCTCAGTGCTGGGGAAGCACTATTAGGCTTGATAAATGACATTCTAGATTTCTCTAAAATAGAAGCCGGTAAACTTTCGATTGAAAGAACATTATTTGAGCTTGACGATATTATGGAAAAAACCATTAATATTAGTGCGATGAACGCGCATTCCAAAGGGCTTGAACTGATTACTAATGTCAGTAATGCTATTCCCCACAGTTTAATAGGTGACCCGTTACGCTTACAACAAATACTCATAAACTTGGTTAACAATGCGATAAAGTTCACTGATAAAGGCACGGTTTTCATCGAAGTAGCTGCAAAAAAAGAAACAAAAGAAGAAATATTATTACAGTTCACCATCACTGATACCGGCATTGGCATGAGTAAACAGCAGCAAGAAAAACTTTTTCAATCGTTTTCGCAAGCTGACGATAGTATTACTCGTAAGTATGGGGGCAGTGGCTTAGGGCTCGCTATTTCAAAACAGTTAACCCAGCTAATGGGCGGTGAAATCAAGATCAAAAGTAATCAAGGTACGGGATCTACTTTTTCTTTTACTGTACTTTTAGGCAAATCAAAACAGCGTATTAATAAACAGATGATCAGCGCAGATGATTTTGGCACATTAAAAGTATTAGTCGTTGATGATGCTGAAATTGCCCGAATGGTATTAGTTGAGTTACTTTCTGAATGGGGCTTAACCGTTGAGCAATGTGATAATGGTTTTGATGCTATCGATAAAATTCAAGCAGCTCAGTACACAGAAAAAGCTTTTGATATTGTTTTTATGGATTGGCGTATGCCTGAAATTGATGGTATCGAAACATCAAAAAAAATAATAGAGTTACCGTTAAAAACGTCACCACAAATATTAATGGTATCCGCATTCGATCGTGATTTAGCAAAAAAAGCAGCTGAAAAATCAAAGGTTAATATTCATCAATACTTAGAAAAACCAGTAAATAAGTCGACATTATCTACCGCAATTCGTAATGTATTACTTAATAGGCCCGATAAAATACTACCGGCTAAGTGGCAAGAGGAATTCATTCCTGATTTTTCCAGCGCTAAAATACTCCTTGTGGATGACAACGCGATTAATCGTCAAGTGGCACTTGGTTTTTTAAAAGATACACACGCTCAAATTGATGTTGCTGAAAACGGTGTGATTGCCTTAGAAAAGGTGCAACTCAATACCTATGACCTAGTACTTATGGATATTCAGATGCCTGAAATGGATGGTTTAACCGCAACAAAAGTCATCATAAATGAACTCAATTTAACCACACTCCCCATCATTGCTATGACCGCACAGGCAATGACTGAAGATGTTGTAAAAAGTAAACAAGCCGGCATGTGTGATCACTTATGCAAGCCTATATCTTCTGAGCAATTATACCAGTGCATAACAAAACACCTGATTTTACCTGACCCTCAACCAAGTTTAACGGATAAGCGCCAGAGCTTGTGCCATTACCAGCCGCAAGATGATGATAATAAAATCATTGCTAAGCTCGACAAAATTCAAATGTTAGACCCAGAACAAGCATTAATAAAAATGGGCGGACGTACCAAATTATATCTCAGTTTAGTCAGGGACTTTAACAAGGGGCAAGGACAAACAATTGTTGACTTAAACATCATTGACGAAAAAATTGATGGGGAGTTACTATACCGAACTATTCACACCTTAAAGTCAAATGCAGCTTATATTGGTGCATATGAGTTGGTAAGACTGTGCAATGTTTTTGAATTATCACTAGAAAAAAACACTTATCCACCTTCGATACTAGCTTCTATAGTTCAGTCATTAACGACGTTATTACAGCAACTCCATATTGTCTTCAGCCAAGAGACAAAGCAGGAGAAAAAGATTCATTTCAGTAAAACCGCATTCAATGAAATGTTAACGGCAATATTGCCGAAATTGCACCATGCCGATTTCTCGGCGGAGGAATTACTGCCTGATTTACAATTACTGGTAACCAATAGCCAGTACAGTCAGCAAATATCAAAACTGTCAGATTTTATTGATGATGTAGAATATGATCAAGCAGCTGAGATAGTTGAAAAGTTATTGGAAGATGTTACCTCATAGCTTTAAGTAGGATCGGGCATCCTTGCTTCGCTCTACCTTCTGCATCCATGCAGTCGTGAACATTCGTCACTCTGCCATTTCGGTAACTGCTCCTGCGTTA
>JABSOY010000010.1 GCA_013215385.1 Colwellia sp.
TGGTGGGCGATACTGGGCTTGAACCAGTGACCCCCGCCTTGTAAGGGCGGTGCTCTCCCAACTGAGCTAATCGCACATAATTGCTTATATATGAAACTTAAAATTGGTGGGCGATACTGGGCTTGAACCAGTGACCCCCGCCTTGTAAGGGCGGTGCTCTCCCAACTGAGCTAATCGCCCAATCTTAAATTTCCTGACTCGTTAACTGTCTAGTTAATTACAAGACTGTCTGCGTTTCAGTGGGGCGTATTATAGGGAAATCGAAAAAGCTGTCAACAAAAAATAAAGCTTTTTTATGTTTTTTTTCACTTTTTTTACTTTTATCATATTGTTTGCTGTAAAATACAACACCTTGATTGTTTTATCATCTTTTCTTGGTTTCTTTTCTTGGTTTCTTATCCCAAATGATGTTTTCCTTATCCATGCCTGATAAAATATCGACAATTATTAGCGTCCCAATTCTAGACTTTAAGCCTTGTATTTTAACATAGCCTTTAAGTCTTAAAATTTATAGTGAGATTTTTATGAGCTTAACAACTCGATTTGCACCAAGCCCTACTGGTTATTTACATGTTGGTGGAGCACGTACTGCTCTTTATAGTTGGCTATATGCCAAGAAAAATGGTGGTGATTTTGTTTTACGTATTGAAGACACAGATTTAGAGCGTTCAAGCCAAGCATCAGTTGATGCTATTATGGACGGTATGAATTGGTTAAACCTTGAGTGGACACACGGTCCATATTTTCAAACCAAACGTTTTGACCGTTATAAAGAAGTTATTGACCAATTACTTGAGTCGGGTAATGCCTATCGTTGTTACAGTACCAGTGAAGAAGTTGAAGCAATGCGTGAAGAAGCTCGTGAAACAGGCGCAAAAGAAAAGTATAACGGCTTGTGGCGTGACCGCACTGATTATCCTGCTGACAAACCTTTTGTTATCCGCTTTAAAAATCCGCTTGATGGCGAAGTTGTTATCAAGGATATGGTTAAAGGCGATATCACTATTGCTAACGAAGAGCTAGACGACTTAATTATAGCGCGTAGCGATGGCACGCCAACGTATAACTTAACGGTTGTTGTTGATGACTGGGACATGAAAATTACTCATGTTGTCCGTGGTGATGATCATATTAGTAATACCCCGAAGCAAATTAATATTTTAGTGGCGCTTGGTGCAACACTTCCTGAGTATGCGCATATTCCGATGATTTTAGGTGAAGACGGTAAACGTTTATCTAAACGTCATGGCGCTGTGGGTGTCATGCAGTATCGTGATGACGGGTATTTACCAGAAGCCTTGCTTAACTATCTAGTACGTTTAGGTTGGTCACATGGCGATAAAGAAATTTTCTCCCGTGAAGAAATGATCGACTTATTTGACTTAAAAGACTGTAACCGCGCAGCGTCTGGTTTTAATACCGATAAGTTAATTTGGGTAAACCAACATTACATGAAAACTATGGAGCCAAGTTATGTTGCAAAACATTTAGCATGGCACATGAACGAGCAGGGCATTAATACTGAAAATGGTCCTACGCTTGAAGAAATTGTTAAAATTCAAGCTGACCGTGTTAAAACATTAAAAGAAATGGCGCAAATATCTCGTTATTTTTATGAAGACTTTAGCGAACTAGATGCATCAGCAGTGAAAAAACATTTACGCCCAGTGGTAAAAGAGCCACTTATTTTAGTAAAAGCTAAACTTGCTGCATTAAGCGAATGGTCTCCTGAACTTATTCATGCGGCTATTAACGATACAGCAACTGAGCTTGAAGTGGGGATGGGCAAAGTAGGCATGCCATTACGCGTAGCAGCTACAGGTGGTGGGAATTCACCTTCTTTAGATGTTACCTTAGCTTTATTGGATAAAGATAAAGTACTTGCTCGCATTGACCATGCGATTGAAGTTGTTGAAGCAAGAATAGCAAAAAGCTAGTTAAGAATATTGTGTTTAAAAGTTGAAAAGGTCGTTGATAGTTATCTATCAGCGACCTTATTGTATAAGAAGAGTGATACTAAAAATGAACCGCACCGAACTATTAAATAAACTAAAAGCATTTGAACATAAAGAAGTCTTTTTTGGTCCTCAAGGTTTTAGTGTTGTTGTTAAAACGGCTGAATTAAATAAAAGTCAAATAGGTTATTCTGTTGATAAAGATGGCAAGAGCTTAGTCGATACGGCTATCGGGAATTGGCAAGGTTCATGGCTGGTTATCGCTAAAGATACAGAGCTAGGTGACCCTTATTTTGTTGATCTCAATGATGAAAACTTAGCGGTTTATACTGCGCTGGCTGAAGAAGAAAATCAATGGCAACAGCCAACAATGGTTGCTGCAACATTAAGTGGTTTTGCTCAATGTTTAACAATTATTCATCAACAATGTCAGCAGAAGTCTGCGATGTATATACCAGATGAAAGCTGTATATTTGATTTAGAAATATTAGAAACCTTTGGTAAAAAAATAGTAGGCGTTGCAGAAACGAATGATTTTTGGCAAAACTTTTTTGTCGGTTATGTTGACTGGTTACGTGATGAGTATGTGTAATATTCTTTTTATTGAAGATAAAAAGAGGCTGATATATATCAGCCTCTTTTTGTTCACCTAACAACTACCGCGTTAGTTTTATTGTTATTTTTTCGTCTTGTTTAAATGTTAACTTCTGCTTGTGAGCTTTTGAGCGCAATACATATCTCTATTTTTTCAAGTGTTGTTGATAAGTGTCTTTCGCTATCAGGATTTTCAGCTAACTTTGATGTAAAGAATTTATCAACATCATCTCGCATCGATTTACTACAGAAACCTTCGCCAATGATAGGTGCCAGTGCAATGTATTTTTTAGGGATGATCATTGATATTATTGAATACTTATCTTTAAGCCATTGGTAAATGTTTTTCTGATTTTCTTTTTGGCTCATATGGCTACTCAGTAATGTTAAACGTTCATTGACTCTTAACGATAATGACGTCATTAAGTCTAATACCATCTCTGACGTTTCTGCATCAGTACTTCGGCCTACCGACACTAAAAGTCGCTGGCGAAGTGTACCGTCTTCAGTATTCTCTAATTGCGCAATAGCAGCTTCGGCAAAAGATTTACCATGAACTTTAACGGCACTTGCTAAAGCTGGCGCTATAAGTTCAGGCTCAATGTTTTCAAGATTAAGCTTGCCACCTGTTTTATAACCGATGATCTGCTCTCCCATAGACGATAAGGTGTTAAGCAATTCAGGTTGTTCTAACGTTAATGCAACTAGGCCAATAAGCGTTTCTCTAAGTAACTTGGTTTCGACCGGACTTTCTTTATCCAACGTCGTTGTGGCGAACAAACCAACTGCATCCAGTTTGGGCTGATAAAGGCCTGAAAGATATGTTGATATCTTTTGCTGCTCATCATCATTAGCAATGTTGTTAGAGATAAATTTAATATTACTGATAGGTTGGCTTATTAGGTCCCAGTCTTGATCGGCAATAATAGGTTTGATTGCCGTTAAATAATTTGAAGCATCAATTCTACCTGCTTTAAACTCAGCCGCTAAGTTACTTGCGACAGAGTATTTTTCTGCTCCAGAAAGTTGGCTGAAATTATTAAGTAAAGACGATTGCTGTTTAGCTGAAAGCGACCAGCGGTAATAACCTTTCCCTTCTGCATTGGGCATAATAGCTATTGGGCAATGTTCACTCACTATTGGAAATGACTCTTCTGCTTGACTTAGCATTTGACACTGTTTTGATTTACCGTCTTTATTGATAATGGTGATACAAACAGGTAGCGACCATGTTTGCTCTGCAGATGAACGAGCGCCAAGGGGTAAATAGCGAGATTGATTAAGCGTTAGTGTTTTTTCATGTTCATTACATTGAAAGCTTACATTGACTAATGGCACGCCTTTTTGATTGAGAAAGCTATTAAATGCGGCTTTTATGCCTTTCTTGTCGGAATGTTTTTCGATTGAATCAATAAATTGAACGGCATCTGCGTGGCCATAAGCGTATTTTTTTAGATGATAACGAACACCATTTCTAAAGGCCTCTTTACCTATATAGTCTTCAAGCATTTGTAAAACAGCGCCACCTTTTTGGTAAGTAATACCGTCAAACGCGTTTTGAATATCACCATTGTTTTTTATAGGCTCTCTTATTTGTCGAGTATCTAAAAATACATCACTATTCATTACACTGTGGCCTGAGCGAACCATCGCTCGCTCAAAACCAAATTCAGGGTTCCAATCATTCATAGATATGTCAGCCATCCAAGTAGCAAATGATTCGTTTAACCAAATATCATTCCACCATGGCATGGTCACTAAATTACCAAACCATTGATGTGCAAGTTCGTGTGCATGAACACTCGCGTAGCTACGTTGTTGGCCTAATGTAGGGTTGTCACCTAACAGTAATAATTGCTCACGGTAGGTGATTAGACCTGCATTTTCCATTGCCCCTGCAGCAAAATCAGGAACGGCGACAATATCTAATTTTTCGTATGGGTAAGCGATACCAAAGTAATTCTCGAGGGTAACCAATATCGATGCGGTATTTTCTAAGGCATAGGCCATATCTTTGCCTTTGCCCTTCGTTGCAAGGCCCCTTAAAGGGATCGTTACTTTTCGAATAGCGTTAGCTGGAATAGCCGAATGTTCTACTACGTCAAGATCACCAATGGCAAAGGCAATTAAATAGGTTGGTAATGGTTTAGTTGTTTTAAAGGTTAATCGTTTAAAACCATTTTCAGTCGTTTCTTCTTTAATTTGTGGTGTATTAGCAAACGCTTTTAGTGATTCTTTTACTTCGAGGCTTATATCAAAAGGTGTTTTAAATCGTGGTTCGTCGAAACTAGGGAAAGCAATACGTGCAGAGTCAGGCTCAAATTGGGTGAAAGCATAATGTAATCCACCATCTTTCACTAAATATAAGCCAGCTAAATCTTTTGCGAGCTCGCCCTTAAAGGAGATTGAAATTGTTCCTTTCTGAGGCGTAATAACAGAGTCAGAAGAAAGCTTAACAACACCAGAATGGCCCATTTCTTTATAGTTAAGTGTTGTTATCGTGCCATTTTCGTTAATAAAATTTGCGATAGAAGCGGTAAGGTTTTTTCCATGTAGCCAAAGTTCTTGTGTTGCTTGAGTTAACGTTACGTTGATCTTTATTTCACCAGAAAAACTTGCGTTATCTGGGTCAACTTTTAAGGTTAAATCATAATGGTTTGGTATTAACCAGTCGGGTAATTGTCCTTGTGGCGATTCTGCTTGCTCGGCTAAATCAGTTTTATCTTGCCAGCTGTTAAATTGCTGATAAGCCAATACGGCTATTACTACCGTTATAAATAGATAGAGTATTCCTTTAAAAAACTTTTTCATGTTATCCCTTTCATTATTATTGTTTTAATTTTTATCACTATCTTGGCAAATTAGTGGCGTTTTGCCAAGGTAGAATTAGTGCTGGTTACTAAGATAGAATAAATATTGAATAAAAAGAGTACACTGACATGGCGGTAATTGGTGTTTGTTTACTATTGCACAATCGCTTTATTTAAACTTAGAGAGTATCAATATCATTAAATTGTATGAGCTTTAGTTACGTAAACGGATCAGTAACTTTACTTTGCTTAAATACTTAACCGGCTAGTACAAAGGGGTGAATTTAAAAATAACTTTTAAATTCATCCCAAATACCTAAAGATTCATTGGGAAATAAATCAATACCCAGCCATGACTTTAATAAATAAATAAGCACAAAACCACAGCCGATGAAGAACAGGCCCATGACAAATAGTGTGAATAAAAACATCGTCGCGGCCATAAAACGTTCCGCAGGTAAAAGCTCCCTTTTGTTGACGCCACAAAGAAATACCATGTAAAAGCTCCAAGGTAAAAATGGCAATGCTAACGTTGGCCGAAAGTCTAAATTGTGTTTTTGCCAATCTCGTGCACTGATGACCTTTTGTATGGCTTTTCGTTGTTGATAAGAAAAACTGTCAGCAACGGATTTATCCATTTTACTTAATAATTGATTTACTGCTGCGTTTTTATCTGAGCTTTTACGTCGAGTCATATTGCCTCTATGTGTTTGAGTTAAAATAAACTAAATGATTTGATTTTTATTCAAAGCTATACGTTCATTGTTTAGGCTTACTGTTGATACTATGGGTGAAGCAAAAAACTTATCTTTTAAAGTACGAAAAACGACTAAAGCTTTCTTTTAATATAGAAGATAAATACCCAGACGGACAATATTAGTTGCTAATGGAATATTGCCATTTATTCGTCTTATAGTTCGATAGTCTTTATATAGAAAATCATTCGTTTACCAATTAATGTATCTTTTCCAAGACTAATGTCGCGAAAAAACAGATAATACCCATAATTAAATACAGCTCGCCGATAGGCAGTCGCCAAACCTACAAAAACGTATGAGGTTTTAGCGCAAAACTCCGGAAATTATTCAATGGAAATCAAAGTTAATTATCTCGACAATCTTAGAATTGAAGCTAAGTTTGATGACTTTAGTGTTATCGCCGATCAGCCAATTCGTTATAAAGGTGACGGCTCTGCACCAGGCCCTTTCGATTACTTTTTAGCGTCATCAGCACTTTGCGCCGCATACTTTGTTAAGGTTTATTGTAAGTCACGAGATATTCCGACTGAAAATATTAGACTGTCGCAAAACAATATTGTTGACCCTGAAGACAGATATAACCAAATTTTTCAAATTCAGGTGGAATTACCTGAAAGTATTTCTGAAAAAGATCGCAAGGGTATTGTTCGCTCAATCGACCGATGTACGGTTAAAAAAGTAGTACAGAGTGGACCCGAGTTTAAAGTCGAGATAGTAGAAAACCTTGAAGAAGATGCACAAGCAATGCTAATGGGGCAACCTGAAGGTGATACCAGCACATATATTTTAGGTAAAGACTTACCACTTGAGCAAACCATCTCTGAAATGACCGGTCTTTTGTCTGATCTGGGCATGAAAATCGAAATATCTTCATGGCGTAACATAGTACCTAATGTTTGGTCATTGCATGTTCGTGATGCTGCTTCGCCAATGTGTTTTACCAACGGTAAAGGTGCAACCAAAGAGAGTGCTCTTTGCTCAGCTTTAGGTGAGTTTATCGAGCGACTTAACTGCAACTTTTTCTACAATGACCAGTTTTTAGGTGAAGAAATAGCAAATAGTGATTTTGTACATTACCCGAATGAAAAATGGTTTAAACCTGGCGATAATGATGAATTGCCTAACGGTATTTTAGATGATTATTGTTTAGGGCTTTATAACCCTGATGATGAACTTCGTGGCTCAAACCTTATTGATACTAACTCAGGGTTAGTTGAACGAGGTATTTGTTCAATTCCTTATGTTCGCCAATCTGACGGCGAAACCGTCTACTTTCCGTCTAACCTTATTGAAAACTTATTTTTAAGTAATGGTATGAGTGCAGGTAATAACTTACCAGAAGCACAAGTACAGTGTTTATCAGAAATCTTTGAACGTGCAGTTAAAAAGCAAATTATCGCAGAAGAAATAGTATTACCTGATGTACCTAAAGAGGTGATTGCAAAGTACCCAAGTATTTTAGCCGGTATAGCAGGGCTAGAAGAGCAGGGCTTCCCTGTTGTGGTCAAAGATGCCTCGTTAGGCGGTATATTCCCAGTAATGTGTGTAACGCTAATGAACCCTAAAACCGGCGGAGTTTTCGCCTCATTTGGTGCTCACCCAAGTTTTGAAGTCGCTCTTGAGCGTAGCTTAACTGAATTATTACAAGGTCGAAGCTTTGAAGGCCTAAACGACGTACCTAAGCCGACATTTAATAGCATGGCGGTTACTGAGCCAGAAAACTTTGTCGATCACTTTATTGATTCTACAGGTGTTATTTCTTGGCGTTTCTTTAGCGGTAAGCACGATTATGAATTCGTCGAATGGGATTTCTCCGGTACCAATGAAGAAGAAAATTCCGGCTTAATGAGTATTTTAAAAGACCTCGATAAAGAAGTATACATCGCCGAATTTAATCAACTCGGTGCTACGGTTTGTCGTATTCTGGTACCTGATTATTCAGAAGTGTATCCGGTTGAAGATCTTATTTGGGACAATACCAATAAAGCGCTAGATTACCGTGCAGATATTTTAAATTTACACATCCTAAGCGATGAAGCCTTAACAAGTTTGTTTGACCGTTTAGAAGACAGCCAACAAGATAACTACATTGATATTAGAACCTTAATTGGTATTGAGTTCGATGAAAACACCGTTTGGGGTCAGCTCACTATTCTTGAACTGAAAATCCTTATCTGCTTAGCGTTAGGTGCACTTGAAGATGCGATCGAATTAGTGGGCGAGTTCTTACAATACAATGACAATACCGTTGAACGTGGTTTATTTTATCAAGCGGTTCATGCTGTACTTGAAGTTACCCTAGATGAAGAAATGGAGCTTGCAGACTTTATGGTGAATTTCAACCGAATGTTTGGTGAAGAAAACATGCAGCAAGTTGTTAATTCAGTTATCGGTGAAGTAAGATTTTATGGTTTAACGCCAACGAGTATGAAACTAGAAGGCTTAGATAAACACTTAAGACTTATTGAAAGCTACAAAAAATTGCATCAAGCACGTGCCCATGCTAATAAATAAATAAATAAATAAATTGGATGAAAGCCAATTTCTGCAGTCTTATTGTAGGAGTTGGCTTTTTTGTATCTATCACCAAGAAGTACTATTATCAGATATAAACTATAGGGATATAAAATTAAGTAGCCAGGTAAATATAAATAGAATAAAGGATATAGACTTTGGTTATATTCAGCCATAAAGCATTAAAAGTATTAACCTGATAAGAGGTACAACATGAAGTTGATAAACAGTATCTGTGTCTGTCTTGCTATATTTTCATATAAAGCCTCTTCGGAAACTCTTGAAACACTGCGTATTGCTATTTACACTGAAATGAGCAACACGACCATTAATTATAGTGTTTTCAATGGACCTCAAATTGAAGTTATTAGATCCTTAGCAAAAAAACTGAATGTAACACCTAAATTTATATCATGCCCCATCAGACGTTGTTTAGAGTTCATGAAAACAGGTAAAGTCGATATGATGACAAATATTAGGAAAAACAAAGAACGTGAGTCTTATATGACTTATTTATCCCCTCCTTATTTAAAGCAGTCTTTCCCGATTAATTTTTTTGTTCATCGAAATAGTAATATTAACATTAATAAATACAGTGATTTATCAGCGTTAAGAATAGGGAGTATTAGAGGCTACTCATTTTTTGAAAAATTTGACTATGATACTCAACTTAATAAGAGAACCGTGACGTCCAATAAACAGCTAATAAAAATGCTACTAACAGGGCGGTTAGATGTATTAGTCGGTAGAGAGTTTGTGATGTTTCCGGATAAACGTTCGCTTGATTATTACCCTAATATAAAGAAAGTTAATTTTAGCTACGACAAGTTCGTATCTTCATATATATCAATAAGTAAATATTCAGCATTTTATGAAAAATTATCGGTAATGAACCGAGCCTTAAAAGATCTAGTAGATTCAGGAACAATCAAAGAAATATTATCATCAAATAAAAACTAGCGTACAAATTGCTTGGTACAGAGTATTCATTTTTAGCATCATGTTGATTATCAGTCGATTGGTGAATTATGAAATAAAAAAACCGATAAATGTCTTTATCGGTTTTTTATAAAAATAGCTAATAGCCGTTAGCGACTAACACTAATATAAATTATTCACTTATATCAGCACTCATATCAGCACTGGTATCACCTGAGTCTATTTTACTCATATCACCAGCTTTAATAATTGAAAAGTCTTCAAGTTTTAAATACTTACTCATCACTCGATTAACTTCTTTAGCATCAAGACCCGCTAGGCGTTCTTCATACGCTTTATTCCATTGCATAGTACGTTCTGTATTTAAATGTGCCGCCAGTTTATTAACAAGCTCATTATCTTGTGAACGACTCACTTTTTTACCTTGTAGCAATCCTGACTTTGCATCAGTAATTTCAGCATCAGTAAATCCATCTTTAAGTAAGCGGGCTAGCTCTTCTTTAAAGCCTTGCTCTACTTTATCTAAATTTTGAGGTGCACAAATGGCATAAGCGCCCATCGCGGTTCGCATATCATGTGAACTTGAGTTGATAAATGAACCAGCTCCATAACTTAAACCATCTTTCTGGCGTAACCTTACAGCTAAGCGGCTATTTAAAAAACCACCACCAAAAATATAGTTGCCTAATTCGAGTGCTGCTGCATCTTCATGCATATCACCAATAGGGATAGATATTGCTGCAACGAATGTTGCATTTTCTTTATCTGGAGTATTAAAGTCGACATCTTTAACCGGCATCTTTTTATATGGCGTGTTAAGGCGAGCATAAGCTGATTTTGCCGTCCAATTACCCAATAATATTTCAAGTTTTGCTAAAATATCTTTTTGCTTAAAATCGCCAACAATAGAAATTTGAGCATTATTAGCGCCATAAAACTCTTTATGGAAAGATTTTAATTGTGCTAATTTTAACGCTTCCAAAGAATTCAATGTTTCTTGATAAGTTGCTACGTAATTTGGGTGCCCTAGAGCATATTGACTCTGCTTGCGAGAGTATTCGTTAAAGGCAAGGCTTTGTGGATTTTGTAATTGCTGTTCAATATCAACTTTTGCGGTTGATTTATATTGTGCGAACTCTTTTTTATCAAAGCTAGGCGTTTTAAATACACTCGTGGTTAGCGCTAAAACAGCACTCAAATTTTCATTGGTCGTGGTAATTATAGCCCATGAACCAGAACTCCAAGCCCCCACTCTTACCGTTGCTTTTAGTTTATCAAATTCATCTTGTAACTGCTCACGGGTATATTTACTGGTACCACGCATTAGCATTGAACCTACAGCGCTACTAACGAAACCTAATTCGTTGAGGTTTTCTTCGTTACCATGATTCATGGTAATACGAACTGAGACAGATTCACCGCGAGTTTTTTTGGTGAGTAAAGAAACTTTAGCACCATTTTTTAAGGTAAAGCGTTCAGTGCGCTTATCAATATTATTAAATGAAGGTTCAAATTGTTCACCTTGGGCAATTTGTTCTTTACCTTTGTAACCTTTCAACATTGCTGCTATATCAGTTACTTTAGGTATTTCAACTCTCGCTGGCTTTTCTGTTGGAATGAAACGGCCTGCTGTACGGTTATTTTGAACTAAGTAAGTTTCAGCAACACGTTGTACGTCTTCAGTGGTTACCGTTTCAATACGGTCGCGATGTAAAAAGTACAAACGCCAGTCACCCATGGCTAACCATTCACTTAAGTTTTTAGCAATAAGCTCAGAAGAGTTAAATGATAATTCAGTATTTTTTAGAATACTGCGCTTTGCTCGTTCAACTTCTTCTTTAGTAATTTTGTTGGTCGTAATATTTTCAAGTACGTCTAACATCTTGTCACTGGTTTTATCTAAGTCAAAACTCTTATCTACTTGTGAGGCAAAAATCATTAAGCCGGGCTCTTGCCACTGAAAGTTAAAACCAAATGAACGACTTGCTAATTTACCTTCAACAAGCTCTTTATGTAATCGACCACTAGGAGTATCACCTAATATTTTTGAAAGTACATCAATAGCGGCATAGTCAGGGTGAGAACCGGCTGGAATATGGTACATAGCGCCAAATAGCTGCACATCACCAACGCGTCTTACCGTGACACTTTTTTCGCCATCTTGAGCAGGCTCTTCAGTATAAAGAGGTCTGATAACGCGTTCAGGCCGAGGGATAGCAGAAAAGTAATGGCTGACTTTCGCAAACATTTCTTTATTATCGAACTTTCCAGCAACAATTAAAGTGGCGTTGTCTGGTTGATAATAATTGCGATAAAAGGCTTGTAATCGATCAATCGGTACATTTTCCAAATCGGCTTTAGCGCCAATGGTTGATTTACCATAGTTGTGCCAAGAGAATGCAGAAGCCATCATACGTTTCAATGTGACACCAAACGGGCTGTTTTCGCCACGTTCAAACTCGTTGCGAACAACGGTCATTTCACTGTCTAAGTCTTTTTTAGCAATGAAAGAATTAACCATACGGTCGGCTTCCATATCTAAAGCCCAGTTAATATTTTCTTCTGTTGCGGCGAAGGTTTCAAAATAATTTGTTCTGTCTGTCCACGTTGTTCCATTGGGCCGAGCGCCATGAGAACTTAATTCTTTAGGAATGTCTTTGTGTTTTGGCGTACCTTTAAATACCAAATGCTCTAGTAAATGAGCCATGCCGGTTTCACCGTAGTTTTCATGTTTTGAACCGACATGATAAGTAATGTTTACTGTTACGGTTTCTTTGGTTTGGTCGGGAAATAATAAAACTCTTAATCCATTGTCTAAATGATATTCGCTAATACCTTCGACTTCAGTAACGGGCACAGATACATCGGCAATAGTAGGTAAGCTTGTTATTAGTAATGTACTTATAAAGACACTTATTTTTAGGGGTTGGAACATCCAGTTCTCCTTGTTGTTATCGCATTTCATTGTTAGCTTTTTAAAAATGCTATTTACACGTTATTGTGTGACAGCACGGCTCTAAAAAACATCAAATTCATGGTGCATCTTTAACGCTGCTCTTTCAAGTGCTTAATGTCATATTGATTTTTTTATCATGTTGATAGTAAAGGTATTGACAAGCTGAGAGACAATACCTTACAGCTATAACGCTGGATATTTACCTGTTAAGCCATTTTGAATTTTGGAATTCCCTTACATTATGTAACAAAAAATTATCATTTATAACGCTATTATTTAACCTAAGTTTTTTATTTTTCTAATAAGTTGCTTAAACGAGCTAATTGTATTTTTTCTTTTATAGAGTATGTTAATTACAACTACCATGCCCAATCAATTACTATGTGATAAGTACAGCGAATGCAGAGGTCAGGCTTACATTATTGAGGTACTTAACTCCAAAATTTAGCAAAATAATGCGAAATTCGAATTCAATTCCCCACACAGTACGAAATACATACTGAGTAAAATTATCCGGTTCAGTATTTATTAGCTGGTGCAAGTACTTGAAGCGCTGGAGCAAGAATTAAAATAGGGTAAAAAAATAAGAGAGTTATTATCATATTCATTACAAGAGATAACTTATTTTGTAAGCTATTCACATCTGCTGAGACTAGACTTTCCATCTTTTATAGACAACAGATTAGTTGCAATGCACCCCATAAGTAACCTAGGCAATATTAAACACTGATGTGGCTGCTTACATCACCTTATTATCAATTATCCTCACCCTGAGCTAAAGTAATATATTGGTCTACACTGGTAATATGTATTAAACTTATTAACTCAAGGTATTTGAGTTCTGCAGGTTATTAATGGACTTACAACCTAGTAAAATTCTTATTGTTGATGATATTCTCCATAATCGAATTGCATTAACTAAGGTTTTGGAACCACTAAACAATGTTGAAGTGGTTGAAGCTGACTCAGGAAATGAAGCACTAAAGAAGCTACTCAATAATGATTTTTCCGTTATATTACTCGATGTTAATATGCCCGGCATGGATGGTTATGAAGTTGCCAATCTAATTTCTTCCTCTCAAGCCCATAAACACACGCCAATTGTAATGCTAACTGCGCACGATTCATCTGCCCCTGATGTATTACGTGCCTATGAAGCAGGTGCGATAGATTATCTAACGAAACCCATCGAAAGTACTATTTTATTAAACAAAGTAAAACAGTTCGTCAAGATCAGCCAGTTACAAGCTAAAACCAATTATTTAAAAAGTGAAAGAGAATCGATCCTTGAAGCTGCAGGACAAGGAGTCATTAAATTCACTAGTGAAGGCGACATTGAATTTATTAACAAGAAAGCTTGTCAAATGTTAGGTTCGGTAGCCGATAAAATTATTGGCAGTCAGTTTAATCAATGGTTTTCACATATGGAAATTGAACCTGACTATGATAACTTATTCATGTTCTTACGAAAAAAAGTGCATAAGCTCGGTTTATACCAACACCAAATAGCAAAATTAATTGATATTAATAAAAAAACTCATTTAGTTGAGTTAACTTGCACTTCTCCTAGAAGCCAGAAAAACTATTCTATGATAGTACTTTTTCAAGATATTAGTGCCCGCCTTGAAATGGAAAGTGAGCTCGTTCATCTAGCTAACTATGATACCTTAACTCAGCTCGCAAATAGGGCCTGTTTTCACGATAATTTGGCGAGAGCCATTAACCGTTCCAAACGATTAGAAAGTACTGTGGTGCTATTATTATTAGATCTTGACCGTTTTAAACAAGTAAACGATACCTTAGGTCATGATGTCGGGGATGAACTGTTACAAGGTGTCGCAAAACGTCTTACTTCTATGTTACGTGAGACCGATCTAGCGGCACGATTGGGTGGCGATGAATTCGCTATTTTGATTGAGGACAGTCAATCAAGTCTTGATGCCGAACTACTTGCTAAAAAAGTAGTATCTTTAATTTCAAAACCATTTTTGATTCAGGATAAAGAAATATGTATTGAAACCAGTATTGGTTTATCTCGCAGTGTTGCTGGTAAATCAGATAAGGCCACCCTTTTAAAGTGGGCGGATATTGCCTTGTATGAAGCAAAAGCAGTAGGACGAAACTGTTATCAACTGTTTGTACCTGAGATGTCAGTGCAGGCGCAAAAACAAGCGCTAATTCAGAGCCAATTAAGACAAATTATTGAACAAAATTTATTAGATGTTCATTATCAAGGGCAGTTTTGTCTGAAAGAGAATCGTTTTGTTGGTTTTGAAGCCCTAGTACGCTGGCCAAAATCTAATTTTGGCGAAATACCGATATCTCCAGCACAATTCATCCCCATTGCCGAGCAATCACACCTCATTCATGAACTGGGTTATCAAGTCTTACACCAAGCTTGTGGGGTGCTACAATCATGGCAATTATCCACGGATACTCAACACTTGACCTTAGCGGTGAATCTGTCGGCAAAACAGCTTAACGCTTATGATTTTTTAGACCGCCTTGAGCATGTCTTATGTCAATTTGATTTTCCGTTGGCAAAACTTACTTTTGAGTTAACCGAGACCGCTTTTTTAGAAGATTCTGAACATGTACAAAAATGCATGAAAACGTTAATTAATATGGGCTTTAGTTTAGCTTTAGACGATTTTGGTACCGGTTACTCTTCATTAAATTACTTACAAAATTTACCTTTTGATATTATTAAGATTGATCGTTGCTTTATTCAACGTTTGGGTTTTTGCCATAAAACTACGGCTCTGGTGAAAGCTATTATTACCATAGCAGATGCCTTTGATATGAGCGTGGTTGCAGAAGGGGTTGAAAATCAAATTCAATTAGACTGTATTGCTTCTTTGGGATGCAATAAAATTCAAGGTTTTTATTTCAGTAAACCTATTCCCAAAGAGGAAATCGCTTCATTAATCTCTGCGACTAACATCAATAATAAAAAAGTACTTTCCAAATAAAGCGTTGTATTTAAGGGATTAAAACTCACCTAGCTTAATTGTAATTTCTTTTGATAGCTTCGAGAACGTGGCGATATGTCCTCGAATTTGTCCAAAATTTTTGAATGAACAATACTCTCTCTACCTCACAACATCAAAAAACCTCGTTGAACTAAGCTTTCATCAATAACATTTAATACCCGATCTTTTAACGGTTTATCAAAATTAATCATCATATTTCTACAGGGCACTAAGTACATTTTCACAAAACTCTTATCTTTCATTAGATTATAATAGGTAAAGGTGATTTTTCCCCGTAAAGCTGAGTCGAACAAAGCGCCATCATATTGCTGATGATAATAATCGGAAAATGATTTTTGACTACCGGCAGCTAGATAGTTTCCACTATATTTTCGTATAGCTTTAAGTGGGTAAATACCTTTTTCTGTGATAGCCAACGAATAATTCTTATAGCAGGCGCCTATTATGTTTTTAAGTTGAATTAATTTGCGAATGGCGGTTGTTACTTTCCCCTTATGCCATGCTCTCGAATAAGGAGTTCAGGTACTTCAGTAGTAATTCCGCTAAGATTTTGCTTTCCTTTCAAGTAATGATCGAAAAATCGGAGCTGAACAGTGTTGATAATTTCATTAATACGCTTTGCATCAACTTGATCACCCATCTCTAGATAATGTATCAAAGGCATGATTGAGACAAAATCAAAGAAATCAGCATGCATTGTTCCTTTAATAACATAGTCCATAAATTGCTCTTCGGCAGGCAAGTAAGCAAAGTCATTCATTCCTGCGTTTTCAACACTAGATAACATCAGGAAAGGAGCATTAATGGATGCAAGCCAATGTTCACCATACTGAAAACCATCCATATTGCCACCGGCACGACAACGACTGTCAATTTTACAAAATTCAGCAGAAGCAGCCCCGCCACGAGACATCCCGAATACGCCAAAGCCATTCAAATTAAGGCTTGTTAAGAAATCATTAATAGGGGCTTCAACATGAACTATTGTATCAGCGATAAACTGAATATCTTTCACCCAAGTATCAACTGAGCGATTATTGTAATGTAGAAAAGCCAAAAGTTCATAGAGAGAGTCAGTTGTTAATTTGGGTTCTATTTTTTGAATTTTCTCACTTGCAAGAGCGTTTGTAACTATTACGCGTTTATTATGCTCACTTGTAGCTGATGAAAAATCAACCATGAGTTCATTGATAGCCTTTAAGTTCTGCTCACTAATTTCATAAAAAGTCTGCTCGCCTTTACTTTTCATCTCTTTCGTCAGACCCGCATCATCAGGCAATCGAGAAGAGGCGGTAATACTTCCTGCATGAGTGAGGTTCACCTTAGCACTTTGATAAGGTCGACCTATACTTAAAATAACATAGCCATGACTTGCCAAATGTTCCATTAATATTGTATTTTGTTCTGCAACTAGGAATAAGCCATGGCTGAATAATAGCACAGGAAAATTTTCGCCTTTGACGATGGGACTATTGATATGGGCATGGGTATCAACGTATTTTAAGTGACTTGAAAAGAAACTAAATAAATCGAATTCTCCACTATACATTTCCTGCCAAAGCGTTCTTACAGGGAAGTTCTTGGCGTTTTTTTTATCCGTAGGATACCAAACCTGTATATAGAGCTCACGCTTCTGCTCCGGTGCATAGTGCTCAATACGTGATTTATCTAGCATTGAATAACTAAAGGTACCCACAGCATGAGGACCGTTTGGTGCGGCCAAGTTGATAACAGGTAATTGCGAGCTTAAGAAAAAGGATAAAACTAAAAACGTCCCCACCCCAACAGTAGCAAATATCTTCATTAAGCGCGGTGTCTTTGATTTTTTTAACGACGCTAATGCTAAAAAGCCAAAAGATGTATAGGCTAGAATCATTTGCCACCGCAATCCTTCTAGCGCCCCCACCAAGATAATCAAAATAAGGCCCGCTAATATAAAATATGACGGTTTAGGAAGTCTCAGACTTGGACCGATAAGTAACTTTACGAGGAATAACGTGGTTAGTATTCCAAAGGTTATTTCAAAAAACTGCAAAATATTCTCCACATGTTGAACTTTAGCGATAACATTCAATCATCCACACATAGATATGATTAAACTACAGCAGTAAATTGAAAACATAACAATTTATTAAAGGTACGCCTCTGCAATACCCAAACTATTATCGATTTTTAATTCCAATTAATATCGCATAACATCAAAACATTAGAAATCATAAAAAAGTTTAAAAAGTAATTTTTTTGTAATTAGTTGTTTCTTACTGGGGGTCTAGATTCATTAGCAAATATATGGCAAATATTTCGAAGTTAATGTCTTCTACGTGCACAAAACGATCATTAATTATGATACGGATAACGGCTCCAATGTGTTCACTATTACCATCAAGTAAAGCACTTAATATGTCTGCGTTAGCGATTACTCAAAGTTTTTAGGATGGAAAATAAATGTAATTGGCAAGCTTAGTTTTATGGAATATTCCGGCTCTGATTATAGCTATTTCCCACTATTATTGAAGTCAGGTGCCATTACATACATAAAACACTTGGCGATAAAAATATTGCTATACACTGAAGGCGCATCAAATTATTACCGGGTATGTTGAGCTAAAATATGCCCGTAGAGTCATGGTAAGTAACAATGAAAAATCACTTCAGGCCAAAGACAAAAAATCATCTTAATACTCTATTTAAAATACCTGAATATCAGTAGCAACTTAGTTGAGTTTGGTTTTATTTTGGCTGTGTTCACAACTTAAATTAAAATTATTGTTTATTTTTCTTCATCAATACATCCATACATATATGCGCTCTAACTAGCTTTCAGCCATACAGAGTAAACATCAATGCTACAAAACAACTATTTATAGCATGCTACCTTGTAACGCAAGGTAGCATGCTATATAGTTTGTTTTATGAAAGCTAAAAATACTATCTCGCAAATGAGACGCGGCATATTGGAATTCTGCATTATCAGCTTATTAGCAGATCATGAGGTGTACACCGCAGAATTAATTGACCGCCTAAAAGCAGCGAACCTTCTGGTGACAGATGGCACGCTATATCCATTATTAAGCCGCTTACAGAAATCAGATATTCTGCAGTATCGCTGGGAAGAGTCGGAATCAGGGCCGCCTCGGAAATACTATTCGTTAACTGACGAAGGTCGAGAAGTGTTGGCTGAACTTGATCTTTCTTGGCAGGAGATTAATGGCTCTGTAGAACAAATTCGAAGAGGGAATAAAAGTGAATAAAGTGATCAGTATAGAAATTGCTAAGCAAGTCTTCTGGATAGAAGAGCAGGGCTTTGCAATGCTACAAACCTATCTTGAAAAATTGAAACTACAATTGGCAGATGAAGAATGTGGTGATGAAATCTTTGTTGATATCGAATTAAGACTTGCAGAATTATTGTTCGAACTTGATGTCAGAAAAGACCGAGCGATTACGCTAGTGCAATTAACAGCGATAATAAAACAAATCGGCTTTATTGATAGTGAAGACGAAGAGGTTGAAGAGGTAAATACCACGGCGAAAGTTTATTTGGATAAGCAAAATAATATTGTCGCAGGTGTTTGTGCTGGCCTATCAATGCGATTGGGAATTCCTGACTTTATCCTTCGCTTGAGCTTTATTGGTCTTAGTTTTGCTTTTGGTTTAGGCGTGTTGTTATACCTTATTTTTTGGTTGTCGTTTGATAAAAATAACACCCGTAATAATGCGTTAGCCGCACAAGGCAAAACTGCCACGGCCAAGCGTATTGCTGCTGGCGCAGAAGTAACAATCAGACCGTTTCTGAAATTTCAACGGATTATCTTCCTACCTTTTACCTTATTAGGTGCCTTGATCAATGTAATCAGTAATAGCTTTATTTTTCAACGAGGTATTTATATTTTTCTCGTCAAAAACATTGTATTACTTTTATCTATAATACTGCTCATTACGATGAGTGTAGGTATTGTTGAATTCAATGAAGATCAGATTTATCCGTGGTGGTTACAATGGCTTTTAAGCGCTGCTACTGTTTATTTGATGGTATTGCTCTCGGTGATATTTATTCGAGAACATTATTTATCTACTCCGTATATTAAGGTGAGTAAAGCGTTGAAGCGAGCTGCCATTATTCCTGTCGTGTTAATCAGCGGAAGTTTGGTGTTTTTAATCAGCGAAATGACTGATGAGAAAAGTACCTCGGTTACCACTAACTATTTGGTGAATGACAAGACCTTTATGCTTTCATTTAATGAAGCAGAGAGTACTAATTCACTAGCAAGAAAAGTAAAGTTTCATTTAAAAACAACGCCAGCGTTGAGTAATTCCGTTAAGGTTTCAGTTACCTATGCAAGTAATGGCCGCGGCGAGTTAGCGTTAGATAATAATATTCAAGCTATCGATTACCAATATAGTCTTAACGATAATCGTTTGGTGATGAACCGTTACTTTGAATTGCTGCCGAACACGTATAATCGCGGCCAACATGTTTCAGTATTGATAGAACTACCGCAAAACATAACACTTATTTCATCAGATAAACTTCGGGTTAACTTACAAGGTAATGAGGTTGAATACGAACTATTCGATAGCAGTAATTCAAAATTGGTTTATGTTACAGCGGCTCAGTATATTCATGAAAAAAATGAAATTAATCAACAGCGCATCACTGTTAATGAAAGAAGTGTCTTGACGAAAAAGTTTTGTCAGCAGTTCTATGTTCACGGCCATAGGAGATGTTTCTTAAATCTTCCAAAGACTGCTATTGAGAGTAGTAAATTAAAGCAAGAATTTATCGACGAAGCCAAAGAAGTAGACGAAATTAGGCTGTACCTTGTACAAAACAAAGTTATTGCCCGTGCAGAGCTCACTCAATTGAATCACTTGATTACCTTTCTTATCAAAAAATACCCGAATTTGGCAGAGTTACAAACTTATATTCAGCATTTGCTGTCAGTTAAAAACAGCTTAATAGCAGAAAAACCAGCCCCTAGTTAACCACCATTTAACGAGAATAATTTCGTTCAAAATTCAACGGATTGCTTGGTGCTCACTTAACTATCAATAGTAAATATTAAGCATAAGCACTTATAGCTAAGCCCTAATGGGTAAAGATTAGCGCAAAGCTTTAAGCAATCCCTTCTAACAATAATATTTCAGCATCCTAACCCTAACCGGACTTGGCGGGATAGTTGTGCCTGAAAAAGGAGATAAACATGTTATCAATTCAAGGTTTAACACATACTTATGCAAATGGCGTAAAGGCATTAAACAACGTCAACTTAACTATTCCTCAAGGGATGTTTGGTTTACTTGGTCCAAATGGTGCAGGAAAATCTTCATTAATGCGCACCTTGGCGACCTTACAACAACCTACGTCGGGTCGTATTACCTTTGGCGACGATGATGTACTGGCTACTCCGGATAAATTGCGTCGTAAGTTGGGCTATTTGCCACAAGACTTTGGTGTTTATCCACGAGGCTCTGCTTACGAGTTACTCGATCACCTGGCGGTATTAAAAGGTATCATCAATAAAAATGAGCGTAAAAAAGCAGTTGAAGCTTTACTGGTGCAAACAAATCTTTTTGACGTTCGTAAGAAAAACGTGGCTACTTTTTCAGGTGGTATGCGCCAGCGCTTTGGTATCGCACAAGCTTTGCTGGGGCAACCTCAGCTTATTATTGTTGACGAACCAACCGCAGGTTTAGATCCTGAAGAACGCAATCGTTTCCATAATTTGTTAGCGGATATTGGTGAAGACATAGTGGTTATTTTGTCTACCCATATTGTTGAAGATGTTGCGGATCTTTGTTCCAACATGGCGGTTTTAGCTAATGGAGAAATAGTCAGCCAAGGCCCACCAAAAAAGCTCATTGAGCAGCTGAAAGGGCGAATTTGGAAGAAGGTTATCGATAAGCATGAACTTGCCCAGTATCAGCAAAACTATAAGGTGATTTCAAACCACTTATGCGCTGGCAAGGTGGTGATCCGTGTTGAATTGGCAACGCAGCCAAATGGCTTCGATGAAGCGATTGCCAATTTAGAAGATGTCTACTTCTTAGCCATTAACCAAGGAGTATGATCATGCTATTTAGCATTGCACGTTACGAATTTCGTTATATGTTTTTTTCACTACCGACACTAATTATCAGTTGCTTGCTGTTTGGTTTAGCATTTTTATTTACCGCCAACGGTATTGAATTTCAAGGGACGGCACGCGGAGGAAATGTTTATATTAATTCTGGCTATATGATTGCCAAGTTCATTATTATGCTGAGTATTTTAACAACCTTTATTATTCCCACCTATATCGGCGGCGCCGTACTTAAAGACCGTGAAAGCCATTTTGACGGTATTATATTCTCTACTTCGATAACTAAAAGTGGTTATATATTGGGCCGATTTATTGGTGGTTTTAGTGCACTAACGCTTATTTTGACCGCTGTGCCAATCGGTATGTTTCTAGGTACTTTCTGGCCATGGGCAGTACAAGAAACCTTTACAGCTAATCTAGCGAGTCATTATCTAACGGCATTTTTTGGCTATATGATGCCTTCGGTTTTCGCCATGTCGGCATTAATATTTGCTGTTGCCTTACTTTTTAGAAGCATGTTTTATTGCTACTTCGTTGCCTTGGCAATGGTTATTCTCTTTATCACCGTTGATGTTTCAACGGCTATCTCAGGCCTATGGGATCCCTTTATGGGGGATATATTTGCAGAAGAAAGTCAATATTGGACAGCAGCAGAGCGCAACAGCAATGTGCTTGGCTTTAGCTCACTTATTTTAGCCAATCGCCTACTTTGGTTTATTATCGCATTGAGTGTCTTTAGTTTAGCTTATCGGCTGTTTTCATTTACTGTAGTTGCCAAGGTCGCTAAAGAAAGCTCAGCTAAAGCATTGGCAGAAGCAAAATTAAAAGCAGCAGTTGATCTTAACATTAGCGTTTCACCTAAATGGTCTGCAAGCACCCATTTACAACAACTGGCTTATAGAACGAAATTTGAAATGTTGTCGGTATTAAAGAGTACTCCTTTTTTAATCTTGATGACCTTTAGTTTCTTTTTGTTGTTTTTCGCACTTACTGGGCGGGAAACTTTATACGATGTTAATACTTATCCATTAACGCGTATTTTACTCAGCTCAATTCAACAAGCCTTAACCGGGGCATTAATGGTCGTGTTGGCCTTTTACAGTGCGGAAATAATTTGGCGTGAAAGAAGCTGTAAATTCAATGAAATAATTGATGCTATGCCGACACCTAATTGGGTCTTTGCGGTCAGTAAAATTGCGGCGCTTGCCTTGATAATGCACGCCATTGTCTTACTCGGTATTGTTATCGCCATAGCATTACAAATATTAAGTGGCTATGACGACTTTCAGTTGGGCAACTACATCGGCAGAGGGCTTATTTACTACACCATTGCTTACGTTTATTTAGCGGTGTTGAGTTGCCTATTTCAGGTCTTGGCGAGTAATCGCATGTTAGGCATGCTGTTCTTCGTGGTATTCATGCTTTTATTAACCTTGTCGCGAGACATTTTAGGTGTTGAGCATGCTCTACTTAGTTACGGCTTACCCGATATGTATGCGCCTCTTTCCGATATGAACAGTGATAGTCGTTTCGCGATTGCCGGCATGTGGTTACGCATTTATTGGGGCTCAATTGCAGGATTGTTGTTGATAGTAACCTACATGTTTTGGCCTAGAGGTTTAGTACAGTCATTTAAATTTCGTTGCCGCCAACTAGCAACTTTTAAGAGTAAAGGGCTTACTTTGGCAAGTTTGGCGCTACTAACTATATTTGTCAGCTCTGGCTCGTTCATTTTTTATAATACTAATAGTTTAAATACGTATTGGACGATGACAGATATCGAACAATTTAAGGTCGATTATGAACAAAAATATCGTCAATACGAAAATTTAGCCATGCCGCGTATTGTTGATGTCAAAATGGATGTTGACATTTATCCTTATCAAAGACGAATTGAAGCTCGTTCAACACAAATTTTGCAAAATAAAACATCTCAGGAAATTAACACCATTCATTTAGTCTTTCCTGTGCAAGCTAAGGTTATCTCAGTCGCTTTGAAAGAAGCCACACAACAATCGGTAGATGAGCGTTTTGGTTATTATATTTTTAAACTAAATAAGGCGATGTTACCGGGCGGTAAGCGATCACTAACTTTTGAAACTCTGATTCAACAGCAAGGATTTAAAAATAGTCGTCAAGATATTAGCTTGATTCGTAACGGAAGTTATATCAGTAATAGTGAACTCACGCCACGTGTTGGCTTCTACCCTGGATTGATGATTAACGACAGCAGAAAACGTAGTGGCTACGAGTTACCCCCATTGCCTCGTATGGCTAAGTTAACTGATACCGACAGCCACAGTAATAATTATGTTAGCCATGATAGTGACTTTGTTAACTTTGAAACAACCGTTTCAACGATTAAAGGTCAACAAGCTATAGCACCCGGCTATTTAGTAAAAGAGTGGCAGCAAGGAAAACGTAGCTACTTTCATTATAAAATGGATAAGCCGATGATGAATTATTATGCTTATTTATCAGCTGATTATGAAGTTAAACGTGATTCGTGGCATGGTATCGATATTGAAGTGTACTATCATAAGGCACACGACTATAACGTAGACCGTATGATCACTAGCGCTAAAGACAGCTTAGCTTATTACAGTGAAGCCTTTGGCGAATATCAATATCGTCAACTACGTATTTTGGAATTTCCGAGTTATAAAACATCTGCTACGGCTTATCCAAACACCATTGGGTTTTCTGAAAGTATTGGTTTTGTCGTTGATACTACTGACACGCAAAAAATAGATTTACCTTATTATGTCACTGCGCATGAGGTGGCACATCAATGGTGGGCGCATCAAGTTATGGCCGCTGATGCACAAGGCGGTACTATGTTGGTTGAAACTTTGGCGCAATATAGCGCGTTACTGGTGATGGAGAAAAAATATGGCAAACACCAACTGCGCAAATTTTTAAAATATGAATTAGACAAATACCTTCGTGGGCGAACTAAAGATGCAGAAGGCGAATTGCCTTTATATAAAGTGGAAGACCAGCCTTATATTCATTATCGAAAAGGTGCGTTGGTGATGTATGCCTTGCGAGATTACGTGGGTGAACAAACAGTTAACAGGGCATTGAAACGCTTAATAAAAATCCATACTTTTAAATCGACACCTTATGCATTGTCTACCGACTTTATCGGCTATTTAAAAGAAGCTGTTGGCGCAGAGCACCATGCATTAATAGCAGACCTATTTGAAAAAATCACCTTTTTTGATATGAAAGTGAGTAAAAGCGAAGTAAGTGAATTAGCCGATGGGCGCTTTAAAGTTACACTAGCGGTTGAAGTTGCTAAGTACTATGAAGATGCAATTGGTAACAAAACCGAAGTGCCCTTTAATTTTTCGGTAGACATTGGTTTATTTGTTAAAAAGCCTTCCGCACGTGGGTACGGAGAAAGTGATGTGATTATCATGGAAAAGCATCGCCTAAACTCAGGAGAAACAACGCTAGAACTTATTGTCGATAAAAAACCGAATTTTGCCGGTATTGACCCTTACAACAAGCTTATAGACCGTGACTCAAATGATAATTTAGCCAAGGTAGATGATTTTTAAAATTGAAGGTTTACCGCTGGGAGGCAGCTTATGTTGCCTCCAGCTGAAGTGATTGACCGTTTATTTAAATTTTTCGACACGGTAACCTTTTGCCCTTAACAAGGCTAAAACGCTTTTGTCGCCAACTAAGTGTCCTGCGCCAATAAGAACAAATTCTTTATCATTATCACCAAACATTTTTTCAATATGTGGGATCCAATTTTCATTTCTGTCGGTAATTAACCGCTTTAATGTTTTAGGATCTTCTTTCATAGGATCAATAAACAACTCAGCTATTTTTTTATCATCGCCGACACGCCAAGCATCTATTAACTGATTAAACATGACCTTAAAATCTTTCATTTGATTCAAGTTGTTTTTAATAAAATTATCTTCGTCACCAAGCCCCATATTCGACAGCATGTCTAGCTGAAACGTTGTTGTTTCTAAATATGCTATGGATTTATGCTCTTTTAGAGCAAGTTTATTAAAATATTCATCAACACCTTCACCGGTAATATTCGAACGTTGTGCTTCCATCATTGCCATCATTGTTGCAATAAAACCGGGTTTAAAACCACTTAAATCCTTTAAGTTTGCACCATGTCCTGCAATATATTCTTTGAGCTGTTGATAAGTACTTTTTGATAAAACATCAGTGAGTTTCTTGCCATTTTCATAGCTCATTTTTTTCATCACTTGCATTTGAAAATGTGTGTCAGTCGGTTCTGGTAACTTTGTTTCAAGTACAATTGAATCTGTAATGTCATAAGCATCGGTAAATTCTACAGGTAGTGGAAACTCAGAAACGGGTAAAATATGTATGGTACCTCCAATATAAACCACATCATTATTTTTTGACACTTTCCATACTGATGATTGTGCACTGACCGCAACAGCAAAAATAAGACCAGTACATAAGGTAATTATGGTAGATACTTTAGTCATAATGCGTTTTTTAATGGCCGAGTTATTCATAATATATCCTTTAATTTCTTCATTACTGACGTCAATACGATAAGCAGACTTAGCATAATAATATACCTTAAAAAAATTATTAATAGCGTTAGCAATAGCCTTTATTGACCTACGCCATAAAAAATGACCACTATGCTTAATCATAAACATGACTTTAATCCATTTCTTATTTAAGTTTCATAGATTAAAAATGCAAATCATTAAAGTTAGTAATTTAAACATAGTGACAGTTCATCATTAAATTTCATCGGCTCGGAGAGTTGATGATATGCGCAGGTATTTTTATTTCACTTTTTATCGATAAAGATAATTGCTTTGTTACATCTGCAAGCATTTTTGGTAAAGATTGCTCAATTTCTTTTTTAGCTATATTCAATGTTTGTTGTTTTAATGTCATATCCACATCTGCAGCAGAGGCGATATGACTTAATGAAGAAAGTAAAATAGTTAATGTAATCGTCGTTAGTTTTTTATTAAATGTGTTTTTCATAATAAATCCTTATATTAATAATGTGATTATTCACTTATAGAGCTTGGTAAATATTACCGAACACTTTGCTTAGCTAACTTAAGTTATTTAAAAGTGCTAAGTGCAGTTGACGAGAGCAAGATTAAAGATTTTAGACATCAATGTCGCTTATCAAAGCCATAGCAATAAAATCATGAGAAAGTGAATGTGTAGTTGATTGATACTTAGGGTTTTTATAAGAACCTTATTGAAACATTATCTTAGGGAAAGTTAGGTTTTATAAGGAATAGCTACTTACTCAGTAAATAAAAGAGACTTATTTTAGGGGAGGGTCTTTAGCGAAAAATAAATATTAGGTATTTCATGTGAAAGTAGGTGAAGTCGCTCTACCGATAAAGGCTGATATAGTGGCAAGTGGAGAAAAATAAAAGCTATGCCTGTTTATACTCTGTTAATGTGCGAATTAATCATAACTTAACTAATAAAGGTGACCATAGTTTTTAAAACCTCCCCTAAAGGACAATGTAAAATGTTGTGAGGGGTATTTTATTTACTTCAGCCTAGCTGTTTATTTCTGAAGAAAAATGTGAGCAAATTTGAGCATAATATAGGTTAACAATAGAGTGTTGCCATTAAAGTTGTTTCGATTTATTAGTCTGTTGGCTATGTTTTAATGCTCGACCAAAATGGGGGCTAATCAAAAGAGGGGAGTCGGCAAACTAAATAACAATATAATACTTAAAGTGTTGGAGATTGCTCTGTTTTAAGTTTTGTCTCTTAATATCAAAGTAAAAATGCCAATCAATTTACATTGATTGGCATTTTATTATTCTGGCTGATAGCACGAGTTAGTTATTATTTTAACTCGAGGTTATATAAATGTTATCACTATTTCTGATAATCAACCTTACTTGCAATCTCAGCTGCATCCTTAATCAATATTTGATTCGTTAATGTAGCAAAAGGTTTATCTTGGTACTTAGTACCTCGTAATTGCACATTAACACGCGCAGCGTCTGGGTTTGCTAAAGTGGCCTGATAAAAGTTTTTAATATCGTTCAAGCTTACCTTATTAACTTGCTCAATTAATTTAGCTTTTGAGTCATAGTCCCAGTTTTCTTTCTGCCAATCTTGGAAAATTGGCGATATTTCTTGGTATAAGTTTTTAGGTGCTTGGGTAAGACTCATTAACACACCGGCTTTAATTTTATCAAAACTCTCAGGTGTTACAGCATCAAGGAGTGCTTTATATTCCACTTTAAACTTATCAAAACGCGCTTGCGCCTGCGTTAAGTCCATCACGGGTGACTGAATATAAAGCCCAATACCTGCGAAGTTGTTCATTGCCATATCGGTAGCACCTACAGCATAACCTAATTGTTCTTCGGTACGTAGTTGGTTGTATGCCTCAAAAGAAAAATGTTTCGCTAATATTTTCGCTGTTGCCAGTGACTGATAACCTGGTTTAGCATGAAAATGTACATCAAGTACGGCTATATCAGCTGCAGCTATATCTTTTTGATAACTAAGCACTTGCCCCGCTTTCGGTTGCAAATAAACGTTTTTAGCATAATTCGTTTCGTGTCTGTTTGAGCCCAATGCTTTACTTACAACAGATGCTACTTGTTCTAAGTCATTAGTGCTGTAATTACCAAAAGCAAATACTCTTGGTTGATTGTTTTTAGTAACTTTAGAGATGACCTTGTTAAAGTCAGCTAACGTCATTGCTTGAGCCTTCGCAATCAAGGCACTATTTTCAAACTTATCTTTTTGAACCACTTTAGCAAAAGCCCCACTTATTTGACGTACAGCAAACTGTTTTTGGATATTCGCAATGTTACGCATGTAGCGGTCTTTTGCTTGTGCGAAACTTTGTTGATCCAAGCTTGGCGCTAAATCTTTTAGTAAACTGTTTAATAACGTACTTTGCTTATCGGTAAAACCATCAACAAGTAACGTCATGCCTTTACCTGCTGAAGCAGTCGTACTAATACCAGCAGCTTGTGCTTCAGACATAAGTAAACTTTGCGTTAAGTTGTAGACATCTTGCCAAATAACTAACGCTACTTGTGTATCGATATCACTTGCCGCTTCGCCGCTATTAATATCAACCTTAATAATTCCCTTCGGCTGCTCTGCAAATAATTTACTTGGATAATGCCATACTTTTACACCATCAATATCAACTTTAAGCTCAGGTTTTTGTTGTTTTTCATCTTGTGGTTTAATGTCAAAGTTTTCAGGTAATAAGCGATTTACCAAAGGTAAAACCAAATCTGCTGTTACTTTATTTTTCCAGTTACTTATTTCATCTGCATTTATATCTTCAATTCGGTATTCACCTGAGTAGAAGTGTTGTTTTTCCGTTACTTTTTCATCTTTACTGATATACCAAATACGTAACTTTTCTGCTGTTAATTGGTTTAATACGCTTTTAATGGCCTGTGCATCAAACTGCCCATAATAATATGGCGCATTAATAGCATAATTAGTTGAATAAGCTTGCATGCTATTAACTAAGCTCGCCACGTAGTTAAATTCATCACCTTTCTCTAAAAAACGAAAATCATTGTCTAATGATGTTTTTATTTCTTTATAGTACTTTTTATCGACACCTTCGGCTTTGATTAAGTCGATATACTGCATTACCATCGCCACTATCTCATCACGATTAGCCATGCCTTCATCAGTTAAGTCTAAAGTAATGCTTAATTCACCATAGTTGCCGTAATGATTTGCTGAAGCGCCAGCATCTAAAGAACTTATCCATCCCTTTGCTTTAAGAATTTGCGCAGGTGTTCCTGGCATTTCAGAACCAAGTAAGTATGAAACGAAGTGGTTAGGTTTAACGGTAAACTGCTTCATATTATTTTCGATGGTGAAGTCTAATTTTAATTGTTTAACGTCTTTATTCGGTTTGAAATAAATCTTTTTACTACCCAGAGTGGCAAAATTTAATTTTTGCTTAACTTGTGGCTTTTCAATATTTTTATCTTTTATACTACTGAAATGCTTAGTGGCTAACGCTTCCATTTCATCTAATGGTAAGTTACTTACCATGGAAACTTTCATAATATTTGCCGAGTAGTATTTATTATAAAAGTCGACAGTTTCTTTATGTAAGTTACTATTTTCTTTGTCTGATAGGGTTTCTAAGTTACCGATTAAGAATCGATTAGCAGCGTGCTCACCCATCATGCTGCGCGATAACTTAAACTGTGCAAAAAAGTCTAACTCGCCACGCATTGACCATTCAGCATTAACAGCATTACGCTCTTTATCGGTATATTCAGGGTAAAGCTTTGGCGCTTTAAAAAAGTCAGAGAAGCGATCAAGGGTTTCATCAAAAGCTTCATTATTAACCTTAAACATATAATTAGTATAAGTTAACCAGGTTGATGCGTTTGCCGTACCACCATTTTCTTCAAGAAATCCTGAGTATTCATTAGTTTCAGGATATTTTTCTGTGCCTAAGAACAATAAATGTTCAAGGTAGTGGGCTAGTCCTTGCTGCTCCATAGGGTCTTGTAATAAACCTACACCTACATTTAATGCAGCAGCCGACTTTTTAGTTGACGGGTCGGACACCAGAATAACTTCAATATTATTACTCAGCTTTAGGGTACGGTAATCTCGTTGATCATTAGGGCTAACAGCTAGGGTTGTCAATGGCAATAATTGCTTAGCAACTGCCGTGTTATTATTGGAAGCTGTTTGTGTGCAAGCGGTCATCATTACTACTGCTGCAATAGCGCTTAATGTAAATATTTTTTTCATTATTATTTCCTTTTATAAACCTTAAATTCAACAGATAAAGCCGACTGAGTTCTGAACTTATTACTCGTCGTATATTGTAGTACTTACTCATTTTTTTGAATGTTTAACTTTTACCGTTATACATTATAATTATGTTAACGACGGCTATTTTATGAGAGCAAATCAGTTAAGTCACTTATTAAACTATTAGCTATATATTTATCAGGAATTGTTTATTTAAGTTGTTGAAAATCAATATTTATTTTTTCTTTATTGTTGTTGTTTAATGAAGAAGTTGAATTATTATGAAAACCTTATATTTCAATAAGGTTTAAAGCTAACCCATTAATTTATAAGTTTTATTGAAGTTTTGTTATCTAAGTGTTAAATTCCGCCCATGGTTGTTTTATAAGTAATGAATTGTGCAATATCAAATAGGACCTTGGTTATTTTTACCTGCTCGCTGTGTTATTTCATCTGGCGGTATAGAAAAAGAATTAGACCCACTGACATTTAAACTTATAAATTATTTTATTTCTCAACCCGATCGTATTATTCCTCGTCAAGAGTTAGTCGAAAATGTTTGGTTGCAGAGTTTTGTCGATGATAACGCTATCAATCGAGCTATATCAGAATTGAGAAAACAACTAAGTCATAAAGATCATAAAGCGCCAATAATAAAAACTCATTATCGCAAAGGTTATTCTTTGACTGTGGCAGCCAAAGAAGTCATTGAAAATCCGACCTCCACAGCACTTGCACAGCCGATAAGTTTACCTGCCGACAGAGAACAAGTGTATCAGGCTGAAGTGAGCAAGGTGATATCTACGGAGAGTTTTAATGGAGTTCATGCTGCCAATAAACAGTCTATCAACGAGCAAAGTATTAACGACAGTAACAAGGAAAATACGCAAATCAGGAATAACGCCTTTAAAAAAGTATCTGCCTATAAATGGTTGTTAATTTTAGTCGTGCTACTTTTACTTATTAATATTGTTATGGATCTTCTGCCTTCTAGTGAAATAGACAATGAAAATAGTTATTCCACGTCAACTTTTCTCCCAAAACCTACGGTTGATCATTCGGATAAAAAAACAGCGCCTTTATTAGCTAAAGATGTAAGTATAATAACAACCACATGGAATATTGGTTCAGAAACACAGCCGTTAGTCTCCCCGGATAAAATATTGTTTTCCTATACAAACAATAATAATGGTATATCTAGCACTTTTATAAAAAACTTAAGTAGTCATAAAGAAGTTAAGTTGCTGTATAAGGATTTACATATTTCAGCGATGTCTTGGCAGCCATTAAGTCGGGTTTTATTAACCGAAGTAACCGACCTTAAGTCTGAGTGTTATTACGCAACCTTTAATTTAACCAATATTGATGATATTCCTGCGCCAACCCTCATCAAAAAATGTGATAAACAAGTGCAAATGATGGCGCAATTAGGTGCTAACGGTAACGTTATGTATCATATTGAACTTGACGAAAAGAAATTAGGGCGGGAAATATATCAATATAATATTCAAACCCAAAAAAGTAGCGTACTGATCCCATCGGGTAATGCTCAGTATGGTGTAGTCAGCATGCTTATTTCGCCTAACGGTAAACAATTACTCTATCGGTGGTATGAACGTAATAGTCCGGTAAAAGTTTACCTTTTTGACCTAGAGACAAGAGAGCAGCGGGTAATATATGAACAGTCTGAAGAGTTCTCAAGTATTTCGTTGGCTTGGCTACCCGATAGCCAACATATTGCTGCGCTTAAAGGTAAAATATTACAGTTTATCAATGTTGAAACCAGCGAAATAAAGGCGATAGAATTACCAATAACCACGCAATTCAATAAAATTGATTTCATTGATAACAATCAATTTCTTTCATCATCAGCTAATAGCTCCCTTTACCAAGTTGCTCAAGTGGATAATATATTTTCCGAACTAGAGCCTAAAGTTAAAATTTTATATGCTTCAGATAGCTATGATTATTATCCAATACGGTCGAAAAAAAATAAACAAATCAATTATTTTGTTTCAAGTAGAACTAACCAGAATCAAATATGGCAGGTAGACAATGGCAAGAAAGAACAAATTAGCCATTTTGAGCAAAACGAGAATATTAATTTATATATTTTAGTGCTCTCTGACAATGAAGATTATTTGCTGTTTAGTCGAAACAGTAAGCTAGAGTTTATTGACTTAACGACCGGTGTTTTACATAAAATTCCTGAATTAGACCAGGCTAAAGCAACAAGTTATGTGTGGAGCAGCAATGACAAAAGTATTATTTACTCCAGCATAAAAGATAAAGTTAGTCAGATATGGCAATTTGATTTATTGACACGATCAAATAAACAGCTGACTTTTGCTGGTGGACAAAAATTATTGAAAAATGAACAGGGTGATATTTTTTATATAAATGATAATCAATTGCTTAGCTTAAATTATGAGAAAAGTAATAATCTTGAAGCAACATATAACAAAACGATTACTATCCCAGTGGCACAGTGCTGGTGTTCCATTGCTTTAGCTGGTGAGTATTTCTATAGTCTTAGTGATCCATTGTCATTATCAAGAATGCACTTACTTACTGAAAAAGAACAAACCACTATTTTACCTAGAACCATTAATGGTACAGCTGTGAGTGCTAACCCTAATAATATGTTAACGACTTTGATAACAGAGAAAAACACCCAAATTCAACGTGTTTTTTGGTCTGAAATTTCATTACCATAATACTCAATCAACAGAGCGCAGCGTTATTGCAATCCAAGGGTTACAAGGTTAAACAATGCTTTGATGGTGAAAAATAGCGGCTATCTCGTTTCAAATAGCTGGCAGTAGTTTTGGCCTTGCACTAGCAAGGCGCCAACTCGCTGTTATTCTCGGTGAGTTTGTTGCAGAGAAAGTTAAGACTCAGGACTTACCGTTAACAATAACTTATTTTGTATTCACAAACTGACCATTTAAGTAGCATACTTATCTAAACAACTATTCATAGTTCACTCAACTCCCTCCCTATTTATCGGCATTGTAAGCTGTTGTTCGGTTAGTATTAAGCAATTGCTGACTAAAATATTTACAAAGTTGTAACAGCTTTTTGGCTGGTATTTAATTACAATGCGCTTCATGTTTATTGCTAAATATGGCTATAAAGGAATAGGGAAATATAAATGTTAAAGCGTAGTATTACTGGACCCGTATTTAAGCGAGTATTGAAATCAAATCAGATACAAGCCTCTGTTTTTGCATTCAAAACTAAAATCGAACTGACCAAAGTTAAACAAACATTAGCATCAGAAAAATCTGTTCCTAAGATTTATATAGATAAACTCGAAGAATTTTTTAATATCACTGAAAAGTGATTTAATATATTGCTTGCTTAATATGTAGATCGTTTAAATTTTTAACAACATATCGGCGGGTAAAATCGAGAGTAAACCATTGACAATAAAATAATAAAAACTAGTAGCGGCTTAAAAGGAAGCGCATATTTTTCAATCTCAGCTTATAGGTTCAAATTAAAACTCTGGATCTTTAAAGTTACTCCACGACTAAGCTAATTCATCGTGGCTCTTCCCCTTTAAATAACTTCCCTATAATTTATAGTGAAATATTTATATGATAATCAGTGCGTAGACTAACGCGATTTCCATTAAAACTAAGCGTGGCATAAAAGAATAAATGAAAATTTTTATTAAGAATATGGTCTGTTCAAGATGTTGTTTAGCCGTTAAAGACATTTTGAATAAAATGGGCTTAAGCTCACTTTCTGTTAACTTGGGGGAAGTAGACTTTGCTGACTATTATGGTGAAAAGTTATCTGATGAGATAGGAAATTTATTATCTGAAGAGCTCAAAGCTTTAGGTTTTTCAATTCTCAATAATAAGAAAAGTAAATTAATCGAAGATATAAAAATATCATGTCTAGATTATATTGCACAAACTGAACAGGCAGGAAAAAAAGTTTTATCTGCCCATATAAGCAGCACAATCGGCTTAGAGTATAACTATTTGAGTAACTTGTTTTCAGTTGTTGAAGGAATAACGATTGAGCAATATTATATTCGCTTACGTATTGAGAAAGTGAAAGAGCTATTACTTTATGGAGATAAAACGCTGCAAGAAATTGCTTTTCTATTAGGTTATAGCAGCGTAGCTCACTTGAGTGGTCAGTTCAAAAAAATCACCGGGTTAACACCGAGTTATTTTCGGACATTGAAAAACCAAAAATTAAGACTATTTTTAGATAAGCTGTAAATTTTATAACAATTATTGAAAATGATGTAACAAGTTTATAGACACCAACCTTTAAGATTGACCTTATGTTACTTAACTTAAGGGATAAATGAATATGGACTGGAAAAACAGAATTAATTGGATTAAGAGTGCAGATAATACTAAATGGTGTTTGATTGGTTGTGCTATAGGTGATTTTGGCACAATCTTATATTTTCAATATAATGAGCACAGCCTTTCAACTTTAAATATCATGTTACTTGCGATGATGAATGGTTTAATCACCAGTATTATTTTAGAAACCATTATATTATATAAATCTAATTTCAGTTTAATCGACGCACTTAAAACGGCTTTTGGAATGAGCTTTATATCAATGCTAGCAATGGAATCTGCAATGAATATTACCGATTATCTTTTAACCGGGGGGGCAATATTAACTTGGTGGGTGATACCTATTTCATTATTGGTAGGTTTTTTGACACCATGGCCTTATAACTACTGGCGGTTGCAAAAACATGGTAAATCGTGTCACTAAATACCTTATGAATTTAGCTTAAACTTATAGGTTATCAATATAAAGTCGAATTAAAGTCGCGATATCTTAGTTTGATCCATTGTAATTTAATATCAAAAATTTGGATTTTAATAAGAGTCGTCTTTTCAATAGATATTGAAAAACGATTAACTTTTACAGGGGAACTATCCTTTAGTGCAACCATAGGGCTAGCTAATAACTTTCTCTTTTAAGGGGCTAATTTATTAGTAAGCCCCTGATTTATTTTGCTGAGTAAAGTGTCAAACTTAAAAGGCTTTAACATGATGTCATCCATTCCGGCTGCTAAACATTGCTCACCAACCTCATTTGAAGCGCTTGCTGTTAACGCAAAAATAAGCGTACGTTGTTCAGTAGTTTCTAATTGTCTAATTTTTTCTGTTGCCTCATAACCATCCATTATTGGCATTAAAATATCCATTAAAATAATATCTATTGAGTGTTTTTTGAATTGTTCAATAGCCTCTAATCCATTTATAGCAGTCAAAATCTTAGCTTGGGTAGCATCAAGTGCCAATGTAGCTATTTTCCTGTTGATATTGTTATCATCAACAATTAATACTACTTTACCTTTAAGTGACGATATTTCTTCAACAGAATTTTGAGTAAGCTCAGTTGTACTCTGTTGCTTGGATATTGGTAGGGAAAGTGTAAAACTAAACTGACTGCCTTGGCCAACTGTGCTAGCGACGATAATTTCACTGCCCATCAACTTTATTAACTCTTGACTAATACTTAAGCCTAGCCCTGTACCGCCATAACTTCTGGTGGTGGCAGAGTCGTATTGGGTGAAAGGCATAAAGAGCTCAGTAATTTTTTCTTGTTCAATGCCAATCCCTGTATCAATAACTGAAAATTCGAACTGACAACATTGATTAAACGAAGAGAGTCGGCTCAATTTTAGCTCGACGCAGCCTTGCTTAGTAAATTTAATCGCGTTGTTAAGCAAGTTAATTAATACTTGTTTTAAACGTACGTCATCTACTAAAATTTTAGGGTAATCATACTCTGTAAAATTAGATTTAATGTCAATACTACTGGTGCTTTTTACACTAGCCGAACATAAGGAAATAACATCTTCAAGCAATTCTTTTAAATCGGTTGGTGAATGATGAAGTTCAATTTTATTATTTTCAATTTTAGAAAAATCAAGTACTTGATTGATAATAGCCAGTAATTGGTCACCTGAACTTTCAATTGTTTCAATTAAATCTATTTGCTGAGCCGTTAACGAAGTTTTATAAAATTGCTGAACCATTCCTAAAATGCCATTCATTGGGGTTCTTAGTTCATGACTCATTGACGCTAAAAACATGCTTTTGGCTTTGTTGGCAGCTTCTGCTTTATCTATGGCTTTTTCGATTAATTTTTTATTTCTTACCGCAATTATAGAATGGTCTTGAATCATTTTAGTCAACTGCGCTTCAGTACTGTTGATCGACCCCTGAATAAGTAAATAGTTTTGCTGCTCATTAATCGAAATCAACTTGCTATTAAAATCAATATGCTCTTTACGAGGACCTATCACGCGTTCTATTTTAAAACGGTATTTACGCTTTTTTAAAATGGCATTTTTAATTCGTCTAACGACATCCTTATCAAATATACCGTCAAGGGATTGTTCCGTTAATTCAGAGGTATACCAATTGGCAAATATTTTATTATATTCAATAATTTTAAGGGTTTTACAATGGCACAGCAGCAGAGCATGATCTAAATCATCAAGTAATTCAGGTAAAAGATTTATCGTTGAATTAATACTTAGCTTCGAGGAGTTATGCACTTGATACAATTTGGTCCATTAGACTCGAAACTAGGGTAATAATACTGTTGATATCTTCTTGCTCAACTCCGGCTTCATCAAGGGACTCTTCTAGTAGTTCTGCTACTTCTTGAAAATGAGGGACGGTTATTTTATAAGGAGCATGTACTTTTTTGAGATCTTGCCCCTTGTAATTATCGGGTCCTCCTAATGCGGTTGATATAAAGTTAGTTTGATGTGACATTAAATTTTCCATATTAACGTTATCAAAATAAGGAGCAAGGTCTTCACTGTCTAAAACCTTTTGATAAAAGTTGCTGACAACAGCGCTGAATGTTTCGATACCACCATATTTATCGTATAAGGTTTCACTCATGATATACATTCCTTGATGTTTTTATTATCCAATAATATTCTTTTAAGATTGGGTTACAAAGGAGGTTATTGCAAATATTAATTCTTTATTACCGATTTAATGTTTTAGTCATCTTTAACTTTCATGTTAGAGCAGCAAAACAATCAATGTTCTTATATATTTTAGGAATCAATGGAGTGATTGAAAAGGTCATCGATACTATGAAAGCATGTTTTTATTTTAAAACTCTAGAAAGTGGCGGTGCTAACGTTAAGCTTATCTATCTCTAGATGATATTGAACTGGGTCGTATTTCTTTACATTTCAGGCAATACCCGCGACGTTTTTAAGTAGATGACCAGCAATAGCATATCAACCGTTGCCGTAAAAATGCATGCCCCGTTCGATTTAATACGTGGTGTTAAATATGCTCAGTGGCCATTTTAATACTGTAATTCAAGCTCTTTCAGCTGACGATTCGCATTTAAAAAAGGCAGCATAATACAGAATGTAGTTTCCTTATTGTTTGATGAAACTAGAATTCTTCCAGTGTGTTCCTCGGTAATAATTCGATGACAAATAAATAAACCTAGCCCTGTACCTTTATTAACTGATTTAGTCGTGAAAAAAGGCGTAAAAATGTTTTTAAGATCTTTATCATCAATGCCAGCACCATTATCTGTGACATCTATGCATGCATGATTATTGCTGCGGTATGTTTTTACTTTTATAAGGCCATTTTTTTCTGTGGCTTGTAAAGCATTTAAAATAATGTTGACAAAAACTTGGTGTATTTTACTTTTGTTTCCATAGATATTTGGAAGGTTTTCGAGGGTCAGTTCTAAATTTAAATCATTGTCAATTTCTCCTCTTAGCATGTTTAATGCCGTTTTAATGCCATCGTTAATGTTAAAGTTGCTAAACCCTCTATCTTCATTTCTTATGTAGCCGCATAAATCAGAGACTATATTTTTAATTCGTAATAAACCGCCATTTGTCTCCTCAACGATGTTTTCTATTTCTTCAATCGTATGTGAATAATCATCAGACAAAAGTTTATTTCTTAGCTCAGCAGGAAGCTCTTTATGCGATAGTAGGGTTTGATGCATACTTTTAATATTATCGTAATAGTCTCCAAAAAAAGATAAATTACTGATTGAAAATCCTAAGGGATTATTAATTTCGTGTGCTACACCAGCAGCCAACAAGCCAATTGAAGCCATTTTTTCCGAATGTATCAGTATTTCTTGATTTTTCTTTAGTTTATATAAAGAGTTTTTTAACTTAACGTTTGTTTTTTCTAATTGTCGTTGTGTTTTATCAAGTGTTGAACTGTATAGTGCTGAAACTATACGTGGAGCGGCGATATTGGCAATAATTTGTAAAAGCTCTTTGTCACTGTTATCAAAAGCATTATGCTTAGCAGACTCGCTGTCTATAATACCTAATGTTTTATTTTCATAAATAATAGGAACGGTAATTTCAGATCTCCCCGAAAATTTATCATGTATATATCTTGGGTCTAATCTCGTATCAGCGATAATTTCTGCTTCTCTTGATTGTGCTACTGCACCGACAATCCCTTGGCCTACCGGAATAATTATTGAGTTGAGTAAAGTTCTTTTTTGTGAATTTTTTATGCCGAAAGCTGACTTTTGAATGAGGAGTTCGTCTACATTTAAATAAATAACACAATTATCGAAACCGAGCGTTTTACCAATACTGTTAGCTATTGACCAGAGCAGATCATCTAGTGTCGCTGCATTAAGCATTGCAGCAGCAAATTGGCCTATCTTATAAAGTTCAGTCATAAAAACCTCATTTATTTGCATTTTTCAAAACAATTCGTTAATTACAAACGCAATTCGCAGTTTGCAAACAATGACGAAAGTGTTTTTATACTATAATTTACATGTATGTGCAGATACACGAGTTTAAATAAAACCCATGGTTATCCTCTTTAGACTAATCACTTCAATTTACGTACCAAATAGGAAGGAAATTATCTGATAACAACTGAAGTTTTGTTTTTTGCTATATTGTCAGTTGAAATAATTGGCTGACAGGCAGTAAAATAAATATGAACTCACTAGTGGAAGAGGGTGGTTGTACTGAAAATCAACATGACTTTATTATCTTTTACTGCAGTTTCCACTTCAGCTAGATTATATTTGCAATAACTGCAGGGTAATCAGTAGGTATTATAACTTGTCGAGTGGTTAGTTTGAGCAAGCGAAATAAACCTTGTAATAAAAAGCTAACAGGTTTTTTAATTACCATGCGGCTAATATTTTTAAGGCTGGTCATTAACTGCAGTCATTAACGGTAGTTATTGGGCATGAAACTACCAAGCGAAATTGCTAGCTAGGTTGTTTTAATCTACGTAAGTAAGGCGATACTAAACGCCGCCACGAAAGTAAAAATCCGCTATAAACTAAAAAGCAGCCAGCTAAAGATGCTAAGCCCGCAATAGTTTGTCCAATAACCCCGAAATATTCGCCCGTATGAAGATATCGAGCAACATCCCATGCTTGATCGCCACGTGACCAATCTGAATGGCGTTTAATCTTAACAACGTCAGCAGTATCAATATCTAAATACAAAGAATATGCGACATCAGGTTGGTTACCTATGCTGCGATCAATGTAAAAGCGTACTTGTCCACTTTCGCGACCAATTTCTAACCACATTGAATACCAGTCTTGAGCACCGTTTTCATTGGCATGTTGCTGAGCGGCATTAAATAATGTTTGATAACTTTGTAGCCCATCTACTAATACTTCCGGTTCCGCCATTTTTTTGCGTTGTGGAGGCTGTTCATTAAATGTGCTGTACAGAGTTTCTGTAGCCCAACTAAAATGGAATACAGTTGCAGTACTGACAATGACGAAGAGTGGTACCATGGCCCAAAAACCAAAAACGTGATGCCAATTGAAATGTCGTGCTTGACGATTATTATATTGGCGCCTAAACAATAAACTCGACTTAAAAGTTGACCAACTAAAGCGACGCGGCAGCCATAAATATGATCCCGAGACGATAAGGAATAAAAATAACAAATTGCTGTAAGCCGTGATAGATTTAGCTATAGCTTGCTGCTTACCTTCAAGAGCAAGCCAGCGGTGTAATTCAGTGATCCAATGCAGCGACTCTACTAGCCAACTTTGGCCTATTTGCACAATTCCCCCTGAATAAGGGGAAATTAAATAACGCTGATGACCCGCCCATACTGGCACCGGCCGCTCGTCACCCTTTAGCCAACGAATATAGAAGTGATGTTCATCGGGATGCTTTTGGCGAACAAGGTTTAATACTGCATCGGTTGTTAACTTTTGCTCATTTGACTGTGGGGGGATGCTATAGCGTGACTCATCCCATTCAATAATCTGCTTTTCATAAGTTAACAATACGCCGGTAGCAGCCATGATGAAAACAATTACTCCGACACTAATACCAACAACTAAGTGCGACCAAAAGATAATCTTTCGAAACATTTTTTACCTTATTTATGAACGATGAAATAGCTTACATTTAACGGGGGTTATTCTGCTTGTGCAGCGTTTATCAATGGCGCTAAGTAGCTTGCGTAATTACGCCAACGAGCTTTAGAGCTCTGATATAAGGGTTGTCGTACTTGCCAACGACTAGGTGTTTGCACCGCACGTTCACTTTGATGAAAATTCAGCACACGCTCATCCCAGGGTAATCCGACAAAATCAAGCAGCCTGCGGCTTTGCCACTCGATATCGGAGACAGTTTCTTCATAATTTACTTCTAATATTTGTAAGCTACTCACTTGTTTGAAATGTTCCATAAGCTTTCGATAGCCCTGCCAATAATAAGCAATGTCGTCAAGATCAGTGGACCAACTTTGTGTAGTATTAAAGTTTTGGGTAAAAATCGATAACCCGCAATCTCTAATATCACGAGTACAGTGAACTATTCGAGCATTAGGAAATGCCATGGCAATTAAGCCTAAGTGCCAAAAGTTTAGCGGCTGTTTGTCGACCACTTTATGGACGGCCTCTGGAGCACGCTGTCCTGACGCTATTAGGTAATCTACACCTAACTCATAAACTTGTTGTGCAGACAAGTTGAATGCATTTTGTGGCCATGATATTGCTGCGTCACCGAGTCTGTCAGGCGTACCTGTTGCTAAATCGGTCAGTACGCTTAACTCACCAGCCCCAAAACACTGGGCATGAGAAGCGAGTATTTGTTCGGTTAACGTCGTACCTGAACGTGGCAGGCCAACAATAAACACCGGCCGCTCTGATTGATTGCCCCAGCCCTGACGAGTCTTAAAAAACGCAGTGGAAAATATAGCCATCATTGCTTCAATACGGCCATCAAAGGCTTTACGATTGAATACGCCCGAATCTTTTCGGCGTGCGATATTAGCGATGTCATAAGCCTGAAATGCAGCAGCATAGTTTTGTTGTTGTTCATAAGCTTTGCCTAGGCCATAACCAATCAAGGCTTTTTCTCTGAGCTCTAGTTTTTCCAGCAAGTTTTCTGCTTGTTCAATTTCTATAGAAATATCGACATGCTTGCTTAAGTCAAGAAGGTTAGCAAGTGCGTCTTGCTTATGCGGTGCATAGTGTATGGCTTTGCGGTAAGCCGCTACTGCTTGCTCAGGTTTACCAATATCTTCGAATAATTGACCGAGACCGAGATAAGTTATATCGGAATTAGGTTCAAGCGTTATTGCATGCTCATATTCACATTTCGCCTCTGCAACATAGCCTAATTTTTGTTGACTTAATGCAAGCATTTGACGCGACATCAAATGTTTTGGATCTGCCTTTACCGCGCGTTTTAAGCATTGCCTAGCTTCCTCAAGCTGATTATTTTCATCAAGTAGTTTAGCTAATCCTATCCAAGGTGCAGCAATGTGGGGATTGAGTTTTATAGACCGTTTAAAATCATTAAGCGCGGCGATGGAATCACCGCTACGCTTGTTTTCATTACCACAGTCATACCAATCCTTTGCCGTTAAGACATTGGTATTTATCATTTATCTACGAGCCTCTTACATATTCCAATTAAGTGTCATAGTAACGGTTCGTGGCGCACCTAATACCGCACCGTATGCATATTTATTAACACCGGTAGTATAGGTATTTTCGATGTATAGCTCATCAGTCAAATTCAAGATACCAAGCGATAAGGAAATATTATCTGAAATAGGATATTTTGCGCTGAAATCGGCAACGGTGTAGCCATCCCAAGTTTTATCCTTGTATGTTTTATTGGTACTTTCACCGACATAGCGTAAGCCGCCACTTAACGATAAACCTTCTAATGATCCCGATAGCACTTCATAGTTGAGATATAAGCTACCGGTAATCTCTGGAAAAACAGGATTTGGTACACCAAGCTCTTTATCTTTGTCGCTTACTTCAATATCGGTATAACCGACATTAAATGAAAAATTTAATGCGTCCGTTAATATGGTGGTACTTGATAGCTCGACCCCTTGCACATCGACTTCACCAGCAGTGATTACGTAATATACAGTGGTATTTGCGGGATCTTCCACAGCAACATTTTTTCGTTTTGTCGAGAAATAAGCCGTTTGAAAAGACGTTCTATTATCGAACACGGATCCTTTAAGACCTATTTCGAAACCATCGGAGGTTTCGGCCTCTGCCGTACTATCGTCCCTTTTTACACCGAATTGCGGCACAAAAGCTTGAGCAAAACTCGCGTAAGCATTTAGTTCATCAGATAATGCATATGAAGCACCAAGTCGCAGGGTCAACTCATTGTCATCATAGAAACTTTCACCGCGTCGAAAGTTTACTTGTTCTAATTTATCGTACCGTATACCGGCAATAACGGTTAGGTTTTCACTCGGGCGAAGTGCGGCTTCAGAAAAAACTGAAGATAGCTTTTGGTCTCGTGAAGTAAATAGGTAGAGATCACCGTAGTTTTCTTCATCCCATCCGTAAATAGGCTGACCAATTTGTTCGAGAGAGATGGTTTCCCAGCGGTAGTTTTCGCCAAATTCTCTAGTCCAATCGTTTTCAGAATGAGCTACGCCGATGACAAAACTTTGCTCTTGTCCCCAGAATTCAGCTTGGTAAGCAAGTTGTGCATCAATAAATGTTGCTTCCATCGTGTTTCTAGCTTTATTTTCAGACACATATATCATGTTATCTTCTTCGTCTGGGTCAATACCGCCAACCCACGGCGGTTGATAACCGTAGACACCGCCGGTATGTTTGTAGTCATTATCGGTCGACTGCTTACTACCACGCACAGTCAGCTTCAAATCATCCAAAAATTCGTGATTAACCTCGACATCGTATGTCACATCTTTTGAATCAGACCTACCGTTAATAAAACCATTAAAGGTGCTTGTATCAACTCCTGGTAGAAGTTCACCTTCATTAGTTAAAGGCATACCACCATTAGGGTTCGACTCAACATTACGATAGGCGGCACTTGCCTTTATCGATGTATGTAAACCTAAATTAAATACAGCAACTGGACGGATCGCGGTAGTTTTACGGGAAACGTGATCAGCGTCAAATTTATAATCTCTATAAGCACCGCTCACTCTCAGTAACATAGTATCTGAATTGTCGATTTCACCGATATTAATGTCAAAATCAACACCCGCGCTACCAAATTGATCGCTGCGCATTTTTATACTCGCAGCACTATTTGCTGTAGGTGTTTTGGTTACCGTATTAATAATACCACCAGCACCAACTGGGCCAGAAGCGATAGAAGCTGGTCCTTTAAGTATTTCGTAACGCTCTACAAACGAGTCATCACGCGCGCCCATTCCTCTGAAGTCGTTTTGATAACGGTTATCAACAAGCACTGGCGCTGCGAAACCTCTTGAAAGGAAATTTGTTGTACCTGTGCCTGCTCTATCTTCAACGCGAGCTATATTAGGTAATGTTGTTAGCACTTCAATAGGACGAGTGAAATTACGAGTATCTAAAAAGTCTTTATCGATAACGTCTAAAGTAAATGGCAGTTCTTTTGCTGTGACGGGAATTCGATTAATTAACGATTGTTGGAATGTGCCAGTTACGACAATTTTTTCAATGTCTATGTCTATGTCTTTAGCAATTTCGTCTTCAGCAAATGACAACGGTGCAGTAAGAGCGAGCGCAATTGCAGCAGCTAACGGAGTTAAAGGAGTGCGTCCTTTACTCGTATTTCCTAATTTCATGTGGAGCCTTTTTAAGATTAATGATTGTTGTTACAAAACCAAATACGAATTATTCTCATTTTCAATGAGAAGTCTAGCATTTTTACATTTGTTACAAATCAACAACAAAGAAAAGGTTATCTTTTAGGAAGGATGATGGTCATACATAATCCACCATTTTTTTCATTACTTGCGGTAATTGAGCCTCGAATTGCAGCAAGTTGTCGTTGGGCTAATGCTAAACCTAACCCAAAACTGCAACTATCGGTCGGTCTTGAACTGTCCACTCTAAAAAATGGCTTGAAAATCGTATGCAAGAACTGCTCTGGCACACCGGGCCCTTGATCAATAATTTTTATTTTAACTGCTTCGTTTTGCTCAGTCACCATCACTGAAACCGCTTTGCCGACCGGCGTATAACGTAAGGCATTTCTCAAGACATTTTCTAATGCTTGTCCAGCAGCCCTATGACTAGAGTTTTCGACTATTGCGCTATCTGGTAAATGACTTTCAATAGTATTATCAGGATACTCGAACTTAGCATCATCAATTAACACATCTAACAAATCAACAAGTTCAAGTGACTCTTGTTGCAGTTTAGGCTGTTCGTTCTCAAGCCAAGCTAAGGTTAATGTATCTTCGACTAACTTTCGGATCTGTTTTGATTCTCGATCAATTCGTTTAATATTTTCACTTGGCGTAGGTAAACTATTTTCCTTCTCTAGCGCAATATCAAGGCGAGTGAGCGGGGTTCTTAATTCATGTGACAAGTCAGCGATCAATTGCCGCTGACTCGTTAGTTGCTCACCAATTCGCGCCGCCATTTGATCGAAAGTAATCGCAAGCTCTGAAAATTCATCATGTCGTTTACCCATCAATTTTTTGGCACGAACATCAAAGTTACCTTTACTAAATTCTCGAGTAGCCACTTTTAGCTGAAGTAATGGCGTCATGATATAACGATAAAGTAAGTAAGATAAGAATATCAGTAGGATTGCTGGTACTATAATCTGCAAGGTGATCTTCGTATATTTCCAGTATGATCCTGGCCTCATTCTATCAGGTAGGTAAACAAGCAGGCTGGTTTTTTTATCGCTAAATGGCATTTGCATTACCGGATTTAGATCAAAATACAAATGAATTTTCCAGTCGACATTACGGCCTAAATTATAACCTTGATAATATTCAGATTTTAATGTTTCGCCAGCAATGTTTTTAATATCAAAAGCGGCAACGACCATCCAAGTATTTTCTTGTTTTTGCTGTATTACCAACCAGTTATCTAACGCTTTTTTATCGCCCGACAAATACAGTTTTTCAGCCTGTTTACCCCAAGAGTTTAGTGTTTGTTTATCTGTTACAGAAAGGTAACTCATGCCTTCTTCGGTTTTAGAGGTTAGTAAGTTGAGTAAATAAAACACGATGACTAAGCTCAAGGCGATAATTAAACATAATTTTAAAAACAGTTTATTGGTCATACTAGACAATATCCTTTGCCATGGCTGGTTTGAAGCCGTTCACCGGGCCAATTTCCATCATTGAGTTTTCTGCGGACGCGGCTTAAGTGCATATCTAAACTGCGATCATAAGCGCCAATGTTTTTATTGAGTACTTTTTGATATAAATAGGCTTTACTTAGCACTTCACCTCGGTTCAATAATAATTCCCACAATAACTTAAATTGTATAGGTGTAAATTCTAATACTTTATCTTCGACAAAAACGAGCTGGTTTTTAATATTGAGCGTTAAACCGTCAAGGTTAAGCTCTTGTTGGGATGATTCAACAACCTTATGATGACTGCGGCGTAAGATAGCTTCTATACGTAGTAATAACTCAGCGGTACTAAATGGTTTAGCCACGTAATCATCAGCCCCTTGACTAAACCCCTGAATTCTTTCTTGCTCTGCGTTTTTAGCGGTAACCATTATTACTGGCGTTTGGCATGACTTCCTTAATACCTTGAGTAGCGAGAAGCCATCTCGCTCGGGCAACATCACGTCTAATAAAATTAAATGATGTTGCTGTGACGAAGCCCTTAGCAAGCCTGTTTCACCATCAAAACATTGCTCTACTTGATAACCCTTTAAAGTAAGTAATTCTGTTAGTTGTTGATTAAGAATTTTATCATCTTCAATCACCAAAATATTGAAATTGGACATAACACCAGTTTGGTTAAAATAAATCCTTCGATTTTATCGGTATTGAGAATATTATCAAGCAGATATAATCAATAAACTCGTTCTAACTAAGTGTATTGATCAGTTAAAACTAATGTAAGCTGTTTTTGTCGTGTAAATTTTGTTTAATCTTAACCTCCAAACATAATTATCATCACTTTCAACTTAAAAATCTTTAAGCAATAAATTTTTAAGCCTCTATAAATTATAGAAATAAAAATTAAACTCTAGTAAGTATACCTATCGCAATAATAGGAAACTATAGAGGAAATAGCCGTTACACGAATTTGTTCATTGCAGCTGTTTTTCTTGATAGAGACCTTCTTTTTAATACTTTCTTCGATACTTACTCACTATTGATTGAGTTTTCTTTCGACCTACTTTAAGTTTGTTTTCACTCGACTTTTGTCTGTTACTTGCAATTTCGATAATAACTCCAAGAGTTAAAACAACAGTAAAAGACATGATATTAAGCGGACCTGATTCTATATCTGCAAGAAGTAAAAAAAATATCATCAACACTAGGTATTTCAATTTAAATACTCCAAAGTAAAAGTTTTTTCGCCTGTTCTTAATTGATCTAGGCATCGCATCGCTTCGTCAGTATGTTGAAAAAACATTGTTTTAATAGAAATATGATCTGCTTTAGATTTTTTCATCAGGTATCTTTGCAAAGCACAGCTCGATATAATAATTTCAATGTTATTATTGCCATTGTTACGCCAATGATAAAGCTTATTAAATTCTTCCCATACCTCTGGCGTACCTAACTCCCATCGAGATAAATCAATTAAACATAACCAAGTATTATCGACGTTATTTATCAGCATTTTAATCTCTTTAATGCACCTGTGTGCCGTTTCATAGTTCCATGCCCCAAAAGCTCTTAGAATCAGAATATGTTTGTCGAGTTCAAGTGTAAATGAACCGTGTTCTCTCATTATTAGCCACCAAAATTAGCTGTGAATAGTGCTCTAACAAAGAAAATGTAAAATGTACTTGTCGAATTTGTTAATTTTAACGATTAAACTTAGAAGCTATACGCAAGCCTAAACAATCTGTTGTTCTCTCATTTTGATTTTCGTACTACACTTTTAATATTTTCTAAGTTTTGAACATACAATTAATTAACCGATGCATACTAATGAATATATTTTTGCAAAGATGTTCTTGAACGAACAACTAAGAGATTTTTATGAATATTCCTAAGACACTGTGCTCTACATTAACAGGCACGCCGATTGAAATATCGGACACTATCGTAGCTGACAATATGCGGTTAAAAAGTTTACAGCAAGTGTCACTAACGACGGGTTTTTTCAGTTTTTCTGGGCTCATTTTTGTTAAAAAAGGTCGGTTCTCCATTTCAATACCTCAACAAAACATGTCAACTTTATATAGTTATATCGTTGAAACAGGAAAGTGGTTTGGTGGCCTTTCTCTGATGCCGATACCTCAGCCTTTTTTATTAATTAATGAAATTGAAACTGTTGAGCTCTATTATTTGAGTAGACAGAAAATAATAGCGTTAGCAGACAATAATCCGTTGATCTATAAATGGCTTTTGGAAATGACGGCTAAGAATATACCTCAGTGGTTTCAAGCGCCGTTAATCTCCTTTTCTTCAAAACATATCCGAGTCATATATTGCTTAGCGACATTAGTGCCATTAACGGGTAATAAAAATGGAGCAATTGAACTTTCTATAACTCAGCAGGAATTAAGTAATATTTGTGGATTATCTCGACCTAGGGTTAATGAAGTATTAAGAAAATTGGAGGAGGAAAACATATTGAAAAATGCGCAAAAAAAAATAACAATCTTAAATATGAAAAGTATATTTTCTATGCTTGATGACACTAATTTAAGCTTTTACGACCCTCGAATAAAAAGTAACTAAGGTATTTCAGGTGTCTCTAGTTCTTTGTCTACATTAGTATGGAGTTCAGTTTGCATTGGTAATTCATTTCGGATTTCGTCGTTAGGATAGAGGTTGTCGGACACCTAAGCATTAACTTTCAGAATTGGCGTAAGCAAAGTATTCAATAAGGTGAGTTTTATCTTTGTAGTATAAGAAATAGAAATACAAATCTGAACTTCAAACATTTTTAAATAATCGGTAAAACTAATTATTCATTCTATTTAGCAAAATATTCCTGTCTAATTCACGCACTAAGTAACTCCCTTAGCAACGACATTGAATTTATAATAAGGCAGTTAGAGCAATATTTATGAAACTGTAACCAGTTAATCCTAAGTTAAACCTATTTACCCACCGCATTTCTATATATCCGCGCACTAAAAATTACCTGACCACGCTATTTAATAGCAAGGGTACCTATGTCAGTTAACCAAATTTTACCTACAAAAACTATGATATTTGAAACAGCTAAAGATATTATTGAAGAGCAGTCAGTTACTTTTACATCTATGGTAAACCAAAGTCAGCCTGTATCGGATAACGCTACAAAGGCAGGGCTCGTGTGTCTCGGCTGACCGAAAGTATAATAACTTACACTCAAAAAATGAGTACAGTCAAAAAATTAGGAAGGGGAATTTTAAAAGTACTAAACTTTCGATTGATGCTCTATTGTATTCGCTATAGTAATATTACTGTTTTTTGAATCTAGGTGATGCTAAACCATTAATACCTAATGCGAAGATTGCAAGGGTAGATGGTTCTGGGACTTGTAAATCTGATGAAATCAACAAGGCTCCTATACTTAAACAGGCTGAGTCATCAGAATTACTCCATCGGTGGTAACCAAAAACTATATCGCCACCATTCTCATCATTGAGTAATTAAGTTTTTAGGAATGAGGAACCGTGTTTTCTCCTCATCTTATTGGAAATAATAAAAATCAACACTAGTATTAAACACTCCGAGTCGTGTTATCTCTTAGTCTTTTGATGTGGTGATGTAATGATTTATCCTCAAAGAGAGCTGTTAACTTCAGTTATTGGAAATACCTTTCCAACAAAAAGTTCATTTTATAGACGTAGTATTTATGTCATTTCTATCGGAGTAATTTACTACCTTCTTGTCAAAGCTTGTACATCATTTTTTCTTATTCCCAGTATAAATATTAGTGCATTTTGGCCACCTAACGCTATATATGCCGCATTTCTATTAATGAGTCCTAGGTTTCTCTGGAAATATATTTTCACAGCGGTTTTTATTGCTATTGGTGTAGGAAATTATAACTCCGGCCAAAGTATTTCATTAAGTTTTGGCTTTGCTGTTGCAAATCTTATTGAAGGAGGATTAATTGCTTACTTTTCTTTTAAATGGAATAAACCCAATGTTGCTCTTGCCAGCTTTAGAAATTTGTTCTTATTTATATGTATAGTGATTTTTAGCACATTCATTGGAGCCACTTTGGGGGCCTTTAACCTTTCTTATTCTTATGGTTGGAGCCGTTTTTGGGACTTTTTTTTAACATGGTTTGCAGCAGATACCCTTGGAAGTATTTTGATGCTCACTGTTATTTTTGCATGGAATGACAAACTGATTTCTTTTAAGAAAATAAAATTAGATCAATTCATCGGTGGCGTAGCCTTAGTTATATCATCAATAGCAATATCAATAATGATCTACTCTCAAAAGGGAGAAGTTGAAATAGTACCACTGAATTATATGGTATTTCCTTTGTTAATTTGGGCTGCTTTTCAATTCAAAGTTAAAGGTGCTTCTATCGTTGTACTGCTGATAGCATTTATTTCTCATTGGTACACTTTGCATGGTCAAGGAGCATTCATGGTCTATGGAATAAGTATTCAAGATCACATTTTTTGGCTGCAATGCTATTTAGCTATTGTCTTTATGACCGCCATATCACTAGCGCTAGCAATTTCAGAACGAAATAATACCTCGGAAAGCTTAAAAATTAATAAAATGCTTGTAGATGAAGTGCCTAAGGCCGTTGTGGTGTGCCGATTAGATAATCATCAAGATAAGAATTCCTTTCGTATAGTAGCAGCTAATAAGTCTGCTGCGAACTTTGCCCAAAGTGATGTCGATAGTCTGTTAGGCTTGTGTTTGACTGATAGTTTTTTTGGTCATCTTACTAGCGACTCCTTAAGTGACTATCAAGAATGGGTACTTGCCTCTCAAGGAGAGGCTGAGCTTCCAGAATTGATTATCGAAACTGAAGAAGGGACTGGTGCCAAAATTTATAGGTGTGATTCTATGTATGTTGGAGAAAGTTGTATTGGTATTTTTTATGAGGATATAACTGAATCAAAAAAGGTTGAAGAACTTCATCGACAATCAGCAAAACTAGAAGCTTTAGGTACTTTAGCAGGTGGTATTGCCCATGACTTTAATAATGTGCTTGGCTTGGTTTTAGGCTACACAGAAATGGGGATAATGTCATCCCTACCAGAGAGTAAGGAGGAAGGCTATTTCAAAAAAATTGGCAGCGCAGGAGAAAGGGCTACATTTCTAGTTAAAAAAATTCTCGCTTTTAGTAGGATGGATAAGGTAGAACTGCATCCAATTAATCTAAGGGAGGCTGTTGAAAGTGCATTAGAGATGGTAAGCCCCGCTATAAACGCAAACATCGAAATCCGACATAACATTTATCCAAATAATCACCTAGTATTGGCCGATGAGGCGGATATTCATCAAATTATATTAAACCTTTGTATAAATGCTAGTCATGCTTTACAAGGTGAAAGTGGCGTTATACAAATAACACTACACAAACAACTTGTTGATGGTAACCAACAAAACTCTCTGGACTTAATTGATAGGAAATATTTAAAATTAGAGGTCACAGATACGGGGCAAGGGATCTCTGAAGAAATAATGAAAAAAATATTTGATCCATTTTTCACCACTAAAGAGGTGGGCAAGGGAACAGGTCTTGGCCTTTCTATGGTTTACGGAACAATGAAACAATATGGAGGAAGCATTACTGTTGAGAGTAAGATTGGCAGGCGAACCACATTCACTCTTTTCTTTCCTATTGAAAGTGAGCTAACTAATGATACTTCCAGTGATACATTTATCGAAAATCCCATTACCTCTAAATTAACAGGGCACGTCCTCATCGTTGATGATGAGCCGTTATTGTTGAATTTGTATCGTAAGTTCTTAGAAGGTGAAGGGTTTACAGTAACAACGTGTGGTGATGGGAAGGAGGCTTTAGAACTCTTTATTCAATACCCTAATAAATTTGATGTTGTATTTACAGATAACGAAATGCCAAAAATAACAGGAAAGCAATTATGTCAAACATTGTTATCTATTAATAAACACCAGTCTATCATATTGGCGACAGGTTATAGTGCGAATAACCTTGAGAAGGATATTATTGCTTTAGGATGTAAAAGTTTCTTTATAAAACCAGTAAAATTAAGGTGTCTTGAACAGACTATATCTGAATTACTATTAAACTAAGGTGATTTTTGATTGAAATTCAAGCTACTCCAAATGGTTGAATAGATGTAGAAAAATTATCCCGACACTAATAAACTCTTTATAGATTGCGATAATAATGGTTAGTCCAAGTTTAAGTGTATTGATAAATAACAGCCCTCATTAGAATTAGTCATCAAGAAAAACAGCTTTATCATCTTAAACGGTGAATAAATAACTTATTCTGTATTATTTACCATATTAATTCCAAGAGATTAAATAATAGAAATATTCAAACCACTAGTTATAGTTCTTTGACTAGTTTATTCGAAACATGGTGATGAAGTTTTAATTAAAATAATAATGCGTAAATCTTAATATTCTGGATTAATCAAGAAACTAAATAATTCTTCCTCTGTCAACATTCCTGTAAACCCTGGCCAATTAATTAACGCTTTGGCAAAGGCGTTAGCTTTGCAATAAAGGCAGTTAAACAACCACTTATGACGCTCTAACCAGCCAATCCGAAGTTAAGCAGACTTCTACATCATAATCCTGTATAATCCGCGCACTAAAATTCACCTGAATCATTTACATTAGTAAAGGCGCCCTATGACAGTTACTCAATTTGACCCGAAACAAACTACCACCCTAGAAACACCTAAAAAGGTCATTGAAGAGCAGTCAGTTATTTTCACATCCAAAGCTAGCCAAGGTGAAAAAAGTCCAGAACGCGCGGCAAAGATAGGCTTTGTGAGTCTCGGTTGCCCTAAAAACCTCGTTGATAGTGAGCGCATCCTTACGCAATTACGTACTGAAGGTTATGATGTAACCAATAGCTACGATGATGCTGAACTTGTGATAGTTAATACCTGTGGTTTTATTGATTCAGCAGTACAAGAATCTTTAGATACTATCGGTGAGGCATTAGCAGCCAACGGTAAAGTTTTGGTTACCGGTTGTTTAGGTGTGAAGAAAGACGAAATTATCGAACTTCATCCGAACGTATTAGGTGTTACTGGCCCGCATGCTTATGATGAAGTTTTAAAGCAAGTGCATGAACATGTCGCCAAACCTGAGCATAATCCGTTTATTGATTTGGTGCCAGAGCAGGGCGTTAAGCTTACGCCTAAGCATTATGCTTATTTAAAAATATCTGAAGGTTGTGATCACCGTTGTACTTTCTGCATTATCCCGTCAATGCGTGGCGATTTAGATTCACGGCCCATTGGTGATGTCTTAGGAGAAGCGCAGCGATTAAAAAATGCTGGCGTGAAAGAGTTATTAGTTATTTCTCAAGACACCTCGGCTTATGGTGTTGATGTTAAACAAAAAACTGACTTTTGGGACGGTATGCCGGTTAAAACCAGTATGCTGGCTTTATGTGAGCAACTTGGAAAACTTGGTATCTGGGTGCGTTTGCATTATGTTTATCCATACCCAAGTGTTGATAAAGTTATTCCATTAATGGCCGAAGGTAAAATCCTTCCTTATCTCGATATACCCTTACAACATGCTAGTAAACGTATATTAAAACTGATGAAACGCCCTGGTAGTTCAGATAGAACGCTAGAGCGGATAAAAAAATGGCGTGAAATTTGCCCTGAACTAGTCATTCGTTCAACCTTTATTGTGGGTTTTCCAGGTGAAACCGAAGACGAGTTTCAAGAGTTATTAGATTTTCTAGAAGAAGCACAATTAGATAGAGTTGGTTGTTTTGCTTATTCAAATGTAGATGGCGCTACCGCGAATGATTTACCTGATCATCTTGATGAAGACGTTAAACAAGATAGATTACAACGCTTTATGACAGTACAAGCCAAAATTAGTGCTGAAAAATTACAAGCCCGCATTGGCCAAGAGTATTTAATACTTATTGATGAAGTAAACTCTCTTGGCGCTGTAGGGCGCTCTTATATGGATGCACCAGAGGTTGATGGTAAAGTTTATTTGTCGGATGATTTTGATGCTAAACCCGGCGATTTAATTTGGGTAGAAATTATTCATGCGGATGAGCATGATGTTTGGGGTGTTAGGGTAGAAGATTAGCTTTGTTTTAACTTTAATTGCTCTTGAGCCGATATAAAAAACCAACTTAATGTAAGTTGGTTTTTTTGTGACCTGAAACTATTAAGCGATTATAAGTGTCTTGCTGACATTAATGTTTGTTTCACTAATGGCCGCTGAACCTAACTTGGGGACATTAAACTAAAATCTTCTTGGGCTGTCAGAGCGCTCTATAGACGTAGTTCAGCCTTTATCCTAACAGACAACTAAGCCACCACAGCGGTCATTCATCATAAAACTGCTAATGCTAACTTTGTGCGCTAAGAAGACATGGCGTGATGGTTGATCTTAACGACAACTGATCGCTATGAAGGGGACGTTAAGTTTATGCTACTAATGGCAACTGTGAGCGATTAGCGGTTGTTCTAGCATTAACAAATTCGGTCAATTGGTCCACTAACCGAAAGTAAATAATTGAAAGTCTTTGTATCGTTAATGTTCTTTAAAGCAAAGATTAACAGTTGGCTATTAATAAGCAGAGCCAACTGTTAATTTCTCGTTTTGAACCTGTGGTGCTGCATTCTTAGTTTGATAGAGCTACAAAAAACTCTAGATTAAGTAATGCCAAACATTTGTTACGAGTAATATTGCTATTAATTCTTCATTAGTGCATGCCCAAATACACTAGTCCACCAGCAACATAGCCAAGCAAAGCCAGTAAACTGATATTTTTTAAATACCAACCGAAACTTATTTTCTCCATTCCCATCGCGACGACGCCAGCCGCTGAACCAATGATCAGCATACTGCCGCCAGTTCCTGCTGCGTAGGCAACAAAGTGCCAAATAGTATGATCTACCCCAACATCAAACATTCCCATGCTTGCAGCAACCAATGGCACATTATCAATAATTGCTGAGCCAACTCCTAGTAACATAATAAATAGGTTATCTGGAATAGCTGCGCGGACATCTTGACCAAATTCGAAAATAAGTCCCAATGATTCTAAAGCGGCAACTGTCATTAAAATACCTAGGAAAAACAATATACTAGGTAGCTCTATATTGCTTAATGCTTTAAAGGTCGGACTGGTCGGTGCATAACTAGCATTCTCTTCTGCTTTTTCAATTGAGGTGATAGAAAACTTTCGGTTACTAATGATTTCTGCAACTAAAGAGACTATTCCAAGTGAAAACATCATGCCAACATAAGGAGGTAAGTGAGTGACCGTCTTAAAAATAGGCACAAATACAATCATGCTTAAACCGAGATAAAGCATTAAACTGCCACTATTACTTTGTATGCTTTCATCGGAGCTCGCTTCAAATTTGCCACGAAAGGCAGGAAGGAAGCTAGCAATAAGGGTTGGCACTAACATGCAAACAATAGAAGGCAATAACAGATTGGATATTAAACCTAATGTGGTCACTTTATCTCCAATCCATAACATGGTCGTAGTAACGTCACCTATTGGTGACCATGCACCACCTGCGTTTGCCGCAATAATAATCAGTCCGGCAAACCATAATCGATCATTTTTACTAGGTAATAATTTTCTTAACAAAGTAATTAGTACTATTGTTGCGGTAAGGTTATCGATAATCGCAGAAAGAATAAATGCTAAACCAGTCATGATCCAAAGCAATATTCTTTTTTCGTTTGTATTTATTAGATTGCGAATAGTCGTAAAACCGTCAAAATGATCAATAATCTCGACGATAGTCATAGCGCCAACTAAGAAAATTAAGATTTCACAGGTTTTTCCAAAATGATGAAGCAGAGTTTGCTCCATGATATGTAATTTGCTTTTGTGATCAAGCTCTGAAAAACCTGATTGCATGACATGATTAGCCGAATCAAACCATTGCTCAAAACTATCAAGGCCTAATGCAACACAGGCCCAAGCTAGTGCCATCATGATCAATGCAGGGATAAGTTTGTCAATTTTTAACGTGTGTTCTATGGTAATAGCAAAGTAGCCTAGAACAAATACAGCAACAATAAATACTTCCATTGATTCCTCTTATTAATTTTATTTTTTACTTGGTGTATCAATTAGGTCAATTATTTATGGAATGGACATAATTAAGCCTGTCACGGTTACTTTGTAACGATATTAACTATAAGGCTTTTGTTTTAAATATCAAATGGAAACGTAATTGAGTGAATCTTAAATATAAAGTTACAACGGCCGCTCTTGGCACAAAGCTACCAAAAAATGTACCCTTGATTTACCGTTGTTAATGACCGTTATGTGGCAGGTCGCGACCTTTTGAACTGATAATTAAACCGATATTTATTTTCTGAAATATAAGGATCACTTTGTGGCAAAATAAGAGCATTAAACACCTCTCAGCCTCATAGACTAGTAGATCATGGGGGACGAATATATAGATACATACAAGTGTTTACGACAGAGTATTTATCAGAGGATGCTTAACACAATGTTAGCCAATGATTTCGGTTATTACCTCTATAGCACCACGATAATCTTTATAATCAAGCGGTATAACATGTACTTGATTCTGATGTTGTAACACCATTGACGGAAAACCGTTTATAGGTAAGCTACGAGCAAACAGCAACTCTTTCGTAAAAACTTTTTCTAATTTTTCTGAACTGAAATCTGCTGAAAATTTCTCAGCATCAAGCCCCAAATCAGCCGCCAACAGAAGATGTGTTTCAGTATCTGAAGGGTTTTTGGCTTTTAAATAATAAGCCTCTTGTATAGCCTCTATCATTTTCTCTTCTGCATTCTGCCATCGCGCAGCAATGACAGATCGACAAGCGGGATAAGTTGATCGACGTGGTATATTTTGCTGCCAAAAATCGTGATTAAATTGAGTGCCAAGCATTCCTTCAATTTTTTTCCAGTAACCGCCTATCGCTTGCTGTTGAGCTAGTGGCATAACTTTGTCACTGTCTGACGCAAGGCCGCCTACCACATTCTTTACCGCCACTGATTCTGGTAAAGCTGCTTGTAAGTGTTCCCATTGAGGGCGATGTCCCCAGCACCAACTACACATTGGGTCATGTACATAAAATAAAGTTGAGTCTGACATTAGTTACACCTAGGCAATCATAATACAAACGTTCTAAATTAAGAACGCTAACTAATACTTCGTGAAGTGCTTTAATGCACCAGTATAAATACTTTTTTTTTGTAGTCTTTTTACAACGAGCATGCCCAATAATGACTAGTTCTCTCTCGTTTATCATCAATTTTGAATCTACAACTTGAACGTTTAGATTATTATAACCGTGTTCCTTTAATTTTATGCAAACATATTGTGCATACCCATTACGGTTTGTATTGTCATTTGTTATTAATTTATTTTGATGAAACTGTGGGAGAGTAATAAAGTTTCATACTGAATTACGGAGCAAGTCCTATTACTCAGCTTAAAAGGTTCTAGCCATAAAAATAAAGCTTCATACTAAAACAAAACGAGCGCAATAATAGCGCTTAGATAAAGTAATAAAGGATCATAATACAATACTCTTGACATCAATTACTGGAAAATACTGGAATCCTATATAACTTAAGTGTTTGATATATTCTCATAAAAATCATAAACCTTTAACTTTTCTTTAAATAAATTAACTCTGTAAAATTAATTTTCGCAGAAAAAGATGCGACTAGCGAACAGCTAGTTACACCATATATCATCAATATGCTTTGGCATACTACTTTAACCTAAAATGCCTTCCACCTTTAATCAAGTTGACTTAAAAAAACTATCAACTTTAGCTAGCAATTCAAGAGAAGTGGACATCATTCATTATGTTCTAGTATCAACATCTTTATACCTATTCATGTTTCACGTGTTTTTAAATTCTTAACGAATATAAAACTATGCTAATAGTCATCTAAAAGTAAATTCATAATTCTATCTATTTTCATTTTTCGATAAAGTCGACACTCAATAGAGCCTGTTTTAAATTCTCATTCTTGGGCCAATGTGAAGATAACCATTCCAGATTTTGATGGATGTCTTCAGTTTCATCAAAATTGTAATATCTGAAAATATTTTTGCTGCTATTCACTAGGTTTTTACTAATTCCATCATTAGATATCCAATTTAAATGTTGTTCGCCACCTTAGGTAAAAGGTTAAGTGCTGCTTCTAGTTGTGACTCAACCAGATACTTGTAAATAATTCTAGTTATACAGCTAGAATAAAGTTCATTGATATCTTCATCTTTAGGAAAACAAACTACTAATTTTGCTAATTGTCCCTCAAGCAATTCGAATAGATTTGATTCCTTTAACACAGTGGAAACAGAACCGAAATCTATAAGAGTTGAAGCTCGCGACAATTGAAAATTGACAACATGGCTACTTTCAAACCAATTGACTGATAGTTCCTTAATTTGTTGGTAAAGTAATAGAGCTTGCTCACCGATACCGATATCTTCGCAGTAATCATTGATTAATTGACAAGCATTACCGGAAAGTTCTCCAGCTATGAATTCACTTAGTTCAGGTGGTCGTGATAGCTCAAAAAGGTATTGATGAATAGCCAATCCATCGTTGATCCGTCCGTTTGTACTTTCATCCTAATGTTCTAGGGGGTACCGGCCCACATGCATATGATGAAGTATTAACACAAGTACATAAACATGTTCCAAAACCAGTCCATAATCTTTTTATCGATTTAGTACAGCCACAAAGCGTTAAGTTAACGTCTAAACATTATGCTTATTTAAAAATATCTGAAGGCTGTAATCATCGTTGTACCTTCTGAATTATTCCATCAATGCGTGGCTATTTAGACTCTCGCCCAATCTATGATGTCTTTGAGAAGTCCAGCGTTTGAAAAATGCTGGCGTGAAAGAGTTATTGGTTATTTCACAAGATACTTCTGCTTAGGGTGTTGATGTTAAACATAAAACATATTTCTGGGATGGGATGTCGGTTAAAACTCACATGCAGCAATTATGTGAAGAATTAACAAAGCAGGGTGTTTGGGGGGGGGCGTAGAAGATGAATATGCTTAACTATTCAGGTTAGGTTTTTCAATCCATGGTCATTTTATTACAAATGCGAGCACCATGGTCATTTAGTTTGTAAGCACTAAAACCAATTAATGCGACTTCACCACCATTAGGTAATTCTTCAGTCAGAGCCAATGAAACTATCTAACGCAGGACCAGCAGAAACTTTTGATATATCTGCGCCTTCAGCGATTTTTGCTACCAATTCACTTTTGTTCATTATTGTTATTCCTTAATTATTGTTATCGCTTACATACTAAAAGATAACAGTGAATTGACCAATGTAAATGGTCTTCTCAATACGCAATATAGTCCTATTTGTCTGAATATACCTATAATTAGGATGTTCTGATCATGTGCCGATATCATACGAATATCCTTCCAAGTATAAGCCAGCGAGTATGCTTGTCTACTCGGTGTGAAGAGCTATTCTATGCCCAGCTATAGTCATCTTTGAGTATATCAATTTTGTTTGGGCATAGTTTCACCTCTGTTTGCTTTGCTTGGCCTTCTAATGGAGTAATAAAAGTATAGCTATGACGCAATTTTCAACGAAATGACCCTTTATAATAAAAGATAGTAAAACTGTAGCTTACTAGACACGGATAAGAATTTATTATTTTAATTCATATTTTTATTTATAAATGAACATTAGTGCAACTTTATTTTTTTTTCGGCGTATTGCTTATATGAAACCTAAAATTGGATGGATTATGATCATGTTTAAGCAAATAAAAAATAAGCTCATTATTACCTTAATCAATTATACAAAACACATCTTAATTTTTAGTGTTGCTGTTGTTGTACTTTCTGCTTGTGGAGGAGGTGGTGGAGGAGGCTCTTCATCAATTAATGATGATCCGTACATTGAACCACCACCGCCATCGCCGACAACAGTCTTTCCAAGCCAGATCTCTAAGCCCAATGTAACGGTAGTAAATGACAATGGTTCATTAATTATTGCTGAATCTGGCTTGTCTTTGTATACCTTCGATAATGATGAAATAAATTCTTCCAGTTGTGAAGGCACACCAGATGATACTGATACCTGTGCTGGCCAGTGGCCGCCGCTACTTGCTGGAGAGGGAGCCGAAATAGACGAATTAATGACCATAGTTACTCGCAGTGAGGGTGATATGCAATGGGCTTATAAAGGCCAGCCTTTGTACCACTGGTATCAAGACTCTGCTCAAGGAGATATCGGAGGAGATGGCATTAACAATGTTTGGCACCTTGCACGTCCTACGCCATTAATGTCAGCTAATCTCTCTGGGGTGAATAGCTATATCGGTAATGAAACTATTCTTAGCGTTAGTGATAGTTCAGGAGTCTTGTCTCAAATGCGGACGGATAAAGCGGGCTTTGCCCTCTATACTTTTGATAACGATCCGGTAAATGATACTGCCTGTGCAGGTGATTGTATCAATATTTGGCCACCTCTGCTTGCTGATACTGGCGCTATGGCAATGCCACCTTTAAGTATTGTTGAAGTGAGTAACGGCAATATGCAGTGGGTATATAAAGGCAAACCTTTATATTTCTTTGTAAATGATAATGCCGCAGGGGATGTGAACGGTGATGAAGTCAACAATATCTGGCATATAGCCACACAAGAGCCCGCTATACAACGCACCACAGCCAATGGCCGTTCATTATCAGCAACGGGTATGGTTAATGTCTCGTCCTTAGCCAATACAGTTACAGCCATGGATAAAGATGGTTTTAGCTTATACGTATTTGATAACGATACAATGGGCACATCAACCTGTATTGATGGCTGTTTAGATATTTGGCCTGCATTTGTAGCCAATGAGGAAGATGTTGCCATTGGGGAATTTAGTCTAATTAGCCGAAACGACGGAACTAAGCAGTGGGCTTTTCAAGACATGCCACTTTATTTCTTTAAAAACGACTTTGCTAGAGGAGAAATTAATGGTGATGGCTTAAACGGTATTTGGCATTTAATTCCCCCTATTAACACGGTATTAAAACAGGAAATTAATACATTAGGGGCTACGTTAACCTTAGAAGGTGCTGTTCATACCTTAATACGCGATGAGAATACTAACGAATTTGTTGATTCAATCGCCAATAAAACGGGCTTTGCACTTTATACTTTTGATAACGACACTGCGGGTGTCAGTCTTTGTGAAGGTGACTGTTTAGCTGCTTGGCCACCTTTAATTGCCGATAAAACTGATGTAGCAACTGCGCCATTTTCAATCATTACCCGCAGTAATGGTAGTAAGCAGTGGGCAATAAATGATATGGCGTTATATTTTTTCACGCCAGATGAAACTGCTGATGATATCAAGGGTGAAAATGTAAATGCAATTTGGCATGTTGCACGGCCTGCGCCAATTAAAGTTGATGATCATGAAACTGAGGGGCCGTTACTGGTGGCTCATGGTGATGTACTTGACAGTATTGGTAAAACAGCCGATGAACTTAAAGGGTTAACTTTATACACTTTTGATGCTGATGTGAAAAATTCAGGTGTTAGTGTTTGTTTTGATGGTTGTGCGGCCACGTGGCCACCGATTTATGCAATATCTCCAGAGCAAGCATTTGGTGATTATACCATTATTTCTCGTGCAGAGAATGACACAATAACCTATCAGTGGTCTTATCAAGGCTTACCTTTGTATTTCTATATAGGTGACAGTGAAATGGGTGATACGACTGGAGATTACCCTAGTTGGACAATTGCTCGCCCGTAGCGTCGACCAAACTCAACACTAATATTATCTAGTGTTGGGTCTTCAGGTATTAATGAAAGTGAGATGTTCTATGAAAGTTCCATTATCTTTAGCGATTGTTTTACTACTTTTATCTGGTTGTAACGCAGGAAGTGGTGAGGGGTTAGATGAACAAGGCCGACCTCTTGATGAAATAACCGAAGTACCGCTGGTGGATGACGGCATTCAAGCGACTTTACTATCAATTCAAGAACACGTATTTACACCTATTTGTTCTGTTTGTCATGGAGGAGCCAACCCAGCAGCAGGACAAGATTTGTCATCACTTGAAAGTTCAATTGATAACTTAATAAATGTAGACTCTTCAAATTCGTTATTTAAACGAGTTTTGCCCGGCTCTGCTCAAGAAAGCTATCTATACCTCAAAATCACCGGTGATAACCGGGCCGGTGCTCGTATGCCATTGGGGCAGCCTGCACTTGATGAGCAAACTATTTCCGCAATTAAACAATGGATAGATGAAGGAGCGGTGATCCCACAAAATACTGCAAACATGGCAAAAATCAACCGAGCAGTAGTCACTATGGTAACGTTTAAAGAGAATGTATCTGAAGAAAATGTTGCCGACCTTATTAGTAAAAATGATTATATATGGCGAGAAAAAAATGCAATAACGATAGTTTTTTGGTTTAACAAAGCAATGAATTTCGCCAACTTAACTAATGATCAAATACTTGTTAACAGTTTTAAAGGTTCCCTATCATCGGATTATTCGACGTTGGTTTCCAATGAGCAAATTTCAATTAATGTTATTAACGACCAGAGCATACAAGTGAGTGTGCAGGGGTTAGATCGCGATATCATCAAGCTAATAATTCGCTTAAATGAAAGCAGTATCGCAACTATGGTTACTCAACAAGGGCAAATTATAGATGGTGATAATAACGGCATTGAAGGAGGAGTATTTTATTATGAATTTTATTTATAAACGAATAACCCCAGTAATAATATTATCGGCAGTCATAGCATTTACTTTTAGTATTGCAGCACAAGCCGAGGTGTACTTAGCCATTAAAAATAACCTTGCATGCAGCGCATGCCACGTGAATCCAATTGGCGGTGGTTTGCGAAATGATTTTGGTAGAATTTACGGACAAACAGTATTACCCAGTAAAACGCAACAATTTGATAGTAAAACATTGGCTAAATTAACACAATTCTTGACCCTTGGTACTGATGCTCGTTTTAACGCGAGTTATCAAAAAAATGAAGCCGAAACTAGCAAAGGATTTTCAACGGAAAGTGCGCAGATTTACTTACATTTTAGCATCCTTGAAACAGGTTTATCTTTTTATGTTGATGAACAAGTAGCACCCGGAAGTGCCATTAACCGTGAAGCTTTTGTAATGTATAACTTTGCTGAAAAGTCATCATTACAAGGGAACTATTTAAAAGCAGGCAAGTTATTTATTCCGTATGGATTACGCATTGAAGATGACAGTGCTTTCATTCGCCAAGTCACCGGTATGAACTTTGATAATAGCGACAATGGCATCGAGTATGGTGGTAATTTTGGAAAAACCACCGTAAACCTTTACTTGGCTAACGGCACGAGTCAAGCAACTAATAACGACGATAGTTTGTTATACGGTACTCGAATAGAACATCTGTTTCCACATTTCAGATTAGGTGCTAGTGCAATGCTAAATGACGGCGACCACCAAACGAAAATGTTTAATGTGTTTGCAGGGACTCAATGGCGGAATATTGGACTGTTAGCCGAAGTAGACTATATCAATTTAGAGGCTGCTAATACTTTTACTAAACAAGATATTAGTCAACTGGTAGGTTTAATTGAAATGAATTATCAGTGGCGAAAAGGTTGGAACTTTAAATTAACCGCCGAGTATTTTGACCCAGATAATGACGTCGATGAAAATGAACAAACACGATATTCTTTTATTACCGAGTATACGCCACTCTCAAATATTCAACTACGTTTAGGCATTAGAGTTAAGCAAGATATCCCCCAAATACCTGAACAAAACTATGACGTCATCTTTTTACAAAGCCACTTTTATTTTTAACTGTCTTTTTAATTGTGACCAGCCTATGATTTACTAGGTTGAAATATATGAAACTTTCATTTTATCAAGATGATAAACCAACAAGGAAAATATTACTTTGACTGAGCAAAATACCAAAGTAAAAGAGCAAAGTCGTAACGGTGGTGACAAGTTAGCGTGTTTACTACAATTATGCCAACAAGGTGATAAACAAGCTTTTAGTGAACTTTATCAACTAACTGCGGCTCGTCTCAATGGTATTGCCTATCGTATTACTCGTCATGTTGATAGTGCTAACGAAGTGTTACAGGAAGCTTTTATACAGGTTTGGCAAAATTGCGACAGTTATAATATTGATAAAAGTGAAGTATTCACTTGGTTAGCCTCAATTGTTCGCTATCGCGCTTATGATCGATTGCGCTATGACCAAAGGCGTCACCAAAAGGATATGGTGCAATTTAATGAAATGGAATTAACACCGCAACAGTTAGAAAATATAAACCAATACTCTGCACAAGTGGGCTTAGATAAACACAGTGAACAACTGCTAAATAACTGTTTAGCAAAACTTGAGCAAAAACAAAGTCAAAGTATTTTAATGGCTTATTTATATGGCTATAGCCGTGAGGACATTGCTCACTATTTTGATACGCCTATTAATACCATAAAATCTTGGATCCGTCGTGGCTTAGGGAGGTTACAGTTATGTCTGAACAATTAACTTCCCATGCGCTATTTTCATCAAAAATACCTGAACGTTATAAAAACGTCCAAATAATTGGCCATTTAGCGAGCCAATATGTGCTTGGGACGTTAACACGCCATGTTCATCAATGCGTTGAGAAGCAGGCTGTTTATAACGAGGCCTTAGCTCAGCGTATTGAGTATTGGCAAACACGATTTGTTCCTCTTGATCAGCAAACCAAAGAACTCCCTCCCAGTGAACAGGTTTGGCAAAATATCGCTAATGCGATTGAAATAACTGAAAAATCAAAAGCGGTGGCAACTAAAATAGAGCCGGATTCCAGTAATGAAGCCGGTTTAATTCACTTTTTTAGTTCATCACTTAAATCATGGTTAACGATACCGGCAACACGCTATGTCAGCGTTTTTTCATTCGCGATCTTAGCCGTATTGGTGTTACTTATAAGCAAGCCTTTTGAACAGAATAATGATCCTCTTAGTTATGTGGCAGTATTGACCGAACCAGACGGTAAAGCACATTTAGTGGCAACTACCTATGGCGAATCGAAAAAATTAATCGTTAATGTTGTCGGTACACCTATGATTGGTGATCATCAATCTTTAGAGTTGTGGGTCGTGTCTAAATCAGACTCTGAAGCTAGAAGTTTAGGGGTTATTTCTACCGGTAAAAAACTTATTGAACAACAATTAACAAACGCACAATGGCGCTTAATAAAGGACTCAGAGTCTTTAATTGTTACTATTGAAGAGGTTGGCGGCTCTGCCATCGGTGAACCCAGTAGTCTAATAGTTTCTCGTGGTTTATGTGTGCGTTTACAAGAGTGGGAAAACGATGTTTGATTTTTATGCACTTAAGGATGTATGTAATGACCGAGCTGATTTCACCTTGAAGAGAATGGCTTATACCGTTTTTGTTTCGTTATTATTTAGCTTCGCTTGTTCAAATAATGTGCTAGCGGTGGGAATTCCAGGTGAGTATGAATTAGGTATGCGTACTCGTTTTCAGCAAGTAAATGATAATTGGCTAGGGGATGCTCATGCCTTTACTACGCGAATAAAGCTAACCTCGAATTTTACTTTAGATAAAAACGAACAATGGCAATTATTGTTAGAGCCTAATTATGTCTACGCTTTTAATGATGGTGATTATAATTCAGTTACCGTGAAAAAATCAACATCGCCTATTCCTGATCCAAAAGGTTTTAATTGGAGTAAAATTAATCTTCAATATGATAGTGATGATAATTGGCAATTGATATTTGGTCGCCAAACGTTGGCGTTTGATAATGAGCGTTTTGTAGGCGAAATTGAATTTTGGCAAACACCACAAAGTTTTGATGCGCTTAAGTTTGATTACAATGATCAACTCAACTGGCATGTACAGTATGCATATAGCAATAAAGTTCATCGAATTTTCGGACAAGACTCCACAGCTATGATACCTAAAGATGATATTCGCTATGGTTTAACTGAAAAGCGTCCAGCTAATGAACTAGGTGAACACCGTATAGCCGCACATTTAGTGAATGTAGAATATAAAACCGAAGATGATCTTTCGATCGTTGGTTATGGTTACTTTCTTGAAAATAATGATCTTGCAAGGTTCTCAACCAATACCTTTGGTGTGCGAATTAGTGATGAGTTTAAGCCAAACAAATTTAAATACCGCTATACAGTCGAATTTGCTACACAACAAGATACTGACAATAATCAGGTAAGTTATCAAGCATGGTATAGTTTACTACAGGCTGGTGTTCAGTATAAAAGTCATAGAATGGAGTTGAGCCAAGAAATACTTAGTGAAGATAATATGCAAGGTTTTATCACACCATTAGGAACTAACCATAAATTTCAAGGTTGGGCTGATATTTTTACCGGTTACGGTATGCAAAGTGGCTTGCGAGATCAATATCTAACTTATCAAGGTCGACATAAAAAATTACGCTGGCGGAGTGTTTATCACGTTTATAAAAATTATCAAAATGGCAATGTTGTTGGTAGTGAATTAGATTTTGAATTAGCCTTTCGTGCGACGAGAAAGTGGGAGTTTAAGCTCGTTTTTGCAGATTATCGTGTTAAGCATGGCTTGCACTATTTTGCTAAAGCAAATAATGATTTAACTACTTGGTTTGCATCGGTAGCTTATAAAATTTAAGACGAGGGATTTACTTCCAATCATCGGCATTACCATCATGTATAATAGTAATGCCCTCTAGTGCATCGTACCTATCATAAACCTCATCAGGCATGGGGTTTTGTCTTAATTCAATAAATTTAATATTAGGCAGACCTGCAACAACCAGGTCTTGAAGTTTGTTATCAAAAAAATAAGCTTTCTCAAGAGATAACAGTGCAGAAATATCTAGTATTTTTAACTTGTTATTTGTTATACGAATTTTTTTGAGTTGACTCAAACCCTTAAAGTCAACAGTAACGAGTTTGTTTTTAAATAGGTATAAACTTTCTAAATGTAATAAACCGACAATATTGATGTTTACCAGCTTATTATTTGCAACATTCAAATGTTTGAGTTTTTTAAAGGGGCGAAGGTCGGCGTGAGTTAGGTGGTTATTGAATAGAGATAGTTTTTCTAAATTTATAAACATCTCTAGCCCTTCCAAAGTAGTGATATTCATGCCATGACATTTTAAACTGGTTAACTTTTCTACATTTGGTAAATGCATTTTTGTCGCGTTTTTTAAAATACATGTTGCGAGGTTTTTATCTTTAATATCAGATAGTTTTAGCGATGAATTAGCATAGGCAACATTTGAATTAAAGAGAAAAAAATATAGGTAAGCGAGCATTAAAGCTTTTAAATAAAATAACAATTGAGGTATCACGTAAGCAACTGGAGTTATAGGAAATAATAACACCTAATATAAATGACAATATCATTTCTTACAATGATGGAAATGTGCTTATTGTTAAATTTGGAACAAGAAATTATATTTTTTACTCACTGACTTTGTCATTGCTTAAGGAATAAGAAAAGTGAAGTCGAGATTAATTTGTTACCCCCTTGCTTCTGCTGTTTCTCAAACTGTTTGGGGTTAGCCCTAAGTTTAGTCACCTTGCTAACTGGGATAATGTGTTTTGTCCGTTGTATCTAATACAGGGAATGAATCGTGTACTATTAAAAGTTCAATAAAATGATATGACTCTATGCCTAGTTTGAATTAATAACGTCTGCTCTTACTTTTCAGGAGACTTCATTTGAAGTTGCTAGAATGACCTTGATGTGTAAATTGTTGAAAACATTTTTCGACCAAATTAACTTTAATATGAAAAGAGTCTATGGAAGTTTTTTAGCTATGTTACAGGGGTTTAAAATAGGGTTTAGGTAATTAACTTCGGCTGTTCTCATTCCTCGCCGCTTACGGCGTAAAGGACTTTTTTCGTATCTAATTAATATCTTTCTCTTTCCCTAGCAAATTTGAACTAAAGTGAAAGCCATGCAGGAAGGGGGATTTATTATCTATAAACCGTTGCCGGCTAGGTATGATTAACGACCGCATAATAACCTTAAAATTATGAACACGTCTTTGCAAATGGGCATAGTTGTCTTTATCTAGCTGTTTTTCTTTAAGCCAACTAATTTGTCTTACCCCGTTTTCGTGGACACACTATAATCGTTGTAGAGATACAACAGGAGGTGTTTATGACTAAAGGTAAAAAATTATCAAGGTTAGCCCGCTGAGTTTAAACGAATGGCGTTACTCAAAGCTTCTGAAGACAGTGTTACTGCTAACAATGTTTGTTCCTGCCGAATTTATGGTTAGATTTATATGAATTTATTCTGTTCACTTTATTTTGTTGTTACTGCTTCGATTTGAGACATGGTCGTTCGGAGAGGTCCTACCAGACAGGGTCTGATAGACACATGCAGTGTGATACACCGAATATCGGCTAAAATTCAATAGCAATGTCGGTAACGTTAACGCTAATTGAGAAGAAGTTAAGGGTGTCAAAAAATTTCGTTCTGCAAGAGTGACTTACTAGAAACGCACGTTATCACTGTGTGTAAGCGTTTTCATTTTGAATTTTATTTGTTAAAATGCCGACGTATTTAATAAGCTAGCGCTATTTTATGGAAGATTAAACTACTCTTGAAGTTCTGCTAGTTAATTGCATACAACCGATGACGGAACCTTTTTTATTCAGCTATTTTCTCGTATTTGATCCAGAAAGGTTTTAGTCGTCAACCGACAATTATTGAAAAATAGGTATATTTAACTGACCGATAAGGTGTTTTTAAAATATCACCGTATAATTTCAGTAGCTCATATTTAAGAATAACCTCAAAATCAGAGAACTTTAATGCTATTAGTAAAATCTTCATTAGTTAAACGCCTTGTTATCGGCATAGGTACTGTTACTTCCTTATTATTAATATTTGTTTCAATCTTACTTATTAACGAAATGAGCAAAGTGAATCGAAATAAAATAAATGATGGTATTGCACAGGTGGTTGCATTGGAGTCTGAGCGAGTAAAAAGTTTAATGACCAACGGCTATAAAGTGCTTAAAACATCATTTAGCGCGCCAACTGTACGTTCCTGGATAGAAAGCAGGGAGGAAATGTGGCAAGAAATCGTTCAAATGCAGGAATATCAGACGACTAATCGATACTTAAAAAATATAGTTGAAAACGAAAGTACGGTTACTTCCTTATTTTATTCACCTGAAAAAACACGTGAATATTGGGATGAAAATGGTCGTATACCAAAACATATTATGGTCAGACCAATAACTGAAATGGGTTGGTGGTCCATGACAAAGAAACATCAAAGTCCGGTTGTTAATGAGCCTTTTGCCGATAGTCGTTCAGGGATAGTTTCAGCAGCAATTAGTATGCCTATTTATGATTCAAGTGGTGATTGGATAGCAATTGCTGGTTTAGATATTCCTCTGGAAACAATACAAAACTCCATTGCTAATAAAACTAAATTTGAGGGTAAAGGGGAAGCTTTTCTTTTTGAAGCTAATGGCAATCTTATTTTGTTACCTGGAGGTAAAGCACCATCAAAAGATCTTCGAACGTTAGATAATTTAGATATGCAAGAAGGTAATCTTGGTTTCTCTAAAATGGGCGAAATGCAGGGGAATATCGAACGATTTGAAATTCTTTGGAATAATGAACCACACATGGTCACAGTCGCTAAACTCACCATGAGTGAACCCTTTTTATCATGGCGATTAGCGTTGATTTTCCCGATGGCAGAAATTGAAAAACCGATAGAAGAGATGACAATTGAACTTATTATTACTTCAGCTTTATTGATAATCATAATAACTATTGCTTTATATGTTCTGGTGCAAAGAGGTTTAAGTCCCTTAAATGAAATAGGTGATGCTATGTCGAGAATTGTATCGGGTGATGGTGATCTGACTCAACGTTTAGACATAAAGTATCATGATGAAGTAGGGCGTTTGGCTGGTTTATTCAATCAATTTGTTGAAAACATTCAGCAATTAGTTCAAGAAAGTGTTCATGTTTCTTCTCAAGTAAAAGAGGCGAGCGAAAACTTATATCAAATGATGGACAGAGCTGATCAAGCCGTTGAATCACAAAACTCAGAACTTGATATGATATCTGCAGCTACTACGGAAATGTCATATACAGTAGACGAAATATGTGACAGTGCTGAAACTACAAGACAGGCAACTGAGTCGGCAAAGTCAAATGTACAGAATGGTTTAGAGCTAGTAACCAGTGCTAATTTACAAATTAATCAGTTAGCGGACAGTGTTATGAATGCTGAAGAGTTAGTTAATGAGCTTGAAATAAGTTCTCAACGAATAGGTGGCGTTTTAGATGTCATTGGAAAAATAGCAGATCAAACAAACTTATTGGCATTAAATGCGGCTATTGAAGCTGCACGCGCTGGGGAAAATGGTCGGGGTTTTGCTGTTGTTGCCGATGAAGTAAGAACGCTTGCCAGCCAAACTCAAGAGTCGACAGCCAATATTCAAAGCATTATTAATACTCTGCATAACTCCACGTCACAAGTATTAGCGGTTATGACAGAAAACAAAAAATTGGCTAAGGTTAGTGTTCAGCACGCCAGTGAGATCAGTGTGCAATTTGATAGCCTTAATGAGCAAATTATCGGTATTCAGGAGCAAAGTATCCATAGTGCGGAATCGACTTCGCAACAGTCGACAGCATTGGAAGATGTTTCTAAAAACTTGGTTAAAACAAAGGATCTTTCGGGAAATACTTTAGCTATCATGCATCAAGCGAAAGAAGCTAGTTTACAACTCGCTGCTGAAAGTACAGATCTTCAGAAAACGCTCAATAAATTTAAATATCAATCATAATTTTTGATGTGACTCCGCCAAATTATAAAAAATAATGATTTATGCTATGTTCGAGCCATTTTAATGTTTTCAACCCATGCTCTTATTTCACAATATACTGATTGATTACGGTGTTGATGTTAAAAATAAAACAGACTTTTAGGATGGTATGCCAATTAAGGCTCACATGAAGTAGTTATGTGAAGAATTAGCAAAGCAGGGCGTATGGATACGCCTTCATTATGTTTATTCTTACCCGCACCTTGATAAAATTTTTCTCCACCTGTATTAACTGTTATATGTAACGATTTAACAGCTAATACAGCGAATATTTATCGCTTATCGGCAATTTTTTAAACTTTGCTATACTTAACTTTATAGGAATAAATGATGAGGCCAACTAAAGAGTGGCCTGATAGCTGGAACAATAATAGATAAATAACTTAAGTGGGGTTTATTATGTTAAGACATTATTTTTTTTCCGATGATCTTGATGAGTTGGAAAAAGTTGAAAATGAATTAGAGCAAGAAGGGTTCACAGAACCACAAATTCATGTATTAAGTGAAAATGATACCGGTGTTGAAAATCATCACCTTCATGAAGTTGCGGCGGTTTTAAAACAAGATGTGGTGCATTCAACTGAATTGGGAGCGGTAATTGGTATCATAGGTGCTTGTGCCGTACTCTTGGTTACCTATTTTTTAAACTGGCATCAATCGGAAGCTGGTTGGGTGCCGTTTATATTTTTAGCGATCATTACCTTAGGTTTCTGTACATGGGAAGGGGGCTTTATCGGTATTCAGCAACCTAATGTTAACTTTAAACCATTTCAAGAAATGCTGCACAATGGTAAACACATTTTGTTTATTGATGTTAAGCCCGATCAAGAATTAGCATTGGCTGCCGTAATGAAAACACATCCGAATGTTTGTGCTTCAGGTCTTGGTGAATCTTCCCCTAATTGGGTGATTCGTGCACAAGATAATTTTAAAAGTTTTATGAAAACTATGCCTTAGCAAGTGACGATATCCGCAATAGTTTAAGCTCAACAACCTTATAGCAGTTTGACATTAGGTTGTTGTGTTTAGCTATACTGATATAAACACCCATCCTTAAAATCAAGAGCTAAATAGCGTCCACTACCTTCCAATATAAAGCGATTGATTTTAGATAACTCGTCATTTATCCAAACTTGCTTTAACCTTTTATCTATCAGTAAATATACTTCTATTACGTTCTCGTTTAGAGATATTTTATTCATATTTTCTTAATCACCATCTCGCTACTTTCTCAAAACTAGTCTATGTTATTAATTGAGGTGGTTGATTATTAATCACTTAAATAATGTGAACGAGCAAGAAAAATTTAAGATATAAAATACTATTTTAGCTCTATTTCTGTTCCCTATAATCACAATAAAGTTAAGTATAATTTCGTATTTTATTTCGCTCATTCAATTAGCAGCAAAGTCACTTGTTTAAAGTACAGCAACTTAAAACTAAGGGTGTGCTATGACGATAGCCATAGTTATTATTTTATTAGTCATTGCGACATTAATTTTTCATTTTATTAGCCCGTGGTGGTTTACTCCTTTAGCATCAAACTGGCAAGCGATTGATGACACAATTAATATTACTCTTTGGGTTGTTGGCATTGTCTTTGTCGCTGTTAGTTTATTTCTAGCATTCGTCATTTTTAAATATCGCTACAATAAAGATAGACGGTCTGACTTTGAACCCGAAAATAGCAAGCTTGAAGGCTGGTTAACTTTAATTACAACACTAGGTGTCGCTGCAATGTTGACTCCAGGTCTTTTTGTCTGGGCGGAATTTATTTCTGTACCTGAAAATAGTGAAATTGTTGAAGTGGTTGGCCAACAATGGCATTGGAGTTATCGACTGCCAGGTAAGGATGGCAAGTTAGGAAAAACAGCAATCAAAATAATTAGCGAAGATAACCCGTTTGGTATTGATATTAATGATATCAATGGCGCTGATGACTTACTGGTGAAAAGTAATGAATTGCATTTACTCATAGATCAACCGGTCAAAGTATTATTACGTTCAAAAGATGTTTTACATAATTTCGCCGTACCGCAATTTAGAGTTAAAATGGATTTAGTGCCTGGTGCCATTACTTTTGTTTGGTTTACGCCAACGAAGTTAGGTCGCTATGAGCTATTGTGTGAAGAACTCTGTGGTATTGCTCATTTTACCATGCGTGGCTATATCAAAGTAGACACTGCCAGTGACTATCAAACTTGGCTCGCTAGCTTGCCAACCTTTGCGCAAACATTAACTCGTGACCCTATCAATCTGGCGCAAGGGAAACAACATTATACGGGGTGTATTTCGTGTCATGGCATCGATGGTCAGGGTAATGAAGCGATGAATGCCCCCCAACTCGCTGGTTTAAGTCGTTGGTATCTTCAACGGCAATTAAATTATTTTAAACAAAAGATCAGAGGCCAAAATAGTAACGATACTTATGGTCAACAAATGTCAGCTATGTCAGCTTTATTACCTGATGGTAAAGCCGTTGAAGACGTTAGTGCCTACCTTAATTCGTTACCTTCAAGTCAAAACACGCTGATAAATAAAGGCGATGTTATTAAAGGCAAACGCCTTTATAAAAACTGCTCTTATTGCCATGGTGATGATGCCCAAGGAAATTATGCCATGAACGCGCCAAAATTAGCAGGACAGCACGCTTGGTATTTAAAAAGACAAATTGGTTCATATCAACAAGGCATAAGAGGAGTTCATCCCAATGATCTCTATGGTAAGCAAATGATCTTAATGTCAAAAATCTTGCATGATGAGCGGGCGGTTGATGATGTGGTGAGTTATATCAATTCACTAACCAATGTCAGATAAATTTATCTCAGCAATACTTTAGGAGCATGATGTGACAGAAATGGAAAATATAGCGATTGCTGATCAAGTAGATCATTCAAGCCACCCTAACACCTTTTTGACCAAGTATGTTTGGAGCCAAGACCATAAAGTTATCGCTATTCAATATTCAATCACTGCAATAGCAGTAGGTCTGATTGCCTTGGTATTGTCAGGAATCATGCGCTTGCAACTTGGCTTTCCTAATGAATTTTCATTTATCGACCCTTCATCTTATCTGCAATTCGTTACCATGCACGGCATGATCATGGTGATTTATTTATTAACCGCATTGTTGTTAGGAGGCTTTGGTAATTATTTGATCCCATTAATGATTGGGGCAAGAGATATGGTCTTCCCCTATTTGAATATGCTGAGCTATTGGACCTATTTACTATCTGTTCTGGTTTTGATAAGCAGCTTTTTTGTCAGTGGGGGTCCTACGGGGGCTGGCTGGACGTTATACCCACCGCAAGCCATTTTAAGTGGTACTCCCGGTGCCGATGCGGGTATTTTGTTGATGTTGATATCTTTAGCTATTTTTATTGTCGCTTTTACTATGGGCGGATTAAATTACGTCTCCACCATTTTACAAGCTAGAGCTAAAGGCATGACCTTAATGCGCATGCCTTTAACTATTTGGGGGATTTTTGTCGCGACAATTTTGGGGCTTTTAGCCTTTCCCGCATTACTGGTTAGTGCCATTATGATGATTTTTGATAAAGTCGTCGGCACCAGTTTTTTTATGCCTGCTATTTTATCATTAGGTGAAACACTCGATCATAGTGGCGGCAGTCCAATACTCTTTCAACATTTGTTTTGGTTTTTTGGTCACCCGGAAGTGTACATAGTTGCCTTACCTGCTTTTGGCATGGTTTCTGATGTCATCGCGGTGCATGCACGAAAAAATATTTTTGGTTATCGCATGATGGTATGGGCCATTGTCGCCATTGGTGGTTTGAGTTTTGTGGTTTGGGCACACCATATGTATGTCAGTGGTATGAATCCGTATTTTGGTTTTTTCTTTGCTACCACAACATTGATTATTGCCATACCTACGGCATTAAAAGTTTATAACTGGCTACTAACATTGTGGCGAGGGAATATTCACCTAACCGTGCCAATGTTATTTGCTATTGGTTTTATTTTTACTTTTACTCATGGCGGGTTAACCGGGCTGATGTTGGGTAATGTCGTTATAGACTTGCCCTTATCTGACACCTTTTTTGTTGTTGCTCATTTTCATATGGTCATGGGGGTTTCACCAGTAATGGTATTGTTTGCTGCCATTTATCACTGGTTTCCTTTATTAACCGGACGTTTTTTAAATAATACCTTGGGAAAATTTCATTTTTGGGGAACATTTTTAGGTACTTACGCTATCTATTTACCGATGCATTATTTAGGGTTTTTAGGGGTTCCTCGTCGTTATTTCGCCATGGGAGAAACTGATTTTATTCCTGAATCTGCCCAGACTCTTAATGCCGGTATCACGGTTTCAGCCATTATTGTTGGTTTAGTGCAATTGGTTTTTATTGCCAATCTGATTTGGAGCAGCTTTAAAGGAAAAAAATCCGGCCGAAACCCTTGGCAAGCAACATCACTGGAATGGCAAACGGCACAATTTCCTCCCGGGCATGGTAATTGGGGCAAACATGTACCTCAGGTTCATCGTTGGGCATACGACTTTAGTGTGCCACAGGTTATAGATGACTTTATTCCGCAAAACGTCTCTCCCGCCGAGGTTGAATACCTAAGTAGTGAGCAAAATAATAGTAGGGAGGAAAAATAATGCAAATATTAAAAACATTGCAAATAAAGCCATGGTTACCACAAGCGCAAGAAAGCAACCTGCCTCCTTTGGTACCCAATAAAGAAAAAGCCGCGAGTACCGCGTTAAAATTCTTCTTAGCTGTAATCGCAGTGATCTTTTTCTTATTTACCGTTACGTTTTTACAACGCACTCAATCATTTGATTTCCAAGCATTATCAGGTGAACCATGGTTACCGTTTACCAATGCCAGCATGTTATGGCAAAACAGTGTTTACTTAATAATGGCAAGTATTAGTATTATTGTCGCGAAAAAAGCTGCTGATTTGCAGAGCTTCAAAGGCGTTATTATTTCGTTAACAACAACAGCATTATTTACGGTTCTGTTTATTGGCGGCCAAGTTCAAGTTTGGCAACAACTCAATCAGTCAGGTTTTTATATCTACGCTAACCCAGCTAACAGTTATTATTTTCTCCTTACGGGTATGCATGCCTTACATATTGTTGCGGGTGTCTTGGTATTTATACGTTGTATTTGGCTGTTTTCATTTAATTTATCATACCAAGTATTAGCTTCCCGTCTTAAGTTGTGCGCACGGTATTGGCACTTTTTACTTTTCATTTGGTTATTCTTATTTTTTCTGTTAACGAGTGATGCGCAAACCTTTAAAACAATTGCTTTATTTTGCGGTTTCTAAGGAGGATATATGCCTAATAATCAACAGCAAGAACAGTCACAAGCCAGTGGGTCCTCGCCTTGGCAAAGTGTGAAAAACGACTGGGGCGCAGATAAACAAGCTTTCGATATGCCTTGGGGCAAATTGATGATGTGGATATTTTTATTAAGCGATACGTTTATCTTTAGTATTTTTCTTATCAGTTATATGAATGTACGTATGTCTGTGACCGTTCCTTGGCCGAACCCAAGTGAAGTGTTTGCTTTGACTATTGCAGGTCATCACATTCCTTTGGTATTAATTGCCATTATGACATTTATATTAATCACGAGCAGCGGCACTATGGCAATGGCCGTTAATTATGCCTACCAAGGAAATAAGAAAAAAGCAGTTTATTTAATGGTAACGACAGCATTATTAGGTGCTAGTTTTATTGGTATGCAAGCTTTTGAATGGACTAAATTGATTGTAGAAGAAGGCATAAGGCCTTGGGAGAACCCAATGGGGGCTAATCAATTTGGCGCGGCCTTTTTTATGATCACGGGATTCCACGGGCTACATGTTAGTGCAGGTGTTATTTACCTTGGCATGATTGCCAAGCGAATAAGTCAAGGGAAGTATGATAACAAAGGATATCAAATCGTTGAAATAACTGGACTCTATTGGCATTTTGTTGATTTAGTTTGGGTCTTCATTTTTGCATTTTTCTATTTATGGTGAGGCTAATATGATGAAACAACACACAGCAACACAGCGTGTTACATCGAATGTTCCACAGCAACATCCGATCTCAATGTACCTAAAAGTATGGTTATTACTTTTTGTCTTAAGTGCCTGTTCTTACATGGTTGATTACTTTCAATTTCAAGGCACGCTTAGATGGACACTTATTTTAGCTTTTATGTTCTTAAAAGCAGGCTTAATTATTATGGTTTTTATGCATTTAGCATGGGAGCGTATGGCGGTTAAATTATTATTGTTTTTACCCCCAATTGCGATTTTTATTTTTATTGTTTTGATGTCGAGTGAGGCTGATTATGTTTTTATTAGCCGAATGGTTTCATTTTTTAATCCTTGATATCGTCAACTTACGTTTAAGGAAAGCCAATGAAAAATAATGATAATACTTTGGTGACATCGCCTAGATTAGCGACTTGGCAAGATTATCTAGCCTTATGCAAATTGAAAGTGGTGTTGATGATATTGATCACTTCAATGGTTGGCATGTATCTAGCCAGTGCTCAAAGCTTTGATATCAAATTGATGTTTATCGCTAATATAGCCATTGGCTTTGCGGCTAGTGCTGCTGCGGTTATTAATCATGTGGTGGATGTTAATATCGATAAAAAAATGCAAAGAACACAATGGCGGCCACTCGTTAAGCAGTGTATCAGCAACAAACAGGCGTTGTTTTTTGCCTCTGTTTTGGCCTTCAGTTCGATGTTCTTATTATTGAAATATGTCAATGTGTTAACTGCATTGCTGACTTTAGTGGGCTTTATTGGATACGCCGTGATTTATACTTGTTTTTTAAAGCATAAAACACCACAAAACATTGTTTACGGTGGTTTCGCTGGCGCTATTCCCCCCTTACTCGGTTGGACCAGTATCACCAATAGCATTGACCTAGAGCCCTTATTACTGACGTTGATTATTTTTTTGTGGACACCGGCTCATTTTTGGCCACTAGCCATAGACAGGATTGAAGATTATCGACTCGCTAACGTACCTATGTTGCCTGTCGTTAAAGGGGTAGATTACACTAAAACTTGTGTTTTGATTTATACTATTGCAACCATTTTTGCGAGTCTATTACCCTATTTTTTCCATTATTCTGGTGAGGTTTATTTATACTTGGTGTTAGCACTTGGCCTCTGGTTTGGCTATTTTGCAGTGCAACTTAAAATTACCGTAAAGCATCAATTAGCATTAAAAACTTTCCGTATTTCAATTTATTATTTGATTGCACTTTTTCTTGCTTTATTACTCGATCGCTTAATCGTGCACTGGTGATAAAACAATGATCAATAAATGGTTTAAATCACAACAAGCATTAATACTCATACCTATTTTAGTGGTTATAATATCTGCGATATATATCTTGTATTTAAGCACTTTTCCCCGTTTCAATATCCATGGGCAGTTGCCTAAAGTACAAGGATTTGTATTAAAAGAAGCTCAACCATTAGCAAGTATTAAATTAACTGATCATCGGGGCATGCCTGTTAATCGTGACTACCTGCTCGGTAAATGGCATTTTATCACTTACGGATATACTCAATGTCCTGATATTTGCCCGACCACTTTATTAACCTTAACTCAGCTTGACGACTTGCTCAGAGCTAACCATGAGGAGCTAGAAACCCAATTTGTTTTTTATACCATTGATCCCGATCGTGACTCTCAAAAAATACTTGCCCAGTATATTCATTATTTCTCAAAGCATTTTGTTGCTGTTCGGGCAAATAACTCAGCAGATGCTCGAAGCTTTCAGCAAAGTTTAGGAATAAAAGTAAAAATTACTCGCGGCGATTTAAATGGGATCAAAAGAAATATAAGCAAAAATGAACATGCCCTAACAGCACCAAATAATGATTTATTATATCAAGTGAGTCACGGACTCGCGATATTTTTAATTAATCCAGACGCTGAATTACAAGCGGTATTTTTACCAGAAATAACCGAGCTCGGAATAAAAAGTTTTACCCCGAATATGCTTTATCATAATTATTTAAAAGTTATTAATTATTATCAGCAAGGTAGCTGAAGCAAAAAAAGAAGGGATTAAAGGTGCTTTATCGCAGATGTTTTTTGTGTCTAGTTAGTTGCATCGGTAAAGTAACTTACTTGTAATCAGCAAGCATTCCGTTTAAATCTTTACTCTAAAAAGCATAACACTTTAAAAAACATAACAGCCAGCATTACTAACATAAGCTCCATAGACGACTATTTGTTATTCGTCTTTACTTTTGAGACACCTTCCTCTCGGTTCATCACTCTCATGGAGCACAATGTCGGAGTGCAAGAACTGAGCGGCATCCGCGGAATCTTTTACTTTAGAAGCACTGCGTTCTATCATCTCTGCTTCAAAATCAGTCAAGACACTTTTCCTTATGCCAGCTTCCTTCCATTGAGATAAAGGTCTACATTCTGTTGAAATTTTTCGAGCCAGCGATAGGGCATCCAGCAGCGCTTGATTCGCTCCCTGTCCTTTAAATGGGCTCATCGGGTGAGCAGCATCTCCGATCAGCGTCACCTTAGTCCCTTTTTCTAACAAAGATGCTTCGAGGAGGTCTCGATCATAAACAGGATACCCCGAAACTTGATCCACCATGGTCGCGGCTAAAATTTGAGGAATAGGATCATGCCACTGAGTTCTACGGCATGCTTCATCTTTAAGTGCTTGAGCGCCTTGAGCATTCAAAGCCTTAGCCTCTTCTTCTGGCATTGGGAAACTAAGCTGCCACATTACCGAGTCAGAGGAATAAGGCATCATGTAGATACGCTCATGGCCATTGGCGGTTTGAAATACCGTAGCTGAGTCTAGCAATGAATGTTCAAATCCTTCGAGATCACTCAAGGGGCAAATACCCAAGATCACAATACATCCTAGATAACGTAAAGGAGTAGTATCCTCGCCAATCAGTAATTTTCTTACTGAACTACGAATACCATCCGCTCCCACAACAAGGTCCGCCTTGGTTGTTTTTAGCTCGCCGTTTACTTGAAAGTTTAGATCAACACCTTCACCATCACACTCTTTAAAGTTTACTAACTTGTGGCCCCAGTGGACAGCATCATGGCCGCCGAGTTGTTCAAGCAAAGCAAAGCGCAAAGATTGCCGTGCGATATGCACATTTCTGCGTTTTATCGAGGTACTCACATCTGACGACAGCCACTTTCTGACGCCCCATTCGCCAATCACTTTGCCTGCTGTCGTATGAACCAGATGTCTTGTTGAAATGACCCCTTGTTCTAGTGAGAAAATACCTAATCCTTCAATCGCTTTACTCGCTTGTTGCAGCGTGAGTCCATAACCCTGAGATCGAGCACCGAAGCCCTTATCGCGTTCATAAAGTGTGAAAGGGATGCCGCGATGTAAACAAGCGACAGCCAGAGCTACACCACCGATACCACCACCGATAATAGCAATGTGCGGGGAGTTTTCTCTGTCTGGAATGGGATGATTAGCAGAACGAAGTAATCCGGCTCCGCAACAGTTCAAGCAGTCATAGAGGTGACCATTAGGACGGACTGGAGTCGTGCCTTCGCCGTTGTTTTTTTCAAATAGTGCTAATTCTCTTTGGTAGCGGAGTCGTGTTTTCTTTCGGGGTCTTCTACTTTTTTTACCACGTCCCTGACAATCCTGACAAATAGTCCAGTTATCTTCTTCATTTTTCAACTTTTCACTTCCTCTTTATCCAATCAGGTTTTCGCTTTCCTTCAAAATAGATAATTTAGTAGAACCGTCTGCACAGGACATAATGTCAAACTGTGATGATGACTTCATTAATTCTATGACTATTTAACTCGAGAATATTTAGATCGGATATCTTGCATGGTAAACAACTAGTTGTAAGTGGCATGGAAGTACTTAAAGAACTAGGGTCTTAGACTTATTTGTCTACACAACACACTCGTTTGATGAAACTATTAATGACCATCTAGGAGCTAAGAATAGCCATTCGTTTTAGAATCTATTTTGTGATATTTCGCACTATTTTAATTGGATCAGAATAAATTGACTAAAATTCATCCGATCCGTTTAATATGTCTTGGTAATACTATTGAAGTTATCGGTTTTCTCTCACTAGGTATTAACGATAAAATGCTTCAACCGTTCCTTTTATTGTTCTCAAAAGTGGTTGGCCACGACGATCTAAGGCTTTGTGCATTGCGACTTTTACCCAGCCTTCACTGATACAATATTCTTCGACATCGAAACGCTCTTTGCCTTTAAACTTAATACCAATTTCGTGTTTGAAAACTTCTTCCACATGATGTGGGCTACGGGGATTACCCGAAAGGCGATCCGGTAAATCGGGTTGCGTTTTGATATCGTTCATGTTCATGACCTGCAGTAAATAAATATTGCGCTATTGTAGGCAATATAGCCATACCACTCAATAGCCGTGGTAATAAATCTTAGTTATCAGTGTAAGGATAGTGATAGAACAATGAGCTAATTTAATAACTGAATGCCATCTAAAATACGAAATCAAATGGAATAATGTCCATAAGTTTAACTTATATTATCTCTATTCAATGCTTAGATTATGCTCTTCATATTTAGACAAACGTGGAAAGATATATTAAAAACAGGGTACTAATAATAATCAGTACAGGTGTTGATAGTGAAACATTTTGATAAAAAGATAAATAAAATGCAGGTAAGGTGAAAGTTCCTTAATTCAACCGTGACTATTTACCGTTTTACGGTATACTGCCGCGCTTAAACCAAGTATTTAATTTAGCGGAGTTCATTATGCACGATCTGTATTACAAAGGGCGTATCCACACCAGAAAAAACCATGTAACAACAGGTTATAATACTAAGCGTTCCGCTAAGCTCGGCACAGAAAAACATCCATTAACGTTATCAGTTACCAGCGAAGCAAAAAGATGTGAAGTTGCAGCGTTAGTTACTGATAATGGATTGTTTGCCGACATTACCCTAGATAGCGCCGTCGATGAAAATATCATTGAACTTACCGCGCTATTAAATAAAATAACGACTACTACCTTCGAAAAAACGCCTAACCGCAATGATCCTTGTTCATGTAACAGCGGAAAAAAATATAAAAAGTGTTGTGGTTAATAATTCTCTACTTTTCGTTATCTCTTTAACTGATTAATTGAAAAATATTGACAGTTTTTTAAATATTAACAATTAAGTAAGGATGGCTTTACTCTATTTCAAACAAGTGCAAAGCCATTCTAACGATGAAAACCCTATCTATACTTTATATTAGTCAAAAATATTAGCTCGTAATATCGTTTATTTTTGATAAAAACAAAGTAAATACATAATTTTAACTTCACTTATCTCAATAAATTCTCCTATAATATTTTACTTAACTTCTGCGTGTTATGAATTAGGTATATATGAATATCTTCAAAGCCGATATAAAGTATTTAGAATCGTATAAAAATTTTTTACATGCATGTTTTACTCATGGTCTTGTGAAGTATGAATCGGCGCTTAATGATCCTGAAAGTTACCTTTACAATATAATTATTGACTCACCGCAGACATCAACTTACTTCTGTATTCAGCAGGGCGAAGTAATAGGCGCTATTAGATGCCGTCATCATACTAATCATTATATTGAAAACGTAATAGGGCATGTCGGTTATGAAACAAAACCTACGGCTAGAGGTAAAGGTGTAGCGAAGTTTATGCTGTGCTGGTTACAAGAAAACGTGTTAACAAACAGTATTATTATTACCTGTGAAGCTAATAATATCGCTTCAAAAAAGGTCATTGAAAGTTGCGGCGCACAATATATAAATCAGATTTTTTCAGCTGAAAAAAACAGTGATGTAAAAAGGTTTAAATTAGAACGAAGACAATCAGAATAATAATTTATCGTATAACTAATCGGATACTAATAAAATATTTAGGGTGTTGATGAATATCTTGAAATTGAAGTGATTTATTCAAGCAATCGAGATTAGTTGGTATTAACTTCAAGTTAAAATCATTTATTAAAAAGTTTGGCAAATTTTAAATAAGGGTTGTTGATGCAAAAATTACAAAAAATATTTATACCAGCTATTTGTGCTACTTTTAGCGCAATAATACTAACCGCATGTTCGTCAATGCCAACGTTTCAGCCTATATCTAAAGATGCAGTTGTTGTTAATGCAAAAAAGAATACCCCAGAGTTAGGACCGGATTTCACCCTTGATATCGGAGAAAACCTGCTAATAACAGAGTTAGGAAATTATGCCGAAAAAACGATTAAGTCGGTTACTTTACTTACCCCCGTAAGAGGTGAATATGGTGAATACCCCAGTTTGATTAAGGGAAAAACTACCGCTTTAGGTATGAGCGACTTAGGTGGCAATGCAGCATGTTTTAATGATGCTAAATATCAGGGAGCTATGAGTAAATTTTGTTTGTTTGATGAAGAAAAAGACGGTTACTTTGAAATGGGAAGCTTTAATGGCGAAGCAACGTATTCATTAAATGTTCCTTATAATATTTTCAGTGATATTAATAAAACGCCTGAAAAAGGATACTTACGAAAAACACTATCTTATAGAGGATTATTAAACGGTAAAATTAATTTTAACTATTCAGAGTATTCTGGAAATATGGTGCGCGCCACATTAAGCCAAGACTTTTCAATTCAAAATAGAAAAGATGCTCATATTGTCTTTAATTTTAAAGGTGCTGAAATTAAAATCAAAAAAGCTAATTTATTAAATGTTACCTATGAAGTTATGCAATATTTCAAATAATTAATTTTCATCATACCTTACACATTTTATAGCCTGATTAATTAAATTTTCAGGCTTTGTAACCTGATGTTTTTCACCCATTATCCATCCCATTTTTATATCGATATTTTATAGTGAATATTTATTTAATTAAATATTCTGTCGACATTGCTATACATATCATCGATACATTGCTCATTAAGTTATATAAATCCAATTTTTGTAGCTCTGTTAATGAAAAATGATATTTAAACTTTAGATAACATTCATTATTGTCAGGTTATATTGCTGTTAATAAGTTGTTGTTTTATTTCGGGTTAAAATGATAAAATTTGCATATTTATCCAATAATTAATTCTATAAAAGGACACATGATGAATTGTAAACCCTTCTCTTTATTTTTAGTCAGTTTGTTAGTCGGTTGTGGTGGCAGTGGCAGTTCTAGCGACTCTTCAAATAAAGCTAACTCGACCACCATGCAAACGTTGTCGATAATGGCAAAATACAAAGATAGCTGTGGTAATGAAACGCCGGCAAGTGATGCTGCTTTACTCATTCATAACAGTGACTATTCAAACAAAGAAATAATTTATGCCGATGCTAATGGTAAATTAACCTATACGACAGATAATACCAACCAGACTTTATCCATAATAATGAGAGGGGAGAATGATGAAGTAAATGGTATTAAGCCAATATTTTTGGCTACTTATATTGATCAGCCAGTCGTTGATATGGGGAATTATTATCATTACACAGGTAGCACTGTTGCTTGTCAGTGCCAATCATTTGAGGTGAAGGTAAATGTTCCAAGTAGAAGCAACGATATTGGCAGTGGAAGTATTTCAGGTGCAAAAGGTGGCGGTGATATAAACAATGATATTGGCTATACAAATTTTACGAACGTGTCGGCTTGTAAGGACTCAACCGGATCATGGTCATTAATATCAACCTTGATTGATTATAATTATCCAGAGCAGGCATTTGCAGCACTAATCCCTGATATTTCAACTGTAGTCGAAACGAGTGCTGACCTTGAAGGTTTAGTCGTCAACATTGATACAAATACTGAAGCAAGTAAGCAAGTTTCTACTGTGATCGATGGTAAATACCGTCTTAGGAATTATGTATTTAGTACATATGGTAATGTTTATGGCTTTGATGCAGAGTCGGTAGATTTTTATGCTGTTTCAGCCTATAACTTTGAAACACTTTACGATATTCCCAATGTAGATGATGCTTTTTATTGGACTTTATCCAGTGAGAATTCTACAAATTTAAATAAGATCTTTGATCTACCATTACCCGAAATAGATTACATCTCACTATTTGATATTTTGCTTAGTGAGTCAGGGCAGTATGATCTTTCATATTTACCTAATATGGATTATCTAACGGTTGGTATTGATGCAGAATATAATGATGAGATCGTACTCAGCTGGATCTTATTCGCGCCGATTTCTGGACAAGTACCAAAAATTGAAAATATTGATTTAAGTGCTTTTATTTCAGATGATGTTTTGGATACGTCAGTAGATAGCATCGTAATGTATATTGATGTTCAAGGGTATCACGGGGTTAATGGTTATCAAGACTTCATGAGTAATCGCACAGAACGAACAGTTGAAAACCGTATTTTAGATAAATGGTCAAAATTTGATTCAGTCTATTTTGAAATGACGATGAGTAACTTCGATGCTATTAGTTCAAACGGGTCAAATCAAGGTTCAAAAGTTGCTAAACGGCCAGCAGAAAATGAAGTGGCGAATAAAGTATTTGATAAACTTTTTGCAAAGATAAACCGCTAGGTAAGCTTCTAATAAAACGAACTCTTATTAACTACACTAAAAAGCCGCAAAATTTACACTTTGCGGCTTTATTTTTACTTCTTTATTAAACTAAAGCTTAGAAGCCACACTGTTTACCTTTGTTTTTCTCTTTTAACCATACTTGTAATGGTGCAAAGTAATCTAATACCGCGGTAGCATTCATTTGTTCGCTACCGGTTAAAACTTTGTAGGCTTTTTGCCAAGGTTGGCTAGAGCCCATTTCTAACATGGTATTTAGTGCTTTACCGGCTTCTTTCGAGTTGTAAATTGAACAACGGTGAATAGGGTCGGTGTTGCCCGATATTTCACATAATGCTTTATGAAATTCAAACTGCTGAATGTGTGCTAAGAAATAGCGGCTGTATGGAACACCACCTGGCACATGGTATTTAGCGCCTGGATCAAACGCATTCGCGTCACGGTCAACTGGTGCTGCAACACCTTGATATTTCTCACGTAATTCCCACCAAGCTGTATTGTAGTTTTCAGGTGTAATTTCGCCTGAGTAAACTTTCCAACGCCATTGGTCGACCATTAAGCCAAATGGAATAAAGGCTATTTTCTCTAACGCCATTTTCATTAATAAGCCAATATCTTTGGACTCATCAGGAATGGTGTCGATTAAGCCAATTTCTTTTAAATATTTAGGGGTAACAGAAAGCGCAATAGTATCGCCAATCGCTTCATGGAAACCATCGTTAGCACTATTTTGGAAATAGGTTGGCTGATTCTTATAAGCACGTTGGTAGAAGTTATGCCCAAGTTCGTGGTGAATTACGTTAAATTCTTCACCAGTTTTTTGGATACACATTTTAATACGAATATCGTCTTTAGCGTCTAAATCCCAAGCAGAGGCATGACAAACTACGTCACGATCTTCTGGCTTAGTGAATAATGAACGTTCCCAGAATGTTTCTGGTAATGCATCAAAACCTAATGAAGTAAAAAAGGTTTCCGCACCTTTGACCATTTTAATTTCGTCATAGTTATTGGCAGCTAATTGTTCAGTAACATCGTAACCTGGATCGGCATTTTCTGGCGCAACTAACTCGTAGATATTACCCCAAGACTGTGCCCACATATTACCCAATAAATGTGCGGGAATAGGTTGGTCTTGCGGCACTTTATCTACGCCGTAAGTTTCACCTAGCTCACTACGAACATAACAATGTAAGTCGTCGTATAAGGGTTTTACTTGTCCCCATAAACGGTCAAGCTCTTTAGCAAAGTCATCAGCAGGCATGTCGTAATTTGAACGCCACATCGCACCTAAGTCTTTATAACCTAAACCTTGAGCACCTTCATTGCCTAGTTCAGATTGACGAACAAATAAAGGCTTCATCTCTGGGCTAATGGTACGCCAGCCTTGCCACATTTCTAGTAATTCGTCGTAATCACGTGAAGTCGCCATCGTTGACGTCATATCACCTAAGCTTAGCGTTTTACCGGCTTTAGTGGTGTAAGTGCCTTTACCATACATGCCGCCAAGCTCTGAACCAATTTTTGCAAGTTCAGCTGATTTTGCTGAATTTTGTGGTGCCGGCATTACTAAGCTTTGCTTTAAGCTGTTTAATTTTCTACGTTGTGTGGCAGTAACTTCAACATCATCAAAGGTAGCGGCAGACATGGCAAAACGAACACCGGCTTCCGTTGACTTTTGGTTGGCTGCTGCAGATAACGCGGCGGTATCATCAGTAATGAAGTTTGAATAAATCCATTCTGCACGACTTCCTTCAATACCTAGTGCTATTAATTCCTTTTCTGTAGCAATAAGAAATGCATCGGCGTCTTTTGCCGTTAATGCCGGAGCTACTTGTTTTTGAACTTGTTGAGTTTGCGTTGTACTTTCATTATTACAAGCGGTAAGTGATGCAAGCACACATAGCGCAACACTTGTTTGTTTGAATAGTCTTATCATAAGCGTCTTATTTTTTATTATTAGCAGAAGTGAAAGTTCAGTATATAAAATTGTGAGGTATGCTTAAAGCTTTGGTAAAAAAAAAGTTCTGCACAAAATTGCAGAGTAAGATGCTCAGAAAATACTAATAAAAACGGTATGCAAGCAACTACCATTGAAAATTGAAATAACAAAGGGCTTGGATGTGCTTTACTGTAGTTATTATGCTACAAATTTTTAACAAAGTTAAAGGTAAATTTTAGGTAAAAAAAAGCTCAGTAAAAACTTACTGAGCGAGTATCTAAAACAGATATAAAGGAGAAATAACAATAAAACACTAATCAAACTGCTACCTTCGAAAAGTTGCGATAATAATAAAGGCAGTTGGTGTTGTTTACTGTGCTCATTCGGTAACAAGTTGTAATTAGGTTAAGGTAAATTTTACGCAAAAAAAAGCTCAGTAAAAACTTACTGAGCGAGTATCTAAAACAGATATAAAGGAGAAATAACAATAAAACACTAATCAAACTGCTACCTTCGAAAAGTTGCGATAATAATAAAGGCAGTTGGTGTTGTTTACTGTGCTCATTCGGTAACAAGTTGTAATTAGGTTAAGGTAAATTTTAGGCAAAAAAAAGCTCAGTAAAAACTTACTGAGCGAGTATCTAAAACAGATATAAGGGAGAAATAACAATAAAACACTAATCAAGCTTCTACCTTCGAAAAGTTGCGATAATAATAATGAATATGTGTGTTTTTTACTGTTGTCATTAAGTAATAAAGTGTAATCACTACATGGTTTGTATGTATCTTATTGAATAACATAGTTAAAATTAAGTTGTGATATTCATTGTTGCGTTATTTCAAACGCTTGTTTAAACTGTACTTAATGAATAGTAAATATTTATAAATATGATGTAATTAAAAGGTATCGTTAGAACATGAGTACAAAAAATAAAATTCTAGATGCAGCAGAAAGCTTATTTGCCGTACAAGGTTTTAATGGCACGTCATTAAGAGAAATTACTAGCCAAGCTGAAGTTAACTTAGCCGCAGTAAATTATCACTTTGGTTCAAAAAAAGAATTGATCAAGTCGGTTATGTCTCGTTATATGAATGAGCTTTCACCGCTATTAGAGTCGGCACTTATTGAAGTCTGCGAACGTGAAAATTTGACTTTACTTGAAGTGTTCTCAGCTTTTATTGAGCCATTATTGTCATTAAACGAATTTAAAGAAAATGGCACCAGTAATTTTTTACAGTTACTCGGTCGTGGTTATACTGACAGCCAAGGTTTTTTACGCTGGTTTTTAACCACGCAATATCCTGGTGTAATTAATAATTTTGTTAAAGCGGTACAAAAAGCTTATCCAGAGTTAACTGCAGAAGAAATGTTCTGGCGCTTGCACTTTACGATGGGAACCGTGGTATTTACTATGTCGTCGAGCGATGCTTTAATGGATATTGCAAAAAGTGACTTTAACAATATTATTGATATTGCTGGTGTTATCAAAAAAGTTATCCCCTATGTTGCTGCTGGTGTCGCTGCTCCCATAGTTTAATTAGTCTATCTACTCGTTTTTTATATGATAGTTCAAGATCAGTCTTTGTTATTGAGACTGATTTAGGTAAAGTAACCTCATCAGAAATTTATTATCATAAAGCGTGTTTATGGGTCCTATTATGTTAGATGTGCTTGGCACATCTTTAACCGCAGAAGACAAAGAGCTTCTGCAACATCCTTTGGTTGGCGGTTTAATTTTATTTACTCGCAACTATGAATCTCCTGAGCAAATAGCTCAATTAACTGCTGATATTCGCAAAGCCGCAAATAAAGAATTCATTGTTGCTGTTGATCACGAAGGTGGTCGGGTTCAGCGTTTTCGTGATGGCTTCTCTTTGATCCCCGCTATGGGTAAAATTTGGAATTATGCTGACCAAAATGTAGCAATGGCTCAAGCGCTAGCAAAGCAAAGTGCGATTTTAATGGCACTAGAAGTTCAAGCTGTTGGTATTGATATTAGTTTTGCACCTATTCTTGATATTGATGATATCAGTGCCGTTATTGGCGATAGGGCGTTTCATAAAAATCCTGAGATTGTTTGTCAATTAGCCAGTGCTTTTGTTGATGGTTTACACCTTGTCGGTATGAAAGCTACAGGTAAACACTTTCCCGGGCATGGCAGTGTTCAAGCGGATTCTCATCTTTCATTACCTATTGATCCCCGTTCACGTGATGAAATATTCTCTCTTGATATGTTGCCCTTTAAAACTTTAATTAATAGTAATAAAGTTGATGCATTAATGCCAGCGCATGTGATTTTTACAGAGGTTGACAGTGAAGCTGTTGGTTTTTCTCCTTACTGGTTAAAAGAAATATTACGCAAAGAGCTCGGTTTTAACGGCGTAATTTTCAGTGATGATTTATCCATGGAAGGTGCTGCATGCGTAGGCGGTTACGTTGAACGTGCTGAAGCTGCTCAGCAAGCGGGTTGCGATATGTTGTTATTATGCAATAACAGAGAGAGCTGCATCGAGGTAATTGACAACGCCAATATCAGTATTGACGAACAAAGTAATCAACGTTTGTTACGTTTATTGAAAACCTCAACAGGCGGCCTGAAGGAATTAAGTGGGAATATACAATGGCAACATGCCCGTAAAGTATTAGCTGAGTATTTGTAATTTCCAAGATACTGACTTTACTTCAGTATCTTAGCTCTTTGTTACTGAAATAAGTTCTGATTGACGTTTATGCTGTTCGGGTTAAGTACGTTAATACTTAAACCAAAATTGCATAACAAACCATAACGATAATACTTGAAACGATGAAGCCTAATATAGTTCCCTCTTTTACCCTATCTTGAATTTATATTTATGCTTCCATAGGCAATAGCATTAGGCGCTGTTGCCTATGGAAGCATAAATGCCAACTAGCAGCCATAGCTGCGGGTATCTGAGTACTACAGGCTCACTACATGCTGATCACGCTGTACCACTAAAGCTGTTAATAACTTCTTAATGATTTACTTCCCCAGCGCTGTAGCGTAATGACTAAAACTTAAAGCCGAATGTTGCACCAATACCTGTAGCACTCATGTCAGCATCATCTAGCTGATATGTTTGATACGAGATGGTGAACGTTACGTCTTCATTTTGGAATTGTAATCCGACTGATGCATGTAACGCACTATCTTCATAGCCATAACGCACGTAATCTTCTTCAAATGATGAAACGCCAAGCCCAGTATGAAGAGACACTAGCTCATTGAGTTTAATATTGGTCACAAGGTCAAGGTTGAACACACTTAAATCAACGTCGTTCTCTTCGGCTATCATATACGTTCCTTGTATTGCGAACGTTTCATTGAAGTTGTAGCCCATTGTTAAACCTTTGAACTGCCCTGTTACATCATTAAGCTCAAGTTTCTGATACTCAATGTTCGTGTAGAACGATCTAACGTCATCGGCTGCTACTACTGAGCCTGAAATAAGTGCTACAGCTATTAATAATTTTTTCATGATAATTCCTAAGAGGTGAGCCATTACTATTAACGGCTCTAATTGATTACTGAAGTACTGCTACTATTTTATGACTCAATGCTGATATAAAACTTAAGGTAGGGTCTGAAATTCGCATCCTGCCACGTTTTATATCCGCAATATTTGCTGTTACTACTGATGTCTTATTTACTCTGAATAGCACTTAACCATTCACCATCGTCACACTTAACCATGAGCATATACTTAATGATATTTCCTATACGCCCGGTAAAGAGGCTGTTCATTTAATTTAAAATTATTGGTTAGGCTAGCTGCTTACTTCATTTGTCATACTTTAAATTATTTAAGAGATATTCCGTTTAGGTTCGTTCGCTTAACTCGGAGGGAATTATAAATATGCGGGTAACGTAAAGTTACCCGTGTTGTGTAGCCTTTTGTTATTAGTTGTAATTGAACGAAGACTTAATGCTGTGAATATCAAGAACGAATGTTCCTTAATATTCTGGATGATATTTTAAAGGAGGTGTATATCTAGTACATGGGAGACGGACTAGATTAAGAACAGTATGTTTTTTCCTGAACAAGACATAAGCAACTGAGATTCAGCATGACAGTTAGAACACTAGAAATACCTGCTGAGCTGTACGATGATTGTCAGATTAAGATTATTACTTAATAGCACAGAATGAGCTTAAGCTGGTTAGTAAGTCCAAGGTTGAAACATTCACGATGCTTGATGATACAGAGTAAAAGCTTGAGGTTATCTTTATTGATGTACCTGAATTGATGAACCTATACCGTTACTTTTATCGAGATTCAGGTGCTTTTAATAAGTTTCGTAAGCGTACTATCGGCAAGTAATTTTAAGGTAATGGTGAGCTAACAGTTGGTCGATTGGTTCATAGTAGCATAGACATTTGCAGTCTTCTTAATACAGATAAGCAACAGATGCATTAACACCAAGTGAGCACCATAAACCCCTTGATAGTGATATTAAGGGGTTTATATACGTAACTACCCAAGTAGCCAATAGCAAACCAAGGCAACGATACTTGATACTAATATACTTAATATAGCTCCTTCCTTTACCATATCCCTGATATCAATCTCACCAGTACCGTAAGCAATAGCATTGGGAGCTGTAGCAACAGGCAACATGAAAGCACAGCTAGCAGCCATAGCTGCAGGTATCATTAACACCTCTGGTTTAATGCCAGCAGATATAGCCGCAACAGCCAGTATAGGCATTAACAGTGTAGCTGTAGCTGTGTTACTCGTTATTTCAGTTAAGTATGTTACTACCAAGCATACAGACAATATCATCAGTATTGGCTCAAGGTTAGATAGAGAGGTGAGCCACTCACCAAGCATGGCGCTGAGTCCTGAGGCGGTAAACCCTTTGGCTATAGCAATACCACCAGCAAACAATAACAACATACCCCATGGAATAGACTTGGCTGTATCCCAATCAAGCAATCTGCCACCTTTGCCGTTGGGCACGACGAACATAATAACAACGGCTAATAGAGCTACAGTGCTATCACCTGCTATTTTTATGTCAAGCAAGCCACTCCAACCACCAAAGGGCTCACCGCGAGTAACCCAAGCCAGTGCAGTCAAACCAAATACAATCAATGTACGCTTTTCTTCAGGTCTCCAGCTACCTAGTTTGGGTAAGGTAATATCATCTTCAAGCTTTACATTGCGAGTTAACCATAGCGCCATCACTGGGATAGCTATTAGTACTACTGGTACGCCTATCTTCATCCAAGCGAGAAAGCCGAACTCTTTACCAGTATTCTCTTCATAGATAGCGGCAAAGATAATGTTAGGAGGCGTTCCGATTAGTGAGCCGATACCACCAACGCTAGCTGAATAGGCGATACCTAGTATTAGAGCTACCTTTAACCTCTTGTTGTCAACGTGGCTTAATATTGCCAATGCCATCGGTAACATTATCAAGGTTGTCGCTGTGTTTGATATCCACATACTCAATAAGGCTGAGGCTAACATAAAGCCTAGTACTAGCCTTCTGCCACTAGTTACACCAACTAACCTAACCATATAAACAGCTAGTCTCTCGTGTGCACCACTTTTCTCTAATGCCTTGGAGAGCATGAATGCTCCCATCAATAAGAGTATTACGTGACTTCCTAGTGATGAGGCTACAGTCTTATGATCAACAACACCGAACATAGGTAAAAGAGCAAAGGGAACTAATGAGGTGGCAGGTATTGGTATGGGTTCTGTAATCCACCATATAACTGTTAGCAGTGTTATAGCTGCTGCTACAGATGGTTTATATTCAACACCTAGATTAGTTAAGAAAAAGTAGAATAATACTGATAATACCGGTGCTATAAAGATGAAATGCTGTCTGTTAATACTCATGAAATATAATTCTTATTATTTTAGTTTAGATATTCTTAGTACCCATATTTATTGCCAATTAATGTACCACAAAGAAACGAAAAGCATAACAGCGGATATAATTGGGTGAGGCTTCATTAAGAGGCTATTAAAATAGGAGATGATGAAAAGAGCAGGGTCTTTCCATCAATTTCTATAGGTTATTTTGGGGATTTTAAAGTTTTCTTTTATCAATAAGGCGAGCCAATAAAATAATCACTAAAGCGGCAGTAAAACCACCATAAACAACAATCATCATTTGCGGCATAGTGTAGCCAAAAAATTGCCAATTGATATCACCACAGTCTCCTGTTGCTTCGAATAAAGAAGGTAACCATTCATGTAGTGGTGCCCAACTAGGGAAATTAGGGATAATTTCACAGCTATATAAAAATGACAGAGTAGCCGACTGAATTTCGACATGTTCAATGGCGATTAATAGCCCCCATATTGCGCCAAGCCCCCATAATGAAAATGCGATTAAGCGTAAGACAATATTCTTATTACCTAGGCTTCCCACTACACCTGCAAAGAATATTCCCCAGATAGCGGCTCTTTGATAAATACACATAATACAAGGGGCTAACCCCATGGAGTATTGAAAATAAAGAGCAGAGAACTCTAGGCATAAAGCAGTGAAGGCAAGTAACTGCCAGGCGCGAGTATTTACCGATAGATTACTTAAAAACTTCAAAAGTTGTCCTTACATAATGATAATTATTGAGAGGTGATGTTGCCATATATTAAGCTATAGTCATATAAAAAGCGCCACATAGGCGCTTTTTGTTACCAATGTATTTATTAGAACTTGACGTTATCTCTAGTGTCCATCAGGAGCAGCAGCACCATCTTTACTACTATGATGCTGAATTAAGCCAGAGTCATAAAAGTCTCGTGTCGATTCTTCTAAATGGCCAGAAGAAATAGCAAGTAAACCGACAATGGATAATACGATAGTATACGGCAATGCCATAATAACCATACGGCCATAAGATAAACGAACCAACGGCGCTAATGCCGATGTTAATAGGAATAAAAAGGCTGCTTGTCCGTTTGGCGTTGCAACACTTGGTAAGTTAGTACCTGTGTTAATAGCAACGGCAAGTAGATCAAATTGGTCACGAGTAATCGTACCTGCGGACAATGCTTTTTGTATTTCGGTAATATAAACGGTACCGACGAAGACGTTATCACTGACCATTGAAAGCAAGCCGTTCGCGATATAGAACATCACTAGTTGCATAGTACCTTCATAAGTTAATACCCAAGTAATGACAGGGGTAAATAATTGTTGGTCGATAATTACCGCGACGATAGCGAAAAACACGGCTAATAAAGCGGTGAATGGTAATGCTTCTTCAAAAGCATGACCTATTTGATGTTCTTCAGTAATACCGGTAAAACATGTTGCTAAGATAATAACACTTAAACCAATTAATCCAACAGGTGCTAAATGAAGGGCTAAGCCGACAATTAACCATACAGCGATAACGCCTTGCATGATTAACTTTACGTTGTCTCGTTTAGTACGCTTTTCACTTTCAGCAATGTCAAAATCGTTTAATACTTTATGTACATTTTCTGGTAAAGCAACGCCGTAGCTAAACCATTTTAATTTCTCTAGTGCAAGACAAGTTAACATACCTGCAAAAAACACTGGGATAGTTACTGGCGACATACGAATGGCAAATTCAGCAAATTCCCAACCGGCTTGTTGACCGATGATAAGGTTTTGTGGTTCACCAACAATAGTACAAACGCCACCTAAAGCAGTACCTACGCCGGCATGCATTAATAAGTTGCGTAAATAACCACGAAACTGTTCTAAATCATCACGAGAGTAATCAACTAAGTCTTTATCGGATGTATGGTCGTGATCATTATTAGCATCTTTGCCGGAAGCAACTTTGTGATAAACCGAGTAGAAGCCAATAGCGACACTGATGATAACGGCAATGACAGTAAGCGCATCTAAAAATGCAGATAAAAAAGCACCCGAGAAACAGAACAGTAGAGATACGATCATTTTAGAACGTATTTTAGTCACTATTTTGGTGAACAAAAAAAGTAGCAAGTCTTTCATAAAGTAAATACCTGCGACCATAAAGATTAGCAGTAGCAGTACTTCAAAATTAACAATCATTTCATGCATTATTTGCCCAGGGGAAGTCATGCCAATCACTACGGCCTCAATAGCAAGCAAACCACCTGGCTGAAGAGGATAACATTTTAATGCCATAGCTAAGGTGAAAATAAATTCGATAACTAACGCCCAACCAGCGGTATACGGGTCGACCAAGAAAAAGAGAATGGGGTTAATCACTAAGAATGCGATTATTGCCAGTTTGTACCATTCAGGCGAATTGCCAAGAAAGTTTTTATAAAATGCACTCATGAAAGATTGCTGCATAATTGACCTATTTATTTAAGAATATGACGAATTAATTCGCCTCGAATGAAAATTGTTTTTATTAAAGTGTTAATAATGCCAATAGTTTAAGCGCAATTGCTAGGCTTGTAAATAATCTATGCTTATATATAAGCGTATGATAAGCGACTCTTAAGTTGATAATCTGAGGCGCATGGCCTTTATATGTACATAAGGATTAAATAAAGTGGCTTAAAAACTAGTGCCTTCTAGCTTAAGAATTATCTTCTTTTGAGATAAATATAACGAAGTAGAGGTAAATAGGGTGGTTTTTGAAGAAGCCTTGTAGATGGTTGAGTGTTAATTCACCTGGATTTCAGCGTCGTAAACGGCTTAAAGTTATTCTTCGAAGACATATCTTTGCTTGATAAATTTGATTAAAATATTAAAGTAATATAGTTTTATTTTTGTATTTGAACATAAACCAAGGACGGATAATGACCGTGATCATAAAAAAGAGCTATAGCTACTTATTAAAATTTTCTGTTTGTTTAAGTTTTCTTGCAGTTTCTACTGCTTATGCGAGCCACTATAATCAAAGAAACTACAGCTACAGCAATAAGTGCTAGAAATGAGTCTATTGAAAAAATAGAGGTTTTAGGCCAAAGGCCTGTTGCTCATTTAAGCGCGAAATGTACCAAGCACAGAAATTGTTTTTAAAAAATTATAATAACCTCACTACCGAAAAGAAATTCAAAACCAAATGCTTTTATTACATGCCCCCAGGTACCCGCTTGAGGGAGCGTACTTGTGAAGCAAGGTTCGTGCAAAATAAACGTTCTGAAATGACACGAGATCAAAAGTTTCATAGTGGGATTAGGTTAACGAAGACCAGTCTTGAGGTCGAGCTACGAGATACCCGAAAAGAATATCAGCAAGACATGATTAAAGTGGTACTTGCTAACCCTGAATTAAGAAAGCAGCTTTCTGCTTATGCGACTTCAGTTGCATTGTTCAGAAAAAAGCATCAAGAAAAACTCGACGAATCATGGGCATGGAATTAAATAGATAGAAAATAACAGCAGTGCATGATGCATGACCACTTTACTGCTGTAAAATTATATTTTCTTGACCATAACATGGATGATTTTTTAGTTATAACCTGTTATCGAAATAGTTCACTGTCGTACCTTTTATTGGTTATAAATAAGCGTACGACAGTCTATTTAGTAACTCAGGTGTCGCTTTACGACTCTAAGCTTCACTTGATATTTTAGCCAACTATCAAAAACCTCTTAATGGGAGGTTATATGCAAAAATTAATCAGCATTATGGAGTCTATTTAAAGACTAAAGTTAAAATACGTTTAACCGTTATATTTTTCATGTCTTTGATAATTTTAGGTGATGTTTTTTATCATTCATTTAGCTTTATATTTAGAATCAGATAAAGTTACTTATGGTCGTACTTATTTACTCGTTCCATAAGATAACCCTAAGTACGTTGACTTATGGTCTGTGTAAACCACCTATCAAAACATCTATACTCTCCAATTATGTTTATGCTGCTAACCAGCTGAAATCCTGTAGGAATCAAAAATCCAGCTACAAAAGTTTATCCTCACCACATTGTAAATAATGCAGAACTGCCTTACATAGTTTGCTCAAGGTAGCTTACTTACATATGGGATTTGAACTATTCTACTTCTTAGGCTATAAAATAATAAAGGCTCTGAGCTTGCCCTAATTCACGATTTAAGTGGCGCTAATCACTTTTTATAGACTTGTGTCAAATATATCTTCTGGTACAATCAGTTTATAGTTAAAATTTAAGATGTCGTGTGGAGCAGTATGGTTATTAAGGCACATAGCCCAGCAGGGTTTGCAGAACAATATATTGTTGAGTCGATTTGGAATGGAGGTTTTCCTCCCGGTTCAATATTACCTGCAGAGCGCGAGTTATCGGAACTCATCGGAGTAACACGTACAACGTTGCGTGAGGTCTTACAAAGATTAGCACGCGATGGCTGGTTGACTATTAAGCATGGTAAACCTACCAAAGTGAACAATTTTTGGGAGACCTCTAGTTTAAATATTTTGGAAACATTAGCGCAACTCGACCAAGAAGGTATTCCTGATTTAGTTGATAACCTTATGTCTGCCCGTACTAATATTAGTGCCATTTATGTTCGTGGTGCAATTAAAAACAATCCTGAAAAAGCGATTGAGTTAATTAAAGCGTATGAGGATATCGAAGATAATGGTGAAGCATTTGCTGAGTTTGACTACCGCTTAAATAAAGAGCTTGTGGTTGCCTCTGGAAATTCTATTTATTTATTAATATTAAATGGTTTTAAAGGCTTATACTCACGGCTTGGTTCATTATATTTCTCTCATCCCAAAGGACGAGAAATATCTCGTGTGTATTACAAAAAGTTGATTGAATTAGCCAGTGAAAATAAATTTGATGAATCAGTCTTCACCGTGCGTAAATATGGTGTTGAATCAGGTAAGCTTTGGTCTGAACTTAGAGATGATGTTTTAAAAGAGTTAATGAAATAATAGCCATTATCTCTCTTTGTAATTTTTTTAGAAGAATAAAATATGCATTGAAAGGCAAGCTTAGCTTGCCTTTTCTCTGTCTGAACTTTGCTGAACGTTTGGACATCGTGCAATAACTTCGTCATCTCCATTTTCATTTTCTTGTACGAGTTTTACATCAAATTGCCACAACGAATATAGATGCTTAATAACTTCATCTTTTGAATCTGCTAGCGGCACACTTTGATGTGGCGTGTATTTTAAGGTTAATGACCTATCACCATCGATATCAGCATTTACCACTTGAATATTTACCTCGATATTACTGAGGTTATATTGTTCAGATAACGCTGATCTTACTTTTTTATAGCCACTTTCATTGTGTATCGCAGCGACTTCAATAAAACTACTTTTGTCATCGTCATGTAAATAGAATAATTTAAAATCGCGCATTAACTTAGGTGATAAAAACTGACTAATAAAACTTTCGTCTTTAAAATTTTCCATCGCAAAGTGGAGAGTGTCGAGCCAATTACTTCCGGCTATTTCTGGAAACCATAGTTTATCTTCTTCGGTAGGATGTTCACATATTCTTCTAATATCAATAAACATATTAAACCCTAAAGCATAGGGATTAATACCTGAATAATAAGGGCTATTGTAATCGGGTTGAGCGACCACATTAGTATGGTTATGTAGAAATTCCAGCATGAACTTTTCAGTCACTAAACCTTCATCATATAAGTGAGTTAAAATGGTGTAATGCCAAAAGCATGCCCAACCTTCATTCATTACTTGGGTTTGTTTTTGTGGATAAAAGTATTGTGAGACTTTACGTACAATCCGCACTATTTCTCGTTGCCATGGTTTTAATAAAGGGGCATTTTTTTCAATGAAATATAAAATATTTTCTTGAGGTTCACTGGGAAAACTTGGTTTTTTATCTTCAATATTTTTACTGCCTTTAGGTACGGTTCGCCATAAGGTGTTTACTTGAGACTGTAAATATTCTTCGCGATCTGTTTGGCGTTTTAACTCTTCTTCTAATGATATTTTTTGTGGTCTTTTATATCGGTCGACACCATGATTCATTAGGGCATGACAAGCGTCTAAACAAGACTCTACTTCACTAATGCCAAATTTTTGTTCGCATTCATTGATATAATTTTTAGCAAATAATAAATAATCGATAATTGAACTAGCATCTGTCCATGATTTGAATAAATAGTTGCCCTTAAAAAATGAATTATGCCCGTAACAAGCATGTGCCATAACAAGTGCTTGCATAGTCATGGAGTTCTCTTCCATTAAGTAGGAAATGCAAGGATCTGAATTAATAACAATTTCATAGGCTAAACCCATTTGTCCGCGTTTGTAATTTTGTTCTGTTTGAATGAACTTTTTACCGAATGTCCAATGAGTATAACCAATAGGCATACCGACACTAGCGTAGGCGTCCATCATTTGCTCAGTGGTGATCACCTCAATTTGATTGGTGTATGTATCGAGACGGTAATGTTTTGCAACGCGTTCTATTTCTATTTGATATTGGGTAAGCAAATCAAAATTCCAGTCACATTGATCATCTAAGGGTGTACGTTTTGTCATCATCTACCTCCACTTTATCCTTCATAAGTTAGGCTACTTTGTTCTTACTCTTCCTGAAAAGCTCTCTAAAAACTGGATATATATCTTCTACCGTTTTGATATGCTGCATAGCAAAATGATCAGTGGTTGTCGCTACTTCTTTATATTGTTGCCATAACGTTTGGTGAGGACGCTGAGTAATTTCAATGTAGCTAAAATAACGTGATTTAGGCAAAATGTTTTCGGTTAACAGCTTTTTACATCGTGGTGAGTCGTCAGCCCAGTTATCACCGTCAGAGGCTTGAGCGGCATAAATATTCCATTCATTTTCGTTGTAGCGTTCGTCCATGATTTTTGCCATTAAATCTAAGGCGCTTGAAGCAATGGTGCCGCCAGTTTCTTGTGAATAAAAAAATTCTTGCTCGTCGACTTCTTTCGCTTGAGTATGATGTCGAATATAGACAACATCGATTGTTTTATAAGTACGGGTAAGAAATAAATACAGTAAAATATAAAAGCGCTTAGCGATATCTTTAGTGGCTTGATCCATCGAGCCAGAAACATCCATTAAGCAAAACATCACCGCTTTTGACGTAGGTACAGCTTGTTTTGTATAATTTCTAAAGCGTAAGTCGAAAGTATCAATAAAAGGAACTTTAGCTATTTTTTTATTTATAATTTCAATTTCTTTCTTTAAATTTTTAATTTCTTGAATGTGATCTAGCTTGTCATCCACCAATAAAGATAATTCTAGCTCAAGTTCCTGCAATTTTTTGCGCTTGCTGGATGTCATCGCAATGCGCCTTGCTATTGAACCCTGTAAAGATTTTACAATATCTATATTTGACGCTACTCCTTCAGCACAATAACCAGACCGTACAGTTTTATAATCAATCAACTTATCTAATTGATTTTTCTCTAGGTTTGGTAACTCAAGGTCTTCAAATAGCAAGTTTAAGTATTCGTCTTTAGAAATAGAGAAGACAAAATCATCATCGCCTTCACCAGAATTACTCGCATCACCTTGACCACTGCCTTGACCTTGTTGTTGAGGCGGTCGCTTTATTTGATCTCCGGCAACAAATTGATCATTACCCGGGTGAACTCTGTCTTTAACGCCACCTTTGCCTTGGTGAAAAACCGGCTCAGATAAATCTTTTTTGGTGATGGTAATATTTTCGCCGCGATCCACATCAGTAACGCCGCGGTTATTAATAGCCTGCTCAACCGATTTTTTTATTTGGCTTTTATAGCGCTTGATAAAACGCTGACGATTAACCGTGCTTTTATTTTTACTATTTAACCTTCGGTCAATAAAATTAGCCATAATATCCTCCTTACTTTATGCGTTTATCTTACGACGTTAATAAAGTACAAACTTAAGAAGATTTTCTTACGCGTAAATACCATTCAGACAGTAACCGTACTTGTTTCTTGGTATAACCTTTACTCATCATTCGTTCGATAAAGTCGTCATGCTTTTGTTGATCGTCGTTTGATGTTTTAGTGTTAAAGGAAATTACTGGCAGTAAGTCTTCGGTATTAGAGAACATTTTTTTCTCAATAACCGTGCGTAGTTTTTCGTAACTGGTCCAGTTAGGGTTTTTACCATTGTTATTAGCTTTAGCGCGGAGAACAAAGTTAACTATTTCATTTCTGAAATCTTTTGGGTTACTTATTCCCGCGGGTTTCTCTATTTTTTCTAATTCATTATTTAAAGCTTCTCGATCAAATAATTGCCCCGTGTCAGCATCTCGATACTCTTGGTCTTGTATCCAGAAATCAGCATAAGTGACGTAGCGATCGAAAATATTTTGACCGTACTCAGAATAAGACTCTAAATAAGCGGTTTGAATTTCTTTACCAATAAACTCGATATACTGGGAAGATAAATAGCCCTTAATGAATTCTAAATAGCGCTCTGCCACTTCTTTAGGCAGTTGCTCACGCTCAATTTGTTGTTCAAGTACGTAAAATAAATGTACTGGATTTGCGGCAACCTCCAGGTGATCGAAATTAAATACCCGTGACAATATTTTAAAGGCAAAACGCGTTGAAAGTCCTGACATACCTTCGTCCATACCTGCATAATCACGATACTCTTGATACGATTTTGCTTTAGGGTCGGTATCTTTTAAGCTTTCACCATCATAAACACGCATTTTAGAATAAATGCTTGAATTTTCAGGGTCTTTTAATCTAGACAGTACAGAGAATTGCGCTAAGGTTTCTAATGTATCTGGTGCACAATGGGCATTTTTTAATTCACTGTTTTCTAATAGTTTTTTATAAATTTTAACTTCTTCCGAAACACGCATACAATAAGGCACTTTAACAATATAAACACGGTCTAGAAATGCTTCGTTATTTTTGTTATTTCTAAAGGTTTGCCATTCTGATTCATTAGAATGAGCGAGTATAATTCCATTAAAGGGCAGGGCTGACAAGCCTTCTGTGGGGTTGTAGTTACCTTCTTGCGTTGCTGTTAATAAAGGATGTAATACTTTTATAGGAGCTTTGAACATCTCTACAAATTCCATCATGCCTTGGTTAGCACGACACAAGGCACCTGAATAGCTATAAGCATCAGGATCATTTTGGGCAAAGTGCTCTAACTGGCGAATATCAACTTTACCCACTAAGGCTGAAATATCTTGGTTGTTGTCATCACCGGGTTCTGTTTTCGCGATAGCGATTTGATCGAGTATTGACGGGTACAATTTAACCACTTCAAATTTAGCAATGTCACCTTCAAATTCATGCAGTCGCTTGGCAGCCCAAGGAGACATAATCGTATTCAAGTAGCGCTCTGGGATCTTGTACTCTTTTTTAAGTATTTTACCGTCAGCATTTGCGTCAAATAAACAAAAAGGATGATCGTTTACTGGGCTTCTTACACCGTTTGCACTCAGTACGTAAATGGGCATTTTCTGCATCAGTGCTTTTAATTTTTCAGCAAGTGATGATTTACCACCGCCGACTGGTCCTAATAAATAGAGAATTTGTTTCTGTTCTTCTAATCCTTGAGATGCATGTTTAAGGTAGGCAATTATTTGTTCAACAGCTTCTTCCATGCCATAAAAATCTTTAAAAGCAGGATAACGAGCAATTACACGGTTAGAAAATATTCGGCTTAAGCTAGGCTCGGTTGATGTATCTATCATCTCAGGCTCGCCTATTGCCATTAACAATCGCTCTGAAGCTGTGGCATAGGCGAGCTTGTCTTTTTGACAAATAATTAAGAATTCTTGAATGCTAAAGCTCTCTTCTTGAGCTTCGTCGTACCGTGATTGATAATGTTGAAATATACTCATAACCGCCTCCATAAGAGAAAATATTTGCAGGTTGAGTAAAATCTATTGCTGATTACCATGAATATAGATTAACTCACTCAAATAATAAGACCGAGAAACTGTCGATACTTGTTCCAACAAAGCTTTATTTCTTTCATTGAAACCAATATGTCTATTTTAAGCGTAGACGTTATTTATTGATGTAGGAGAATATTTTATGAATTATTTTGTAAGTTGAGCGAGGAAGTTAAGGTGATCAGCATATTGAAAAATAAAGAAGTTTGTACATTTATCATAAATTATAAAGATAAAAAAACCAGAGTATAATCTCTGGTTTTAGAAAGTATAAGTTAATTTATTAACTTATTAGCGATTATTCGATTATGCGAAATTTGCAGAAGCAAAATCCCAGTTCGCTAATGCCCAGAAACCTTCCATATAGCTTGGACGAAGGTTACGGTAATCAATGTAGTATGCGTGTTCCCATAAATCTACAGTTAGAACTGGTGTAACGCTTTCATCAGTTAATGGTGTTGCAGCATTTGAAGTATTTACAATAGCAAGGCTACCGTCAGCTTTCTTCACTAACCATGTCCAGCTTGAACCGAAGTTATTGATTGCACTAGCAGTAAATTTTTCTTTAAATTCAGCAAAAGAACCAAAGCTTGCATTAATTGCGTCAGCTAAAGCACCTGTTGGTTCACCGCCGCCAGTTGGGCTTAAGCTATTCCAGTAAAAGGTATGATTCCAAATTTGTGCTGCGTTGTTGAAAACACCTGCAGATGAAGTTTTTACGATGTCTTCTAAAGACTTACCTTCAAACTCAGTACCTTCAATTAATCCATTAAGTTTTACCACGTAAGTGTTGTGATGCTTACCGTAGTGAAAACTAAGTGTTTCAGCTGAAATGTGTGGTACAAGTGCATCTTGTGCATAAGGTAATGCGGGTAATTCAATAGCCATTATTTTCTCCAGAAATGGGTTATACAAATTTATTTTTGCGCAAAAATAAAGTAGTTGTTTGCTTTTATCTAAAACCTAGTAAACTAGTCAAGTATTATAAAGCTTGCATAGTGTACTCACTTATATAGGTTTTGCTAGCGCAAATATCAAGTCTGTTATTTTTTTTCAGACTAATTAAGCAAAAATTAGTCTTTATTGCCTTGATTACTTTCGTGTCAAACTCCATTAATCAAAGCAATGAGTATTAAATTTTTAAAATATTGAAGACCGATAATTTTTCGGTCGCATTTAGAGGTAATCCATGGACACTATTGAACGTATCAAAGAACAAATTTCAGAAAACGCTATTTTACTTTACATGAAAGGCTCACCTAAATTACCTAACTGTGGTTTTTCATCTCAAGCGTCTCAAGCATTAATGCAATGTGGTGAAAAATTTGCTTATGTTGATATTTTACTAAACCCTGATATTCGTGCCGAATTACCCAAATATGCTGACTGGCCAACATTTCCACAATTGTGGATTGATGGCGAATTAGTCGGTGGTTGCGATATTATAATGGAAATGGCTCAACAAGGTGAATTACAAACCTTAGTAAAAGAATCTGCAGCTAAAAATAGCTCTGAAGAAACCTAACCGAATATTAAAAATTGATGTGATTTACTTTTTTTTGTCAAATTAATGAAAAAAAGTTGAAAAATAGCTTATCGTCTCAATAATAGGTGTACATCAGTTTTTTGATTTAAATCAATTTAATAAAAATATTGGAGAATGAAATGAGTGTATTAGTTGGTCGTTCAGCACCAGACTTTACTGCAGCAGCAGTATTAGGTAGTGGCGAAATAGTTGATAGCTTTACGTTATCAGAAGCAATTAAAGGCAAAAAAGCGGTAGTGTTTTTCTACCCATTAGATTTTACTTTTGTATGTCCTTCAGAGTTATTAGCTTTTGATCACCGTATGGAAGAATTCCAAAGCCGTGGTGTTGAAGTTATTGGTGTTTCTATCGATTCACAATTTTCACATAACGCATGGCGTAACACTCCAGTGAATCAAGGTGGTATTGGTCCAGTTCAATACACTCTAGTTGCTGATACTAAACATGAAATTTGTAAAGCATACGATGTAGAACATCCAGAAGCTGGTGTTGCATTTCGTGGTTCATTCTTAATTGATGAAGAAGGCAATGTACGTCATCAAGTTATTAACGACTTACCATTAGGTCGTGACGTAGATGAAATGATACGTATGATTGACGCATTACAATTCCACCAAGATCACGGCGAAGTTTGTCCAGCTGGTTGGAACAAAGGCGATAAAGGTATGACTGCTTCTCCTGAAGGTGTAGCAGCATACTTAGCTGATCACGCAGATAAGTTATAAGTTAATGCGCAGCACAATAATAAGTTTATGCTAATTATTGTAAGTAACAAAAAAACCGCTTTTTAGCGGTTTTTTTGTGTTCAGACCTTTCTCAGACATCCTGTCCTTCAAGGCATTAGTGCATCCATGCACGTCGATGAACGGTCAGCTTTTTAGTTCCAGACAAAAGCTAAGTACCTGCGTCCATGCAGGCAATGTCATGATCACATGACCGTTTATTGACATCCATGTCATCACGGCATTAGTGCATCCATGCACGTCGATGTTAAAAACTAAGAAAAAACTGAAAAGCAATCTACACTTAATTAATCATCTTGTTGATTAATGGAATTGTATTGTTCATACCAAAGCCTATTTACGAAAACTTGCCGTTTATTTATTTCATTATCAGTGGCTATTTATTTACGTTTGAACTTACTTGGCCAATGTTGATTTCTGCAGGATTATTCTATAGTGCTGGTTGTGTTACTTTAGTGACACGTTCCGCACATCGGCGCATGGATAAACAGAAGACGCTAGGCCTCAAACATAAAATACCTGACTTAATTTATGAATACTTACCTTATACCTATGGTGCTGTTGGCGTTTTTACCTTGATGATCACAAAAAATCAGATATTCCAGTTTTTTGCTTTCACCTTGATTGTTTTAGCGGTTAGAAATTTATTATGTCGGCATAATAATCGTAGCCGTTCCACCAAACTATTTTAACCTTATTAAGCGTTAACCGGCTCAGCTTCTTCTTCGGTGTTGTCAATCGCTAGAGGCCAGCCCCCCATTTTTTGCCACTTATTAACAATAAAGCAAAAAAGCTCTGCCGTTTTTTCTGTATCATAAAGCGCCGAATGTGCTTCACTGTTATTAAACTCTAAACCCGCAGTCAAGCATGCTTTTGCCAGTACGGTTTGGCCTAATGCTAAACCCGACAATGTTGTGGTATCAAAGCTGACAAAAGGATGGAAAGGAGAACGTTTTATTGAACAGCGTTCTGTTGCTGCATTGACAAAACCTAAATCAAAGGCGGCATTATGAGCAACCATAACAGCGCGTTGGCATCCGGCTGCTTTCATTTTTTTGCGTATTAATTTAAAAATTTCAGTCAGGGCTTTATACTCATCAACAGCACCACGAAGAGGGTTTGTTGGGTCTATACCCGTAAACTCTAGGGCTGCTTTTTCTAAGTTTGCTCCTTCAAAGGGGTCAACATTAAAGTGAATGGTTTCATCCAAAGAAAACAGTCCTGTTATTTCATCAAGCTGCAATGTTGTTGCGGCAATTTCTAATAATGCATCGGTTTGTGCATTAAAACCTGCAGTTTCAACATCAACAACGACCGGAAAATAACCTCGAAAACGTTGGGCAAAAGCGCTTTTTTCATTTTTATCAGTAGAATTATCATTTGGGTTTACCGGGCTTTTACTCATTTTATTATCTTATATAATTAGTCTTCATTTTCAGGAGGTAAATTATCGCAGAAAAAAAAGTGAAACACTATGCGAACGATCAGATGTGCTTTAAAAATTATGAAAATACTGTGGATAACTGCTAAAGTTATAAAACCTTTGGTCGATAACAAATACGTTGCTGGATAAAAGATAAATATTTTATGAAAAAAACTATAATATCATTAGCATTATTCGTATTTGTAAGCCAAGCCAATGCTGGTATTCGTCAGTATGGTGCCGATTTAGAGCAAGCCAATTGGCAGCTAACAAATAACTCTCGATTACAGTGTACGTTATCTCATCAAATTCCAAATTATGGTGAAGCAAAATTCTATAGTACGGCGAGCCGTAAAATGAATATGGAGTTTGAGCTTGATATGATGCGCTTACCAGATAACTATTCTTTAGCTGAAGTTCGTTCTGTTGCGCCTAATTGGCGTCCGGGCAAAAATGGAAGAACCATTGCTAACATGAAACTTTATAAGCAATTTAGCCCCAGCTTGCCGAAAAAAGTCGCATGGAATATGCTGAATGAATTAGAACAGGGCATGAACCCCACTTTTTACTATAACGATTGGTATAGTGAAAACGAAAAGATCTCGGTCGGAATATCAACAGCTAAATTTAACCGTGTCTACCAAGAATTCATCGGTTGCGTTGGTAACTTATTAAACTATAACTTCGACGATATTTCTTATACCGTCTTAAATTATCAATTTGGTGGTGACAGTTTAACTAAATCATCGAAAAAACGTTTAGCGATGATCGCAGAATACTTAACACTAGATCAAGACTTAGAGCTTGTACTTATTGATGGTTACACCGACAGTTATGGTGGTCGAAACGATAACTTAAAGATGTCGAACCGTCGAGCAAACACAATTCGTGATCATTTTGTCAAAAATGGTATTGATCCTAGCCGAATAGAGGCGAAAGGATATGGTGAAAAGCGTCATATCGCCTCCAATAGCACCATGCTCGGTCGTGCACAAAATAGACGAGTGGTCATTAGAATGGAACAGCCGTAAAAGCAATTTACAGCTAAATCTTATTTTTATAGAGAATTCAGTTGAATAGGCTGGTAGGTTATCTTAATCTACTAGCCTATTTTTTTATTGGACCTTCTATAATGCGACCATTGTTTAAATCGTTATTCGCTTTATTGGTTTTCTCAAGTTTTACAAGCTTGGCAAAAACTAATGACGCATACACTTATGCTAATTACGACCAAGTTAAAACGACTCATATCTACTTAGACCTAGCGGTAAACTTTGACGAAAAATCACTTTCTGGTTTTGCAGAATTATCATTAGCTTGGTTAAGCAAAAAATCACAACCGATAATTCTTGATACTCGTGATTTGATCATCCATCGTATTATGGCACAAACTAAATCAGGCCAGTGGCGTGGAGTAAGTTTTGAGCTTGCAAAACGTGATGACGTTTTAGGTTCGAAGTTAACCATTAACAATACCTTTAAAGCACAGAAAATTCGGGTTTATTATCAGTCAACTGAAAAAGCATCAGGTTTACAATGGCTCTCCCCAGAACAAACTGCCGGTAAAAAATATCCCTTCTTATTTAGCCAAAACCAAGCAATTCATGCCCGTTCATGGATACCTGTACAAGACACGCCAAGTGTTCGGGTAACTTATACCGCTCGTATTACTACTCCTGATAACTTACTAGCGGTAATGAGTGCGAATAACGAACCCGATGCCGCTCGTGATGGCGATTATTTCTTTAGTATGCCGCAGGCTATTCCTCCGTATTTAATTGCTATTGCCGCAGGCGATCTAGAATTTAAAGCAATGAGCAAGCAAACAGGGATTTACGCTGAAGCCAGTATTTTAGACGCAGCTGTTGCTGAATTTGATGATACACAAGCAATGATCGACGAATCAGAGAAACTCTTTGGACCCTATCGCTGGGGTCGTTACGACTTACTTATTTTACCGCCAAGCTTCCCATTTGGCGGCATGGAAAACCCACGTTTATCTTTTATCACGCCAACGGTTATCGCCGGTGATAAAAGCTTAGTTAACCTAATAGCTCATGAACTTGCTCACTCTTGGTCGGGTAATTTAGTGACTAATGAAAGCTGGCGCGACTTATGGCTAAACGAAGGTTTTACCAGTTATGTAGAAAACCGTATTATGGAAGCCGTTTTTGGTGTCGACCGAGCTGTTATGGAGCAAGCACTTGGTGCACAGGACTTAAATGCTGAAATCGCTGTATTACCGCCAGGTGATACCCAATTATATATTGACCTGAAAGGACGCGATCCTGATGATGCCTTTTCTGGTGTTCCTTATGTAAAAGGTCAATTGTTTTTAATGTATTTAGAAGCTAAATTTGGCCGTAATAAATTTGACCCATTCATTTTAGACTATTTTAATAGTCATGCTTTTGAAAGCTTAGGGACAAAAAACTTTGTTATTTATCTTAAAAAGCACTTAACTCATAAATACCCGAATATTGTTAGTGATGCAGAAGTTAATGAATGGATTTACGAGCAAGGTTTGCCAAGTTATGCACCTAAGCCAGTATCTGGCGCTTTCATAGCTATCGATAGTCAAATTGAAAGTTTATTAAGTGATAAAATATCACTGGCTGAGTTGCCAACAAAGGCGTGGACCTTACACGAGTGGTTGCATTTCATTAATAATTTACCGGTAACCTTACCTGTTGATCGTATGAGCTCGCTTGATAAAGCCTTTAATTTAACCCATAGCACCAATGCTGAAATTACTCATGCGTGGTACTTGCTCTCGTTACGAACGGGTTACGATACTGTGTATCCAGCACTGTCTAAATATTTAATTTCTATTGGTCGTCGTAAGTTAATTGTTCCTTTATATAAGGCACTAGCCGAAACACCAAAAGGTAAGGCTTGGGCGCTTAATGTTTATGAAAAAGCACGCCCTGGTTACCATGGGTTAGCGCAAGGTACCATTGATGGTATATTCAAAGTTAAGTAGTTTTTAATCAAACGATAAAAAAAAACCACGTTAATAGCAATTAAGGTGGTTTTTTTATGTCACTCATTAAAATAAAGAATAGTTATCCTCTTCGTTATTTTTAGTTACTCTTGGGGATTATTCTCAATAATCACATCAACCTGCCTGACGCGATCTTGTTGTGAAATAATCACACGAATATCTTTTGTTTCTTGGCTGAAGTTCAAAGTTAAGCGGCCACGTTTTCTCTCTTGATATAACGGCTGCCCATATTCATTTTGATAAAAAGCGACAATATCTTCTTCTGTTTTTTCAGTGAAATAATTAACAACAGCAGGCATTTTATCCTTGAATTCAGCGAAAACACGAGCATCACTGACTGTTGGAATAGCAATAACGACTTTATCTTGCGCAATCGTTAAACTTGAATTTAATAAAGTCAAAGCGATGATAGTCGCTTTCAATGAATGGGCTAAGTAATTAGGGATATTAGCCTTGTCTTGGTTTAACATAATTGTTGTTCCTTAAGCTGATACTTCTAAATTTAGTGCGTTGCGGCATAACGGTCAACATTATTTTTAAAAATCGTCGACTTACCATTATTAATACTTGGTGTTTAAATAATGGACTGTAATCGCTTTGTAAAAGCACACTTAGCACAAAAACTGTCAACTAATTGATTAATGGTTAATTAGTATGAACGGTCAATAAAATCATCGCGATAATGGTCGACCCATAAAGCGGTAGCCCCGCATATGGCGACAGGCATGACGATTAAATTAACGATTGGTATCATCGAGAATATAGCCACAGTTATGCCAAAACTATAACTTAATCCTTGTTTTCGTTTCAATGCTTGGCGCATATCATAAAACGAAATTTTATGATTATCAAAAGGGTAATCTTTGTATTGTACCGCCATCATCCAGGCTAAAAACAGCAGCCATATAATTTGTCCTACAACAGGTAATAGCCAATACAAAATAAAAAAACCAATAGCTCTTGGTAGGTAATAAGCAAGCTTGCTCCATTCGCGTGATAATGTGCGAGGAATATCTTTAATAACATCAAGTGTGCTTGTTTCAGGTATGCTTTTACCACAAAGCATTAATTCCATTTTTTCTGATAATAAACCATTAAAAGGTGCAGCAATCCAGTTGGCTACTGAACTAAATACAAATGAAAACATAAAGAGTAAAAACAACACTGCTATAGGCCATAAAAAAGTACTTAACCAAGACAGCCAATCAGGCACCCAACCGTCAAGCATGCTCATGTAAACATCTAGTTCAACAAACAAATGATAAAAAGCGAAACTAAACAATAGTAAGTTTACTAATAAAGGAATAAATACAAAGCGACGTATGCCTTTTTGTTTGATTAATTCAAAGCCCTTGATGAAATATCCAGCACCGCTATTAGCAAGAGTTTCTTTATTCATTGTCTTCATTGATTGGTTTTTATCCTTAAAGGTATTTTTTCTGTAATTATAAAAGATATTCGCACATTGACCAGTGCTTTGATGTTACAAAAGATAGATAATTCTGGTAAAATTTTTAGTTGAGCAGAATAAAAGTATAACTATAAAAGGTTTTCCCCATTTATGCGTTTAAAGCATATAAAACTTGCCGGCTTTAAGTCATTTGTTGATCCAACCAAGGTACCATTTGAACAACAAATGACCGCGATTGTTGGGCCCAATGGTTGTGGAAAATCGAATATAATTGATGCTGTTCGTTGGGTGCTTGGTGAAAGCTCAGCAAAAAACTTGCGTGGCGATGCCATGACCGATGTTATTTTTAATGGCGCGGCAAGTCGAAAACCGATAGGACAAGCATCGGTTGAATTATTATTTGATAATACTGATGGCCGTATCCAAGGCAGCATGGCAGATCGTAGCCAAGTGTCGATTCGACGGGTCATTAATAGAGATAGTCAAAATACCTATTACTTAAATGGCAGTAAGTGTCGTCGCCGTGACATTACCGATATTTTTCTCGGTACAGGACTTGGCCCTCGTAGTTATGCGATTATTGAACAGGGTACAATTTCAAAACTTATCGAGTCTAAACCTCAAGAATTACGTGTCTTTATTGAAGAAGCCGCCGGTATTTCTAAATATAAAGAGCGACGTCGAGACACTGAGAATAGGATCCGACATACTCGAGAAAACCTTGAACGCTTAAACGATATCCGTTTAGAACTTGGTTTACAAATCGACAAATTACATCAGCAAGCAGAAGCTGCTAAACGCTTTAAAACCCTAAAAACTAAAGAGCGAAAGTACCGTGCTGAATTAGCCGTGCTAAAATGGCAAAAGTTTGATCAACAAGCGAATGAACAAAAATTAAAAGTCAGTGAGTATCAAACAGAGATTGAAGCCTTAGTTGTTGAGCAAAAGCAAATAGATATTAAGCTTTATAATGCTAAGCAGCAAATAACTATTGACGGTGAATCGGGTGGAGAGTTACATCAACAAAAACTCTTATTAAGTAATAATATTGCTCGTGCAGAACAGAATATTAAACACCTTAAACAACAAAAGCAAAAAGCCCAGCATGATAATACCGTTACTCAGCAACAGCTTATTAATGCACAAAAAGTCATATTAGCCGAGCAAGAGAAACTTCAACAAAGCATATTGAAATTGACAGAACACCAGCCTGAACTTGAGCTAACCGAGCAACAGTTAGTGGCTAGCCAAGCAGTACTTGATGACATTGTTGAGCAGCAGCGCAATGAACACCAGCAATGGCAAACACTACAAGTTCAGCATAAAAACTCTAATGAGCAACGATTTACTATAAATCAAAAAATCTCTCAAATAACGGCGCAACATAACCAGCAGCTACAAAGAGACATAGCGTTAAAAGAGCTGTTAAACAGTGCTGCAACTGATGAGCATGTTGAAAGCACTGAAAGTATTTCTGCGCTAAAAGCAAAGCTACTGACACAAGAAAAGCAACAACTTTTATTAGAACAGCGAATTATTGAAAATGAACAACAACAAAACCAATATTCAGAACAAATTAGTCAGTTAACTCAGCAACAAGCACAGAATAAAGGCGAAATATCGGCGTTAACTCTGTCTTTAAAGCAATTACAACAACAGAATCAACAAGCCGATTGGAGCGTAGCGCAAAAAAAATGGTTAAGCTTACAAGGCAAAGACTCACTGGGTATCGTTCATCAGTCGCTAGAGGTTGCAGCAGGGTGGCAAGCAAGTGTTGAACAAGTATTACAGTATTGTTTGCAAGGGGAGGTCGTTGAGCAACTTCCTGAACACTTAGCCATAACGCCCTTATTTTTAGTGCTGGCTGAGAATAACTTAGTGGCTATGGGGCAAACTGTTGTCGCCAAATCCGGCTCTTTAGCTGAAAAAGTAATAGGTTTGCCTGCGATTACCCTTTTATTGAATAACATCATGCTCGCAGACAATTATCAGCACGCGCAAAAATTATTACCTTCATTGGCTACGGACCAATCAATTATTTGTCAAGACGGTACTTGGTTAAGCCACTCTTTTATCAGAAAAGGTAGTATTAACAATCATAGTGCGGTCTTACAGCTAGCGGAGAATATTGCGCTAACAGAGCAAAAACTGAATCAATTAACGTTAAGTATCAGTGATACTAAAGAAAAAGAGCGTGTGTTTGTTAGTGAAAAGCATCAACTTAATCGTCAAAATTCGACACTAAAAAAAGACTTACAACAAGTCAATAAACAACATGGTTTTTTTCAACAAAAAATTGCTTTAGCTCAGCAGGCTTTACAGCAACGAGACAAACAAATCGCTCTATATCAACTAGAAGTCAATGAAATTGCCACTGGTTTAATTAAAAATAAACAAGCTTTGTCAGCACAAGAAAGTATTTTAGACAAACTGCCAAAGCATGATCCTCAGCAGCTTATTAACTTGAGTATTGCGCAAGAGTCCTTACAAAATAAAATTCAACATAGTCAAGGGCAGATTCAGCAGCTTAATCAAAATAAACATCAGCAAGCGCTTGTTATTGAAAAGCTTAGCCATGAACAGACCCAAGGACAGCTATCATTGGTGAGAGCACAAGAAAGCATTCAGCAACTGACCCAGCAACAAAAGTTACATCAGAAAGTTATTGAAGAAAGTACATTACCTTTGCAAACCGATGAGCAAAAATTACAATCATGGCTTATTGATGTTACCAAACTTGATGAAAAGATAGCAAAACTTCAGCACGATACAACAGACATACAAGCGCTGATCGCTGAAGCCGAATTAAACGCTAAGCAGATCTTGAAAAAAATTAGTAATAAAACCGGACAAGTTAACGCCGTGCACTTGAGCGCTGAAAGCTATCGTTTACGAGCGGATGCCGCCCTTGAGCAATTAAGAGAAATGCAGCAAAACTTAAAAGCGGTACAAGAGTCGATGCCAGAGCAGGCCAAAGAAGCCTTATGGCAAGCCCATATCATAAACTTAGGTAAAGACATTAATCGTTTAGGAGCTATTAATCTCGCGGCAATAAATGAATATCAAAGCCAATTAGAGCGCAAAACTTATCTTGACCAACAAGATGAAGATTTAACCCAAGCGATTAATACGCTAGAATTGGCTATTGCAAAAATAGATAAAGAAAGTCGTCATAAATTCAAAGAAACCTTTGAGAAAATAAATCACGACCTTAAAGCGCTATTTCCTAAAGTCTTTGGTGGTGGTAGCGCCTATTTAGCTTTAACCGATGATGACATGCTCGAAACGGGTGTTACTATTATGGCAAGGCCTCCGGGTAAAAAAAATAGTACGATTCATCTATTATCTGGTGGCGAAAAAGCGCTGACCGCATTATCATTAGTCTTTGCAATTTTTCGCCTTAATCCGGCGCCATTTTGTATGTTAGACGAAGTTGATGCACCACTTGATGATGCTAACGTGAGTCGCTTTTGTAATTTAGTGCGGGAAATGTCGCAAACCGTACAATTTATTTATATAAGCCATAATAAAATAGCGATGGAAATGGCCAGTCAATTAACGGGTGTAACTATGTTTGAACCAGGTGTATCAAGAATGGTGGCGGTTGATATCGATGAAGCAATTGCAATGGCTGAAGTAGAAAGCACGTAAGCAAGCAGAAATGAATATGCTAGAAATAGAATAATAAAAGGCTATCCGATGGAAGATAATTTAAGAATTACTTTAATAGTACTTAGCGTTGTGGTGATCACGGCGATTTTGGTTCATGGTTTGTGGACGATAAGAAAAAATAAAAACCCTTATAAGCTAAAAACAAAGACTAAAAAAACTGAAAAGGTTGAACCGCATAACCGTGGATTCGATGGTTCGGGTTTTGACCAAGACGGTGTTAGTAAGCCGAGAATTATAGAAAACCCATTAAAAGATGAAGTCTCTCATCATGAAGTTCCTATGCCAGCGGCGGCTGACTACGAAGAGCAAGCAGCTTCTTATCAAGAAAGTACTCATGAAAATTCTGAACCTACTTTAGGTAATATTGATGACATTTCTAAGCAGACAGACAATAGCGTGCCTGATCTTAGTGCTCAAGACGAGTCACTATTTGCACAAGTTAAAGCAGAAACAGAAGAGTCGGTGTCGATTGAAGCACAAGTAAAAGCTGATAAACTTGCCCAAGATGTCTATCAAACCCCTATAACGTTAGAAAAACCGGCAAGAAAAGTAATAGCCCGACCGGTAACAAAACCAGCTGTTAAGCGAGACCAATTAGAAATTAACTTTGGCGGCGATAATAAAACCGATGTCAAAAGAAGTAAGAGGGAGCCAAGTACTACTCAAGCACCTAAAGTAAAAATAAATCCTGAAGTGTTGATTGTCTCAGTGGTTATGCCTGGAAGTCAGCAAATATCAGGCGCTGCTTTGCTGCCAACACTACTAACGTTAGGGATGAAGTTTGGCGATATGAACATCTTTCATCGCCATGAAGACAATGCAGGTAACGGGAAAGTCACTTTTAGTTTGGCTAATATAATGAATCCTGGAACTTTTGATCTCGATAATATTGAAAGCTTTACCACACAAGGGGTCAGTTTATTTATGACGCTACCGAATGCTGGTGATGCTTTTGTTGTCTTTGAGCAAATGTTAAATGCGGCTAAACAACTTGCCTTAGAGTTTAATGGTCAGTTACTAGACGACAAACGTAATGTGATGACCAAACAAACCGAGCAGCATTACACTGGAAATATTCGTGAGTTTGAACGAAAAAATTTAATTGCATCGGCTTAGTTTTTAAGTAAACCCCCAATATAAACACGTTGATTAAGGTGTAAATCAAGGTGTTTTCATCTTTTTAAAAGCAAAAATATTATGTCATTATCCGATAGTCAAAAACGCGTACAAGACCTTCATCAGCTCATTAACCAATTGAACCATCAATATTACGTCCTTGATGAGCCTAGTGTTCCTGATGTGGAATATGATCGATTATTACGCGAATTACAAGCATTAGAAGCTGAATTCCCTGACTTGAAAACACTTGATTCACCGAGCCAAAAAGTCGGTGGGCAAGCCTTAAAGTCATTTAGTCAAGTGACTCATCAAGTACCCATGTTGTCACTTGATAATGTATTTTCCGCAGACGAATGGAAAGCTTTTACTAAACGAGTACAAGACCGTTTAGTATCGGAAAAAAGCATTAAGTTTTGTGCTGAACCTAAACTTGATGGTTTAGCGGTGAGTTTACGTTATGAAAACGGACTTTTAGTACAAGCGGCTACGCGTGGCGATGGCGCTGTCGGTGAAAACATCACTGAAAATGTCAGAACCATTAAATCAATTCCTTTAAAGTTATTAGGTGAAAGTTACCCTGATGTTTTAGAAGTGCGTGGTGAAGTGTTTATGCCGAAAGCGAGCTTTGATGACTTAAATAAAAAGGCATTAAAAAAGGGTGAAAAAGCCTTCGCCAATCCCAGAAATGCCGCGGCTGGCAGCTTACGTCAGCTTGACTCTAAAATTGCCGCCAAGCGTAACTTAGCTTTTTATGCCTATGGTGTCGGTTATGTTGAACAAGCATCGAATATTACGTTAGGAGAAGAGTGGTTAGAAAACTCTCATTATCAACGCCTCTGCCAATTAAAAGCACTAGGCATACCTATGTGTCCAGAAGTCAAATTATTAGCTGATTCAACAGAAGTCGACGGTTTTTATCAGCATATTTTGCAAGAACGTGACAACTTGAGTTATGAAATAGACGGTACCGTTTTTAAGGTTGATGATATTGCTTTACAACAAAAACTCGGCTTTGTTGCTCGTGCCCCCCGTTGGGCAACGGCATATAAATTTCCTGCTCAAGAAGAAACCACACAATTACTCGATGTCGACTTTCAAGTGGGTAGAACCGGGGCAATTACGCCTGTCGCGCGTTTGAATCCTATTTTTGTTGGCGGGGTAACCGTCAGTAATGCGACTTTGCATAACCAAGATGAAATTGACCGTTTGGGCATTAAAATTAATGACTTTGTTACTATTCGCCGCGCCGGAGATGTAATACCTCAAATTGTCAGTGTGCAATTGCAGAAGCGTCCTGAAAACGCCTGTGACATTCTTTTTCCAACATCTTGTCCAGTATGCGACTCTGGCGTTGTTAAAGCTGAAGGTGAAGCGGTACTTCGTTGTACCGGTGGTTTGTTCTGTGGCGCTCAACGAAAAGAAGCGATTAAGCATTTCTCTTCTCGAAAAGCACTTGATATTGACGGTTTAGGCGATAAATTGGTTGAACAATTGGTCGACGAAAATTTAGTTAAAACGCCTGCTGATTTATTTAAACTAACTGAACTTGACGTTAGTACCATGGAGAGAATGGGGAAAAAATCTGCTGACAATTTAATTAACGGTTTAACAAAAGCTAAAACAACAACGCTACCTAAGTTTATCTATGCTTTAGGCATTCGCGAAGTAGGCGAAACTACAGCCGCTAATCTTGCCAACTATTTTCTTAACTTTTCAGCGATAAAAGCAGCAGATGAAATACTTTTACAGAAAGTACCTGATGTGGGGGCTATTGTCGCCAAAAATATTATTCAATTCTTTCAACAAGAACACAATATAGAAGTTGTCACTGAACTCGAAGCGATAATGTCGTGGCCTGATATCGAATTAAAGTCTGCGGATGAGCAACCGTTTAAAGATAAAACCTTCGTTATAACAGGTACATTAAGCCAGATGGGCCGAAACGAAGCTAAGGCTGAGTTACAAGCGCTTGGCGCAAAAGTGTCTGGCAGTGTATCGGTAAAAACGCACTTTTTAGTTGCGGGTGAAAAGGCTGGTTCAAAATTGACTAAAGCACAAGATCTCGGTGTTGAAATACTTAACGAAGATGAATTAATCGCGCTGCTTGCCAAGCACAAATAAGCTTGATGAAATCATTATGACCGATTTATTAATAGAATTAGGGCAAGAGTTTCGCGGTTATCAATATCAAACCGCGATGGCCATTATTGCAACCTTATTGGTTATTTTTGGCAATGACATTAACAACAGCCTTAAAAAGTTAGTGGCTAAACAGCACTTTATTATTCGCAGTGCTATTTTTGTTTTAGTCTGTGCTTTTGGTTATGGGTTACTGACTATTTGGTTGATGGGATTATTATCGACACAATTATCACATATTCCTAATGTATATATAGTCCCGGTTATCTTTTTGATATTTTCATTGCTTGGCATGTATGCGCAGAAGCAACGACATATTTGAGTTTCCACGACTAACGATTGTTAAATAATAATAAGCGCATAAAAAAATAACAACATAGGTAACGGAAATATTATTGTAAAAATAATAGCTTCGCACCATTCAATGGTTTGATAAAACTTGATCAAAGACTTATTTTCGGCTTTATTAGAAGCTAATGTCTGAAAGAAAAAAATAAAACTCGCCACAACTAAAGCTTGTAAAGCGGCAAATAAAATAAAAATAGCCAGCCATACAAGGGTACTTGGTGTACTGTAATTTATTTGTTCGTTAAGCAGTAAGAAAAGCACAAATGCAAAAGCACTCCATGCCAACAACGTCCAACGATAAGTTGATAATGTAATCGCGATATTATTGAATGATTCTGGAGTAAATCGGTATTTCATATGATTTTAAAACATTATTGGATGAACTTTACTTATTCATAATTTTGTCATGTTTCGGGGGCTTTTGGCAAGTAATACCGCTAAGGTCAACTAGAGATAGAAAGGCTAGTTAAGAAAAAAATTTCATTACTTTTATAATTATTTCTTGTGACAAATTTGTGATAACTTCGTGAAACATTAGCGATACTTCCTTCGCATAATCAATGGGTACTCATTTATTAGCCAAGGAAAAATTATGAACATGTTACTTTTACAAGCAGTAAAGAAAACAAAAAAAATTAAGAATACCGCGCTACTCTTGTCAACCGCACTATTACTTAGCACTACCGCTATCAGCCAAGTTCAAGCACAAGAACTTGACATCAAAGTGACTAATCTTACTCAAGGTATATATTTCACGCCGATACTCATTGCTGCACATGACAGTGAAACACAATTATTCAAGTCAGGTGAAATAGCATCTGCAGAACTGCAAATGATGGCGGAAGGTGGTGATATATCAGCGTTATCTGCGATGTTAACGACTGCAGATAAAGCTGAAAACCCAGCAATGGGTTTGTTAGCTCCTGCAACATCAACCTCAGCTATGTTATCAACAATGGACGGTAATATGTACTTGTCGGTAGTGGCAATGATGTTACCCACCAATGATGGTTTTATCGGTTTAAATCGTTGGAAGATCCCTAGTGAAGCAGGTACTTATTCATTCACTGTAAATGCTTATGATGCAGGTACTGAAGCTAATGATGAAATGATCACTGGCGGTGGGGCTCCCGGTGCTGCTGGCATTCCGGCTGCGCCAGGAATGAATGCAGGTACCGGTGGTACTGGGGTTACCATGACAGAAGACAACACTTATGTGCACATACATCGTGGAAATTTAGGTGATGATGATTTAACCGCTGGTAAAAGTGATTTAGATAATACTGTACATCGTTGGTTAAACCCTGTTGCTCGTATTACCGTAACGGTTAATTAGGAGGCAATCTCATGATTTCAATCAATAAAAAATTAGCGTTAGTCACGTTAACCACATTAATGCTTAGTGCTTGTGGTGGTTCATCTTCAGGCTCCAACATGATGCCGGTAGACATGCCAGATCCAATGATCACGTATAGCTACCAAGTAACGGTAACTAATTTAACTTACGCACAACCTATGTCGCCCATCGCTTTGATACTTCATAATGAAGGTCAATTATGGACAGTAGGTGAAATGGCCAGTGCCGCTTTAGAAAATTTAGCCGAAAGTGGTGATAACGCCGACGTTTTAGCTGAAGCTATGGTGTTGTCGGGTCAAAGTGGCACAGGGCTTTTATTACCGGGTATGAGTGAAGTTATCGATGTTTCATATACTTTTACCGACGTAAATAATGCCCCGATGATGTTTTCTTTAGCAACGATGTTAGTTAATACCAACGATGCTTTTACCGGAATTAATGCGTTAGCAATAAATAATTTGGCCATTGGCGAAAGTATTTCATTGACGACAAGTTCTTATGACTCAGGTACTGAAAAAAATTCAGAGTTAATGGCGACTATTCCGGGCCCTGCTGGTGAAGGAAGTGGTGAAGGTTTTAATGCTGAACGTGATGATATTGACAAAGTTGCTATGCACAGTGGTATTGTTTCAGTTGATGACGGTTTAATGGTTTCTGCATTAACGCAGGCTCACCGTTTCGACAACCCAACGTTAGCTGTAATGGTAACTCGCACGGAATAAGTGTTATAGCCAAGCTGTAAGCTTAGTGCTCATCTGCTGGTTGTTGACCATATTGTTGTAATCAACCAGTAGGTGAGTCGTTATTTTGACGATAACTATTCAAGTACCTATTTATTTTATTTTTTTATTGCACGAATATAAACATAAATAGTGAGCGACTATGGATACCATATTAATTGTTGAAGACGATCAAGACATTGCAGATTTAATTACCCTAAACCTGCAAGAGTTGTCATTAACGGTAGAGCATTGTTTAACAGGGGAATTAGCATTGGAAAAACTTAAGCGTAATAGTTATTCGATGGTTTTACTTGATGTCATGTTACCAGGAATTTCGGGTTTAGATGTTTGCCGACAATTACGCGAGCAAAAACCTGAACAAGTGATACTCATGCTGACTTCTCGAGACAGTGAACTCGACAGGGTTTTAGGGCTTGAGCTCGGTGCCGATGATTACATGACTAAGCCCTTCAGCGTACGTGAATTACAAGCAAGGGTGCGCAGCCAACTGCGACGTTTGCATTTAGCCGCTCAGCTTAATGAAAAAAGATCACAACAACAGCAACCTGAACAACATTTAACGATAGGCGAATTACAAATAGATAATATCTCTCATCGCACGTTACTTGCAGGAAAAGAGCTAGATTTAACCTCTACAGAATTTGATTTACTGCTATTTTTAGCATCGAATCCAGAGCAAGTGTTTTCTCGTGAGCAGCTACTTAATAATGTTTGGGGATATCACCATAGCGGTTATGAACATACGGTTAATTCTCATATTAATCGCTTACGCAATAAAGTTGAAAAAAATGTCAATAAACCTGAAATTGTACAAACAGTTTGGGGAGTGGGTTATAAATTTAGTAAACAAGGTGTTGCCGCATGAAATTGTCTTTATATCATCGATTATCTTTATCATTACTGGTGGTATTTATTGCAATCATTAGTGTCTTTTATATTTGGGCACAGCAACTTGAGAAAAAAACACGATATGAATCAGAGCAAAATCTGCATTTATCATTAGCTGCAAATTTAGCGAGAGATAATCCATTACTTCAGCAAGGTGTTTATGACCATGAAGCATTGAAAAATCTATTCCATACCTTGATGATTATGGGCCCCGCCTTTGAGTTTTATTTTGTTGATACCAATGGCAACATCATGACCCATTCAATAGCGCCGTCACTGATTAAACGTAATAAAATTGACTTGTTACCGCTGAAGCTATTAACACAAAACCAAGCACCGCTACCTATCTATGGTGACGACCCGCAGCACCATTCACGTAAAAAAATATTTTCAGCCGCCCCTGTTTTTAATGGCAGCACATTGCAGGGTTACCTGTATGTTATTGTTGCTGGGGAGCGTTATGAGTCAGCCTTTAATCGCTTACAGTCAACAAGACAAACTGAGTTATCTATTATGCTCATGCTCGGTGCTATGCTGTTTCTGTTTGTCGTGATGTTAGGAATATTTGCTTATTTTACCCGACCCTTAAGGCGGCTTAGTCAAGATATTAAAGCCTTGCAAGCGGTTGGTTTTGATAAAAGTAAAGTAGAATTAGCCCAGTGGATGCCAAATAGTAGAAATGAAGTGCATCAGTTAGGGGCGGCATTCGAGAAAATGGTTAAACAAATAAATCAGCAGTTTTCCATGTTACAAAAAAATGATGTGCAGCGCCGTGAATTACTCGCAGATATTTCTCATGATTTACGTACACCACTTTCTTCATTACAAGGTTATATTGAAACGTTAGCACTAAAGAGTAATGAAGCGTCACAAGAGCAACGACAAAAATTTGTTGCAACAGCACTTAAAAATGCGCAACAGTTAAAAGCGTTAATTGACCAAATATTCGAATTAGCGCATTTAGAAGGAGGGCAGGTCTCACTCAACCTTGAAACTTTCAACTTAGCCGAACTTTTATACGATGTTGCAGCGAAATTTAGTTTACAAACCACAGCAAAAGACATTCAAATATCGATAGTACCAGAGTGCTCTTATACACAAATACATAGCGATATAGGTAAATTAGAGCGAGTATTAAGTAACTTGTTAGAGAATGCTATACGCCATACATCCGAAAAGGGAATAATAACTTTGGTGATTACTGAGCTCAATAATAATCAGTGTCAGCTGAGTATTACCGATACCGGAACCGGTATTAAAGAGGACGAGTTACTCTATATTTTTGACACTCGTTATCGTGCCAGCAATGCCATTCAAGATAAAGAAAAACACACAGGGTTAGGGTTAGCCATAACCAAAAAGTTACTTGAATTATTAAAAACCGATATCAAAGTAACCAGTACCTTGGGTAAAGGAACGTCATTTTCGTTCAACTTACGTAAAGTTTCCCTATAGATTGTATTTAACGGTCGAATTTTTTTGTTAATTTCCTTAGAATAGCGTAAAGGACTTTGTCTATGCTCTTCACCTAGGAATATTATGAATAAAAAAACAACAATCTCACTAACGCTTGCCGCTCTTCTTGTACTAGCAAGTTGTGCCAAGTCTTCTACTGGCCGGAATCAAATTACGCTTTTTTCAAATTCAGAACTTAGTAAAATGGGCGCAAGTTCATTTGAAGAAATGAAAGAAAAAGAAAAAATAAGCACCAATAAAGCAGTGAATAATTATGTGCAATGTGTGGCTAAAGCGATCACCAAAAACGTGCCGAAATCGGCACATGACGGTGAATGGGAAGTGGTGGTGTTTGACTCTGAGCAAGTCAATGCGTTTGCTCTTCCTGGCGGTAAAATAGGGGTTTATGTCGGTATTTTAAAAGTTGCCGAAAACCAAGACCAACTAGGCGCTATTATTGGTCATGAAGTAGGGCATGTTATTGAACGTCACTCTAATGAGCGTATGTCATCTAATAAATTATCTCAAACGACTTTAGCGGTTGTTGATGGTGGGATGGCAGCCGGTAACGTTGAGAATCGTGAATTATTGATGTCTGGTTTTGGTGTGCTTGCAAAGTATGGTGTGTTAATGCCCTATGGCCGCACCCATGAAAGTGAAGCTGATATCGTCGGTCAAGATTTAATGGCAAAGTCAGGTTTTGAACCTGCCGCGGCTATTACGCTTTGGCAGAACATGGCGAAAGTTTCAAATGGCGCACCACCAGAGTTTATGTCGACTCACCCATCGAATAAAACGCGTATTAGCCAACTTACAAAACACTTGCCTAAGTCTCAAGTTTTTTATCAAGCGAGTAATGCCCCTAACTGTGTAAAACCAAAGAACATATAGCGTCTTTGTTACCGGAGACATGCTCCGGTATGTCCTCGGACAAATTGCCGCTCAAAAATAAAAATATAGAGTTAACAAAAAAATGAATGCGATAAAATTAATTGTTATTTTCATTGGCTTATTAGTTTCGATGGCTTGGGCTAATAATGCACTAAGTGCTGGCAATATAAAGTTATACACTTTAGATTGCGGCTCTTATGATGTCAGTGATATGCAAAGCCTATCAAGTACCGGAGCATACGACGGCCAAAAATTGAAAATGGCTAACCCTTGTTTCTTAATTAGCCACCCTAAAGGTGACTTACTATGGGAAACAGGGCATGTCGATAGCTTAGCTGATACGGTTGATGGAGTCGTTGCTGGTGTTTGGCATTCAAAATTAAAAACTAAATTAGTTACACAACTTGCTCAACTGAACATTAAACCACAAGACATTGAATATCTGTCACTTTCTCATATACATCCTGATCATGCAGGTAATGCCAATAAATTTGCTTCATCAACGTTTATAGTAAATAAACTGGAGCATGACTTTATGTTTTCAGAGCCCGCGAAATCAAATTTCGGCGCATACTACTCAGCACTAAAACAGTCTAAAACCCTTATATTTAACGGTGAATATGATGTATTTGATGATAGTTCTGTGGTTATAACTTCTATGCCAGGGCATACTCCTGGCAGTTCTGTACTGCTGATTCGATTGAATAATGCGGGTAATATTTTGTTAACCGGTGATTTATATCTTCATGCTCGAGGTCGAAAATTAAATACAGTTCTTCAATATAATGCGAAGGAGTTAACTCTTGACTCAAGAGTTAAATTTGAAACCTTAGCCAAAAAAGAAAACGCGAGAGTTATTATTCAACATGACAAGCAAGACTTTGCAAAATTACCTGTGTTTCCAAAGTATCTAGATTAACTGTGTGGATTGATAGAAGGTTGATTTTTTAAGCCCCACTTAGGGGCTTTTTATTGGCTGTTATTTTATTATTCATTTTTATTTTGAAAGTCATCCATGTGCAAAAAGTGAAGTTATCCTTAACCATGTGCATGTCGTTGCTTGATTTAGAAATGTAGAGGTAAGTTAGCAGCATTACTTGACCAGAGCAGGTTTTGCACTTATCGTTTAACGCTTTTCAATTCAGTAATATGTAATAAGAATATGATGAATAAATTTAGTCTTTTATTAACAACAGTGGCGAGTAGCTTAATCGTTATTTCTACCAGTGCTTTAGCACAATCTCCCGTGGTTTCAATTCCTAGCCAAGATGGTTTTTTTAACCATTTAAAGTCACTTTGTGGTAAATCTTTTCTGGGCAAGGTTGTTATTGATAATGCGCCACCTAGTAAGTTTAATACCAGTAAATTGGTTATGCATATTCGTAAATGTACTGATAATGAATTACAGATACCGTTTCACGTTGGCAAAGATGCCTCTCGTACTTGGATAATAACTAAAACGGGTAGTGGTTTAAGCCTAAAACACGACCACCGTCATGAAGATGGTACTAGCGATGTTTCTACTATGTATGGTGGACACACTCTTGATGCTGGTTGGCCCCAAGTGCAATCTTTCCCCGCTGATCAATATTCAAAAGAATTGTTTGTTAATCTAGCTATGCCGCAATCAGTAAATAATACCTGGCACATGTATATTTACCCTGAAAAATTCACCTACAGATTAACTCGTCAAGGACGAGAATTTCGAGTAGATTTTGATTTAACACAAACAACTGAGCAACCAGTTACCCCTTGGGGATATACAGATTAGCCAGTGCCAGTTCAGTAATTTATGTGCTGACATTTAATCATATGATTAAATAGCCAGCTACATTTGTGTGCATATTCGAGCGTTATCCGAAGAAATTGACTTCCTTCTCGCCCATGTACGCAATGCTAATCTTGTCGCTTTTACTTGTTTGGTCAACTTTTGGCTGTACTTGACAAAAAAAACAATCATTATAATATTTTTAGTAATTACCGTGCTACGATTTAAGTGATTGTTAAGTAGATGTTTTATGGTTTTTTCCGTGTAAGTGTCGTCTTGATGTCGTGTTACTGTCGCCTTTTTATCGTTAAAGTAACGTCACTCTTATGAATATCTCCCTGTTAATCTTGCTTTCGAGCTAACCGAGGAGACTGAGCTATGTATATGCAAGTAAATGCAGTAAAAATTAAATACCTAAGAGAACAACGTTGTTGGTCCCAACTACAATTGTCAGAAATGGCCGGTATCAGCGTACGTACACTACAGCGTCTGGAAGCAAAATCTGCGGCCTCTCAAGAAACCATAAAGAGTATTGCCGCGGTATTAGAAATTGATTGTGACAAACTTTTACCCGATAGAAGTAATCCGTTAGCAAGTTCAGATGAACATAATGTTAACCGTTTAGTAATAGAACAAACATCGGCAGCAACTTTGCCGATTAGCCCGTCTAATGACAACCAGCAGGAACAAGATAAACTAAGCAAGTTACGTCGTAAGCTTTCTCTGGCATTTTTTATCGTAATTGCATCAAATCTGTTCGGATTTTACAGTGTCTATAGTGCATTCGATGCAGCTAAAATTGATTTAGAGACCTTTGGTTTTCTTAAAAACTTAATTTCTATGACATTAATCTTTTGTACAGGCCTGCTTTGTTTTAAGGCTTATCGTAACGGTTTATTCAAAAAATCAGATTTATTCTGAGTTAATTCGCTTTATACAACAAACAATTCTTATTTATTGAGCCAAAGCTTAAGGGATCATTATGTCTACAAAATTCGCAACAACTAAATTATTTACCATCGCCTTTTTCGGTTATCTGATTATTACGATCACTTTAGCGGCTTTATTACTGTCACTATGGTTATCAGGACAAAATACTCAGGATATGAACCAAATTCAGCTACAAATCTTAGCGGAGTCTTCGCTGGAAATTCAATTTTGCAGTGCGGTAATCGGCGTAGCCACAGCATTATTCATCAGCATGGTACTAGCTCATAAGACGCGGCACGAAAATAACTCGGCGCTGATAGTTTTTACCGTTTTGTTGACTTGTATCTCCCTACTCAGTATCTGGTTACACCCAGAGCACTCTATGATTTACCAGCTGATGAAACCCGTTTCGCCTGCTGTTGTATGCTTTTTTGGGCATTGGTTAATCAACAAAAAGGGCAATAATGCACAGTTTGACTGAGAAAAAGGTTGTCTATAAGACCAGCTGATACTAATGAAAGTTACTGCCGCTATTGGATATTTACAATAGCGGTTACTTAATAAAATTGACAGCTAAGGAGAAATAATTTCATCTGCGCTAGTCATTGCTCATCGAATCTTTTTTCATACAAATTCTAATAAATTATTTGTTTTAACTAATTTAGCTATACTGTTTAGATAGGTTATATATAGACCTAAACTATCGTGAAAATCAGTCAGTAGAGAGTTATATTTTTTAGAAACAACAACAATTTTTTTGTTCGGTTTACAGGTAGTATTAATTTTAAAGCGCTATTTAAAATGGTAATTTAATTAGTGCAATAGTGAATACCGTGATGATAAAAAACAGGCAAAAAAAAAGTCCACAGCAATGGATAGAAAAAATTACTCAGCACGAGTTACCCGCAATCACATCAACAGCCAATCTATTAAGTAAATTTGCTGATGATGACGTTACCTCTTTACCTAAATTAAGCCAAGCCATTTTACATGACCAAGCGTTGTCATCATGTATGATAAAAGTTGCTAATACCAACCGGCGTGGTGTGGTATCTAAGATCACTACTGTTTCAAGAGCTACAGTTTTTCTAGGACTTCAAACGGTTAAAAATATCTGTATAACGGCTAAAGTATTAGACTCACTGCTAACTAATCATCATTTGCAACATGAAGTTTTCGAACGCTTGATAAAGCTTATGAGTAATAGTTTTTATGCGGGCTTATTAGCTAAGATGATGTTGCCTGGTCACAACGAAAAGTTACAAGAAGAAATATACCTTGCGGCAATGTTATATCGCATCGGAGAAACTTCCTTTTGGAGTATGGGAGGGCGAGAAGTCGAGCAATTAATTGATCACATTTCTCTTCCCGACGAAGAGTTTCAAGAGAAAAGTAAAGAAATTCTGGGCCTGAGTTTTCAAGAGTTAAGTGTGGGTCTTGCAAGGAACTGGGGGTTAGGAAGTTTATTAATTAAATCTTTAGATAGCCCCACAACCCGTACAAAAGAAGTACAGGTGATTTTTTATGCGGATAAACTTAGTTCGTTTATCGCATCTCCTCCGAAAAGCAAACAAGACTTTGATCAAGTCACTGAGCACATTTGTCAATTGATGGGAATTAAAGAGCGGCAGTTAAAAGAACGTATTTCGCATGTTTTAACTGATGCTAAAAGTTTATTAAGTTCGTACGAAGCAAACATTTTAATTGATAATTTAAAGGAATACCCAACAGAAAAAGACTTTATTGAACAAAGCGAAAACGACAGCTCTCTGGCAAATAATCCAGAAAAACAGCAATTAGCTGCTTTACAGCACTTAATTAAGTTAACGAGAAGCTGCAATGATTTAAATGAAATTTTGCATTTTACCCTTAAAAGTATTGCGCAAATATTACAGTTTGATCAGTGCTGCTTAATGGTATTAACAACAGATAAAACACAAATTAAATCCCGGTTTAATTATAATAATAAAGGACTTTCTGAAGAGTTTTCAGCTTTGATTTCAATCAAAGCATCACCTTTTGAAAAAGCATTAAAAACCCATCAATCACTGGTTATCAACGACTTTAAAGCAGAGAATAATCAATGTGGGCTGATTAATTTATTAGAAAAAGGCTCGGTCTGTATTGCACCTGTTGAAATAAACCACCAGCCAATTGCTATTATTTTTGCGCAACTACATGATTTAGATAAATGCATTAACAAAGACAAATTTGAGAAGTTTGATTACTTTATCTGTCAATTGAATATGTGCTTGTCCAGTATTAGTCGTAAGTAATTGTTAATTAGCAAAAAACACCTAGTGCTGAGTAATAAGTAGACAGCTCTCATGTTGAATAACCAAGAGCTGTTCCAATGTTAATAATCTCTACTGTTACTTAAATGGCTATATTGCTTTTAGTGTTAACCAATTCAACTTCCAATTATTATCTAGTGACTTTATTATCAAGGTGTTTTTTCCTTTATTAAGATTAATGGTAATACCTTGTTGTGTTTGCCATTTATGATATCCGTCCGTTTTAAGTACTGTGTTTACACCTAATTTTTTATCCTTGTTATATAAGTCAAAACCTTTTGTATCGCGTGGCGCAGCAACACGGTATTCAAGTTTATAACGTCCTGTTTGTGGTACTTTAACTTGATATTTTATTACCGCTTTTTCGCCAATTCCACCAGGCCCTGTTAAAACACTATTACCACGCGCATCAAGGGAGTCACTACTAAAAGAGATTGAACTGTCGTTAAATTCTGCCGCCCATTCAGCTTCTATTCTATTAGAAATATCAAGCCAACCCGGCTGTGTTGTTACGGGCTCGTTATAGCTACTTTGAAGATGTTGTCGCACGGCGACAACAAAGTAGTCATATGTATGTTGGTCGATATTGCTATCCGTAAAAGTGGTATTAGTTAAATTACTTGCAAGTAACTTAATCATTCCGCCAGCAATTACGTTGCGATATACCCGATAACTTTCTACGTCACTTTGTTTACTTTTATCCCAGGTTAACGTAACTGAATCATCATCTTGACTTAGTACTACATTGGTCACAGGTTCTGGAATACTTGGTGCAATTTCTCGGCGTTGCTGTTCTTGTTTTTGAGCAAAGGTAAGTGCAGATAAAAAAGTTTTACTCTTTTTAGATGGTGCTGCCGACTTTCCGTCAAGCGCTAATCGAAAGCCATCGACACCACCTGCGAAATTATCAGGTATTGCGCCACGTTGAAACAATGGCCCATGACTCCAATGCCAACTGCCTCCTCTAACCGAACGTTGTTCACAGGCCTCTGTTAAATACGCAGAGCCATCGTTTGCAACATGGCTATAGCCCCGCACATAACAGTCGGCTAAAAACTCTTGTACATTACTTAACACATCGTACAAACCAAAACCATTTGGCTGGTACATACCAACAATACTGGCATAACCTGAATGATCACTACAATTTGCTATATCGCCGCTCCAATTTAAATAACTGCTGTTACTGTCGCGCTGTAATATATTTTCACCGCTAAGGTCACCAACGTTAGCATATTCACATACTTGGGTATTATTCACATCATCCCCAAAATAATAATCGGTTTTTGTACCTGCTCTTGCTGCATATTCCCATTCAGCTTCTGTTGGTAAACGATAAGGTTTTCCTGTTTCTTTGGCTAACCATTGAACATAAGCATTAGCTGCTTGCCAGTCGATACATACTACAGGTTGAAACTCACTGGTATTTAAAGCGTTAGTTTCCCAATTGCCTTTTGATGAAGATAAAAACCAGGCATTCATCTCATGGCGACAGCTTTGTGGCGCGGCGTAATTTGTCGCTTCAATAAATTGTCGAAATTCATTTACAGTAACTTCATATTTGCCCATGCTAAATTCTTCAATAGTAACCGTGTGAATCGGTTGAGTGCTTTCGTTTTTAGACGAACCCATTTCAAAACTGCCGGCAGGAATAGTCGCCATAATAGGCTCTATTGGTTGTATTGTTTGTGCGGCATAAAGTTGATAACTAGTGGTCGTAAAACAAAGAGTAAGTAGTAATTTGTTTAATGTCATTTTCGATTCCTTTTTTAAGAAGGCTGATAATGAGCAGCAGACAATTTAAAGTCTTACTAAAAAGTTAGGATTTATAAAAATAGAAAAATTATAGAAAAATGTTTTTTGTAAGTAATTACAAACATTGAGTTTATTTATGCCTCCATAAATATGCACGCACGTTTTTATTGGTTTGATTTTCTTTTATATTCAGATAAATATATTAATAGCTATCTTTTTAAACGACTTTAATTTCAAAATAAGCCATTATATTTCTTAAGCTGTTCCGTTTGGTAAACGTATAAACTTACAATTGTTAGTCATATAAATGTGTGTGTTTTATTAGACTCCTACACTACTTGTTTCGGTTCGTTGTTGTGGTAAGTTATGTGCCGTTAAGATTGTTATTGCCTCTTAATGAGGTATTTTATCACTAAGGAAATATAGAGTGGAAAAAACGATTGCTGTAATCGGTAGTTCAAGACGTAATGGAAATACAGGGAAATTACTTGACCATATTGCTAATGAATTAGGTATTGAGGTTATAGATTTAGCTTCCAAGAACATCTCACCCTTTGATTATGATCATAAAAATATCGATGATGATTTTTTACCCCTTATGGATCACCTATTGAAGTATGAAAATATAATTTTTGCTTCTCCGGTATATTGGTTTGCCATGAGCGCTCAAATGAAAATATTTATCGATAGAATGTCTGATTTTTTGTCTGTGGAAGAATTAAAAGATAAAGGTCGTGAATTAAGAAATAAGGTTGGTTATATTGTATCGACTTCAATCAGTGAAGAGCTAGATCGTTCTTTTATTAATTCTTTTGCGGATACCTTTGGATATTTAGGGATAAAATACGGAGGTTTTATACATATGAACTGTAATAATGGTTTTGATTTATCAGCGGCTGAAAAAAATATTGATAATTTCGTTTCTAAGTTGAATATAGCTAATGTTAATGTCGTGATATAACCATTTTCCAAATAATACTAGATACTTGGGCTAGCGCCATACAGGATTGTTTTAACTGAAAATTTTATTGTCTCTAAACGAGACGTTAACTGTTATTTACCGTTCGCAACTTATAATTAAAGAGATTAAATGAAACTTATAATAATACCTATCATCTTACTTTTCTTCTCAATCACTAGTCTTGCCGATGACAAACGCGGAAAAAGAGAAGTATTGTTAGATAATTCATCCGTTGAAGTGGTTCGGTTAACCTATCCTGTGGGCGCTGAGTCAGGTATGCATACTCACAAACATCCGAACAGAGTGGTATATTTTGTTAAAGGTGGAAAATTAGCGTTAATTCCAGAGGACAAAAAACATCAGTCAACAGTTATAAATGTTGCTGATGGTCAAACGCTGTTTCTCCCCGCAACAACTCATAATGTTAAAAATATTGGCCATACAAAAATAATTATTGTTGAGACTGAAATTAAAAGTAGCAAATAAGTTATTTAAACGGAAGTAAGTCGTTAGCGGTTATCGCTCTTTCAATATGTTAGCTAAATACAAACGCCTTCATTATGGTGTTATACGAAAAGGTATTTTATGTTCATTAATGGAATATCCATTATTCTCACTGGCACGAATGATGATTATAAAGGAATGGCAATTGCTTGGGTTTCTCAAGTTGAAAAAGAGCATTTAATTGTTTCAGTTCCCAAAGGTGCACAAGCGACTAATTTATTACTTGAACGAAAAATGTTTTCGGTTAATGAACTTGGTTTAGGGCAAGAAAATTTAGCTCTGCAATTTGGCGGAAAAAATTGCCATCGAGATCTAATATCTATTATACCTCAAATCAAGGGCACAGAGCATAACCTCCCTATACTGTTAAATTGCTGTTCATCTAGTATTTGTAGCGTGCAAAGTTTAGGAGAAATAAATGAACAAGTTGTGATCACAGCTAAAATTATTAGCACGACAAAGGGTATCGATATGCCTTCATTAGTATTTAATAAAGCTACTTATTTTGGTGATATGGAAAAGGAGCATTAATTGTCATCTGTACCTAAAAATAAAACCGAGTTACAAAATGCCATTACGGTAGCCTTTGATAAAATATTAGTTGATTACTCTACTATCCCAGCTGTCATTTCTCGGAAAAAGGCTATCGTTGGCAATGTAAAAAACACTGAAATTAGTGTTGGTGATACGGTTGCTTATTTGATTGGTTGGGGGAAATTAGTCTTAAAGTGGCACGCTAAAAAGTCTCAAGGGTTAGCCGTCGATTTTCCAGAAACTGGCTATAAATGGAATGAACTAGGCCAATTGGCTCAGTCTTTTCATAAAGAGTATCAAGAATGGGCTTATGAAACGCTCCTTGAAGAATTTAAAGTAACTATTACTAATATTTTAACTTTGATTGAATCCTTAGATAATCAAAAGCTTTACGGTGAACCTTGGTTTGAAAAATATACCTTAGGTAAAATGATTCAATTTAATACCTCATCACCAATGAGTAATATGCGCAGTAAGGTCAGGAAGTTCAAAAAAATAAACAATATTTAATAATGTATAAGGTAACAGCAATTCACTCGTGGGGAAATATCTAGTGTTGTTATTCATTGTTCAATACTTAATAGCTTCTATATTGCATCTTTGAAGGGACCTAGCACGTAATTATTGCCTGCTGTCGTATAACTGTCGTAATGTATACGTAATATTGTCGTAATGTATTCGTAAAGTATTCCGAGACCATGAAGGATAATTTATTGGTCTCCACACTAAACACGTTAAAGGTCACTATGAAAATTAATGCAGAGTTAATTCTCGAATTAAGAAAAAAAAAGTTATGGTCACAAGATGAGTTGGCTATTGCCTCTGGTCTTAACCTAAGGACTATACAACGAATAGAGAAAGAGGCCTCTGCTTCGTTACAGTCTAGAAAAGCTTTAGCATCAGCATTAGATGTAGATACCTTAGAACTTGAATACAAGGAATCAAGAAAAATGAAACAATACGAATATAAAACAATAGACATTAAAAGCAAAGAAGGTTTTCTTACCGGTATAAAAAAACAAAAATCACCAGATTTAGCCGCGATTTTTAATCAAGAAGGTAAGAGCGGTTGGCTGGTTGTTCAAATTCTGACACCCGATTTAGCGCAAGGCGTTTGGTCTGCAAAAACTGGGGATATGGTGGCGGTAATGCAAAGAGAAGTGTTGGAGTAATACGCTAACCATAGGTTTAAGCGGAGCAAAATACAGTTGGTTTTTTTCGTTCCGCTTTATATTTAGTCATCTTTAGCTAATAATACGTTCCCCTTAATAAAGGCGTAATACTCGAAGAGGTATTCATGAAGTTTGCTGTATTATCTGATATTCATAGTAATGTCTTTGCCCTAGAGGCGGTGCTAGCGGATGCAAAAAAGCACTCTGTAGATTTAATAATAAATCTTGGAGATATTCTTTACGGGCCTATTGCCCCTAAAGCGACTTACGATCTTTTAATGCAGCATGACATTGTTACCATTTGTGGAAACCAAGATCGTCAGATATTTGCAGCAAGCGTAGCAGAGATTGCATCAAATCCGACCATGAAATTTATCATCGATAACCTTGGCGAAGCGCCGATAAAATGGATGAAGTCATTACCTTTTGATAAGCAATTAAATAATGATGTTTATTTATGTCATGGCACACCTAGTGATGACTTAATATATTTACTCGAAAACGTTGAGCTTGGCTATGCCTGTTTACGCTCTGATAGCGAAATTATAAAGCGCTTAAATGGTCAAAAGTCTACGCTTATATGTTGTGGCCATACCCATACGCCGAGAACCGTTTCTTTAACTACGGGTCAAGTCATAATAAATCCTGGAAGTGTCGGATTGCAAGCCTACACTGACGATGAACCTAATGTCCATTCAATGGAAAACTTTAACGCGATGGCGTCATATGCAGTTATTGAAAAAACGATCAATAGCTGGAATGTTGAACATATTAATGTTCCATACGATATTGAGTTAGCCGTTGCCGAGTGTAAAAAAAGAGACAGAATGGACTGGGTGCACTTTCTAACAACAGGGCGTAAGGTGTAAAAATGAAGTTCAAGTTTGCTAGTTCAATTCTTGCGGTCTATGCCATTATTGCTCTGGGTGTTTTTATATTTTCTGGCTTTGAACATAAGGCGGTTATTAACCTTTTTTCTTATGCCTTTCTTTATATAGTTATACCCGCATATGGGGCTTTTGGTATATGGAAACACAAGCAAAGAAGTGTATTTATTTCTTTATTGTTCTTTGTCTCGCAAAGTATAAGAACCATAGGCGGGGATAATTGGTTCATATATGGGGCACCATTTTCATTAGGTATGGCATTTGGTGACTTTTCCGATGGGCAAGGTTATTTGGTTGATTACTTTGCTATTTCTATGGCTGTATTTTTGGCATTATTATTCTGGACTTTATATAGCGCTAACAAACAATTAAGCAATTAAACCAACAGTAAAATAGACTTTATAGAGAAGGGCACTGCTAATAAATTTAATAGCGTCTGATATCTTCAGGCGACTAGAGTCTACTATTACAATGTTTATCAGGCGTTATAAGTTACAAACGCCATAGATTATCGACAGTTTTACTTATCTTTTACCGCGCTGGTCGGGTAACCAAACAATACTTTAAGTTTTGCCTTTAGGCCTTTAGTATTCACCATACTTTTTATTAAATAAGCCCACTGATGAAAAGTAATGGTAAGTGGATTATTACTGTTTAGTTGTCCGATAATGCCGTATTTACAGGGTTTTGATGCTTCTTCCTCCGCGTAGGTGCCAAATAGTTTATCCCAAATAATCAATACCCCGGCAAAATTTCTATCGAGATACCCCGCGTTAATGGCATGGTGTACTCTATGATGTGAAGGCGTGTTAAATACTTTTTCAAACCAGCCAAGTTTATTCACCATTTGAGTGTGGACAAAAAACTGATAGGCTAAATTAAGTGCGACTACCGTAAAAACCGTCATGGGATCGAAACCTATTAATATCATAGGTAACCAAAACAGCCACATGCCAGCAAGTGGATACATTAAGCTTTGTCTAAAGGCCGTAGAAAAATTCATTTTGGTCGAGCTATGATGCACTATATGTGCGGCCCATAACCAATGAATATGGTGCGAAGCTTTATGAAACCAATAATACAAAAAATCTTGTAATATAAAAGCGCCAAAAATACTGACTACCGATAGTTCTATATCAAATAATCGATACTCGTAAAGCCAATAAAAAAATGGCATTAATACCAGTAAAGCAACAGCATCTGAGCCTTGGTGCATCAGGGCAAGCGCAGTATTGGCCAGGCTATCCTTTATATCGTAGTGGCGTCGATACTTAATAAATTCATAGCTAATAAAAAGTATAAAAATAGGACTAAGCGCGAGTAAAATAACTTCTATAGTCATACCGCACCGCTTTTAAAGTTATTTGCTAATTTGTTAAGTGCTTGCGCGATATCTTTTTTAATAAAAAAACCAAGTACAAAACTAGATAACCACCAAGGTGCTTTACAACTAATCTTGTAGTTGACCTGGGTCATAGGCGTTACGGTATTATTATCTTCATAAAAATAAATATCACCACGATGCTCTGCAACGGGTTTGTTACCCATTATTTGATAGCTAATATGCTGGTTATCTGCGCTAATAATTTGCTCTTTAAATTTAATACCAAGCATACTCACTTGTCTGACCGCACCTTTGCCACCTGCTATTTCACCTTCGTTTTGTTTTTTAATGAGTTGAAAGTCGGCATTGAAAAAGCGATTTAATTGCTCATGTTCAAGCAAAACCTCGCTAATTTGTGAAGGTGTAGCCGCAATGTTTTGTGTTATGTTTATTGATATCATTCTTACATCAGCCATTATTTATACATTGCACTAGCATATAAAAATATTCCGTGGCAGACTTGCTGTTACACGACCATTTTTTAGCTTTAGGCGACAAATGAGCACGATTGCCGATCATTATTTTTCCAGTAGCCTTGATTACCTTGAAACTCTCGGGCTTAAGAGTCAAGGTGTTTTGTCGGCCATTAATTTTAATGAGTACAGTAACAAACAGGCTCTGCAGCTAGCGCCACGCATTAGCTTAACAAGTTACAATGAACTCCTTGATTATGCACAACGTACGTTAAATGAGCCATTGTTTGGTTTCAAGCTCGGTCAACAAATTCGTACCGCTGACTTTGGGGTCTTAGGGTATTTAATCGAGTCGAGTAATAACTTAGCCAGTGCAATTTCGGCGCTGCTTCATTATGACAGTTTGGTCGCTGATATTGGCAAGGCACAATTTGAGCAGCAAGACGATATTGCTACTATTCGATGGTTACCTGATCCTATTTGTAATCCGCAGGTTATTCTACGAAACATGACCGCTTGGGTGTGTGTTATTCGGCAATTACTTAACCCGCAGTTGTCGCCTAGTGCCATTTGTTTTACTGGGTTATGGCCTGACACCGAAAAAAAAACACTGGCTAATTGGTTTAATTGTCCGATTGAAACCAATGCTCAATACAATCAAATATCCTTTCCTAGTAGCTACCTAGCACTGCCTTTTAAAACTGATAACACACAGATTAACCTTGCCCTTAAACAAGTATCAGATCAGCAATTATCACGTTTTAAAAGCCAGCAATTATTCACCGAAAAAGTTCATCATTTACTGATGGCTAAAAGTGATTTAAATGATTGCAGTTTACTACGGACAGCAAGCGCTTTAAACATGACCCCTCGAACCTTGCAACGTCATTTAAAACAAGAGCAAATATCGTTTGTTTATTTACTTGAGCGCGAACGAAAAAGGCGGCTACTACTATATATTGGCAAACAGCCATTAAGCACTATTGCGATTAAGCTGGGTTTTAACGATCAAAGTTCGTTTAACCGTGCCTTTAAACGTTGGTATGGCTGCAGCCCGTTATATTATTTAAAGCATAAATTAAGTCGTTAAATAGTACCCTAAAGAGACTGACCTTTATGGAGTGGACCTCTGCTCAAATCAAAGATTGAATGTTATGCCAATTTTCATGATTTCACTTCGCAGCCAGCGATGAGATTGAACATGCTCCATTCCCCTTTACAATTAATTATTATTCTTGATTCAGACGATTTAATTAACAACAAAATACTATTTTAATCTTATAAATTTTCTAGACTTTATTGCAAAACAACTCTACTTTTAATGTAAAGGATAATTACATAAATAATTGTAAACAATAGAAATAAAGAATATATATATTAGAGTTTGAAAAGGCACTTTTTCACTTAGTTAAATTTACTTCTTTTGGTAAATTAAGTTAAATCAGTTTTTAAATATAAATAGGACATTTATAGATGTTAGATTATATCGCGTTATTTTTAGTGTTTTTTGTGTTTATTGTTATTTTCTACGGGATCATTGTTGTACACGATATTCCGTATGAAATCGCAGTACATCGTGGTCATCCACATCAAGATGCTATACATGTAGCAGGTTGGATTAGTTTATTTACCTTAGGCGCCATTTGGCCATTTTTATGGATTTGGGCAACGTTATACAAACCCGGTATCGGTTGGGGCATGTTGAATAAAGAAACGGGCGCTGATAGTGGCAGTGGTGATCAGTTGCAGATTGAAATAGCTGAGTTACAAAAACAAGTCGCGGTATTAAATGAACGCCAAGCGCAATTAGATAAGGGAGAAAAGTAATGGATTTATTAATTATTCTCACGTATACCGCTATTTGTGTCGTTATTTTTAAAGCTTTTAAAATACCGTTAAATAAATGGTCTGTGCCAACAGCGGTATTAGGCGGTGTTTTTATTCTTTCTGCTATTTTAATGGTAATGAATTATAACCATCCTTATGCAAAATATGGCAAGGAAGTTTTTGTTAATATCCCTATTGTTCCCCAAATTTCAGGAACGGTTGCTGAAGTAAATGTTATCGCTAATAAAAAAGTGAAAAAAGGCGATATACTTTTTAGCTTACAAAATGAAGAGCAAAAAATTACGCTGCAAAGAACAGAAGCCGCTTTAGCGGAAGCAAAAAATGCTGTTTTTCAAAAAGACGAAGCACTACTTGCCGCTATCGCCATAGTTGCCAAAGCAAAAGCGAATGAAGAAAGAGCACAAACCACTTATCAACGCTACAACGACGCCCATAAAAATGGCGGCACTAATTCTCCTTTTACGCAACAACAAGTTGATACTAAGAAAAAACTCTTTGAATCAGCTCAAGCCTCTACCAATGCAGCCAAGGCTGACGCACGTAGACTACGCTTGATTACTGAATCCAAATTTTTAGGTGAAAATACTCAAGTTGCTCAATTACAAGCAAATAGAGATAAAGCAAAACTCGACTTAGCACGCACTATTATAAGAGCGCCAGTTGATGGCACACCAACGCAAATAGCAATTCGCCCAGGCGTAAGAGCAAGTTCACTGCCCTTAAGACCTGTTATGTCGTTTATACCAGATGAAAAAAGACGTTTCGCTGCCGCATTTTGGCAGAATTCTTTGTTACGTTTAGAGGTGGGTATTGATGCTGAAGTTATTCTTGATGCCGTTCCTGGTCATGTATTTACAGGGAAAGTGGTTGATGTTCTACCGGCAATGTCTGAAGGTGAAATTCAAGCGAATGGCAGTTTGTTACCTTCGAGTATGTTAATGCGTCACGGCTTTGTTATTGCGATAATCGAATTAGACGAAGACTTGAACGATTATAACTTACCGCTTGGTGTACAAGGGCAGGCAGCAACCTTAAATTACGAACATGATATTTTACATGTTTCATTAGTCAGACGTATTTTACTGAGAATGATGTCGTGGTTGAAATATGTTTACCCAATTAAATAATATAAATACACATTAACGATCAGTTTGAATCATAAGAATAGAATCTACGTTTTTCTTAAAAAGATAGAGCGTAGATTTTTAAATTTAACGATAAGACAACATCAATAAACGGAGTTCTACTATGTATAATAAAACCAAAGTGTTTTTAGTTGCTTTAGCCTTTTCACTTAGTGCTTGTATCTCTACATCATCAGATAATTCTAATGATGAGCCCTCGAAAAATCATTCTGGATTTTTAAGTGATTATAGCCAATTAAAATCCGTTGATGTTGACGATGATTCAACGTTAACACGCTTTATTAGTAAGGAACTAAAAGCGAGAAAGTATACCAAGGTAATGTTAGACCCTATTTCTTATTATCCTGCGCCTAAAACAACGGATACTGTTTCTCAAAAAGTATTAGGTGAGATAAGCCAATACTTTAATAAAACCATATCGACAGCAGTCGCTAAAGAAGTGGCTGTAGTAACTGAAGCTGGAGAAGGTACTTTACGATTTAAAATGGCTATTACAGGCGTAAAAATTCTCGATAAAGAATTAGCCTTGTATCAATATGTTCCTATTGCCTTTGTTATTAATGCGGCGAAGGGCGGATTAAGCGATGTAGAAGTTCATTTTCAAATTGAAGCAGAAGTTGTTGATTCGTTAACCGGAGAAGTCATGGCAAGTGCCGTAAAAAGTGGTGTTGGCGAAACACTTGCAAACGACGAAACAGCACTTACATTAGTTAACCTTAAGCCGTTAATCGATAAATGGTCAATAGTGATGCAAAATACCATTAAGCAAAACTTATAACCGCTTAAATTCATTAATATACCTATCGAGTACATGTAATTTATCGATAGGTTCTTTATCATCTTTAAATAGATTTTTCTTATAGAAAGGCAATGAAGTGACCATTAAAAAATATACGGCTCTAGTTAAATTATCTATATGTATTACCATAGGTAGTATTTCACAAGTTACTTATGCGGCAGATGACAATAATATAAATGAATGTTTATTAAGCGAACTAAAAGCTTCAGCTCAACATGTCACGGTAAAGCAACTTTATTTATTATGCGAAAAGAAGCTAAGTGAGCAACAAGCCGTTAATAAACCCGTAAAGCTAGGGGTAATCTCTCGAAGGATCATACAAGAGAGAAAAACAGAATTTGACCCTTATGTGCTTACCCCACATAAAATGAATTACATCTTACCTGTTCTTACCACAGATAAGATAAATAGAAGTGCCTACGAGGACTTTGGAGATTGGTCTGAACACATTGAAGAGGTAGAAGCTAAATTTCAAATAAGTTTAAAAGTACCACTGAACAATAACGACTTGTTTGTAAAAGGTGACGGTCTATTTTTTGGCTTTACCTTAAAGTCGTGGTGGCAAATATATTCGGATAATATCTCTAAACCTTTTAGAGAAACCAATTACCAACCCGAAGTTTTTTATTTAGCACCATTAGACTGGCATCCGTTAGGCGGAAATACCGGTCTAATCGTTGGTTTCGAGCATCAATCTAATGGACGTAGTCAGTTAATATCTCGCAGTTGGAATAGAGCTTATTTAAATTTCCTTTATGAAAAAGATAATTTTGCTTTATCATTCAGACCTTGGTTCAGATTAAGCGAAGATGCTAAAGAAGATGAACTATCTGCTGAAGGAGACGACAATCCTGATATTGGTGATTATATGGGACACTTTGAATTGTCTGCTATATATAAAACCTCAGATTATGAGTTTTCTATTCAAGGTCGGCAAAACTTTTCAGAACATCATGGTGGATTAGAACTCGGTGTAACCTTTCCATTGTGGGGTAAACTTAGAGGTTATGTTCAGTTTACTAAAGGTTATGGGGAAAGTTTAATCGATTATAATCATGATCAACAAAGGTTTGGACTTGGCGTCGCATTAACAAACATTCTTTAATATTCCCTTTCTATTTTACTTAGGGTTTATCAAGCTATATCCGTGAACTCTAGGTGGTTGCTTAAACCAAATAGCAAGCGTTACCGATAATACTCGAGTAACGCTTTTAAAATGTTAATACACACCGTTGTCGGCAGTGTGTATTAACAACTTAAAGTAAACCAAAACAGTTTTGACAAGAGCCTCATAAGTTAACTTTAAATAATCAGCCCTCCACTCAGTTACACCCACACAATGATTCATGAATTACTGAAAACTCATATTTTATGGTTTTATATAATCTAATAATCAGTGAGTTATATATTATTTGTTTTTTAGCGCATTAGCATGCCAGTACTGCCAGTGCATGTGCTCAGATGTTTCGAGTAAATGTTTTGGCTGTAAATAATCTTTGTACGTATAACGATAAAACTGTCTTGGTTTGTTTTCTTTATTTTCATTTTCTTGCACATTTTTGATGTTTTCTTTTTCGTGGCTAACTAACCATGCTTTGAATGAATCTGCATGTTTTTCACCTAGGGTAGTTAATAAGGTTTTATAACCAGAAAAATAATCAGTTTTCAGAAAATTCGCTAACTGACGATATTGTTTTTGATGATTTTCATACATGTAACGTACGGCTAAATAGCCCCATTTATACACACGATCGCCACCATCTTTGTATTCGGTATTAAAAACATCAGACAAACTTGGCCAGTCTTTTTGTTCTGTATCGGCCATTTTTTTGAAGGCTTTCGGATTGACATCGCCTTTAGATATATATTCAGCTAGGCCTTCAGACCACCACACCATATGTGATGGGAAGTGGTTAAAGGTATCATATTTGATAAAACGGCCATCAAGGTAATGCACGTATTCGTGATTTAAGTTCCATACTTTAAACTCAGGACGAACCCAAAAATGCTCGTAAGAATAAAACGTGGCAATATTATCGGGATCTTGCACTGTACCTTCAATATACATACCACCATTATCGGTATTAATGTCAAAAACTAGCTGACCAAACTTGTTATATTCACTCGCATTTTCAAATACGACAACTCGTAATGAGTCGTTATAGTCATTAGCAACGGGTTGCTTTTTTGTCGCGAGCTTTTCATGAAAGCTAGACTCTTGAGCAGTTAATTGTTGACATGAATCGCTCAACTGAGCTTCTGTCATCTCTTGGCTTAGAATATATAAACTTGCCGAGCACACATGTTTATTGGGGAGGGTTTGTTCAATAGTCGGGGTTATACAGCGGTTTGCTAGCGTGCCTTCTTCACATTCAGACTTACCTCGAAACGTACTGACCACGTAAGGAATACTAAACTGTGTTTTAATTTGTACTCTTGTCAGGCTTTTATCACTAGAAAGTGCTGACCAAACAGTATTGTCTAACTCGCTCATTTTCTGCTGAACAGGCAGTGTTAATATGTCGTCATCGAGCTTTTTTTGATCACCTTCACTACGCAGATAATATTCGTTTAAATACTGTTTGTTATAAAGATTATAGTAATTAGCTAATGCCCATGTGGCATGTTGTTGTGGCCAATTATCGCCCCGTAGTGTGGAATTTTTAGCGGTTAAAAAATTACTTAATGACGTCGCTATAATTTCACCTTTTAACACGGCATTGATATGAATGTCTTTATTTTTCCGCCTCGCTTCATAAGGTAAAATTGCTGCTGAACGTAGTATTTCCCATAAAGCATAATCAACGGCTAGCTCGTCAGGCAGGTCAGTATTGGCATATAAGTCGATAAGTTTACTCAACGGCTTTACATGATCGGCAAGAGAGGCTTGTAATGGCTCTAAATAATACAATCGATATAAGGCTACCGCATAGTTTTCATGTAATCGAGCCGAGTTAACATTTACTTGATAAAACCCTGGCATGGCCTGTAATGCCAGTAGGGCATTATTTAACGATGAGGCAGTGTGCTCAGGCCAATCTTTATCCTTGCCGAAGCTAGTATAAATACGTAAATAGTAGCTCAACTTATTTAACGCTTGGTTTGACATATCACCTTGCTGAGCATAATAAGTAATAGCATTTGCCACATCATGCAATAAATTTTCTTGCATATGGTCAAAGTCGTTACTCCATTGCAGACTAAGCTCAGTATCCAGTAATTTAGTTATCGAAAGCTTTTCTATCGCCGCACGAGAGATATTTGCTGACTGCTTAATCATGTTTGTCATGACCACAGGTTTAGTTATATCAGTTAGTTGTGAACATGCACCGAGTAAAGCGCAACTACTTAGTATTGAAAGCAATACACGGCTTGGTTTGATTTTTTTATTCATTTTATTTTTATAACTGTTTAAATGTGATTGGATACAATATACATCAAGCGAATTAAGATGAATAGTAGAAAGATATTTTAGCTTAAAGAAGATAAATGACGTGCTTATTCTTGATAAATAAGCACGTTAGGCAGGATACTTGGGCGTTACTTGGGTATTATTTGGTGATACGCCAAAAAGCAATACTGGCAACAACGAGCAATATCATTGGGTAAAAAGCGCTTGAGACCACTGCTAATGGTGATATTTTTAATGTTGCCCCTAATAATAATGCTTGCGCACCATAAGGCAGTAATCCTTGGTTAATACAGGCATAAATATCTAATAAACTTGCTGAGTGCGCAGGGCTAACTTCGCCATCTTCGGCAAGTTCTTTCGCGGTTTCACCGGTCACAATAATTGATACTGTGTTATTAGCAGTAAAAAAATTACAAATAAAAGCTAGCGATGCTATGCCTAGACCTGCGGCACGTTTTTTATTATTTGGGTTAAGCTTGCGTGCGAAACTTTCGATAATATCTGTTAATGCGGCTAAACCACCTTGGCGTTTTATTAACTCACTTAAGCCACCAATGAACAGTGATAATATAAAGATGTCCTGCATGCTACCAAAGCCGGTATTGATATCGCTTACCCAAGCAGATAATTGGTAGCTATTGTCAAACATGCCAATGGCTGCGGCGAGAATGATTCCAACAATTAACACCACAAAAACATTAATACCCATTAATGCTAGCGTTAAAATAGCAATGTATGGTAACAAACCAAGGATTTTAATATCTTGAACTTGCTCATGAGGAATGCTCACGCCCATCGAAGCATAAATAATTAAACATAACAGAGCGGCTGGCACAGCAAATTTAAAGTTCACCTTAAACTTATCTTTCATGTGTGCGCCCTGACTTCTCGTGGACGCTATAGTCGTATCAGATATTATTGATAAATTGTCGCCAAAAATAGCGCCAGAAATAATACAACCAGCCACTATTGACGCATCTAAATTGGCTGATTCAATAAAACCTAATGCAACAGGGGCAATCGCGGCAATAGTGCCCATTGATGTGCCCATGGCAGTAGCAATAAAAGCAGAGACTAAAAATAAACCAGGCAGTAACAAGTAATCAGGAAAAAACGACAAACCTAATTGTACGCTAGCATCAACACTACCGGTCGATTTTGCTACTATTGCAAAGGCGCCCGCGAGTAAATAAATAATGCACATGGTAATAATGTTTGAATGGCCAGCACCAGTAATAAATTGGCTCACTTGCTCATTTATACTGTCCTTGCCTAAAAACACCGCGACTAATATCGCCGGAATGATGGCAATGCTGGCAGGGAGTTGATAAAAAGCAAAGTCCTCACCTTGTAGGGTCAGAACAATGCCCGTACCGAGAAAAAGCCCGAGAAAAACCCCAAATGGCAGTAAGCTTAATAAGCTTTTTTCGGGCGAAGAATTTAAGGGTTTTGTTAGTTCATTACTCATAAAATTTATCTTTAACATTAAGTTAAGGCTAGTCTAGCGTAAACACCTTTGATAACAAAATGATAAAGCACCATTTACGCATCCAGTTATACCAATTCCAATAAGTTTCTTCCTTTTCAGAGCTTTCCAGCGGTTTGAGAACAAACATAATTTTTTTGCATATAGTTATTCTCGGCTTTGTCTCCTGAGTCGCTCTACCTCCTGCATCCATGCAGTCGTATATGAAAGAAATTATGTGCGGTTATCTAATCGCTGGAAAACTCCCGTAGGGTGAGTTTAAAAGGCTTACACACTGCGTTATTGATTTTGATAAGGTTCCTACATGGATGTAGGATATTAGGGTAATGCAGGAGCAATTACCGAGGATAACCATTCTCTTCAATCAAGGCCTTGCCTCTAAGCTTTTTAAATCTCACTGAGTAGGAACTAACTTAATGGACTTGGTATTATTATAATTTATAACAAAATGTCGCAAATTCAAGCTACAGACCTTTAGCAGTTTATGTTATCCTTTCGCGAATTTTTTATCATATCGCCATATTGTACAATGATTGTGCTGGTGAAAACATTAAGTGGATATCATGTCAGAAAAAACATTTGAAACTATCGAACAACGCGTAAGTTACGGTGTAGGTCGTCAATTAGGTGATCAATTACGTAGCAATCCTTTTAAAGAATTTGACATATCTGCTGTACAAGCAGGTTTAGCTGATGCTCTTGCTAATGCAAAAAGCCAAGTGTCAGACGAAGATTTGAACGAAGCATTCTCTGTTATTTCTAAAAAGATGCAAGAATTAGAGCAAACTGCAGCTAAAGAAAAGTCAGCTGAAGGCGAAGCGTATTTAGCTGAAAATGCTAAACGTGACGAAGTTACTGTTTTAGAATCAGGCTTGCAATATGAAGTATTAGCAACCGGCGAAGGCGAAAAGCCAACAGCTGCTAGTACCGTTCGTACGCATTACCACGGTTCTTTCATCAATGGCGACGTTTTTGATAGCTCTGTAGATCGTGGCCAACCTGCTGAATTTCCAGTAGGCGGCGTTATCGCTGGTTGGACTGAAGCATTACAGTTAATGACTGAAGGTTCAAAATGGCGTTTATACGTACCTTACAACTTAGCTTATGGTGAGCAAGGTTCACAAGGTTCTATTCCTCCTTATGCAACATTGATATTTGATGTTGAATTATTAGCAATCGTTAGCTAATAAATTTTAAAGCCCTCAATTGAGGGCTTTTTTATGAATGCACTTTAGCTATAGCGCTAAAATATATTCATAAAAAACTGCTGAACCTTAACTGATTAAACACGCATAGTAGAATAAGTCTCAATATGAAAAGCAAACAGCTCGACCATTTGTTCCAAGCATATATTTCTGCTTTTAAGCATTATGACTTATCGGCAGTACAAGCGTGTTATCAATTGCCTTGTACTTTGCATACCCCAGATAAGATCGCATATATTGCTAACAATGTTAGTTTTAAGCAAGAATTTGACGATATATTTACTGTCTTACGACATGCTAATACCGAAAATATTATTGCGACTAAAGCGACTTACAGTTTAGGTATAGACGATACTATCGACGTTTGTATCGACTGGGCGTTTATTGATAAGAGCAAAGAAGTGTTCGCCGATTTTTGTGCTTTTTATCATTTAGTTAAAGTAGCAGAACAATATAAAATTATCAGTGTGGTATCACATGATTTATCTAACAGTGTTGCCTTAACGTTTGATTTAGCAATAACGAATTAACAAGCAATTAATAAGAAAAAGTTGAGAATGAATATGAAAGTAAAAGTAGCCATCTTAGGATGTAGCGGACGTATGGGACGCAACTTAATTCAAGCCGCCGTTGAGCATCAATCAATTGAACTAGTCGGTGGTAGTGTGCGCGCGTCATCATCATTTGTTAATTTTGATTTAGGTGAACTTGCCGGTATTGGCGCTATTGGGCAAAAAACATCAACGACGTTAAACGATTTACTTGCTGCAGATGTCTTTATTGATTTTACTTCTATTGAAACGACTTTAGAGAACATAACGTGGTGCCAACAGCATAACAAAGCTTTAGTCATTGGTACTACAGGCTTTAGCGACGAGCAAGTTAAGCTGATTCAAAGTGCAGGGACAAATATACCGGTAATTTTAGCGCCCAATACTAGTGTCGGCGTTAATTTGATGTTTAAACTCTTAGAAATTACCGCAAAAGCAATTGGTGACTATACTGATATAGAAATATTTGAAGCGCATCACAGATTTAAGAAAGATGCTCCGTCAGGAACTGCCGTTAAAATGGGGCAAGTTATTGCGGATACCTTAGGTAGAGACTTAAATAAAGTGGCTGTTTATGGCCGTGAAGGGATCACTGGCGAGCGTAAAAAAGAAACCATTGGTTTTGCGACTATTCGTGCGGGTGATATTGTCGGTGAACATACCGCCTTTTTTGCGGATATTGGCGAACGGTTAGAAATCACCCATCGGGCAACGTCAAGAATGACTTTTGCATTGGGTGCGATGAGAGCCGCATTCTGGTTAAGTGAAGCCGATAATGGCTATTACGATATGCAAGATGTTTTAGGCTTGAAATAAGTAAAATATAATAGAAAACAGCTACTTTTAGCTGTTTTAGATGAAAATTGAATTAAACACTTAGTTTTTTACAATTATCGCTAGACGAAAATGCGATACAAGCGTAAAATAAGTGGATTTTGTCAAAAATTTAGTCATTCGATTAACAATAACGAAATTTTTGACATTTTTTTGTGGGTGTTCCTCTATGAAATAAATTAGAGAGCAAGCCACGCGTAATTAATACTTAATGATGTTTCTTTAGTTGTACATCGTTAAGCTTCTTTCTTCTTTACGGAGGTTAAATTGACTAAATCTGCTATTTTAGTGCTTGAAGACGGCACTGTATTTAAAGGCACCGCAATCGGTGCAGACGGAGCGGCTGTTGGTGAAGTAGTATTCAATACTTCAATGACCGGTTACCAAGAAATTCTCACCGACCCTTCATATGCAGAGCAAATTATTACCCTAACTTACCCGCATATTGGTAATACAGGTACCAATAGTGAAGATGAAGAATCAAACACTATTTCGGCAAAAGGTTTAGTTATTCGAGATTTACCGCTTTTAGCGAGTAATTTTCGAAATGAACAAAATTTAAGCGATTACCTAAAAGCGAATAATATATTGGGAATTGCCGATATTGATACGCGTAAATTAACCCGTATTCTCCGTGAAAAAGGTGCACAAAACGGTTGTATCATGACTGTTGATACAATCACTGAAGCCGCAGAAACAGAAGCTTTAACACAAGCTAAAGCATTTCCGGGTCTTAAGGGCATGGACTTAGCGAAAGTTGTTTCAACGAAAGAGCAATACCAATGGACAGAAGGAAGTTGGGAATTAGGAAAAGGCTACATTACCCCTGAAAATTCTCAGTTTCACGTAGTTGCTTACGATTTCGGTGCAAAACGTAATATTTTACGTATGTTAGTAGACCGTGGTTGTAAAGTAACGGTAGTTCCTGCGCAAACATCGGCAAGCGATGTTTTAGCGATGAAACCTGATGGGATTTTCTTATCAAATGGACCGGGTGATCCAGAACCATGTGATTACGCTATTGCTGCAATTAAAACATTCTTAGAAACAGATACACCTATCTTTGGTATTTGTTTAGGTCATCAACTGCTTGGTTTAGCCAGTGGTGCCAAAACAATTAAAATGAAATTTGGCCATCATGGTGGTAATCATCCGGTTAAAGATTTTGATCGTAATGTAGTGATGATCACTGCGCAAAACCATGGTTTTGCCATTGATGAAGATAATATGCCAGCAAACTTGAAAGTAACACACGTATCGTTATTTGATAATTCAATTCAAGGTGTTCATCGTACAGACAAGCCAGCGTTTAGTTTTCAAGGTCATCCTGAAGCGAGCCCTGGACCAGCAGATGCTGCACCATTGTTTGATCATTTCATCGACTTAATGAACGATGCAAAAGCTTAGCACTTAAACAAGATATAGAGAGAACTGAAAAATGGCAAAACGTACTGATATAAAAAGTATCTTGATTTTAGGCGCAGGCCCAATTGTTATTGGTCAAGCCTGTGAATTTGATTACTCTGGCGCACAAGCCTGTAAAGCACTTCGAGAAGAAGGCTACCGAGTTATTTTAGTTAACTCAAATCCTGCAACAATAATGACTGACCCTGAAATGGCCGATGCAACTTATATCGAACCTATTCACTGGGAAGTTGTGCGTAAAATCATTGAAAAAGAACGTCCTTGTGCTGTTCTCCCAACAATGGGTGGTCAAACGGCTTTGAACTGTGCTTTAGAGCTTGAAGCAAAAGGCGTATTAAAAGAATTTAATGTTGAGATGATCGGCGCCACAGCTGATGCGATTGATAAAGCTGAAAACAGAAGTCGTTTCGACAAAGCAATGAAAGCGATTGGATTAGACACGCCAAATGCTGAAATTGTCCATACCATTGAAGAAGCGCATAAAGCGGTTAAGCATTTAGGTTTTCCTTGTATTATTCGTCCGTCATTTACCATGGGTGGCACCGGCGGTGGTATCGCATACAATATCGAAGAATTTGATGAAATTTGTACCCGCGGTTTAGATCTTTCGCCAACCTCAGAATTATTAATTGATGAATCATTAATCGGTTGGAAAGAATATGAAATGGAAGTGGTGCGCGACAAAAATGATAACTGTATCATTATTTGTTCGATTGAAAACGTCGACCCTATGGGTATTCATACCGGTGACTCAATCACCGTTGCACCTGCTCAAACGCTAACTGACAAAGAATACCAAATCATGCGTAATGCCTCGATTGCGGTATTGCGTGAAATTGGTGTTGAAACAGGTGGTTCAAACGTACAATTTGGCATTTGTCCTGAGACTGGCCGTATGGTTATTATTGAGATGAATCCACGTGTCTCTCGTTCATCAGCCTTAGCATCGAAAGCAACGGGTTTCCCAATTGCTAAAATCGCGGCTAAGTTAGCGGTCGGTTATACGCTTGATGAATTAACTAACGATATTACTGGCGGTAAAACACCGGCATCATTTGAACCAACTATCGATTATGTTGTTACTAAAATACCACGTTTTAACTTTGAAAAATTTGCCGGTTGTGAAGACAGATTAACTACCCAGATGAAGTCTGTCGGTGAAGTGATGTCGATTGGTCGTAATCAACAAGAATCATTACAAAAAGCGTTACGTGGTTTAGAAGTTGGCGTAAATGGTTTTGACTCTATGGTTGATGTGACTCAACCTGGTGCTAAAACGAAAATAATGCATGAACTGCAAGAAGCCGGTGCCGACCGTATTTGGTATATCGGTGATGCTTTTCGTTTAGGTTTAACGGTTGATGATATTTACCGCTTAACTATGATTGATCGTTGGTTCCTGATTCAAATCGAAGATATTATTTTAGAAGAAGCAAAAGTGATTGAAGGCGGCTTGAAAATATTAACCCCTGAATATTTGCGTCAACTAAAACGCAAAGGGTTTGCTGACTCTCGTCTTGCCGATTTAATTGGTATAGCAGAAGCTGAAGTTCGTAAAAAACGCCACAACGCAGATATTTACCCTGTTTATAAACGTGTAGATACTTGTGCTGCTGAATTTAGTTCTGATACCGCTTATATGTATTCAACTTACGACGAAGAATGTGAAGCTAATCCGACCGATAAAGAATCAATCATGATCTTAGGTGGCGGGCCAAACCGTATTGGCCAAGGTATTGAATTTGATTACTGTTGTGTACATGCTGCATTAGCATTACGTGAAGACGGTTATGAAACCATTATGGTGAACTGTAACCCTGAAACTGTTTCTACTGATTATGATACTTCTGACCGTTTATATTTTGAATCAATCACCTTTGAAGATGTATTAGAAATCGTTCGTATTGAAAAGCCAAAAGGCGTTATCGTGCAATACGGTGGTCAAACACCACTTAAATTAGCACGTGCTTTAGAAGCGGCTGGTGTACCTATTATCGGTACTTCTCCAGATGCTATTGATAGAGCTGAAGACAGAGAACGTTTCCAACAAGCCGTTGACCGTTTAGGTTTATTACAGCCTGAAAATGCTACGGTAACCTCATTAGAAGAAGCCATGGCCAAAGCCGAAGGTATTGGTTTCCCTCTTGTTGTACGTCCGTCATATGTTCTCGGTGGCCGTGCAATGGAAATCGTTTATGACCTTGACGATTTACGTCGCTATATGACAGAAGCTGTTAGCGTTTCAAATGATTCACCCGTATTACTTGATCACTTCCTTGATGACGCTATTGAAGTTGATATTGATCTTGTTTGTGATGGCACTGATGTTGTTATTGGCGGTATTATGCAACATATTGAACAAGCGGGTGTTCACTCAGGTGATTCGGCCTGTTCATTACCTGCTTATAGTTTAAGTAAAGAAATACAAGATGTTATGCGTAAGCAAGTGACTGACTTAGCCTTTGAGTTAGGTGTCATTGGCTTAATGAATACGCAAATGGCCGTAAAAGATAACGAGGTTTATATCATTGAAGTAAACCCACGTGCTGCTCGAACTATTCCATTTGTATCAAAAGCAACGGCAGTACCTCTAGCTAAAGTAGGCGCTCGGGTAATGGCAGGTAAATCACTGAAAGAGCTGGGTATAACGACAGAAGTAATTCCTCCATATTTCTCCGTGAAAGAAGTGGTAATTCCTTTTAACAAGTTTCACGGCAGTGACCCATTAGTTGGCCCAGAAATGCGCTCAACAGGTGAAGTTATGGGCGTTGGAGATACATTTGAAGAAGCATATGCTAAAGCTAGTTTAGGTGCTGGTGTTTCTGTGCCTAAATCAGGACGTGCGTTAATATCTGTTCGTGATAGTGATAAAAAACGTGTGGTTGATTTAGCGAAACAGCTGGTTGCTTTAGGATATGATGTAGATGCTACTCACGGAACGGCAGTTATTTTAGGCGAAGCCAATATACCATGTCGCTTAGTGAATAAAGTTCAAGAAGGTCGTCCACATATTCTTGATAGAATAAAAAATGGTGAATATAGTTATATTATTAACACCACAGAAGGTCGTAAAGCGATTGAAGATTCTAAAGTATTGCGTGGCGGAGCTTTGCGTTATAAAGTAGCTTACACTACAACGCTTAATGCAGCTTTTGCTACTTGTCAGGCTCATGCCGCAGATGACAGGAATACAGTAACTTCTATTCAAGAATTGCATAAAAAGTGTAAATAGGAAGATAGGCGTTTATTGCTTAATTATTAATAAATGCATAAACGCCGTTCATTAATTTTTATAAAGGTGGTGGTCACTTAATGTGCTGCCGCCTTTATCGTTAGAATAAGAAGAACATAATGATTAAATATCCAATGACCCTTCGGGGTGCAGAATTGCTACACGAAGAGCTTAAGGTTTTAAAAACAGAAAAACGTCCACGCATTGTTAAAGATATTGCCACTGCTCGTGAACATGGCGATTTGAAAGAAAATGCAGAATACCATGCCGCAAAAGAAGAGCAGGGTTTTTGTGAAGGGCGTATTCAAGATATTGAAGGCCGATTGTGTAACGCACAAGTTATTGATGTAACTTCAATACCTAATCACGGTAAAGTTGTTTTTGGTACCACCGTTAAGTTATTAAATATTGATACCGAAGTTGAAGTGACCTATCAAATTGTTGGTGACGATGAGGCTGACTTTAAAACAGGAAAAATTTCTTTAAATTCTCCTATTGCTCGTGGTTTGATTGGTAAAGAAGTTGATTCCGAAGTTGAAATCACTATACCTGGCGGCGTCGTTGAATATGAAATCGTGTCAGTTGACTATATTTAATTACTGATCGCTTCTATTTAAATACTGAAGGCCCATTACGAAAGTAATGGGCCTTTTTATTGATATAAAACTAGTGTGAAGAACTGTTGTTTTATGCACTATTATATACGTTATTATCAAGCTGAACTTTTTGCTTGAATTTACTCGGAGTTAACATGAAAAAAGTAGCATTTATTGGTTTAGGTGTCATGGGATATCCTATGGCCGGGCATCTACAGTCATCAGGTTTTGACGTTTGCGTTTATAACAGAACTACTGCAAAAGCAGAGCAATGGGTGAAGGAATTTGGTGGTAGCCTTGCTCTGACCCCGAAAGAGGCCGCTACGGGCTGTGACATCGCCTTTTCTTGTGTCGGTAATGATAATGATGTTAGACAAGTTGTTTTAGGTGATGACGGGATTCTAGCTGGCTTATCCATTGGTGCTACTTTAGTTGATCATACGACTGCTTCTGCAGAGCTCGCTAGAGATTTATATGCCTTAGCTGAACTGCAAAATAAGCATTTTGTTGATGCCCCCGTCTCTGGTGGACAAGCAGGGGCAGAAAACGGAGCATTAACCATTATGGCTGGCGGTGAAGCCGATATTTTTGAGCAAGTGCAACCTGTTATGGCTGCGTACGCTCGATTTAGTCAATTAATGGGGAAGGTTGGCTCGGGTCAATTGGCAAAAATGGTCAACCAAATATGTTTTGTCAATGCGGTGCAAGGCTTAGCTGAAGGCTTAAATTTTGCACAAAAAGCAGGTTTAGATACCGATAAACTCATTGAAACTATTTCGAAAGGGGCAGCAGGCTCCTGGCAAATGGATAATCGTGGTAAAACAATGTGTGCTCGCGAATTTGATTTTGGCTTTGCCGTTGACTGGGTTCGAAAGGATCTTGCGATGGCATTTAACGAAGCCGAAAAAATTGGTGCTGATTTGACGATAACCAAACAATTGGATGGCTATTATGAGGAAGTTCAACAAAAAGGTGGCAATCGTTGGGATACCTCGAGCTTAATTGCTCGGCTTGATGATTGAGTCACCGTTCTTTAGTCATCGCTTAAAAGCCTCTTGAAGGCCATCACTTTAAGATAAAAAAAGCCTGCAAATAATTGCAGGCTTATCTTATTTGGCTCCTTAGCTCTTTATTAGGAATGGACTTGAACCAGGGACAAACGCCTATTTATATAAGCACAGTCCGTTGCTCTACCAACTGAGCTATTGATATATTTTAACCAAAAAAAAGCCTGCAAATAATTGCAGGCTTATTCTTATGTGGCTCCTCAACCTGGACTTGAACCAGGGACAAACGGATTAACAGTCCGTTGCTCTACCAACTGAGCTATTGAGGAATCGTTTTGTTTGCCAAGCGTCTGGCTAACGGGGCGAGATATTAAAGGGGGTTGAGCTAACTGTCAACACAATATTTATAAAAAAATCATTATTTTGTTTGTTTGCTTGTTTTGTCGTCACTCAGTCTGCTTTGTCTACGGATGTAGTGCTAATTTTGCACATTGCTATGTAAGCAGCTGTGACAAAAAGTTATCCACGTAATCTGTGGATAACTTTGTGGGCGAAAGTGTAATAAATAGTTACCTAAACGAAAGAATGGGTGCTGTAGCTTAGTTTGCAGATTATGCAATATTTAATTATATTCAACTATAACAATAAGATACTTCAATAATATACATTACCACATTTTTCTGTATGTTTTTTGTTCAATGGTGTGTTTATAGGATTGTGCTGTGGGTTATACGAAAGTTTAGGTATGAAACCTTGATACTATTTAATGAATAAAAATAAATTTAACGAATAAAAGCCAGAATTAGGGCGAAATTAAATATATACATAGCGAGTCTTATCACTATCTTTTACAATACTTTTGCATTTTCCTGCACAGACAACCAATAGCTAATACTGAAATGACCCAAATAAAGAAAAATAGCCAAATTAGTTTACTTGAAGACCCTGTTTCCCCCACCCTAAAACGTATGACCATTCCAATGATATACGGCATGGTATTACTGATGACTTTTAATTTAGTAGACACTTTTTTTGTCGGTTTGTTAGGAACGCAACCTTTAGCAGCAATAAGTTTTACTTTTCCTATTACTTTTACGGTGATCAGCTTAACGATTGGTCTTGGTATTGGAACTTCAGCGGTTATTGCTAAAGCTTTAGGTAAGGGAAATAACGAATCGGCAAAAAATTCAGGCACGGCGGCTATTTATTTAGCGGCGATTGTTGTTGGGATATTATCTTATATTGGCTACTGCTTTATAGATGAAATGTTCATATTGCTGGGGGCAAGTGAAGAATTGTTACCGCTTATTCATCAGTACATGGATATTTGGTTTATTGGCAGTATTTGTTTAATTGGACCTATGATTGGTAATGCAATATTACGTGCATCCGGTGATACTAAAACACCGAGTATAATAATGGGTAGTGCAGGTTTAATTAATGCGATATTAGATCCCATTCTTATTTTTGGTTTAGGCCCTATTCCAGCGATGGGAATACAAGGTGCCGCAATTGCAACGTTAATCTCTTGGGTATTTGGCATGTTGCTGGTGTTATATATTATCGGCATTAATCGTCAATTAATTCATACTAAGCTCCTCTCATTAAAGACATTTATTGCTTCAAGTAAAGACATTTTACATATAGGTTTACCTGCTGCAGGAGCCAATATGCTGACACCGATTGCCGCAGCTATTTTAACGGCTATTGTTGCAAATTATGGCGAGTCTGCGGTTGCTGCTTTCGGGGTAGGTTCGCGTATCGAGTCTATTGCTTGTTTGGTTGTTCTTGCACTGTCTATGACATTACCGCCTTTTATCAGTCAAAACTTTGGTGCGAGTAATATGCTGCGTGTCGAACAAAGCTATAAAACGTCGGTAAAATTTGTCCTCGTTTGGCAACTGCTTATTTATCTAATCTTAGTGTTAATTGCGCCATTTATCGCTGATGTTTTTTCAACAGAGCAAGCCGTAGCCGATATTATTATTTTGTTTATTTGGATATTACCCCTAGGTTATGGCCTACAAGGGGTTATCATTTTAACCAACTCTTCTTTTAATGCCCTTCACAAGCCTATGGTCGCGTTGATACTCAGTATTATTCGTCTCTTTGTCTGTTATGTGCCATTGGCCTATTTAGGCAACATTTATTATGGAATTGAAGGTTTTTTCATTGGCGGGCTCTGTGGCAACTTGATAATGGCAATGATCTCCTATCGTTTATTTGATAAGCAGTTTCCCCATGAGCTTGTTGAAATCAAGGAAACATAGGCATGAAATCCATGGATTTGAAGTCAGATTACACGCCTAATGGTGATCAACCTACCGCCATTAAACAATTACTAGACGGTATTGAAAATGGTTTAGCTCATCAAACATTACTCGGGGTAACGGGCTCAGGAAAAACATTTACTATTGCTAATGTTGTTGCAACATTGAATCGTCCAACCATGATGATAGCGCCTAATAAAACACTTGCGGCGCAGCTTTACAGTGAGATGAAGGAGTTCTTTCCAAATAATGCGGTTGAGTACTTTGTTTCTTATTATGACTATTATCAGCCAGAGGCTTATGTACCTACGACGGATACCTTTATTGAAAAAGATGCTTCAGTGAATGAGCATATTGAGCAAATGCGTTTGTCAGCAACTAAAGCATTGCTTGAACGTCGTGACGTTATTATTATTGCCTCGGTATCAGCTATTTATGGTTTAGGTGACCCTGACTCATATCTTAAAATGATGCTACACATTAGTGTCGGTGACATTATTAATCAGCGTGACATTTTACGTCGGTTAGCTGAATTACAGTATAAACGTAATGATGTCGCATTTCAGCGAGCTACATACCGCGTACGTGGTGACGTGATTGATATATTTCCCGCAGAGTCTGATCGCTTAGCACTACGTATTGAACTTTTTGATGAAGAAATAGAGCGCTTATCGATGTTTGACCCATTAACCGGACAAGTTGATCGAACATTAGCGCGCGTAACTGTTTATCCTAAAACTCACTATGCTACGCCACGAGATAAAGTATTAGCGGCGATTGATAAAATAAAAATTGAATTAAAAGAGCGCGCAACGTTTTTAAGAGAGAATAATCGTTTAGTTGAAGAACAACGCATCGTCCAGCGCACCGAGTTTGATATTGAAATGATGACCGAGCTAGGTTATTGCTCGGGCATCGAAAACTATTCTCGTTACTTATCTGGTCGAGGAGAAGGAGAACCACCACCGACACTCTTTGATTATTTACCAGATGATGGTCTATTAATTATCGATGAGTCTCATGTTACTGTGCCGCAAATTGGCGCTATGTATAAAGGGGACCGTTCACGAAAGGAAAACCTGGTTAACTATGGTTTTCGTTTACCTTCAGCCCTTGATAACCGTCCGATGAAGTTCGACGAATTTGAAGCTTTAGCGCCACAAACTATTTATGTATCAGCAACACCGAGTCATTATGAGATAGAAAAGTCAGGCGGAGATATTGCTCAGCAAGTTGTTCGACCAACGGGCTTACTTGACCCAATTATTGAAGTTAGACCCGTCGAAACCCAAGTTGATGATTTACTCTCTGAAATTAGAAAACGTGTTGCCATACAAGAACGTGTTCTGGCGACAACGTTAACGAAACGAATGGCAGAAGATCTCACTGATTATTTAGATGAGCATAATGTCAAAGCTCGTTATTTGCATTCAGATATAGATACCGTCGAGCGGGTCGAGATTATTCGTGACTTTCGTTTAGGCAAGTTTGATGTACTGGTCGGTATTAATTTATTACGCGAAGGCTTGGATATGCCAGAAGTCTCGTTAGTCGCCATTTTAGATGCTGATAAAGAAGGTTTCTTACGTTCAGAGAGGTCACTTATTCAAACAATAGGTCGTGCTGCTCGTAATATTAATGGTCGGGCTATTTTGTATGCTGGACGCATTACGGGGTCAATGAAGAAGGCTATTGATGAAACAGATCGCCGACGGGCAATGCAACATCAATATAATCTTGATAATAATATCACTCCTACTGGTGTAAAAAGTAAAATTAGTGATGCGCTTCATAATGGTACAGTATCTTCAAGTGATACGTTATTAAATGTAGCAGAACAAGCTACAGATTATAAAGTACTCTCGATTAAAGAGATTGATGGAAAAATTAAGCAGCTTGAAAATACTATGATTACCCATGCTCAAAATCTAGAGTTTGAACAAGCTGCTAATATACGAGATGAAATAGCCAAATTACGTGAGCAACAATTATCACGTTAATATTTAATGACAGAGCTATTTCAGCTCAAGCATTGTATATTGGCTAATGATATTTGATACTGCTTCACTATTGCAATGCACTAAATGACTAATATCATTTATTATTTTGTCTTGAATGTCGACAGGAAAAAGCATTAATTGCTCTAAATAAAGATGAGCTTGCACTTCGTTATTATTACTAACGAAGTCAACCAGCCTAGTTGCATGACTTATCCAAATTGCACTCATAGTACTACCTCATAAACTTAAATAACTTTATGTTTTTTCCGTTATTTCCTTCTAAACAGAGCTTATAAACATAGGTGTAACCGTTGTTAATAACGCTTAAACCTATACTAAGTCTAGAACATTAAAACGTCGTAGCTATACAGTTTTGTAATTAAAAAAGTTTATTTAATACTTAATAATATAATTGATTAGGACATTTGTTCTAACTATGTGATATTTTGAATTTTTCTAAGCGGTATAAAAAAGCTTTATAAGGCAAATTTAAATACTTTGCTGCTTTAGTTCTATTACCTTGGTTAAATTCTAGTGCTTGGGATAGGCAATAGCGTTCGAATTGCTCCCAATTAAAGCCATCTGCTGGCATTTTAAAGCGAGGAAAATCGGTAGAGTTAGGCGAGCCAGTAAAGTTCATCTCCATATTTTGTGTAAGCTCTTCTTCATCGTCTAATAAGATATAACGTTCAATACGGTTTGACAGCTCACGAACATTACCTGGCCAATGATAATCGAGTAATAATCGATAACATTCAGGCGTTAGTTTTTTAGCTTCACTTTGGTATTGTTTGGCATGAAGTTGAATAAAGTGATCGGTTAAAATGGCGATGTCTTCTTGGCGTTCGCGTAATGCTGGCATTTTAATGGGTACAACATTTAAGCGGTAAAATAAATCTTCGCGAAAGCGACCCTGTGCAACTTCTTCGGGTAAATCTCGATGAGTAGCAGCTATCACGCGTATATCTAATTTTATTTCGTCATTACTGCCTAAGCGGGTGATAGTACTCTCTTGGAGAAATCGTAATAAATGAGATTGTAAAGATGGTGACAATTCGCCTATTTCGTCGAGAAAAATAGTGCCATGGTTCGCAGATTCAAATCGGCCAATTTTACTAGAATTTGCACCAGTATATGCGCCTTTTTCTGCACCAAAAAGTTCTGCTTCGGCAATAGATTCAGCAATAGCACCACAATTTATCGCGACAAATTTTTCATGGGCACGGTTTGAATTGTCATGTAACGCTCGTGCAGCTAACTCTTTACCGGTTCCACTTTCTCCTAGAATCAATACCGTAGCATTTGTGGCGGAGACCTTGCCAATGCGCTGATAGACTTTTTGCATGCAAGGTGCCTTACCAACTAAGCCCACTAACTGTTTTTGCTCGCCTAATTGAGCGCTTAATGCTTTGTTCTGACCTCTTAGCTGATTCGCTTTTAATGCTTTGTCTATGGTGATCAGTAATTCTTGGCGCTTGAATGGCTTGGGTAAATAATCATCAGCACCTTGCTGTAAGGCTTCTACAGCATGATTAATTGTGCCGTAAGCGGTCGCAATGACAAAGCCAAGTTCAGCTTGATTTCTTCGAACATAATTGAGTAAATCCAATCCTGAAAGTTCACCTAGTTTCCAGTCTGAGAAAACAACATCAAATTTGTTACTTTTAATATATAAAATAGCTTGTTCTACACAATCGGCACTCATTACTTGAAAGCCACTCGCCGTTAAAATATCACAAATTAACTCGCGTTGATCATGTTCGTCTTCAACGACTAATATATTTACCTTCATGATATTTCCTTACTTTCAGTTAGTCTTATTTGTCGTGTCGGCATAACCTTATTGAACTCTGCATAGGCAATACAGCCACTAATTTTACCATCTGCTAAATATTCATTATTTAAACTAATAGAACCATGGTAGTGCAATGATATAATACGTTTCGCAATATATAGTCCCATACCCGCACCTTCCGGTTTTGAAGAAATATGTGGCTGAAATAAGCTTTCTTCGATATTTTTTGCAAGCCCACAGCCTTGATCTACTACCGTTACGCAAACGTGTTCATCGCTCTCTGTCGTTTTAATTATCACCGTTTTATTTTCGTTGTTATCATTTTTTATGCCTTCATTATTACTTTCACAGGCATTAATTATTAGGGTATGAAGAATACTTCTAATTTCTGACTCAGCGCCGATGATAGATAAATCGGGTGATACCTCAAGTTCAAATTTTTGCGGCTTACCATGACAAGACTTATACTCAAGCATAATGTCTTGAACAACGGCGAGAACAGGAACACTATCGTTACGGCTTAATCCACCGGTAGTGAGTGTTAATAAGGCTTTAATATTTTTATCAATATGAACAATTTTATTTTGAATCGTTTTAATGAGTTTATCTCGGTAGCTAGGCGTTAATTCATCATCATTCAACTGTTCTATTGATAACCCTATGGTGTGTATTGGGTTTCTCAATGAGTGTGCTAAACCACGACTGACTTCACCTAATTCTGCTAAGTGCTTTATTTCATTGTGTTGTTGTGCTGATTTTGTTAGTTGATCGAGCCGCTTTACCATGTTATTAAAATGTTGAATGGTCAGGCGCATTTCTTGGATACCTTGCTCTGCAACGTGATGTTGATAGTCACCATTAGCCAGTTTTTTAAAACCTGCAGAGAGTAACGCTAACGGTTTATTAAATTGTGCACTAAGCCAGTAAGCTGCAATTAAAGCAATAATACAGCAAAGTATTAATACCCATTGAATATTGTTCAATAATTTCTTAGTTTTACTTTCAGGTGATAGTCCTTTAATTAATCGACTATTGAAAACTTGGGCTGGGTGAACAATCACATCATGCGCCGTTATAAATTCATTTTCTTCCATACGTTTATTCTTCCGATAAATCCGTTCGACAATGGTTTTAAATTCTTTTTTAACCACATGCAGCTCAACCTCATTAATATAAGAATTTTCTTTAGCTATTTCTGCTAATTCTACGTTTTTAGGAAGGTTATCATTAATATTCTTTTGTAGGGATTTCTTAAAAATTACTTGCTGATTTCCGAAGTCATCATGAGTAAATATAGTAATCCCATCGGCGCTAATATTTTCAGAAATAAATTTTATGTTTGTCCTATGGCCAACATCTTTATCTAATTCTTTGAAAGCCAACTCTAACACTTGCTCGCTAATATGGCGTGCTTGCACATTGACTTCTTTATTAAGGTTTTGCTCAATCCAATAGACAAGAAATAGTTGGGTAATAGTAAGTAAAACGATCAAGCTACCGATCAGGGCAAATAAATAACTGCGTAATGACATAGTTGTCCGGAATTTAATGAATATTAGGGTAAGTAATCCAAGTATAATGCCAATTTACTTAAAATATAAATGATTAATAAAACAGATACTTATAAATATGAATACTATTTATAAAATTAAAATCATCATATATTCCTTATATCGGGATATTAACTTCCTGATATAAGTAAAACAGATAAGTTTTAATTTTACGTTTTATATCTACTTTATTGTTTATTATCGTTTTTTCATGGTTGGTATGAAAGTAGCTATGTAAGGGAAGCACGTTAGAAACTTACTCTAGCGTAAATTACTTATAAATATATTAAGGAGCAACCATGAAATTATTCAATAAAACAGCCATTGCCTTAACACTTTCTTTAATCGGTGCCGCAAGCAGTGTTTCAGCGTTAGCGATGGCAACAGACAAAACTGAACTTCATAAAATTAGTATAGAAATTGATAGCGACACTCATGAAAATGCTAATGTTTTTGTTAGTGTCGATGGTGATGTAACAACTTTAGATGTGCCTACATCTGCGCTTAACGATCCACAAGAGCTTGAAATAATACTTGCTGATCTCCCTGATAATATTCGTGAAAAAATAATTGTTAATTTAACTGATATTAAATTAAACGAGGGAAAATTTCGTGTGCTTGTTGCTGGGGCTGAACATGAACAATTGCATTTTATTTCAAAAGAATTGACTGAGAGCCTAACTGATGGCGAGCATCATATTAAAATAATTTCTGAAGGTGGGGGGAATAAAGTTATTGTTATGGATTTTGATAACGAAGAATTAACCGGCGGTAATATGCACCAAGTAATCAAAAAAATGATGCTGCCATCGATAATAAATTCAACACATAACAATGTGAAATTCATTCATAAAGGCCAAATGACAGCCGACAGCCTTATTCGAATGGTTAAACATAGTGAGTTTACTGCCGATGAGTTAAACAAGATACAACAAGCACTAGATGCTAAAAGATAACGGGTAAAAACGATTCTATTGGCAGATTGAAAGTCGCTTTTAATCTGCCAATATTTTAAAGACGTTGTGCTCTCATGTTGATATTTATTGCACGACTGTTACGAGTTAAGCACCACAACAACGTTTAAATTTTTTATCACTGCCACAAAAACACTGCTCGTTTCTGCTTGGTAACCCTAATTCATCGCTTTGTGATACCTCACCGTCGAGATATCGCCATTGTTCGTCTTCAAAACAAAACTTAGACTTTTCAGTCAACTGATAATACTTACTCTGGTGTTGATAATATGCAGAGAAATGTACTGTTGGCATTGCAGATTCACTGTGCTTGCTATCAAATGTACTTGCTGAGTGGATAACAAGTTTGAGCCATGTTGTTTGTTCAGCCCAGTCCTTTATTTCATTTATTGATTGTGCAACTTGGCTTTTTTTTGCATAGGTTTTATAAATATATTCAGCATTATTTGTTGCATAAGCACTATAGCGAGAGCGCATAAGTTGCTCAGGTGATTGTGCAAATTTATTGTTGGTGATTATTAAATCGCAACATTGGACAAAATTGTTACCTGATCCGCAAGGGCATAGCATAAAGAGTTTCAATCATTTAAAAGAGAAGTTGGTCTATTTTAGCAGAACAAACCGACATTTTCTTTTGTATAAACTGAACAATGTTTTCTAAATTCATTAGTGAAGCTCCAATGATAAATTTTGAATGTTCATGTTTTTTTGTACTAAATTGATCGAGGTGTTTAGTGTCTGTTTGTTCAAAATAATGCATCGGGTTTGCCCTTTTTTTGCGTAATACTTTAATTGGTCAACTTGTGAATTTTCGAGTGTCGCATTGCATAATATTACCGCTGAGCAATGTCCTTTTTCTAATGCTTCTTCAATAGACTTCATCTTAATATTACGTTGATGAATATTTACTTTTAATATTCTTTTAGGGTCTATTATTCCTTGTTTGGATAATTGCAATAATGGCTTTTCGTCAGGATTTATCATCAGTACCCATTTGTTATTGAGCTTATGTTGTTGACAAATATCGGCATATTGTAATGAAAGATCTTGCTTACTGGTTATGCTTCTAATATCGCACCAGCTACTTTCTAGCTTAGTGTTATGCATACTATTCGATATTAGTGCCTTGTTATTAAAGGTGTTTGTAGTCAACATAATTTAAATCTCCATGTACTGTATGCATATACAGTATCGTGTTTTTGTAGATTATTCAAGCACTATATTGAAAAAAATGATTATTGGTCTATATTTATAAATCAATAAAATCAGTGTGAAAAACACTCAATAAAAACAACCAATAACAAACAGGAAAATCATGGAACATCAGCTAAATACAGGTAAAAGTGTCAACGAAGTTAAGTCTTCATTAGATGATCTACAAAACGTTATCGGTGGCGATAACTGTTCAGCCGATTCGTTGATCAGGCTAACAAGAGCATTAAAAGATATTAACGAAGAAGTGAATATGCTGCGCACGGTTATTCAAATCCAAACTCAACCATAAATCGCAGACAAATAAAAAATAAATTTAGCCATAATTTCATCTTAAACTTTACTTTAAAAAGCCTGACGGTAACTCTGCCAGAGGTCGATTATTGCTGAGCACATTTTTCTGCAAAACTTTCGCTGGGCTTATCAGCGGTTATCTCACCATGAGTCCCTTTTTTTCCATGCCCTAAATAGTTCCACAACAAAACAAAAGTTGATTGTGTTATTAGGAGGGCTGACAGCAATTTTTAGATTTTCGTTAACACAAAATAAATACCCGTTAACGAGCAAATATATAGGCATAGATATTAATTACTTTTATCAAAAAAATTTGTATGATAACCATGAATATATAACAGATAAATGTTATTTGTTTTTCGCGTAACCAATACCCGCTTTCACAAGGATAAGAACTGTAGTGTCGTTATCGTCAACAATAAATAATAATCTGTTTTATAACCTGCTAAATAATTTAATATAAAGACCGATAAGGCTTAAAGGAATATGCGAATATTGTTCGTTGAAGAAGTCATGCCATTAGCAATAGGGGATAAATTTTGATGCTAAAGCGAATTTTAAATAATTCCCGTTCGTTCACCAATATATTATGGTTACTTTGCTGTATTTCCTTATTCGTTTTTTCGTTGGGTTTAAGTTGGCAAGTGAATAAAAGTGCCGATTTTTTTTACGGATTTTGGTATCAACAGCTTAATATAGAACAAACTATCACCAGCTATGTTCCTGATAATACCTTTGATAAACAAGATTATGTAGAAACCACCACCCAGCAGCGCATAGATAACTTTAGTGAAATTGTCACAGAGATTCATAATAATGGTGAACAGTTAGCACTGTTAAGTTACGTAAATAAAAATCAACAAATTAAAAAATTACTGACCCCCGCAGAAATCATACATTTAGAAGATGTTAGTCAATTAATTCAAAAATTAACCTTAGTCTCTGTTGGTAATTTTATTATGCTATTTATTCTCGTTGGCGTTATTTTTAAGAATAAATTATGCTTACCAAATAGAAAAGACCAGATTTTTGCTGTCGCATTGCCGAGCTTATTGCTTCTTCTTCTATTAATGCTGTTTGGCTTTACGGAACTATTTTATTATTTACATACCGTCGTTTTTCCTGACAATCATCAATGGTTTTTCTATTATCAAGAATCTTTAATGAGTAGTCTGATGAAGGCACCTGACTTATTTGCCGGAATATCAGTAACATTAACTGTTATTGCGCTCATTATTTATCTGATCTTTTACCGGTTATTAATCACAATAATTTTCAGTGGCAGAGCTTGAACATTATCAAAAGTAATAGGGAAGATACTTAACTTAACCAAGGATTAGAGCTTAGTTGTCGCGGAGAAGGGCAGGTGAAATATAATAACAAGTAAGAAGCTGAAAACCTTCTTACCCATTATTATAAATAGCATTAAGGATTAATTGCCGTAAGCTCTTTGATACGGTCTCGGCTGACTAATATATAACACTTTTTAAACGCAGCAGCGGCACCTTTCCCTGGCGATATTGCTAAGTATTGCCAGCGGCAGTCATTTTCTCTGAAAGTAATAAAATTGCGTTGTGAACGTTTAAACATTTCCAATGCAGACCTACGTCCGGTTGATAAAGCAAATTCTTCAAGAATAAATACTTGATTATTTATCCATGTTTGCAATTCTCGGTCAACCGCTTCTTTAACTATGTCGAAACAACTTGATAAACCTGACGTTGTTTGTTGAGTTGACTCGCAGTGGTCAATCGTTTTTTTTGCATAGCTGATGTTTGATAATAAACAAAAAGCTAAGGTAAAAAGGTAGGTAGGTATTATTTTTATCATACGTTTGATTACTTATTTTATTACAATAAAAGCATAGCTCAACTTTAAGCGGGCAGAACTTTTTTATAGGGTTTTACCGTCACTTTTTTATAAACGCCAGCATCAATATAAGGGTCTTTATCAGCCCATGCTTGAGCAGCGACCAAGTCAACAAACTCGGCAACAATTAACGAACCGGTGAAACCAGCTTCCCCTGGATCTTCGTTATCAATTGCCGGACAAGGACCTGCAATTAACAAGCGTCCTTGGTTTTGCAATTCACGTAAGCGTGCTAGGTGTTGCTCACGTACAGACATACGTAATGCTAAGCTATTTTCTACATCTTCAGAGTAAATAAGATAAAACATTTGTTTTCCATTCATTAACTAATTAAAAGTGATGTGTTTTTATTTGTTGTTTTTTTCAGCCGTTTTTTCGGGTTTGTTATCAGCGTCATTATCTTCTTCATCATCAGGTAGGTATTTAGATAAAATCAACACTGAACCTATTGAAAATACAAACATGAGTCCGGTCAAACCAAAAACCTTAAAGTTCACCCAAGTGTCTAAGTCAAAGTTAAACGCGACATACCAATTTAAAACAGCACATAAGGTGAAAAATAGTGCCCAAGCTAAGTTGAGTTTTCCCCAAATAACTTCGGGTAAGGTTAATGCTTCACCTAGAAAGTCTTTAATTATATTTTTGTTAAATATTTTATCGCTTACGATGAGTGCAATAGCAAAAAATAAATTGATAATAGTCACTTTCCATTTTAGAAAGGTTTCATCGTGCAGAAAAATAGTTAAACCACCAAACACGGCAATAAGAATAAAGAAAATGAGTGTTCTTTTTGGAATAGGTTCTTTTTTTATCAGGTAATATATAATCTGCAGACCAGCAAGAACAATTAGTGAACCGGTAGCCCAGTAGATATCTACGGCTTTGAAAAGAATAAAAAAAACAACGAGTGGCAGATATTCAAAAAGCGCATGCATAGTATAAAATTTTCAACCTGTTATATGTTAATAAGTTGATTCTACGCAATGCTTGGGCATTAGCCAAACAATAATTGCAGTGAAATAATGAGAGTAGACGATTCAAGGGGCTCTACTCTCTGTTTTATGCATTCGAAAGATATTATTCTTGCATTAAACCAAAAGGATCATCAATTGAATATGAAGGCTCTGTAAACCATTTTGCCCCCGTTGCTGTCATGTAAAAATGATCTTCTAAACGGATACCAAACTCGTTGGGTATTACCAACATCGGCTCATTAGAAAAGCACATACCAACCGCTAGTGGTGTTTGGTCACTACGTACTAAATATGGCCATTCATGAATGTCTAAGCCAATACCATGCCCTGTTCGATGAGGACAACCTGGGGTTTGATAATCAGGCCCCATATCTAAACTGGCTAAGTAGCTTCGTGCCGCGACATCCACATCACCACAAGGTGCGCCTAATTGCGCTGCTGCAAAAGCGCTTAGTTGGGCATTCTTTTCAGCAAGCCACATTTCGCGTTGGCGCTCGTTTGCTTGACCAAAAACATAGGTTCTGGTGATATCTGAATTATAGCCTTCTACCTGACAACCGGTATCAATAAGAACAATGTCATTTAATGACAAAGCTTTTGGTGTTTTTACACCATGAGGGTAAGAAGAGTCTTCACCAAATAATACAATACAGAAATAAGAACCAGCAGGCGCTCCTACTTTTATATGCGCTTGATTAATAAAGTCGGTAACTTCTTGGGTACTGATACCTTGATATAATATTTTTCCGACGGCTTTGTGGACAGTGATAGTCATGTCTTTCGCTTGTTGCAATAAGGCAATTTCGTGCGCTGACTTAACACTACGACAACCTGCTGTTATTGCCTTCGCATCAATAAGTTGATAACTGCTTTGCGATTTTTTCGCGCACTGGTTAATACCATCAGCAATAAAAAAGGCGGTCGATTCATCGATTGCGATAGAACCAGAATCTATTGCCATAGTTTTAAGGGTATCAATAAAAAGTTGATAAGGGCTTTCATGCTCTTGCCAACCGTTAATTTTACCTTTTATGACCATGTATTGGTTCAGGGTATTCACTTCAAAATATGGTGTGATATACACAAGGTCACCTTCTTGAGGAATAATAGCGCCAACCATACGTTCGCTTGCATACCATTTTGTACCGGTAAAATAATATAAATTGGTACCTGCATTAATATAGGTGGCAGCAATATTATTTACTTTCATTAATTGTTGGGCTTTGCAGATGCGTGCTTGAAATTCAGCAGCTGAAATAGGTTGCACACCAGTTGTCATATCACTAAGTTTAGCTAGTTCTGTAGCAGCGTTAGAACCACCCACGCCAATAGGCATTGTTTGCGTCATAATATTACCTGAAGTTATCGATTAGATTGACTAATTATTACATGAAACGTAGATTTTATACAATATACATTCTCAGGTTGTTTGGTAAATATCATTTTTTATTAAGAGGAATAGACTTGTTCGGTTAAACCTAATGCTTGTTGATAAAGTTCAGGTTCATTCTCTTGAAAATGCTTTACCCGCTCAACCGCTTGAGGAAGAGCTTGCTTTGCTGCATGAATCAGCCAGGCAAGCCCAATAGAATGATCCTCTTCTGTACCTTCACCCAAAAAAAATGATCGGCCCATAGCGCCCATCGACTTCGCATGCCCAAGTTTAGCTGCTTGCTCAAACAATTGAAAAGCTTGCTCTATATCTCCAGATTTTCTTTTTAAAATGGCCTGATCAAATAGCCCTTCATCGTCAATATTTGCTGCTATTTCTGTTGATAGGTCTGCTGTGTTTTCGACAATTTGATGGATAAAATTATCATTTTCAGTTAATTGGTTTGGCCTTGTCTCTGCAATATTTGCAATTAAGTTGCTTGATTCTTCGACAAAATCTTCTCTAGAAAAGATATCTTTAATATTAATAGCTTGCTTCTTTTCAGATAATAAACAGCTCATCATTGCATCGTAACGACCATTAAGTTGCTCAATAGTTTGTTGCTGTTGAGCTATTTGTTCTTTGTAATAATTTATGTCTGTGCTTAATTGACTAATTTGCAAACCTTGTTGGTCGATACTTTGCTGATGCATTTGCTTTAAATCATCGATATGAGATTGATTTGCTTGATCTAATCTTAATTGTTGGTTTTGATTATTCCGTTCGAAGTGCTGCAATACGCCTTGAACATTTTGTCCATAGTTAGTTTTAAATTTTTCAAACCAGCGAAACACTCGACTTGGTACTTTTTGACTATCTTGTGACATAACGACTCTCAATGATACGTGCGTATTTTAACCATAATAATTGTTAAAGAGGAAAGCAATATATTCGTTAAAATATCTTATTTTCCTGCTTTTTATCCCCCAGTATATTTATTGAACATCTTTGTTGACAATTTGTAAATTATTAAAAAAGAGATGTTTTTTTTAACTATAAACTTGCAGTTCGCTATTTTTGTCATATCTTTATTTCATAAGTTCACCACATTTTTGTTGTGGTTATATTTTATGCATAGCTTAGCTAATAATTTAAAAAGGGAATTCAATGTTCAAGTTACCAGCTCAGTTAACCATTGCTCAAGTTGATAAATGTAAAACTCAATTATTACAAGAAATTAATGATAATGATGAGGTCAGTTTTGATGACAGTGAAGTAACGAGTATCGATGCCGTTGGTGTGCAACTGTTATTAGCTGCGGTAACTTATATAGCTTCACAAAATAAAGAACTTAACTGGAATTGCCAATCTTCAGTTATTCAAGAAAGCGTTAAGCAACTAGGGCTTAACGAAGCCATTTTAAATCAATATCTAAATATATAAAGGTGTTTTTTATGAAAGCTATTAAGCGCCTGTCGTTTATATTTACCTTAAAAAGGAAAAGCATATGACCAAAGTATTGGTTGTCGACGACTCTAATTCTATTCGCGATATGGTTAGTTTTACGTTGAAAAGTGCCGGTTATGAAACGGCCGAAGCAAAAGATGGTCAAGATGGCTTAAATAAGGCCAAATCGACCGCTTTTGACCTTGTGATTTCTGATGTAAATATGCCCATCATGGACGGGATTGAACTATGTCAAGAATTAAGGAAATTACCCAACTTTAAATTCACTCCAATTTTAATGTTAACGACTGAAAGCTCAGGCGACATGAAAATGCGTGGTAAGGCGGCTGGTGCAACTGGTTGGTTGGTTAAACCCTTTAACCCTGAAAAATTATTAGCAACCATTAAACGGGTAGTTAGGTAAGCAATTATGAGCGTAGATCTTTCGCAATTTATTCCAAGCTTTTTAGAAGAAAGTTTTGAAGGCCTCGAATTAATGGAATCGAGCTTGCTAAATTTAGAGCAAGGTGATGATGAAACGATTAATTCAATTTTTAGAGCTGCCCATTCCATAAAAGGAGGCGCAGGAACCTTTGGTTTTAATGGTGTTACTGAATTTACTCATTTAGTTGAAACACTACTTGATGAAATGCGCGATGGTCGGCGTAACATCGAACAAAATGATATTGAAATACTGTTAGAGTCCGTTGATTGCATGCGTCTGTTGATTGAAGCCATCAGAGATGAAACCGAATGCGACAGCAATAAAATAACTGAAACGTCAATGTTGTTAGAACATACTTTAGCATTAGACAACAGTGTTCCCGCCAATGCCAATGAAAATTCCGTAAGTACATCAGCAAGCGATAGCGACGACGCTTTATCAAAGTGGCAAATAACCTTTATTCCAGAGCACCATTTAGTACAAACCGGCAATGACCCGCTATTTTTATTTAATGCTTTAGCTGATTTAGGAGAATTAATATTAGACGCTAATTGCAAAGAACTGCCGGCATTAAACGATATTGATGCCGAAGAGCTTTATATAAGTTGGCAGCTAACATTATCTTCAAAAGCCAGTGAAGCTGAAATTAGAGAAGTGTTTGAGTGGGTTGCAGATGAATGCCAATTGGTCATCACTAAAGAAGAAACCATCGATGAACTTGCCTCTATAGAGCCAGAAGCAACGGGAGATTCTTCAAAAGAAGCAATTATAAATGGTCAAGTTGAAAGTACAGCTGAGCAACACGTTAGTTCAGCAATTTCTGCAGATAAAAATTCGTCACCGCCCCCCTCTGAGAAAACAGCGAACAAGGCAAAAAATGACTTAGGCTCAATTCGTGTTGGTGTCGATAAAGTAGATAGTTTAATTAATTTAGTGGGCGAGTTAGTCATTACTCAGTCTATGCTTTCAGAGCTTGGTAATAATTTTGATTTATCGAAAGTAGAAAAGCTCAATGCAGGATTAGAAGAGTTATTACAAAATACTAAAGAACTACAAGAAAGTGTTATGCGCATCCGCATGTTACCGATTAGCTTTGCCTTTAATCGCTTTCCAAGACTCGTTCATGATTTATCTAAAAAAACAGGCAAAGAAATTGAGCTGATTTTAAAAGGTGAGCAAACCGAATTAGATAAAACAGTGATGGAACAAATTGGCGATCCGTTAGTGCACTTAGTACGTAATGCAGTAGACCATGGTATTGAACCAGCGGAAGTACGAATTGCCGCGGGTAAATCCCCAAAAGGCACGATTACACTAAATGCATTCCACCAAGGTGGCAATATCGTTATCGAAATTAATGATGACGGTGGCGGTATCAATCGCCAAGCCGTATTTGATAAAGCCTTAGAGAAAGGCATTGTCGATGCAAGTACCACCTTAACTGATACTCAAATTTTTGATTTGCTCTTCGAACCGGGCTTTTCAACAGCGAAAGAACTCAGCGATATTTCTGGCCGTGGTGTTGGTATGGATGTCGTCAAAAAGAATATTCAATCCCTTGGTGGCCGTATCCAGGTTGAGTCTGAAACTGGTGTCGGCAGTACCTTTAGAATAAATCTTCCGCTTACGCTTGCTATTCTAGATGGGCAGTTGGTCAAGGTAGGCAGTGAAACATACATAATCCCATTAATCACCATTGTTGAGTCCTTGCAGCCGCAAAAAGATCTCATCAATCGTGTTTCTGGCGACATGGTTCTTTATCGACTTCGTGAAGATAATGTCCCCGTTATTCCTATTTACAGTTTATTTAATATTGCTAGTGAATTTAAAGATATCGAGAGCTCTCTATTGGTTGTTGTTGAAGCTGATGGGCAAAAAATAGGGCTAATGGTTGATGATTTATTAGCACAGCAACAAGTGGTGATAAAAAGTCTCAATGACAACTACCAACAAGTGGAAGGTATTTCAGGGGCAACTATTTTAGGTGATGGCTCTGTCGCTATGATACTTGATGTTTCTGGCATTATTTTAATGGCGCATAAAAAATCAGAACTTGATCAAAAACACAAAAAAAATATGCACTTTACGCCAACGCAACAAATATCTGAAGGAGCTAACGTTTAATGGATATTCAAATGTTAGCAGAAGAGATTCCTGTTGAAGGTGAGCACTCCCTTGAAGGAATTGATTTTATCACCAGTGGTGAGCAGTATCTTGCCTTTTTATTGGGCGAGGAACAATACGCGATAGATATTCTCTGCGTTGAAGAGATCCGCAGTTGGGAAAATCCAACGCAAATTCCTAATTCGCCGAATTATATTAAAGGTGTCATTAATATGCGCGGCATTATTGTCCCGATTGTTGATTTACGCATGAAGTTCAATATAGGTAAAGTCACTTATACCGATACAACGGTTGTCATTGTCTTAACTGTCGAAACAACAGATAAAACGCGCACGATAGGTTTTGTCGTTGATGCCGTATCAGATGTTCTGAATGTTGATAAAAGTGAAATAAAACCTGCGCCAGCATTTGGTGGTTATGTCCCTCAAAATTACCTTGAAGGCTTAGTTAATGCCGGCGATAACGTAGTGACGATACTCAATGTTAAAGCGTTACAAGCGGTTGAACCGCATAAATTAAGTTAAATTGGCAATGTGAAGGAAGATACCATGGAACAAGAACAAGAATATCTCACCTTTATCCTTAATGGCGAAGAATATGGTGTTGATATTTTATGTGTACAAGAGATAAGGGTATGGAGTTCAGTAACCGAGTTGCCAAATAAACCTGATTATATCAAAGGGGTTATTAATCTGCGCGGTATTATTATTCCAATTATCGACTTACGTCAGCGGTTTGGAATTGAACCCCTTGAATATAACGAACAAACCGTCACCATTATTTTACGTAATCAAGATGCCAAAAGGCCAATGGTCGTCGGTCTTATTATTGATGCTGTTTCTGAAGTGTATAAGTTTAATAAGAAATCAATTCGTAAAGCGCCAGCTTTTGGTAACAAGGTCGATAGTTGCTTTTTAAAAGGTTTAGCGTCTATAGATGAAAAACTTATTATCCTTTTAGACACCACGACTTTATTAGATCAAGACGAAATGTACCGTACCGATAATAAACCCAGTTCAACGAAACAAATTTCCAGTGATAGCCAGGAAGAACGTCCTTTCGCTGATGCAGAACAAAGTAGCTAACAAAAATAGATAATGGAGCAATATTTATGACCCCCAAACAAATAAGTTTAGTGCAAGAAAGCTGGGCAAAAGTTAAACCTATTGCTCCTCAAGCGGCAGAAATTTTTTATAATACTTTGTTCGAAATGGACCCTTCGCTAAAACCTCTATTTAAAAACGATATGACCGAGCAAGGTACTAAATTAATGACCATGCTTGATACCGCGGTGAAGTTGCTCAATAGCCCGGATAAATTAATTCCAGCAGTAGAAAAGTTAGGGGTAAGACATGTCGACTACGGCGTTACTGCGGCTCATTACGATACCGTTGGCGCCGCGTTACTAAAAACACTCGAAGTCGGTTTAGGTGATGCCTTTACCCCAACCGTTAAAAAAGCATGGACGGCGGTTTATACCGTTTTAGCAACCACGATGATAGCAGCAGCTGATGCAAGCATCGCTGAAAAAAAACAATCAACAGGAACTACTATGAGCAACAGTAATAACGAACAAAATGCATTTATTCAATCAGCTTTAGATCAGTCTGGCACTGCTGTTATGATGATTGATAGAGACTTTATTATTACCTATGCCAATGAGAGCACCATGAAGTTGCTTAAAATCCACGAAGCAACATTTCAGAAAAAATGGCCGAGTTTTGTCGCCAATAAAGACGATATTATCGGTTTTTGCATCGATGGTTTTCATACCAATCCTGCCCATCAACGTGAGTTGCTCGCAGACCCTAAGAACTTACCTTACAGCACAGATATTGAAATCGAACATTTGACCATGGAATTAAATGTTACCGCGATTATGAGTGCTGATAATAAATATATTGGTAATTCACTTGAATGGAGCGACGTTACTGACATAAGAGCTAGCAGTGACAAGGCAGTACAATTGCAAGGTGCCATTGACCAATCTAATACCCCCAATATGATGATTGACCGTGATTTTTTAATAACCTATGCCAATAAAGCAACCTTTGATTTATTAAAAGAACATGAAGCGGTCTTTGCAGCAAGTTTTCCAGGCTTTAAAGCCGATGAAGAGGCGATTATTGGCGCTTGTATTGATGGTTTTCATAAAGACCCGGCCCATCAACGCAAACTGTTAGACGATCCAAATAATTTACCTTGGCAAACCGACATTCAAGTGCAGCATTTAACCTTTGAATTAAATGTTACCGCGATTATGAATACTGCTGGCGAATATATAGGTAATTCACTTGAGTGGAATAATGTCACGCAAGTCAGGGTTGATGCAGACAAAGCCATACAATTACAAGGTGCCATTGACCAATCTAATACGCCAACGATGATGATTGACCGCGACTTTTTGATCACTTACGCCAATAAAGCGACCTTTGCTTTATTAAAAGAAAATGAAGCGGTCTTTGCAGCAAGTTTTCCCGGCTTTAAAGCCGATGAAGACGCGATTATTGGCGCTTGTATTGATGGCTTTCATAAAAAACCGGCCCATCAACGAAAACTGTTAGACGATCCAAACAATTTACCGTGGCAAACCGACATTCAAGTGCAGCATTTAACCTTTGAATTAAATGTTACCGCGATTATGAATTCAGCGGGTGAGTATATAGGTAATTCACTTGAGTGGAGTAATGTCACGCAAGTTAGAGTTGATGCTGACAAAGCCATACAATTGCAAGGTGCCATTGACCAATCTAATACGCCAAACATGATGATTGACCGTGATTTCATCATTACCTACGCCAATAAAGCAACCTTTACGCTATTAAAAGACAATGAAGAGACTTTTGCTAAATCTTTCCCCGGATTTAAAGCCGATGAAGACGCGATTATTGGTGCTTGTATTGATGGCTTTCATAAAAATCCGGCCCATCAACGAAAACTGTTAGACGATCCAAACAATTTACCGTGGCAAACCGACATTCAAGTGCAGCATTTAACCTTTGAATTAAATGTCACCGCGATTATGGACTCAGCGGGTGAGTATATTGGTAACTCACTTGAGTGGAGTGATGTCACGCAAGTCAGAAGTTCTGCTGATAAGGCCATACAATTGCAAGGGGCCATTGATCAATCTAATACCCCAACGATGATGATTGACCGCGATTTCATCATTACCTACGCCAATAAAGCAACCTTTACGCTATTAAAAGACAATGAAGAAACGTTTGCTAAATCTTTCCCCGGATTTAAAGCCGATGAAGACGCGATTATTGGCGCTTGTATTGATGGTTTTCATAAAAATCCGGCCCATCAACGAAAACTTCTTGACGATCCAAATAATTTACCGTGGCAAACCGACATTCAAGTGCAGCATTTAACCTTTGAATTAAATGTCACCGCGATTATGGATGCTGCAGGCAATTATATTGGTAACTCGCTTGAGTGGGGTGATGTCACGCAAGTAAGAGCTGCCGCTAACAAGTCAGTGCAATTACAAGGCGCCATCGACCAATCTAATACGGCTACTATGATGATTGACCGTGACTTCTTGATCACCTATGGCAATAAAGCGACCTTTACTTTATTAAAAGAGAATGAAGAGGTTTTCGCCAAAGCATTTCCTGGTTTTAAAGCCGATGAAGGCTCGATTATCGGCGCTTGTATCGATGGTTTTCATAAAAATCCGGCCCATCAACGAAAATTATTAGACGATCCAAACAACTTACCATGGCAAACCGATATTAAAGTGATGCATTTAACCTTTGAATTAAATGTTACCGCGATTATGGATGCGGCAGGCGATTACATTGGTAATTCACTTGAGTGGCAAAATGTTACTGCCGCACGAGAAAAGTCTATTGAAGTCGGGCGATTAACCTCGACCCTGGAAGGCATGACCACGAATGTGATGATGGCCGATACTACCGGTCTAATTGTTTACGCTAACCCTTCCGTCTGTACAATGTTGAGACGCCGCGAAGCTAAAATTCAAACGGTTTTACCGTCATTTAGTGTCGCGACTATGGTCGGAACTAATTTTGATTCTTTCCATGCTAACCCTGCGCATCAACAAAACTTATTAGGTAACCCTGATAACTTGCCATACGACACCGAAATTAATGTTGCTGGGCTAACCTTTCAATTAATCGCCATCGCTTTAAGAGATGAAGAAGGAAACCATGTTGGCACCGCAGTGCAATGGCTCGATTTAACTGAAGAAAAAGATGCACAAGCGCAAGTTGAAAGTATGATCAGTGATGCCATTTCAGGTCAGTTAGATACCCGCATTGAAACCGCAGATTATACCGGCTTTATGAAAGGGCTTGGTGACAATATCAACAATTTAATGAACGCAATTGTCGAGCCTATTAATGAAGCGATTAATGTTGCACAAGCGCTGTCCGATGGCGACTTGTCACAAACGATGGACGGTGAATATGCCGGAGAGTTTTTAGCGCTGGCGAATGCTATGAATGGCTCTATTGAAAACTTAAGTAATATGGTTACTGAAATACGCTCAGCTTCAACCAATGTTTTTGATTCAGCAAGAGAAATTGCTGAAGGTAATAATGAACTAAGCCATAGAACTGAGTCGCAAGCATCAAGCTTAGAAGAAACGGCTTCGGCAATGGAAGAGCTGACCAGCACGGTACAACAAAATGCAGAAAATGCTTCCGAAGCAAGTCGTTTATCAACTTCGGTGATGACCAAAGCCAGCAATGGTGGCGAGGTGGTGAAAAGTGCAATAACCGCGATGAGTGATATTAATAAGTCGAGTAAAAAAATTGCCGACATTATTAGTGTTATTGACGAAATTGCCTTCCAAACCAACTTATTGGCACTAAATGCTGCAGTAGAAGCGGCCAGAGCAGGTGAACAAGGCCGAGGTTTTGCAGTAGTTGCCGCCGAAGTTCGTAACTTAGCGCAACGTTCAGCAGGAGCGGCAAAAGAAATTAAAGGCTTAATTAACGACAGTGTTGAAGCCGTAGGGCAAGGAACAAAACTGGTTGATGAAACCGGACAAACCTTTACTGAATTAGTAACCGCCATCGAAGAAGTTGGCAAAATGATTAGCGATATAGACAGTGCGGGTAAAGAGCAGTCAGCGGGTATCGGTGAAGTGAGTGCCGCGGTTAGTCAAATGGATGAAATGACTCAACAAAATGCAGCATTAGTGGAAGAGGCCGCCGCGTCAAGTAAATCAATGGAAGAGCAGTCTCAACTACTACTTGACCAAGTTGCTTTCTTTAATGATGGTGAAGAAGAAGTCCCAGAAATTAAAACCCCAGTACGTCGTTCAAGACCTGGTGTTAAAAAGCCAACTCGACCTGCTGCCAGAGCTACCTCTAGACCTGCTGCCAGAACAGCGCCTAAATCAAAAAGTAGGAGAACAAAAACAGAAACTGACCAAGAATGGGAAGAGTTTTAGGACGAGTTAGCCATGACGCAACGAGATAAAGCGTATCAGTTAAGTAATCACGATTTTAGCTTTCTCTGTCAGTTTGTTTACGACATTGCTGGTATTGTTCTTAATACCAGCAAACGTGAAATGGTTTATCGGCGGCTGACCCGCATTATTCGCGAGCGTAAATTAGCTTCATTCACTGAGTACTGTGACTTATTGAGGAAGGAACCAGAAAAAGAGAAAGATTACTTTATCAATGCGATTACCACGAACTTAACCAGTTTCTTTCGTGAGCAACATCATTTTGACTATATGACTCAACATGAATTGCCAAAGTTAATTCGTAACAGTTTGTCGCATCACAAACGTTTAAGAATTTGGTCGTCTGCAAGCTCAACAGGAGAAGAACCCTACAGTATAGCTATTACCGTATTTGAGGCGATGAAAGACCAATTAAGTCAATGGAATTTGAAAATATTAGCGACAGATATAGACAGTAATGTTTTAGATACCGGTAGAAAAGGAATTTATGATGAACGTCGTATTGAAGATGTGCCGAGAAAGTTTAAAGAAAAATACTTTCATAAAGGCGTGGGTAAAAATTCGAGTAAGGTGAAAGTAGACAAACAATTACAGCAGCTTATTACTTTTAAATCGCTAAATTTATTACATGATTGGCCAATAAAAGGGCCATTTGACATTATCTTTTGTCGTAACGTTATTATTTATTTTGATAAAAAAACGCAACAAGAACTTTTTGCTCGTTTTTATGAAATGTTAACACCAGGTGGACTCTTAATTCTGGGGCATAGTGAAAATTTAGGAGAATACCAAGCACATTTTGAAAATGTTGGTCGCACGATCTTTAGAAAAGCATTTTAGTTCTTTAAGCAACAAATAAAATGTAGCGTCGTTTGGTCGTAAGGGAGTAAACAATAAGTATTATGGTAATAAATAGGAAAAACAATACTCATGTTGAGCTATGTTTAAAGCACTGTTTACCCATTTTCTCACATGTGAATCATTATTGGGATCAAAAGCGTGAGCAAGTTATTGCGAAAATATTACCTGGTGAGTTTTACATGACTCGCGAAAATGTGGCGATAGCAACAACCTTAGGTTCATGTGTTTCGGCGTGCATTTGGGATGAACATGTAGGTATTGGTGGTATGAATCATTTTATGTTGCCACTCACGGACAAAGAGGCCCATGAAGTTGATTGGGGCCAACGGGGTATGGCATCAGATGCAACTCGTTATGGAAACTTTGCCATGGAGCATTTAATTAACATGATTTTAAAATGTGGTGGCCGAAAAATAAATTTGCGAGCAAAGGTCTTTGGCGGCGGCAAGGTATTAAAACAAATGTCTGATGTCGGTGATAAGAACATTAAATTTGTCCTGCAATATCTTGAAGACGAAGCTATACCGGTTGAAAGTTCTGATCTAGGCTCTTTTTATCCGCGAAAAGTTCTATTTGAACCCTATAGCGGTCGAGCCTATGTTAAAACCATTGATAACCTGCATAACGATACCATTGTTCGTCGAGAAAGTGATTATCGTACTCGGATTGATCAAGCTCCTGTAGAAGGTGACGTAGAGCTATTTTAATAACAATAATGGACTTAGGATGTTAAAAATAATGAAACCAATCAAAGTATTAATTGTTGATGACTCTTCGGTTATTCGTGCAGTAATTAATGAAGTATTGAAAGGTGACCCTGAAATTGAGGTTGTTGGTGAAGCTAAAGATCCTATTGTTGCCCGTGATAAAATTAAAAACCTGAATCCAGACGTACTGACCTTAGATATTGAAATGCCAAAAATGGATGGTATTACCTTCTTGAAAAATTTAATGCGTTTGCGGCCAATGCCAGTGGTCATGTTGTCAACATTAACCACAAAAGGCGCTGATACCACACTCGAGGCACTTGAAGTTGGCGCGATAGACTTTATTGCCAAACCAAGTTTTGAAGAGTTAATCGCCAATAAGGCAAACTTTAAAAAGTCGTTGCTCCGAAAAATAAAATTTGCTGCCAGCATAGATCAAAAAAATTATAAATTAAATTCTGTTATTACCAAGGTTGATAATACTAAAATATTAGCTTTTCCTGGCTGCAAACGGTCAAACCACTTGATTGCTATTGGCGCTTCAACGGGGGGAACAGAAGCGATTAAAACGATTATCACCCAATTACCCAGTAATTCTCCTCCGGTGGTTATTACTCTTCATATTCCTCAAACCTTTAGTGCACGGTTTGCTGAGCGAATTAATGATTATTGCGCAGTAAATGTACAAGAAGCAAAACACGGTCAAAAAATTAAAGCCGGTAATGTTTATATTGCTCCCGGTAATATGCACCTTAAAATTGAGAGTAAAAGTGGTGCATTATTTTGCACTTTAGATGACTCAGCAGAAGTGAACCGTCATAAACCATCGGTTGATATGCTATTTAACTCACTAGAGCCATTAGCCAGTAATGTACAGGCAGTATTACTAACCGGTATGGGACAAGATGGTGCTGAAGGTCTACTCAACTTAAAAGAAAATGGCGCAATGACTATTATTCAAGATAAAGCCAGTAGCTTAGTCTGGGGCATGCCTGGTCGCGCGCATGCCTTAAATGCACATATCAGAGAATATGCTTTAGTTGATATAGCTAAACATCTTTTAAAGTTCTCTCTACTTGAACGTAGTGCTATGAAGGAGGCACTTAATGCAAAATAAACTAAGCTTAATATTATCGGCTGGTGGTGTCGTCGCCATTGCCATCGTGCTAGATTTACTTTTTATGCAGTTAAGTTACTTTTCGTTAATTTGCGCCTTGTTATTAGTGATGATCTTTGCTTTTTTATTTAAAGAAAATAATGAGTTACAGCTTGTTGAAACTGCGATCGAAGCCATTGAAAGTAAAAAATCAACCGACAAAAATGTTGAGAAAACGTTAGCCAACATTGCAAGTTTACTTAATCAACAAATGAACATTATTGATAGCGAGGTTGATAGGGCAAGTGCCATCATTCGTGATGCGGTTACGGGCATTGCTGATAGTTTCAAATATTTAAATAACCTCAGTGAAGACCAGCAACAAATGCTCAATACCGTTATTAATTATCAGAAGGGCATTAGTGACGATAAAAGCATGACGATAGAGTCATTTGTTCATGACTCTAGTGAAACGTTAGAAGATTTTGTGCAAGTGATTATCTCAACGAGTAAGCAAAGTTTAGAGGCGATGGCATTCACTAATGAAATGAGTGAACAGTTAGAAGGTATTTTTAGCTTACTTGGACAAGTAGAAGGTTTAGCAAGTCAAACAAATCTATTAGCGCTTAATGCCGCCATAGAAGCTGCGCGGGCTGGAGATGCTGGCCGAGGTTTTGCTGTAGTAGCGAATGAAGTGCGCGCTTTATCTGTAAATTCCACCGAACTTAATAATGATATACGACAAGAAATTTCCAAAGCACAAATTATTATCGAACGTTTGCAAAACTCCGTGGAAACAATGGCGTCAGCAGATATGACATCGACACTTGAAGCTAAAAATAGAGTCAGTGAAATGGTTGAACATGTCGGTGATGTAAATTATAAAACGAAAATAGTGGTTGAAGAATTAACGCTTATATCTCCTCAAATTAAAGAAACTGTAGAGGTGGGGATTCGCTCATTGCAGTTTGAGGATCTTGCTCATCAAACACTTACTTCATTAAAAAGTAATACAGCAACCATAAATTTACTCTATCAGGAAATGATACAGTTTGATGTTCAACAAGGCGATAGTGTCGAACAGCTAAATATATTACAGCAAAAATGCCAACAACTTATTCAAAAAACCGGCGATGTAAATGATAAGCGCAGTGTTTCACAAAGCTCGATGGAAGAGGGTGAAGTAGAGTTATTTTAATTTTATTTAATTATAGTATTGAGGAAGTCATATGAGTGTAAAAAAACAAGTCTCAGAGAATAGTAAAAATATAGAAATTAGTATAGATGGCCGTTTCGATTTTTCGTTACATCAGCATTTTCGAGATGCATATGCTAATTGTAAAGAGCATGGACAGATTTTTACCTTAAACTTAGCCGCGACCAGTTACATGGACAGTTCAGCATTGGGGATGATTTTATTACTTAAAGATCATGCTGAAAGCCATTCAGGTAAAGTGGTCATTGCTCGGCCTAGTGAGTCAGTTAATAAAATTTTAGAAATTGCCCAATTTCACCGTTTGTTAACCATAGAGCAATAGTTTATGACGACTTTTTCTGAAAAACGCCATATTAAATTAGCCTTGGTTGTTGATGATTCTTTAATGCAATGTAAAGTCTTAAGCGTTTTATTAAAAGAAGAAGGATACCGAGTTTTTACCGCTAATGATGGTGCTCGGGGTGTTGCTATGTATATTAAATACAAGCCGGATCTCGTTTTAATGGACATTAATATGCCCATTATGAATGGTTATGAAGCAGCAAGAAAAATTAAGGGGTTATCTCAAGATAATAGCTTATGTCCCTTAATTTTTATTACCAGTATGGATACTGATCAAGCCTTTATCGAAAGTATCGACGCCGGGGGCGACGGTATTTTAGTTCGTCCCTTTTCTCCTAATGTTTTTAAAGCAAAAATTAAATCTATTCAACGTATTAGCGATTTGTACGGGCAAGTTAAAACGCTTCAACAAGCCCAACAAAAAGATGCTGAACTTGCCGAACAGCTAATGTCTGGTGTGATAGAAGCAAGAAATTTTTCTCGCGACAGAATTGGTATTATCAGACAAGCAGCTGAATTATTTAGTGGCGATATACAACTCACAGCGTTAGCACCTAATGGCGATGTAAATGTAATGTTGGGCGACTTTACCGGTCATGGTTTACGGTCATCTATTGGAGCCATTCCACTGGCGGAAACTTTTCGCGCGATGACAAAAAAAGGTTTTTCACTGTTTGAAATTATTACGCAAGTAAATCATCAGTTATATGATTTACTGCCAGCAGATTTATTTTTAGCGGCAGGCTTTGTCAGTATTTCAACACACAATGCGTCTATGTATGCTTTTAATGCTGGGTTACCTGATGGTTATCTCTTTTCTGAGTTAGGCGAGATAAAGTATCAATTATCATCAACACATCCCCCCCTAGGTGTACTTCCTAACTTATTGCCTGATAGCCAATTAACTGTGGTAAGTATTGCCGAAACAGACAGAATGATTCTGATTAGCGACGGTATAGTAGAAGCTAGAAACGAAGCAGGTGAAATGTTTGAGTTTGAGCGCTTTGAACACGCGGCAAAACAGGGGGTTCTCGAAGGAAATGTAAGTAAACACGTGCAGCAGACAGTAAATAATTTTTGTCAAGACATGCCACAAGAAGATGATATATCTCTCATTGATATTCCTTGCGGTGGCTGGCAGCAATTATTAGTTGGGAGTCATGACTTTGAACACTTTCCTGATAAGCTCTTAAGCGATACCTCAATTAAAACCCTGCCTGCCTGGCATTGGCAACTTTCTTTAAGAGGTAAGCGCTTAGGCATAATAAACCCAATACCTATGGCAATGAGCCAAATTAATGAGATAGAAGGTCATGCTGATCATTGGCAAAGCTTGTATACCATATTAACCGAGCTTTTTATTAATTCACTTGATCATGGTGTTTTAGGCTTGAGCTCAGAACTAAAAGCCAGTGCTGACGGATTTTCAGAATACTTTAAAGAGCGAGAGCACCGCTTACGTAACCTTGAAGAGGGGTTTGTCGAACTACAGTTAAGTCACCATCCGGTGCCAAATGGTGGCAGAGTTATTATTAAAGTTAAAGATAGCGGGAAAGGTTTTGATATTACTAAATATTATAAAGATAGAGATGTAGATTCAGCAGCAAAATTGAAATTTAGTGGCCGCGGTATTGATTTAGTCGAGCAGCTTTGTGACAGCTTAGACTACCAAGAAAATGGCACAGTAGTAGAAGCGTCTTATGTCTGGACATCTTAATTTTAGCCGAGCAATACTCATATCAAAAAAGGTGTCCGTGTGAATATTTTAGTTGTCGATGATAATAAATTTATCAGACAAGTTGTTAGCGCGATGATCGTTGATAGTGGGCACGTTGCTATTCCAGTTGATGGTCATTTACCCGCATTAGCTGAATTGAGTAAAGGCACACTTGATTTAGTGTTAATGGATATTGAAATGCCAGAAGTGAATGGTTTTGAGTTAACAAAAATGATGAGAAAATCACAGCCAGAATGGTTTCCTATTATTTTTCTTAGTTCAAACGATAGTGAAGACTACTTAACTAGAGGCATTGATGCTGGCGGCGACGATTACTTAACTAAGCCGGTAAAACAAGTGATCTTAAGTGCAAAAATAAGAGCAATGGAACGTATTGTTCAAATGAAAGGGGCACTTGATAGAGCCAATAAGCAACTAGAAATACTGAGTAGTATCGATCCTCTGACCCAAGTACTTAATCGTCGAGGTTTAGAAGATGTCTTAGCAAATGCTTGGCAAGAAAATACCCGTCAAGAAGCTGAATTATCATTACTGATGTTAGATATTGATTTTTTTAAATTATATAACGATAACTATGGTCACCCTCAAGGTGATAAGTGTTTAACACAAGTCGCCAGTGTTTTGAATAAAACACTTAATAGAGCAACAGAGTCATTGGCTCGTTACGGTGGTGAAGAGTTTATCATTGTTATGCCATTTACACCCATTGATGGTGCAAGGTTTAAAGCCAAAGAGCTAAATTTAGCCTTGCAAACTATTAAAATAAAGCACGAATATTCATCTGTTTTACCTTATGTAACCATGAGTATTGGTATCGCAACAACCACTCATGGCGCAAGTAATATCAGTGAATTAATCAAGCAAGCTGATATTGCCTTGTACCAAGCTAAAAAGAAAGGACGTAATTGCTCGCAAGTATTTCAAAATAAGCAAGCCGAGCAATAGTCGTTCACGATATGAATTGAAGAGATCATAAAAGGAATTGTTATGTCTACACCGAGTTTATTAATTATTGATGACGATAAAGATTACTTAGAATTACTGAATGAAGCACTAGAAGGAAGTTTTGAGGTCAAGTGTGCGAGTAATTTGGATGAAGCGGAAAAAATTGTCAGCGATAACGAAATTTTTGATATTGCTTTGGTTGATGAAAATATTGGTGTAGACAAAGGCTCTGAATGGATAAAAGGTAAAGTTCAGCAACATGCGGTTGCTACCTCCTTTGTGCTTTATTCTGGCTTAGCGAATGAAGATGCAATACTCAAGGGATTAGAATGTGGCGCCGATGACTTTCTTGCCAAACCTTTCTCGCTATTAGCGCTCAATAATAAATTAAAAAAACTGATTGCTTATCAAAATAAGATTCATACCTTTGAGTCAGAAATTTGTTCAAAAGACAGGGTTATCAACGTTTCTATGGCCCAAGCCTCGAAGTATGGTAGCTGTATGCAACTTACTTCTCGCCTTAATAATTGTTTTACCTTAGAAAAAATTCGTGATGAAGTCTTTTCCTTTCTTTACACCATGAACTTGCAAGGTTGTATTGCTTTTTATCCTCTTAATGAAAAACCGATATTTTATAGTTCTAAAAATGGCTTTTGTTCACCGGTCGAAATTGATGTAATGAAGTTATTAAAAATAAAACCTAGGCTTTATCGCTTTAGTTCTAGAACCATTTTTAACCATTCATTATGCTCAATACTCATTTTGAACCTTGAAGAAGGGGCTATTGATACGGACATCTATATTGATGCATTAGCTTCAGTTATCGAATGTATTGGCGCTCGTATTGCGTTTATTACTTATAAAAACTCTTTGGTTAAGGTACAAAATAAAATTGAACAAGCAGTTAAAACGACTAAAAAAATGATTGAAATTTCTAAGCATCACCAGCAAGAAGTGATGAATGAAATAGTGCAAAAGATAGGTGTGAGCTTTCATGTTTTAGATTTAAATGAAGAGCAAGAAGACTATTTAACAAGTTTGGTTCATAACGCCCTTAAAAAACATACTCAAGACGATATAAATTTTTTAGAAGTAACCCAATTACTTGACGGCGCCTTAAGCAGTGTTAGTGAATTAGAAGTACTTAATCAGCAGCAAGATGAAGAAATTGAAGACTTTGATGATGAGGATGAATTATTTTGAAACATTTATCTGATGATTTAACGATACCGCTAAATAGTATTCCTTTTTCGGTTGTTCAAACCGATCATAACGGCATAATTACTGGCTGTAATCTTTGGGCTGAAAGGTTTTCTGGTTACTCAAACTTTGAATTAATAGGACAAAAAATAGAAATGCTCTTGCCCGGCGATATAGTTGATTCACATGTTAAATTTCGGCATAACTATCAACTTGGCTCAGGGGTTATGTCAGGGGTTAGAGATATTGTTTTATTGAGTAAATCGAAAGAGGAACTTAATTGTACGATAAAAATCAGCGAAGTCACTGACGGTTATATCGCCTATATTATGGACTCATCTTTAAGTGATATTAGCGATGCTAAGGTTAGTCCTGAGCAAGACAATATTGCTCCGAATATGGACTCTGTAAGGTTATCAAAACATACTCATAAAATATTAAATGGTATAGAAGAAGCTTTTTGGGAATGGAATATTCTTGAAGGAACAATATTTTACTCAGCTCAAGTGATGGCCATCTTGGGTTATGATGCCGAATCATTTTTAGGACCGGTTTCTTTTTGCGATAAATTGGTGGGAAAAGAAGATTTAGACCGATTTAATCAACAAGTAAAAGCGCACTTTATCGGTGAAACACCCTGTATCAATCCTACGTTATCAATTACCACCGAACAAGGCATGACTAAATGGTTAACTGTCTTTGGTAAAATAATGGAGTATAAAGAAGACCGTGCTTATAAAATGTTTGGTTCAATAAAGGATGTTACTGAAAACTACTTGTTAGTGGAAAAGTTAAAAGAGAAAAACAACTATTTATCACTTGCTGAAAGCTTAAATCAATCAGGGCATTGGCGTATGGACTGCATTGAGAAAACGTTATATTGGTCGACAGAAGTCTACAATATTCATGGCGTTGACCTCACTAATTACCGTCCAAGTGCAAACTCTTCGCTTGATTTTTATTTTGAAGATGAGCAAGACAAAGTGCGAGAGTATTTTGAAAACGCAATTTCAAACAAACAAGGGTTTCACTTTAAAAGTGCCATAAAACATAAGCTTGGCAGGAAAGTAAAAGTGGAATGTATTGGTGAAGTTGAACTTAATACCGCGGGCGATGTTGTTGGGGTCTTTGGTGTTTTGAAAGATATAACTAAGTCAGAAGATATTTTTGAAAAATTAAAATTACTCGCCATGGTAAATTACACGATAAAAGTGCCTGTTTTCTTTATTGATGAAAAAGACAATGTTGTTTATCAAGATCTAACGCCACAAACAGCGCATAGCAGCTCGGTACTTTTTAATTATGTTAACTTTAGTATTACTGATTACCTTGCTTTTAAGCGTAAAGCTAAAGAGTGTGGGCAATTTAAGAAAATTAATATCAGTTTTGATAAATACACCACGGTATTTGACTTATCGGTTACATTTGAAGCCGATGAAGGTATTTATATTTGGATAGTAGAAAATGTTACTGATAAATTTCGTAAGGATCAACAACAAATTATCAGTAATCGTTTAGCCTTGTTAGGTAATACCTTTGGTAACGTTTCTCATGATATTAATAATGTCCTAGGGGTTGCCTTAGGAGCAACCGAAATGTTGGAAATTAAATTTGCTCAAGGTGAGACAGATATATCAAAGTATATTGAACGGGTAAAAAATGCCATTGATAAAGGTAAATGTGTAACAGAAAGGTTACTCGCTTTTACTCGCAAACCAACCATTAAAGTGATTAAATTTGATCCGATACAGGATATTTTAGACAATCAGTATTTATTTAAGCAGCTGTTACTTTCGACCATTGACTTCAAAGTTAATATTGAAAATGTACATTGTGAAATAAATTTTCCTCAGGGTGAATTTATTAATATATTGCTGAACTTAGTACTTAATTCTCAAGATGCAATTCGTGAACAAGGCCTAATGGGACAAATAGAAATATCTGCTAATATTAATGAGGAAAACCGATTAGAGATTCATGTTCAAGACAGTGGTATTGGTATTGAACAAGAGAATTTGACCAAGGTATTTGATCCCTTTTATAGTAGTAAATCAGTAAACAAAGGCAATGGCATTGGTCTAGCTAATGTTTATAGTACGATATATAAGCATAATGGTCATATTCAACTTGAAGGTCATGGTGCCTTGGGTGGCGCGCATTTTACGCTTATCTTTAAGTGCAAGGTGATCCAGAGAAAACCACCATCTTTACTTCCGTCAAAAAGTAAATTAAATATGCAAGGTAAACGTGTGCTTGTTTTAGATGATGAGATTAGTATCGCTGAATTCGTAGCTTTGTATTTAGAAAGTGAAGGGGTTATCGCTCAACATACTGATAATAAAATTGATTTGATAAAAATATTAGCAAGTGACCAGAATTTTGATTATTTTATTACTGATATGATTTTACCTGATATTTCAGGTAGAGAAGCGGTCGAGCTGGTAAAAGCTAAATTCCCGGATATTCGTATTTACTCTATCAGTGGTTATATTGCCGAAGAAGACAAACAGTGGCATTACCCAGTACTACGAAAACCCTTTAATTCTAAAGAACTTGTAACATTTTTAATTGAAAATAATTAAATATAAGGAAATGCTTATGGATGAAAGTGTTGATGTTATTGATAAAAGGGCAATGGATAATCAATTTTTTTATTTGCTGCAGGTATTGGTTTTATTTTTCTCTATTTCACTATGTTTTTTAGCGGTGGAATTTTTAATCGTATTATTGTTAATATATCTTAATAAGAATAACACGCACCCGAAAGTGATATACAACTAATGAACAGCCCAATAAAAATTATAAACAGACTCTATTCTGGAAAGTCGTTAAGTAGTTTGTCGATAAAAATCCCACTGGCCGGTGTGGCAATATCACTTTTTATTGCGACAACTATTGGCATTGTTTTTTACTTTGAAAGTCAACAATTAGTGAAAGAGCAAGCCATTGCAGAACTTAAAGTTGAGAGCCAAATAATAAAACCGCTAATAGAAAACTTTTATCGTGAAAGTGCTCGTGATATTCGTTTTTTAAGTAATATGCCGCCCGTACGTGGAATTATGCAATCGATTGAACATAGCGATAACGTTAACTTATTATTGTGGCAGCAAAGGTTGCAGGTAATATTTACTGAATTTTTAAAAAATAAATCCATATATAAAAAAATAAGTTATTTGATTATTGAAGATAATGTTCGGGCAGTTGTCAGCGTACGAAATACAAATGGCATGATACAAGTAATACCTGAGTCCCAGTTGAATAATAATATTAAACTAGACTCCCTAAAAGGTCTTTTATCTCAGGATAATAGTGATGTTGACTATTCTGAAATAATTTATCAAAAAAATCAGTCAGACACGAGCGTTGCAAGCTCTGTTTTCCTAGGAATACCTATATTTAACGATGAAAAAGACTTGCTAGCGATTGTTGCGGTGGAAGTTGATTTTTCATTGTTTATTAACGAGCTCAAAGAGTATTCATTGAAAAAAGTTCGTTTTTATTTAGCGAATGAAGAATATGATTTTATCTATTCAGCCACAGAAGATGAGGCTAATAAAACTAGCCAAACATTTTTAGGGCGTTTTCCAACACTTTACGCAACTTTAGAGCGGAAAAAGTCACCTTCTGCAGGGGCTATTCATGGCGTATCCGATGATAATAATGGCCTGGCCTATTACTCGATACTAGAATTTTCGGCATTTGGGCAAATGAATCCACTGTATCTGGTGGTAGAAAACGCTAATAATTCTTACATTCAATCATTAGAAAGTATGCGTTTTCGCGCTTTTTTCCTCAGTTTATCCCTTGTTTTAATCAGTTTAGCCTTCTCCATTATTGTCTCAAAGCGTTATATTCGCGCGCTATTGTTAATGACACGAAGTGTTTGCCAATATGAAGAAAAAGGGGATGTTGGCAAATTACCGATCAAAGAAAATGATGAAATTGGTATTTTAGCGAGGAGTTTTCAAAACTTATTGAATAGGGTTGAACAAAAGTCTGCTGACCAAAAAAATGAAACGCTCCGAGCTGAAGTCGCTTTAGCTAGGCTACATGCCATTTTAAATTCAATTGTTGACGCTGTCATTAATATTAATGATAAAGGTAAAATTACGGCATTTAATCAAGCCGCTGAGAAAATATTTGGCTATCGAGAAGCTGAAGTTTTAGGCGAAAATATTTCTCTATTAATGCCAAGAAGTTATTCTGTAAATCATGACGACTATATACATAAGTATTTACAGAGTGGTAAAAGTAACAATATCGGGAAATCACTTGAATTACCTGCTTTAAGAAAAGATGGTGAAAAGTTTTCTATGAACTTGAGTATTAGCGAAGTAAAAACGCCAGAAGGTATTATTTTTACCGGTTTAATTCGCGATATTACGGTAAGTAAACTAATGGAAGCTGAAAATAAACGAGGTATTCAAGAAGCAAAAGAAATGGCGTGGCGTTTAGATTTTGCTTTGTCGGCACCGAAAATCGGTGTCTGGGATTACAATATAAATACCGGTATCAGTAATTGGGATAAACGCATGTATGACCTTTTTGGTATTGATACGAATGTAAAAATATCACCTGAAAATGTTTGGCGAAATGCCGTTCACCACGAAGATATGGTTTTTGTTGAAGAGCAATTTAGTCAAGTTGCTAAAAGTGGTGAAGACCTTCATTTTGAATATCGCATTGTTATGCCCGATAAAGAAATTAAGTATGTCGAAACACATGCGCAAGTTTTAAAAGATGACCAAGAGCATTATTTTAGAGTTGTCGGTACTCATCGAGATATTACCGAGCAACGTAATTTACAAACACTTAAACAAGATGCGTTAGATATGGCAGAGCATGCTTTGTTATTACGCTCACAATTTCTTGCCAGTATGAGTCATGAAATTAGAACACCGATGAATGGTGTTTTAGGTATGCTTGGGCTTTTAGAGCAAAGTAAGTTAGATAAACAACAATCTCACCACTTGCAACTAGCAAGGTCGAGTGCGCAATCATTATTATCATTGATTAACGATATCTTAGACTTTTCAAAAATAGAAGCGGGTAAATTAGAATTAGAAATTCTTGATTTTGACATTCGAAGCCAGCTTGGTGACTTTGCCGAATCAATGGCAATAAAAGCACAAGAAAAGGGCTTAGAGCTCATTCTTGATGTTAACGAAATTGAATTTGCTATGGTAAAAGGTGACCCTAGTCGTTTACGGCAAATACTCTCTAACTTAGTGGGTAATTCGATAAAGTTTACCGACTCGGGTGAAGTATTAATAAAGGTAGCGATAACAGAGGTGAATTCAAGACTACAATTTAATTGTACTATTTCAGATACGGGTATTGGTATCCCTGACAATAAAGTGTCTGGTTTATTTGACTCCTTTACCCAAGTAGATGCGTCAACCACACGAAAATATGGCGGAACAGGGTTAGGATTAGCTATAGTGAAACAGTTATGCGAACTAATGTCTGGAGATATATCAGTAAGCAGTGAAGAAGGTAAAGGAAGTGCTTTTACGTTTAATGTAACATTTGATAAAAGTGAACAATCTCCTAGTGTTATGCCTTTTGTTGATGTTACCGGCAAGCAAATATTAATTGTTGATGACAATAGTACCAATTTGGCCGTTTTAAAGGGGCAGTTATCTCTTTGGGGCGCTAAAGTTACGGAAGCTAAAGATGGTTTTGTTGCATTAAGTAAAGTTGATAATCATGAGGCTGGTTTTTTTGATGCTGCAATTCTTGACATGCAAATGCCAGGTATGAACGGGGCTACGTTAGGGGAACGTTTGAAAAAACACACAAATACTCGGCATACCAAGTTAATTATGATGACCTCAATGAGTGAACGTGGTGATGCTGAATTTTTTGCTAACTTAGGCTTTTCTGCTTATTTCCCTAAGCCAACAACAACCTCTGATTTATTTGATGCGTTAACGGTTATTTTAGATGACGGACAAGCGATGAAATCATCTAGGCCGATAATTACCCGTCATAATATTCATGCTTTGAAGCGGCCGAAAAGTAGTAAACATATTGCTAAAAATACCCGCCTATTACTCGTTGAAGATAACAGAATTAATCAGGCCGTTATTCTGGGCGTATTATCGAATATTGGTTTGTCTGCTGATGTCGCCGGCAATGGTGTTGAAGCCCTGACCGCTCTAAATAGCTCTCCGGATGACTCTCCGTACCAATTGATTATAATGGATTGCCAAATGCCTGAAATGGACGGTTATGAGACCACAAAAGCAATAAGAGCAGGTAAGGCAAAAGAAGTTCATCGTGATATCCCTGTTATTGCTATGACGGCAAATGCGATGAAAGGCGATAAAGAAAAGTGCTTGTCAGCGGGAATGAGTGATTATGCTACTAAACCTGTTGATGCCGATATTCTCCATGAAAAAATATCTAACTGGTTGGGCGTTGATAAAAGTAGTTTCAATCAAGTCGAGGAAGAATCGTCATCTACCTCAAAGCAAGTTGATGACGAGCGTAGTGAGAAATCAAAAAACGAAAGTATTGTTTGGGATGAAAAAGGCTTTTTAAAACGAATCAGAAATAATACCGCCCTGGCGATAAAAATAACCAAAATGTTTACTGATGATGTGCCGGCATTGAAAAATCAATTAGTTGAGGCAATTGAGCAAGAACGATGGGAAGATATTATTGCTATCGCTCATAAAATCACGGGCTCTTGTAGAAACTTAGGCGGAGTGAATGTCGCTAATTTAACACAGAGTATTGAAAGAGCAGCTAAAGTGAAAAATAATGAAGAGTTAGCTATTTTTCAAGAAAGCTTTGTGACAGAATTTAACTTATTTATCTTACGATTAAATGAATTTGATCTTTCAACAACCAAGGAGTTAAAAGGGGCCTAAATGAATATCAAAAAACAATACAATATCCTTGCTGTTGATGATGCGAAAGACACATTAATGCTATTGGAGTTTGACTTAGCTGAAGAAGGCTACCAAGTTTTCACTGCCGATTGCGGTGAAGTAGCACTTAAAATTTTAGCAGAGCAAAACATAGACCTTATTTTATTAGATATGTATATGCCGGGTATTTCGGGTTTAGCTATGCTACAAAAATTGAAAGCTCATCCTGTTTTAGCAAATATCTCAGTAATAATGTTATCGGCTTCAGATGATGAAGATCAGATTGTTGCCGCATTAGAATTTGGTGCAGATGATTACGTCACCAAACCCTATATCCCCAAAGTATTGCTAGCAAGGCTGAGAACATCACTTCGTTTACTTGAAAAAACCTTAGAACTAGAGTCGTTAGCCAAAACAGACTTTTTAACCGGTATTAACAACCGAGGTTGCTTTGATGACTTAGCCCACAAAGCCGTGAGCTTGGCAAAAAGGAATGAACTCCCCATCGTTATTGCGATGTTAGATATCGATTTTTTCAAGGCGGTGAACGATAATTATGGGCATGATGCTGGCGATAAAGTTTTAATTAAGTTTGCCGAAGTGATGAGTGAATGCTTTAGAGATTATGACATTATTGGACGGGTGGGCGGAGAAGAGTTTTCTGTATGTATGCCAAATACCTCAGCAGAAAATGCCACCATTGCCTGTGATCGCTTTAGAGAAAGGTTAGAAAATACGCAAATACTATTGACTGACAGTCAAGCTGAATCTATTACTGTAACGGTGAGCATTGGTTTGTCGCTTGGCCAAGGTGCCGAAATAAGTTTAGATGATTTATTGAAAAAATCCGATATTAGTTTATATCAAGCTAAAGAAAGCGGGCGTAACCAAGTTAAGCTTTATAGCGATGAAGTTGTTGCCATTGATGAAAGTGCTTTAAGCGTGGATAAAAAATCTTCTAGCGAAAAGTATCCCGGTATTGACTACCAAATAGGTGTTGGTAATGTACTTGGCGACGATAGTTTGTTTGCCGAAATATTAGTTATGTTTTATGAAGATCATGCTCAAGATAAAGATAAAATTCAGCAAGCTATTGCAACAGATGATCAAGATAGCTGTAAGCATTTGGTACATACCTTAAAGGGTGTTGCATGTTCAGTTGGCGCGATGACACTATTCGAGTATGCCAAAGCATTAGATGTCGCAATAAATTTAGCTGAGAAAGAGAGTTATCAAGCGCTATTTAACCCAACATCATTAGAGTTAACAAAGATAATGAGTGGCATTGAAGAAGAGCTTGCCGACAAACTCTAACGGAAATATAAAGAGTGAGAAATGTCACTATTCAATAATAAGTTTTATATTGCCTTGGGGTATGCAGCAGCAAGGTAATATTTCACCTTCGCCAACGAACGCAAGGGGCTCACCGTTAGGGTAATAAATTTCACCTTCAACGAGTGTTACTCGACAAGCCCCACAAAAACCATCTCGGCAGTGATAATGAACTTCCACGTCTGATTTCTCTAGACAGTTAAGTAATGTTTTATCATCTTTATGAAAAGGTATACTTTTACCTTCAATGTTTATCATCGGTGTTTTTTCTGATGACTGAGCCGATTTCAGACAAGTTGAACGATCATTAACACTTTTCATATAATAGGCTTAGGCGTTAAAAGTGCTAATGATGTTAAAGGAAGGCATGATATTTATATGCGGTTATTAAAGATCAAAACCATCAAAATCATCACTTGAAACAGAAGAATCTACTTGGCCAACTAAGTAGCTTGAAATTTCCGTCTCTTGTGGAGCTACTTGAACATTGTCTGAAACTAGGTAAGCATTCATCCAAGGTAATGGATTACTTTTAATATCAAACTGTGCATCAAAGCCAATTGTGGTTAAACGCTGGTTACTAATGTACTCAATGTATTGTTTCAATATTGCGGCATTTAAACCAATCATTGAACCATCTTTAAATAAATAATCAGCCCACTCTTTTTCTTGCTCTACAACATCAAGAAAAATTTGCAAACCTTCTGCTTTCATTTCTTCAGCAATTATTTTCATTTCCGGATCATCACGACCTGACATCCAGTTATTTAAAATGTGCTGTGTACCAGTTAAATGCAATGCTTCATCGCGAGCAATGAGTTTGATGATTTTTGCATTACCTTCTAATAATTCACGCTCTGCAAAAGCAAAAGAACAAGCAAAACTCACATAAAAACGTATCGCTTCTAAGGCATTAACTGAACAAACGGCAAGGTATAAACGCTCTTTTAATTTACGTGTAGATACTTCAATGGTTTCGCCGTCAACTTCATAACTTCCTTCACCTTGCGACTGGAGAAGTTGCGTGGTTATTATCACTGCATCAAAATACTTAGCGATACTTGACGCGCGCTTTAATATCGCAGGATTAACCATTATATCGTCAAACACTTCACTTGGGTCTGAAAATAGGTTTCTTAAAATATGCGTGTACGAGCGAGAATGAATCGTCTCACTAAATGCCCAAGTTTCAATCCAAGTTTCAACTTCAGGCAACGAAACTAATGGTAAAAATACCGCATTAACAGAGCGAGCAGCCATAGAATCAAGTAATGTTTGGTATTTTAAGTTTGAAATGAAAATATGCTTTTCTGAATCCGTTAAACTCTGCCAATCAGCTCTATCTTTGGAAACATCCACTTCTTCTGGACGCCAGAAAAAAGATAACTGTTTTTCAATTAATTTTTCAAAAGCAATAAAACGTTGTTGATCATATCGTGACACATTGACACTATTCCCTAAAAACATCGGCTCAAGTAGCGCATTATTAGGGATTTGGTTAAACGTGGTGTACGACATTTTGTTCTCCTTGATAACAAGCATGCCGGACATAGCCTATTATCGAAATTTTATTTTTTAAGTGAGTTTTTATTATTATTCGTAGAACTTGCAGCTTCATTGCTAATGCGGCAACCAAGCTGAAATTTTATTTGATTGGCTATATCTTACACGCGCCGCCTTCACAGTCTTCGTCTTCGAGTTCAATCATATTATCAGAAGCACCATCACGGGTATTATGGTAATACATCGTTTTAATCCCTAATTTGTAAGCGGTTAAAATGTCTTTCAAAATTTGCTTAACAGGTACTTTACCGCCTTCAAAACGTGAAGGGTCGTAGTTGGTATTGGCTGAAATTGTTTGATCAATAAACTTCTGCATAATACCGACTAATTGTAGGTAACCTTCATTACTTGGAATATTCCAAAGTAACTCATAGTTATCTTTTAATCTTTGATACTCAGGTACCACTTGTTTTAATACGCCGTCTTTACTCGCTTTTACGCTGATTAAACCACGTGGTGGTTCAATGCCATTGGTCGCATTTGAAATTTGTGAAGACGTTTCTGATGGCATTAACGCTGAAACAGTTGAGTTTCTTACACCGTGTTTCTTAATGCTTTCACGTAACGTTTCCCAGTCAAGGTGAAGTGGTTCGCCAGTAATATCGTCAATCGACTTTTTATAGGTGTCGATTGGTAAAATACCTTGCGATAAGCGTGTTTCATTAAATTTAGGACAAGCTCCTTTTTCTTTCGCTAATTCGTTTGTCGCTTTTAACAGGTTGAACTGTATCGCTTCAAAGGTACGGTGAGTTAGGTTATTCGCACTACCGTTTGAATAAAACACTCCGTTTTTAGCTAAGTAATAAGCGTAGTTTATTACACCTATGCCTAATGTTCTTCGACCAATTGTTGCATTGTAAGCTGCAGGCATTGGGTAGTTTTGATAATCAAGTAAACTATCAAGAGCACGAACCGCTAAGTCTGATAAACCTTCTAGTTCATCTAAACTTTCGATTGCACCTAAATTAAAGGCTGACAATGTACAAAGGGCTATTTCGCCTTTTGGATCGTTAATATCGTCCATCGGCTGTGTTGGCAAAGCAATTTCTAAACATAAGTTACTTTGACGAATAGGCGCTTGTTTAGGATCGAACGGGCTATGAGTATTACAGTGGTCAACATTTTGTAAGTAAATTCGACCCGTACTAGCACGTTCTTGAGCAAATAATGTAAATAACTCAATGGCTTTAATAACCTTTTTACGAATCGAATTATCGGCTTCATATTTAACATAAAGCTCTTCAAATTTTTCTTGGTCTTCAAAAAATGCATCGTAAAGACCAGGTACATCACTTGGGCTAAATAGTGTAATAGACCCGCCTTTGATTAAGCGAGTGTACATGAGCTTATTAAACTGAACACCGTAGTCTAAATGACGAACACGATTTTCTTCAACACCACGGTTATTTTTAAGCACCAGTAAGCTTTCAACTTCTAAATGCCAAAGTGGGTAGAATAGCGTCGCAGCACCGCCTCGAACACCACCTTGAGAGCAACTTTTAACAGCTGTTTGAAAGTGTTTGAAAAAGGGAATACAACCCGTATGAAATGCTTCACCGTTGCGTATTGTACTACCTAAAGCGCGAATACGACCGGCATTAATGCCAATACCTGCTCGTTGAGAGACATATTTCACAATTGAACTAGAAGCAGCATTAATCGAATCTAAGCTATCGCCACATTCAATCAATACACAAGATGAAAATTGGCGAGTCGGTGTACGAACACCTGCCATAATGGGTGTCGGTAAAGATATTTTAAATGTCGAAATAGCGTGATAGAAACCTTCAACATATTTTAAGCGCGTTTCTTCTGGATATTTCGCAAATAAACAAGCAGCGACTAAAATATATAAAAATTGCGCACTTTCATAGATTTCGCCAGTTACTCGGTTCTGAACTAGGTACTTACCTTCTAGTTGTTTTACTGCTGCGTAACTGAAGTCTAAATCACGACGATGAACAATAAAGCTTTCTATTTTCTCAAATTCTTCGGCCGTGTAATCAACTAATAAATGTTGATCATATTTTCCAGCTTCTACCATGTTAACTATATGAGGGTAGAGCTTAGGCGGCTCAAATTGGCCGTATGCTTTTTTTCGTAAATGGAAAATAGCTAAACGAGCAGATAAATATTGATAATCAGGGGTTTCTTCCGAGATAAGATCTGCGGCAGACTTAATAATGGTTTCATGAATATCAGATGTTTTAATGCCATCATAAAATTGAATATGAGATTTTAGTTCAACTTGTGACACAGAAACATTATCGAGGCCTTCTGCGGCCCATGCGATAACTTTATGGATTTTTTCTAAATCGATGAGTTCTCTTTTGCCATTGCGCTTAGTTACAAAAAGATTATTATTCATGAAATGCCTGTAATTTATTAATTATGCCAATAGTTATGTTTAAGGTAAGTCTTGTTATTAACAGAGTAACCTTGAACATTGTTATTATTATATTCCCCGTAAAGTGCAAAACAGCATAAAAAGCATCTGAACAACAAATACACTATATATAGGGTTTTTCTAAAAAGTGATCACAAGATAATGAGGTTTGCTCGTTATTGCAAGTGATAAAAGTCGAGGTTTTAATGAAGATTCTTTAGAGTAAAAGTTCAGTTAGTAATGACTAACTTAGTAGTGCTTTTCATTTTTGATTTTACCAAAACGCAACGCTTTTTTTTAATTAATTTTTGTTAGAGAAATTTTTTTAAATAATTTTTTACACTTTTGCACAATATTTGGGTGACATACATAAAATCCAAGTTAAAACAACGACTTGTTGTTATTTGTACTGAAAGATTATTTAATGAACGATAAAAACGGTAACTGCATTTGTGTTTAATGGTTAGCTTGCCTGTTGTGCGATATTTATGCGCTTAAATATAACCTAACTTGGTATTACTGCTTTTGAGTCGATATTGTTTTCTGCTTTAATATAGCTAATTTTTAAGCTAGGAATAAGCAGTCTTCTTTAACGGCTGATATCTCTTTATATATCTTTATTATAAATTCTGAATGAGGATGTCTGTTGAACTAAGTGTCATCACTAATTAACTATAGGTATTTTAAAAGCCATGGTCATTTTAAAATTACGTTCGGGTTAGGGTTTTGGGGTTGTTTGACTAGTGAAATACTCTTTCAAAAAATTAAGCACTAATCGGAGTTTTTTAGCATTGGCTGTGCCAGGTGGAAATACTCCATAAACATCGATATCGTTAAAAGTATAATCATCAAGCACTGTTTCTAAGGTGCCAGCCTTTATTTTCGGCCAAGCATCGTAGGTAGGGATTCGTGCTAAGCCATGACCGGCTTCAACGAATGCGGTACGTGCCGCCGCATTATTGGTACTAATGCTCCCTTTAGTGGCAATACTGAATGAGCGACTGCCTTTTTTTAGAGATAATACCCCTGACGTTAGTTTGTAGATAACCCATTGATGATCACCTAAATCTGCAGGATTAGTCGGTCGTCCATATTGAAGAAAATACTCAGGTGAACCACAAAGACAGGTGGTTAGAGTGGCAAGTTTACTTGCTTGTAAACCTGAATCAGGTAAAGGCGCACCACGAATGGCTAGATCAATTCCTTCTTTCATAATGTTCACAATTTCATCAGTCAACATGACATCAAGCTCTATTTTAGGATATATTTTCTTAAATTCATTGAGTGCAGGCACAACCGTTTGCAGGCCTACATTTACTGGGCAGGTAATTTTAAGTAAGCCAACGGGCTCATTTTTGAAGTTTTCAATTTGCTGGTTGGCGGCACTAGCTTGCTCAGCAATAACACGACAGCGTTCATAATACGCTTGGCCTGCTTCAGTAAGATTAATAGCGCGGGTCGAGCGGTTAAGAAGCTTTACCTCAAGCTGTGCTTCAAGCTTTTTCAAGTGATAACTGACTACTGCCCGAGATAGCCCTAAATGTTTAGCTGCTGCGCTTAAGTTGCCTTGTTCAATTATTTGAGCAAAAACAACCATACTTTTGAGCTGTTCAAATGAAACATCCATAACTCACCTTTTTATTAAAACTCATGTCCATTATTTTTCGTAACTAGCTATTACAATAAACATTGTATCAATAATTAATACAATGTTGTCAGTTTTATCTGCATTGTCGATGTGTTTTCTTCGGCATATACTCGCCACATAGAAAATAAAAACGTACTCAAACGTACATATACTCACATAGACAGATAAATGGATGAACGATAATGACTAAAAAAATATTGATGGTACTTACTTCACACGATGAACTTGGTAATACAGGTCAAAAAACAGGGTTTTGGGTTGAAGAATTTGCTGCCCCATATTATGCATTTATCGATGCGGGTGTTGAAGTAACATTAGCAACACCTAAAGGTGGCCAAGCACCTATTGACCCTACAAGTACACTAGCAGACTTTCAAACTACCGCTACCAAGCGATATGATGCAGATGATACAGCACAAGCTAAAATTGCGAGCACAGTAACCTTATCTTCACTTAACGAAAGTGCTTTTGATGGGGTCTTCTATCCAGGTGGTCATGGACCATTATGGGATCTTACTGACAATACTGACTCAATCACCTTAATTGAAAGCTTTCTCAAAGCAGGAAAAGCCGTTGCGACAGTTTGTCACGCAAGTGCAGCTTTATTAAATGTTAAACAAGCTTCGGGTCATTTTGCCATTAAGGGCAAAGCAGTAACTGGGTTTACTAATAGCGAAGAAGAAGCGGTGCAATTAACAGCAGTTGTGCCTTTTTTACTTGAAGATGAACTTATTAAACGTGGTGGCGAATACCAAAAATCACACGACTGGCATGCCTTCGTTGTACAAGACGGTCTTATTATTACTGGTCAAAACCCAGCAAGCTCAGCACTAGCGGCTGAAAAATTACTGGCTCAACTTTCAGCATAAACTAATTTGTGATAACCAGCTTAGTTAATTCGACATATTGCTAAGTTTGGCTCATTTGTAAAAGAATAATAGAGAAATATAGATGTTAAATTTTAATTTTAAAAACCCAACGAATATTCATTTTGGTGTCGGAAAAATTGCAGCTATTTCACAAGAAATTCCATTAAACGCAAGAGTGTTAGTGGTCTATGGTGGCGGCTCTATTAAAGGCAATGGTGTGTATCAACAAGTCAGTGATGCTCTTGCAAAGCATACTTGGTTTGAATTTTCGGGAATAGAGCCAAACCCAACTTACAAAACCTTGATGAGAGCACAAGAGATTATCAAGTCAGAAAATATTGATTATTTACTCGCCGTTGGTGGTGGCTCTGTTGTTGATGGCGCTAAATTTATTGCTGCGGCCGCCCTTTACGAAGGTAATGGCGAAAGTGATAACGCAGTTAATGACCCATGGGATATCTTGGCCAAACAACAAGCGGTAACTAAAGCATTACCTATGGGTGCAGTATTAACTTTACCTGCTACCGGCTCTGAAAGTAATGGTAATTCTGTGGTAACCCGAGACGGTAATAAACTGCCTTTTTCTAGTCCATCGGTTCGTCCGTTATTTGCGGTGTTAGACCCGAGTGTGACTTTGTCATTATCGGATAGACAAATTAGTAATGGTGTTGTTGATGCCTTTATTCACATCATCGAGCAGTATTTAACTTACAGCGTGAATGGCAAAGTGCAAGACCGTTTCAGTGAAGGGTTATTGCAAACCTTGATTGAAGAAGGGCCGAAAGCGTTATCGCCAGCGACCAAAAATGACTTAGAAGTTCGCGCTAATATCATGTGGTCGGCAACTATGGCGCTAAATGGTCTTATTGGCGCAGGAGTACCGCAAGATTGGTCAACTCATATGATAGGACATGAATTAACCGGTGCTTTTGGCATTGATCACGCACGTACTTTATCGATTGTATTGCCTGCAGTGATGAAAGTTCGCCGTACGCAAAAGCATGAAAAATTACTGCAATACGCGACACGTGTTTGGCAGATTAGCGAAGGTGATGAAAACGAGCGTATCGAGAAAGCGATTAATTTAACGGAAGCCTTCTTCGAAAAAATGCAGGTGCCAACACGTTTATCCCACGTTGATCTGGGCAGCGATGACATTGATTTATTAATTGAACGATTGCAGCAACACGGTATGACGACATTGGGCGAAAAAGGCGATATAACCTTAGAAATAAGCCGTGAAATATTAACGCAAGCATTGTAAGTTTAGGCGAGTAAATTTGCGGGCTGAACTATGGACAGTTCCTGTTTTATTAATGCAAAATAATTTGCTCAACAAATTAAAGCCATTGGTAAAATGGCTTTAATTCTTTGCAACAACCATTACTCGCTATTAAATTAACGATAAAATCTCTAATGGTGACTCCGCGTGATAGTCACTTTGCCAACTGGTACAATCTTCGTTTGCTAATATATAACCCCATTTTGCAATGACAGTTGTTGAGTTAGCCTTGTTGCCTGCTTGAATATCGCGAAGTGCATCACCGACATATAAACAACATTCGCTTGTTACTCCTATTTCTTCGCAAGCTTTAAGAATAGGGGCTGGATGAGGTTTTCTATTGGCAAGAGTATCTCCACCTATTAGAGATAAGCATTTGTCGAACTCAGGGTAGTTAGGTAATAACTGTCGTGTTAAACCTTCGGGCTTATTAGTAACAACTCCCCAAGGAATATTCTGCTTATTTAAAGCTAAAAGTAATTCACTTACTTCTGGGTAAAGGCAGGTATGAACGGCAATATTATCTTGGTAATAAGCTAAGAATTCTGTGCGCAATTGCTCATAATCAAAATTTTTCAATTGGTCAGCGAAGCCTAGTGTTAATAGCCCTAAGGCACCATCTGAGGCAATAGGGCGATAGTTCTCGCGAGCAACCTCAGCTAAACCGTGTTTTCTTAATACATAGTTGAGTGCTTCGCCTAAATCGTTGGCGGTATCTAATAAAGTACCGTCTAGGTCAAATAAAACGCCTGATATTGTCGTGTTCATTAAAGTGCTCATCTCGGGCTAAACCTTTTTACAGCAAAGAATATAATTCACATCGAGCGAAGTAATAAGTTTATGATTTTCTGTTAGCGGATTGTAATGAATACCAGCAGCATCAATACATTTTAGGTCGAATGATTCAGCCCAACCAATTAACGTAGAAGGGCGGATAAAACTGTTATGATCATGCGTGCCATCGGGGACTATTTTGAGTATTTTTTCTGCTGCTATTATTGCAAGTAAATAAGATTTAATTGATTTGTTTAATGTCGAGAAAAACACGTAACCACCAGGTTTTACCATTTGCGCACAAGCTTGGATGATTGAAGCAGGATCGGGTACATGCTCGAGCATTTCCATACAAGTTACTACGTCATATACTCCAGGTTCTTGGCTCGCTTTTTCTTCGGCCGGAATTTTTTGATAATCGACTTTTACACCTGTTTCCAAAGCGTGAAGCTTGGCAACATTTAAAGGCTCTTGGCCTAAATCAATACCGGTAACGTCACCACCAAGTTTCGCTAAACTTTCTGCCAAAATACCGCCACCACAACCGACATCAATAATCTTTTTACCAAAAATGTCGCCAACATGCTGACAAATAAACTGTCGACGTATTGGGTTAATTTGATGTAAAGGCTTGAAGTCACCATCGAGCTCCCACCACTGGCTTGCTACTTTTTCAAATTTAGCAATTTCTTCATTATTTACATTGACTGTGTTTGAGTGAGTGGTTGTCGACATCGAATTCTCATTACTTTATTAAATCATTAGTGGCGATTCTAAACTAAAGCGTTTGCTACGCCTAGTGTTGACTGGTTAGTTTGTTGATATCAATTAAGGCCCTATTGTTATATAAATTTTTTGATGGTTGAAAAATTATTGACATAGAGATAAGTTATTAGCTAACAGGTACGATGAGATAAATAACCGAGGTTAAATGAAAACAGCTATAGAGCAACTATCTACTTATAAGAGCGTCCATCTAAATAGAAATAATATTCGTACCCATTTTATTGGTGTGCCGATGATAATTTGGGCAATTGCTTTATTATTAGCGGGTATTAATTTTGAGATAGAATCGTCCGTATTAAAAGATATCTTTGGTCTTCAAAGCATAAAATTTACTTTGACGGCAATTTTATCAGTGTCTGTGTTTATTTATTATTTACTACTTTCCTTACCTTTAGCATGCTTAGCTTTGCTATTGTTTGGTCCGTTAATGTGGAGTGTTCATTTTGTAGTGGCTATGGAATATCATACCTTAATCGCCTTTATTACTTTCGTTGTTGGCTGGGTTATTCAATTTATAGGACATCATTATGAGAAAGCCAAACCTGCTTTTTTTGATGACCTTAACCAATTATTAATAGGACCACTTTTTGTTATCGCTGAAATTTACTTTTTATTAGGACAAGGGAAAGTTTTAGATCAAAATATTACTGCAAAGGCAATTGAAAAACGCCGATCTTTTGAGCTTAAAAAAGCGCAATAATATTTACTGTCTATGGGCGGCACTTAATTGTTGAACAATAATCAATCAGTTGAAAGTAGATGACTTTTCCGAGCTAACATTTTAAGTACATCCTAAGGAATAAAGCGGTATGGCATCTCCTTGAAACTATGCTAGTATGCCGTGTTAATTAATAATAAAAATTTCGAAAAAACTTTCAGAATTCTTTCTAAGTTAAGGGATACCATCGACTTATGACCGATTTGGCAAATAATGTTTCACCCGTCAATATTGAAGATGAGCTAAAAAATTCTTATCTAGATTACGCCATGAGCGTAATTGTAGGCCGTGCGTTACCAGATGTACGAGACGGCTTAAAACCAGTGCATCGTCGCGTACTATTTGCGATGAACGTACTAGGTAATGACTTCAACAAACCATACAAAAAATCAGCTCGTGTTGTTGGTGATGTAATCGGTAAGTATCACCCGCATGGTGATACAGCAGTATACGATACAATAGTACGTATGGCGCAGCCATTTTCATTACGCTACATGTTAGTAGATGGGCAAGGTAATTTCGGTTCTGTTGATGGTGATTCCGCAGCTGCAATGCGTTATACCGAAATCAGAATGTCAAAAATAGCCCACTCAATACTGGCTGATCTTGATAAAGAGACCGTTGATTTTGTACCTAACTATGATGGTACTGAACATATTCCTGTTGTAATGCCAACACGTATTCCTAATTTATTAGTGAATGGTACTTCTGGTATTGCTGTAGGTATGGCAACGAACATACCTCCGCATAATTTAACTGAAGTGATTAACGGTTGTTTAGCGTTAATTGAAAACAGTGATTTAACCTTCGAAGAAATTTTGGAATATATACCGGGTCCTGATTTTCCGACCGCAGGTATTATCAGTGGTCGTGCAGGTATTGACGAAGCTTACCGTACCGGCCGTGGAAAAATAAAAATTCGCGCCCGTGCTGATATCGAAGTTCACCCAACAACAGGTAAAGAAACCATTGTTGTTCATGAACTTCCGTATCAAGTCAATAAAGCTCGCCTTATTGAAAAAATGGCCGAGCTGGTAAAAGAAAAACGTCTTGAAGGTATCTCTGCACTACGTGACGAGTCTGATAAAGACGGTATGCGTATGGTGATTGAGGTTAAACGTGGCGAGGTCGGCGAAGTTATATTAAATAACTTATACAAACTGACTCAAATGCAAGTGTCTTTTGGTTTTAATATGGTGGCGTTAACGAACGGCCAACCTAAATTATTCAATATTAAAGAAATGCTTGAAGAGTTTATTCTTCACCGCCGTGAAGTTGTTACTCGCCGTACTATCTTTGAATTACGTAAAGCACGTGAACGCGCGCATTTACTTGAAGGTTTATCAATCGCTTTAGCGAATATTGATCCAATTATTGAGTTAATTAAAAACTCACCAACGCCAAGCGATGCAAAAGATAAGCTGCTCGCTCGTGGTTGGGATTTGGGTAATGTTGCTGAAATGCTTAGTGCTGCTGGTGATGATGCCGCACGTCCTGAGTGGGTTGAAGAAGGTTTTGGGATTCAAGATGGCCAATACTTCTTAACGGTACAACAAGCACAAGCGATTTTAGATCTTCGTTTACATAAGCTTACTGGCTTAGAACACGAAAAAATCTTATCAGAATACAAAGCGTTATTAGATGTAATTGCCGAGTTATTACATATCTTAGGTTCGCCTGAGCGTTTAATGGAAATTATTCGTGAAGAGTTAGAAGCTATACGTGATGAGTTTGGTGATGAACGTCGTACTGAAATTACTAATGCTTCGCATGACTTATCGATGGAAGATTTGATTACAGAAGAAGATGTAGTCGTGACCTTATCGCATGAAGGTTATGTTAAATACCAAATATTAAGCGACTACCAAGCACAACGTCGTGGCGGTAAAGGTAAAGCAGCAACTAAGATGAAAGAAGAAGATTTCATTGAACGTTTATTAATTGCTAATACCCACGATACTATTTTGTGTTTCTCAGATCGCGGTAAACTTTATTGGTTGAAAGTCTTCCAGTTACCATTAGCCAGTCGTACGGCTCGTGGACGTCCAATTGTTAATATTTTACCGCTTGAAACGGGTGAACGTATTACGGCAATTTTACCGGTACGTGAATACGAAGAAGACAAGTTTATTATCATGGCGACGGCATCAGGTACTGTGAAGAAAACAGCGCTTACTGCTTATAAAAATCAACGTGCTAATGGTATAATTGCCCTAAACTTACGTGATGACGATACCTTAATAGGTGTTGCTATTACCAACGGTTATAATGACATCATGTTGTTCTCTGACGCGGGTAAAGTTGTTCGATTTAATGAAAAACTTCGTGATAGTGAAACAGGCTCAATCAAGTTAGATGAAGAAACGGGTGAAGAGCGCTGGGCCTTAAAACCTATCGGCCGAACGGGTACTGGTGTTCGTGGTATTAAGTTAGATGGCGACCAAAAAGTTGTTTCCTTAATCGTGCCTCAAAACGATGGCCCAATCTTAACGATTACTGAGAATGGCTTTGGTAAACGTACGGCATTAACTGAATATCCAGCGAAAAGTCGTGCCACTAAAGGTGTTGTTTCTATTAAAGTTAGTGACCGTAATGGCCGTGTAGTTGGTGCTGTTCAAGTTGAAGACTTAGACGAAATAATGCTTATTACAGACAATGGCACATTAGTACGTACTCGTGTTAAAGAAGTGAGTGTTATTGGTCGTAATACCCAAGGTGTTCGAATTATCCGTACAGCTGAAGATGAACATGTTGTTGCATTGCAACGTATTGATGAAATTGAAGAAGTTGAAGGTGAGGATGTTCCAGAAGGAACAGAGGAAACTTCTCCAGAGTCAGTAGAGTCATCAGAAAGTGAAGATACTTCAACGGAAGCGTCAACAGACGTCGAAAGTGATGATGAAGCGCTTGATGAGGGTGATAACGAATAGTTATTGCTAATCATTAAATATAAGGGCGGTTAATTACCGCCCTTTTTATGTTCAGGACGAAGGGTATTAAGCAAATGTAGGAGCTTATTTGCTGTTATGTTCAGGACGAAGGGTATTAAGCAAATGCAGGAGCTTATTTGCTGTTATGTTCAGGACGAACGGTATTAAGCAAATGCAGGAGCTTATTTGCTGTTATGCTCACATTTATGGTTATAGACCGAAAAGATCCATCTTCGGTATGTTTATCAATAATTTCAGGTCTGATTTATTTGAATACTCAGTATAAATTTATTTCCATTTGATGAGTTTTCTTATTTGAAATAAGAGAATGCTCATCAAATTGATGTTTCCAATATAATAATTAAAACAGTTTAAGCAAATGCATCGACAAACTTAATGAAATCTTAATAGAAGGTATTGTGTTATATGTCTCAAGTATTTAATTTTTGTGCTGGTCCTGCAATGTTACCGCAAGCGGTAATGAAAAAGGCACAAGCTGAGTTTATCAACTGGCAAGGTACGGGAAGCTCTGTGATGGAATTAAGCCATCGCAGTAAAGAATTTAAGGCGGTTGCCGCAAAAGCTGAAGCAGATTTACGTGATTTAATGTCAATTCCAGACAACTACAGCGTACTATTTTGTCATGGTGGCGGACGGGGTCAGTTTTCTGCCGTGCCCTTGAACTTATTACCTGAAGGCAAGTCTGCTGATTATATTATCTCTGGCTCATGGTCAAAGGCGGCTGCAGTGGAAGCTGAGCGTTATGGCGATATTAATCGAATAAACGTAGTCAATGACGTTGATAGCGATACTTATGTTTTACCTAGCGAAGAGTGGGGCTTAAACCCAGACGCAGCCTTTGTACATTACTGCCCTAATGAAACGGTTGATGGTATTGAAATGTTCGATATTCCTCAGACGAACGGTGTGCCATTAGTTGCCGATATGTCGTCAACAATTTTGTCCCATGAAATAGATGTAGAAAAATTTGCACTTATCTATGCAGGAGCGCAAAAAAATATTGGTCCATCAGGCTTAACAATCGTTATTGTTCGCAATGATTTACTCGGTAATGCTCAGCCAACGACACCCTCTATTATGAATTATCAGGTATTAGCCAAGAGTGATTCAATGTATAATACGCCACCAACTTACGCTTGGTATTTAGCCGGTTTAGTTTTCGAATGGTTAAAAGAGGCGGGTGGAGTTAAAGAAATTTCGAAGGTGAATAAACAAAAAGCCGAACTTTTATACGGTTATATTGATAACAGTGAATTTTATCAAAATCATATCGAGCCAAAGTTTCGTAGTTTAATGAATGTACCCTTTTGGTTAACAGATGAAAGCTTAAACGCTGAATTTCTTGAACAAGCTGAAGCACATGGTTTAATGGCGCTTGAAGGACACCGAAATGTTGGTGGCATGCGTGCGAGTATTTATAACGCTATGCCATTATTGGGCATAGAAACACTTGTTGCATTCATGAAAGACTTTTCAGCTAAACATTGTCAATAATATTAAACTAGGTTTTCTACAATCTTGTATAATGCTAGGCGTTATCGCTTAGTCATCGATAGTGTAAAACTATAAAGAGGCTATTTTTACGCACAAATAGCCAAAGTGAAATTATTCTGTTTATCAAAAGTAATATATAAATTACTGATAAAACAGAAAAGGATTTATTGGAATAAAAATGTCACAAGCAAACAAAACATTAACTATCACTACAGGCCTTGCCGGAAAAGTTTCTGGAGATATCACTGTACCGGGTGACAAGTCATGTTCGCATCGCTCTATCATGTTTGGCTCATTAGCCGAAGGTACCACGCATGTTTCTGGTTTCTTACCGGGACAAGACTGCTTGGCAACCATGAATGCGTTTAAAGCGATGGGCATAAAAATTGAAGGTCCGGATGCACAACAAAATGTTGTTATTCACGGTAAAGGTTTGCATGGTTTAACTGCACCAACGCATGCCTTAGACATTGGCAATTCAGGGACCACTATTCGACTCATGTCAGGATTGCTTGCCGGGCAGAAGTTTTCATCTGAAATGGCTGGAGATAATTCATTAAATAAACGGCCAATGAAACGTGTCGTAGACCCGTTAAAGTTAATGGGCGCAAATATTTCAGCGGCAGAAAATGGTACACCACCTGTAATTTGTCAGGGTGTGAAAGCCAATGAAACACTAACAGCTATTCATTACGATTTACCTATGGCAAGTGCGCAAGTTAAATCTTGTGTGTTATTGGCCGGTATGTACGCCAATGGTGTTACTTCAGTCACAGAGCCAGGTATTACCCGCGATCATACTGAACGCATGCTAACCGCTTTCGGTTATCCAGTAACGGTTGAAGATACGCCGATAGGTAAAAAAGTGTCCATCGAAGGTGGACACAAATTAACGGCTTGCGATATACAAGTTCCGGGTGATATTTCCTCGGCTACTTTTTTCATGGTTGCGGGGTTAATCGCGAAAGAAGGAGAGTTAACGATTCGTAATGTTGGTATGAACCCGACGCGTATTGGTTCTATTAATATTTTGAAACAAATGAATGGTGACTTAACCGTTACTAACGAACGTATGGCTGGCGGTGAGCCGGTGGCCGATATTGTGGTCAAGTCATCTCAGTTACGCGGAATAGACATTGAAGAAAGAGATGTTCCACTTGCCATTGATGAATTCCCGGCTATATTTATTGCCGCAGCTTGTGCAAATGGCACAACGCGTTTACGTGGTGCTGAAGAATTAAGAGTTAAAGAAAGCGATCGTATTCAAGCAATGGCTGACGGACTGAAAGAATTAGATATAGATTGTACTGTTTTTGATGATGGCATTGATATTGTTGGTGGCCAGTTAACGTCAGGCACTATTCATAGTCATGATGATCACCGTATTGCCATGTCGTTCGCGATAAGTTCATTAAGAGCATCTGGCGAAATTAAAATATTAGAGTGTGACAATGTAGCGACTTCGTTCCCTAACTTTGTCATTTTAGCAAACCAAGTAGGACTAACACTAAAGCAAGGGTAAATTAAATGACCATTTAATTTTAACTTTCTTTAGCTTAGATAAAAATATGATTGAACAAATTCCGGTAATAACCATAGATGGACCTAGTGGTGCAGGTAAGGGCACAGCAGCTCGCTTAGTTGCTGAGCAACTTGGCTGGCACTTACTTGACAGCGGAGCTATTTATCGCGTGCTTGCAGTCGCAACACAACATCATCAGTTGTCGATTGAAGAAGAAGAACCTTTGATTCCTATTGCGGCACATTTAGATGTGCAGTTTGAAATTACAGGTGACGGAGAAGGTAAAGTAATATTAGAAGGTGAAGACGTTAGTCATACTATCCGAACCGAAGATGTGGGCGCTATTGCTTCTAAAATAGCCGCTTTCCCTCGTGTTCGAGAAGCATTACTACGTCGCCAACGTGCTTTTAAAGTAGCTCCTGGTTTAGTTGCTGATGGCCGAGATATGGGTACAGTCGTTTTTATTGATGCGCCAGTTAAAGTGTTTTTAACAGCAAGCGCAGAAGAACGTGCCCAACGTCGATTTAATCAGTTGAAAGAGAAAGGTTTTGATGTTAAAATCGGGCGCCTTTTGGATGACATACGTCAGCGTGATGAGCGAGATCAGACCCGTGCGGTCGCTCCACTTATCCCTGCAGAAGGAGCGTTAATAGTTGATTCTACAGACCTTTCTATTGAAGAAGTGGTTGCTAAAATCTTAACGTTTGCCAATGGCAAGTTAACGTAAACGAAGCAATAATGCTTCAACAATCACCTAACGTAAGGATGCATTAGGTTTTATTAATAACCCCATGAAACATGTATGTTAATTGGATTAAAAAACTGAGTTCATATAATCATTATGACTGAAAATTTTGCACAACTTTTTGAAGAAAGTTTAAAAGAAATCGAAACACGCCCTGGTTCAATTATCAAGGGTACAATCGTAGCCATTAACAAAGACAATGTTATTGTTGATGCTGGCCTTAAATCTGAAAGTGTTATTGACATTAATCAGTTTAAGAATAACGCTGGTGAAGTTGAAGTTAATGTTGGCGATGAAGTTGACGTTTCTCTTAAAGCTACAGATGATGGTTTCGGCGAAACTATTCTTTCTCGCGATGATGCTAAGCGTCATGAAGCATGGCAAGTGCTTGAGAAAGCGTACGAAGAAAAAGAAACTGTTATCGGTGTTATCAACGGTAAAGTTAAAGGTGGTTTCACGGTTGAAGTTAGCGATATTCGTGCTTTCTTACCGGGTTCATTAGTAGATGTTCGCCCAATCCGCGATACAACTCACCTTGAAGGCAAAGAATTAGAATTTAAAGTTATTAAGCTTGATCAAAAGCGTAATAACGTTGTTGTTTCTCGTCGTGCCGTTATCGAATCTGAAAGCAGCGTAGAACGCGATGCATTGTTAGAATCATTAGCTGAAGGCCTAGAAGTTAAAGGTATCGTTAAGAACCTTACTGACTACGGCGCATTCGTAGATTTAGGCGGCATTGATGGTTTACTACACATTACAGATATGGCTTGGAAACGTGTTAAGCACCCAAGTGAAATCGTAAATGTTGGTGACGAAATCCAAGTTAAAGTACTTAAATTCGATCGTGAGCGTACTCGTGTATCTCTAGGTATGAAGCAGTTAGGCGAAGATCCATGGGTAGCAATTGCTAAGCGTTACCCTGAAGGCGCTAAACTTACTGGTCGTGTAACTAACTTAACTGATTACGGTTGTTTTGTTGAAATTCAAGAAGGCGTTGAAGGTTTAGTTCACGTTTCTGAAATGGATTGGACTAACAAAAACATCCACCCATCTAAAGTTGTTAACTTAGGTGACACTGTAGAAGTTATGGTATTAGAAATTGACGAAGAACGTCGTCGTATTTCTTTAGGCCTTAAACAGTGTATCGCTAACCCTTGGGAAGAGTTCGCTAAGAACTTCAACAAAGGCGATAAAGTATCAGGTAAGATCAAGTCAATTACTGACTTCGGTATCTTCATTGGTCTTGACGGCGGTATTGATGGTCTTGTTCACTTATCTGATATTTCATGGGCTGGCGGTGAAGAAGCTGTTCGTGAATACAAGAAAGGTGATGAAATCTCAGCTGTAGTACTACAAGTTGACCCTGAGCGCGAACGTATTTCTTTAGGTGTTAAACAAACTGAAGATGATCCGTTTAATCAGTACCTTGCAGATACTAAGAAAGGTGCTATTGTTACAGGTAAGGTTATTGAAGTAGATGCTAAAGGCGCTAAGATTGAATTAGCTGAAGGCGTTGAAGGATACCTACGTGTATCTGATATTTCACGTGAACGTATCGAAGATGCGTCAACTGAATTATCTGTTGGTGATAGTGTTGAAACTAAGTTTATGGGTGTGGATCGTAAGAACCGTGCTATTAGCTTATCAATCAAAGCTAAAGACCAAGCAGACGAACGTGAAGCTATGGATAATCTAAACCAAGTTGAAGAAAGTGGTTTAAGTGCAATGGCTGCAGCGTTTAAAAACGCTAAAAACTAATTTAGTCACTTGAAGCTGAGAAGTGCTTGAGATATAGCATTTCTCTTTGTTTAAAATTCATTGGTGTGAAGTAGCTTATTACTTCAAACTAGTGAACACTGGAGGTCGAATGACCAAGTCTGAACTTATTGAAAGATTAGCGGATAAATTAAGTCATTTATCGGCGAAAGATGTTGAACAATCTATTAAAGAGATCTTAGAAATGATGGCGCAAACCTTATCTAAAGGTGAGCGTATTGAAATTCGAGGTTTTGGTAGTTTTTCATTACATTTTCGTGCACCTCGTGTAGGACGTAACCCTAAAACTGGCGAATCAGTTGAGTTGGCGGGAAAATACGTTCCTCATTTTAAACCTGGCAAAGAATTACGTGAAAGAGTAAATCTTTCATTAGCGTAATTGATAAATTATTCATAAAAAGGCATGCTATAATGGCATGCCTTTTTTTTATTTAATTTCTATCATAGGTAACTCATTGTGCGTGTTTATATTACAGCGATTACGCTTTTTCTATTATTAGCGATTGCTTTTGTTTTCGGCAGCCAAAACGAACAAACGATAACGTTAAATTATCTCATTGCTCGTGCAGAGCTTTCAGTTGCTGCAGCGGTAAGTCTATTTACAACGTTAGGCTTCATACTGGGTTTATTGTTTTCATTATTATGGAAATTTGTTCGACTTATAAAACCTAAAAATCAACCTTCTAAAGAGTCAATGTAACGCCTTTATGTTAGAACTACTTTTCTTACTACTCCCTGTTGCTATGGGGTATGGCTGGTTCATGGGACGCAATAGCGTCAAACAAAATGATCATTCTGCCAAGCAAGCCTTATCGATTAAATATTCGACAGGTTTAAATTATTTACTGTCGAACCAACAAGATAAAGCGATTGATTATTTGCTTGAAGCGCTTAAAGTTGAAGATGATACGGTTGAAGCACATTTTGCTATGGCCAATCTATTTCGTCGTAGAGGAGAGCTTGATCGTGCTTTAAAAGTGCATGAACACTTAGTTAGACAAAAACACCTACCATCTAAAGACAAGCAGCAAGCCGTTTATGAGCTTGGTAAAGACTTTTTCAGTGCTGGTTTATATGACCGTGCAGAAGTTATGTTTGAAAAGCTTCTTAAATCAAAACACTTCGGTTTAAAGTCTCTTGATTATTTAATGCGTATTTATCAATCAACAAAAGACTGGTCAAAAGGCATCAGCCATAAAAAAGCTATCGCCAAAACTAAAGATAAAAAACTCTTACATAATTTAGCTAACTTTTACTGCGAATTAGCAACGAATGCATTGGAAGAAGATAACTTTATTGAAGTGATTGAATTACTTGAATTAGCGCTAACCTATGATGCAAACTCTTGTCGTGCGAACTGGCTACTTGCACAAATTTATGAAAATCATCAGCAATACAATGAAGCTTGCCGATGTTATCAAGATATTTATCATCAAGATAAAGAGTTTTTCCCTGATGTTATTGATAAAATGCATCATTGTTATCACCAATTAGATGCAGATGACGAATATTTTAGATTTATCAAAAAAGTCTATGATGAAACCGCATCATCAAGTGCATTAATTAAGTACCTTAGTCATATAGAAGATAAATATGGCAAGGTAAAAGCAAAAGAATTTATTTTATTAGCCCTTAAAAAACGTCCAACAATTAAGGGGTTTAAGCATTTTGTTAAAATGCAAATGTTGAATGCTTCAGCGCAAGATAATACTGACAATTTAGATATGATTAAGGAGTTAATTGGCTCGTATTTGAATTTAAAATCTCGTTACAGTTGCCGGACTTGTGGTTTTAATAGCAGTAAACATTACTGGGCGTGCCCATCGTGTCATGATTGGGAACAATTAAAACCCGTACGTGGGCTTGAAGGCGAATAACCGCTTTAAGTGGGAGCTAAGTTTGCACAAACAACGTTAATTTAGTCACATAATCCCGTAAGTTTAGTGCCTAATAGGCGCGATTAAAGAATTAAAGAATTAAAGAATGAAGGAAAATAAAATGAATGATGCAAGAGTAGTTGTAGCGCTCGATTTTGATAACAAGGCTGATGCTTTAGCTTTTGTTGATAAAATTCAGCCAAGTGATTGTCGCCTAAAAGTAGGCAAAGAAATGTTTACTTATTTTGGCCCTGAATTTGTAAAAGAACTTACTCTTAGAGGTTTTGATGTTTTCTTAGATTTAAAATTTCATGATATTCCTAATACGGTAGCAAAAGCCGTAACTGCCGCCGCTGAACTTGGTGTATGGATGGTCAATGTACATGCGAGTGGTGGTCGTGAAATGATGTTAAAAGCAAAACAAGCGCTAGAGGCATATGGTGATAAAGCTCCCTTGTTAATTGCAGTTACCGTTTTAACCAGCATGAGTGAAGAAGATCTACTTGGTTTAGGTATTACTAAGTCACCTGCAGAGCAGGTTACTGCATTGGCAACTTTAGCAAAAGATGCTGGCTTAGATGGTGTTGTTTGCTCTGCATGGGAAGCAGAATCCTTAAAGACTACTTTAGGCTCTGATTTTAAATTAGTTACGCCTGGAATTCGCCCTACGGGTGCTGCTAGTGATGATCAAAAACGTATCATGACACCTGAGCAAGCGATTAATGTTGGTGTCGATTACCTAGTTATTGGCAGACCTATAACCAAAGCTGAAAATCCGCAACATGTTTTACAAGCTATTAATGAGTCGCTAATTTAATTTATCGCAATAAAAATCTTAGATTAATTGACAAATATCTGATCGGATCCTAAACCTATTAACGTCTCATTAATATAGTTTCACCTAATGAGACTTAATGGATAACATATAAAAGGAATCAATTATGCAAAAGATATCTAAAATACTATTTTATTGTTTAATGCTTATTTTATCTTCTCTAAGCTTTGCTGATAGTGTAAAAGAAAAGAGTAGTGAAATTAATAGCCAATCTGTAGCCGATAAAGCTAATTATCGGGTTGATATAAACACTGCAGATATAAGCACCTTATCTTTATTAAAGGGCATTGGTAAGAAAAAAGCACAAGCGATAGTGAAATATCGGGACATTAATGGGACGTTCACTTCAGTTGACGATTTGTTAAAAGTTAGCGGTATTGGCAAACAAATACTAAACATGAATAAAAAAATGTTAAGTATATAGTTATTTGCAAGACTGGGTAATTTGTCGTTACTTAGTCTTTGCATCATTGTATAGCTGTTAAACGTTTTGCTATATTCTTTCGTAGACAATATTTTTACTTATAAGAATTACTTGACCACGAGTAGTACAACGTAGAAAAATCTGTCAGTTATCATCAGAAAATTACAGTCATATTTCATTTGTTACACGCCATACTGTAAAATAATTTAATTTCATACTCACCACCAGATGTTTCCTCATTATGTCCTACCAGGTCAATTAGTATCTTTTAGGCATAAAAAAAGAGCCGAGGCTCTTTTTTGGTACAAAGTAAAAATTAAAGTTTTGGGACTCTAATTTTCTTTTCTGGTGATTGACGATAAATAATTAACGTTTTACCAATCACTTGAATTTTTACCGAAGATGTTTCACGACAAATAGCTTCAACTATTAAAGCTTTCGTCTCACGGTCTTCGGTTGGAATTTTAATTTTGATTAATTCGTGATGATTTAAAGAATAATCAATTTCGGCAACTACTGCCTCTGTTAAGCCGTTGTTACCCATTAAAACCACTGGTTTCAATGGGTGAGCAAGACCTTTTAAATATTGTATTTGTTTTTTATTTAGGCTCATTAACAATTTTCGTTACAAGTTAGCTTGAATTAATAGTATTTTACCTCCATCTACTCTGTAATACTAATAAAACGTGCAATCGTTTTGCATTCTTAGCAAATTAATAAAGTTAAATTAATGAGTAAAAAAAAATTAAGTAACAGTAGCACTCGTTGGATGCAAGAGCATTTTGATGATGAGTATGTAAAAAAAGCCCAAAAACTAGGTGTTCGTTCACGTGCTTTTTTTAAAATTGAAGAAATTAATACCAAAGATAAACTGATCAAAAAAGGCATGAAAGTCGTCGATTTAGGAGCTGCACCAGGTGGCTGGTCAGAGTATGCGGTTAAAGCTGTTGGAGGAAGTGGACAAATCATTGCTTGTGATATTCTTTCAATGGACCCCATTGCAGGCGTTGATTTTTTGCAAGGGGATTTTAGAGAAGAACCAGTACTTGATGCCTTATTAACACGTATTGGCGGAAAAGATATAGACGTTGTTATGTCTGACATGGCGGCGAACTTTACCGGCAACGATGGTGCCGATGCAGCAAGAAATATGTATCTTGTCGAATTAGCCTTTGATATGTGTACTCAGGTACTGAAAAAAAATGGCACTTTTGTTGTTAAAGTTTTTCAAGGAGCAGGCTTTGAGCAGTTTATGAAAGATGTTCGCGTTGCTTTTAAAACAGTCAAAACACGTAAACCAGATTCCTCGCGCGCACGTTCACGTGAAGTTTATCTCGTTGCGACCGGATTTAAATAGCTCCGGACGATAAATTATAGTAAATTACTACCCATCAGTTTAAGAACTTAAACTGATTTCAGAACTAGTCGGTTTTATACACTAGTTATAGTTAAGTACAGTTCATTTATAGTTACAAGAGGTCATTAAGTTGAGCGATATGGCGAAAAATCTTATTTTATGGTTGGTAATAGCGGTTGTTTTAATGTCGGTATTCCAAGGGTTCACTCCGAGCGCGAGTAAGGATCAGCAAGTTGATTACACTCGTTTCATTCAAGATGTCCGTCAAGGACAGATACGTGATGTTGTTGTTGGAAGAGATGGCGTTATTCATGGCACCAAACGTAGCGGTGAAGAATTTGTTACCGTTATCCCTGGTCTGCACGATGGCGATTTAATTAATGACTTGGTAAAACAAGGTGTTAATGCTTCAGGTCAGTTACCCGAAGAAACCAGTTTCTTAACGACTATCTTCATTTCTTGGTTCCCAATGATTTTATTAATTGGTGTCTGGATTTTCTTTATGCGCCAAATGCAAGGTGGTGGCGGTAAAGGTGCGATGTCTTTCGGGAAATCTAAAGCGAAACTATTGAGCGAAGATCAAATAAAAACAACTTTTTCCGATGTTGCTGGTTGTGACGAAGCAAAAGAAGAAGTTGCAGAGCTTGTTGATTATTTAAAAGAACCGACAAAATTTCAAAAACTCGGTGGTCGCATCCCTTCAGGGGTATTACTAGTAGGCCAACCAGGTACAGGTAAAACCTTATTAGCTAAGGCCATTGCTGGAGAAGCGAAAGTACCATTTTTCACTATTTCAGGTTCTGATTTCGTTGAGATGTTCGTCGGTGTTGGTGCATCACGTGTACGTGACATGTTTGAACAAGCAAAGAAATCAGCGCCATGTATTATCTTTATCGATGAAATTGATGCAGTAGGTCGCCAACGTGGCGCAGGTATGGGTGGTGGTCATGATGAACGTGAACAAACGCTTAACCAAATGCTTGTAGAAATGGATGGTTTTGAAGGTAATGAAGGCGTTATTGTTATTGCCGCGACTAACCGTCCTGATGTCTTAGATCCGGCATTATTACGTCCTGGCCGTTTTGACCGTCAAGTTACCGTTGGTTTACCTGATATCCGTGGTCGCGAGCAAATCTTAAAAGTTCATATGCGTAAAGTTCCTTTAGGTGACGATGTTAAAGCATCGGTTATTGCTAGAGGTACACCTGGCATGTCTGGTGCCGATTTAGCTAACTTAGTGAACGAAGCGGCATTATTCGCTGCACGTGGTACTCGTCGTACTGTGTCAATGGATGAGTTTGAAAAAGCTAAAGACAAAATCTTAATGGGTGCTGAACGTCGTTCGATGGTAATGAGCGAAGAAGAAAAAGCCATGACAGCTTATCATGAAGCAGGGCACGCCATTGTTGGTCGCTTAGTTCCAGATCATGACCCTGTTTACAAGGTCAGCATTATCCCTCGTGGTCGCGCTTTAGGTGTAACTATGTATTTACCGGAGCAAGACAGGTTTAGCCATAGTAAACAGCATTTAGAAAGCAATATTTCGTCACTTTACGGTGGTCGAATTGCAGAAGACATGATTTACGGTTTTGAAAAAGTATCAACTGGCGCATCTAATGATATAGAACGTGCTACACAGCTTGCTCGCAAAATGGTAACTCAGTGGGGCTTCTCACAAAAATTGGGTCCAATGTTATTTGCTGAAGAAGAAGGTGAAGTATTCTTAGGTCGAACTTCATCTAAATCATTAAATATGTCAGATGATACTGCAAAAGCTATTGATCTTGAAATCAAAGCCTTTATTGATCGCAACTATCAACGTGCAGAAAAAATATTAAATGAAAATCGTGATATTTTAGAGTCGATGAAAGAGGCATTAATGCATTATGAAACAATCGATGCTAAACAAATTGACGATTTAATGGAGCGAAGAGAGGTTCGTGCTCCAATGGCAGAGTGGGATGATCACTCTGATTCAAAAAAGCCACCTAAAGCTGACAACAATACTTCTTCAGATAAAAATGAAGAGAGTGGTGAAAAGAAAGAAACAGTTACGCCTGACTTAGATAAACCAACAGACGTATCTGCTGACTAACTACTTGTTAATTTAAATTAAGCCTCGACTATCGAGGCTTTGTTTTATAAAAGCTAATTTATTTTTCGTTATAAGTTAATTTTCATAAAATAATAATATATTGATTGTTAAGAATAAAAGATAAAGAGTTTAGCCTTGTTAAAAAATCTACTTTGCTCAAAACATTTCCTTAATATTGAATTTCCTCAAGTGATGGGGATCTTAAATGTTACTCCAGACTCTTTTTCTGATGGTGGAAAGTTCTCTCGCATCGATGTTGCATTAAAGCAAGCTGAGCAAATGATAGCTGATGGTGCCACTATTATTGATATTGGTGGGGAGTCAACTCGTCCTGGTGCTAAAGATGTTAGTGAACAGGATGAATTAGCACGAGTTATACCTGTCTTAAAGGCGATAAAAAAACGTTTTAATATCATAGTATCTATTGATACGAGTAAAGCCAGCGTTATGTCGGAAGCGATAAATTATGACGCAGGAATAATTAACGATGTTAGAGCATTACAAAACGAAGGATGTTTGCATACCGTTGCACAAAGTAATGATATTGCCATATGCTTAATGCATATGCAGGGTCTGCCACGAACCATGCAACACCAGCCTCAATATGATGACCTTATTAGTGATATCAGCTCTTTTTTCCAGCAGCGCATCGCCGCTTGTCAACAAATTGGTATAACTTCCTCAAGATTAATATTGGATCCCGGTTTTGGCTTTGGCAAATCATTAGAGCAGAACTATAGCTTACTGGCTCAGATGCATAGATTTCAGTCACTGAATTTACCCATACTGGCAGGCCTTTCAAGAAAATCGATGATCGGTAATTTACTCAATCGTGATGTTAATGATCGTTTAGCTGGGAGTTTAGCTACCGCAATTATCGCCGCTCAACAAGGTGCTCAAATTATTAGAGTTCATGATGTTAAAGAGACTGTCGACGTATTAAAAGTATTGCAAGCAACAAATAAAAATTAACAAATAAACGCACTAATAAAGTAAAGATAAGGGACAAATAAAATGTCGGAAAGAAGATATTTTGGTACAGATGGCATACGCGGTTTAGTAGGGCAATACCCTATAACGGCTGAATTTGTGATGAAACTAGGCTACGCCGCAGGTCGTGTACTTGCCGCACAAGGTACTAAAAAGGTACTTATTGGTAAAGATACTCGTATTTCTGGCTACATGCTTGAATCGGCCCTAGAAGCGGGTTTTTCTGCTGCGGGTATTGATATTGGTCTGTTAGGACCAATGCCTACCCCAGGCATTGCCTATTTAACAAAAACTTTTCGTGCTGAAGCAGGAATAGTGATCAGTGCTTCTCATAACCCATTTTACGATAATGGTATTAAATTTTTCTCGCAAAATGGTGAAAAATTACCCGACAATATCGAGCTTGCGATTGAGGCTGAATTAGATAATCAAATGGGCTGTGTAGAGTCGGCAAGTTTAGGAAAAGCAACACGAATTGAAGATGCAGCAGGGCGTTACATAGAGTTTTGTAAAAGTAACTTTCCGAGTCAATATTCACTAAAAGATTTTAAAATAGTGGTTGATTGTGCTCATGGTGCAACTTATCACATCGCACCTAATGTATTTCGTGAATTAGGAGCTGAAGTTATAGAAATAGGTACATCGCCAAATGGTACTAATATTAATGATGGCTGTGGTGCAACCTCAATGGATGCTATCAGTAAAGCTGTTGTAGAGCATAACGCTGACTTAGGGATTGCACTTGATGGTGATGGCGACCGTCTGATGATGGTTGACCACACAGGTTATGTTCTCGATGGCGATGAATGTGTTTACGTTATTGCGGCGAATGACCTACAAAATGGTACTATTCGTGGCGGTGTCGTTGGAACACTGATGAGTAATATGGGCCTTGAAATAGCACTCGCCGACATGGGTATACCATTTGCTCGCAGTAAAGTGGGTGACCGTTATGTTATGGAAATGCTTAATAAAAAGGGTTGGCAACTTGGCGCAGAAAACTCAGGTCATGTTATCAACTTAAATCATACCTCAACGGGTGATGGTATTATTGCTGCGTTAAACGTATTAACGGCGATTTGTAGCGGAAATAAAAATCTCAATGAACTTCGTCAAGGGATGAAAAAATTACCACAAATACTCGTTAATGTTAAATTTACAGGTGATAACGATCCTTTATCTGCAGAAAACGTAGTTGCTGCTGTTCATACGGTTAATGAAAAATTAAACGGGCGCGGTCGTGTATTATTACGAAAATCAGGTACAGAGCCTTTGATTCGAGTGATGGTCGAAGGACCTGAATTGCAAGAAGTTACTGACCTAGCGAATGTAATCGCTGATGCAGTTAAAAGCGCTTGTTAGGTTGATTATCCATCATTCGATGGAATTATAAGCAAATGAACAAGATATTAAGTTAAATACTTGTATCTTGTCCGCAGGTTAGTTAATATCTCGCCGCTTTAATTAGGAAAGATAAATGAAAAGACACGCAATAATAGCCGCAAACTGGAAAATGAATGGAAGTTTGTCGTTAATAAAAGAAATGGTTTCAGGATTGAATAGTATAGTACTAGCTGAAAATGTTAATGTTGTGGTTTGTCCTAGCTTTCCTTTTTTATCAGCTTTTGCTTTAAACGCCGAAAATGAAAACTTACAAGCAAATATTTATTTAGGTGCTCAAAACGTAAGCGAACATAAAAGCGGTGCATACACCGGTGAAATTTCAACGGATATGCTCAATGAAGTTAACGCTAACTATGTTATTGTAGGGCACTCAGAACGCAGAAGCCTATACAAAGAAACAAGTACGCAAGTAGCTCATAAAGTAAAAACTGTACTCAGTGCAGGACTAACACCTATTTTATGTATCGGTGAAAGTGAAGCTGAAAGAACAGCAGAGCAGACCGAAACAGTACTAGCTTCACAATTGCAGCCGGTAATTGATGAAATAGGTATCGAAAATTTTACAGATGTTGTTATTGCTTACGAACCCGTTTGGGCAATAGGTACAGGGAAAACAGCATCACCTGAAATGGCACAAGCAACACACTTATTTATCCGTCAGTTTTTAGCAAACGCTGATAAAAACATCGCGGATAAAGTGCCATTATTATACGGTGGTAGCGTAAACGCTGCTAACTGTGAAGAATTATTTGCACAAACTGATATTGACGGTGGTCTTATCGGTGGTGCTAGTTTAAAAGTCGACGAATTTAAAATAATTTGCTCGTCAGCCAAAGGATCTTAAAATGTTGTATCAATCGTTAATTATCGCTTATTTAATCGTTTCAATTTGTTTAATTGGTTTAGTACTCATTCAACAAGGTAAAGGCGCAGATATGGGCGCATCTTTTGGTGCTGGTTCATCAGCTACTATTTTTGGTTCAAGCGGTTCAGGTAACTTCTTAACTAAAGCAACAACATGGTTGGCGATTGCCTTTTTCGTTATCAGTTTAGTGTTAGGTAACCTAACAGCCAATAAAATTAAATCTACTGATGAATGGAATAACTTAGATATTCCCGTTGAGCAAACAATACCATCAGACTCAGCTATTCCAAGTGAGAGTGCAGAGCCGAAAAAATCAGTAGAAAATAGTGATGTACCAGGCGCTACTGAAAAATTGAGTGATAGTAACGTACCAAACTAAGTTAGCTTATTTTCCTCAAAATAAAGAAGATAGCTTAGTAAAATAGTTCGTATAGTTTAGTATTGCGCGGTTGTGGCGGAATTGGTAGACGCGCCAGCTTGAGGGGCTGGTGACTTAGGTCGTGGGGGTTCAAGTCCCCCCAACCGCACCACTAAACTTATACAAATAAACATTTAAAGGCCGATTCATAATGAATCGGCCTTTTTCGTTTGCTAGTCTTCTCCTAAATGTATTTACACCTTTAGGACTTATTATGACCAACTCAATCATAATACTGACTAAACGAACACAACGAGATTATTCATTAGGCTTTTAAGTACAAGCTGTTGCTGTTATAGATAAAGGCGATATTATTTAAAAACGATCCCCAAAAAATTATGGCATAAAATGTCGTTTAACCGTAATTACTTGGTTAAGAGAACACTGTAAGGTGGATTGGATCTAATCATCTAATCACCTAATCATGACTATGCCTAAATCATCAAAAGCAAAAGAAAGCCCGGCTCAGACAATTAAACACCTTGATCGAGAGCTTGAAGCTGGCGAATAGTGAATATGTAAAGCAAGCGAGTAAAATCGTTCAGATATATACTATTTCTAAAGAAGGTTATTTACACTGTTAGAGTTCCATAACAAGAAAATAACCAAGGGTACTTAATAGTTGGCAACGGTACCTATTCGCTTCACATTAAAGCCAACCATAGCTTAGCCTGTTATTTAGGCGTTATTCCGAAGAGGATCTACTTTTATGCCTGAAGTCAATCCAGATAGAATCATGGCCTTCGTATCACCGAAAGATCTCGGCCTATGGCTAGAGGTGAATCACGCTATCGAAAGTGAACTGTGGGTTAAGATATTCAAAAAAAAGACTAGGATCCCTAGCGTTATTTGGGACGATGTCGTGGTTGAGATGCTGTGCTGGGGTTGGATCGATAGCGTCAAGAAGTCAATCGATGACCAAGCCTATCTCCAGCGAGTCACGCCAAGAAAAGCGCGAAGTAATTGGTCGAAAAGAAACAGAGAACATGTGGAACGCTTGATAAACGAGGGCCGGATGACGGAGTCAGGACTCGTGCACGTTCGTGCCGCTAAAGCAGATGGCCGATGGGATAATGCCTATGTGGCAAGTGAAATAAAAGTGCCGACAGATTTCCTCGCAGCACTAGATAACAAGCCGAAGGCGAAACAATATTTTGAAACACTCACTAAATCGAGTCAATATGTCATCGCGTACGGATTAACAAGTGCGAAGAAACCCGTAACCAGACAGCGGCGATTTGCAAAATTCCTAGACTTACTTGTCCGCAAAGAAAAGCCGACTTAGGTTTCAAAAAAACTTTTAAACTTAATAACACCGTTGGCCATGTTTCGTGGCTCGACAAGTGCAGCCAAAACTTTCGTCAGCTTAAGCGTTATTAATACTGTACTTAATAACAAAAATAAACTAATTAATTATATAAATGGCTAGTGTCTTCTTCGGAGAATTAGTTGGGATTACCTCTTTAATTATTTCGTCACAGATATTATTAATGAAACAATGGCTTTATCGTGCGCATGATAGATAATAAGCACAAATTAATTGGCATATATTAAATCTCTACTCTTTTGTAATAAAAATCACTTATTAGAGACTATAAGTTTAATTGTTATTAAAATTAAGAGATATTCAAAATGAGAAAGTCTTAAGGTTCTTATTGTTGTTATTAGTGGCTTTTGCTCTTTATGCTGGGTTTTCTTCTCAAGAATGGTCTTATCCAGCAGGAATTTTAGCTTTTTGCTTCTTATGCTTTCTTACTACTTTGAATGGAAAACGTTCGTCAAATTCAACAAAAGCAAGTAAGTATTCCTCTGCTGTAGTAGGGGCAAGTGTAACTAGCCGTTTTTCCTCAGGTGCAGAGTGCGGTAGTTCTGATGGTTGTTGCTAAAAACTAATCAGTCATTCAAAAAAGACAAATAACAGTTGGCTATTTGCTCATTCGTCGCTTATTTTAGCCAATTATCATTTACTTATTAATCAGGCATCATTGGAGTCACTCTTGCAGTATCGTAAAATTCACATCATTGGTGGCCCAGGTAGTGGTAAAACTTTTAGTTCTACCAAACTTCAAGCATTAACAAATTTGAATGCTTACGATCTTGATAAAATATTTTGGGATCAAAATCAAAATGCTTATGTTCGATCTAGTGAGGAACATAGAACTAAAAAGTTAAATCAAGTTTTGTCTCAAGAAAGCTGGATTCTTGAAGGTGTTTACTACAAATGGCTGGCGGATTCTTTTCGTGATGCTGACCTTATCGTTATTCTTAATCCACCTATTTCACTTAGGCAATGGCGAATATTTAAACGTTTCCTTAAGCGAAAGTTCATTTTAGGTCAATTCCGTAAAGAGTCACTAGCCTCTTTTATGGAAATGTTTTGGTGGAATCAAAAATTCGATAACGATAATATGGTTCGTATTTTAGATTTTCTAAGCGAATATAATAACAAAATAATTTTTTGTAAGAATTACAATGAAGTGCGGCATAAAATTAATGCCTAATAAGTCATGTAAAAGGACAAAATACTGTTGTTTTTTGCTCATTTGTCGCTTATTTTATCCAAGTATTTTATTGCTTCTGAACAGGGCGTTATCTATAAAGGTATAATCTGTGGTTTTCGAAACGTTATCAGGCAAACATTTAGATTTACTTTTTAAATTTGAATTGGAAAATCGACAATGGTTTGAATCATTAATTTCTTCTAGAGGAAATCACTTTTATACGTATGCAGGTGTCAAAAAACATATATCAGATTCGATTTTACAAGCTGCATCAGGGACACATTATTCTGCTGTTCTTATTGTTAATGACGCAATTGTTGCACGAGGAAACCTAAAAGAAATATGCGCAGAAAATAATAGATGTTCCGTCGGATATCGTGTCGCTGAAAAATATGTGGGCAAAGGATATGCTAGTTACTGCCTGACAGAATTAATTAAGATTGCAAAAAACTCATATTTAATTAACACAGTAGAGGCGAAAGTTTTAGATAATAACCCCGCGTCAATTTCTGTGCTAAAAAAACAAAATTTTAATGAATCGTTTTACGAAGCAAACTTTACTAAGTTAAATGGTGAGCTGTTAGGTTGTACAACTTTTGGCTGTGTATTTGCATAACAAGCCATTTTTAAAGAACAAATAACAGTTGTCTATTTGCTCTTACGTCGCTTGTTTTAACCGACTAATTTAGCCTTTAATAAGGTGTTATATTTTAAATAGGCTTGGAGTCTTATGCTTGACTATGGAAAGAAAATATTAAGAGAGCAACCATTTAGCGTGTTAATCGGTGCAGAGCTTACCGCATTCGACGAAGGACAATCTGAATTATCTCTTGTTATACGTGATGAACTCACCCAAAACTTTGGCTTCGTACACGGAGGTGTTCTAAGTTACTTGGCTGATAATTGCATTACGTTCTCAGCTGCGTCAGTGTTAGGCAAATGCGTTACCTCGGAATACAAAATTAATTATGTCCGACCAGCTTTAGGGAAGACATTAATTGCTCGCGCCACCGTTCTATCATTTGGCAAGAGACAAGCCACCTGCGAATGCAAAGTTTACGTTTTAGATGAACAGGGTGAGAAATTAGTTGCGGTTGCACTTGGTACAATCAGTAAAATAGAGTAACAAAAATATAATAAGCTGTTCAAGCAGGACAAATACCAGTTAACTGTTCCGCTTCGCATTTAAGCAAACAATTATCAGCCCCTTAAATGGGCATTATATGTACATCAAGATTGGAGAAAGCATGAATTTCAGTGAAAAACACAAAAAGTTATCATTTGCACTTTTAGCAACAGTATTTGTTGGACTGTATATCAATAATTTTATTGTATATGGAGAATCAAAAACATCATTTATTATAATCGCAGTCTGTTTATTATATATCTCATATAAGTTTTCCAATAATTATAAATCAAAAAACAAATTACAGAAGCTAATAAAAAGAGAGCATGAACAAATAGAAATATCTTCTTTAAAAGTGTTGCCTTTTAGCAATGCTTCTCAATCTAAATCGATTAAAGTAGCTCGTATTTCCAAGGTCACTATTGGTGAAAATTGGCTATCAATAATCCTTGATGTTAACGGTCAAGGATATGATTTTCAGTTAATTGGCTCGAAAGAGGAAATAGGCAATTATTTTAAGTCATTACTAAATAAAAATGAAATATCAGCAGTTGAGTTTAGCTACATATAACAAATAAATCGAGCAGGATTTTGATCTTCCTGCGATAAAACGGACACCAAAATCTAACATAAGATGAGGTGTCTATACCCAACTATTTAATTGACCTGCCTATTCAACAAGCGATTGCCTTAAAAACTTAGGGCAGAAATAGCGCCAATGTAACCAATGATTTTTCCCACTACGTTCTGTCACAGACGCAATGCCACACTATGTAGATCTGAAGAGGTCGTTTTTTCTCTTACCCCTAGAGACCACATTATCTGTTATGACAGACAGTATTTATGCCTGCCTCGGTAAGGCTCATTATATAAAAGTCAAATTTTGATTTCTTCAACAAAGTAACTTAATCTAAAGATGAGTAGTAAAAAAAATGGGGGGATAAAATGCATTATTTAGTCAAAATAATAAGCCTTTTATTGATAAATTTATTCCCTGTAGCACTAGCTGCCGATTATAACATCATGTCTGAAGAACTCCCGCCATGGAATTATACTGAAAACGGCTCTCCCACAGGCGTAACCGTTGAAATAGTACGTGAAATTTTAAAAAATATTAATCATCCAGATACCATTGCAATTTATCCATGGGTCAGAGCTTACCGCATGACCAGAGACGGGCAGAATAATATACTTTTTACTATAGCAAGAACTCCCGAGCGTGAAGCCCTTTTCAATTGGATCGGACCTATTGCCACTGAAACAACCTATTTTTATAAGAATAAGGATACTAAATTACATTTAGAATACTTAGCTGATGCGGACGATTCCTATACTATTTTGGTAACCAGAGGTTTCCCAGAACAAAAGCTTTTATTGTCTAAGGGATTTAATAACTTATTTATTACCCTAAAAACCATCAATTCTTTCAAAATGTTAGCCCAACATAGAGCTGATTTGGTAGTATCCGGAGAGTACACCGCAAAGTATTTTATTAATAAAAATTTAATTGATGGTGCATTAATAGAACGAATGGATATTGAATTACTCAAATCTGACTTATACATCGCATTTTCTAAAAATATTCCCTCAAATGAGATTATAAAATGGCAAAATGCACTCAATCAACTCAAAGCGTCGGGCAAATATGATGAAATATTTAAAAAATATATGGGTGAAGCGGTAAACTGAGGAAACGTTTTTCTTTCAATAGAGGGATAGGAAGAATGCATTTTCATTAAATTACAGTTGGTTATTCCTCTTGTATCGCTTATTTAACCAACTGTTTATTGCCTCTTATTGGGGCTGTAAAGTGGTGTCATGATTCATATTGGATAGCTTTAGTTGATGATAACGTTGTGGGTACTGTTGGCTTGTCACTTAAAAATGATTACGCTATTTTAAAGAGCATGTTCTTACAAAAAGAGTTTAGAGGAGCGAGCATAGGTTTATCTAACATGCTTTTGAAAAAAGCTTTAACACATTGTAAGACAACTAAAATTTCAGAAATTTATTTGGGTACAATGGTGCAATTTAAAGCAGCACAACGATTTTAGATAAAAAATGGCTTTAATCAAATCTTAGAAAGTGAACTACCTAATGGTTTTATGGTAAATTCATTAGATAGCGTGTTTTTTAAAGAAGGGTACGTAGCTGGAGTGTAAGCACTGCTAACCAGTAAATTAACAGGGACAAGTAACATTTGCTAGGTTCCACTTCTTTTCAACTTTTAACAAGCACTATTTAGCCCATTATTTGGGCGTTATGACTTCAGAGATAAATTATGACTATAGGGTATGAACATGGTAAAAGCTTCATTTCAGTAGACGGTGACATAATAACTGTTAAAGCTGTTGGAGCGTATAATACTGAAGGAATTGTTAAAGTAATTGAAGAGTTAAAGGTAATCATTGAAAGTTTTTCTCATAAAGAATTTAAATTACTTTTCGATTACACTGAAACCGATGGCGGCACTCCTGAAGTTTTTGAAAAAATTAATGAATGTAATATCTGGTTAAATAGCCAAAACATGGTCGCTAAAGCTTTAGTCATAAACTCTGCGATGCATTTATCTATTCTAGAAAGTAGAACACCAGCAAGAAAATCTCAAAATACTAAGAACTTTGACAATAAAACTAGTGCAATTTATTGGCTTAAATTACAGTCATAACAAATAAATAAAGACAAAAAACAGTTGGCTTCTGCTCCTTAGTCGCTTATTTTAACCAAGAGTTTTATTACCTATTATTAGGGTGTTATGTATTTCATCGGAGTATGCAGTTAAAATGGACGTGGTAATTAAAATACTGGCAATAGGCATTTTCGCGACTGTAATTATGGATATTTGGGCTACATTCTCAAATAGGGTTCTTAACTTTCCTCGCACCAATTGGGCTATGGTTGGCAGGTGGCTAGGTCACATTCCCAGCGGAAAATATATCCATAACCCTGTTGGACGTTCGGCCGAAATAAAGTATGAAAGTATTTTAGGTTGGGTTTTTCATTACTTTGTCGGTGTCATTTATGCGTCCTTTTATGTCGCGATGGTTTTATGGCAGGGTGAGGGAAGTTCGTCGTTATTAAACGCTTGGCTTTTTGGTTTGCTTACAATCCTATCTCCATGGTTTATATTACAACCAGCTTTAGGCTTAGGAATATGCGCAGCCAAAGCACCAAAGCCTAATATGGTAAGGCTGCAAAACTTCGCTATCCATTCAATATTCGGAATAGCGCTATATTATGGCTGGCTGAGTATAAATACATAAAGACTACATTCAATTTGAGAGTATGTTTAACGTTTTGAAGTTATTTAAACTTAATATGGAAATTAGGAATAAAGATATGAGTTCAATGAAATCTAGAGAAGAATTATCATTCATTTTATTGAGAACCATTCTGGGGATCATAATTGCGAGTCATGGTTGGCATCGACTTTTAACTGGAGGTTATGAACCTTTCGGGGGGTGGTTAACGGGTCAAGGCTTTCCTTTTGGTCTGAGTATAGCTTTGGGTATAACACTTTTTGAAGTGATCGGTTCACCTTTTTTAGTCATGGGAAAAAAGTTACCTTACATTTGTACCGCTTATATTGTTATTTATTTTACGGGATTAGTTTTGGTGCACTTCCAACATGGATGGTTTGTTGTCGGCTCAGGCTCTAATGGCATTGAATATAGCGTTCTGTTAATCGCCTCACTGTTCTGTATTGGTTATCCTAAGATAAAAACTCCGACTGAACCTGTTTTATAGTAATTTTAATCATGAATATTTACTTAATTATTTTTTACTCTTATAGCTACAAGTAGAATATTTCAATTCACTCAAACAGGACCAATCGCAGATGGTCGGATATCAAGTACGCCAATATTGGCAGATGTTGGTGACAATAACATTGTTATTCAAGTTGCAGACAGTGAAGGGTGATGCTCTAACTTTTAGTAATGTCTCAGGCCCAAGTTGGCTTAGTATTGCTGATTATGGATTTATTTCTGGTACGCCATCAGCAAGTGATGTTAGCTAATTAGTCTACTTTTAACTGCTTTCTTCTAGATACTAGCCCAGCTAAACCAAGGGCTAATATAGCCATAGTTGCTGACTCATAAACAGTAACGTTACCTTTAAGACCAGCAACATCACCATCGATAACTGCCCAAGAATTTTTTTGCCAGTTTTTCAAGGAATCCGAAACCACCATCAAGTTTAAGTAAAAAAGCTTTATTCACATTTGTACTGGTCTATTCACTTGAGCACCAAAATGGAGCGGTTGATTTAAGGGGGGTCTGTAGTTAAGGAAAACTACCAGTGACTACAGCCTAACATTTCTTAATAAAAGAAAACAATGCACCACCTAAAGGTGATTCAGATACCATAATATTACCAGACATTTTAGTCGCTGCCGCTTTAGCAATTGGTAGGCCAAGGCCTAAGCCACCGGTTTTTCTACTACGGCTTTTATCAAGTCTGGCAAAAGGAATAAAAATAGTTTCTCTATCATCAAAGGGCACCCCATTACCATCATCTTCAATAGTGATAGACAATTGATTACTGGTAACATTGGCTGAAATTCTGATTGTTTCACCTGCGTGATTAAGCGCGTTTTTAATAAAGTTATCTACTAATAACCTTAAATAGAAAGGGTTAGTAGTGAGTTCAAGTGAATCATCAATTTCCACCAGTAATTTTTTATTTTGACTTTTAGCTAAAATATAGACTCTTGAATCGATAAATGCTTTAATCTCAATGGTTTGATATTGATCCGTTTCTTCTTCTTTATCACTATTAATACGAGAAAATTCTACTATTTGTCGTATTAGTTCATTAATGTCGACCACATAGTTATCGACATCATCAAGTAGTGCTAAAATATCTAACTCCGTACTTTTTCTGCGAATTAACCCTGAAGCTAATTGAATACGACTTAATGGTGTTCTCACTTCATGGGGGATCGCCTGAGAAAATATATCGCGCTCTTTCACATTATCAGCTATTGCTTGCGCCATTTCATTGAAGCTTGAAGCAAGCTTATCTAAGGGTTTTTGAATGTTTTCATCGGCTTTAGTTTGCAAATTTCCTGAGCCAAATTGCTGGTGAGTATCAATAAGTGCGTTGATTTGGTTTTGGATGTTTTTGATAGGCCAATAAATGGCAATGCCTAGAAATAAAGAGGTGACCAGTATTAATGAGAGGAAGACGAAATCAACATCTTCATCCTCTAAGATATTTCCAGGTAAGGCTTCAGAGTATTGTGCAGGCAAGCCCTCAGGATGAAGTTCACTTTCACTTATCTCATAAATTATGATATTACTTTTTGCTTTAGGTAGTTTAAATTCGACTAAACGCTCGCCACCGTGCATTTGATAATAAAAAGCATTGTTAATGCGAGTAATTAATTTACATGAAGGACAAATATTGCCAGTCATGCTTGGATTAATGAGTTTAGCTATGAGGTAGTTATCTAACGGAAAACCGAGTGGAATTACCTGCTGTTCGGTATTTATTTGCGTTTCAGCATTAGCGGAAATTTCTTTAAGTATATAATTAATCTCAACAACAAACTCGTTAAAGTCCTCTTGATCATCATAACTATCTATAAAATATTTTGTTAAGGAAACGCTAATAATTACCGAGATGACGATGGCCAAATAAAGGCGAGAAAACAAAGATAACGATAACTTATTCATTAATTAACTTGCTCATGGATTAACTTATAACCTTGATTTCTGATGGTGGTAATTACTTTATAAGGCACTTGATCATCACCAAGTTTTTTACGTAAGGCTGAGATACGCATGTCGATAGAGCGATTACTAAAATCATAATCTATGCCTCTTAGCGCCTGACAACATTGTTCACGTGAAATCACTTTACCGGCATTTTTATGCAGTAATTTTAGCATTTCGTATTCCGAGCCAGTAAGGGATAATAATTTGCCTTGAAAGGTGACTTGATTGCTGGTTTCACTGATTGTTAACGAGGTTCCTGCTGGAGCTGAAAAAGTTCGGTTGCGTCGTAATAGCGCTTCTATTCTGGCAACGAGTACGTGAGGGCGAAGGGGTTTTACCAAATAATCATCGGCGCCCATTTTTAGTAAACTTACTTCACTGACATCATCATCACAAGCGGTGAGAATTAATATCGGCTGCTGATAAAATTCTCGAGCCGCTTTGCATATTTCAATGCCGCTCATGCCGGGTAACATCAAATCAAGAATAATTAACTCAGGATCGGTATTTTTTATCGCCTCTAAGGCTAATGCACCATCATCAATAAGGTCTACTTGATAACCCTCAACATCAAGGTACATGGCGGTTAAACGTGAGATTTCAGCATCATCTTCAATAAGTAATATTCTGGTCTTGTTCATTTTTTCCTCTTTATTATTTAGTCACGATGCAAATTTAACGTAAAAGCTCCCGCAGTTAAAGTCTAGCTTACATGTGCTTACATACGTCAAGAACTACTTACACTGGCTTACTTTGTTAGCAGTTTTTAACTGTTAGCCTGTTTAACTTAAATAGACTAAAAATTGAAGAACGTATGAAGCTAACAATACGCCGTTTAACAACATTAACCTGTCTTTCTGTAGCTTGCTTAACCCTCTCAGTTATGGCAGCTGGTGTAGTTGAGCCAGTAAAAACAGATGAAAGCAAGACAGATCAAAATAAAATAGTAAAGCCCCAGGAAGATAAAAAAACAGCAGGTAACAAGAACATTGAAGTTATTTAATGTGCCCAGCATTGCCAATGATTCGCTCAGCTCGGTGAATGGCATTTACTTTGCGAATAGGTAAAGTAGATGCCATTTTTATAACGGTATTATTATAAATTTATTGTGACTTTTGAGTGTTCACATCGTTTATGGTTAGGGAATTTTATTTGCTTGTGACTGATTAAGCTTGCCTAAATTGTTAGTGGAAAGCTGTTTTAGTTGCGGCAATGGCAAACTATTTAATTGGCTGGCATTGAGTTTGTTGAGCTGCTGAGCATTGAGTTTTTTTAATTGATTAGCCGGCAACTTATTCAGTTCAAGTGCAGAGAGAGCATTTAACTCGGCAACAGTTAACTTTTTTTTGTTAGCTTGTTTTTCGTTAATCAAAATACTGGATAGATTGTCTCTACTATTGTTGTTAGCTGACATTGGGTTATCGTTTGGTGAACGGCGAGCATCACTTTGCTCTAACTGCGTGATTAGTCCGTCCATTTTATCTGCTAATTTATCAACCGTTTCTCGTTCGGCATTTGTTAATTTATTCACACTGCTCTCAAGAATATTATGCACTTGCTCAAATAACGCATCAGCAGATTTTTCTTCTTGTGCAGTTAATTGGTCTTTTTCAAATAACTGGTCAAGCTGCTGATAAATATCATTGAGTTTATCTTTTTGTGCTGGAGTAACATGCCCTAGCAAAATATCATCAATTTTATCTGAAACGGTATTTATTTCTTGGCTTAACTTTGCCTCTGTAGATAAAGTGATGTTTTTTGAGGCACTGATACTGGTGGTTGTAACATCTATAGCGCTTTCTTTTGTCGACGACTTGACTCCCTCAATACTATTTTTATTCTCAATGGCCGTTTGCTGGTGTGTGCTTATTTCATGACTAATTTCCATTGTTATTCCTTTTTAAGTAAACATGCATTCACCTAAGTCCAATCATCAAGGTAGACGCTTTAGTTTTTATTAGAGACTTCAGTGTATATAAATAAATAGCGATGTTTGTAAGCTAAAGTAAGCTGAGAGTAGCGTGTGTTCATGACTATGACTTTAATAGTGTGTTTATTTACTTAACTCTATGAATAAAATGATAAAAGTATTGCTTACAAACGCTTACTTGCGCTTACCCTAATCCCTCATTTAATCATTGATAATAACTCATCGCTTATGTTGCAAATAACAGCTTTGTAAACATCTACCGCGCAACTATTTATTAATTAGTCATGAAGGAAGGTTTAATGATATCAACCAATAAAACCCTTATTGCTTTGGCAATAATAACGACGAGCATATTAACTGCTTGTGGTGGCTCTGATGCTAAAAAAGAAAGCACTATCACACCAACCCCAGATACGGGTATTACTCAGCCTGTTAATGCATATAAAGAAGTTACATGTAAGGAGATGTTGTCAGCACCGCAGTTATCTCTTTTAACCTCAGGATCTTCATGTGGCTACCTTACGGTACCAGAAAAGCACGCTTTATATGGCAAACCCGCTTCAACTACAAACATTGAAATTGCGGTAATTAAGCTTGCATCTACCTCGGCAAATAAAAAAATAGATCCCGTTGTCTACCTAGCAGGTGGCCCGGGTGGTAGTGCAAGTTCAAGTATTGATTACATCGTTGCAGATGGTACTTTCCTCAGTGATAGGGACGTCTATTTAGTTGACCAACGTGGTACTGGCTACTCTAAGCCCGCGTTATTTTGTACTGAATATGATATGGCGGGTACACCTGAACAGGTAGCCGCCTGTAAAGCTAGGCTTAAAACAGCAGGTATTGATTTAGATGCTTATCGCAGCGTAGAAAGTGCTTTGGATTTTATTGAGTTAAGAAAATCCTTAAGTATTTCGCAGTGGAATTTATATGGTATTTCATACGGAACTCGTCTTGCTACCACGATTATGCGAGAAAATAGCGAAGGTATTCGCAGTGTTATTCTCGATGGTATGTTCCCAATTGAAGTGAATGGTATTACTGATACGCCTTGGGCAAACTATGAATCGCTAAATCAAATCGTTAAAAACTGTGGCAATACTGATAGTTGTCCTGCTGATGAGTTTAAGGCGATTATCGAAGCTATTATTGCTCGCATGCATAATGTAGAGATGGTTGCAGAAAGTCGAGAGTTTATTCAAATTCTACTTGAACTTGGTACGCAGCCAGTGATCATTGATTACTTATTAGCCGTGAATGAAGATGTGCGTAAATATGCATCTGTCATTGAAATGATGAAGGCTGAGCAAGATGAGGAGCAGGGCGAAGAAGACAGGTTTTACAACGCTATGGGCCTATCGACAATTTGCGCCGAAGAATATCCCTTTCTTAATATCACTGCATTAACTGGTGATAACAGTGAAGGTTGGTCAGCAAGTACACAAGTTGCGGTAAATGGTATGTTTCATATGGGCTTTGATAAAGCATCTTGTCAGGCTTGGGATGTAACTCCTGCAAATGATATAGAAACAAAAGCTGTAGCTAGTAACTTGTCTGTTTTGATATTAAATGGAAAACAAGATACTCAAACGCCTGTAGCGTGGGGACATTTAGTTGCTAAAAATATGCCAAACGCACAAGTTTTTACTAATCCGCAAGGTGGGCATGGTCAATTATTTGCTGGCTCTACTTGTTTTAATACCCTAGCCAGTGATTTTTTAGCTGAGCCTAATAAAGTAGTTGATGCTAGCTGTGTAGAACAAATTCCTGAACTTACTTATGTGATTGAAGGTGGTGAAAGTTCAGCATTAGCAGCGATTTTTGCGAAAAAAACATCAGTATTTGGTATTCCAATTTACGGTACTGAGCAAACCCCTGATGAAGCGATGTTACACGCCGCTAACGTGATGGCGCAATACTTAGATAATGATGAAGATGGCCAGCCAGATAATGCCTTAGTGGTCGAGCACATGCTTGAGCAAGGTGCGACCTTAATCATGGCAAAAGATGAAAGCGAAATCGAAACCATATTTGCACAAATTCCAGAATCGGATGCCTTGCAAGACTTGTATGCCAGCGAAGTGGTGATTGCTGGTGCAGACGGTGGCTTTGACGCAACCATTGAGGAAGTTCTCCACCTGATCACTCATATTGGTTATGCCGGCGTTTACCCTGAAGTATTTGGTGAAGCAATCGGTTCAGACATCGCTAATGCTATGGATATCGCTCGCGGCGGTCAGTTTGAAACTATTCCTACTCGCTATCCTGCAACAGCTTGGTACACCTATGATGATGAAACGTGTGATTACAGTTGTATGGTCACTGAATATGTTTATTGGTCATTAACCTCAATTTTAGGTGCTCAAGCAGGAGATGAACGTTTAGCTCAAATTGGTAATGAGTGGCAGTTAAACACCCGTGAAAAAGTGCAAAACCAAGATCCTGCGGTATATACACTGTTAACCAATGCTGAATATAGCTTGGCAACGTCATTGCCTGATGGTGACTACTCTGCTGAAGAGTTTATTATTAGCCCGACAGAAGATGACACCGATGAAGGTGAAGAACAGACGGCTAGTTTTACTTTCAAGAATGATGATAACAGCTCAGATACCGTTTATATGAATGGTGTTATTGGCTCAGATACTTTAACCGTGATGCAGGAGTTATTTAATAACTACCCACAAATTAAAACGCTGGTCATGCAAAATGTCCCTGGCTCTATGGATGATGACATTAACTTGCTTGCGTCAATGGAGATTCGAAACCGAGGCATTAATACCCATATACCAGCTAACGGCATGGTGGCCTCGGGTGGCAGCGATATGTTTCTCGCTGGCGTTAAACGTTCTATTGCCCCTGGCGCTAAAATAGGTGTGCATTCATGGAGTGATGGCAGTGGTAAGGCGGCATTAGATTACCCTCGCGAGCATCAAGCACATGTTATCTACCTTGATTATTATAACGCTATTGGCATAACGACTGACTTTTACTGGTATACCTTAGAAGCTGCATCAGCTGATAGTATCCATTGGATGACAGCTGAAGAAGTTGCTTTATATGGTGTATTAACAGAGTGACAAATTAGTTTTTTTTATCATTAGTTGTTGATATGTAATCTCTTTTATCGCATGCATAGTAATACTGGCATGGCTGGTAAAAGAGTTTTTTACTTTTATTAGCTTACTGATTACTTTGCTACCTTGCTTAGTACCTTTTGCTGTGTTGCTTACAAACGCTTACTTGCGCTTACCCTAAAGTTTGTTTAAATATCGGATAATAATTTCTCAGTTTGACCCCACAATTTATATTTTGGAGAAGTTATGATGAACATCCCTTTTACTCGTACTTTTTTGGCCGTTGTAATTAGCACAATGTTAGTGGGCTGTGGTGGCAGTAGTGAGAAAAAGTCGCAGGCAGAGGTGGTTATTACTCCACCTACAACGCCAACAATATTTGAGCCGACAAGCAATGATCTAGGTATATCAGCTGTACCTGACGAATTAAAAACGACTTACAGTGCGGCATTAAAGTTTGATCGCTATACCAAGGTTGATACACCCAATGGTGGTGTCATTCATATTATTGTTCAAAATGAAATTATGGATAATCAAATTGTTCGTGCTCGTGGAATTTTACAGCATTATTTAACTGACTTTCCAGACTCAGTTTATGGCGCAGATAAAAGTACCGTTGCCAATAAAATGGCGGAAAATGGTGCGATTTTATTACTGTTAAATGGTGTTGACGACGGCACCAATGCCGGCGCTGAACTTGATGGTCAGCCATTGTATTATGGCGAAATGCAAGTGGAAGGTCATAGCTGGTATATCAAGCAAAACTATCAGTATCGTGATGCTTCTTTCGAGGAGATTCTTCATCTAGTGCATGACTACGGTATCGGTGTTGACCAAAATACTGAATTTAATGGTGCGTTACCAGAATATCAAGCAGATATCCGCGCGGCGCAGGTAACCGCATTATCTGACAAACTTTGGGCTTGGCCAGCAGACAGAGCCGATTGGGTTAGCGAATTAACCGCTGAAAATAGTTTATCGCAAGAATACTTAGCATCAGTTGTTGATACTTATTACGGTCTTTGGGGCGCTTTTGATAGTGAGTATGGTATGTGGGGGGCGTATGTTGCCAAAATCCGCGGCGATATGGCAACAACTGACCCACAAGGTGCTGAGTTAATGGCTAATAAATTTTTCCACCCCTATTTAACGTATAACGCTCGTATCGATGAAAATTTTGTTGGTGATTTTAGTTTGACCTTCAAGCAGAGTTTATCTTATACCAACCATGCACAATACCTTAAAGATGTCACCTTAACCGGCAACAAAGATAGCAATGTCGTGGTGAATCAGTTTGATAATAATATTACTGGCAATGCAGGTGTTAATACCGTGATATTTACTGGTCAGGCCGCACAATATCAAGTTACCAGTGTAAATGGCGAAGTTAAAGTGTATGACTTACAAGACTATCGAGATGGCATGAATACCTTAGTAAATATTGAAAAGCTGCAGTTTTCAGATAGTACTATTGAGGTTTCTTCTCTTTAACAACGTCGTCTTTAAGGACTTCCGCTTACTACTTTGAAAGGCTACTTATTATTGCTGTAGCCTTTCAAACTTCAGCCATCACATAGACATTTAGTTGTAACTCTAGCAGCAAGCTTATGATTGATGGAGGGTAATGCATTATATCTTTTCATATTAGAAACTATTAACTAAAAGGAAATTAACTCAATGATGAACTCGTTTGCTTAGTATGATGCAAAATTGGATAAATTTCCGGTGATTAGATCGCGTTGATTTTCTAAAATAGAAATTAAATGCTCTTTACATGCACGAACTCTCGCTGTTGTTCGCAATTCAACATGGTTCAAAATCCAAATTCCCCAGTCAGATGGCGGTATCTTGTAATCTAAACGCACTAATCCAGGTTGGGTATCGCCAATAAAGCAAGGTAATTTTGCCAGGCCAAAACCGTTGACCGCAGCGACCGCCATCGAACCGACGTCATCTACTCGAAGTGAAATCTCAGCAGCAGTCGTAAGTTGCTTTATCCAATCTGGCTGTTTGTTTTCCGAACGAAAAAGTATCACTTTTGTTTTTTTTGAACAACATTGTAAGTGATCTTTTGATGTATATATTCCATGGTGTATTTTCATTACTTCATTTCCTACCAGGTAATCTGGTGGATTAGGTGTCATACGAACAGCCAAATCTGCATCCATGGCAGCCAAATCGACTAGGTCTTTGGTCATGAGTAACTGCATGTCTATATCAGGAAAACGCTGACAAAATTCCTCAAGCTTTGGAATAATAAGCCTATTAGCCAGTTCAAACGCTATGGTCAGCTTTAATGGACCGGCTAATGCAGAGTCCTGATTGGCAGATTGTCTATCTATGGTACGTACTTTGTCCTCCATTGACACAACCTGTTTGTAAAGATTCTCTGCAGCTTGTGTCATAGCGTAACCACTTCTGCTCTTATCAAATAATCGTGTACCTAAGCTTACTTCAAGCGCTTCAATTCTCCTTGCCACGGTTGTATGTTTGACATTTAACACTCTACCTGCACTACTAACCGTACCCTCTCTCGCTAAAGCTAGAAAGTACTTCAAGTCATTCCAATTCATAAAAAACACTTACCTTAGTTTGGCTTTGGTGTGCAAATATGCACATAGATTGCTAACATTAACTCATTTACGCTATCTGTTGAACAGGGTAAATTGCTTGTGTTACCTAAAAATTTAAAGGAATGTTCAATGAAATCGTATACATTACAAAAACTAGCTGCATTTACTTCTAACCCTCAAGGTGGCAATCCGGCAGGCGTATGGATCGGCGAAGCGTTGCCTGAACCGAGTGATATGCAACGAATTGCCGCTGAAGTTGGTTTTTCAGAAACCGCTTTTGTTGCGCCTATTACAGGAAGCAAAAGAACAGTACGCTATTACAGTCCAGAAGCAGAAGTACCCTTTTGTGGACACGCTACAGTAGCAACCGGTGTAGCTTTGGGTAAACAAGCAGGCAGTGGCACGTATCAGTTTGAAACAACAATAGGTACTATTCCTGTGGAAGTCAGCGAGTATAAAGGTGAAATTAAGGCCTCGCTTACGTCAGTGGAGCCTAAGTTTGAGTTGGCATCACAAACTTTACTGATAAAAGCTCTTTCTGCACTCGGTTGGAATTTAGCTGATTTAGATCCAAACATTCCGCCGGCACGTGCGTTTGGCGGGAATTGGCATCTAGTATTAGCCGTTAAATCAAAACAACGCTTAGATGACTTAAGTTACAACTTCGTAGCACTTAAAAAGATAATGTTAGAGGATGATTTGACCACGCTACAATTAATCTGGCGTGAAAATGATGGGTTCATACATTCTCGTAATCCATTTCCTGTTGGTGGTGTCATTGAGGATTCTGCGACCGGCGCTGCGGCAGTTGCTTTAGGGGGGTATTTACGAGAAGCACAAATAATTACTGCACCCAAGGATATAAATATTTTACAAGGTGAAATAATGGGAAGACCAAGTCAGTTACACCTTTCGATTCCAAAAACGGGCGGTATAAAAGTGTCTGGTACGGCGGTAGAATTAGTTAATTAGCTAGACAATTAACATGTTAGTTGATAAAAAATAGCAGTTTATAGACTTTCGATGTTATTTTGTTTTGTAGGGCCTAGTTCTTTATATGCATGAGCAAGAGCGAGCAAAAAAACCTTTTTGACTTATGAGAATAGCAGCAACTTACTTAGATACAATTAGCATTATCACCATGAAATTTAGTAAGATGATCGCTAAACCATGGCAATTAATTGGCATGGTAACCAGTGAGAGTAACTATTCGTAGTCATAATATGGTTAAAACCTTGATGTTTTCCTTTGATTATACGGTAATGTTTTTATTTTTAAGGAATTGAAATGAAGTTAAATTGCGACCTTGGCGAAAGTTTTGGCAGTTGGAACATGGGCTTAGACGCAGAGGTTATGGTGCATATTGATCAAGCTAACATCGCTTGTGGTTTTCATGCTGGCGATCCATTGGTAATGCAAAAAACATTACAATTGGCTAAGCAGCATAATGTTAGTGTTGGTGCGCATCCTGGTTACCCTGATTTAGTCGGTTTTGGCCGTCGCTCAATGAAATGCTCCAGAGAAGAAATTATTGCTTTGGTTTTATATCAAATAGCGGCAATTGATGGTGTCGCTAAATCTTTAGATATTGAGTTAAGCTATGTAAAACCCCATGGTGCGCTGTATAACGACATGATGGCTAATATTGAGGTACGTGAGGCGATATTGTCAGCACTGGGCCAATATCATAAACCATTAAAATTAATGATACAGGCAAGCGCTACTATTGATGAACATCGCGCTCAAGCAAAAACTTTTAATATTGAAATACTCGCCGAAGCTTTTGCCGATAGATGTTATAACGATGATGGCACCTTATTGTCACGCAGCACAGCAGGCGCTGTGCATGATAAAGAAAAAATGCTTGCGCAAGTAAAACTGTTAAAAGAACAAGGTTGTGTCAAGACTATTAGTGGAAATCGCTTACCGCTAAAAGCAGACAGCTTATGTGTGCACGGCGATAATATTGAAGGTATACAGGCAATAAAAGCTATTAGGGAGCTTATTGATTAATGTCACCAGAGCTGAGAATCGAAATTGCCGGTGAGAATGCCTTGATCATTTATTTTGCCGAACAAGCTAATGCTGAAGTCGCCGCTAAAGTGCAGCAAGCACAGTTGCTTATCAGAAAAACAATGAGCAATGATATTATTGATTTAATCCCCTCATATACTTCAATGTTAGTGGTTTTTGATTTGCTTAAGGTTAATCATCAGCAAGTAGCTAATCAATTGCGCATGCTATTAAAAAATTTACAGATATATCATGATACTCAAGGGGCATTAATAGAGTTACCTGTTTATTATGCAATCGAGTCAGGCCCCGATTTAAATGTCATTGCTAAACATGCCAATTTGCCAGTTGAGCAAATAATTACCATACACCAACAGCAAGAATATCGCGTTTATGCAATCGGTTTTGCTCCTGGCTTTGCTTATTTAGGCGAAGTCGATGAGCGCATTGCTATGCCTAGATTAAGTACTCCACGAATGAAAGTCCCTAAAGGCGCTGTGGCTATAGCTGACAGACAAACAGCTATTTATCCAAGTACTTCTCCTGGTGGTTGGAACATTATTGGTCAGTGTCCTGTTGAGATGTTTACTGCTAATAAAATCCCAACAATGCCGGTACAAGTAGGCGACAGAGTAAAATTTAAAGCCATTTGTAAAGAGCAATTTTTTGCGCTCGGTGGTGTCTTAGGCACAACATATGAATAGCCGGATTAACTCGACTTTAGTTAAACCAACCATAAATTTAGGTTTTATTGTTAAACGAGCAGGCGTGTTAAGTCTTATTCAAGATGAAGGGCGTTATGGCGCTTTTAATCTGGGTTTAACCAATGGCGGTCCAATTGATAAGTTAGCTTTTCACTGGGCAAATCGTTTATGTAGCAATGAACTTAATGTTAGTGCTATTGAAGTGAGTGTTGGTGGTTTTGCCATCATTGCACAAGTTGACACTGTTATTGCGGTAACCGGGGCTAAAATGCCGTTAACTATAAATGGTCAAGTAAAAGAGCTGTGGCGCAGCTATGAAGTGAAAGCGGGGGATTTAATCGAGCTTGGTTATACTAACGTAGGAGTTCGAAGTTATTTTGCTGTTGCTGGTGGCTTTGACATAACACCAAGTTTTGGTAGCAGTGCAACCGTTTGCCGTGAAGGTATTGGAGGTTTAAAGGGCACTAAATTAGCAGTAAACGATATACTCGCTTGTGCGGTTACAACAAAAGCTAAATTAATAAAATTAGCAAAGCAAGACCAACCTAAATATTGCAATGAAGTGCTATTGCGTATTATCCCTAGTTATCAGCATCATCATTTTTCACCTCAGCAGAAAAAATTGTTTTTTTCAAGTGAATATAAGGTTGGTAAAAGTTGTGACCGGATGGGATATCGCTTAGCAGGACAAAAAATTTCCTGTGATATTGAAGGTATTTTATCAGAAGGTATTTGTCATGGGGCGGTGCAAATACCTAACGATGGCCAGCCCATTGTATTGCTGAATGACCGGCAAACTATTGGTGGTTACCCAAAAATTGGTTCGGTGATATCCATTGATACAGCCAAATTAGGCCAGTTAGCTCAGGGTGGAAAAATACGCTTTGAAGCCATCAGCATGGAAAAAGCACGTAAACTTATTCTGAGAGATTTGAAATTATTTAATCAAACCCAAGTTATATCATTAAACGTTTACTTTTAGCGATAATCGGAATGTTTTTGAGTATCGCCGCTAGCTTTTCCTTGATGAACTTTCGAGAAAGGTAATAAACCTGTATTTTGTCGTAGAGGCTTTTCTTAAAAAACCTTATTACCCGCTTAAGGTTGAAACTTAGCCATAGATTTTCTTGATATTAAAGTCGGCGAAAATATATGTTGAATGTTTAAGTCTTTAACTTTATAAACATTTTGTAAAACGAGCTTAGCACTCATTCGTCCCATTTCATGCACGGGGTTATCGATTGTTGTCAGTTTTGGGTAAAGATAATTAGCAAAGTTGACATTATCAAAACCCATTATAGATAAATCATCAGGTAAACTAAAACCGTGTTCTCTTGCATATTTCATCGAACCTGAAGCCATTTCATCATTAGAACAAACAATGGCTGAAAAAGAGACTTTCTTATCGATGAAGTGTTTTAAACCTTCACTGCCACCGGTTTCTTTAAAGTCACCGATATAAAGAAGGCTTTCATAAAAGGGGATGTTTTGTTCTGCCAGCGCTCTTTTATGACCGTTGAGACGGGCACTAGCATCGGCTTTAAATTGTGGACCAGCTATATAGGCGATATCTTTATGACCTAAGTCAATTAAAGCTTTTGTCGCAAGGTAGCCGCCTAGCTCATTGTTTAAACTAATACAATTATCGACAAGGTCATCGACATGTCGGCTCATTAAATATATAGGGACTTTACCTTTACATAATTCAATTAAATATTCGTCACTTACGGCTTCAACGTGGATAATTAACGCATCACAATTACGGCTGAAGAGAAATTCAATGCCATCTTTTTCTTTATCCTCTTCACTATGCCCGGTAGTAATAATAACGTGCTTACCGGCTGCTCTTAATTCTGATTCTATACCTGCCATCATTTGTCCGAAAAATGGGCCATGCAGTTCGGAAACTAAAACGCCAACGCTATTAGAGCGACTTGAAGCAAGTGACTGTGCAATTGAGTTAGGGCGATATGCTAACGCTTTCATGGCGTCTTCAACTTTTATTGTAGTTTTCTCGCTAACTTTGGCATTTTTGTTCATTACCCGAGAAACAGTCGCTAAGGAAACGCCTGCAAGTTTAGAAACTTCGTAAATAGTGGCCATGACCGTCCTGTTGGTAGCAAAAAGTGGGGGATGTGGTATTAACAAAATAATACCACATAGATTAATGCGTTAACTAGTTGATTAGTTAAGTCACCAGCATTAGTTGATGTTTTCTGTGGTTAATGTACGTTTTTGCTCTAAGTCATCACTGATTTGTTGGCTGTTATGACAAGAAAGTGGGTAGAACAGCATTAAAGCAGCACCGGTAAAAGCAAAAGCGGCAGGGATCCAACTCATCAGTAATTGCATACCCGGTAACGCACCATCAATAGTACTTTTATCCATGCCGTCATAACCGTAACCCGCAAGGACTACTAAGACTAATGCTCCAGCAAAGCCTCCACCTGTTTTTTGAACAAAAGTGCCTGCTGAGTATATTAACCCTGTTGCTCTACGACCATTTTTCCATTCAGAATAATCAGCGCTATCACCTAACATAGTGAAGAATAAGGTTGGCATCATCGCGGCAAAAAATTCAGCCGAACACCCTAAAACAAATATGGCCTGAATGTTTCCTGCGGGCACCCAATAGAAGCCAGCAGTTAAGATACCACTACATAATAAAGCTATGATAAAAAGTTTCTGCTTTCCTAGCTTTTTTGATAAATATCCAGTAGATAAAGCGCCTAAAATTGAGACTAAAAGTAGGCCGATAAAATATTTACCTGCCATTAATTCATCACCAACTTGGTATTTAAAGTAATAAGCAATTACGCCATATTTTATGCCATTGAACATCATGGTTAAAAAGCCGATGCCCAATAATATTAACCAAGGTTTATTGGTCAGTAAGTCGAGCATATCTTGTTGAGTACCACTTATATTATTAGTTTCTTTATTTAATAGTCGTTTGATCAGTTTCCACATAACGAATGCAACAGCAAAGAAAAATAGCCCGGTGTACAAATTTCGATAATAGAAAAATAAAGTTATCGCTAATAGAGGTAAAATAATAAAAGGTAAGTTTTTAGTTAAATCAAATAAGTCTGCCTTCAAACTGTGAGATTTATCAACCGTAGATGCGACACGCTCTTTTGTGGTGAAAAAGGTTACTAACATTAATCCCGTCAACAAAGCAGCAAATAAGTACATAGTGTACTGATAACCTTGAGCATCATTACCTTTGCCGAAGTAGGCAACTAAATCGGGTAAAAAACCCATTACCACTAATCCCCCAGCAAAGGCTCCGGCAAAACGAAAACCTGACAAGCTTGTTCTCTCGGTATTACTTGCAGTCATTACGCCCATTAAAGCTGAGTAGGGAACGTTATTAACTGTGTAAGCGAGTGTTAAGCCAATATAAGTAGCGTAGGCATAGATGAGCTTGTTGCTATAACTTAAGTCTGGAGTAGTAAAACAAAGCACCATAAATAAAGCTAAAAAGGGCGTCGACCATAAAATCCAAGGGCGAAATTTACCCCAAGGCGTATTCGTTCTATCAGCAATCATGCCCATGATAATATCGGTGACACCGTCAGTTAAACGTACCACTAAAAAGAGCATGGCAGCAGCGGCAGCCGTTAAGCCGAAAGTATCAGTATAAAAAACAGCCAAATATGCTAAAGCACCACGCCAAACTAAATTGGCAGCTGCATCCCCCATGGCGTAACCTACTTTTTCATAATATGGCAGTTTATTCATAGTGTTTCCTATTATTACTTTTGAATTATCGATTACTTATTAATGTTTTGTACGCGAGACCGCTTTTTTTAATCGTTCTTATTTGGCTCTGATAATCTACGTAAACAATACCGAATCTTTTTAAATAGCCTTCTGCCCATTCAAAATTATCCATTAAACTCCAAGCGAAATACCCTTGAATGTCAACGCCACTTTCAATCGCTTTGTTAACCGCTAATAAATGTTGTTGGTAGTAATCAATTCTATCTTGGTCAATAACTTCATTATTAACAATTTTATCATCAATAGCAGCACCATTCTCAGTGATATACACAGGCGGTAAATCGTAGCGCTCATTTAATGTTACTAATAACTCGCTAAAAGCTTGTGGGTAAACTTCCCAACCAATATCGGTTAGCTTTCCTGTCGCGGGTAACTCTTCAAAATAATCAGCATCAGAGGCTTGGTATACCGCGCGAGTATAAAAATTAACCCCTAAAAAATCGACAGGATGAGAAATTATTTTCATATCCTCTGGATGAATGTCCGGGTGACAGTTTTCAGGGAGTTGCTGCATTATTTCAGGGTATTTACCGTCGAAAATAGGTTTGATATACCATTGATTGTAGTAATCATCTGCAAAAGACGCCGCGATAATATTTTCACTTTTATCATCAATAGCATAAGCAGGGGTAAAGTTTAAGACAATACCATTAAGAGAGTCAGGGCTGTTTTTTGCTAACACTGACATGGCAAGGCCATGCGCAAGTAATAAGTGATGTGCAGCTTTTTTACCGTTTTCTCGTCCTACTTTTCCTGGCGCATGAACGCCTATCTCATAGCCCAAATATGCACTGCAAAAAGGCTCGTTAAGCGTGGCATATGAATGAACAAGACCGGTAAAGGCTTTGGTAATTAAATCGACATATTGTTGGAATTTATAAGCGGTTTCTCTATTGAGCCAGCCGCCATCATCTTCAAGGTGCTGAGGTAAATCCCAATGATAAAGGGTAACAAAGGTTTTGATATTTCTTTTCTTCAGCTCATTTAAAATACCGAGATAAAAATCAACGCCAGATTTATTAAGCTCTCCTGACTCTGTTATCACTCTTGGCCACGAAATAGATAACCTATAAGCATCAACACCTAATGAATCGATCAACTCAATATCATCCTGCCAGAGGTTATAGTGATCACAGGCAATATCGCCATTTGAACCGTCGACTACAGTATTTTCTTTTGCACAAAAAGTATCCCATATGCAGGGTAATCTTTTCTCAGCAGCACCCTCAATTTGGAATGATGCTGTTGCTACTCCATAAGTGAATTCTTTTTTGAGCATTTTTGAATTTAACGGTAATGAAATTTTATTCATTGTTTTCTCAATCCTTACTGGAAAGTTGTACTTTATACTTTCGGATAATCACGTTGAAAGCGCTTACAAACTGATATTAAAAAAATGCGCTAAGTGAGTAAAAAATACTGTGAAAGCGCTTACATTTAGGTTAATGTGTTCTACTAAAAAGGTCAATAGCTATTTATCTCTTGTTGGTGTTTTTTATTTAATAAACATTATTAAGAAGACAAATTACCTTTGATTAATATAATAATTAACTATATCTATTAAATGGCAATGACTTTGTCGGGAGCAATATTATGGCTGATTTACCGCTTACTACACCAGTACTTCAAGAATGTGACAACGGACGAGAGAACTACCGTTTTGCGCTGTTATCTTTAACTTCATTGTTTTTTATGTGGGGCTTTATCACTTGTTTAAATGATATTTTAATCCCCCATTTAAAAAGTGTTTTTAACTTATCCTACACTCAAGCCATGCTGGTACAGTTTTGCTTTTTTGGAGCATATTTTATTGTCTCCATTCCTGCTGGAAAAATTATTAAATCGATAGGTTATCAAAGGGGTATCGTTTTAGGTTTAGTTATCGCCGCTATCGGGTGTTTCACTTTTTATCCCGCGGCCTCACAGCATAGCTATCCAATATTTCTTCTTGCACTTTTTATTCTGGCGAGTGGTATCACCATATTACAAGTGTCTGCTAACCCTTATGTAAGTTTGCTTGGTGATGCCAAAACAGCATCTTCAAGATTAACGATGACCCAAGCTTTTAATTCTTTAGGAACGACAATAGCCCCTTTTTTTGGGGCATTTCTTATCTTAAATAGTGCTGCTGATGCGATGACTAGTGAAGTGAGTGCTGAATCTGTACAAATGCCATATGTCTTATTAGCAGGTACCTTGTTAATACTGGCGGCTATTTTTTCAACACTAAAGCTACCAAAGTTTGACACAGATAATAGTGTCGAAGCAGAAGTGAGTGTGCAAGAATCAGGCAGTGCATGGCAATATAACCATCTTGTTTTAGGGGCTATCGGTATTTTTGTTTATGTAGGAGCGGAAGTTTCGATAGGCAGTTTTTTGGTCAGTTTTTTCAATGATCCAAATATTGCTGGTTTAGAAGAATCTGACGCGGCTCAGTACATTGCTTACTATTGGGGAGGAGCCATGGTTGGTCGTTTTGTTGGTGCGTTTGTGATGCAAAAAATAGCAGCAGGTAAAGTCTTGGCCTTTAATGCGTTTCTTGCGATTACTTTTATTTTCATTGCTGTATTTACCAGCGGCACGTTAGCAATGTCGGCAATTTTATTGGTCGGCCTTTGTAATTCTATTATGTTTCCAACCATATTTAGTTTAGCTATTAATGGTTTGGGGAAGCATACTAGCCAGGCTTCTGGTATTTTGTGTTTAGCCATTGTCGGTGGAGCAATACTTCCTTTAATTCAAGGCGTGGCGGCTGACTCTGTTGGTGTACAGAATTCCTTTGTTTTTCCTGCCTTATGTTACGTGTTTATTGCTTATTATGGGGTGTTCGGCAGCAAACCCACTAAACGAGTCTTATCCGATAAGCTAATCAATGTGAGAGATTAACTATGTCTGAATCCATAAATAAAATCGTTATTGTTGGTGGTGGCACCACAGGTTGGATGGCTGCAGCAAGCCTCTCTCAATTTATTAAAGACAAAGCAATAACAGTGACCTTAATCGAGTCACCTGATATTGCTACTGTCGGGGTGGGGGAAGCAACTATTCCTAATATTGTTGGTTTTAATAAAGACTTAGGCATAGATGAAGTTGAATTGATTAAAGCGACTCAAGCGACATTCAAGTTGGGCATTGAATTTGAAAATTGGCATAAAAAAGGCGAGAATTTTTTCCACCCTTTTGCTGATTACGGTCTTAAAATAGATAATGTCGATTTCCATCATTATGTTAACCGTGCAAAGTTAGCTGGAAATAAGCATAACTTACAAGACTATAGTTTTGCTTGTGCCTTGGCTCGGCAAGGAAAATTTGCCCAAGCAAATTCAGATCCTCAATCACCCTTGGCTGATTATTCGTATGCTTATCATTTTGACGCGGTACTTTATGCTGAATTCTTGCAAAAGTTTTCGGTTAAAAGAGGTATCGAGCATATTTCTGCCAATGTTTGTGATGTGCAATTAAATCAAATGTCTGGTTTTATTGAGTCGGTGCAATTAGCCGATGGACGAAAAATTGAAGGTGACTTATTTATTGATTGCTCGGGTTTTAAAGCGCTGTTAATTGATGGGGCAATGAAAGTAGGGCTTGATGATTTAAGTAAATCGTTACCCTGTGATAAAGCCATTGCCGTTCAAACTGAACTGGTAGCAGACCCGACACCTTATACACGTGCGATTGCTAATAATGCCGGATGGCAATGGTGTATTCCTTTGCAGCACCGCATGGGAAATGGTTATATTTATAGTAGTCAGTTTCTTAATGACCAAGATGCAGAAGATGAGATGCTGGCAACGGTTGATGGCAAAACAATCAATAATGTGCGGCATTTCGATTTACCTTTGGCTAAGCGCAAAGTTATTTGGCACAAAAACTGTTTCGCTTTAGGCTTAGCCGCGGGATTTATTGAACCACTTGAGTCTTTAGGGATATCTTTGATCCAATCAGGTTTAGCCAAGCTCTATACCTTTTTTCCTGATAAATCGTTTAACGTACATGATACGGCAGAGGTCAATAGGTTACATAATGTTGAGCTAGACAGAGCCGTCGACTTTTTAGCGCTGCACTATAAATTAACCAAGCGAGATGACACTGAATTTTGGCGTTATTGTCAGACCATGCCAATAAGCGATGCGTTAACCCATAAAATTGCAGTTTATAAAAGCCAAGGCCAAATCGTAATGTACGACAATGAATCGTTTGAAGAGGCAAGTTGGTTAAGTATGTTTACCGGCTTCGATGTAAACCCACAACGATTTGATGTTAGAGCGAAAAATATCCCATTAGAGCTTGTTGAAAAAAATTTAGCGCAAATGAAAGCGTCGATGAATAGTGCGGCGCAACAAGCAATGACTCATCAACAGTTTCTTGATAAGCATTGCCGTGCAGAGCGAGATATTTAGTTAACGCACTGGAAATTGATGGCAGGGAAATGGACATCATTTTAAATGATGCAGTTATATTTCTTTTGCTTTGCAGAATTCATTTATAAATTGATCATGAGAAGGTTGTTGCTTGGCAATATCCTTCAATCCCTGACTTCCTTGAGTCAAAATAGCCTTAAGATTTTCACTGTCCCATATATTCAACATCGGGTTGTAGTTGTCCGGCTTCACCCCTAAGCCATCAAGCACTGCATACCAACTTGTCGAGCGAAATAATTCGCCATCTTTAATATTAAGGGCACCTGATGCTTTAAATAGTTGCAATTTTTGTTCAAGTGTCTCAGGAAGCTCCATACTTTTACACCATCGCCAAAACTCGCTATCAGTGCGTGATGTTTTGCTGTAATGCAGCACTAAAAAGTCTCTGATCTCTTCGTAATCGATTCTAACATTTTCGTTAAATTGATTGATTAGTGCTGGGTTGCAGCTTTTGTTTGGGAACAGCTTAATAAAATGAGCAATAGAGTTTGAGACTAAGTGAATGGCTGTTGATTCAAGCGGTTCGATAAAACCTTGGGCAAGCCCTAAAGACAGGCAGTTTTTTAGCCAAGAATTCTTGCGCATACCGGTAGTAAATGGAATTGTTCTAGGCTGGGTGAGTACTTCGCCTTTTACCGACGTTAGTAATGTTTGCTTTGCTTGTTCGTCAGTAATGTATTTATCGCAATAAACATAACCATTACCCGTGCGATGCTGCAGTGGAATATGCCACATCCAACCCGCTTCTTTGGCTGTCGAGGTCGTAAACGGCGGGGTAGTGCCGACACTTTTTGTTTGAACCGTAACCGCTTTGTTACAAGGTAGGTAATGTGCCCATGACTCATATCCAGCTTTAAGCGTTTTTTCTATTAATAGGCCATGAAAACCCGAGCAATCAATAAAAAAGTCTGCGCCTATTTGCTGACCACTCTTTAAAACTAAGTTCGCGATATTACCATTGGCATGTAAATTTACCTGCTCTACCAGCCCTTCTGTTCTTTTAACGCCAATATTTTCTGCAAATTTACGTAAATATTTTCCTGCCAAAGATGAATCTAAATGCAAGGCATAAAAGGCGCGAGAAAGAGGAGTGTTTTTCGCTTTATGAGGTAAAAAAAACTTACCTTGTTCTGCTAAAGTAGACTCTGCTGAGTGCGCCATTAAAGGTGTATTGTCACCTTCAGCTTTGCACTTAAGCCAACATTGATAAAAGTCAAAGCTATCAATGTCTTGTCCTAGTGTACCAAAGGGGTGAAAGTAAGATTCTCCCACTGTGCCCCAGTCTTCAAACTTAATGCCTAATTTAAAGCTCGCTTGTGTTTCTTTGATGAAGTCAATAAGGTCGATGCCTAAGCTTTCAATAATAGATATTATTGTTGGAAACGTTGCCTCACCGACACCAACAATACCAATCTCATCAGACTCTATAACTTCTATTTTCAATGGCGTATTTTTAAAAATATTAGCTAGGGTTGCCGCTGCTAACCAACCGGCAGTGCCTCCGCCAAGAATAACTATTTTTTCAATGGGATTTTCGGTAGTGTTCATTTTTATTCCTTAAAACCACAATACTGTTTCAAAAAGTCACTATGAGTTTGGGTGTTTTCTGCATTAGTCTTAATACCATTACGCATTTTTTTTAGTTCATTTGATAATAATTCAATAGAAAACTTATCAATAGATTTATCGTAAGCATCAGCTTTGAAATCGAGACCATCAAAAATAGCTAACCAACTGTCTTTACCGAAAATTTCCCAGGGGTAGCGAATAATATCTCCCTTGGATTTAAAAGCGGCTATTTTATCGGTTAATGTTTGCGGTATGGCCAAATCGCGACAATGTTGCCACATGGGAGAGTCAGTTCTGCCATTTAATTTATAATGAAGAATAATAAAATCACGGACACGTTCATATTCTTGCGCCATTGCATAGTTGAACTTATCGGCGTCTTCTTGAGAGAATTCAGCTTCAGCCAAAAAGGATGATATTTTCTCAATGGCAGTTTCAACTAATGCAATACTCGTGCTTTCTAGTGGCTCTAAAAAACCAGAGGCTAAACCAACGGCGATACAATTTTTGTTCCATGATTTTTTTCGTCGTCCGGGCGTGAACGAAAAAGAACGAGGTTCATTAAGGAGCTTCCCTGCTATGTTTTTTAACATACTATCGATAGCTTCGTCTTTACTGACGAATTCATGACTAAAAACAATGCCGTTGCCCATACGATTTTGTAATGGAATTTGCCATTGCCAGCCCGCTTTTTGTGCATGTGAAATTGTGTAGGGTACTGGGTCGCCAATTAATTCACTTTGTATCGCAACAGCAGTATCACAAACTAGATATTGACTCCAATCTTCATAACCGGTTTTTAAGGTTTTTTCGATGAGCAGGGCGCTAAACCCAGAACAATCAATGAATAAGTCAGCAGAAAGAGTAAGTCCATTTTCCAATTGAAGGCTCTCAATATCGCCGGTTATTTTATTTAAATTGGCTTGTTCAACTTTACAGTCTACGAGTTTTACACCATTGCTAATCGAATAATCTCGCATCAGCTGGGCAAATAAACCCGCATCGAAGTGTAGAGCCCAATCGAATATTTCTAATTGATTTTTAGGTGTTATTTTAGGCGGAACAAATTTATTATTTTGCGCTAATTTTACCCCTAGGGAGTAATCAGCAAAAGGACTAGTATCACCACTTTGGCGTAACTTAGTAAAATAATGATGAAATGCCACACTATTTACTTCTTGACCAAATAATCCAAAAGGGTGAATAAAAGAGCTTTCATCACCAGACCATCCTTTAAACTTAATACCTAACTTACAGGTAGCGTTGGTTGCTTTGAGTACTTCAATATCACTAAAGCCTAATTTGGTATAGAAACGACGTAGTGTCGGGATGGTTGCTTCACCAACGCCTATCGTACCCATCGCGGATGATTCAATTAGAGTGATATTGACGGTGCTGTTTTTAAATTGTTGGCTTAACGTTGCCGCGGTCATCCAGCCAGATGTTCCACCGCCAACAATAATGATATCTTTTACTGCTCTTTTAATAGCATTCATATGATCACATTGTTTATTAAATGAAAAATCCGCCGTAGATAAATCTACAGCGGTTATTTAAGTGTAAACTAAGTTTGTTTGAACAAAATTAGAATATTACTCGTGCTCCTAATGTCCATCGTGCTTCATAAACATTTTGGAATGCTTTTTGTTCTGAAAACTCAACATAAGTTTGTTGATACTCTTCTGTAATGTTTGAACCATTAATATAAAGACTAATGTTTTCATCGAAGTTATAGGTTACGTTAACATCAAGTTGCGCGTAATCATCTTGGTAAAGAGATTGACCACCTGTTGCTCCACCACCTGCGGTTATTAAACGCGGGCTACGTGCGTTGTAAGCCATACGAGCAGAAAAGGTTTCATTTTCATACCATAAAACAAAGTTGTAGGTATCTTCTGACATGCCAACAAAAGGTAAGTCATCGCCATGAATATCTTTAGCGTCTTGAGAGCTTTCACTAAAGGTATAGTTAGCGTCAACACCGAAGTTTGCAAATATGCTGTCAGTGCCTAAGAAGTCACTTATAGCAACTTTAGCACCAATTTCATAACCAGAAACATCTCCACCATTGCCTTGTACATTGGCTGTAAAAGGGTGAGGTCCGCGACTAACACCATCCGAATCAGGTTCATCAATCATAATGGTATCTGACTCGGTGAAACTCTCAATGTCTATGCCATAAGTTGCGACATAAGCCATCGAAGCGTCACCGGTATACCATTCAGCTGTTAATGAAAAATTCTCTGAGCGCCATGGGTCTAATTCTGGATTACCATTTAATGTACCGTTAACAACACGCATACAGCCACAGTCGTTATCAAATACTGTACCTACTGTTTTACCTGCACCCCATTGGTCCATATTTAAGGCTTGCATGTTCTTAGACCATGCGGCACGAAGTACTACATCTTGAGATACTGAATAAGCAAGGTTAAGTGATGGTAAATAATCGGTGTAGCTTCTTTCTGTTATTACATCACCAATATCAGGACCTAAACCTGAATGCGGTAAATTAGGACCTACTAGGTTTTGTTTTACGGTTAAGTCAGTCTCAACAACTTTCATACCGAAATTACCCGTTAACTCTTCCCATTCAAAATTCGCTTGCACAAAGTAAGTAATTTCATCTAAACCGACATTATAAGTAGCACCACCATTTTCTGTCCGGGCAACATTACCAAAGGTTTTTTCATGAAAAGCTCTTGGGTCTCTGAAATTACTCGGGTCAATTGACCACATTCCAGGAATGCCACCGACATTACCAAAATTAGTCTGCCATGAAACACTTGTATATTGATCTAAGCGAGTTGGATTTAGTAACGTATAAGGTGTCCAAACGCCATCGACATGTTCACCAGTACCTTCTACTTCAAAACACGGTCCAGCAGCTGCAGCAGCGATTGCATCTGTATCTCCATCTGCAGGTACAGCTTCTATTGCTGGCGCGCCATTGTATTGTTGATCTACTGCTTTCCATTGTGCAATATCACAACCACCACCAAAATCTGAAGTATAGGTGAACTGGTCATGATCAACCGTTCTCTGACTTAAACGAAGACCAAAATCTACACTGGTAACAAAGCCGTCATCAAACTCGTAGTTCCATTTTGTACTGAACGTTGAGATTTCACTCTTATCATCGGTATTTCCTTCTGAGGAGAACGCGCCAATATGGTATGAATCAAGGTCTGCCATGTAGTCAGCTATACTCATTTGGCCTTTACCACCACCAACCATTTGGTCAAACCCGCCAAAAACAGGATATTCTCCAGAAGCATCATGAGTGATCAAAAATGAATCATCTTCGATACCTTGCGAGTAAGTACCATTACAACCACCTTGATCGCCGATAATCTCTTCGCCGTTATTACAATATTCAGCTGGTGTTAACCAACCAGGACCTGTAACAAGCGACCCTTGATCAATACTTAAAATATCACCTTCGGCATAAGCGTGACGCATTTTTGCGGTAGCTCTTGCAGTTGTTGCACGTACTTGACCGGTTAAAGCACCACCATTATCAAAATTCAATTCTAAATTAAAGTTCTGAGAATTCTCTTCATTTACGTTAGCTTGAGTAAATGTTTGCATGCGGTAAGGGTTCATTTCAAAGGCATTAACACCTTGCCAAGCATTGCCGTCAGCATCATTAAAGGTATCGCCAGTCGTTCCTGTTGCAAAAGCATAATTATTATAAGTCTGCCAACGCATATTATGATTAAAGCCACGACGAGCATTAAATCTGTCTTGTTGGGTATAAAAATACTCAGCCGTTAATTCAAAACCATCACCTAATTCAGCTTGAAATGACAACTGTAAAGCATCACGTTTTCTTTCTTCGGTTTTGTTAAAGGCGGTAAAACCATGAGGGACAATATTTCGTGTTGTAGAGCCATCTGTTGGGGTTCCTCCCCAAGCAAAGTTATTACTTGTCCAGCCTATACCGCCATTTTCAGACGTATCATTGTGGCCATTATAATCAGTTGCTAAATTAACTTCTGACGTTACCGCAGAGATAACGACTCCCCATTTATCAGCGTTATAACCGATCAAACCATTTAGCAGCGGGTCTGTTTTTTTGCTGATTGAACCTTGTGTTGCTTCTGCACCACCAGAAAAGGTAAAGCCAGGCTCAAGTTGGAAAGGACGACGAGTTTTTAAATCAATCGAACCCGCAATACCTGCTGCTACATTGGTAGAGGATGCTGATTTATATACATCGACACCTGAGAATAATTGCGCGGGTAAATCACCTAAATCAGCGCCTGAAGAATCAATCGTCGTTGCACTGAGGAAAACCTCACCGTTCATTGTTGTGTCAATTTGAGCTAAACCACGAATTTGAACAGGACCACCTTCACCGGCAACACGTTCAATTTGCACACCTGAAATACGTTGTAAGGAGTCAGTAATAGTTACATCGGGTAATTTACCGATATCTTCCGCCGATATCCCGTCAACTTGTGACGAAGCGAAGCGTTTGGTATTAATACTCGCTTTACTACTTCCTCTGATACCACTTACTTGTATTACTTCAATTTCTTGTTCAGTTGCTTGATTATTTACTTCTTCAGCTGATATTGCGGGTAATGCGGTAGCCCCCAATATAAACGACAAGCTGGTCGCTACTTTAGATTTAGTGAATTTATTCGTAATCATTTTTTATCCCACCCAATTGACACATTTTATAATTATATATTTTAGTAAGCGCTTTCACCAATTTATTAAATCACCGTGTGTAAGGGAAAACCAACAAACCAATGAAAGCGCTTACATCAAAACTAAATCAAAATTATATTAAGATCAAACTATTTTTTCGATTTTAGCGAAATTAAATCTTGTAACCACAAGTTAAACTCATAAATACCAATGTAACCAATTGATATTTAACTGTTATTATTATCCGTATAAAAAAGTGAACTTTTTTAATATTATAACTTATCTAATAAAATCTGTAGCGATACATTAATATTCGTCGATTAATTAGTCTTTATTTTCCCTAAAAGAGTGTTAAGTAAAAAATCAATGAAAGCGCTTTCATTTGTTGGTTTTATTTGCTATTCATATAAAGGATAGCAGAAACAGCAAAAGGAAAATGTAAGCGCTTACTGGCTTGGCCTCGATTTTCGTTAACTTTGTGCTAAGTAATTCAGCGAAGCGATTACTGAGAAATGATTGTATTGGAAATAAGTAACAGGTGAAGAAAATCATGGACAAAGAAAATATGACTTTAAAGCTAAAAGAAAAAATAGGTTACGCCTGTGGAGATGTCGCCAGTAACTTTTATTGGCGTGTTTTTGATGTATTTCTTTTTATTTTTTATACCGATGTCTTTGGACTATCAGCAGCAGCTGTTGGCACAATGATGTTGGTAACTCGTTTAATCGATGCTATTTCAGATCCCTTTATGGGCGCATTAGCAGATAGAACAAACACCAGATTTGGTAAATTTAGACCTTACTTGCTTTGGGGGATTATTCCTCTTGTTGCAGCAGGTGTTTTAACGTTCACGGTTCCTGATTTTGACGATAACGGTAAGCTTATTTGGGCGTACGGGACTTATATTTTTATGATGCTCGCCTACACATTTATTAATGTGCCATACGGCGCATTACTTGGGGTGATTACCGGAGACTCTCAGCAACGCACTACATTAACCAGCTTTAGATTTATTGGCGCATTTACCGGGGGGAGTTTAGTTGCATACTTCACCCCGGAATTAGTCAGTTTTTTTGGTGGCGATAACGAGGTGAGAGGCTGGCAAATGACTATGGCATTGTATGGTGGTATAGCCGCGATACTCTTTGTGATTAGTTTTCTGACGACGAAAGAAAGGTTAGCACCGCCAAAAAATCAGCAAACGCCAGTCAAACAAGATCTAAAAGATTTAACTCAAAATAAACCTTGGATTGTACTTTTTGTTTTAGCGTTAATAATCATGATGACGATTACCTTACGGGGCAGTTCGGGTACATTCTATTTTAAATATTATGTGGGGAGAGCTGACCTTATTGGCAGTTTTTCAATGGCCTATATGTTGTCGTTAGCATTTGGGGCTGCGTTAACACCATTATTAACTAAATATATTGATAAACGCCAACTGCTGATTATTTTGATGGTTATCGTCAGCATATTATCGATGGGCTTCTATCTTGTGCCCAAAGAAAACATTACGACTATGTATTGTTTGCAAATTGCCATTGGTTTGGCACTGGGGCCAAAATCACCCTTAGTTTATTCGATGTATGCAGATACGGTTGACTATTCTCTGTGGAAAACCGGTCGCCGTGCAACCGCGATGATATTTTCTGCCGCTGCATTTGCCCAAAAATTGGGAGGGGCATTAGCAGGCGCTATGATGGGATGGGTTTTGGCTTCATTAGGTTATGTTGCTAATCAAGTTCAAAATGGCGCTTCTCAACACGGCATCGTTTTACTGATGACACTTATCCCGGCCATTTTTGCTTTTATATCTGTTGGGGTCATCTGGCTTTACCCGTTAACAGACAAAAAGCTCGTCGACATACAGAGTTATCTTAATAATCCTTTAACGACAGACAAGGATTATTTGGAGACGAAAAATGTCTAAACTTCCTTTATACACAGTAGATAATTCAGGAAGTACTGATTCTAGAGTGACATTGAATTGTCCAACATCATTACCAAAAGCGGCTGGTTTTTTATGGAATAAAAAAATGATGATTCAAATGAATTGTCAAGGATATGCTATTGCTCAATTTTTACAGCCAGAGCCAGCAAAATATTCATACGCTCCCTGTATTGAAGCAAAAACTTTTATGCAACCTGAACATCATTATTATCGTGATCATCCTGGACGTTTTTTTTATCTCAAAGATGAAGATACCGGGGAAATATTCTCTGCCCCCTATGAACCTGTGCGAGCTTCCCTTGCAAGCTTTTCATTTTCGCTAGGTAACCATGACATTAAGTGGCATGTTGAAGCATTAAACCTTTGTGTCGAACTTACTTTGTCGCTGGCTGTTGATACGCCAGTTGAACTTTGGTCTGTTGTTATTACCAATATGAGTAAAAGTAAAATAAAGCGCAATATTAGTTTCTATCCCTATTTTACTATTGGTTATATGTCATGGTTGAATCAATCAGCTACCTATAATGTCGAGCTCAATGCCATTGTTGCTAAAGCTGTCACCCCTTATCAAAAAGTTGAAGACTACTACAAGAATCAAAACTTTAAAGATCATACCTTTCTAATATCAGATTGTTTACCCAGTTCATGGTCGGCAAATCAAAGCAAGTTTGAAGGGCAGGGAGGACTACAAAATCCTGATGAAATTAATCGCGCTAAGTTAAGTTGTCAATCATCTTGTTATGAAGTACCGGTAGCTGTTTTACAATATCAGCTGTCTTTGAGTAGTCAGGAAAAAAAACGCATTAATTTCTGTTTTGGTGCGGCAAAAGATGAGCATGAAATATTAGACATCAAGCAAAAGTACCTTGATGATAAAATGGGCTTAACGTCTGAAAGAGAAAAATATAAACATTACTTAACGCAGGCTTCTGGTTGTTTAACGATTAAATCTAATGATGAAAGTTTTGATGACTTTGTTAATCATTGGCTACCTAGGCAGATGTTCTATCATGGCGATGTTAATCGCTTAACAACAGACCCACAAACGCGAAATTTTCTACAAGACAACATGGGCATGAGTTATCTCAAACCTGATATCGCACGCCAATCTTTTCTCATCGCACTAAAGCAGCAATTGAGAAGCGGCGCTATGCCTGATGGCATATTGATACACCCGGATGCATCGTTAAAATATATTAATGAAATACCACATACGGATCACTGTGTCTGGTTACCTATTTGTTTAGTGGTTTATTTGAATGAAACCGATGACGGTTCTATTTTAAAAGAACGGGTAGCTTTTGCGGACTCTGATGAACTGTTAACGGTACATCAGCACATCGAACTAGCACTTGATTGGTTACTTGAAAAAACCGATGAAAGAGGACTTAGCTACATTAATCAAGGTGATTGGTGTGATCCAATGAATATGGTTGGCCACAAAGGAAAAGGCGTTTCTACATGGCTTTCAATGGCAACGGCTTATGCCTTAAATTGCTGGAATGATATATCTCAACATTATCTCTCAACATTAGATAAAAATCGTTTGGAAGATTATCGCTTTGCTGCAAAAAGTTTGAACAAAGCCATTAATAAACACCTGTGGGATGATGATTGGTTTGCACGCGGTATTACCGACGAAGGTAAAGTTTTTGGTGTTAGTACCGATGAAGAAGGCCGTATTTATCTGAATCCTCAGTCGTGGGCTTTACTAAGTGGCTCGGCTAATTCTGAGCAGAAGTTTAGTATTATCAATGAAGTCGAAAAACAACTATTAACGCCATTTGGTGTGATGATGCTAGCACCTAGTTACACTAAAATGGATGAAAATATCGGCCGAATAACCCAAAAATATCCGGGCGTTTCTGAAAACGGCTCGGTATATAATCATGCTGCAGTCTTTTATGCCTATGCCTTATTTCAACAGGGTGAGTCTCAAAAAGCGTTTGATATACTTTACCGGATGATCCCAAATATCAAACTTGCACTGGCCCAAGGACAGTTACCCGTATTTGTACCCAATTATTATCGTGGTGCTTATTATCAGAACCCTGACCAAGCGGGTCGTTCAAGCCAGCTATTTAATACCGGCACTATTGCTTGGTTATATCGTTGTTTAGTAGAAGAATTGTGTGGTTTGAAAGGTAGCCACGGCGAGTTAACTGTTGCTCCCCAGTTGCCTGATTGTTTTGATTCATTGACCGGAACGCGAAGTATTCAGGGAGCTACTTTTAATTTTTCAATCGAAAAGTCTGCGGTTAAACGCATTAAATTAGTGCTAGATGGCGAAATATTATCAGGAAATATTATTACTAATATTCAGCCTAAACATACTTATCAATTAAAAATTACCGTGCCTAAATGAATATAGAAAAACATATCAACAATCGAACATCATTAATCGTCGTTATGGGCGTCAGCGGCAGTGGTAAATCTCACCTGGCAAGTAAGTTATCTACTGCGTTGGATTTCAATTTTGTTGAAGCTGATGATTTTCATAGTGATACGTCTAAGAAAAGTATGGCGGCTAATATCGCGTTAAGCGATGAAGTAAGACAATGTTGGTTTGAACTAATCTGCCACCATTTAAATAATAGTGTCGATAAAAATATTGTTTTAGCGTTTTCTGGGCTGAAATATAAACATCGAAAGTCGTTAAGAAAACTGAAGTTTAACACCCTATTTATTTGGCTTGATGGCGACCCTGAAGTGATTAAACAACGATTAAGTAAGCGGAAGAACCATTTCGTCTCAGCGGATTTTTTATCAGGGCAACTAAAAAAGATGGAGCCACCTGTTGAGAATGAGGGGGACACTTTTAGACTTGATATAGACAATAAAATAGCAGAGATGCTTACTCAATGTTTACAAGTGATAGATGTTCATCACAATATTTAAATGAGCTCAATAACACTGAAAAGAAAGTATTTTATGAAACTAAAATTAAACATTATGCTCATTATTAGCGTTATTTTTTGCCAAAGCAGCATGGCACTTGAAGCCAATAAAACGCATGAACAAATTATCATTGATGGCGTAGTTGATGATGCCTGGTCTCAAAGTATTTGGTATCCGATAGATAAACTTATTTTAGGGGTATTACCAAAAGCTGATGATTTTTCTGGTCGCTTTAAGCTGCTTTGGGATGCAAACTATTTGTATTTACAAGCCGAGATCACTGATGATATTTTATTTGACCAACATGCCGATCCGTTAAGTTTTTATTGGGATGATGATTGTCTGGAAGTATTTATTGATGAAGACAATTCAGGCGGAAACCATCAATATAATTATAATGCCTTTGCTTATCACGTAGCTTTAGATAATCAAGTTGTTGATATAGGTAAAAATAATAAAGATGGTAGTGTTAATTTTGTTTTATTAAACGACCATATTAAAAGTGTATGGAAACGATCAACCCTATCTCCAAATAAAGTTGTTTGGGAATTGGCGATAAAAGTATTTGATGACCAGTTCAATGAAAAAAAGGATAAACGTGCGGTAAGCCCCGTTAAATTGTCAAAAGGTAAAACGTTAGGCTTTATGCTGGCGTATTGTGACAACGACGGTAGTTTAGAGCGTGAAGCTTTTATAGGTTCTACTGAAATATCACCTATTAACGGTGACAAAAATCTTGGCTATATTACCGCTGATGTCTTTGACAAATTAACACTAGTTGATATTAAGTAGTTGCTTAAAATTTTATTATGTTATTTTTTTGAACCTTCATAACTGAATGACTAAGTTAATATTTATAGGCAAGCGCGACTATGCATAATTTTTGAGACTGGTCTCAAATTTAAGTCATTTACAATAATGGTTAAAAACCAACTAGAGTTTATTTATTTCTGTGTTTTTCAATCATAACCTCTGAGGTTCAGCCTGCAATGATAATGATCACTTCGTACGCATTATAGACATTAGCTGCAAATTATTTACCATAAATTTTGTAATACTTATTTCGGTTAATTAAAATAAGCTATTCTTTGCACACTTTCACTAGAGAAAACGAGATAAAAACACGTTTTCACAAAAATGTATTAAAGGAAAAAAATAAATACTTGATATAGAAGAAATATAAAGGTAATTTCATTTCTATTATAAATAAATTAGACCGTTAATGACCTGAAGAAAACAGATTTTTGCTCGTCTAATAAGAGACTATGGCGTCAATAGTTAATTTAAAACTTTTGGTGCTTCCCATAATACACCATCTCTTAACATTGAA
>JABSOY010000011.1 GCA_013215385.1 Colwellia sp.
ACATTTGTTGAAAAGCTGAAATAAACCAACTTTCGAGTTGGTTTTTTTTCGCCTAAAATAAAGTTAGCTATTTTAATTTAATCTTGGAATGCATGAGTATGAAATGCATGGGGTTGGAATGCATGAGTCTGGATAGATCTAGCTAATAAAAAGTGGCTACGAAACTGAATCCCCTCCGGTCGCAGGTTCGACTCCTGCCGCGCCCACCACATTTGCTGAAAAGCTAAAATAAACCAACTGTCGAATTGTTTTTGTTTACTGAAATAAGATGTAAGATCATTTACAGTTAACGGCTCCCCTGAAGAGAGTATGTCATGCTCAATTTATTTCAGGATCTTTCTCCTCGAACTCTAAAGCAGTCAATAGAAGAAAGTCATCCTTTACCCTAAAAGCTAGACATTACTGCTATTATCCTTTACCTTTTTGTAAACAGTTTACAGGTAATACCAGTTGTACTGCCTTAATAATTAATGGTGATTTTTTTGGATACCAGTCGAAGAGACTTTTTTAAGGTCAGTTTACTCGGTAGTGCTGCTCTATTGATCGGCAGTAGCTTGTCGACATTAGTGCTAGCGCAGCCAAATAATAACCCTTTGCCTAAATTTAATTTTCTTCGCCCATCCGATGCAGAGTTTCTATTAGCCCTTGCCCCAGTACTACTAAAAGCTAACTATCCTGGCATCTTAGGTCAAAAGGCTGACCAGAGGTTGTTATTTGCTATCGACAAGCAAATAATCTCATTAAGCGAGCATTCACGTAAGCAATTACGACAACTCTTTGATTTATTAACCTCGTCAACTTTACGTTATCTCGCGGGGGCGCCGATTAATGATTGGTCAACAGCACCAAGTAACCAAATCGAAGACTTTTTACAGGGTTGGAAGACCAGCATGTTTGCATTGAAACGTACGGGATATGCCGCTTTAGGCAAGCTGCTTACGATGAGTTGGTATGCGATGGCAGAAAATTATTCACAAGCTGGTTACCCAGGTCCTCCTAAAATATATCCACCGCAGGAATAAAACGTGAAAATAGTCTCTGAAATTCGTGGTATTAGCGATCCGTATTCTCCTAACAAAGCTATCACTAAGCGTACTCTTAATGCTAACCAGTTAACTGAAGATACACTCAGTGCAGATGTGATCATTATTGGAACAGGGGCCGGAGGCGGCACAAGTGCAGAAATATTTGCACAAGCAGGGCTAAAAGTACTGATGATTGAAGAAGGACCTTTAAAGTCGACACGAGACTTTAAAATGGATGAAAGCCAAGCGTATGCTGACTTATACCAAGAAGGTGCCGGGCGGGTAACAAAAGATGGTGGCATTGGTATTTTGCAAGGGCGCTGTGTCGGTGGTACTACTGTAGTAAATTGGACTTCTAGCTTTCGTACGCCGTCGCTAACGCTTGATTATTGGCAGAAAACATTTCAGGTTAAAGGCTGTAGTAAAGAAGATATGCTGCCCTGGTTTGAAAAAATGGAAAAACGCTTACACATCTTACCTTGGCAAGGTGGGGCGAATGAAAATAATACCGTTTTAAAAGATGGCTGTGACAAACTTAATATTCCATGGAAAGTTATCCCACGAAATGTGAAGGGCTGTTGGAATTTAGGCTATTGCGGTATGGGCTGCCCAACGAATGCTAAACAGTCGATGTTGGTGACAACAATTCCAGAGGCGCTTGAGCATGGCGCTACTTTACTCTATCAAGCGCGAGTAGAACGTTTATTGATAAAAAACAACAAGGTCACTGGTGTCGAATGTTTTGCGCTTGATAATAGCAAGCAAAAGACAAGCAAAAAAATTGTCGCGACTGCGCCATATGTTATTTTGGCATGCGGAGGCATTAACGGGCCAGCCTTAATGTTACGATCAAAAGCACCGGATCCAAATGATCGAATTGGTAAACGTACTTTCTTACATCCAACGGTTTTTTCTTTTGCGCAATTTGATCATGAGATATCACCGTTTTATGGCGCACCACAATCGATTTATAGCGATCATTTCCAGTGGGAAAATGGCGCTAAAGGGCCCTTGAGTTATAAGTTAGAAGTTCCACCGCTGCATCCTGCTATGACATCCATTATGTTGATGGGCCACGGAGATCAACAAGTTGCTGATATTGCTAAGCTTAATAATACCCATGCCATGCTAGCATTATTACGTGATGGTTTTGATGATGAAAGCGAAGGTGCGAGTATAACGCTTTCAGATGACGGTAGCCCGATTATTGATTATCCGATGAATGATTATTTATTCGATGGCATAAAGCGGGCTTACCTGTCTATGGCTAAGGTACAGTTTGCTGCAGGTGCAAAAAAAGTTCGACCAGCACATCAGCATGGGCAATGGTTTAATAGTTATGAAGCGTTTAAAGCAGGCTTTAAAGACCTTGAGCATCAAATTAGCAATAACTTAGTGGGTAGTGCTCATGTTATGGGAGGACTCGCAATGGGAGAAAATAAAACGGTATGTTTAGTTGATAGCGACTGCAAATATCATTACTTAGACAATTTATGGGTATTTGACGGCTCAGTATTTCCCACTTCAATTGGTACTAATCCACAACTTTCTATTTATGCGTTAGTTTGTAAACAAGCAACGGTACTGGCAAATAAATTACGCTCAAAAAGTGTTATTTAATCTTTAGTGAATAAAATTTAAATTAGCTAAACTCCTTTGTATCAAATAAATTATTTTCATAAAGTGAATAACCATTATATGTTTATTCACATAATAAGAATAAATATAACTTATGTGTATATTGTATAATATTTAACATAACCGCTCTATGTCTCAGTGTTATAACAAAATAATATTGTATACAATATAGTAAATATACAATATTGCAGTGACATAGATGAAAAAATACTGAATATTTACTCTAATCGATATTGACACTAAATTATTTTTCTGAAACAACAAAAATTAGTTTGCTTTATAGGTATTGGAGTGATTATTCTAATTACTCTTTTTGTTTGAATGAGATTGTTCATGGAACACTTAAACCAATTATTTGTAGAAGCGGGAACGTTAATGCTGGCTGGCATGATCTTCGTTTTTACCTTTTTAGGCCTGATGATTATTTTTATTAATGTTGTTTTAACCCGATTAGCGGTTAAATTTCCAGATAAAGTTATTCAAACAAAGCCTGCAAGATCAAAGCAGAAAACCACACAAAAAATTGATGGTATTTCACCGCAAATGGTGGCGGCAATTACATCTGCTGTAACGCAGTATCGTAAACAACATAATCAAAATTTAAGCATCAACAAAACTAAATAGGAATAAACTCATGACAAAGCCACTAGGTATTACTGAAGTTGTCTTAAGAGATGGTCATCAATCATTACTCGCCACTCGTTTACGTCTTGAGGATATGTTACCCATAGCGTCAAAACTGGATGAAATTGGTTATTGGTCAATTGAGTCTTGGGGTGGTGCAACGTTTGATTCTTGTATTCGCTATTTAGGTGAAGATCCTTGGGAACGTTTACGCGCATTAAAAAAAGCGATGCCGAACACGAAACAACAAATGTTATTTCGTGGTCAAAATATTCTTGGTTACCGTCATTATGCTGATGATGTAGTAGAAAAATTTGTTGAACGTGCTCATGTTAACGGTATTGACGTGTTTCGTATTTTTGATGCAATGAACGATGTTCGTAACTTACAAACAGCAATTAAATCGGCGGTAAAAATTGGCGCTCATGCACAAGGTACATTAAGTTATACCGAAAGCCCTGTTCATACCCTTGAAGGCTGGCTGACAATGGCTAAGCAAATTGAAGATATGGGCGCACACTCTTTGTGTATCAAAGATATGTCGGGTTTATTAAAACCCTATGACGCTGAGGAATTAATTGGACGTTTAAAAGAAACCGTTTCACTTCCAATTGCTTTGCATTGCCATGCAACAACAGGTTTAAGTATCGCTACTCACATGAAAGCGATTGATGGCGATATCGATGTTATTGATACCGCGATTTCATCAATGAGCATGACTTACGGTCATTCACCAACGGAAACGATTGTTGCGATTGTAGAAGGTACTAAACGCGATACTGGCTTAGACATGGTAAAACTTGCGGAAGTTGCTGCGTATTTTCGTGATGTACGGAAAAAATATGCCAAATTTGAAGGCAGCCTAAAAGGTATTGATGCACGTATTTTACTCGCACAAGTACCTGGTGGCATGCTAACGAATATGGAAATGCAGTTAAAAGAGCAAGGTGCTGCTGACAAGTTAGATGAAGTATTAATTGAAATTCCAAAAGTAAGAAAAGACCTAGGTTATATCCCACTGGTAACACCAACTTCACAAATAGTCGGTACACAAGCGGTATTAAATGTTCTAACCGGTGAGCGATATAAGTCAATCACTAAAGAAACAGCGGGCGTTCTAAAAGGTGAGTATGGCGCAACAGCTGACAAAGTTGATGCAGAGCTACAAGCTCGTGTTTTAGACGGCGCAGAAGCTATTACTTGTCGTCCTGCTGATTTGATTAACCCAGAAATAGACAGTTTAACGGCTGAACTTAAAACGCTTGCTAAAGATAAAAATATTAACTTGGCAGACGAAGTAATTGATGATGTATTAACTTACGCACTCTTTCCGCAAATAGGTTTGAAATTTTTAGAAAATAGAAATAACCCTGATGCATTTGAACCAAAACCAAGTGTTGAAAAATCGCCTGAAGCATCTGCTCCAGCACAAAGTTCAACAGCACCAGAAAGCTATGCAGTAAGCGTTGACGGTAAAGTGTTTGACGTTATTGTGGCTCCAGGTGGCGACATTAGCCAAATAACTCTCCCCGCTGGTGACGAAGCTATGAAGCAGTCTGCATCGGTTTCTGCCGCAGAAGCGCTAAATGCTCCACTTGCTGGCAATATATTTAAAGTCTTGGTCAATGAAGGTGACGAAGTTGAAGCAAACGAAGTTGTTATCATCATGGAAGCGATGAAAATGGAAACAGAAATTCGTGCCGTAAACTCAGGCGTAATCACCGCAATACATATTAAAGAAGGTGATTCGGTTAGTGTTGGTCAAGCTTTATTAAGTTTAGGGTAGCCCACATGGATTCATTAAATAAACTTTGGTTATCAACAGGCTTAGCTAACTTTGAGCAAGGTCAAGTGATCATGATGATTGTGGGGTGTTTGTTATTATACCTTGCGATTGCCCGTAAATTTGAACCATTATTGTTATTACCTATGGGCTTTGGCGCAATACTTACCAACATTCCTGGTGCTGGTTTTTCAGAGGTCGGTGGCTTCCTCTACTATATTTATCACGGCGGTATTGAAACCGGAATTTTCCCGTTAATAATTTTTATGGGCGTCGGTGCAATGACTGACTTTGGCGCGCTAATCGCCAATCCTAAAACCTTATTTTTAGGTGCTGCTGCTCAATTAGGTATATTTGCCACCTTGTTTGGCGCAATAGCTTTAAATGCGGTGCCAGGTATTGAATTCACCCTAAAAGACGCTTCAGCTATTGCTATTATTGGTGGTGCAGATGGGCCGACGGCAATATTTTTAGCCACCAAACTCGCCCCTGAACTACTAGGTGCCATAGCGGTTGCTGCATATTCTTACATGGCATTAGTACCGATTATTCAACCGCCAATTATGCGTGCATTAACCACTGAAGATGAACGTAAAATTGAAATGGCGCAATTACGCCCAGTGGCAAAAATTGAAAAAGTAGTATTTCCATTAGGTGTCTTGCTGATGACTATTTTCTTTTTACCAACAGCAACACCCTTGGTGGGAATGTTCTGTTTAGGTAACTTGATGCGCGAATGTGGTGTGGTTGACCGTTTAAGTGCTACCGCACAAAACGAGTTAATTAACATTACCACTATATTTTTAGGTCTAGGTGTCGGTTCAAAACTAAGCGCAGATGCCTTCTTGAATGTTGAAACCTTAGGTATTTTAGCCCTTGGTGCGGTGGCCTTCTCGATTGGTACTGCTTCAGGCGTATTAATGGCCAAAGGCATGAATAAAATATGCAAAGAAAAAGTTAACCCGCTTATTGGCGCGGCAGGTGTGTCTGCGGTTCCTATGGCGGCGCGTGTTGCTAATAAAGTAGGTTTAGAGGCAAATCCACACAACTTCCTATTAATGCATGCTATGGGACCTAATGTCGCTGGTGTACTCGGCTCGGCTGTGGCGGCAGGTATTCTGTTGGCACTAGTCGGATAGTACTAGTTTTAGAGTGAGTCCTGTAGATAAAGAGCTTCGTTTGAAGCTCTTTTTATTTGCATACTATTCAGGGTATCTGGTTATTTATGATAAATCAGTTTTTAACTGACAATACATTTTTAAATACACTTACTAATAAAACTATTGATACTAACTGATCAACGGCGTGCTCGTTACTTAGCAATATTCCATGGTACTTTACTGACCATCTCATTATATCCAGTAATATTATTATTATTTCTATTACTTTAAGGGGGATTAATTTTCCTGCCAACTTAACTGAATGGTAAGCTGCCGCTGTGATGATAAAGTTGATTTGTTATCTGTTGTTAACAGATAACTCTCATTAAATAAGTTCTCTGCTGAGAGGGTAACTTGCCAATTATTTGTTAATTCATATAACCAATGTGCAGAAAAAATACTAGCGGTGTCTAATGATTGTTCACCTTGTGCAACCTTGTTTTTTGCAAACCTATGTTTCACTTTTAGCTGTGCGCTCCAGTTATTTTCATGGTAATTAGCGATGAATTGAAGTTTATTGGCAGAAATACCCGCCAAATTCTCTCCATTTTTATTTTTTCCTTGCGTGTAATCACCGTTAAATATGATACTTAAGTTATCAGTTAGTTGCTGATGAAAAATGAATTCTGCGCCATTTATGGTCGCGTGATACAAATTTTCGTAGCTGCGGGTATTTTCATTCAGGTTGATGCGTTCTATATAGTTTTCGATTTTATTGCTAAAAAGGCTAAAGCTCATTTGTTGGTAGGTGAGTGATGCGCTGTAATTGGTAGCTGTTTCCGGACGTAAATCTGCATTACCTATTGTTTGACCACGACCCGTTGTTCCTGAATAAAAAAGTTCTGATAAAGTGGCAAAACGAAAAGCTCTACTAATTGCTGCATTTACTTGAAGTTCAGGCGTTAAGTTGATAGCAATATTACCAAAACTTATCCAAGCATGGTCAGAAAAATTGCTCCGTGCGCTGGTATTTTTATTTTTTTGATTAATATAATTTAAGCGTACGCCAGCATTAAAAATGGCTTTGTCTAGTGTCAAACTTGCATGTGAAAATAGCGCACTTTCATATTGCTGTGCTGATAAATTAGTGCCTGTTGCTCCGGTATTATCTGTTAAACTTTGTTCACTTTCATCTGCTTGCACATTGTCTCTAAATTGTTGATCAATCCCCCACAGGCCAGAAAAAAATGTAGTGTCCCATTGTTGGGTAAAATTCGCACTGTAATCTATTGCTTGGCTTTCGACGGTATTAAGGCGTTTATCAAAACGCTCTACAGAGGTGTCGAGTTGTTGTTGATGTATGGCGATATTACTTTGCCAGTTGTTTCCTAACAGTGCCAGTTGGCTGATAATATGGCTTTCTTTTGGATAAATTGTGTGTTTTTTCTTGAAAAAGTCATCATTATTGGCTTTACCTATATTTTCACCATAGCTTGGCAAAAATAGGAACTTAACATTAATCTCATTTGTTAATTGCCACTGAGTTTTAAAACTAAATGCTGTTTGTTGATAATGGCTATTAAGTTTATTACCTGCAGCGGTTTTATTGTTATCTGATTTTTGATGGCTAAAAGCAAAGGAAAAGTCTTCATTACCCCAAGCTATATTGTATTGAGCTTCATTATTTGAGACACCGTAGCTTGAACTGAGTGATAGTTGTTCAAAATGGCGAGGAGAAATCTGTACTATACCGCCTATAGCACCAGAGCCATAAAATGTTGAGCTTGCCCCCTTTAATACTTCAACACTGCCCAATAAAAATGGAGAGATAAATGATGCAGCAGTACCTGCGCGTCGTTCACTATAAAGAGGTATCCCCGATACTTGTGTTTGAACTCGAGCACCAGATAAACCTTGAATTGAATATACTTGAAATAGTCCGCCTTGCCCTGTGATGTCAAGCCCTGGAAGTTCTGAAATTATATCGGTTATTGTACTTACCGGCGTATTAAGTTCCTTAACATCAATAATGTAACTATTTTGTACTGCATCATTTTGACGATTATGCTTTTTACCTATCACTTGAATTGATTCAATGTTGCTCTCATTGCTTGCTTCACTTGCATTGGCAAAATTTGTTAAAGGATAAAAGAACAATGAAATCGCTAGTACTGTATTTATAGGGGGATGACTCTCATTCATACTGTAATACCTTTGCTCAATCGTCAGGAATATACGCTATTCCGTTATGAGTAATAGCCTATTTACTCCCTGTAATCGTACCAATTAATGCTCGTGAATTCGATGTGAACTACATGAAAATAGCTTTATTTTTGTATGCACTTTGTATCTGAATGTACAGATTTATGGCTTGATTAAATTGAGTGTTTTCTGCATTTTATTTCACTTTATTTTATGTTTGTCGTGTTTTTATTATTTTATTTTATGATGTTTAACGTGCTATGCGGTCGTTTTCTGTTGGCCTTTAGAATTTGTTTTTTTTGATTATTAATTTGATTTTTTAGAATTTTAATTTACTTTTTTTCTTGTACAGTCGGATACATTATAAATGTTGATAAATTGTAACGAAAGGTGGATATTTAATCGAAATAGAATGCGCTAATGATAAAAGGAACTCATCTCTACTAGCGAATTTTTACATGTTAATTAGGATAGATGATGAAATATATTACATTAACGTTAACTTTGTTGTGTTCAACAGCGCTTTATGCCGAACAAGAACTTGTCGCTAAAAACCTTACAATGAAAGATGTGGTACTCGAAAACTATGTTTGGGTAGGTGAACTACCTAAGCACCGAAAGATTAAAGTGATTAATCATTATGGTAATATTGCTTCTAGGTTACGTAGTGAAAGAAAAGTCGGCATATCTGCCGCTATTCAAAAAATAGGCCCTAAACCCGCTATTCCAACATTCGATATTCAAGAAAAAGCAGATTATACGCAAATTACGGTGAACTATCCTGATGGTCAATATAATTCTGATAAGCAGATGATTGGCCGGGTTGATATTGCCGTCATTGTCCCTGAAAGTGTTAGTGTTGAAATGGAGTCAACTTGGGGAACTATTAAATCTAAAAAACACTTCTCTAATATGTCTGCTAAAAGCATTAGCGGTAATATAACTTTAGGTTCAGTTGGTGAACTTAACGTTGAGTCTGTTTCAGGTGATATTAGTATTGATCACTACAATATTAACTGGCATAACCGACAGCTGCTTTATACTAAACAAGGTGATATTCAATTAACTTTAGCTAAAGTTGCTAATGTAACCGTTAACGTCAGAGCAAAATCGATTACCAGTAATTATTATCAAAAGAATATTCAAGCCAATTCAGAGCAGTCATTATTGTCTTTCACGCTGAATGACGAAAACACCATCATTCAGCTGGTAGCACCACAAGGTAAAGTGAGCATTGATTTAATTGATAAACCTCATGGTGCTTATATTGTATTACCGTCAGGTTTTGACGGAGATATCAGGGATTTACCCACAGTGCCAGCATGGCAACCTGGTGATCCCATTCGTGAACAAGATGATCGACGCTCTTCAATAGATATCCCCCCTCCAAAAGATAAGAGCTCTAGTAAAGCTAGCCGTACTAAAGCTAGCCGTATTAAAGAGCAATAATCGAAATAAAGTCCCCCTTAACAACATAAAAAATTAATACACATTTAGCTTATTTATTCCTGGGCTAAGTGTGGGTTAACCACGGTGTTCACCTGCAAATTAACGGATTAATCGTTGATAAAAGGAGACATATTGCAAAGTGCACACTAAATTTTAGTAAAATTAGGTAATAACATGAAATATAACAAAAAAAATAAACTTACTAGCAATATTAGTAAAATACTCGGTGGTTCAGCATTAGCCATGATATTAACGAGCTCGGTGCATGCAGGAAATGAGGTAATAGACTCTACATATACCGATGATGCAATCGTAAGCATAGAACTTACAGAAGAAGAATTAATGTTTATTGACGACAGTCAGGAGATACATGAGTTTTTTGGGGCCGATGTTATGGATACTGTATCACCGTCAGACTTCTTGGGTGATATTCGAGATATCGACATTGTGCCAGATTGGATGCCCGGTGATGCGGTAATATCAGTACCTCGTCGTATTTATCCCAATTTAAATCGTAGTGCTTTATCCGATCCTATTAATAAAGTAATGGGCGATGATCAACATTTAGATGACCTTCAAACTGATGCTCAAGGGACATATCAGCGTGCAGTTTCTGACGGCAGCGTTAATATCGAAGGTAATGGCTTTAGCGGTGTTAATCCGTCAGATACCACAGGTACAGTTGGTAAAAACCATTATATTCAGTCCATTAATGGTAGCGCAGGCTCTATATTTTCTATCTATGATAAAACAACGGGTAATAAAATTTCAGGCCCAACCGCGATGTCAAACTTAGGTGTGGATAAATGTAAGTCAGCAGCTGGCGACCCTATTGTATTTTACGATGAAGCGGCTGAACGTTACATAATGACTGAGTTTAGTAATGAAGCAGGCCGTAGTTTATGTGTTTATGTTTCTAAAACTGACAATCCAGTTAGCGGTGGTTGGCATGCTTATGAATTCCAAGCACCTGAATTTCCTGATTATCCAAAGTTTGGTCGTTGGGGTGATTCATACTTTGTTGGTACTAACGAAAGTGCAGGTCCAGGAATTTACGCGTTAGAACGTAGCAAAATGCTCGCTGGACAAACAGCCCGTATGCAACGAAAAACAGCGCCTAAGTTAGCAGGTCTAGGTTTTCAAATGCTGTTACCTGTTGATGTTGATACTGTTAATGGTCCTGATGCGAATGCACCTGGTTTATTTCTTCGTCAAAACGATGATGAATTAAATAATAAGGGCAGTAATAATGCCAACCAAGATTACTTAGAGTTATGGACATTTGATCCTGACTACGACAATAGTGCGAATTCGAAACTTGTTGGTCCTATTAAAATAGCGATGAGTGAGTTCGATTCTAATGTCTGTAGCAACGCAACGTCTTCTGACGGGTTTGGTTGTTTATCACAAAAAGGTTCAAGCACTAAGCTTGATCCGGTACGTGAAGTGGTAATGTACCGGTCACAATATCGAAGATTTGCTTCACATGAGTCAATTGTTGGTAATTTTGTTCATGATGCAGGTTCAGATCGTGCGAGTTTACGTTGGTTTGAATTACGGAAAGTAGGCACGGGAGCATGGGGTCTTCATCAAGAAGGAACTTATGCACCAGGTGATACAAATAACCGTTTTATGGGGTCAGCTGCAATGGACGCTAGTGGTAACATTGCCTTAGCGTTTCATATTTCTGGTCCGGAAACTTTCCCCGGTATTAGCATGACTGGTCGATTAGCCACTGATGCTAATGGCACTATGACACAAACTGAGAAAGTATTAATTGCAGGTACAAGTCATATTGCGAGTGATCGTAATGGTGATTATAGCCATTTATCACTTGACCCTGTTGACGGTTGTACATTTTGGATGACCAGCGATTACGGTAAAGAAAATGGTCAGTGGTCAACACGTATTGCTAGCTTTAAGTTTGCTGAATGTAGCAGTTCAACAGCTACACCAGCATTTACATTGCAAGCAACTAATTTAACACAACAAGTGTGTGCGAATACTTCAATTACGCCAATTGCTATTTCTACAGCGGCAACTGGCGGCTTTAATAAGTCAATCAACTTAAATTATGCAAACTTGCCTGCTGGCATCACGGGTTCTTTCTCAACGAATCCGGTAGTTGCTGGCTCATTATCAAATGCTAATATTGCGATTGGTAATGTTAACAATGGCTCTTATAACTTTAAGATTAATGGGGTTGCATCAGGGGCAATGGCTAAAGAGCTTAGTGTTGCGTTAACTGTTGCTACTAAGCCAGGTAGTGTGGTTTTATCTGCACCAATTTCTGGCGCAACAGGCGCACCATTACGTCCAACATTTAGTTGGAGTGCCGATAGCTCTACAACTAATTATGTTGTAGAAGTTGCTACTGATAGTGCTTATGTTAATAAAGTTGCAACAGGCACTGTGGCTAACGGTACTAATTACCAACCATCTGCGGATTTAAAAGCTAATACTACTTACTACTGGCGTGTTAAAACGGCGAATACTTGTGGTAATACATGGTCGTCTACAGCAACGTTTACTACTGTTGCTGTAATTAGTTCAAATGTGTTAGTTAAAGGTGTTACTAAAACGGGCTTAAACGGTGCAGCGCAATCTACTCAAGATTTCTCTATTGCTGTCCCTGCTGGCACAACTAACTTAACCTTTAAAACTAGCGGTGGTACAGGTGATGTAGATTTACACGTTCAGTTTGGCGAAAAAGCTACGGCTGATAAGTATCAGTGTCGTCCGTATCAAGGCGGTAATGTAGAAACATGTACAATAGCTACGGCACAAACCGGAACTTATCATGTGATGCTCCTCGGTTATTCTGCATATGCAGGCGTATCAATAACAGCTGATTATACACCAGCTACTACTGGTGGCGGAAATGCCAATATTGATAAATCTAACCTTTCAGGAGCTATGGGTAGCGAGTCTTATTACAAGATTAACGTGCCTGCTAATGCGAGTAAATTAACGGTAGAAATATCTGGTGGTACGGGAGATGTTGATTTATACCTTAGAAAAGGTAGTAAGCCAACGGCGAATGATTACGTTTGTCGCCCTTATGAAGAAGGTAATATTGAAAAATGTACTCAAAATAACCCTGCTTCAGGTGAGTGGCATATTGGTTTATTTGCTTTTGATGCCTTTGACGGTGTTAGTTTAAAAGCGACCGTTGAGTAAGCTAACCTCAAGTAATTGACCATTAAAAAAGTGAGTCGCGTGAGCTAACCTAAGCCTCTTAGTTAGCTTATATAAAATGCCGTATAACTGTTTATAAGGTTATACGGCATTTTTATCTTGTATTGAGTGAATAGGTAAATTTATCATTGGAGCCTGAACTCTATGCTGGTTTGATCGCAAAGTGAGATAGGACTTCAACTTTTACTGCTTGCCTAGTAATGTTTATCGTTTGTTCTTATCCACAATGCGGCTATTCTAAACCTAAGGTGGATAATATTAAAAGACAGCCACACAGGTTTAGTAACAGACCATACTTTGGTGCTTATTTACATCAGTTGAAAATGAATGGTTATGGATTTAATTTAAACTGACGCCAAAATGGTTTTTTATCATCTTGATTAAGTTTTGTATTTTTAGAGTGTTCGAAACAAATGCGATCATGCAAACGATTCGCACGACCTTGCCAAAACTCTATGTAATGAGGTTTTACTCGCCATCCGCCCCAAAATTCGGGTAACGGAATTTCTTGTCCAGAAAATTTTTCGGTAAAATAGGCTTCACGCTTTATCAATTCTTCTTTACTTGCCAGCGGGGAACTTTGTTTGGAAGCCCAAGCACCAATTTGACTACCCCTATCACGGCTATGAAAGTAGTGCTCTGATTGCTCACTACTGACTTTTTCAACTATACCTTCGATACGGATTTGACGTTGTAAAACACTCCAATGAAATAACAAGGCGACTTTATTATTTGCTGATAAATCGTGGCTTTTCCTGCTGGCGTAATTGGTATAAAAAACAAAACCATTTTCATCAAACTCTTTGAGTAAAACCATCCGAGAGCTAGGTTGACCATTTTCGTCACAGCTACTAACCGACATTGATTCTGGTAATAAAATGCCCGATTTATTAGCATCGTTAAACCATTGCTCAAATAATGTGATTGGGTCTGTTTGTGAAGAGAATTCAGGAAGTGGTAAGGCAACACCTTGACCAAAGGTAAATAAGCAGCGTAATTTTTCAAATAATGTCATAACAGCAGAAATATAAGATGGAGGTAATTGATTACCAAGATAATACCATGAATTTTTTACCTAGTTATAAGATATTGTATGCTTAATGCTATGTTGTTTATTAAATAAATAAGTTTATTAAATTAAATTTCCCAATCCTCGCTGTCATCAAGTTCTTCACGAAGACGCTTTTTCTCTAATAGGTCATCAATACGCTTGCGCACTTTACTGTTATTTTCTGCTATTTTACCGGTTGCTAGATCTTTGTCGTAGTCTTGGGATTCATCTCTAGCTCTAAATTCATTAGCCATTATTACTTTTGTCCATTGAGTTTTTGTTGATTATTACCGTTAATTTGAAGATAGGCATGAACACGGAAAATTTCAAATTTTAAGGGCTAATTATCTATAAAATTTATGAACTTCTCAGTTTGAAGCTGGTAAAAAAACACAATGCTAAACATAAAATTGGCACAAAAGGTTATTTAATCATACTGCTGTTATTAAAATCCTCAGCTTTGCTCTTTGCATTATTATTGAAAGGGCTGATAAACTGTCTATATGCTCGCTTATTTAAAATTTATTAACGCATGTTAAAAAATAATTTACCGCACTGGTTAGAAGAAATACAGTGCCAGGCTTTAGCCAATTTCCAACGACAATTAGTGTTACTTATCGGTGACGTTTGTTGGGTGAATAAGTCACTTAAATTTGACCGTGGCACGACAGAAACTCAGCCATGGTTGGTATATGCTAAACACCAAGCAATTACCGCTACTGTCGATAATAAAAATATTTCCCAGCAACTTGGCAGTGAAAATAGCCTTGTTTTTTTTTCTTGTGTTGAAAATAAAGATAGTTCAATTAATGAAACCATTAATTTAGATGCTTTTGCGGCACTGTCAGGGACGTTAGTCGCTGGCGGTCTTATGGTTTTATGGCTAGAGCAACCGTTAGAACAAGCGATTGAAAACACTGATTTGTTATCGTTGAAGTACTTTTATCAACAACTTATAAATAATAAAAATTTAACTATTGTTAAACAAAATGATCCGCAAATACGGCCAGAATTAGGCCAAACATTACCATTGGAAAATTTAGCGCCCGGCGATTTTTTATATCAATGTAAAACACAAGAGCAACAGTCTGCTGTTGAGCATGTTATTACCGTTAGCCAAGGCCATAGAAATAGGCCTTTGGTCTTAACCGCGGATCGAGGTCGCGGCAAATCATCAGCACTTGCTATAGCCTGTGTTGAGTTAATAGAAAATAATAGTGCGCAGGGCAATGAAAAACTAGATATCGTTATTACTGCGCCACATGTTCGTGCATTATCCGTTTTCTATCGTCAACTTGGCTTTTTATTTGAAAAACTTACAGGTAAATTTGAATATAGTAATACCAGTAAAACTGAGATATACCATTCTTATGGCTCAATTAAATTTATTGCTGTTGACCAACTCCTTCATAATCAAAAACGACAAAATGTTTCTTTATTACTTGTCGATGAAGCTGCTGGTATTCCGGTGCATTTATTAACACAATTAACGACAAGTTATTCACGGATTGTTTTCGCTAGTACCGTTCACGGCTATGAAGGGGCCGGGCGGGGTTTTACCTTGAAATTCCAACAAAAGTTACAGCTGTTAATGCCACAATGGCGAAGCTATCATATTAATGAACCTATTCGCTGGCGCGTTAATGACCCATTAGAAAGGTTTGTGTTTGATAGCTGTTTGCTCAATGCCCAGTTGGCAAAATTACCTTCACTTGATAAATTAAGCCCAGAGAATATTGCTAAAAAGTCGGTTTGTTTTAGTCAAATACCAGCAAAACATTTGATTGATAATACCAAGTTATTACAAAAAGTTTTTGCCGTGTTAGTGACCGCTCATTATCAAACGTCACCGAACGATATCGCACTTATGCTTGATAATGAAGCCGTACATATAGTAATAGCTGAAATAGATGATGAAATTATTGGTGTCGCGCTATTACTTGCAGAAGGGTGTGAAAATGAAGATGAAGTACGTGCTATAGCGAGCAATCAACGTCGACTTAAAAACCAGTTTATTCCGCAATCATTACTGACGCATTGCGGTTTTAGTGAAAGTTTTGATTATCAATATTTACGTATTTTACGTATTGCGATACACCCACAGTACCATCGTTGTGGTTTCGGTCAGCGCTTCATGGCGCAGTTACGAAAATTCGCTAAGCAGAAAAATGTCGATTTTGTTGGGGCAAGCTTTGGAGCTAATGCTCAACTGTTAAAATTTTGGCAAAATTCAGGATACCAAATTGCTCGTATTGGTTTTACTAAAGATCAGTCCAGTGGTGAACATTCAGCTTTAGTTATTGTTGGCGTTAGTGATCGTGGCCAGTTTTTCGAACGAAAAATTATTAATGAATTTTACAATTCATTCGACTATTTGCTTACCGATGAATATCAAGGGTTATCTGCGAAATTAGTTTGGCAAGTAATGCATCATTGCCCGATAAAAAGTTTACTGCAATTAAGTGCGCATCAGTGGGTTAGTATTAGTGATTTCATTGATAAAAAACGGCAATATAGTCATTGTGTACGCGCATTGCATTATTGGCTTTTGTTACATTGTAAAGATGATTATCAACCAGAAGTATTGTTACTTATTGAACGAATACTACAAAAGAAAACGGTTGAGCAAGTTTGCATTAATCAACAATTAACCGGTAAAAAAATGCTTAATAATGCTTTGATTGATTATATAGCCAAGCATCAAAAATGATCATGTTTAGCCAACAACATATTTTCTCATGTTATCTGTTGTTGCCAATACTTTAGCATCGAAAAATATTGGCAAGGCTGACTAGCGAAAGCGGTAAAGTCGTCATGTTTTATTAAACGCGTTAAATAATAGGTAATAACTTTTGCTAACGCTTCATTGGGGTGTGCAGCATAAGTATGGGTTAATACGCTTAACCAGTTTTCTATTTGAGAAAGTTCGCTAGAGTCAGAAATAACAGAATGCGAGTCATTTGTCGTTAAAGGCATAATGCTTGCTCCCCATTTAGACTACCTTGTAATAGTGATTTCCACACCGTTTTTCGTGCCGAGTCGTCTAAGCACTTACATTCATTACCCGGCAAAAGCCCCGATAATATAAGCTTTTCTAATAAAATAGTGGGTAATTCCACCTGTGCTTTTTCATGTTTGTTATTATGATTATTATCCTGAAAATGTTCTATATTTTTATAGTATTGCTGTGCGCCCATGATGAAGCTCCTGAGTTGTTTAAATAACTTTAAAATTAATTTAAGTCAAAAAACGACAAAACGCAAATGATAATTATTATCATTTGCGTTTTATTTGGTTTAGCTATGTAATCTTTATAAATATCACCTTACAATAACGCCAAGAATTATGTCTTGAAGGATAGTTATGAAGCTAGTGCAAGTACCATCAGATGAATCAACTCAGTATGTTATTGAAGTTAAAGATCTCGTTAAAAGTTATAAGGGTGTTCAAGCGGTTGATGATATTAGTTTTGCCATTAGTAAGGGGCATTGCTTTGGTTTATTAGGGCCTAATGGTGCCGGTAAAACAACGACCATTGAAATAATGGAAGGCATTATTAAAGCGACCAGCGGTCAGGTACTTTATTCAGGAAAGTCGATTGGTAAAGACATTAGTCAGCAAATTGGTATTCAATTCCAAAGTACAGCTTTACAAGATTTTTTAACGGTGAAAGAGACGCTAAACCTATTCAGCTCTTTTTATGATAATACCTTGCCTCATGAAGAATTGATTGAACTTTGTGACTTAAAAGACTTTTTAGACAGGGATAATAGATTATTGTCAGGAGGACAACGTCAACGCTTATTATTGGCGTTAGCGTTAATAAACGATCCAGAAATTATATTCCTTGATGAACCGACAACCGGGCTTGACCCTCAAGCTAGACGTAATTTTTGGCAGTTAATAAAAAATATAAAAGCACAAAACAAAACCGTTATTTTAACGACCCATTATATGGATGAAGCCGAACAACTTTGTGATAATGTCGTTATTATGGATCGCGGTAAAATTATCGAAAGCGGTACGCCTAACCAGTTATTGGCTAAGCACTTTAAGAATGTATATATTTATTTACCCAAAGAGCAAGTACCGCAAGAGCTCATTGATAAAAACCAATGGTGTATTGAAAATGGTCGTGTTGAAATTACCACTCAAAAAGTAGAAGAAATAATTAGTTTGTTAATTGCGGAGCAAGTGTCGCTAGATGGCTTACAAGTGAAATCGCCAAATCTTGATGATCTATTTTTAAAATTAACTGGCCATTCGTTAAGGGAGTAATATTAATGAATTTAAAACGTTTTTTTGCGGTAATTAAAGCCCGTAATATTGAATTTTTTCGTGATAAGTCATCTTTAGGTTGGAACTTGTTTTTCCCTATTTTAATGTTAGCAGGCTTATCTTTTGTCTTTTCAGGTGATGGTAAATCCGTCTATAAGGTCGGAGTGATAAACCTTGAAACAGTACAGTCTACTTTTGTTGAAACCCGTTACGTCGACTTTATTAACTACCAAGAAAATTCACTCGCAACACTAAAATTAGAGCAGCATGCCCTTGACTTTATTATTGACTTTACAGAAAAAAAATATTGGGTAAATGAAGGTTCACCAAACAGTTATCTGGTTGAAAAAATGTTTCTAGGCCAACATAATAATTTTACGCGCTTAGAAACTCATGGTACAAAAATCCGTTATGTAGACTGGGTATTACCTGGGATATTGGGTATGAACATGATGTTTAGCTGCTTATTTGGTGTTGGTTACGTTATTGTCCGTTATCGAAAAAACTCAGTGCTCAAGCGTTTAAAAGCGACACCACTTTCAGCATTAGAATTTGTTTCAGCACAGTTAGTTTCGCGTATTTTTATTGTCATGTTTATGTCGAGTGTTGTTTATATTGGCTGTAATTTCTTTTTTGATTTTTACATGCTGGGTAGTTATGTAGATTTATTTATCATCGCTATTTTAGGCGCTGTTAGCTTAATTTCTTTAGGGTTATTAGTCGCAAGTCGTAGTAAAAGTGAAGAATTAATTGGCGGACTATTAAACTTAACATCATGGCCAATGATGTTACTTTCAGGTGTTTGGTTCAGTTTAGAGGGTGCTCCGAATGCGGTAAAAGTTTTTGCTGATTTATTACCTCTTACTCATTTAGTTGCGGGTGCTAGAAAAGTAATCACTGAAGGCGCAACACTGATTGATATTAGTTATCACGTTACTGCACTTTTGATCATGAGCACTGTGTGTTTAGCCTTAGGTTCTTATTTATTTAGTTGGAATACTGAACGCTAAGAGCAAAGCCGAACCGTGCATGTAGACCTATTAATGATGTTTTATAGGTCTACACTTGCACCAGAAGCTAATGTGTAAATAAAGTGGCATAGAGCATCAATATTAATAACACCATTATTTAGCCAATAACGGGTGTTCCAGCATTTTAATATCAATCTGAGGGAAGATACTTCGAGTAAACAGCAAGGTGTTATTGTCATCCACTGTGGTAATCGAAAAATCCTTGCTTAAGGTCAATAAAGGAACACGAATAATAGGGCTAACTTTTTTACTGGTAAAGTCGTAATGAGATATCTGCTGGTATTGCGAAAAACTCTCTTTAAAAAAGAGTTCCTGTTTTTTATTTTGCTGACGATATGTCCAAGCGTAAGCATCACTTAACTTTTTATCTACAATTTTTATCGCCGAAAAATTCTGTTTGTTTACGTTAGGTACAAGCGTCGTTTTCCACAGACCCCTGCTGCTTTTTCCGTATAAGAGTTCATTGGCTGAAATCATCATGCCATATCGACCGCCATTAAATGTAAGACGCTTATTGGTGTTGTTTTTTATATCGAATAAGTAAATATCTCGATATTCATCGGTGGTCACTGACGTTAAAATAGCGCTGTCGTCCCAACTCCATGTGGGCTGGTCATGAACACTAAATGGACTTTTTACGGTTGATAGTTTTTTATTTTTAATATTCAGAATGAAAATTTTATCAGCGTGTTGCTCTTCAACAGGAGAGAGGAAAGCGACTTTTATACCATCATTTGACCAACGAGGATAACGAATAGTTCGCTGTAAATGGGTTAATTGTTCCCTATTTTTACCATCAATACTTGCTGTCCATAATTCATAATGTCCAGATTCATTAGATAAATAAACAATTTTTTTATTGGCGCTAGAGTAATGGGGATGAAGGTGATTAAAGGTCGATTGAATAACAGGTAATGGGCTACTAGCAACGGTATTATTTAGTGATAAACGTGCAACATAATAATTTTCTGGACGTTGCTGATAAAAAAGTTCACCACTTTTACGAGCAAATGCAGGGTAACTAAAACCTTCGAGTTGTAAATTATGAGTACTTTTATCTTTAATATTGAGAATATAACCCGAGCGAATATCAGCACGTTGTGCACCATAAACTAATTTTTTACCGTTTGGATGCCAAGCAAGACCAACAATATCTTGTTCTTTAAAAGTAAGCTGTGTCGAGGCTTTAGTCGTTAAGTTAACTAAAAATATATTTTCATTAAAGCGACTAAATCGTCGAGTTACCGCAATGTGAATGCCATCGGGAGAGAATGCCATATCACGTTCACGATAATTACAATCCTGTTGGCATGAAAATCTAACCGGTTGAGCATCTTTATCTATCAGTGAAATGAAATACACACCACTTTTCTTTGCTGACGAATGCTTACCATGATAAGCCAGTGTTTTATCGTCTGGTGAAATATCTAAATAATAATAACCTCCCCCTATAGGGCAATTAATAATTACTTTTTCTTGGTGAGTTTTTATATTAAGTTGGACAATATCGCATTTATTTTTAACATAATCTCTACGAGAGAAATATAAGTATTTTCCGTTATTACTCCATACAGAATGACCTTCTTTTGCTTGATCAAAGGTTAATTGTTTAGCGTCTACTTTAGGGTGCTCTCTATCATGTAAATATAGGTTGTTTTCCCCGTCAGGCGTTAACCATTTATAAGCTATATACTGTCCATCCGGTGACGGAGCAACAAACATTTCCCCGCCTGGGGACTTGGTGATTTTAGTGACTTTGGGTTGAATAAATTCATTGTTTTGCAATGATAACCAAATAAGTATAACAATCAAAAATGTTAATAAAAGGTAGAGTAAGTTATATTTTTTATTTTTATCTTTAATATTGAATGTATTGCTCTGAGCATGTTTAGATTGTTGACTAGAAAAATCTGACTCTGTAATTATCTCATCAAAGATAGGCGTGATTAATAAGCGATAACCCACCTTTCTAATTGTTTCAATAACTTCGCTGTCGCTATCGGCACCTTTTAAATGTTGACGTAAATTCCAAATAGCATTGGTTAGCGCTTTTTCACCGACATACTCATTGCCTTGCCAGATATTGTTGATAAGTTCTTCACGAGGAATAATACGTGGTGAGTGTTGTGCGAGGTAGCATAATACTTCAATGAATTTAGCTTGAACGGATTGTTTCTCTGCATCATCAAATTGAATCGAATATTCAAAAGGATATATATGGCAGTTGCCAATTTTAAATGGGGTATTCACTTTCATTGAAATTTTGTTTTCCCTCAGTAATAACACGGAAAATAGCTAGCTCACAGTCTAACAAGTAAAGTGACTGGTTCAATAGCTAATTGTAACAAACGACTGGTATTTGCATGTTTGTATCATTTAACTGGTCAGTTGTTTTTAATTATTTCTATTTTTATCTGTTTAATTAATTTTTATAACTTTTAAACGCCTTTTTGTTACCTGTTGATAACTATGTAAAAAATAAGAAAAGAGATTGAATAGATGTATAAACGACCTGTAGCCGATTGTAGTTACTGGTGATCTTCTATAAAAAAATAGTGAAACAAAAAAATAATAACTAGCGAATGAAAGATGAAGTGATAAATCGCTTTATTTTGAAGTTCGCAACTCACTATAAAACATTAGGAAATACACCTCGGGAGATGTGATGAAAAAAAACACTATTACTATAGCTATTCAAGCTGCAATATTAAGCTCTGCTACTTTAACGTCGTCATTTGTACTAGCACAAGACGATGAAACAGCCGCGGTTGCTCGCCAAGAAATTAAATCGACTTCAATCAAAGCAAAGAAAGCTAAAGATGTTACCGAAAAAATAACAGTAACAGGCTCACGCCTACGCCGTGATAGTTTTAGTGTTGCTACGCCATTAGTTACCATGGGTCGAGAAGCGGTAGGTGATACAGGTCTTGGTGAATTGGCCGATATATTAACTGAAAATATGCCGTCGGTATCTTTTTCTACCAGTAATGTTACTAGTCAATCAAGTGTTTCTACGACAGGTATTCAAACGGTTCAATTGCGTAATTTAGGCTCAAGTCGTGCTCTAACTTTGATTGACGGACGTCGTGTTGTAGGTAACTCTAAAAGTAACAATGCTGTTAGCATGTCAACTATTCCGGCAGGCATGATCGAGCGCATTGAAGTTATCACTGGTGGTGCTTCTGCAACTTATGGCTCTGATGCGGTGACGGGTGTAGTTAACATTATCACTCAAAGCCAAAAAGAAGGTTTTACTGCTAAAACTCGTGGCGGTGAAACGCTTGAAGGCGGCGGAAAAGAATTTACCTTAGACTTAAACTACGGTAGCTCATTTGCTGATGAACGCGGTTATATGTTTATGAGCGTTAACTACGATAAAGATTACGGCCTTAAATACACTGACCGTGACCGGGCAGCTATTCAAAGTGGCTATTTTTATGATGCAACAACTATGCGCAATATGGCGCAAACTGAAAATGGCGATGTACCACTAAGCGAAACTACCATGAGTGACTGGCGTAATCTAAATGATGGTATTGCTGGTGGTGTCTTTTTAGAGTCAAGTAAATACGATACAACTTACTGGTACGATGAAAATGGTCAACGCACTGATTGGAATGAAGAAAGAGACGGTGTTAATACCCGTGAATGGGTTGAATTAAAAGTACCTAGTGAACGTATTTCAGCAGCGATAAAAGTTGATTTTGATATCACAGACGAACTTACTTTCTACTCGCAAGTGCAGTGGAGTGGTAATTACACAGTAAACCCGAAATCACCAGAAAACTCATATGAAGGTGAAACGGCTATTTATACCGATAGAGAAACAGGTATCGCAGGTAACGTACGATTAGGTTATATCCCAATTGATAACCCTTTTGTGCCAGACAATATTCGTGAAACTGCAAGCCAATATAAAGACAGAATTTATTGGGACCGTAGTTTTAGTGAAGTAGGACGAATTGAGACCGATAATGAACGTGAAACAATCCGTGCTTGGGCTGGCTTGCAAGGCGTTGTTTTTGATGGTGAGTGGGACTGGGATATCTCGGTAGGTTATGGTTCATTCGACCAAACACAATTTCGTAATAATGAAATTGATGTATTTAAAGCGAAAAATGCATTAGATGCTGGTTATGCAGATGACGGCAGTATTCAATGTAATGACGCTGCAGCACGTGCTGATGGCTGTGTTGCCTTAAATTTATTTGGTGAAGGCTCTATCACTCCAGAAATGGCGGATTACATTCGTGTAAACCCAACGTTGAAAGTTAAGAACGAGCAAATCTCGATTTTGGGTTATATGGCGGGTGACTTATTTGACATGCCAGCAGGCCCTGTTGCAACAGCATTTGGTTTTGAATATCGCAAAGATAGCCAAGAAGCTATAACTGATGACGCCTTAACATATGGTGGCATTACCTGGAATTTAATTCCGGCATTTAAAGGTGATATATCTGTGGCGGAAATATTTGCTGAAGCATCGTTCCCTTTGTTACGCGATTTACCTGGTGTTGAACACTTATCTTTAGAAACCTCCATACGTTTTGCTGAATATGATTTATCAGCCGTTGGCCTAGTTACAAGTTCAAAACTAGGATTTTTATGGTCAGTTGGTGAAGGGTTGAACTTCCGTGGTAACTGGGCGATCGCTCAACGTGCACCCACGGTAAATGATATTTTTGAGCCAGCGGCTGGCGATTTCGACAGCTTTAATGATATTTGTGACAAGGTTAGTGCTACATCAACAGGAGAAGGTCATGACAATTGTCGTTTAGAGCCAACTATTGCTGCAGCCATTGCTGCTGATCCAGACTTTGAATTTGATGATGAAAGCCGTAGTAAATACTCACCTAACGCAGGTAATCCTGATTTATTCGAAGAAAAAGGGACTACCTTAACGATTGGTGCAACGTATGAACCAACTTTCTTAGCTGGCTTTAGTATTGCCGTGGATTACTACGATATCTTTATTGAAGATGCAATTTCTTCATTTGGTAATGATGAAATATTGAAAGAGTGTTATGCATCATCGACCACTTTAGGCAGTGAAAATGCATTTTGTGATGTAATCAAGCGCGATGCTGAAGGTCAAATCGAAGAAGTTTTACAACGTAGCTATAACATTGATGAATTAAGTACTCGTGGTGTTGATATAGCTGTCGCGTATCGTTACGATTTTAATGAATTTGGCGTGTTAAAATTCAAGCTTGACTGGACACATTTACTTGAACATTCAACAACAAAAACCGGCGTTGATGGTAAGTTTAAAACCGACAGAGTTGGTTTCGTTGGTCTATTTGAAGATAAAGCTTCGGGCAGTGTTTCCTGGAGCCTAGATGACTTACGTATTCGTTGGAGCACTAGCTACAAAAGCTCGGCGTTACGTAGTCAAAGCAACATAGATGCATGGCAAGCAAATATTGATCGTTGTGCTGAAGGCGAAGATAGCTGTGTATCAGACCCTGAAAAAATCGCTTATCAAGAATACGATGCATACTTTAAACATAACGTTTCAGTATCGTACAATATTGAAATGGAAAATGAGTCTTCAGTTCGACTATTTGGTGGTGTGAACAATGTTTTTGATGACCAAGGGCAGTTCTATATCGGTGGACGTGGCAACTATGGCAGTCAATACGATGCCGGCCGTGGTCGTTTTGCTTATTTAGGTGCAGAAGTTAAGTTTTAACTTCAAAAACTTTATGGAACGTTATTTTTTCTAAACCCTAGCTCATAACATAATTGGTATCTCACATGGATGTGAGATACATTATTTTGATTTTCAGTGTGTATTATTATCCTCGTTAAATTTGATTAATCGGTAAGTAAAAAATGATTAAAAACTTCTCTCTCTTTATTTTTGCTTTTTGTCTTTTAGTTGGCTCAAAGTATCTATTTTCACATCAAGAAAAACCTGCGTTAATGATTACTGATGGCCCATACATTTCATTGAACATGGAAGATGAACTAGCATTCAGTTGGCTTTGTGAAAGTAAGGTTGTGCGGATGAAAATAACCACTAAACAATTACCCTATGACTTTCAACAATGCCAACTTGATGCATCTATCGAACAGTACAAATTTATAAGTGATGCTTTGATTTATCAAGGTGACTTTAAAGTTGCCGCCGCTAGTGACTTTCATGGTCAATATGACTTGATGAAAACATTATTAACCAATAATCATATTATTGACCAAAAAGGCGATTGGGCATTTGATAATGGCCATTTTGTTATTACTGGGGATGTTTTTGATCGTGGTAATAAAGTCACTGAAATTTTATGGTTTTTGTATCAACTCGAAAAACAGGCTGAGCTTGCCGGCGGAAAATTACACTTATTATTAGGTAATCATGAAGTCATGATATTAAATGGTGATTTACGTTATTTACACCCTAAATATGTTGAAACTTCACGGTTATTTGAACAGCCTTTTGAAAAGTTGTACGGCAGAAATACGCTGTTAGGCGCTTGGCTAAGAAGTAAGTCCGTATTGGTAAAAGTAAATGATATGTTGTTTGCTCATGGCGGCTTTCATCCCTCCTTAGCAAAAGAAAAACGAACACTTAGCGATATAAATCAAGTTTTTAAAAATAATTTAGTGAAAACAGAATTGGCTCAGCCCAGAGAAGGTTGGGGGAAGTATCTTCATAAAAAGCATGGTCCTATTTGGTATAGAGGTTATTTTAAGAAAGATAATGGCGCTAGCGCCGAAGAAATTGATTTACTGCTTAATCATTTCGATATTAACTATTTAGTCGTTGGGCATACCTCACAAAAGCAAGTAGAAACACGCCATCAAGGGCGAGTACTAGCTATTGATTCGAGTATTAAAAATGGTGAATATGGCGAAATCCTCCTTGTTGACGGCAAGAAAAAGTGGCGAGGTACTTTGGCCGGTGAAAAAATAATATTGGATTAATAGCAAATAGCTAAATTTAATGAATAAAATTAACCTTTTGGAAGTATATCGTCTATGCTAATTTAAGTATGTCGATGAGTTAGACTCATTATTTTCAGCAGTTGATTTTTTAATGAAATTATTTGTTAAGTCACTGCATTAAGAAACCAACTTATAAAAGGTTTACGCTATGTTGTTAAAGATTGTTGGCTTATTTTTTGTTGGTCTTGCCATAATAGGTGCTGTTTTACCTCTTTTACCTACGACTCCTTTTCTATTAGTCGCCGCGGCTTGCTTTGCAAAGTCTTCACCTCGAATGCATAAAATGTTACTCGACAATAAGATTTTTGGTCCACTTATATATCACTGGGAAGAGTCTCGTAGTATTCCTCAAAATGCTAAAGTTATCGCCTTAACCTCAATGGTTTTGGCATCTTGTTGGTCATGTTATATATTGGATAACAATGTGTTAAAGGTTTTAGTGGTTGCTTTAGTGATGGGGCCGTTTATTTTTATGTGGCGCTTGCCTATTGCGGATAGTAATAAATAATATAGGTTTAATGTTTAAGACTTATAGAGTAAACCTAAGCCTTAAACAGGTATAAATAGTTTTAAAAATGAGTTTACTCAGCTAAGGCTTTACCTACTAATTTTGCTAAATGATCGGGTAGGGTTAGTGAAAGTGCAATTTCGTGACCACGGTCAGACATTTTCCCCCAGGTCATTCTTACAATTCTAATTATTTTAGCTTCATTATCTTCTTCAGTATATTTCGCGGCAAAGGCATCAAAATAGTATTGCAGGAATACCAAACAAGCAACATCTTCAAGGGTTTGCGTATCGGTATTTGTTTTAAGTTTTTCTTTTCTTAAAAGACAAGCGGTGGTTTCGGCTTCACTCTCGTCAAAGCCATTTTCGATCATCAGTGATTTAGCCAGTTGCGCATGAAACTTACCTTGCGCGATACGCCATTGGTAATAACCTGCTTTTCCTAGCTCGAATTCAGTGCGCTTTAACTGCCAACGTTTAATATGCTGAGCACGTACAGCAATTTGCAATAACTCATTAGACTGAGGGAAGTACTGCGCCAAGCAAGTTGTCATGTACTGACCATAAAGTAACTCGTTAGGCTGCGAGTTTCCTTCAACAATGGTTTGGTTTGGGTCTTCACTATTAATTTTATCAATAGCGGCTAATACAGTCGTTAAACGCGAAGAAGTCATAAGTGTTACCTAATCTATGGGATAATTATAAGTAATAGGGTAACTTTTTCTTCATGAAATACAAACTAATTCAATAAAAAATCACAATTGATCCCTTGATCATATTGTCGTTTCAACTAGTTTTGAGTATAATGTTTTCCCGTCCTGCTAGGTTGGTGTTTTTTTCAAAATCATGACTAAACTTACCTTCATCTAGCAACACAAAACATTTATGTAAAAGATAAAAATCCTGTTCACTCTGACTTTTGGTATCACATGACAACTAGATATATTTTTGTAACTGGCGGCGTTGTATCGTCTCTTGGTAAAGGCATTGCAGCGGCATCGCTTGCAGCAATTCTTGAAGCTCGCGGCTTAAACGTTACTATGTTAAAACTTGACCCATATATTAACGTTGACCCTGGCACAATGAGCCCGATTCAACATGGTGAAGTTTTCGTTACTGAAGATGGCGCAGAAACAGATTTAGATTTAGGCCATTACGAACGTTTTATTCGTACCAAAATGACTAAACGTAATAACTTTACTACCGGCGCCATTTACCAAGGTATTCTTGCGCGTGAGCGTAAAGGCGAATTCTTAGGGGCTACTATTCAAGTTATTCCTCATATTACTAACGACATTAAACGTCGAATCATCGAAGGCGCTGAAGGTTACGATATTGCTATGGTTGAAATTGGCGGTACGGTAGGTGATATTGAGTCACAACCTTTCCTAGAAGCTATTCGTCAATTAGGTGTAGAACTTGGCCGTGAACGTGCGATGTATATGCACTTAACGCTTGTTCCTTACATTGCCGCTGCCGGTGAAATAAAAACCAAACCTACTCAGCATTCAGTGAAAGAATTACGCTCGATTGGTATTTTCCCTGATATTTTAATTTGTCGAAGCGATCGTACTATTCCTGCCAACGAGCGGGCTAAAATTTCATTGTTTACCAATGTCGAACCCAAAGCGGTTATTTCATTGCCTGATGTTGATAGTATTTATAAAGTTCCAGCGTTATTAAAAGCCCAAGGTACCGATGAATTAGTCGCACATCGTTTTGGTTTAGATGTACCAGAAGCTGATTTAAGTGAGTGGGAAAAAGTGCTTTATCAAGAAGCAAACCCTGCTGGTGAAGTTGTTATTGGCATGGTCGGTAAATATATCGAATTACCAGATGCTTATAAATCAGTTAATGAAGCGTTAAAACATGCTGGTATTAAAAACCAAGTAAAAGTCAAAATTCAATATATTGATTCACAAGATGTTGAAGCGAAGGGCACTGATGTCCTAAAAGACTTAGACGCTATTCTCGTTCCTGGCGGTTTCGGTGAACGTGGTGTTGAAGGTAAAATTTTAACTGCGCAATATGCCCGTGAAAACAAAGTTCCCTACTTAGGCATTTGTTTAGGCATGCAAGTAGCACTGATAGATTTCGCTCGTAATGTTGCAGGTTTAGCTGACGCTCACAGTACAGAATTTAATGCTGAAACCCCTTACCCAGTGGTTGGTTTAATCAGTGAATGGTTAGACGAAGAAGGCCAAATTGAATATCGCCATGAGCAATCAGATTTAGGCGGAACTATGCGTTTAGGGTCACAATTGTGTCACCTACTGAAAGGTACCAAGGCATATGACGTATATGGCAGTGAAACAATCAATGAGAGACACCGTCACCGTTTTGAGGTAAATAATAACTACCGTGAACAATTAAGCAAAGCTGGTTTAGTGTTCTCGGGATTATCTGCGGATAAAACATTAGTTGAGATGATTGAAATACCCGATCATCCTTGGTTTATTGCTGGGCAGTTCCATCCTGAGTTTAATTCAACTCCACGTGATGGACACCCATTATTTGAAAGCTTTATTGCTGCTTCATTTGAGCATCAAAAACAGCAATCAAGTTAAACCTGAAAATTAATTAAACCGTAGCTTCATGCTGCGGTTTTGCTTTCTAGCACAATGTTTTATGACGAGATTTAGAATTTAAATTTAAATAGCTGTTCATTCGCTGTAGTGAACACACATTCAGAGGAATTATAATGTCGAATATCAGTAAAATTATCGCCCGTGAAATTATGGACTCACGTGGCAACCCAACCGTTGAAGCTGACGTATTTCTAGAGTCAGGTGCTTGGGGGCGTGCAGCAGCACCTTCTGGCGCATCAACAGGTTCACGTGAAGCTTTAGAGTTACGTGACGGCGATATGTCACGTTACTTAGGTAAAGGCGTGTTAAAAGCGGTTGCGGCAATTAATAACGACATTCAAGCGGCATTAATTGGCCAAAGTGCTTTAGAGCAAGCGACTGTTGACCAAATGATGATCGACTTAGACGGCACTGAAAATAAAGAAAAATTTGGTGCTAACGCGATTCTAGCGGTTTCATTAGCGGTAGCAAAAGCGGCAGCAATGGAAAAGAAAGTTCAATTGTTTGAACATATCGCTGACTTAAACGGTACGCCAGGTCAATATTCTTTACCATTACCTATGATGAACATCATCAATGGTGGTGAACATGCTGATAACAACGTAGACATTCAAGAGTTTATGATTCAGCCAGTGAGCGCTAAAAGTTTCCGTGAAGCATTGCGTATGGGCGCTGAAATATTCCATGCACTTAAAAAAGTATTATCTGCAAAAGGTTTGAGTACATCTGTTGGTGATGAAGGTGGTTTTGCGCCAAACTTAGCCTCTAACGCTGAAGCATTAGCCGTAATCAAAGTAGCTGTTGATGCTGCTGGTTACGAATTAGGTAAAGACGTAACCTTAGCGATGGATTGTGCCGCATCAGAATTTTACGATGCAGATAAAGCTATTTACGACCTTAAAGGTGAAGGCAAGCAATTCACTGCTAACGAATTCTCTGACTTCTTAGGTGAGCTTTGTAAAGAATACCCAATTGTTTCAATTGAAGATGGCTTAGACGAGTCAGATTGGGATGGTTTCGCTTACCAAACTAAGTTACTTGGCGATAAAATACAGATCGTTGGTGATGATTTATTCGTTACTAATACCAAAATATTAGCTCGTGGCATTGAAAACGGTATTGGTAACTCAATATTAATTAAGTTCAACCAAATCGGTACATTAACGGAAACGTTAGCCGCTATTAAAATGGCGAAAGACGCTGGTTTTACTGCGGTCATTTCTCATCGCTCAGGTGAAACTGAAGATGCAACGATTGCTGATCTAGCGGTCGGTACAGCAGCAGGTCAAATTAAAACCGGTTCACTTTGTCGTTCAGACCGTGTTTCTAAGTACAATCAATTATTACGTATTGAAGAATACTTAGGTGACAAAGCTATTTTCAACGGCTTATCTGAAGTTAAAGGCCAATAGTTTATTGATAACAGTCTTTTAATCCTATTTCAGCGTTGAAAGTGCTCACTGACTATCGTCAGCTGACATATAAGGAAATATTAATGTCGTGATAACATGGATGTTAATGAGCGACCCGCGCTATCGCCTTGAACTAGAATTAAAATCCAAGTTTTCAATTAAACTATTAAAAATAAAAAACCACTCATTTGAGTGGTTTTTTTTATGCTTTGGATTCTAAGTTGAAAGCCAGATTTTTATTACTGACTTACTAAGGTTGAGCAATCAAATGAACATCGCGTTGTGGGAACGGGATCTCAATATTATTTTCTTTTAAGGTTAAATAAATGGCTTTATAAGCTTTGAATTTTGCGGCATATAAATTAATTGTCGGTGTCCATAAGCGAATTGAGATGTTAATTGAGCTGTCAGCAAATTCACCAATACCAATTTGTGCTTCGCGCGACTTGCCAACAATACCAATATCATTAATAACTGTTTCCAACAAACTGATAACTTTTAGTGGGTCTTCTTTGTAGGCAATGCCGACAGTTAGTTCTAACAATGAGTCATTTTTGGAATTATGCAGTACTTCACCGACAATGTGTTTATTTGGAATGGTAATACGAACATCGTCTTGGTCACTAATGATGGTATAAGCGAGCAAAACTTCTTTCACAATACCTGTTACACCTTGTACTGTTATGGTATCGCCGACAACAAAGGGACGAATAATAATGATATTAAAACCAGCCGCATAATTTGCTAATAGACCTTGAAGGGCTAAACCCGCACCAAGAGATATTGCCCCGATGGCGGCAATAAATGGTGTTACACTAATGCCTAGTTTACTTAAAGATATTATTGCGATCATAATAACAATAAGCATTTTACTGGTGTTAGCCAAAAACTGGCTGAGGGTGATATCAAGTTTATGTCTGGTACATAACTTTAAAACTACATTAGCTATTTTCCCAGCAAGCATGTAGCCGACAAAGAAAATAATAAATGCACCAATTAACTGAAACGTATAATTAGCAAAAAAATCAAGGATAATATTATAAACATAGCTCACTTGATCAATTTCTTGTCGCAATAAATCAGCAGCTGCTAATGTGATAGTTTCTTCAGCTTCTGGCGCAGTCTGTTCTACTTTTTCAAACATATTAGTTCCATGAGTTTTGGTGTGGTTTAATGTGGAATTTTTTCGCCACTAGGCGTAAATAAAGAATATAGCTTTATTTTATCTTTTTCTCACAATAGGTTATGCTTAAACTTCAGGTTGAATTCTACTCAGTAATGTACTAAAAAGCACTCAATTATTCATGAATGAACAAACTTCATTATGGCAAGGGGACTACCAGTCAGCTGACTTTGCTGAGCTTTGTAATGCGTTATATGAAAGAGAGTTACGTCAATTAAGTGAATTGCCTCTTTCATCTGTTCAAGTTATTCAAGGCCGTATAAAAAGCTTGCCACATTACATTAAACGTACCGCATATTCTATGCTGCAAGTACAAACGCCGCTTGCACTTGATGTGCAAAATGCTAGTTGGTCGGCGAAGCAAAGTTTACAGGTGCCGTTAAGCGGTCAAGCACTAGACTCTGTAAATAAATGGTACCAATCTATTAGTTTAAATCACGGATTAGTGGTTCCGATTGCGACAGCTTCTACTATCTTATTAGATTCAATTGACCGCGTCGATAATGATAACCAGCGATTTAGAACCAATGCTCACGGTTGGTTTTATCTAGAAACAAATGAAAAAAATACAGCGAATATCCAATTACTAAAACCGAACAAAAAAGTAATGACCGCAGCTTGTTGTGGTCATAGTTGGCTAAATAATCATCGAGCTAATCCCTCCATTCCTAGTTTGCGGGAGCTACTGCTTTCGTGCGCAATTAATTGGCGTAATTTCAAACAACCCTTAGCAATTTAGTTTTTTCTCATATAAATGTGTACAGGGTGTTTACACTCGCAAGGACCCATTTATAATAGCGCGTTACGTTGGCATTTTTTATGATTAATATTCAGCTTTACTTTAGGTTTTTATGCGAGCAATAACAGTACTTTTGCTAGTTTTTATAGTGTTATTACAATATCGACTTTGGTTCGGTAAAAACAGCGTGCCTGACTATTTAGCGTTAGAAGCAGAACTGCAGCGTCAGCAGCTTGATAATAACAAGTTAAAGTATCGTAATAAGTTACTTTACGCAGATACCGATGACTTAAAGTCAGGGGTTGAAGCCATAGAAGAACGTGCTAGAAATGAATTAGGTATGATAAAAGAAGGTGAAACTTTTTTCCGATTGATCCCATCAGAAAAAAGCAAGCTCTAATCAGGTATGGAATAATATAAATATGTCAAAAAGCTCTACTGAGTTTCCTCTTCAATTTGTTGCTGTTGTTCCCGCCGCTGGCGTAGGTAAACGTATGTTAGCTCACTGTCCTAAGCAGTATTTAACGATTGAAAATAAGACTGTTTTAGAACATACCGTCGAACGATTACTGAGCCACCCGGCGATTAATAAAGTGATTATTGCTTTAGGCGAGCACGATGAGTATTTTGCACAAACATCATTGGTAAATCACCGACAAGTGAAAACAGTTACTGGTGGTAAAGAGCGGGTTGATTCAGTATTAGCTGGATTAAGCGCTGTCGACCAGCAGCAATACCCTTGGGTTTTAGTGCATGACGCGGCGCGGCCTTGTGTTAGCCTTGGCGATATTTCTGCGTTAATATCTCATTGTTTAGCTAAACAATCAGGTGGGCTACTCGCTGCACCGGTGCGCGATACAATGAAACGCACAACAGTTACAGTGCTAGATGAAAATCAAGTCTCAGCAACGGTTGAACGTGAAAAACTATGGCATGCCTTAACACCACAAATGTACTTGGTTAATGAATTAAAAAGCGCAATTATTTCAGGGCTTAGCAATGATGTCGCTTTAACGGATGAATCTTCAGCGGTTGAACTTGCTGGCTTTCCTAGCCTGTTAGTGCCAGCAAGTAGTGAAAACATAAAAATCACTCATCCCGACGATTTAGCATTAGCTGCTTTCTATTTACATAAACAAAAAAATGCAAAGTTACAGGAACAATAATGAGAATAGGTCACGGCTTCGATGTACATAAATTTGGTGGTAAAGGCCCGGTAGTTTTAGCGGGGGTAGAAATAGATTACCCACAAGGGTTTATTGCACACTCTGACGGTGATGTGGCGATTCATGCCTTATGTGACGCAATTTTAGGCGCACTTTGTTTGGCTGATATTGGTAATCACTTTCCTGATACCGATGGCCAATATAAAAATATTTCTAGTCGAATTTTGTTACGCCATGTTGTTGGTTTGATGACCGAGAAAGGTTATCAATTGGGAAATGCCGATATTACAATTGTGGCGCAAGCCCCTAAAATTTCACCTCATTTAATCGCGATGCGCACTTATTTAAGTGAAGACCTACAAGCCGATATTGATCAAGTCAATGTTAAAGCGACAACTACCGAAAAGTTAGGTTATGCCGGAAGAAAAGAAGGTGTTGCTGTACATGCTGTGGTGTTGTTAGCAAAAATTCCCCGTTCAGTTTTAGAGAAAAATATATAAAATGTCTAAACCATTAAATTATCTATATGGAAAACCACTAGCCACTGGGCAGTTACGCTCACAAATGAGCGACTTCAAAGTGGTTGAAAAATTACCCTTTGAGCCTTGCGGTGAAGGTGAACACTTATTTATTCATATTCGAAAAACCGGCGCCAATACCATAGTAGTCGCCCGAGCACTGGCGAAATATTTCAAAGTAAAAGAAATGCTTGTTTCTTATGCGGGTTTAAAAGATCGTTTTGCCGTTACCCAGCAATGGTTTGGTGTTCATGTGCCAGGTAAAACCGTTTATGATTTAAGTGACTTAAGGATTGATGGCGTTGAAATTTTGTCCTCAAAGCGCCATAACAAAAAACTGCGTATTGGCGCCTTACTCGGTAATACTTTTGAATTAGTCTTGAGGAATGTCACCAATGCCGATGAAGTTTTACGACGCTGGGCTGCGGTTAGCCAGTTTGGCGTACCAAATTATTTTGGTGAGCAACGCTTTGGTATAAATGGCGGCAACCTTGAAAGAGCCACAGAGCTGTTTCAAGGAAAGAAAGTAAAAGATAAAAAGAAGCGCGGCTTGTATTTATCGGCGGCACGTTCTGAAATTTTTAATCAAATAGTCAATAAACGCATTGAAGACAACCAATTTGAGTCGCTGCAAGTGGGAGACGTTTTCATGCTAAATGGTACACAATCTGTCTTTTTAGCGGATGAAATTGATGAAAAAATAAAACAACGATTCCAAGAAAAAGATATTGATTTAACTGCCGCACTTTGGGGGGCCGGTGAGTTAATGCCACAGGGTGGTTCACAAGCTTTCGAACAAACTGTTGCCGACGATTTCCCTGAATTTTGTCAAGGTTTAGCTAAGTTTGGTTTAAAGCAAGAGCGACGTAAAATTCGATTGTCACTATCTGAAGGAAAAATAAAATCGGAAAATGACACGATAACGTTAAGCTTCTTTTTACCTTCAGGTTGCTATGCTACTACCATCTTACGTGAGTTAATCCACTATCAAGATATGACAGAACGAGCGGTAAACTAATATCATGAAAATATTATTAAGTAACGATGACGGTGTTCATGCATTAGGTATTAAAGTACTTTACGAAGAACTAGCGAAAATGGCAGATGTTACTGTTGTTGCGCCAGACAGAAACTGCAGTGGTGCCAGTAATTCATTAACATTACTTAACCCTTTACGAACGCATACCCTTGATAATGGCTTTATTTCGGTAAATGGTACCCCAACTGACTCGGTGCATTTAGCTATTAGCCAATTAGTTACTCCTGACCTTGTTGTTGCGGGCATTAATTGTGGTGCAAACTTAGGTGACGACACGCTCTATTCTGGTACGGTAGCAGCCGCAACCGAAGGTCGACATATGGGCATGCCTGCGATTGCCGTATCGCTTGTGGGTAAAGATGAACAGCATTATAAAACGGCCGCCGTCGTTACCGCAAAGTTTATCCAACGATTACAGTCTCATCCATTAGCCGCTGATCAAATTATTAATATCAATGTACCCGATATTCCGCTCGATGAACTAAAGGGCGTGAAAGTGACTCGTTTAGGTCATCGGCACAAAGCAGAGATGATGCAGAAAACCCAAGATCCCTGGCAACGTGATATTTATTGGTATGGTCGATTAGGGCAAGAGCAAGACGGTGGTGAAGGCACTGACTTTAATGCAGTCGCCAATGGATATGCGTCAATCACGCCATTAACCGTTGATATGACAGCATATAAAAGTTTAGCCGCAATGACCGCTTGGGTTGATGATTTAGCCATCTAATAGCAACAAATATTAATTTTAAAATAAGAATAACAAAATAGAAAAGAGCAAGTTATGAATGTTAGGGTAGATAGCCGTGTTAGCGGTAAATCACGTCGTAGTGGTGAAATATTAGCACAAAAGTTACATGGTGAAGGCATACGTGACCAACGTGTCTTACAAGCGATAGCACAATCACCTCGTCATATTTTTGTACCTGAAATACTAGCGCATAAGGCTTATGACAATACGGCATTACCAATTGGTCAAGGGCAAACAATTTCACAGCCTTATATTGTCGCCAAAATGTCTGAGCTGTTATTAGCCGATGGTATGCCCGAGAGCATTTTAGAAATAGGTACTGGCTCTGGTTACCAGACGTCAATTCTTGCGCAGTTAGTGCCGAAAGTTTTTTCTGTCGAGCGTATCAAGAGCCTACAATGGCAGGCTAAGCGACGATTGCAGTCAATGGACCTGCACAATGTTGCTATGAAACATGGTGACGGCTGGAAAGGCTGGCACAGTAAATCGCCATTTCAAGCGATCATCGTTACGGCGGCACCCTCTGAAGTGCCTCAAGCGTTGTTAGAACAACTCGCTGATGGTGGACGTTTAGTTATACCTGTAGGTTTAGATACACAAGTGTTAAAAGTTATAACTCGCCATGGCGATGAATATAAAGAACAGCAAGTTGAAATGGTAAAGTTTGTGCCGCTTGTTCCTGGTGCGGTAATTTAATTTAGTAGTTTAAGGGTAAAGATTTAAGTGAAAATATTTTCAAAAATGTATGAATGGACGATGCGTTGGGCTGAACATAAGTTTGCACCAAGAATGTTAGCAATATTAACTTTTGCTGAGTCGATATTTTTCCCTATTCCACCAGATGTGCTCCTTGCACCTATGGTACTCGCTAAACCTGAAAAAGCATGGTCTTATGCAACATTAACAACTATAGCTTCTATTCTAGGTGGTTCAGTTGGTTATTTACTTGGTTATTACATGTTCGAACCCTGGATACAGCCGGCGATTACGGCAATGAATAAACAAGAGGGGTTTGATGCGGTCGTTCTATGGTTTGATCAATGGGGGATTTGGGTGATATTTATCGCAGGTTTTTCGCCTATTCCATACAAGCTATTTACGGTAAGTGCTGGCTTTTTACAAATGGCTTTTTTACCCTTTTTTATTGCTTCAGCCATTGGTCGGGGCATGAGGTTTTTCCTAGTTGCCGGTATTATTCGTTGGGGTGGTGCGGCAATGGAACAGAAAATTCGACAATGGATTGATATACTCGGCTGGATTATTGTCGGATTGATTATTGTTGCTTACTTTATATTACGTTAAATAATACGATTTGTGGATAATAGGAAAATACCTTTTTGACTTTGAATGTACTCAAACAGACATCTTGGCAAGTAAAAAAACAGATATCTGTGGCTTTGCTATTGCTATCTTTTTTTATGGTTAGTTGTTCATCTAACCATAAACCCGCACCTGTCGTAGATGTTCAAGGTTCAGTCCCTTTAAGTAAACTTGTTAAAAGTAGTTTGAATGGACGTGAATATATAGTTAAAAAAGGTGAAACATTATATTCAATTTCTTGGCGAGCTAATATTGATGTAAGCACTCTTGCAACGTTCAATAAATTATCCTCACCTTATCAAATATTTCCCGGACAAAAATTATTTTTGGTTAAAAATACAGCTAAAGCCAGTCAGAATGTAGTGCGGGATGAAAGTGGGCAAAAGCAGAAACAAAAAAGGGTAAAAAAACCTGTTGCATCAAATAAAAAGCAGGCGTATGGTAAAAATGTAAGAGGCGAAAAAGTAAGCAAAAAAGCCACTACACAAGGCACAAACTTTTCACAAAAAATAAGAAATTGGTTGTGGCCAGCAAAAGGGAAAGTTATTGAAGGATTCTCTACTGCAAAGCAAGGTAATAAAGGAATTAACATCGCAGGTCGACGCGGTGATCCGATAAAGTCTACTGCTGACGGCAAGGTTGTTTATGCCGGTGATGCGTTACGAGGATACGGGCAATTAATTATTGTTAAACATAACGATGATTATCTAAGCGCTTATGCTCACAACGATCGCATTTTGGTCAAGGAACAGCAGTTGATTAAAGCGGGTCAAGTTATCGCAGAAATGGGCGATACTGACGCTGAAAGAGTTATGCTTCATTTTGAAGTTCGCTTTCGCGGAAAATCAGTAAACCCGATGAAGTACTTGTCGAAATAATAATAAATTTAAAAAATATAAATTGGAGTTAACGTGAATATTTAATCATTAATAATAAGCTTTGCTAAATATTGGGAGATAACAGCATGGGCATAGAAAAAGAAACAATGGATACTGTAATAGAAAAGAAAGAGCCAGCTAAAACATCAACTATTGATAGAGATGACGCACCATCTAATTTAGATGCAACTCAGTTGTATTTAAGCGAAATAGGATTTTCGCCGCTATTAAGTGCCGAAGAAGAAGTCTACTTTTCTCGCCTTGCTCTAAAAGGTGACGAACCTTCAAGAAAACGCATGATTGAAAGTAATTTGCGTTTAGTAGTTAAAATTGCCCGTCGTTATAATAATCGTGGTTTACCCTTATTAGATTTAATTGAAGAAGGAAATTTAGGTCTGATCCGCGCCGTAGAAAAGTTTGATCCTGAACGTGGTTTCCGTTTCTCAACATACGCAACTTGGTGGATTCGTCAAACCATTGAGCGCGCTATAATGAACCAAACTCGCACTATTCGTCTTCCTATTCATGTGGTTAAAGAACTTAATATTTATTTACGTACCTCACGCGAATTAGTTCAAAAACTTGATCATGAACCAACCGCAGAAGATATTGCAAAAGCACTTGATGTTCCGGTTGCTAATGTTACTAAAATGCTACGGTTAAACGAACGCATGACCTCTGTTGATTCACCTTTTGGTGGTGAAAATGATAAAGTATTACTTGATGTTATCCCAGATGAAAAATGTGGTGGCCCAGAAGGCAGCCTGCAAACAACTGATATTAAAAATAATATTATTCACTGGTTAAATGAATTGAATTCTAAACAGCGTGAAGTGCTTGCGCGTCGTTTTGGCCTATTGGGCTATGAAGCGGCAACGTTAGAAGATGTTGGTGTTGAAATTGGTTTAACACGTGAGCGTGTTCGTCAAATTCAAGTTGAAGCATTAAAACGTTTACGTGATATTCTAAGTCAACAAGACTTGTCAATTGAAGCGCTATTTCAGGCGTAGTTACCCGCTTATATTAAAATAAGCGCATGAAAGAAAAACCAGCAATTGCTGGTTTTTTTGTTTCTATAAAAGCTAAATTAATTTACATTTTATCTTTAAGTTCAAAAAGTAAATCTAATGCTTGTTTAGGACTGAGGTCGTTAACGTCAATTTCAGCGAGTGACTCTAGAACAGGATGGTTAGCTTCGTTAAAAGAAAGCTGTTCAAAAGGTTGTTGTTCAATATCAATAACTGACGGAGCTTGTTTGGCTTCGAGCTCTGCTAGTCGCTGTTTCGCACGTTGTATTACTTTTTTCGGAACACCTGCTAGTTGCGCAACTTGTAAGCCAAAACTTTTGCTGGCAGCTCCCTCTTGTACCGTATGCATAAAAACAATGTTATCGCCATGCTCTACAGCGTCTAAATGTACATTGGCAAGGGTTGGGATTTGCTCAGCCAATAAAGTTAATTCAAAATAATGGCTGGCAAACAAAGTAAAAGCTTTCGTTTTTAGCGCTAACATTTCAGCACAAGCCCAAGCGAGCGACAACCCGTCGTAAGTACTTGTTCCCCGTCCAATCTCATCAAGTAAGATCAAACTTTTTGCTGTGGCATTATGTAAAATGTTTGCTGTTTCTGTCATCTCAACCATAAAGGTTGAACGACCACTGGCTAAATCATCCGAGGCGCCGATACGGGTAAATATTCGATCAACTATACCTATTTTTGCCGAGTCTGCAGGTACGTAACACCCCACATGAGCTAATAATACTATTAATGCAGTTTGACGCATATAAGTCGATTTACCGCCCATATTTGGCCCAGTGATAATTAGCATTTCACGTTGGTCATTTAAAATAACGGGATTGGCAATAAACGGCTCACTGGTCATCAGCTCAACAACAGGATGTCGCCCCCCACTTATTTCTATGCCACTTTGTTGTGTTATGTTTGGCATAACATAATGTAAACTTTCAGCACGTTCTGCGAAGGTGTTTAAAACATCCAACTCGGCAATCGCTTGAGCAAGCAATTGTAATTTTTCTAAATCTGGGAGAACAAGATCGAATAGCTCGTCGTATAATCGTTTCTCGAGCGCAAGAAATTTACTTTGCGCACTGAGCACTTTTTCTTCATGCTGTTTTAATTCAGTAGTAATATAACGTTCATTGTTTTTCAGCGTTTGACGACGAACGTAATCATCGGGTACATCACCTGCAGCACTACGACTAATTTCAATGAAAAATCCGTGCACTCTATTGTAACCAACTTTTAAAGAAGATATACCCGTACGTTCTTTTTCACGAGCTTCTAACTGAGCAAGGAACTCTGTTGCGCCATCACTTAAGTCACGCAAAACATCAAGTTCCTCATGGTAGCCTTTAGCAATAACACCACCGTCACGAATAAGTACCGGCGGATTTTCAACTAAAGCATGTTGAAGCAGCTGATAGAGTTCAGGCATAGGAGTACTTTGCGATGCTAACTGACTAATATGCTCTTGCTGACAAGGTTGTAATTGTTGCTGAAGTTCGGGTAGTTGACTCAGGGCATTTCTTATACGGGCAAAATCTCTTGGACGAGCAGAGCGCAGAGCGACGCGAGAAACGATACGTTCTATGTCACCAAAGGTTTTTAATTTATTGAATAAATCGCTGACGATATCATGGGATAAAAGCTCACTGACCGCATTTTGACGTGCTGATACTACCGATAAATCTCGCAGCGGAAAATGCAACCAGCGTTTTAATAAACGTGATCCCATCGGTGTTGCTGATTTATCTAATACCGACGCTAGGGTATTCTCAAAGCCGCCCTGTAAATTTCGTGTCAACTCTAAATTACGACGTGTAGCCGCATCTAAAATAACCCCAGACGCTGAAGATTCACAAATAATTGCACGAATATGAGGAAGTGCACTACGCTGACATTCTTTTACATATTGAAATAAACAACCGGCAGCCATTAATCCTAACGGTTTATCGTGAACGCCAAACCCCGTTAGCTCTTTAGTACCAAATTGTTTGTTAAGTAAGTTAACTGCGGTATCTACATCGAATTCCCACTCAGGTCTACGACGTAAACCTTGACAGCCTTTTAATAACTCTGGCGCTGAAAATGATTCGCTATACAATAATTCTGCGGGTGACAAACGCTGTAGCTCAGCTTGTAATTGTTCTTTTGTCTCTGGCTCTGTTAAGACAAAACGACCACTGGTCATATCAAGGTAAGATAAACCAAAACCCTGCGAAGATTTATTATTTACTTCACTGACAGCAACAATTAAGTTGTCATGATTATCAAGTAATAATGCCTCATCACTTATTGTGCCAGGGGTTATTACACGGACAACTTTTCTTTCAACAGGACCTTTACTGGTCGCTGGATCGCCAATTTGTTCACAAATAGCAACCGACTCACCAAGCCGCACTAATTTAGCCAAATAGTTTTCGACCGCATGATATGGGACACCCGCCATAGGAATAGCATTACCGCCTGTTTTACCACGAGCGGTAAGAGAAATATCGAGTAAATCAGAAGCCTTTCTAGCGTCATCAAAAAATAATTCGTAAAAGTCACCCATACGATAAAAAATTAAAATATTGGGGAATTCAGCTTTTATTGTTAGGTACTGTCGCATCATAGGTGTATGCGATGATAAGTCTTGGATTGGTGTAGTCATTGAAATGCGGTAACTCATAGAATGCTAAAAGATAGGTAAGCGGTAAGTATGCCATACCCCTTTATATAGGTCTTACTTTTTTCAACAAGATTTATTCAGTAGTTTAACTATTATAAAAAACATTATATGAATAAATATCCAGGGGTAACATTTTCACTATAAATTTAAAAAAGTTACATACCTCTATTTAATGCTTGTTATTCAAGGTCTTGAGAGTCACGTTTGGTTTTGTTTTTATATTAAATAAAAAAAGTTATAAAAAAGCTTGATACTGTATGGTCGTACAGTATACTAACTTCATCAAAATGAAATCTTAGCAATGTCAGCGGATAAAAACAAAAAAACGACAAACAAAAAGTATTGTCAGCAGCATTAAGTCAGGTAGAAAGACAATTTGGCAAGGGCTCAATGATGAAGCTTGGTGATAACACCGCTATGGATGTTGACACTATTTCTACAGCTTTATTAGCCTTTATCTTAGTCTAGATGCTGGAGGTTTGCCGCACTGACGCCTAGAGGTAAAATTGAAGGTAATATGGGTGATTCTCATATGGGTATACAAGATGTTAGGTTTGACTTAGTAGCATAATCTTTTATAGAAAAATTATTCGTATATTTATTTATAACAAAATGCATATACAAATAATATTTAGTAATTTTAAAATAATGAGGTGTTAACAATGGCAATCAGTGAAGATAAAGAAAAAGCCTTATCGGCAGCATTAAGCCAAATTGAAAGACAATTTGGTAAAGGTTCAATTATGAAGCTGGGTGACAATAACACTATGGATGTAGAAACTATTTCTACAGGCTCATTAGGTTTAGATATTGCGTTAGGAGCTGGTGGATTACCACTGGGACGTATTGTAGAAATATATGGTCCAGAGTCTAGCGGTAAAACCACATTAACACTTGAAGTTATTGCTGAAGCACAACGTAATGGAAAGATATGTGCATTTATAGATGCAGAACACGCTCTTGACCCAACATATGCACAAAAATTGGGCGTAGATATTAATCAACTATTAATTTCACAACCTGATACTGGCGAGCAAGCATTAGAGATATGTGACATGTTATCAAGGTCTGGAGCAGTAGATGTTATTGTTGTTGATTCTGTAGCTGCGCTTACACCTAAAGCAGAAATAGAAGGTGATATCGGAGATTCTCACATGGGTTTGGCTGCCAGAATGATGAGTCAAGCAATGCGTAAAATGGCCGGTAGTTTAAAAAAATCTAATACCATGTTGATTTTCATTAACCAAATTCGTATGAAAATTGGCGTAATGTTTGGCTCACCTGAAACGACAACAGGTGGTAATGCGTTAAAGTTTTATGCCTCTGTTCGCTTAGATATTCGTAGAATTGGCGCTGTTAAATCAGGCGACGAAATTATTGGTAACGAAACCCGCGTTAAAGTTGTTAAAAACAAAATTGCTCCGCCATTTAAACAAGCTGAATTCCAAATTTTATATGGCCAAGGCATTAACAGTTTAGGTGAGTTAGTTGATTTAGGTGTTCAGCATAAAATGGTCGAAAAAGCAGGCTCTTGGTACAGTTATAATAGTGAACGTATTGGTCAAGGTAAAGCTAATGCGACTAAGTATCTAGATGAACATCCAGAAATGGCAAAAGAAATTGATAAACGTTTACGCGCTTTACTTTTATCAAAAAATACCGAAGGTAGCGAAGAAAAAGCTAAAGAAAAAGCTAAAGAAAAAAGTAAAAAAGAAGTTGTTACTGAATAACGATGTAAACTTTAATTAAATTATTAAGCCACTGTATTTACGGTGGCTTTTTTATGTTCAAGATTTACTATGTGCATCGATAATATAGAAGGGCAATATAATAATTCGTAGAAAATTTAAATTAAAGCTAATTATAAGAAAATAAATTTCAAGCCATAAAACAGTATAGACGTCTATACGTTTAGATGTTGACATAGCCAAAAATACAAGTACTATTCAATGCTATTATTTATAGATAAGTTCCTACATGGATTAAGATTAAGCGAGATCTTAATTTTACTGTTTTGACTATTAGGTAGCAGATATGCCGATTAAAATTCCAGATAAATTACCCGCTTTGTCTATTTTAGACGAAGAGAATATTTTTGTGATGTCTGAACATCGTGCGGCGAATCAAGAGATTCGTCCGATGAAAGTTGCTATTCTTAACTTAATGCCAAATAAAATTGAAACAGAAGTACAAATATTACGGGTATTATCAAATACACCATTACAAGTAAATGTTGATTTTGTTCGTATTCATGCCAACGAATCAAAGCATACTCCGAAAGAGCATTTAGACAATTTCTACCGCTTATTTGAAGATATAAAAGATACTCAATATGACGGTTTAATCATTACCGGCGCGCCATTGGCTTTAATGGATTACGAAAAAGTAACTTTCTGGGACAAAATATGTGAAGTGTTTGACTGGGCAGAAAAAAATGTAACGTCAACGATGTTCTCATGCTGGGCAGCTCATGCAGCGCTTTATCATCATTATGGCTTAAACCGCCATTTACGTAAAAAAAAGCTGGCAGGTGTCTTTCAACATAGTCCGGTAGATCCTAAAGAACAACTGACTCGTGGTTTTGAAGAATTCTTTAATGTGCCTCATTCTCGCTATGGTTATATTGAAAAGTCTGATTACTTGTCAGTACCTGGCTTAAAAATCATTGCAGAGTCTCCTCAAGCGGGTGTTTATGTAGTGGCAAGTAAAAATAAGCAACAAGTTTATTTAACGGGTCATCCTGAATATGACGCAACGACTTTAGATGAAGAATTCCAGCGTGATTTAAAGATTAATGAAAATGCACCTCAACCAGAAAACTACTATATTGATAATGATGTGAGTCGAGTGCCACACAGTTCATGGCGAAGTCATGGCAGTTTATTATTTACCAATTGGCTGAATTATTATGTTTATCAAATTACGCCATATAAATTGGATGCAAATAATATTCAAGCGATACACCCAGATACCCAAATTTAGTATGTTATCAGAAATTAGTAGTATCAAGACGAACGTAGCATAGACTGATTCTGGATTACTCGAGTAATCAATAATTAGTCACACTGAATATTGTAGAGATTAATCCTACAACTAGACATTCAGAAAATGCAGAACAGTTATTTTAAATAAAGATTAAAAGTACAGATAGAGAAGCCGTATGAAAAAGTCAGCAGCATTTAGTCAGTTTGAGCAACAATTACAACAACGTATTCTTATTTTAGATGGCGCTATGGGAACGATGATCCAAGCGTATAAGTTTGAAGAGCAAGACTACCGTGGTGACCGTTTTGCTGATTGGCATCTGGATGTGAAAGGTAATAACGATATGTTAGTGCTGTCGCAGCCTGATGTTATCAAGGCGATTCATAATGAGTATCTAGAAGCGGGCGCTGATATTCTAGAAACTAATACCTTTAATGCAACCACTATTGCCATGGCTGATTACGACATGGAGTCGTACAGTGCTGAGATAAACTTTGCAGCGGCAAAAATTGCGCGTGAAGCCGCTGATGAATTTACCGCTAAAAACCCAGATAAACCGCGCTTTGTTGCTGGTGTCTTAGGGCCGACGAATCGTACCTGTTCTATTTCTCCTGATGTAAACGACCCTGCGTTTCGTAATGTAACCTTTGATCAATTAAAGGATGCTTATATAGAGTCGACCAAAGCACTTATCGAAGGTGGCTCTGATCTGATTTTAATCGAAACTATTTTCGATACCTTAAATGCCAAGGCGGCTATTTTCGCCGTGGAAACGGTCTTTGATGAATTACAGCTGCGTTTGCCGGTAATGATTTCTGGCACGATAACCGATGCTTCAGGACGAACGTTATCAGGGCAAACGACGGAAGCTTTTTATAATTCACTTCGCCATGCAAAACCTATATCTTTTGGCTTGAACTGTGCTTTAGGCCCGGTTGAGTTAAGACAATATGTCGCTGAATTAAGCCGGATTTCTGACTTTGCCGTTTCTGCTCATCCAAATGCAGGTTTACCTAATGCCTTTGGTGAATATGACTTTAGCGTTGAAGACATGAATGTTCATGTGAATGAATGGGCAGAGTCTGGTTTTTTAAACATTATTGGTGGTTGTTGTGGTACAACGCCAGCACATATCAAGGGCATGGCTGACGCAGTTGCAAAGATAAAACCTAGAGCTGTTAAACCTCGGGCAATCGCTTGTCGTTTATCAGGGCTTGAAGCGTTAACAATAACGAGCGAGTCATTATTTGTTAATGTCGGTGAACGTACCAATGTCACCGGTTCAGCTGTATTTAAACGTTTAATCACCGAAGAAAATTACGATAAAGCTATCGCCGTTGCCTTGCAACAAGTGGAAAATGGCGCGCAAATTATCGATATTAATATGGATGAAGGCATGCTTGATTCAAAAGCGGCGATGATCCGTTATTTGAATCTAATTGCAGGCGAGCCTGATATCGCTAAAGTGCCAATTATGCTTGATTCTTCTAAATGGGATATTTTAGAAGAAGGCTTAAAGTGTATCCAAGGTAAAGGTATTGTCAATTCTATTAGTTTGAAAGAAGGCGAAGACAACTTCCGCAAACAAGCCGAACTGTTACGACGTTATGGCGCGGCAGTTATCGTGATGGCGTTTGACGAACAAGGTCAAGCCGATACACGGGTGCGCAAATATGAAATATGTAAACGTGCCTATGACATTTTAGTACATGAAATAGGTTTCCCAGCAGAAGATATTATTTTTGATCCAAATATCTTTGCGGTCGCAACAGGTATCGAAGAACACAATAATTATGCGGTCGACTTCATTGAAGCAGTGGCCGACATAAAAGAAAACCTTCCCCATGCCATGATTTCTGGTGGCGTTTCAAATGTATCGTTTTCATTTCGTGGTAATAACCCTGTCCGAGAGGCGATTCACGCGGTGTTTTTATTTCATGCGATAAAAAATGGCATGGATATGGGCATTGTAAATGCGGGCCAGTTGGCCATTTACTCAAGCATTCCCGACGATTTACGCCTTGCTGTTGAAGATGTTATCCAAAACAGTGATGACGATGCTACCGAGCGTCTACTTGATGTCGCTGAATCATATCGCGGCAAAGCAGGAAGCAAGAATAATAAAGCTGATTTAACCTGGCGTGAACTACCGATTAAAGAGCGTTTAGAATACTCTTTGGTTAAAGGCATAAATGAATTTATTGTTGAAGATACTGAAGCTGCGCGTTTAGAGTCAGTAAGACCGCTTGATGTTATTGAAGGCCCGTTAATGGACGGCATGAATACCGTCGGTGACTTGTTTGGCGCAGGCGAAATGTTTTTACCGCAAGTGGTTAAGTCAGCGCGAGTAATGAAACAAGCGGTTGCGCACTTAAATCCCTTTATCGAGGACGAAAAAACCGAAATAAAATCCAACGGTAAGATACTACTTGCTACGGTAAAGGGTGATGTACACGATATTGGCAAAAATATTGTTGGCGTGGTTTTACAATGTAATAACTACGACATTATTGATTTAGGCGTGATGGTTTCTTGTGAAGATATTTTGCGTGTAGCGAAAGAAAAAAAGGTCGATATCATAGGATTATCTGGTTTGATCACACCATCGCTTGACGAAATGGTGCATGTTGCCAAAGAAATGAAACGTCTTGATTTTAACCTGCCATTACTTATTGGTGGCGCGACCACTTCAAAAGCTCATACAGCGGTTAAAATTGAGCCTCAATACGAGCATCCGGTTATATATGTGTCTAATGCTTCACGTTCGGTATCTGTGGTAAGCACGTTATTGTCTGATGATAATGACAAGCGTACAGCATTTCTTGACCGTCAAAACCTTGAGTATGACAGAGTTCGTGAGCGCCATTATAAAAAAGGGCCGCGTTCTAGTTTAATATCATTGGAAGATGCAAGAAATAATGCTACACCGATAAGTTTTGAAAACTACACACCTAAAGTGCCTAATAAATTAGGCATCACAGTGCTTGATAATATAGATTTAAACGTCGTCCGTAAATATATCGATTGGACACCATTTTTCATGACTTGGCAGCTATCAGGAAAGTATCCACTGATTTTGCGTCATGAAGTCGTTGGTGTAGAAGCCACTAAGTTATTTAATGATGCTAATGCGTTGTTAGATGATGTTATTAACAACAATAAATTGAAAGCGAAGGCTGTATTTGGTTTGTTTCCAGCTCATCGCCAACAAGACGACTTAATTGTTTTTGAAGATGATAACCGCGAAAAACAGTTAATAAAACTACATCAACTGCGCCAGCAAAGTAAAAAGCCAGCAGGGCAGTTTAATCGCTGTTTGGCTGACTATGTTGCCGATGAAGCATCTGGTATTAAAGATTATGTGGGTGCTTTTGCGGTGTCTGCAGGCTTTGGCTGTGAAGAGTTAGTGAAAGAATTTGATGCCCAACATGATGATTACAATAGTATTTTGATAAAAGCGGTGGCTGACCGATTAGCAGAAGCAAGTGCTGAGTATCTTCATGAAAAAATTCGTAAAGAATATTGGGGTTATGCAGCCGACGAATCACTTAAAAACGATGACTTAATACGTGAAAAGTACCAAGGCATAAGACCCGCACCAGGTTACCCTGCTTGTCCTGAGCATACCGAGAAAGGCTTGTTATGGGAATTACTTAATGTTGATGAAAATATTGGCTTGGATCTCACTTCAAGTTTTGCAATGTGGCCGGGAGCGGCGGTCAGTGGTTGGTATTTTGCTCATCCTGAATCAAAATATTTTGCTGTTGCCAAACTAGCGAAAGATCAAGTTATTGATTATGCAACACGTAAAGAGATGACCTTGCCACAAGCAGAACGTTGGTTGTCAGCTAATTTAGATTACGAACCCGAGTAATATAGCGTTTGTTTACTCTTAACCTTACTGTACTGCTAAGTCTCACCTACATCGAGTTCTCCTCATGTAGGGAGGCTTTATCAACGTTTTATTAAATGACTGTTAACGTTTCACTTAATTTTTCTTACCAATAACTAGCCTACCTTCAATTTTATGCTTGGGCATATTTACAAAAGGGACAATGGCCCGTTTAAAACCGTGTTTTGAAGCTTCATTTATGCGTTTTTGTCCACTAGGCACGGCTCGAATTTCACCAACTAAGCGAGTTCAGCAAATACCACTAGCCCTTGCAGTAAAACTCGGTATCTAAAGTTTGAAACTAACGCTGAAATTAAGGCTAAATCGATACTTGTTTCGGTAACTTTTACGCAACCGACGACATTAACAAAGCCATCTTGAACGTTCATTTGTTAGCCATCTTGAACGTTCATTTGTTAGCCGCCAAGGACAGGGGGAAACTCAGTAAATCCTCAATAGAATTTGGGTAGGCCGCGAAGATCAATAGCGTCAATAGTTTGAACTTTTAATTCTCTATTATTCGCCATACCTGAAAAAGCTGAAGAATTATTATCGCGAACTGCTGCTTTGGCTCGTTTGAACTCTGAAATGGTATTCTCTGCTTTACAGTCGTGACACTGTCCTAGCCAGCGAGAATACTAAGAACCACAAGCTGTGCAAACATAGCTTGATGTGTTTTTCGCTATTATTTACTTTTTTGGGCATAATTATTGCTTTGTTGTTGCAATATATGCGTTAGAGTGATTTATATATAGATAACAGACTATTTTTAATGATTTATTATTGTCATTTTATTGTTACTATATTTATAGTAAATTTAATTAAGCAAAATGAAAGTTTATTGCTTTCGTTTTACTGCTCAAAATAATGACTACAAAGAACTAAAAGCGGAAATGACTACAGATTTTTCAAAATACCAAAAGATAGTTGAACAGTTCCGTGGCAATGTTTTAAAAACTGACTTTGAAACAAACTTTGCTGCAATGACTCAACACATCCCAAAAACGGAACGCTTTCTCTTAAAAATGGAGCTAAAGCGTTTAGCGGCTCCTTGTACGCGTTTAGTCGATTTACGTGGTCATGTTGATGGCGAATGTCGAGCTTATCAGCATAACGAAAGAACCCATTTTCTTGATGATACAGCGATTAGAACGTTTGACGAAAATATTGTTTATTATAAAGGTTATACCTTCGGTGTGTATGAAGCAGTAATGAATACCGAAAATAATTTTCGCGTAATTTATCAAAATGAAAAAAGTAATCTTGGTAAGCCGATCAAAGCAGAGCCAGCCAAGGTATTTGAAAAAACACAATACCCTAGTAAGTTATTTACCTTTGGGCCTTATCATAATCGTAGCGAAGAACGGATGAACTTTGCTATTGCCATCGGGGTCTTCTTAGATAAAGATAATAAAGAATACCCATGCACGAGTTCTGATATCAGTGTGAATGGCTGTAAGTTTCGTTTTAACACTGCGAGTAAACTTAGTGTAGGACAAATAATTACCATTAGGTTTAATGGCTTAGAAGAAGAATTTCAATTTGGTAAAGAAAACACTTTTTCCTTCGTAATAAAAAACATACAACAGGTTGATAAAACTAAACTTGTTGGTTGTCAAAGAGTACAGGTAGATGGTCAGGGCGGCGATGGTTTTAAACTTTTCTTACAAGGTTTTATTCAAGGTAATAAACGCCGCTATAAAGTTAATTTAGATAATAGCATTAATGCTATTCAGTCTCGTAGTTTTGAACAATTTTGTTTACCGAAATTGAACGAATTACCGATATTTATTGAAGATAACGGTCGGGACTTTTTCCCTCGCTATGCATTAACTTGTAATAATAACCAGTCTGTTTATCAATATTGGCAAGATGAAAACCGTCATTCAGCTTTGTATTGTTTGATCACTAAAGACAGAATTACACGGATGAATAAAGCCAAGGCTCTAGGTAAAGATCTGTTGGTTTATAGTTTTATTCATAGGAGCCAAGGCAAGCACTATTTTTATACCGCTGACGATCAACAACTTAATGATGATGCTGCTTTTAAAAAGCAATTTCTCGGTTTCGCCTCATCAAAAGTAAACTTTGCTATTACCCAATTATCGCTTATTAATATTGATGTTGAAAAGAGCGAGTCACCTTTTACTTTGTCAAATACGTTAACTAAAAAAAATCAGTATCTGAATTTGCCTGTGCCCAATGATGTAATGGAAACATTATACAAGTTACCTTATATAGTTGTCGCTAACGACATCACAAGTAAATTAGCGGTTAGTCAGTATCAGCAGCTGTCATTTGATAAAATTGAAACGGCGCGATTAAAAAACTTTGGTCACAAACGCTTAACCACACCATTGGTTATTGATGATGTTGGGATCAATTATAATAATCAACGCCAAGAACCTCGTTTTAAATATAAAACGCCTGCTGAGCTCGAAATTGAGGGAATTAAGTGCACGGGGAAGTCTCATGATTTCTCTATTTTAGGCTTAAAATTAGAGCTTGATAAACCCTCTGTGTTAAATAAAGGCGATGTCGTTTATTTAACCTTCCCAGCTCTTCAAAAAATCACCTCTGCTTTTGAACTTAAAGCATTACCCTATGAAGTGATACGCATTAATAAGCAGAAAACTGTACTTAATTTACGTGTTTACGTTGAGAAGCATCAACATATGGGCAGAGCGTTTTTTAAGGCATTAATTCATAAAAATCGCGATAAGTTAACACCTGATGAATATGCCTTAATGATCCCTGGGCTTGCTAAAGCACTACGTAATATTTATAGCAGCAGTTTAACTATTCCATCTTTAATGGTACAAACCAGTGGTAGTCGTTACAAATTAGAGGCACTTGTTTGTGGTGAAGTGCAGGGCAAGTTATTACCCGTTATGAAGGAGTTGAGTGATAGAAGTTCTTTTTATAACCTTTATCCATTATTGAATAATTTACAAGCCACTAATTCAATGACTTCTTCATTGAAGAAAATACAAGTAGATGATTCACCGATTACAGAAATCTTATATATTGCCATTAATTTAGAAAATGAAATGGTTGACCAAGCGGTAACAACTAAGCTAGCGAGTGAACTACAGTCGACAATGTTACAAAGAATGTTTATTTCACGGGCATTGAACCGCGGTTTGTTCTTCTGTGTGCAAGCGAAATTATCGCGTACTGCTGAGCCGGATATGGATCATTTAAATCCAGAGCTAAGTTATATTAGTTCGTATGCCATTCATCGGGGTAAGCAAATAGAGCAAGATATTTGGAGTGTTTCCGGGGTGATTCAACTCTTAGATATCACCCAAGAAACATTAACACGCCATGAGCTATTAGCTTAAGCTAACCAATGGATTAAACAGTCTAGCCCTGCGTTGTTTATTGCACTATCAGCTTTTGCTAATACCAAAGGTTTAGCGTGAAATGCCACACCTAAGTGTGCTGCCGCCATCATGACTAAATCATTTGCACCATCACCCATAGCAACAGTCTGTTGATTAGGTAATTGATATCTTTCTTGTAAATCTATTAAGCAGTTTGCTTTGGCTTGTGCATCAACTACATCGCCCAAAACCTTACCGGTAAGCGTGCCATCGATAATTTCTAAGGTATTTGCATGAGCAGCATCAAGTGATAATAATGCCTTTAAATGATCAGAAAAATAAGTAAAACCACCTGAAGCAATAGCAACTTTCCAGTTATGACGCTTTAATTCTTTTATTAGCGTCTCTAAACCATTCATCAGGGGGATATTGTCTGCCACTTCGGCAAGAATAGATTCTGGGGAGCCTTTTAACGTTGCTACGCGTTGATGTAAGCTCTGGGCGAAATCCAACTCACCAAGCATTGCTTGCTCGGTAACAGCAGCTACTTGCTCGCCGACACCTGCTAATATGGCAATTTCATCAATGCATTCAATTTCAATTGTCGTTGAGTCCATATCCATAACCAAAATACCTGGTTGTGACAATATAGGGGCATTTTCAATCAGGGCAGCCTCAATATTATTGGCTAGTGTAAACTCGACTAAGCATTCTCTTGCTAGGGTCAACTGGGAGCAATTGATATTAAATCGATAGCTGGTTAGTCCATTACGATGATTAATGGCCTTTAAAGCCAGTAACGTTAATTGGCAACTGGTAATGAGTTTACTGAGCACACCAAGGGTAATATTACTAAAAACGATTAATTCAATAGCTGAATGACTTACTGGTGAATCGGATAAGTTTATGGCATCACCACTAAGCGTTATTAAGTTGTCATTTATTTGCCAACTATTTTTATCAAAAGATACAAAACCAGGTAAGTTACTGGTTGCTTGTTCAGGAATAATAAACTCAGCCAAGCTAAGTTGTTGAATATGTTCAAGGGAAAAACGTTGGATAGTCATTGACACAGTGTTGCCTTTTTATCTGGATTATAGTTTTAGCATTCTTCAAAGCGATTAATGCTATAATATAAAAATGAACGTAACATGAAATTAGTAATCTTGTAGTGCTTATGACACAAATAGAAAAGCCTTTATACCCTAAATTATCATCTATTTATAATAAAATAATGCAATTAGCTATAGCGATTGCTTTTATTGTTTTATTGATGAATTTATGGATCTACAGTCAAACGCAAACTGAGCAAACCATAAATCAGCATTTTTATGATGTAGGTGAACAATATTTGCAACAAACGTCAGCGGGCGTGTCAGTCTTAACCACTGAAATTAAAACCAAGCAAAGTCGAATATTAATGCAAAAATACGTCGACGAACTACAACAAGCCCAAGCCATAAAAGAAATTCATTTATATGATGTGACAGGGCAACTCCTTATCTCAAGCAAAGGTGCTAAAAGTGTTAAAGCACTTTATGGTTTATCAGAAAACAAATTAAATAAAAGTGAAGGTTTTCCACCTTTCATTGGAGAGATTCGTCAAAAAACTCTGCTAGGTTATGTTCGCTTAACACTTGATAAAAAATACTTAACTGAAAAACTGTTAACCAATAGCGAAGAACAATTCACCTTATTACGCTTAATGATGATCATTGCTGGTATTGTCGGATTTTTGCTAACGCGCGGCTTGAATCGTTTCAGTCGACAGGGTTTTAGGGTGGCGAACTCTGCTAAACATAGTTTGTAGTGGCTATTATTCGTTAGTGGGTAACTTGAAAAGCGCTGAAATATTATTCTCCATTACTTCAGCAATCACCTCTGGTTTTTCTTCTCTTATTGATAGCAATTTTTCAAAAACATTAATCAGCCGTAGTGGCGAATTACTTTCCCCTTGAAAACCATAAAGTGGCATGGCCGGTGCGTCGGTCTCCATGACTAAACTGCTTAGCGGCAAACGTTTGATAGCATTAATTGTTTTTTTTGCTCTTGGATAGGTGATTGTGCCGCCAATACCTAATTTAAAGCCTAAATCTATATACTGACAAGCTTGTTGATAACTACCTGAAAATGCGTGAATAATACCTGCTTGGGGAACTTTTATTTGCTTTAATAATGTTATTGTTTCGTTATGTGTACCTCGGTGGTGCACGATAACAGGAAGCTTTTGCTGTTTAGCTAATTGTAATTGATAGTCAAAAAACTCTAATTGTTTAGGTAAGTTATTTTGTTGCTTAGCGATAACGGCATCAAGGCCCATTTCTCCTATAGCAATAATATTGGCTCTATTGTTGGCAACTTTTTCAGCAAGTAATGTTAGGTCTTGGTGTTCTAAATTATCTAAAAACCAAGGGTGAATACCCAAGCAGGCAAAGATTTTACAGCTATTATTACTTAGCTCTTGATTGAAATTTGTTAAGGCGAGAACATTTGACCAATTATCAGGAGAAATGGCAGGCACAATAATTTGGTGAATATGTTGGTTAAAGCATTCGGCTAACAATGAATTAGGCACACTAGTTTGTAGAGGAGTTAATGCCTCGAAATCTAAATGACAATGAGTATCTGTGAATTTCATATCAAGCTTACCGTAATATGATTATCTTTATCTTTATCTTAATCTAGCCGCTCTTTTTTCTAGGGCTTCTAAGACACTTTCTAATTTATAGTGTTTAATAAATTCAGGAGCTGGTTGGTGTTCTCTTAATAGTACGTCAGCCAAATATACCGCTTGTGCAATACCAAAAGACCTTTTTAATAACTTTTCTGGGTGATGATGCATAACAACTGCTTCAATTAAATGGTAAGAAAAACTCCACATATGCAGTAAATAGCCACCAACATGATTGTGGTCAGTCGCAAAAATCTTTTGCTCCAAGGCATTATTATCAGCATTTTTAACACGATACTTAAAATATTTATTGGTTAAGTTTGCATCCATTTCAAACAAGACTATTTTTCCTATATCGTGCAATAATCCCGCAAGCAATGCGTCACGTTTAAGTTCAGCTTTTACCATAGAAGCGGCTAAACGAGCGGTAGATAAACAGTGCTGCTGTTCTTTTATCACCGAAAAACCAGGTATGTCAGGTTCGTAAGAAAACAATTCTGCTGTCATTACTATACAACACAACGTTTCTAAGCCCATTCGGGTTATTGCTTCAGTAATATTATTAATCGGTTTTCCTTGGTTCATAAATGAACTATTTGAAAACTGTAGAACTTTCGCAGCAAGTGCGGGATCTTGAGCGATAATTTCCGATATTTTATCTGAATCCGTATTACTTTCTTCGAGAATAGCATTGAGTTGTAAATAGACTTTCGGTGGGCTCGGTAGTGTTTTAACTTTAGCAACAGCCTTAATAATGTGATCTTTAGTTATTGCTTTATTATTGTCGCTAATCGATGAAATTGTTTGGTGAATATGACCAACATTAAGGGGGGGCGTAAACGTATAATGGCATATGTTACTCGCCTGATTATTCAACTTACGCGTGGAATTATCTTCATTGGTAATCGCGACTCTGATCATCGCAGGGTATTTCGTTGAAATAGCTTTTAAAAGCTCAACGCCACTCACTTTGCCTAAGGCTAATACCGTAATGATAACGTCAAATTTATGTTGGCTTAATGCTTTCAATGCATGTTTACCGTTATCAACATAAGCAGTTTGGCAAGGACCGTCGTAAAACGTCTGTTTAAGTGCTAATAGTGTTTGCTGGGCATTATCGACAATTAGCACTTTCATTTATTCATACTTCTCTATACATTTTTAGTGATCAGTTCCTGATATTATCAGGCTAACGGTTGTTTTTAAAAACTACATGCGTTCCATTACTTCAATTCCAAGAATATCTAAACCTTGTTTTAAGGTATTTGAAATATTTAAACAAAGCGCTAAGCGAGACTGTTTCACTTCTTCACTTATGTCTTCTTTAAGAATAGGACATGCTTCGTAAAAACTCATGTATAAACTCGCTAATTCATATAGGTAATTACATAATAAATTTGGCATAGACTCGCTTATTACCGCGTCTAAAACATCTTCGAGTTGTAATAATTTTAACGCAAGCGCTTTTTCTTGAGGCTCAATAATTGCAATGTGGGCACTAAAAGTCTCAGGTTTGATTGCTGCTTTGTTGAAAATACTTTGAATGCGAGAATATGCATATTGTAAATAAGGAGCCGTAGCACCTTCAAAACTCAACATGCTTTTCCAGCTAAATATGTAATCGCTGGTACGATTTTTTGATAAATCGGCAAATTTAACCGCGCCAATACCTACTTTAGTTGCTATTTCATCGAGCTTTTCTTCGGTGTAATCAGGATTTTTCTCTTTAATTACTTCTTTTGCGCGAATAACGGCTTCTTCAAGTAGTTCTGCTAGTTTGATTGTGCCACCCGTGCGGGTTTTAAATGGCTTACCATCGTCTCCCATCATCATGCCAAATGGACAATGATCATAACTAACATGTTCAGGCAATAAGTCCGCTTTTCGTGCCACAATTTCCACTTGTTTAAAATGTAAGCTTTGACGGGCATCGGTAAAAATAATGATACGATCGGCTTTTAATTCATTGCTACGATAACGACATGCAGATAAGTCGGTTGTTGCATACAAATAGCCACCACCGGTTTTTTGTATGATAAATACCGGCGCTTCGCCGTCTTTATTCGCCATTTCATTAATGAATACGACTTTAGCGCCTTCACTGACTTCAGCAATACCCTTGGTCATTAATTCTTCAACGACCGTCGGCAAATCCGTGTTATAAGCGCTTTCGCCCATAATATCGTCACGGGTTAAAGTAACATTGAGTTTTTGATAAATATCTTCACTGTGTGCAATAGATATATCGATGAATAACTGCCATAAAACTAAACAATCTTTATCGCCGCCTTGCAGCTTCACCACGTAATCACGAGCACGGTCGGCAAAACCTTCTTCGTTATCAAAACGTACTTTAGCTTCACGGTAAAAATTTTCTAAATCAGAAAGGGCTGTTTCAGCGACTTCATTGGCATTTAATTTATCACTTAAATGCGCCAATAACATGCCAAATTGTGTGCCCCAATCACCCATGTGATTCTGACGAATAACCTTGTCACCACGAAATTCTAAAGCACGTACTACAGCATCACCAATAATGGTTGAACGTAAGTGACCAACATGCATTTCTTTGGCAAGGTTTGGCGCTGAATAATCAACAACAACGATTTGTGGTTTATCTTCTGCAGTCATGCCACGTTGAGTTACACCCAATTTTTCATCATTTGTGGTTTTAGCTATTTGCTCAGCCAACCATTTTTTGTCTAAATGAATATTAATAAAACCAGGTCCTGCTAATTCAATTTTGTCAGCAATACCTTCAAGGTCTAAGTGTTCAACAACTTTAGTCGCTAATTCGCGTGGATTTGTTTTAAGTTTTTTCGCTGCACCCATAACACCATTGGCTTGATAATCACCAAAGTTAGGACGATTTGAAAGGCTAACTGCAGGATTTGTTCCTTCAGGTAAACCAGCAAGCACCATGGCCGCAGATACTTTTTCACTTAATAGTTGTTTAATATTCATAAAATAAACTCTTTCTCATGGTTATTTGACTCAATATTGGCATCAATGATACTCACATGCGGTGCATGCTCCGTGTCATTTCTTTAATCTTGAGCCAACTAACTGCGAGAAAGGCGTTATTTCGCAGCTAGTTATATTGTTTTTAATTAATCTTTCGTAAGACGTTTTGAACGTTACCTACAATATAATAATATCATTTGATTAAGTAGATGGTATTTTAGCAAGGCGTTTGTTACTTTTTATTGGTGAGTTTAGTGTACTAAATGAGCCAATAAAAAGTATCCAACAACGCAGATAAAATGCCATCTACGACATCAAATTTAGTGTTCTCGGGTTTGGTGGAACTTGATGTCTGGATGACGCTCTTGTGATAAGTTCAAATTCACCATAGTTGGTGCAATATACGTTAAATTATTACCGCCATCTAATGCTAAATTATCGTATGCTTTTTTACGAAACTGTTCTAATGTTCGTTCATCATCGCAAGTACACCAGCGTGCAGTTGCCACACTTATCGGTTCGTATATAGCGTCAACTTTATATTCAGTTTTTAAACGTTGCACAACCACTTCAAACTGTAATACACCAACCGCGCCAACAATCATCTCGTTTGAGTTTAATGGTCTGAATACTTGCACCGCACCTTCCTCTGAAAGTTGGATCAAACCTTTTTGTAATTGCTTGGCCTTTAATGGATCACGTAAACGAATACGGCGGAACATTTCTGGTGCAAAGTTTGGAATACCACTAAACTTCATCATTTCACCTGAAGTAAAGGTATCTCCTATTTGAATGCTACCGTGATTATGTAAGCCAATAATATCACCAGCATAGGCTTCATCTACATGCGCACGATCGCCGGCCATAAAGGTAACCGCATCGGCAATCTTTATGTCTTTATTAATACGTACTTGCCGCATTTTCATGCCTTTTTCATATTTGCCTGAACAAATACGCATGAAGGCGATACGGTCTCGATGTTTTGGATCCATATTAGCTTGAATTTTAAAGACAAAACCAGTGAACGTTTCTTCTTGAGCGCTAACTTCTCTGACATCCGTTAATCGTGGTAAGGGTTTTGGTGCCCATTCGGTTAAACCATTAAGCATATGGTCGACACCAAAGTTACCTAAAGCCGTACCAAAGAATACCGGTGTTAGTTCGCCATTCAAAAACTCTTCTAAATTAAACTCATGAGATGCACCTGAAACTAACTCTAATTCTTCACGTAAATCGTCAGCGTATGCGCCAATTATTTTGTCTAACTCTGGATTATCAAGTCCTTTGATAATTCTTTCTTCTTGAATCATATGACCAAGACCCGACTGATATAAAAATATTTCATCAGTTAAAATGTTATAGACACCTTTAAATTCTTTACCCATACCAATTGGCCAAGTAATAGCTGCGCATTTTATTTTTAATACATCTTCAACTTCATCCATGACTTCGATAGGGTCGCGTACATCACGATCCATTTTATTCATGAAAGTAATAATAGGCGTATCACGTAAACGTGTAACTTCCATTAATTTAACCGTACGTGCTTCAACACCTTTGGTAACATCGATAACCATTAAACAAGAATCTACAGCAGTTAATGTACGGTAAGTATCTTCAGAGAAATCTTCATGACCAGGTGTATCGAGTAAATTTATTAAACAGTCTTTGTAAGGAAATTGCATCACAGAAGTTGTTATAGAAATACCACGTTCTTTTTCCATCTCCATCCAATCAGACTTTGCATGCTGACCTGACTTTTTACCTTTTACTGTGCCAGCTCGTTGCAAAGCTTGACCAAAAAGTAATACTTTTTCAGTGATGGTGGTTTTACCCGCATCAGGGTGAGAGATGATTGCGAAAGTACGTCTTAGATTGACTTCATTAGCCTGTTGCGTTGTCATGTTTTAAAAGTTCTCTTTGGTGTACATGCTGATGCACATAAAATGCTTTTCTTAAGTTTTAATAGGACACTTAGATAATCCTAATTTTGCGCGCATTGTACCATAAATATAAAAAGCCGCATTAGGGGACTGACTTTAAATGAGTCTTTTTAGCCAGAATTCTAGAGAAGAATATTTTATTTTTGACTTTTGGTTAACTTTATAGAAATTGGGTAGAGGTGAATTGGTTAAGAGATTGTATTTTGCAGAGAAATGACAAAAGAAAAAGCTCGATTAAACACTCGTCATTAATGAAAAACCTCGGACCTCTTTATGGAATAAATTAATGTTTCTTCTTCACTCATTATTTATAAACGAATAAGTAAACAAAGCATGTATTGTTTCTCTTCATAAGCAGATAAAAAGTAATGTTATTGAATAAGCTTGATGAAAAATCAATATTTCATCATTAGGTATACGGTAAATTTTCCGTTAATACGTCACTGAAAATAGGTAAGTAAATAGCAGATCAGCATGGTTGATTTAGTTAGAATAAGTTTATTTCAAGCAAAAAAAAATAACAACCGCACCCGCTATTCGATTGCCATGAGGGCTCAATGAAGCAGTTTTTATTGAAGAGTGTACGCAATGCGGCGACCGCTTTACGTCATGTCCTGAAAATATCATTAAAACAGATGATGGAGCTTTCCCTGAAGTGAATTTTTTGCAAGGATAATGTACCTTTTGCCAAAGTTGCGAAACTCCATCAGATAATGCTTGGGATTCAAAGATATCAATAAAGGGATATTGTGTTGCTGGTACCGCATTAGTTGCTATCCATATTTTAAAAATGTTAGGCGTTAAGCCAGTAGGGGAATAATAGTGATTAATCTATTAGAAGCTACACCCATTAATATTGCCAGGGTACTTTTTGTCGCTTAGCCAAGTACCCCCAAAAAATTGCTAAAGCATTAGCGGAGTTTCCATGCGCTGAAATACATGTATTTTTCAGAGCAAGGTAATCCTAGTGTGAAAATGCACGCTTGTGCTTTAGCTTCAGGTGAAAAAACATGTATTGCTCATGAATTCTCTGATATGAAAGGCGTCGATAACTGGTAATAAAGTTTATTCTAATTATTTTAATCAGTAAGCTAAATATTAAGACCTCTTTAATTTTACGATAGCAGCGTTTTTTTAGTGGGTAATAATGGCGAGAAGGACAAGTTTTATGATGCTTGAATAAGAGCAGCGCCGGCCTAATTAAAGAGGTGATGAATAAATAGACTTTCTTCTTGCTCGATAATTGGTTGGTATAGCGTGGCTTGATGTGAGTCTTCAGGAGATAATTGCTCTGTCATTAATGCCAAGGCATGCGTTTTATTTACGCCTGTTAGTTTGATTACTTGTTCCAATGCTTGGTTCATAACGACATTAACTAAGTCTTCATTATTAATGTGACAGTCAGTTATTAACTTTTTACTTTTTAACATATCCCTAATCCTTGCTTATTAGTCAGTGCGAGGTGAGATAGTAGGTACTTGAGCTTTTAATAACTAGTGCCATCAAGTAAAAGTATGTTGATAAATGTAATCGGCGCAGCGGTAAGGTAAAAGTATAGTTAAAATGTCTTTTTCATCACAATAGCGTCTTCATAACCAAAGCCATTTGCGCTTGGGTAATAACCGGTACGACGACCCGTCTCAACAAAACCGCTGTTGATATACATCATTTGAGCACTGATGTTTTTTGCTCGAACTTCTAGCCAAATAACTTTATTATTTAATTCTTTTGCTTGCTCAAAAAAATGCTTAAGTAGCGCCTTACCGTAACTATTACCTTGCTGATCTGGTGAAACACAAATATCCATCAAAGTTGCTTCACCGACAACATGTTCGCCGATGTAAAAACCAACGAGTTTATTATCCACTGTTAAGGCGTCACCAAAATATCGGCCACCAATGCAGCTGGTGAATGTTTTCTCATTCCAAGGGTGAGAATGGCAAGCATTTTCAATGGGCATGAGCGTGTTAATGTCGTTTACTGATATTTTGTGAAAGCTGTAAGTCATGAAGGAGAAAGCTCTTGCAGTTTTTGCCATAAAGTACGTTTAAGCTGAGGCGAATTTTTTAAGGTACTCAGTGATGGTGTTACTAAGTGATTATGTTGATCAATAGCTATTTCTTCATTGGCACTAAAATACCAAGTAAGTAAACCAAGTGATAATTTATTATCGTGACAAGTAATTTCCCCAACAGATAGCTCTAAACTAGTTATAACATCAAGAAATAAAGGGGTTTTCAGTAAAGAAACTAACTCTATGTCGAGGTGGTTCGCTTTATCTGTAATAACGTCATTACCGGTTTTTTTTAACTGCCAAAGGTCAATACCCATTGCTTGCAGTTGTGAAAATTGTCTTTTGGTAATGGTCATAAAATTATAGGGAGTCGTTGCACTAACAATGATTAATATATGATGACAGAGTTTTATCGTAATACCAAATCAATCGATTAAAACTCTTTGCTGTTTTTGATTTTGGCTTTAATTGCTAATAAAGAGGTCGATATCTATCCTTCTTTTTATCAAACTGAAAGAGAATAAGCTCGTAGACAACAATAATATCTCATGGTGAAGTAATTATAGAGATAACGTTTACATTAATACTAAATGAAAATATTAAGTTTTAATTTTACTGAAGGTATTCTGAGAATTGTTTTTTGAAACTATGGCTTGGAAAATGGCAGGGGTGGAGAGACTCGAACTCCCAACCATCGGTTTTGGAGACCGCTGTTCTACCAATTGGAACTACACCCCTGCAACGGATTCGAATTATACCCATGCAATTACAAAGGTAAAGCGCTAATGTTAAAAAAAATGAAATAAACAATTTCTTCGCTCAAATTATCTACATAGCGCTGATTTTAAAATCAATTAACTTTGTGTATTAGAAAAACGCAGTTCTTCCGGATAAGGAAATACATCTTCAAATTTTCCTGCCGCAACATTTTTCTGACAATTTTGCCAAAAACTGGCCTCTAGCAAATCAGCATGATGAAGTAAAAAGGCATTTCGGTATTTAGTATTTGCTAAAGCAAAGGTTGCTAGTTCTTCAGGAAACATATCGCCAGGGGCAACAGCGTACCAAGGTTCAGCTGCATATATCTGTTCTTCGGTAATAGCTTCGGGTTTTACCCTAAAGTTTACTTCATCCATATAAGTTATTTCATCGTAATCATAAAAAATTACTCGCCCATGGCGAGTTACGCCAAAGTTTTTCAGTAACATGTCGCCAGGGAAAATATTAGCGGCAATTAATTGTTTAATGGCTTGACCATAACCATACATCGCCTCATTAATTTCTTCTTCATTTGCTTCTGACAAATAAATATTCAAAGGGATCATTCTGCGTTCAATATAAAGGTGTTGAATAATAATCATGTCACCTTCATAGCGGATAATTGAAGAAGCAACCTTATTTAATTCTTCTAATAATTCTTTTGAAAACCGTTTTATCGGAAAGGCAACTTCTGAATATTCCATGGTGTCAGCCATTCGCCCGACTCGGTCATGACGCTTTACTAAGAGGTATTTATCCTTTACATCTTGTTTGGTCATGTTTTTACTTGGTGAGAATTTATCCTTGATAATTTTAAAAACATAAGGGTAAGAAGGAAGAGTAAAAACCGACATCACCATGCCTTTAATACCGGCCGCGAGCACTAATTTGTCATTACTTTTGGATAAATGATCGAGGAAGTCCCGATAAAATTGAGTTTTCCCTTGTTTATGAAACCCGATGGCAGAATACAAGTCTGCACGAGTCTTATGAGGGATTAAGGTTTTCAGGAAATTAATTAATGCATGTGGATGTTGGCAATTTACAAAAAAGTAAGCGCGTGCAAAACCAAATACCACGGCCATATTTTCATCATCTGTTAATACCGCGTCTATATATAAACCTTTTTCATTGTCGTTTAAAAGCGAAAATATAAAAGGGGTAACTCCGGCAGGAGAAATAACACGGCCAATAATATAAGCGCCTTTATTACGATAAAAAACAAAGTTAAGAATATCAAATTGCATTGTTTCAAATTGAAACATTGTTTTTTTCGCATTTCGACGAAAAACTTGAATTAATTGATTCACATCGTTCTCAATATCAACGTATGGAACATTGAAATTTGGTGCAGTGATCATTTCTTTAATGGTTTGGAAAACACCTTTTTCTGCCGGATGATAGCGCGTATAAATAATAGGTGCTGGAGAGCCGTCAAGACGGTTGGCGGTACTTTCAACAAAAATATAATCGTTATGATAATATTTTTGTGAAAATAAATTGCAAAATACTGAATTGTAAAATGTTTCTGCCAGCTCGGGCTGTTTATGTGAGGTTAGAATTCCCATGTAAGCAAGTTTTACATTGAGCCACAATTTATCATCAAGTGTGGTGAGTTGATAATTTTTATTGAGTGTTTTTAATGTTTCAGAAACACGAAGTTCGTAAAAGTCGGTACGCTGTTTCGCAGCTTCTTGTACTTCAGCCCATTGGCATTGTTCAAAACGCTGTTTAGCTGATTGAGTTATTTCACTGAATAATTCAATGTGATGATTAAACCCCTCAAGAATAGTGCTAGCGATTGTATGGGCAAATTTTTTCATAAGTATTTTTCAGCGATTAATCTTTTAATAATTTTAGCATACGACATATTTAGATAATGGGGTGATAAAGTTATTAATATGATGATTATAACCAAGGTCAATAATCATCAGTTTTTTATTTACTGATTACTGATACTAAGTCGATTAAGTTAGTTCTCACTTAGATATTGCCAGCGGTATGAGAACAAATAGAATTTTTTGTATATCGTTATTCTCGGCTTAGGCATCCTGCGTCGCTTTTCATTCTGCATAGATGCAGACGTAGATAGAAGAAGTTATGTGCAGTTATCGAATCGCTGAAAAACACCCAAAGCACGAGTTTTAAAGGCTTACAGGTTAGGTTGTTGGTTTTGAGAAGGGAATAATGATTCTCTTCAATCAATGCCTTGTCTCTAAGCCTGTTAAATTTCGCTGAGCGTGAAGAAACTTCTTGGCATTGGTATTATTGTCTTGTTAGCGGTATTACTTGCTATTGTTGGCGTAGGGCTCTAAAATTACGCGTTTTTTAATCCCTTAATTTATGATGGTTTGTCATGCGCGTAGCCGATTTTTCTTTTGATTTACCCGAAGAGCTTATTGCTCGTTATCCGAAGTTAGAACGTACTTCAAGCCGTTTAATGTCAGTTAATGGTAACAGTGGTGAAATTGCTGATCTTGGCTTTACCGATATTATTGACCAACTTAATGCCGGCGATCTATTAATTTTCAACAATACTCGTGTCATTCCCGCCCGTATGTTTGGACAAAAAGAGAGTGGCGGAAAAATTGAAGTATTGGTTGAAAGGCTGATTGACGACAAGCGCTTTCTTGCCCATATTCGCGCGAGTAAATCACCTAAAGTTGGTAATAAATTAATACTAGAAGGGAAAGTTTCAGCGACTATGTTGGCACGTCATGGGGCATTATTTGAAGTCGAAATACATGGTGAACAATCAGTATTATCGGTACTTGATGATATTGGTCATATGCCTTTACCCCCCTATATTGACCGTCCCGATGAAGAGAGCGATCGAGAACGTTATCAAACCGTTTATAATGAAAAGCCCGGAGCAGTAGCTGCACCTACTGCTGGCTTACATTTTGATGAACATTTACTCGAACAGATAAAAGCGAAAGGTATTGAGCTAGCGTTCGTCACTTTACACGTTGGCGCTGGAACATTTCAGCCAGTTAAAGTCGATGAGATTGCAGACCATATTATGCATGCAGAATATGTTGAAGTTTCCGATGAGGTTGTTCAACAAATAGCTAAAACAAAAACTAATGGCGGGCGAGTTGTTGCTGTAGGCACTACTTCTGTTCGCTCTATAGAAAGTGCCGCGAAATTGGCGAAAGAAAAAGGGACTGTGCTAAGCGAATTTTATGGTGATACTGATATTTTCATTACCCCAGGTTATCAGTTTCAAGTCATTGATGCGTTGATCACTAATTTTCATTTATCAGAATCAACCTTACTGATGTTAGTTAGTGCCTTTGCCGGTTATGAGCACATGATGTCGGCGTACCAACACGCAGTTGACGAAAAGTATCGATTTTTTAGTTATGGTGATGCAATGTTTCTCACTAAAAAAACATTAACTGAATAATGTTGTGACTATCATTTTATCTTATTTCAAAGCTTGAAAATAAAATATATTAAATTGTAAATTGATATCCGCTGGCCTGTTTCGCTAGCAGGATTGGAGCAAACAAAAAATGACAGAAAATTTAACAAAAACAACAAAAAATAAAATGACCTATACATTAATCAACACCGATGGCAAAGCTCGTCGTGGTCGTTTAACCTTTGATCGTGGTACCGTTGAAACTCCAGCATTTATGCCAGTGGGAACTTACGGCACCGTTAAAGGGATGAAAATGGAAGAAGTTGAGGCGACCGGCGCTGAAATTATTTTAGGTAATACATTCCATTTGATGCTTCGTCCAGGTACTGATGTCGTTGAACAGTTTGGTGGTTTGCATGACTTCATTAATTGGCAAAAACCTATTCTTACTGACTCTGGTGGTTTCCAAGTCTTCAGTTTAGGTAAGATGCGTAAAATTACCGAAGAAGGTGTGAAATTCAGCTCACCAATTAACGGTGACAAAATCATGCTGACACCTGAACGTTCAATGGAAGTACAACGTAGCTTAGGCTCTGATGTCGTAATGATTTTTGACGAATGTACGCCTTACCCTGCCTCACACGAAGAATCACAAAGTTCCATGGAATTATCACTTCGTTGGGCACAGCGTTCAAAAGACGCGCATGGCGACAACCCTTCCGCACTTTTTGGTATTGTGCAAGGCGGCATGTATGAAGATTTACGTGAAGTTTCAATTAAGGGTTTAAAAGCCATAGAGTTTGACGGTTATGCTATTGGCGGTTTATCGGTTGGTGAACCCAAAGAAGACATGATTCGTATCCTAGATCATACTGCTCCCTTGATTCCTGAAAACAAGCCCCGATATCTGATGGGGGTTGGTAAACCGGAAGACTTAGTTGAAGGCGTTCGACGTGGCATCGATATGTTCGATTGCGTAATGCCAACACGAAACGCACGTAATGGTCACTTATTCGTGACTAACGGTGTGGTAAAAATTCGCAATGCTAGCCATAAAACCGATACGGGACCATTAGACAGTGAATGTGACTGTTATACCTGTAAAAATTATTCACGTGCTTATTTACATCATTTAGATAAGTGTAATGAAATACTTGGTTCACAATTAAATACCCTGCATAACTTACATTTTTACCAACGTATTATGAAAGGATTGCGTGATGCCATTGAGCAAGGTAAATTAGACGACTTTGTTAGCGAGTTTTATGCGCTACGCGAGTTACCTGTTCCAGAATTAAAATAGAAAACCATCCATTTATTAACAATAAAAATCAGAGGAAGTTATGAGTTTATTTATCAATGAAGCACACGCAGCAGCAGGTCCAGCAGCAGGAGCTGATGGCACATCAATGATGATCATGTTAGCCGTTTTCGGTTTAGTATTTTACTTTATGATCTACCGTCCACAGGCTAAACGTGTAAAAGAGCATAAAGGATTAATGTCTGAATTGTCAAAAGGTGATGAAATATTAACCCAAGGTGGCATTGTTGGAAAAATTGTTAAAGTTTCCGATGAAAAAGATTTTATCGTCGTAAGTGTTGCTGAAGGTACAGAAGTTGTTCTTCAAAAAGCGGCAATTAATGCTGTTTTGCCTAAAGGCACAATGAAGTCATTATAATTGTAAGTACTTGTAGGTTAGTTATTCGCTTGAGAAATTGGGTATTATTTCTGACCTACCAGCACTTAAAAGAAAGTTAATAAAAAGGATGAACTTGTGTTAAACAAATACCCCTTATGGAAAACACTGATGGTGCTATTTATAGTGGCTTTTGGTGCTTTATACGCTTTACCAAATTTATACGGTAAAGATCCAGCGGTTCAGATTTCAGGTTTGCGTGGTGTTGAAGCCAACGCTGCAACGCTTGATAACGTAAAAAGTCAGTTGAGTGCTAAGAATATTTCATTTTTAAGCATTGTTCTTGAGAATGGTCAGCTACTTGTACGTTTTACTGATACCGAACAACAACTTCGCGCTCGTGATTTACTTGATGAAAGCTTAGGTGACAAATATTCTGTTGCTTTAAATCTTACACCTGCAACACCCGACTGGTTAGCTAGTGTTGGTGGTACACCAATGAAGTTAGGCTTGGATTTAAGCGGTGGTGTTAGCTTCCTGATGGAAGTTAATATGACCGAAGCGATTGTAAAAGCGCAAGACGCTTTAGTTGGTGATTTTCGTACGGATTTACGTGGCGAAAAAATTCGTTACCGTAGTGTGAAAAAAGCAAATAATTCAATCAATGTGCAATTTCGTAATAGCGATGACTTAACGGCCGCGCATGACTTTTTGAAAAAGCGTTATCGTGATTTTCTGATAACAGAAAATACAGATAATCTAACGTTATCTGCAAAAATGACAGAGCAAAAGATTAAAGAAGTTCGCGAATATGCTCTTCAGCAAAATATTACCATTATTCGTAACCGTGTTAATGAACTAGGTGTTGCTGAACCACTCGTTCAACGCCAAGGTAAAAAGCATATTATTATCGAATTACCGGGTGTTCAAGATACGGCCAAAGCAAAAGAAATCCTTAATGCTACCGCGACAATTGAATTTAGATTGGTCGATACTGAAGGCGATTTAAGCGCTGCTTTAAATGGTCGTGTTCCTGCAAGTTCAAAATTACTATATGAACGTGACGGAACGCCTGTTTTATTGAAAAAGCGCGTGATGTTAACGGGTGATCATATTGTTGATGCTGGCTCTGGATTTGATGAATATAATCGTCCAGAAGTAAATATTTCTCTTGATTCTGCTGGTGGCGGAAAAATGTCAAGTGGTACTAAAAGTAACATTGGTAAGCCAATGGCCACGGTATTTATTGAATATAAACCTACCGATCGTGTTGACAGTGAAGGCAATACAATTTTTGAAAAAATAGAAGAAGTTATCTCTGTTGCCACCATTCAAGCGCGTTTAGGGAAATCCTTCCGTATTACTGGCGCAGGAAGCCAAAGTGAAGCGACTAATTTGGCCTTGTTACTACGTGCAGGTGCGTTAGTGGCACCGATACAAATTGTTGAAGAACGTACTGTTGGACCAACCTTAGGCGCTGAAAACGTTAGATTAGGCTTTCAAGCTATTTTAATTGGCTTTGGTTTAGTGTTCATCTTCATGATGATTTATTACCGTGCCTTTGGTGTCGTAGCAAACTTAGCACTTGGCGCTAACCTAATATTGATTATTGGCGTAATGTCGTTAATTCCAGGCGCAGCCTTATCGTTACCGGGCATGGCAGGGATTGTCTTAACGGTTGGTATGGCCGTTGACGCTAACGTACTTATATTTGAGCGAATCCGTGAAGAAATTCGTGCAGGTAAATCGATTCAACAATCGATTCATCAAGGGTATGATGCCGCATTTTCAACAATTATTGATGCCAATATTACCACGCTAATTGCCGCTGTTATTTTGTTTGCTGTTGGTACTGGTCCTATTAAGGGCTTCGCTATAACTTTATCTATTGGTATTCTTACGTCAATGTTCACTGCTGTTATTGGTACTCGTACTATCGTGAATGCTGTTTGGGGCGGAAAACGTCTCGACAAAATTTCAATTTAAGGTGTAGGTTATTATGGAAATTTTAAAATTAAAAGAAACTATCAATTTTATGAGCTACCGCAAGGGGGCAATGATATTCAGTATTATATTAATGCTTGCTTCAGTATTTTCTTTAGCTACTAATAAATTAAATTTTGGCTTAGATTTCACTGGTGGAACTTTAATTGAAGTAGGCTTTGAAGAGGCTGCCGATTTAACTAAGATCCGTAAAGTGATGGATAGTAATGGTTATGGCGATGCTGTTGTAAAGTTGTATGGAAGCAGTCGTGATGTGGTTATTCGTTTAGCTGACCGTGAAGGCTTAAACGTTGAAATGTTAGGCAACCAAGTGATCAGTGCTTTAGAAAAAGGCACAGGTCAAAAAATGGACATGCGTCGTATTGAGTTCGTTGGTGGCAGTGTTGGTGATGAATTAGCAGAGCAGGGCGGCTTAGCAATGCTAACAGCGTTGATTTGTATTCTATTATACGTGGCATTTCGTTTTGAATGGCGTTTTGCGCTAGGCTCTGTATTCGCTTTATTTCACGATGTGTTATTAACGTTGGGTCTATTTTCAGTGCTGGGATTAGAGTTTGATTTAACGGTACTCGCGGCAATATTAGCGGTTATAGGTTATTCACTCAATGATACCATTGTTGTTTCGGATCGTATTCGTGAGAACTTTCGTAAAGTTCGTGAAGGCGGTCCAGCTGAAATTATCAATATATCATTGACGCAAACGCTGAGCCGTACTTTCATTACGTCGATAACGACTTTACTGGTATTAGCTGCGTTGTTCTTCAGAGGGGGCGAGTTAATTCATGGTTTTGCCACCGCATTATTGTTTGGTGTTTTTGTCGGTACATATTCTTCTATTTATGTTGCCAGCTCTGTTGCCTTAGCGTTTGGTGTTTCGAAAGAAGATTTAATACCAGAAGTTATTGAAATAGAAGGTGCTGATCAGGAAGAAATGACACGTTAAGTTATTTCTTACCCTACTATAAACCGAGTATATTTATATACTCGGTTTTTTATTGCTTAAAATACAAGGAGTAATTCTTAAAACGCTAGGTTATTAGTTATTGCCATTTATAGTAGACTTGAAAGTTAATAACTGAAAAATAGGTGAAGAGTCTAAAGTAATTGCTACTTTTATATTTAAATGTAATTTTATTACATGATTTACTTTACATCGTGAAACTAATTAGTATAATTACTCTAGTTTTTAAGGGCTTTGCTCTTAAGCCCAATTTTTGTAACTCCCTTACAAATATTTTTATGCCACGTAATTTACGTGGCTTTTTTTTGCCTTGAAAACCCTTGAACTAGGAAATGATATCACGGATAACTTTAGCACTATTGATATTAAAATCCTCAGCACGAACAGAAGCAATAATAGTTACAGGGGAGGTCGTAAGATCGCAATCTTTAGCTTTAACGTATTGCTGCAACTTCAGGCTATAGAATACCTTAACTTTAGGCTTTAATGGCTCAGAGCGGTTACCTTCTACGATTACGGCTAGTTTATCATCTGATAACTGTACCAACGAACCAACAGGATGTACGCCTAAATATTTAATAAATTGCTGTACCAGACTTTGATCAAACTTCTCTTTTTTCCCTAATAAATAACGTAATGCATTGATGGGTTGTTGGCTTTTTTTATAGGTTTTATCACCTGTCATCGCATCGTAAACATCGACAATTGCGGTGATACGAGCAAGCTTTGAAAGTTTTTCTTGTTTCATTCCTCGCGGGTAGCCTGAACCATCGAGACGCTCATGGTGATTAATAAGCATATCCATAATGATGGGATCAGTAAAACCATCCCGCTTACAAAGTTGATGTCCCCATAAAAGATGCTTTTTGACCACGTTCATTTCATTTGTGGTGAGCTTTTCTGGTTTATCAATAATGCCTTTGGCTACTTTTGCTAAGCCAATATCATGCAGTAGTGCACCCAAAGTCATTTTTTGTGCGGTCTTTTTATTTAAGCCTAGAAAAAGAGCAAAGCCGCAAACTAAAATGGCACAATTTGTTGCATGCTCCCACTGATAAGTCGAGTGATGTCTGATGCGTGTTAAAATAGTGATTGCATATTCATTACGTATCACGGAATTGGTTATTTCACCAGCAAGCAAGGTTATAGCTTCAGGAGATAAAGTTTGCTGATTTTGCGCTCGGTTAAGTAACTCTTGAATACACTTAGTGGTATTGTCATAAATTTCACATGAACGAGTAAATTCGTCATCAAGTGAACAATGTACGCTATGCGATTTAAGCTTAGATAATGCGGGTTGTTGGTCTATAATATCTGCTTGAGATGTTTCATCGTTTTGAACATGTTCACACTTTATAATGACGTGTGTTACCCCCTGTTTAATTAATGACTCTATGGTGCGTTGAGAATTTACTCTGCCTTGATTCTTAACTTTATTCTTTCTGTCGTTAAGAATGACAGTGGTAACAAACATGCCAGTTTTCAAATCGCTTATGGATAATGTTTTTAACTTTACAGCTTCAGTCATTAAGAGAGCATACTATTATTGATTATAGGGCTATATTTACGCACTTCATCTGACTTTACAATGAATTGTTATTTTCCAAAGTTTGAGAATATGACATAATTATCCCAGTCTCATTTATTCATTAATGGAAACCCCATGAACACGACAACATTGAAAACCTTTTTAGCCGATGTAAAAAACACACAATCTTTTTGGGCATTACAAGAAAAGTCGGGTGAAGAATGGGTGGTACTCGATTCAATTAACTTTGAAAATACCGAAGTCATGCCGTTGTGGTCAACACAAGATCTTGCTCTCCAGCATTGTGTTGATGAATGGGAAGACTATGTACCCACTAAAATAACCTTAAGTGATTGGCTGGAATTTTGGTTAGAAGACTTAGGTGAAGACGGGGTGATTGTTGGTCTTAATTGGCAGGAAGAAAGTGCTGATGCAGACGGTGATAGTGAGGCAGGAAATGAATATTTTGAATTCGATCTAGCCGAATTTAGCCAGTCACTCGCTGAAATAGAAGTGCTATAGCCTTTGTTAAGTAATTAAGCAGCCAGTAAGTTAAATTTAACCTACTGGTTTATTAGAGAGAAGACGTTAAATAATCTAATAAACTTATCCGGCCATTTTTTGTCGACTCTATTTTATTAGCGTGGATTAAATCTTTCCAAGCAGTCACTTTGCCACCACTATTAAGCTTTTTAAAGTTAGTGGAATCCCCCCATTCATCTGCTGATAAAAACGAGAGTAATCTCGGAAAACTTGTCGGTTCACTGATATCAATAGTGAGTAAGTCAGCTGACCGTTTAGCAAAGTATCGATTGATCTCTTGGTTATGCTTTTGATAGCAAGTTAATAGAAATTCGTTTCTTTCAATATTCTCGAGGGTAAAAGGTGCGAAAGTATGCTGGTAACAACGCTTAATAATTGTATTGGAACCGCCATCTTTACGGCTAACATTAACATACATACGCTGTAGTAATTGTTTAATTGACGGTAACCAGTTTTCTGACTGCCGTGTTAAATAGATAAATTTACTACCAGGATAAAAGCTGTCAAGTCGCTTATAATCACAAAAAACGGGTGTGTCAGCAATAACCTCAGCTTGCTCAAAAGTTTTCTGTGTATAAGCCGTATGGGCAACCGTAAAGCCAAGTTCTAGCATGGCTGCACAAATACTCGTGGTACCAGTGCGTGGCAGACCGATAATAAAAATTCTAGAACTTTTCATTATGTTATTCTTCAATCTTACATCCAGGACTGTCGACTACTCTCAACCTGATAAAGGGCATTGTCGAGTAGCTGATAACCGTCATCTTGCAAGATAAAGGGGATGTCTTGTGCGCCAGCCGCTAGAATTAAGCGTATTGAACATAACTGATGACGCTGTTGAAACCAGCTTTGCTTAAATTGTACTTGTTGGGTTTTATAAATGGGAAAACAGTAATAGTCGACGCCGAAATATCCTTTACGAATATAAATAAAGTTATCGTCTTTGGCGTAACCCCATCGAAGCCAACGCATATAGATCAATAAGCTAATAAATGAATAGATTGGCACTATTGCCGAGATAACATTAGCTTTGTCGATAGTAATAAATAGTATCGACAGCGCTAAAAATATTGGCGTTAATATAAAGCCTAAATTTCGCAGTAAAAAACGTTTACTGATACGTTGATAAGCAATGTCGATCATTTTGTTTTCAGGGTAGACATCGTTTATTAATGCTAAACATTCATCGCTATTAATAGATGGGACAATAATGCGACTATTTTGCGCACCCGCTTGAAATTGATTTATGCCACTATTACTTTGCTCAAACTTTAGGTTGATACGTTTGAGTAAAACATCAAGCCAGTCTTGCTGACGTACCACCATTTGTAAACGTGCTAAGCGCATGGTTACTTCATACTTGGTTAACAAACCGCTGCGACGAATATAACGGTCGCCGACTTTACTTAAGGTGTAGTTGTAGAAGGTAATAATTGAACCAGCAATAGAAAACAAGGTAAAGGGTAATAAAATAATGAACGTTAACGTAAGTGCATAAAGCCCTATTTGCCACATCGGCTTGTCTGAAATTGTCAGTACCTTTTCGAGATCGATGCCTAAACCTTGAAAAAATTCAATAATATAGTTACCAAAATCATCGAAGAAGGGCGCTAAACCGCCAAGAAAAATCCAAATTCTATTATTAGTTAAACCATGAATGATTAAATCAGGAATACTCCGAGTATTTAAAATAACTTCATCGACGTGTTCATGGGGCAGGGCGTTGTTATCTGTGTCGTCATGGTTATTTGTTGAAACAGAGTTAACACTTTGATGTTGAGCTAGTATCTCTTTTTTAAGTTGCTCAGCAAAATCAATTTTGAGAGCGACAACTTTTGCTTCTTGCTTAGCGGAACCTGCGGTATCAAGTTGCAAGCAGGTAAAACCGAAAGGTCGGTAATATAGCGGCTGTTCAAGTTTTACGTTCTGAATTTTTGCAAAAGGTAAGTTAACATATTTTTTTGATATAACCCCTGAACGTATTTCTATGTGATCTTGATTCAACCGGTATTGAAAAAAGTAAAAACTTAGAAAAGTTGACGTTATTATTACGGCTAACAGCCCTAACGCTACGGGGGCAAAAAGGTGGGGGTGAGCCATGAAACTGTCATAACCAAGATATAACATGGGCAAAAGTACGACAATATTACTTAAAATACCCGTGATAAATTTAACCAAAAAATACAGAATAGCTATCGGAGATATACGCTGCCAGTCTTGTGTATTTTGTAAGTCTTGAATGGGTTGAGAGTTGTTTGACTCTAATTCATTATTTAGCGCTTGAACAGACTTATCCATGATGATTAACATCTTTGTGATCAAGAATAAATTGACGAATAGTTTCTGCTGTTTCTAACGGCAAGCCCGGTATTTCAAAAGTATGCAGAGCCCCGCCCGCACTAAATACTTGCAACTTGGCCAAGCCAACTCTCCGGTCTATTGGACCACGTTTTAATTCTACATGCTGAATACGTAACATAGGTTGACTGACCGTTTTTCGAAAAACAAGACCACTTTTATAGCTAAGGTCTTGCTCTCGAAGCGCATAGAATTTTCTCTTGTCAGCAAAAATAGTGTAAAAAATGCTCAAAGCACCAATAAATGCTACGCCCCATATAACATAGCGAAAAATATTGATCACTTCTTGAGATAAGGGATAAAAACTTTGTAATTGAATAATATATAAAAGGCTGATTAGCAATAAGGTTGAAAACAAATCAATATAACGATTTGCTTGCGCGTATGCGGGTGACAATGATTCGAATTTCAACTGAGATAATAGTGGAAGTTCAGTCTTGCTAATTGAATCATTTGTGAAGGCTACAGTTCCCTGCATGGTATTATTCTCTTATATTTATTATAGGTTTTGCAATGACAAAATCTTTATGACTAATTTATTTAGGTGATAAATAACCTAAATTAGCTAAAGACTTTTCATCGAAAGTATTAATTACATCGCCAATAACGACTAATGTCGGTGGCTTAATGTTATGCAGTGCAACCAAGTCATTGAGTTTATCTAAGGTACCACGATAAACTTGTTGTTTAGGACTAGTGCCTTTATGAATTAACGCTGCAGGTGTAGAACCTTGACGACCGGCTGCCATTAATTGTTGGCTAATTAAAGGTAAGCTTTTTATACCCATATAAAACACGACGGTTTGTTTTTTGTCAGTAAGCGTGTGCCAAGGTAGCGCTAATTTTCCGTTTTCTTGCACATTGCCGGTAATAAATGTGCAGCTTTGTGCCACTTGTCGATGTGTTAATGGGATACCCACGTAGCTAGTACAGGCCGAAGCCGCGGTCATTCCAGGTACAATATGGCAGGCAATGTCATGTTTGAGCACAAACTGTGCTTCTTCACCACCTCGACCAAAAACGAACGGATCGCCACCTTTTAACCGCAATACCTTTTTATTTTGTTTAGCGTAATCAACTAACAATTGATTGATTCCGTCTTGTGGCACACGATGGTCAGCTTGTTTCTTACCGACATAAACTTTTTTACAGCCTTCGGGTAACAAGGCTAATATCTCCTCACTCACTAAACGATCATAGATAACGATTTCAGCATGTTTGATAAAACGAAAAGCTTGTAAGGTGAGTAAGTCTGGATCGCCGGGACCCGCTCCGACGAGTGCTACTTCACCGGCAGCAAAGAGTTGTTTATTTGCATGTATTGTATTTGGAATAGATAAGGTCATTATATACCGCTACTAGATACGTCTAGATTTTTTAAAATACCGTCTTGTAAATTATAAACAAAACCATGAACAGTAACATCTTGCTCAGCTTTCCATGCGTTGACTAACGTCGTTGTATTGCAAACATTAGCAACCTGCTCAATAACATTCAATTCGCATAACAAGTCGATTTTTGTCTTATGATCAGTAATCGAGTCTAGTTCATCTTTGTGAAAGCGATAGACATCTTTAATATGCCCTAACCAATTATCAATTAAACCATGGCGTTTATTATCAATTGAAGCAATAATACCTCCACAACCATAGTGACCACATACTATTATATGTTTTACTTTAAGGTTTTCTACGGCAAATTGAATAACAGAAAGGCAGTTTAAGTCGGTGTGAATAACTTGGTTGGCAATGTTGCGATGAACAAATACTTCGCCGGGCGCCATGCCCAATAAATCGTTAGCAGGTACTCTTGAATCAGAACAGCCTATCCACAAGTATTCTGGGTTTTGTTGCTCAGACAAACGTTGAAAAAATTGAGGATCTTCTTTTTTAATTTTGTCGGACCATCGCTGGTTATTCTCAAACAAATGCTTGATTGAAGTCATGAACTACCTTGATAAATTATCTATAGATTGATTTTATGAGAATAGTAGATGAAGTGGAAGAAAAAAGTCAGATCAATTGCTTATGGCGTATATCCATTTAGCCGCTAACTTAGCTATAATTTCAATTAATAAAACTTAATAAGGCAATATTATGGCTACGGCTTGTGCACGACATATTTTAGTTAAAACAGAAAAAAAAGCTGCGGAATTAAAAGCTAAAATAGCTAAAGGCGCTGATTTTGCTCAACTAGCAAAGAAAAACTCAACGTGTCCGTCTGCCAAAAAAGGCGGAGACTTAGGTGAGTTTAAAAAAGGACAAATGGTTAAAGCTTTCGATGATGTTGTTTTTAAATTAAAAGTATTAGAAGTGCATGGTCCAATAAAAACAAAATTTGGATTTCACCTCATTCAAACTATTTATCGAAATTAGCGTATCTTTTTACTTATTGTGATTGTCTTTTTCATTTTGCTGTTTTTTACGTAGCTCAATATCCTTGAGCTGCTCGTCAGTTAAGTTGAATTTCTTTGCTGACTTCTTCAGTACCATAATGCCACCAACAATCATTGCTAAGGTGATAAAAATAATTAATATGGCCGAAAATGACATGACTGATGACCCATTAAGGTTCTTTTAAATTTATATTGTTACAAATATTTAAATGATCTGTTTGTCCAATTTATAATATTTGCAAATATTGTTAGCTAAATCGTTAAATAGTAGGTAATTTGTAACTGTATAAAAGAAATTGTTTAAATAATTAAGCAATTTAATCATAACTTTAATGTGATGGATAATATATGTTTACTCGCTTAAGCGTGAAATTACTAATACCTACAGCTGTTGTTGGCCTGTTAACTATTTTATCGGTTTTACTTTTTGTGGATGAATTAAGTAAATCAGCCATTATTGGCATATTGTCAGGCCTAGTTATCGTACAATTAATTGCTGGCTTCATTTATTATGAAAACAGCTTGTCTACCCGTTTGGTCAAATTACAAGAATATTTATCTTTAGTGGTCAGTACACAACATACACCACCGGGTCCTTTGGTTGATGATTGTGGTGATGAACTTGCTAATGCAACTAACGAGTTAAGTGCATTTATCGACAATTTATCAGACGTCATTGCTGAATTAAGAACAGAATCCGAATCACTTAAAGAAGGGTCAAGTTTACTTGCTTTACAAATGAGTAACTCAGTACGATCGGTTGACGATTCTGCGCGCCAAATAGAGCTAATGGCACATTCTATTGATGAAGTTGCATCAACGTCGAGTACGTTAACAGAAAGCGCGTCGCAGGTTAGCGAAACAACTAATCAAGTCTTATCTATTTTGTCGCAGGGGACCTCTTCGTCAAATACTAGTCAGAAAACCATTGAAGCATTTTCACAAGAAGTTACTGAAATGGCGACTGATCTAGCATTACTTCAAACTGAGTGTTCTAACATTGGTTCAGTGCTTGATGTTATTCGCGGTATTGCTGACCAAACCAATTTATTAGCGTTAAATGCGGCGATAGAAGCGGCACGAGCTGGTGAACAGGGACGAGGTTTTGCGGTAGTTGCAGATGAAGTAAGAGCGCTTGCCCATCGTACCCAGGAAGCCACTGTTGAAATACAGTCGATGGTCGAAGGGTTACAAGAAAAGTCAACCAATGCGGTAAATGCTATTTCTCGCGGTCAAGAGTTAACGCAAGACAGTTTAACGCACTCTGGGGAAGTGGTTGAAGCACTAGAGAAAATTGGGCAGGTATTTACAGAAGTGAATGCATTAACGTCCCAGATTGCTAGTGGTACTGAAGAACAGCAGCAATCAACTGCCTCGGTGAATGCCAATATGGCAGCCGTTGTGGCTCTTAGCCGAGAAATAACTGATGGCTTAAGCTCTGTTGCACAGCATGCTGAACAACAACAAAACACCTCAAATGATGTAGGTACCACACTCAACCGAATTTGTGTTTAAACATTTATAAATCTTCAATATAAACCCCATGTTTTGCATGGGGGTTATATTGTTAAAGTCAAAGTATTAAACTCACACCTACTTACCAATCAATGCCTTTCTGTGCTTTAATTTTATTATCAAATGCATGCTTAATTGATTGCACTTCACTTACTGTATCAGCCATTTCAATTAATGAACGATGGGCACCACGACCTGTAGCGATAACGTGTTGCATCGGTGGTCTATTAGCAATAGCATCTAATACTTCGTCTAGATCTAAATATTTATAAGACAACATATACGTTAATTCATCAAGTAAAACGACGTCAACGCTTTCGTCAGCGAGTAATTTTTTAGCTTCTTCCCAAACAATTTTTGCTGCGGTAATATCAGCAGACTTATCTTGAGTGTTCCAAGTAAACCCAGTCGCCATTACATGAAATGGTACGCCGAGTTTTTCTAAAACATTGCGTTCGCCACAAGCCCAAGTACCTTTGATAAATTGAATTGCAGCAGCATTAAGACCGTGGCCGACAGCGCGAGTTAGCGTGCCAAATCCTGAGGTCGACTTGCCTTTACCGTTACCGGTAATAACGATTAATATGCCACGTTCATCTGTTGCTGCATCTACTCTGGCATCTACTTTATCTTTAACTTTTTGCATGCGAGCTTGGTGTTTTTCATTTTTTTGTGTTTCGTCAACCATGATAATTCCTGATGATATTTGTAATGATGTAAAATAAGAGAAAAGGCACGGCTAACGGTAAGGAAATTCCTTAATAGATAGCAAGTTACCGTGTATTCCCGCACGATTTTATTGATGTTTCAGATAAATACTCGGTATGCTGACTTATTGCTTTTGTTTCTTTATATTAGCTTAGTGCCATCAATTCACAGTTGCGGGTACAGTCAAGGTGTTTCACCTTGTTCCCAGAGTTTTAATTATCTGTGACACTATAGTTTACGAGGTTTTGGATTATTTACAATACAAGCTATTGTTAAAGTTTTTATTAATATTCGCTAGTTCTCAATAAGACAATGTTTCAATTTTAGGCTATCACTATTTAGGACTTGAATACGTTTTTATTCTTTATATAAGCAAAAGGCCAACAATATTCGTTGGCCTTTGAGTTTATATCATTATTTAAATAAGCGTTTTGCTTACCAAATTTTTACACGTTTCTCAGGTGCAATATACATGGCGTCACCCTCTTTCACGTTAAAGGCTTTGTAGAATTCAGGCATGTTAGATAAAGAACCTAATGCACGGAATTCACCTGGCGAATGTGAATCAGTTGCTACGCGGTTACGTAATGATTTTTCAACCATTTTTCCACGCCATACTTGTGCGTACCCCATAAAGAAACGTTGTTCGCCGGTTAAACCGTCAATAACCGGTGCTTCTTTACCATTTAACGAGGTTATGTAAGCTTTATAAGCGATAGTTACACCGGATAAATCACCGATATTTTCGCCCAAGGTTAATGAGCCATTGACATTTAAGTCATCAAAAACTACATAAGCGTCATACTGAGTAACTAAGTTGTCGGCACGTACTTTAAAGGCAGCTAAATCTTCTTCAGTCCACCAGTTGCGCATGTTGCCGTCGCCGTCATATTTACTACCTTGGTCATCAAAACCGTGACCCATTTCATGGCCGATAACTGCGCCAATACCACCATAGTTAACCGCGTCGTCAGCGGCCAAGTTAAAAAATGGTGGTTGTAAAATTGCAGCAGGAAATACAATTTCATTTTTAGTTGGGTTGTAATAAGCATTAACGGTTTGAGGAGTCATACCCCATTCTTCTTTGTCGATTGGTCCGCCCAGCTTAGCCACTTCTTTTTGATGAGAAACAACACCAGAACGCATGCCGTTACCCACTAGATCGTCACTTTTAATAACAAGTTTAGAATAATCTTTCCACTTGTTAGGGTAACCAATTTTAGGATCAAAGCTTGCTAACTTAACATGTGCTGCTTTTTTCGTTGGCTCAGACATCCACTCTAATTCGTCGATACTTGCGCCATAAGCGCCACGTAAGTTTTCGACAAGTTGTGTCATGCGTGTTTTAGCTTCAGGTACAAAATGACGACCGACGTACACTTTACCGATAACCTCACCTAAGTTAGCGTTTACTACAGCAACACCACGTTTCCACATTGGCCGTTGCTCTTTACGACCACTTAGCTGTTTTGAGAAAAAATCAAAGTTTTCGTTATCTAACTCAGCGGTTAAAGAACCTGAGAAATTACTTAAGGTATGGAATGTAAGGTACGTTTTCCAATCAGCTAATGAAGTTTCTGCAAATATACCGCCAAACCCTTTAATAAATGAAGGTTGGTTAATAATTAGATCTTTTTGAGCCGCGACACCTTGTGCTGCAAGGAAAGCATTCCAGTTGAATGCATCAGTCACTGTATTTAAGTCAGCAACATTGAATTTATTATAACGTTTACTACTATCGCGAGATTCAACTTGTGTCCAATGAAAACCCGCTAATTTCGTTTCAATAGCCATAACTGTTTCAGCGGCAGCTTTACCGTCTTTTAAACCGGCTAGGTTAAACATATTTTCAATGTGAGTAACGTAACCATCACGCAATGCAACAAAGCGCTCCGCTTCGTTAAAGTAATAATCTCGATCTGGTAAGCCTAAACCTGATTGCCATACATGAGTGGCGTAACGAGTTGAGTCTTTAGCATCAACGCTAATGTAAAAGGCTAACGGGCTGCCGACACCAATTTTTTGATTTTCACCAAAAAAGGTGGCTAGCTGGTTTTTATCTTTTAAAGCAGAGATACTATCGAAGATAGGTTGAATTGGCGTAATACCTGCGGCATTACGAGTATCTGTATCCATATATGAGCGAAATAAGTCTGCTACTTTTTGTTCATCGCTACCCATTTCTAAATTTTTGGTTGCCGCTAACTCTTCAATAATCGCTTTTACGTTATCGTCAGCTTCGTCACGCAAGTCATAAAATGAACCAATAGACGTTTTGTCACCAGGAATTTCACTAGAGTTCAACCATGCGCCATTTACATAACGATAAAAATTGTCTTGTGGGCGAACCGATAAATCCATGTTGGCTCTGTCTATGCCTGAAGCTAATGCTGTTTTTTGCATGGCTGGCATTTCTTGTTTACTCGTTTCAGTGCTTTCAGTGCTTTCAGTATTGTTGTTGCAAGCACTAAGGAACAAAAGTGAAGAACATACTGCACTTGTAATTATAGTTTTCATGATCGTCTCATTTTTAGTGAATTTTTTTATTATAAAAGGGTGAACGCATTGATACTAAAGACTTGGAGAGATATTTGCTAGGCTAATACACATTATTTTACATATCCATTGGGTAATTTTGTATGTTATTTTGTACATTAATCCTATTTATGTTTGGGGACCTTTATAGTTAGCTGATTTAACATAAAAACTTCTCAATTGTATTGCCTATTGTGCGCATTATAATATTTTTGCTGTTCTCTGAAATGTTTGCTGTGATATGCTGTAGATATATAATTAAAATAATATTTTTCTTTCTTAACTAAAATAAAATGAAGTCAATTTAATGTTCCAACCCGTCAGTTTTTTCATTGGGTTACGATATAGTCGTAGTCGCCAACGCTCTGGATTTATTTCCTTTATTACCTTTTTTTCTATAGTCGGTATTGTACTGGGTGTAGCATCACTGATAACGGTCGTTTCAGTGATGGACGGTCTAGAAGGAGAGCAAAAACGTCGTACCTTAGGCTTAGTTCCTCACATCATTGTCGCAAAAAAAATTCAAAAACCTTCACAGAAAAAACAAACGTCATTATCTGATTGGCAAACACTACGTGAGCAGTTATTACTTCATCCAAAAGTAAAACATGTAACTCCCTTATTAGAAAGTGAAGCGTTAATACAATCAAACTCTGGTGAGCTAGGTTTTGTGTTAATACAAGGGGTAATGCCTGAATTTGAACAGCATAATATTGTTAATAACACTATGCTTGCTGGACGTTTTAACAGTTTATCTCAACAACCTTTCTCAATTGTCATAGGACGGGCGCTGGCGCGGCAACTTAATGTAGGTATTGGCGAAAAAGTGCGTTTGACGCTACCTAATAAAACGGTGTTTACCCCGATGGGCCGAATTCCTGTACAACGTACTTTTACTGTCTCTGGCGTATTCAGTGTCGGCTCAGAAGTTGATAAAGCTATGGTTTATATTCACAGCAGAGACGGTGCCAAGCTACATCGCGTAAAAGGAGATGGAGTGGAAAAGCTGCGTTTATACCTTGATGATGCATTCTCAGCTGACCAGGTGGTAAAAACATTAAAAATCGACCTGAATCAATATACGCTTACCACATGGAGCGATAGCCAAGGTGCACTATTTTCAGCTGTGCGTATGGAAAAAAACATGATGTGGTTAATGCTTAGTTTAATTATTGTTGTGGCCGCTTTTAATATTGTTTCTGCTTTAGTCATGGTGGTCATTGAAAAACAAGGTGAAATTAGTATTTTACAAACCTTAGGTTTAGACCGCAGTGGGGTTGTTAAAATATTCATTACCCAAGGTTTAATTAATGGTTTTTGGGGCGTAAGTCTTGGCACCGCCATTGGCTCAATCATTACCTTGAACCTGAACAGTATTTTTATGTTGCTAGGGGTAAGTTTACTCGGAGCAGGGCAGTCTTTGCCTGTTGAATTATCCGCAAATAATGTCTTAAATATTGTTTTATCCGCATTAGCAATGAGTTTTGTTGCTACGTTATATCCCGCTTATCAAGCGTCATTAACACAGCCCGCAGAGGTTTTACGAAATGAGTAAAGGTTTACTTTGTCAGCAATTGTCTAAATCATATTTCCAAGGGAATATTGAAACCAAAGTATTAGATGGGCTAGATTTGTCGATAGATGAAGGTGAGTTGGTGGCCATTGTCGGTACATCAGGTTGTGGTAAAAGTACCTTTTTACACATCGCTGGCGCGCTAGACTCCCCTTCTTCAGGTCAAGTTTTTATTAGCGGAGTTGATATTCATCAATTGACTGAAAAGCAACGAGCTAAATTTAGAAATAAACATATTGGCTTTATTTATCAATTCCACCATTTGATGATGGAATTCACTGCAGAAGAAAATGTCGCTATGCCATTACTTATTCGTGGTGATTCTCCGAAAAGTGCCTTGAAAGCCGCGCAAGATATGTTAAGCCAGGTGGGATTGAGTCACCGTTGTGAACATCTACCATCGGAGCTTTCGGGCGGCGAACGTCAACGTGTAGCTATTGCTCGAGCACTCGTGACTAAACCATCATTGATTTTAGCGGATGAACCGACTGGAAATTTAGACTTTGATACCGCTGAACAAATTTATCAGTTATTAAGAGCGCTTAATAAAACGGTGAATACCAGTTTTGTGATTGTAACGCATGACTTAACGCTTGCCGCAAGAATGGACCGTCAGCTATGTTTACAGCATGGTCGTTTAGCACCATTGGAAAGTTAGGGCCTATTTGATGAACAAATCTTTGAGTTTATTTTTAGGACTGCGTTATGTACGTAGTAGAAATAGTAATGGTTTTTCTTCATTTATTTCGGCTTCTTCTACCATAGGCATCGCCCTTGGTGTGATGGTACTTATTGTCGTCTTATCGGCAATGAATGGTTTTGAACGAGCATTGTCACAACATTTATTATCGGTGATCCCACACGGTGAACTTATTGCGGTTAATGATCCCATTGAAAAATGGCAAGAAAAAATAGCGAAAATTCAACTGCACCCCCAAATTATTGCCGCAGCACCAGTAATAAAACTTACCGGTATGATGCAACGCGGCAGCGAACTTAAAGCGGTTAACGTACGTGGTGTCGATGTAAAACTGGAACAGCAAGTTTCAACAATTTCTAGTTATATGATTGCAGGAAATTGGCAAGCATTAACAGAAAACGATGAAAATAAGAGAACAGCTATCGGCGTCGTTATTGGTGCGGGTATTGCTAAAAAGTTACAATTAAAACTGGGTGACTCTCTGCAGCTTTTATTGTCGAGTGCGGTTGCTACAAATGACCATAATCGAATGAGCACTAACTTTCCTGTGCCGGTCAAACATCAAGTTAACGTGGTCGGCATCTTTAAGTTTGGCGGTACGATGGATGACAGCTCAGTCTATATTTCGCTAGCCCATGCTGAAACAATGGCAAATTTACAAGCAGGGCAAGTACAAGGGATCCGCTTAAAAGTGGCTAATGTTTTTCAAGCTCCTCAGGTTGTTAGTGATGTTGGCTATAATTTTGATGGAGTCGTCGCTTTTTATGACTGGACACGTACTCAAGGCCATATTTATAATGATATTCAATTAGTGCGCTTAGTGATGTTTATTGTCTTAGTTTTAGTGATTGCGGTGGCGAGTTTTAATATCGTTTCCACTTTGATTATGGCGGTTAATGAAAAAAAAGGTGACATCGCTATTTTGAAAACAATGGGAGCACAAACGCCTGTTATTATGGCAACCTTTATGTTTCAAGGGATCGTAAATGGTGTCATCGGTTGTTTGGTCGGTATGGTGCTAGGTATTCTTATTTCTCTTAATCTAACGGACATTATTATTTCCATAGAAACATTATTAGATGTAAAAGTACTTTCGGGCGGTGTTTATTTTATTGACTTTATCCCGACGCATTTACGTCAAGCTGATGTTATTGCGACGGTTGTTACCGCATTACTGATGAGCCTACTCGCAACGTTATACCCAGCATGGCAGGCGACTAAAGTGGAGCCGGCTAAAGTACTTGGACAAATGTAGTTTTTATTAGTCAATAAAACCAAAAAAGGCATGTTATTAACATGCCTTTTTTATGATTAATTTTCGATTAGCAGCAGGTGATATTATCTGTTTTTTCGCTTTTGCCACTCTTTTATCACAGAGTAACGCCATAAGCCGAGAATAGTGAAATAACCAAGAATTGAAAATACTACCGCTAAAATCCCACAGCCTAATAAAAATGCCGGCCCTATCGTTGATAAACTATCTAAAACCCATTGCCAACTCGCTTCAAAAACAAATTCTTTTTCACTGCCCCCTAGTATCCAAGTTCCCACCGCATAACAGCCGTAGAAAATTGCCGGCATGGTGAGAGGGTTGGTGATCCAAACTAGCGCCACTGATAGGGGTAAATTTGAATGTACTATAATAGCAAAACCTGCTGCTAGTACCATTTGAAAAGGGACTGGAATAAAGGCAAAAAATAGCCCAACTGCAAAAGCTTTAGCGACGGATCTGCGGTTTAAATGCCATAAATTTGGGTTGTGTAATAAATCACCAAAAATTTGCAAATGCTTATTATTTTTGATGGTGTTGTGATCTGGCATATAACGTTTAATGAGTTTTTTAGGCATATACTTTACTTATGTTAACGGTACTTATTACTAACAAAACAAATAAATACGGAAATTAATCACTATGGAACGGTGGCTATTTACATTTTTTCTTGGTGCTATTTTGTCACTATTCTTACCAATAGTGCCAGATGTTTCTCAACTTTTTATTAGCTTAAGTCTGGCACTATTTTTTAGCTTAATAAAGTGCCTACGAAATTATAGTGGTTTGTTTTTTGGTTGTTCTTGGTTGTTAATTGCAGCTATTTCGTATGAAAACATTTGGTTGGTTAATAAACTGAATGTTGAAGACTTTGTCGGGAAAACTATTGTTATTAAAGGCACTATAAATAATATTCCCGCACAACAAAAAAAAGCGTCTCGTTTTAATTTTATTATTGATGAATTTAACGAGAAAAAACTAAATGAAAAAATTAAGCTTAGGCTTCGTTGGGATGACAAAACGCAGTTCTTTGGTGCAAACTCTTCAGCTTTCTCGTTACAGCAAGGCCAAAAGTGGCAGCTTCATGTACGAATTAAACCTGCCCACGGTTTTGCCAATGTTGGCGGTTTTAGTTATCAAACTTGGTTAAGGCAGAAAAGTATCCATGCTACAGGTTATGTTAGAAAATCTAAGCAAAATATTTTACTGGATGCTAGTACTTACTATCGACAAAAACTATACCTAAACTTAGATAAATCATTAGCTATAGTGGCAAGTCAGCGTGATGTTGCTCACTTTGTTTACCCGCTTACTTTTGGCGAGCGAAGTCATATTTCCTCCGAACAGTGGCAAATATTACAAGCAACGGGTACGCAACATTTAATGGCCATCTCAGGTTTACATTTAGGGTTAATCGCGAGTGGTAGTTATTTGTTTGTGCTGTGGTTAATTCGCTTATTACCGCTAAATTTTATGCTGCCAGCTCAAGTTAATACTTGGCTGCTGCTCAATAATAGCAGGCTACTTGCGTTTGTCTTCAGTGGGGGGATAGCTGTTTTTTATGCGTACCTTGCTGGATTTTCTCTCCCAACGGTTCGTGCGATGGTAATGCTGTTATTTTTTATTAGCGCAAAAATATTGGCAGTTAAATTGAGTATTGTTCGCTGGTTATTACTTAGTCTTGTCGCTATTATTCTTTTGAATCCTTTCAGCATTTTTAGCGCAAGCTTTTGGTTAAGTATTTATGCCGTAACGCTAATATTATTAATTATTTGGCGATGCAGAACGTTATTTAATCATTGTGGTGTCAATCGTTTTAGTAAAACCAAAGCATGGTTATATTCTTTACTCATTGTACAATTAGGTTTGTCTCTTTTTATGCTACCTGTTGCAGCGCTACTTAATTATGAACTGCCATTATCAGCATTTATGGCAAATATTATTGCGGTACCTTGGATGAGTTTTACGGCTATTCCACTGTGTTTGTTATCGGTTGTTGTTATGCCTTTTAGTGAAACGCTAGCGCATTTTTTTCTTGAACTCTCATTATTAAGTTTAGATCTTATTTGGCAATGGTTAGCTTATTTAGCGAGTAATCCGGAATTATTGGTGAAAGTGAGTCATGAGCAATTGATGATGTTGTTAGCTTTTATTGGTCTACTTTTTATTAGTGTTTTTTTTAGCCCGCGCAAAAGTGTGTTTGTTGTGCTACTAGCGAGTCTATCTTTGGCTATGGCGACTAATACCTTATACCGACAGGAAAATAATACCTGGCAAGTTAATGTACTTGATGTTGGTCATGGGCTTGCGGTTATTATTGAAAAAAATGGCCATGCCGTTTTATATGATACCGGAGCACGTTACCCCAGTGGCTTTAATTTAGCGCAAAGTGTTATTTTGCCCTATTTGCAATACCATGGAATTAGCGCTATCGATCATTTAATTATTAGTCATAGTGACAATGACCATGCGGGCGGTTTATCTTATTTTGCCGAACAAGTCGCACTTAACCAGTTAAAAATTAGCGAAATACATACCAACATAGCAGCTGTCGATGGTTACAGCTTTGCTGTGAAAAACACTTGTCAGCAGGGCAATAAATTTATCTGGCAAGGATTAATGTTTTCAGTACTATGGCCAGTTTTAGCGCAAGGTGAAGAGAATGATGACTCTTGTATGATCAAAATATCAGATGGTAAAAATAGCATATTATTAACCGGTGATATTTCTCATAAAGTAGAAAATACACTAATCGACAATGCCGAAATGGTTCAGCAGCTAAAAGCAGATATTATTATCGCACCCCATCATGGCTCTAAAACGTCATCAAGTTTAGGCTTTATTCATGCAGTTTCTCCAAAGGCTGTTGTTTTTAGCACTGGCTTCTTAAATCGTTGGCGTATGCCTCATTCCTCGGTCCTTAAACGTTATCAGTTATTTAATATCATCCCATACACAACAGCCGAGCAAGGTATGATTCATATTAAAATAAGTGATCAAAGACTTGAAATTCAAAGTTATCGTGAGCATATCAAACCTTACTGGTTTGCTAATTAGTTATATTAATTGATGATTAGTTGGTTGCAGCCGAAAAATAGCGTTAAAATAGCTGACGTATAATATATCGACATCAATAGTAAAGTCATTGAGAAACTAAATGCCAGAAAATAACAATAAAACAGTCATAGAAGCCACTACTTGGCAAAACTTTACCCGCCTGATGAGCTACGCTAAATCTTACAAAGCAGGTTTTGTTGTCGCCATTTTAGGTATGTTAGGTTATGCGGGCATTGACACGTTATTCTTTGCGCAATTACAACCGCTTATTGACGATGGTTTAACTGATGCTAATCCAAACTTTATGAAATGGGCGCCATTGTTTGTCATTGTTTGTTTTATTATTCGTGGTATTTGCCACTTTTTTGGTAATTACTGTTTAGCTTGGGTTGGCAATAATGTTGTTGCTGACTTAAGGCAAAATTTATTCGAACATATTATGGCGCTTCCTGTGACCTTTCATGATAAAGAGTCAACCGGAACTTTGATTTCAAAACTTACCTTTGATACCGAGCAGGTTTTACAGGCGACCAGTAAAGCGTTGCTGACCTTAGTTCAGCAGGGGGCAATGGTGATTGGCTTTCTGGCGGTAATGTTTTATAACAGCTGGCAGCTTTCTGCCATATTTTTGCTTATTACCCCTATTATTGCTGTTATTGTTACTGTGGTTTCTAAACGATTTCGCCAAGTCAGTAAAAAAATTCAAAATGCAATGGGAGAGGTCACTTCTGCTGCAGAGCAAACCTTTAATGCCCATAAAGTCGTATTAACTTTTGACGGTCAGCAACGTGAGTTTGAGCGTTTTGGCAAAATTAATAAACATAATCGCCAACAACGGATGAAAATGGTAGCGACTAAATCGGTAAGTGTGCCACTAATTCAAATTATAGCTTCTTTTGCTCTAGCGTTTGTTTTGTATGTCGCCAATTTAGACTCTATGAAAGAAAGCCTTACGCCGGGGGTTTTTATCACAGTGATCACCTGTATGACGATGTTATTGAGACCGCTTAAATTATTAACGACGGTCAACAGTGACTTTCAAAATGGTATGGCAGCATGTGTCAGTATTTTTGCGGTGTTAGATCAAGACAAAGAGCAAGACTTAGGTAAGTGTTCGCTAACGAAAGCAAAGGGGAGCTTTGCTTTCGAACAGGTTAACTTTTCTTACAAAAATGATGAGACCTTGGCGTTAAAAAAATTATCATTTAAAGCTGAAGCCGGTGAAACTATTGCCCTTGTTGGTCGTTCTGGTAGTGGAAAGTCTACTGCCAGTGCGATGCTATTACGCTTTTATGATGCGAATTCAGGCAAGATATTGATTGATGATAAAGATATCAATTCATATAAGTTGAAAGATTTACGTAAGCAGTTTGCTTATGTTTCTCAGCAGGTTGTCTTATTTAATGACTCTATCGCTAATAACATTGCCTATGGCAAGCCAGAAGCTAGCCGTGAAGAGATTATTGCTGCAGCAAAAAGTGCGCATGTCATCGAATTTACCGATAATATGCCAGAGGGAATAGATACCAATATTGGTGAAAATGGTGCACTACTATCAGGCGGTCAACGCCAGCGAGTTGCCATTGCTCGGGCATTATTATGTGATGCGCCTTTCATAATTTTAGATGAAGCAACCAGTGCCTTAGACACAGAATCTGAACGCCATATTCAGGACGCATTACAGATTTTGCAAAAAAACCGGACCTGTATCGTCATTGCCCATCGTTTATCAACTATTGAAAAAGCCGATAAAATTATTGTCATGGAACAAGGCGAAATCTTGGAGCAGGGCGATCATAAAACCTTGCTGATGAAAGGTGGTGCTTATGCGAAATTACATAACTTTCAGTTCGATGAATAATGAGTAAAGGATTCACATGCGCTTAATTGAAAAGGTTTGGTTTTTTCAGCATTCGGCAAAATGGCTGTTAGTACCGCTATTATTACCGTTAACCGTTATCTTTTGGTTGTTATCAGCTACTCGTCGGCTATGTTTTCAATTCGGGTTATTTAAATCATACGCAATTGATGTTCCTATTATTGTCGTGGGTAATATTGGTGTCGGCGGTAACGGAAAAACCCCGGTAGTGCTATACCTTGTTGAGCAATGTTTAGCGCAAGGTATAAAAGTCGGCGTTGTTAGTCGAGGTTACGGCGGAAAAGCACCACACTATCCCTATTTATTAAGCAAAAATAGCACAGCGAAAGAGGCCGGTGATGAGCCTTTTTTAATTTATCAACGCCATACAATCCCAGTTGTTGTCGGTAGTGATCGTGTCGCGAGTGCCAAGCTGCTTGTTGAGCAAGGATGTGAACTTATTATCACCGATGACGGCCTACAGCATTATCGGTTAAAACGTGACCTTGAATTGATTGTTATCGACAGTAAACGACAATTTGGCAATGGACTTTTATTACCAGCCGGTCCTTTGAGAGAAAGCTTATGGCGATTAAAAACTGTTGATGCCTTAATTTTTAATGGTGAAGCTAGCACTGAAGTAAAGTTTAACAAAGCAGTAAGTATACCTAAAATAAAGATGATACTGGCTGCAGCTAAAGTTGTTAATTTGAAAACTGAACAGTGTTTATCGATAACCGACTTTCAACAAACTTACTTGCGTGAAGGTAGTCAACGTATTAATGCGATGGCGGGTATTGGTGACCCTGCTCGTTTTTTTACAACCTTAACCGATATTGGTTTTAGTTTGGATAAATCGGTAGGCTTTGTCGATCATCAAGAATTTAATAAAAATCAATTCATTGATTTTTCGGATAATATGCCGCTGCTAATGACTGAAAAAGATGCGGTGAAGTGCAAAGATTTTGCTAAAATAAATTACTGGTATTTACCTGTTGATGCGCAAATAGAGCAACGACAAATATTGCCATTACTTACAATGATTTTTGATAAAGTAAAAATCAGTAAATAATAAATAAACCCCCGAACACCTTACTTAAAAATACAAGAGAATAATCATGGCATTTGATGTGAAATTAATGGAAATACTAGCTTGTCCGGTATGTAAAGGTAAACTTGACTACAACAAAGAACAGCAAGAACTCGTCTGTAATTTTGACCGTTTAGCTTATGCGATTGAAAAAGATATCCCGGTATTATTAGAGAGTGAAGCGCGTCGAATTACTCAACGCGATTAATAATACTTATATTGTTAAATCATTAGGAGAATAAGATGTCTTTTGTTGTTGTTATTCCTGCTCGATTTGAGTCTTCGCGCTTACCGGGTAAAGTATTAGCGGATATTTGTGGTAAACCCATGATCCAGTGGGTCGTTGAGAAAGCTCAGCAAAGTGGTGCTAGCCAAGTGATTGTTGCCACCGATAATGCACAAGTTGCAGAAGTCGTGACGGCTTTTGGTGGTGAGGTCTGTAAAACTCGTGCCGATCATCAATCAGGTACCGAGCGCTTAGCTGAAGTTATGGAAATCTATAATTTTGATGATGACCAAGTGATTGTTAATGTACAAGGCGATGAACCTTTTATTCCTGCTGAAAATATAACTCAAGTTGCGCGAAATTTAGCAAATCAGCAAAGAACTAATCAGCAACAAGCGAGAATGGCAACACTCGCTGTCCATATTCATGACGTAGAAGAAGCGTTCAACCCTAATGCGGTAAAAGTACTGACCGATAAAGATGGTTACGCAATGTACTTTAGCCGTTCAACCATCCCTTATGATCGTGCTCGTTTTCTCAATGAAGGCAGTATTTCAGCGATTGGTGACTTTTATCTACGTCACATTGGTATTTACGCTTATCGCGCCGGATTTATTAAAGATTATGTGCAGTGGCCTGCCAGTCAACTAGAGCAGATAGAGTCTTTAGAGCAGCTTAGGGTCTTATGGCAAGGTGAAAAAATTCATGTTGCTGTTGCAGAAACTCGTTTAGACGTTGAAGGTGTTGATACACCAGAAGACCTTATAAAAGCACGGGCATACGCTTTAACGCTTTAATCTTCATATTATGATAGCTATAAAAAATGGCCTTATGTTTTCACATAAGGCCATTTTTATTACATTAAAGTAAAATTATTTTAACAATTTAAGTGCTTTAACACAGCGGCCAATTTGTTGATGGCTTGATTTAACCGACTTCAATACTTGTGGTTTCATCTCACTATAGTCTTTAATCAATTGTGCTAATTCAGCTTCACTTGCTGGCGTACATTGTGTTGGCAACATACTACCGGCAAAAGACTCTAATAAACCTAAATCACTTCCTTCATTTAATTTAGGGATGTGCGCTAAGATTTTGGCTTTATAAGGTGTTTCTAAAGCTTGTTGCTCTGCAGGGAATAAACCCCACATGATATAACGTAAGGTCGATAGTTTCAGTTTGTCAGGGTTATTAACAACTACGTTAAACCATTTTTCTTTCACTGCTGCTTCCGGACGTAATACTTCCGCGTAAATTGCACTTTTAACACCTGAGTCAGTATTGTCTTTGGCTGTTTCTGAGGTTAATAACGCTTGATAGTTGCCATATTGGTAACGATTCATTTTAGCGACTAAGGTCCAACGTTTGTCTTGATCGATAGTGATACCGTCAAACGTTTTTTCACCATTTAAAATGTTTTGCAAGTTTGCTAAATGTTTAGTTGTTTTACTTACACTTACATAACGGCTGTACCAAAGTTTCTGGAAATCAGACCCTGGTTGTGCTTTTTCTACTAAAGTTAAGTATAAATCTTCAACTTCCATATAAAGCGCAGAGTAATCTTTTTGCTCTAAGCGTGTCGCTACGGTTAAGTAACCTAGTGCTGAAGTTAACGTACTGGCGATTTTACGTGTTACGTTATAATCAGTTTCGCCCTCTAAGTTTGCCATAGCAAAATGTACTAACTGATCGGCAGCTAAGTTTGCATCACGAACACTGTCAGACAAACTCTGCCATAACATTAAGCGCATCGTTGCGTTGTCGATGGCATTGATGTGTTTTTGTGCTGAAGCTAATGATTTCTCATCAAGGTCAACTTTTACATAACCCCAGTCAGCTTCGTTTGGATAAACCAAATCAGGACAGGCTTGGCCAATAACCTCTTTAATTTCAGTTGTCGCACCTTTATACATAATTGGCGTTGCTGAAGTTAAGTTCATCGCATTACCATCGGCATTAATATTGTATAAGCCTATTTGTACACGTTGCTCTCTTAACGTAGGGTAACCTTCAGGAGCTGTTTGCTTTATAGCGAATTCACTAATCTTGCCATCGTTACATTGGTAGTTAACCTTGATGGTATTTAAGCCCGCGTTAAATAACCAGTCTTGTGTCCACTGAGTCATGTCTTTATTAGCTGCTTTACCTAATTCGCCAATAAAGTCATCAAGATCAGTATTTTGGTAAGAAAACTTTTTCAAGTAGTTGCTTACCCCAACACGGAAGTTTTCTTCACCTAAATAATAAGGCAACTGTTTCAAAACTGAAGCGCCCTTACCGTAGGTAATACCGTCAAAGTTTGACAAAGCAACACCTGTCGATGCAACAGGTAACTCAATTGCATGAGTATTTACCGAGTCATCTGTACGGTAAGCCCATTGTTTAGTACCTGAGTAGAATACATCCCAGTTATTTTCAAAGTCACTCGCTTCTGCAATAGCTAAGTTAGCCATATAAGTAGCGAAACTTTCGTTTAACCATAAACCATTCCACCAACGCATAGTAACTAAGTCACCAAACCACATGTGTGCCATTTCATGAGCAATTACATTGGCTAAACTCATGCGAGCGCTAGTCGATTTTTCACCACGAGCAATATACCCTTCATTGAACGTAACCGCGGCAACGTTTTCCATTGCCCCAGCGTTAAAATCAGGAGCTACTATTTGGTCATATTTACCAAATGGATATTTAACTTCAAAGTATTTATTGAAAAAAGCAAAACTTTGTTTGGTTGGTATAAACCATTCATCCGTTTTTACATATTCCGCTAAGCTTTGACGAGCGAATAAACGTAAAGTCATACCTTCAAAGTCATCTTCCCAAACGGCATAATTACCCGCATGAAGAGAGAATACATAAGATGAAAATTTAGCTGATGCTGGGAATGACCAAACTTTTGTATCGCCATTTTCGGTGATCTCAGTTTCGCGTGTTGCACTAATTATTTGCCAATGAGCTGGTGCAGTTACTTCTATTTCATAGCTGGCTTTTAGATCAGGTTGGTCAAAGTGAGGAAATAAGCGGTTTGCATCATAGGGTTCGAAATCTGTGTATAAGTAAACTTCACCATTTTTTGGATCAACAAAACGGTGAAAACCAGAACCGTCAGTAGAGTAAGGACGTTGATAATCAATAACAATACTTTGCTTACCTGCGGTTAATTCGTTAGCTGGAATAGTAATAAACCATTTTTCATAACTAAAGTTAACTGCTTTACCGTTTACTGTTAATGATTTTATGGTGCCTTCATCAAAATCTATGGTTAAGTCGTTTTGGTTGTTTTTTGCTAAATCAAACATTAGCTCGGTAGAGCCAGAAAAACTTTCGCTCTTGTTATCAATAGTGACGCTTAGTTTGTAACTCACGTTGCTGATTTGCTTAGCGCGCATTTCAGCATAAACGGCTTCAAGTGATTCACTAGCTGTTCTTGCTAAGTTTGTTTGTTGTTGAGGTGCTGCCACTGTCGTTGAATTATTCGGTGTTTCAGCTTTTTCACAACCCATAAGTGCAATGCTTGAGCCGACAATAGCAATGGACAATGCCTTTGCTAATTGAGATTTATTAAGTGTCATTCTTCCTGATCCTACTTTATTGTTTGAGATTTCCTTGCTGGAAATTCTTTAAATGAAAAAATAGTTGATGTTATATCATAGAATTGTAACGAATAACCTTAACCCGTCTTGTAAATAGAGCCATTAAACGATTTTTCTAATTTGATAGTAACTAATAAACCAGTTGATTACTGATAGAGTTGTTTGTTTTTAGTGGCTTTTATTTAATTAAAACAACGAATTACTTCGTAAGTTAACACTGGTCAATGTAAGTTTTTATTATAGAGTATTGTAAATATAATGTTACAAAATATTGTTGTTATTTCAGTGGTTTATTAAATTTCGCATGAAAAACCACCTGGTATGACCTGTGGTTATATCTGAGTAAAAATTGCACAAAAATATATCTCAGATAGTATCTTGATTGTTACAGAATTGTTAAATAGTTATTATTTACTTTCACAGAACAGTTATTTGCATTGTACGTAACAGAAGATAATCAGAACTTAGGTTTTAAAATAATTATAAATGAGAGAGTTATGAAAAATACAAATACAAATACAAATATAAATAAGAAAAGGTTGATGGCCGCTTTTTCTCTATCTGCTTTAGCGGCGGTGAGTGCTTTGTCTACTCAAGCCGTGGCTGACATTCCTACGGAAATTGGCATTCTTGATAGTGGAGTTACCACAAACATTGTTGGTGGCAGTCAAACAACACCACATTCACGTCCTTATCAAGTTGCTTTATTAATGAACGGACGCCAAGGTTGTGGTGGTACGCTTATTGGGGCTCAGTGGGTCTTAACCGCAGCACATTGTTTAGATAACGCTTCAACGAGCAGTTTAACGGTTCGTGTTGGCGCGCATAGTATTCGTGCTAACGACGGAGAAACTATTCGTGTTAGCCAAATCATTACCCATCAGAACTGGCGAGGCGCAGGCGGTATACAGTCAGGTTATGATATCGGTGTGTTACGTTTGGCGTCACCAGCAAGTAGCTCTATTACACCTGCGTCTTTACCTACGCAAGCTATTGGTGATCAAATTGCCGCAGTCGGTCAATACGTGACTGTTTCGGGCTGGGGATTAACGTATAATCAAGGTAGCCCAAGCGATACATTACGTGAAGTAGCTTTACCGGTAATTTCAAATTCAAGCTGCTCAAGCCAGTTAGGCGCAAACGTTGGTAGTGGTGTTATTTGTGGCGGTGGACCCAACGGTACATCAGCCTGTAATGGTGATAGCGGAGGACCTTATGCTGCGCAATCAAATGGTAAGTTTTACAGCATAGGTACGGTTAGTTGGGGTAAAGCTTGTGCCGGGGCAACAGCATTCACACGGACAACCGCTTATTTAGACTGGATCGAACAGAAAACTGGCATCAAACCAGACGGCGTAACTCCTCCAGATGAATTGCCAGTGGCACGTTTTTCGACAAATGTTAACGGTAACTTAGTCTCTTTTACAAATAGTTCAACAGATGACGGCGGTATTTTTACATCAAGCTGGATTTTTGGTGATGGTGGTTCAAGTAGTTCAGAAAACCCTAGCCATAATTATGTAAATTCAGGCAACTATACCGTTACTTTAACGGTAACAGATACATCAGGACAAACAAACTCTACCTCAGCTATGGTAACTATTGGCACGGGTGAATGTCCATCACTTACATCTGCGGATTCATTTCCAGCATGGAGCGCATCATCTAGTTATGCTCTAGGAGATAAAGTTAGTTTCCAAGGTAAAAATTACCAAGCTATTTGGTGGTCTACAGGGGCGTCGCCTGATATTTTTTCCAATGTATGGAAAGTTATTGGCGATGATGATACCGGTCCAAATTGTCCTGACGAAAACAAGGCACCCGTTGCTAGTTTTTCTACTTCAGTTGATGAATTAACCGCTACTTTTTCTAATGCGTCTACAGATGATAAAGCGGTTGTTTCATATAGCTGGAATTTTGGTGACAATTCAACGTCTACTTCGCAAAACCCAAGTCATACTTATGCTGTTGATGGTAGCTACACAGTAACGTTAACAGTTGCTGATGCTGAAGGTTTAACAAACAGTGCCAGTAGAACGGTAACAGTAGAATTAGGCGGTGTTGATACGGGATGTGATGGTATTGCAGCTTGGTCAGCAACGACTTCTTACGCTTTTGGCGATCAAGTGGCTTATAACGGTAAAAAGTACTCTTCTATTTGGTGGTCAACCGGTGCTCGCCCAGATGTATTCAGTAATGTTTGGACGGCTAACGGTACTTGTTCACAATAGTGTAACCTGAACGTTTAATGTCATTAATGAATAGGGCAGGGAGCTAAAATCCCTTGCTCTTTTTTTTGATTCTCTATGGGTACACATACTTTACTTTGTTATTAACTGAGGCTAAAGAAGGCTGTTCATCTTAATTTATTTTGTTTCGAACGAATAATGCTTGTCATTGACGGTTGTTTCTTTTTATTATTGGTCTGAACCGTTAATTAAAAGAAATAATAATGAAAATAAAAATATCCCTAACCAGTCTCGCCATTATTGGTGCGATTACTCTTTCTGGTCATAGTTACGCAGAAACATCAAAAGAAACAAAAGAAAAAAAGACCTCACCATCAAGCTGGCTTAACCTGTCTAAAAGTGAATTAGTCGCCGTTGAAAAATACGCCACAGATTATAAAGCCTATATTTATAAAACACCGACAGAATTAACCTTTGTTACTGAAACGATTAAGCGAGCAGAGAAACAAGGTTTTAAACGTTTAACTGAACAAAGTAACTTAAAACCAGGTGCTCGTTTTTACGATGTGAATCGTGATCGCACTATTTCTTTAATAGTGATCGGTAAAAAAGGTCTTGAGCAAGGCACGCGTATTGTTGGTGCACACATCGACTCGCCCCGTTTAGAGCTTAAAGGTCGTCCACTTTACGAAAAGCAGAAGTTTGCGATGTTACAAACTTATATTCATGGCGGCATAAAAACTTATCAATGGGTGAATATTCCTTTAGCCCTCGTTGGCCGCGTTGATAAAAAAGACGGTAGCATTGTTAATATTTCGGTCGGCTTTGATGAAAATGATCCTATTTTTATGGTGCCAGACTTAGCACCACATGTTGATCACCCCAATAGAGATCGTAAAAGCCGTGACGTGATCAAAAAAGAAGAACTTGATGTCATTATTGCCGCTAAACCTGATTTAGATAAATCAATAAAAGAATTAATAACGGATTTCTTGAAAACGGAATACGATATTTCAATTGAAGATCTAGTCTCAGCAGAATTATCATTAGTGCCAGCAACCAAACCGCGAGATGTCGGTTTTGACCGCAGTTTAATTGCCGCTTATGGGCAAGATGACAAAGCGAGTTCTATTGCAGCTGTATACGCTATATTTGAGCAGAAAATTCCAGAGTACACTTCAATTGCATTTTTAGTAGATAACGAAGAAGTGGGTAATATTAACAATACTGGCGCAAGTTCAACTTACCTTGTCGATATGATCAGTGGCTTGTTATACAACGAAAAGGGCGCAGAATATAATGACTATCAATTACGTAAAGTATTGCGTAATACGAAAGTTATTTCTGCTGATGTAAATCCAGGTGTTAACCCTAACTGGGCTGGCGTTTGGGAATTGGGCAATGCACCGCGTTTAGGCAATGGCATAAACTTAAAGCTTTACGGTGGTGGCTTTAATGCAAATTCTGAATACATGGCATGGACACGTAATTATTTAGATAATAGTAAAATAAAATGGCAAACCTCTACTTATAAAGGTAAAGCTTCTGGTGGCACTATAGGTAGTGATTTGTCGAATGATAATATGGAAGTTATTGATTTTGGCGTGCCGATATTGTCTATTCACTCGCCTTATGCAGTGGGGTCAAAAGTTGATTTATATTCGTTGTACAAAGCGATGTCAGCTTTTTATCAGCAAAAATAAACTTCGTTAATATGTAATGTTTTACGCGATTAACGTTATTTAGCGCAGACTTTAAGTAAAGTCTGCGCTTTTTTTTAAAATCAGCATTAAAGTATTGACTGGAAGTCACCATTAGGAAATAAGACACCAGGTAATCCTCTAACGGTGATTACTTCTCCAATGATTATGTCGCCAAAATATAATTCGCCAGTGTAGACTTTCCCCCTTTTTCTTAATGTTAACCAACGTCCATCAAGTCCTTTAACTTTTATATTTTTAGTGTTATTGCTTTGTGCTAAGTTTAGCTCTAATACCTGCCCTTGCATTTTTAAGGCGAATTTCACATTGTCCAATAGCTCAAAACTTGTATTTAACCCTGACAGAGATAATCTAAAGTCGGAGCTTCCTGAAGAGGGAAGATCTAATAAGATGTCATAGATGAAATCATTTTCATTTTGCTCTAAAGACGCTGAATATTTCGCTGCCATTATGGAAATATTGGTTGTTTGTTTTGTTGTGGTTAACAAACCTGAAAATGAAAATTGTTTTAAGATAGTAAATAATTGTCCCATTTCATTTTCAACTCTTGCCGCTTCAATGTTAATTCGTCCATCTACTGCTCCGTATTCAGTGACCATTGAAATATCAGTGATGAAGGTGAATATTGCCGTTTTAGCTTTATCTTCATTAAAAACATCGTCTACACCATCAAATTTAAGCAATAACTTATTCGTGGTGATAGTTAAAGTGGTATTAGCACTCTTGACACTGCCGGCGATGGTTGCTTTAAAGAAGTCGCCACGTGCGGCGCTTATTCGCCATTGTGGAATGGCTAATTCTAAGTTTATTTCTGTTTCTTTATAAACGCCTGATATTACCCAGGTATAAGGAGAACCTCTGTAATTGATATCTAAACCTTGATAATTATAAAGCCCCGAGGGGGTGTCGTTAACCGGAGAGTATAGATTGAGTATTTCAGCGAGTACCTCACTGAATATGGCGATGGTTTTTTCAGAATCATCGGTAATAACAGTGGATAGCTCAGTAATTTTACTATCAACTTCATCGTTGTACTTAAGCTCTTGAATATTGATAAAGGCGAGTATATTCCTTAACTGTTTCAGCAATACTCTGTCATTTAAATCAGCTGAGTGGATAATCGTTGGGTTTTCTGCGGGACTAGCGAGTAACCTGTTTAATTTAAACTTTTCTTCGATTAAATAATCATTGCTTAGCTCGTTATTAACTGCTTGTACCGACAAGTATTGGTCAATGTTAGTAAAGTAATGAGTCACGATGTCTGATACTTCATTATCTTTAATAAAGCTGGTTAACGAGTCTTTAATTTGCGCAATTGCTTCAATAGTCTCAGAAGCACTAAATAATGAATAGTAACTTGCTTTGGCTAGGTATTGATAACGTTGAGTATGCTCTTCATCGACGTAAGTTTGATGATAATTAGGGGTAACGGATAAACTTTTTAAATGACTATTCACTTCATTTGTCGACTCTATAAGCGATAGTAATGAAAAATACACCTTATTGGTGCCTGGGCTTAAAAATACTCGAGCAGCAAAAAGGTTGTTTACTGAGAAAACTTCATCTTTATCAATAATGTCATTATCATTATTGTCTTCGTGATAGTAATCATATGAATTACCACAGCCTATTGATACTGGGCAAGTAAGCCTAGTAGAGCTTGGAATATACTCAATTTCGATAACTTGATTAGCATTTATAGTGATCAGCTCTTCATTTAACGACGAGGTATTAAGTGACGTGATGATATCGCCACTTTGTGATCTGATTATTATTTCTCCGCTGTGGTCAAACCAAGTAGGGAGGTAAAATGATAACTGGCTATCGGCTTGAGATATTTCGAGTGTTTTCTCTTCAGCCGCACCCTCAGAGCCACCACCACATGCATTGAGTAAAGCGATAATAAAAATTAGGGCGAGCAGATAAAAGTTTTTCACATTAACTTCCTTAAAATGAAATAGACATATACGTGTTGAAGTGAAGGTAATAAGCTTTGTCAAAGTCTAACGAGTCAGTTTTGAAATTAATGCCAATTGATTGCGAGCCAATACCAATTTGCCATGCTTCGCTTTTATCTTCATATCCGGCCTTAACCGCCCAATTATCAGCAAAGTGCCAGCGACCTAATATTGAAGTGAACCTGTCTTTATTTATTGAGCGAAAAGATAATTGTGTGGAAAAGTCTGGTGAAATTTGATAATTAGCGTAACCATAATAGCGTGCTGGCATCGTTAAGGTATGGTCTTTAGTTTGATTGTTTCCTGACGTTTTTAAGCTAATCGCTGGCTCTGAAAAGACGTTGCCTGCATTGTCTTCTTGAAAGGGAATATCTTGAATATACCCTATAGCATAACCAACATCAGAGTACTTGTTTTTGTAATATAAGTCTTTCACTGATAAACCAAGTGTTAATTGTGCTGATACTTGCCAATCAAGTGCGATATCTAAGCTTACGCCAACCCCTTTGGGTCTTTGTTGAGGGGAAAATGACTTGAATAACCTATCCTTGGAAAAGTGATAATCTATCATAAAATTTCCCTGTGGCTTATCAGAAAAAACCTCTCCGTTGATATTACCATCTTGAAAATGTTTACTACTGAATATCGATATTTTAGGGGTTAGTGTCACCTTTGGCTCAGCAAAGTCTATTTTATAAGAAAAGAACATGCCATGACTGGTCGCATTTTTTGCATTGAGCTTATAAGTATAAAAACGGTTTTCAAATTTAAGGTCGTTTTTTTCGGTGTAAGTATAAAGTGCGGTATCGGGGTCGAATTCCATCACATAATCGTAGCGACTTTGTAAGCCGAAAGAAAAGTTTGAATAGTTAACTCCTATCTCGAACTGGTTGTAAGTGAAGGCACTATCTCCCTTGGTTACCGGCTGATTAAATTCATCAATAAAAGACTTAATCGGTTGTGATTCAGTATAAAGTTCAGAATTGAGAGAGGAAAAGATAGTAAAAGGCGAGGTGGTAGCAAAAGTGTTGAAATGTATAAATAAACACGCATATAAAGTAAGCTTTATTTTCAATTTACATCCTTTAATAACTATAGATTGATAAAAGTGCGGGAGAAAAAGTTCTCCCGCAAACAGAGTTAATTACTCATCAATTGTGAAAGATAAATCTAAATATTCAACTTCTTCATCATCAATGTACGTAACAACAACGCCATTGCTCATTTCAACAAAGTCACCATAGTTATAATCATCTAACCAGACAGAGCCCATAATGTCAGCGCCATTTTCAGCACTACCTTTCATCATGTAACTATCGCCAATCATTAATGTTACCTCAAGGGTCTCTTCATCACCCATTTCATCAATGGCAAACGTTAGTGAGAAAGAAACATCTCCAGACATACCCGCCATAACAACTTCTGCTGCAAATACATCAGGAACTTCTGTTGTAGATAAGTCATGGTTACTTAAAGTCAAAGTACCCGTGAAGTCGGCATCACCGTCCATGATTGTTAGGGCAGTTGAAACTACCGTAGAAGTAGGTTCTTCTTCATCCAAGTCACTTAATGAAGTGAAAACACCATCAAAAGTTAATGTTGACTCACTTGAAGAAAAATCAAAAGTAGCTCCAGTGTCGCCACTTTCGTTTAAACTAGCTGTCCATTCAAGTAATAAAGTTGTTTCACTGTCTTCATTACTTAACTCGGCAACACCTTCGAACGAACCTAGAGTTTCATGACTTGCTGCGATTGTCATGCTTGTTTCGTTGTAGCTGTATATCCAACCGGTATGCATAGATGATGCTTTATCGGTAACGTTGCCTGTTTCTTGATTAGCTTCGTTAAGAACATCAAACATTATTTCACCAAGGTCACCTAAGGCATCACGACCAGAGGTTGTGATGATATTAATATCGGCAAATGATTGGGTAGTCGCTTTAACCATAGGAAGTTTAGCAAGAATAACCTGCTTAGCTTTAGCGTCTGCAAGCATATCAGTTAGATGACTCAAACCAGCTTCAGCTAAAACAGCTAACTCAACTGCTGCGCTTTTCATTGCTGTTGATGAAATAACTAGAGCCTCGGCTGCTGCAATATCTGTTTCAGTTACCGCTACTGCTGCATAAGCTGTAGCGTCAACGAGTGCTATGTTAGCATAGGTTGAATAATCATCAGTCATTGCAATGAAGGCGAACTTATCAGCAAGTGCTTGTTCAGTGGCCATAACATAGGCCGCTGCAGATTCAACACTTTGAGGATCATTTAACGCCATTGCATCTTCATGACTCGTAGTTGCTGTTGTTTGCGCGGCTGTTGCCATACCTTGCTTAGTCATTGCCATGTCATTTGACGACTCTGCTTGAGCTTTGGCTGCAGGTACGACTGCATCAAACTCAATAAGTTTCGCTTTTGCATCAGCTAATAAGTCTTGAGCTTCTTTATGTATACCATCATCGCCATTAACCTGCATTGCTTCTGAATGCGCTAACAAAGCTGTATCTTTAGCACCATCAAGTAAACTTTGATATTCAGAACTTGCACTGACTAAGAATGTAGCCGTATCTACCCAAGCACTAGCGTTATGGTCATAAGTATTTGCTTTATTGCCTAAGACATTGATATCGTCTCTATTAAAAACCATATTATAAGCAGCAAATGCTGATTCATAATAGGCAACCGCTGTATCAACATCTGCAACACTTGCCGCTAATGCAGAAGAAGCGGTAATTGCCGCGTTTGCAGCGTCAATTTCATCAGCAAGGTTTGCGATGTTAGTATCTAACAATGCCAGCTCTGTGGTAACTTCTGCAGCTAAAGATGAGTATAAGTCATCACCGATAGTACATTCATCGCCATTACAGCCTAGTTCTTCAACTAAAGCTACAATTTCAATGGCTTGGTTAAAGAGTTCTTGTCGCGTGATTGCGCCACTTGCCACGGCCATTTCAACAGATGCAGTTATTGAGGCTATACTTCCTGCATCAACACCTAGTGCTTCTAATGTCGTAGTATCACCGGTAACAATCGCCACATAAATAGCAGCAATCGTTTTAACTCTTGCTTGAATAGCGTCAAATAATGCCGATGCTTTAGCTGAAGAAGCTCTAGATGACAGTGCTTTTCCAGGAGCTGCAGCCGGATTTGCTGCAGCTGCACTTAAACTTCCATCAGACACTGAACTTGCTAATTCTGCGATTATTTCTGCTAGCGAGCCATTGTTACCTGCTGCGGCTACAGTTTGTAAACTTGTGGCAAATTGAGCAAGAGCCGTATTACCGGTATTTAAGCTAGTATCACCGCCAATATCGCTAAGGTCGAAACCAACACCAGTAGATATATCTAAAAGTAAACTACCGTTTTCAATAACACCATCTGCTCCAAACAACTGCATTACAGTTTGCACTGAAGCATTTGATATCGCTTGTTGGCTAATAGGGGCGGTAGCTAAATTGTCTTGTAAAATTGTCGCGACAATTTCACTAAATACCGTTACATTTGCGGTGTAGTTTCTTGACATATCAGGGGTGTCTGATGCCGAAATGTATTTTATTGTGGTTAACGTTAAATCTTCTTTATACCATTCGCCAAATTCGATTGCTAAATCATCGTCATTAGGCACAACGGTTGATACTGCGTCTGCGTCTGCATACACGCCACAACCGGTATAAGAGTCACATCGTAGCCATTGATTTTCTACCGATGAATCGCTTGATACACTGATAAGAACAGCACCAGAAAAGCTGTCTTCTAGATAAACACTGAGGAGTCCATTATCATCTGTTGGTGGATTTTCAGGGTTTGCTGCAAGTACTTTAGCAGCAATCAATGCGTCGAGTTGAGTATCGGAAGTGCCCGCAGGCGCTGATACTGTGTAACTTTCAGCCTCAGCAGAACCAGCTACACGAAAACTAATGGGGGTGGTAACGCCTGTAATTGCATCAATTTGTTGAACCGAGATGGTTGCATTAGCCATTGTACCTTTAACAGCCATTCCAGTTAAACCAATATTAAATGTAGCGGTTCCTGTTTTTTTCTCTGGAGCTTCTACTTTTACTGGTGGGACCGAAGTACTACCGCTATCACAGCCTGCAGTAAACAATGTTACTGAAATTAAAGATGACATAATCACATTTTTTTTCATTATATATTCCTTCAAAATTAATGATATAAATAAACTCACCGTAAGAGTAGAACAAAAATAAGTACTTGGAAAGAAAAAAATGTAGGTTATTTTATGAATGAATTTAGAGTAAAAACTTGTTATTTATCAAAAAAATCGAAGTGGCGATATTTTAATCGATCCAGTCAATTCTTTATTATTAGTAGAATTTAATTGCCGTTTTATTTTAGTTATGCTTTTAGTCTCGGGACCATTTATTCTATAATCTCATCACTGCATTTTTAATTTAGATAAAAATTTTATTATGATGAAAAAGTTATTTTCAATAAATAAACACGCTACAATTTCTTTCTCCTGTTTAGAACATAAAAAATCAGTTTTATTGTTATCAATGTTAGTCAGTCTACAAGGCTGCGGTGGTGGCAGTAGTGGCTCTGATCCTACCCCCACAACACCTAAAAGTTATGCATTCTCATTAACGTCGACTCTGACCAATAAATGTGGCGAACAATTGCCATTTGTTGATGTTGAGCTTTTTCTGCAAGCTGAAGATTGGTCAACGATTGAAAAATATACGCCTAATGAAAATGGTGTGTTTAGTTTTACAACTGAAAATGAAAACATAAATTATACCCTTGCCGCTAAAAACCAAAAAGGTAATAAAGCAGAGGGATATCAGCTTATTAGTTTTTATCAAGCAAGAACAACAACACCTGCTATCTATCAAGCACAACACGATGAAATAATCGATAATACAAATTGTGAATGTATTATAAAAAATGTTTCTCTTGAACATGCCACAATCAGTAATATTAATGAGGTAACAAGTTCTGCTCCTTTTGTTGATGTAACTTTTATTGATAACCGAAATAGCACTTATAATAACGTCGAAATTTGCCGTATAGCAGGGAGTAATTGGCCGCTTCATTCTTTTTCTCTTGTAGGAGAAGATAACAATAACGAAGTAATAGGGCGTGGAGTATTTATTGAAGAGGATTTTGGTAATGAAACATGGCAAGCTTTTGCATCTGAATTTTCAACCATGGAATATTTAGAAGATAATCATCAAGCCTTTTCTCATGAGCAAACTATCAAGGGTCGTCGCCACTTTAAGATTGATGTGGCAGCAAGTGACACCAGTATTCAAATATTTAGATCGCATGATATTGTCGAACTATTTCGTTCTTCAGCACAAAATATTTTCGAAGAAAGACCAAACCTTAATGATTATTTAAGAACATCGAGTAAGCAGGTAATCACTTCTGAAGTTTATACAACTAGCTTAAAAGTTGCAGCTGAAACTAGAGTTCCTGATGCATTTAAAGATGATCAAAGTAGGAATGAATTAGCGATAAAGTCAGATGGTAGTTATAATTTTACTTCCTTAGCAGATTTCCCAATGGCTATTGTTAAAATAGACTTCCAAGCTATTAATCCAACCACCAATAGTATTATGCCCGTTAGCTGGATAACCTACGGACCCATTGCAGGGGTTGTTCCTATTAAAGCAACATTACTGGGCTATGAGCATTTAATTGATGAACAAAGCCACTTTCGAATTGATAATGAGGTTATCCAAAGTGCAAGTTCAAATACCTACAATGATTATATTAGTTTTTATCAGAACAACTTTGATATGACGTTTGAAGCTAATTTGAACAGCTACCAAATAATTACAGATTAATTAGTGCTGTATTTATTAATTGAAAAAGGCGCTTATTAGTGCCTTTTTATATATTAACTATGAATCTAGTGTTTGTTTTGCGCTTACTGGGTTTGCATACATAGTTAACAACCAATGCTGTTGTTCATGAGTAAGCTCTGCCATACGACTATTAAGCTGAGCTAATACATTCTGCTTGATATCGTCTTTTTGGTGAAGTTTTGCATAAGCAGTTAGATTACTGTCATACAGTTTATAGTTGGCAATAATTTCCTGATCTATTGCCTTTGCGACCGCTTTACTATCAGTAAATTCGCCCTTAATAGCATGGCAAAACTCGACATGAACACGGCCTTTCTTACCGTTCAGTCCTTGGGTAATACTGTTTAAGTCTTCATTTTCTTTTTTCTGATAACTGCCTGTTGCATCACGTTCAGCAAGTTCAATAGCTTTATCGCGATCACAGGGATCAAATTCATAAGAGATAGATACAGGCACAATGTTAATTTGAGACAAATAATCGGCTATAGAAACTTGTTTATTTTTATTCAGTAATAGCATTGATATTAAAGCAGAGTTAGTTTTATCTATTCCGTCTTTAGCACGACCTTCACGTTGGGCTATCCAAATATTTTGCTGTCTGTCATGCACGGTATGATGGATATAAGCAGACAATTGCTTTGAAGCATTAAGCATAGCGCGTTTTGTTTTTTCGCTACGTTTAACAATAAAACTTTTATTAATACGCATTAAATCGGCAACCCAAGGTTGTTGCAATAAGTTATCGCCAACAGCCGCTTCGACCGTATTAATGTTACTTTTAAATAATGCCCAATTTATCAAGGCGACGTCTAAGACGATATCTCGATGATTACTGATAAACAGCATAGGTTTAGTCGTATCAATTTTTTCTAAGCCATGAAAGGTAAAACCGTCGGTACTTTTTTTCACTAAATGATGTAAGTACTTAGCCACTTCACTTTGAATTTCTTCAATATTATGAAACTTACTTGAACGCAGTTTTAGCATCCATTTCACTAAAATGCAGCTAAGTTTAGGCAATGCTTTATATAACCTAGGTAATTTAAAACTCGCAATAGAAGAAAGTAGACCTTGATCATGAATCAGTTTTTGGATTACAACAGCAACCTCATCATCACGATAAGGGCGAATATCATCAAACATTTAAGGATCTCTTTTGCTGGTAAACAGCGATTTATACAATAAAAACTGGTCGATATTATAACCGATTTTTATATGAAAAGGTTTGTTTTGTTTTATTTTTACTTTTACTTGTTAAGTACTCGGTAAACGAAGCTATTTCATTTACTTAACACTAATAATAAAAAATAATACAAAATATTACGCTAAATCAAAAAAAAGTAATTAAATTTTGCTACAGTTAATGAGTAAGCTTTATATGAATATGTTTTTTTTCATGTAAAGGCTTGTGTTTTTTGACTTAGCCCATAAGTCTTAAAGTAGAGTAATAAATAAAAAGGAATACCTATGAAAATAAATCTTTCCGGTCACCACGTAGATGTTACAGATGGTATAAAAGAACATATAGATGAAAAATTTTTAAAAATCTCTAATCACTTCCCAACACTTATTGCGCTAGACATTATCCTTTCTAAAGAGCACGGTAAACATAGCGCTGAAATAACGACAAATTATGAAGGGAGTCGTATTTCCGTTTCAGCTAAAGATGATGTTATGTATCCTACTATTGCTGGAGTTGCCAAAAAGCTTGACGCAGCCCTTAAACATAGAAAAGGCCAATTAAAGGCAAATTTACACAGTAAACCAAATTCTGTTACTCCTGAAATAGCTCATGAGAAAGTTCAAGAGATGAACCTAGGTTAATTTTCAATAATCATATTAGTCAAAAAATTTACGGGAGCTTTTAGCTCCCGTTTTGTTTGCTAAATATTCTTTTTCTTTACAGTGTTATACTGGCAAAAAATCACCCTGTTGTAGATCTCAAGTATGTTATCCCTATCAAATAATGTTTCCTTAGATGAAAGTGAACTCGAATTAACGGCTGTTCGCTCGCAAGGCGCGGGCGGGCAAAACGTTAATAAAGTATCGTCAGCCATTCATTTGCGCTTCGATATCAAAGCCTCATCATTACCTGATTTTTATAAGGAACGCTTGCTTGCGCTAAAAGATAAACGCATCACCAAAGATGGCGTTTTAATTATTAAATCACAACAATTTAGAACACAGGAAAAAAACCGAGCATCGGCATTAATGCGTTTAGTTGAATTAATTAAATCTGCGGTGGTTGTTCAAAAGGCTCGTCGGACAACGAAACCAACAAAAAATTCTAAATTAAGACGTTTGGCAGGAAAGTCTCACCGCAGTAATGTTAAGGCATTACGCGGTAAGGTTGCCGATTAACTTCTCTTAAGCGCTTTTAACTTTTCTTCTTAAGGAGAATAAAGCTAAAGAGAATAGGGCAAAGTATGACAATGAACCGCCGCCACTACTACTACCCGATGAATCAGTTGTAGAAAGTAAAGTGTTTTTCACTGATGATAAATTAGCATCAGTTACTACAGTGGCATCTAGAATAGTAATGCTATTAATCGTTACAAAATTTTCTACACCTGGAACAAAGTTAACATCAGCACATTGCTCAGCGGTATAATCAGGCATAGGTACCTCTCTGCAGATAAGTAAAGCTGCCATAGCATTTATATTGTCCATACCTTCAATAACTTCACCAAACACGGTGAAACCACCATTTTGTGTGTCTAAGATTGAGCTATTGTCTTTATAATTAATGAACCATTGGCTTGTTGCCCCATTGGGGTTATTGCCAGGTTTAGCCATCGCAATCGTGCCTTGTACACTTGAATAAACAGGTTCATTTATTACCGAAGCATCAATGCTGATAGGAGTTAACGGAAAGCCGCCCTCTAATGAAAAGCCACCGGCTTGCATAACAAAGTTTGGAATTAGGCGATGTACAACGGTATTGTTATAATCACCATCTTTTACATAATTTAAAAAATTCTCTACTGTTTTCGGTGTTGTTTGATCATGCAAATTTATTTTGAAATTCCCTTGAGATGTTTCAACCTCAACAATGGTTGCATTAGATGAAAAAGATAAAAGTGTAGTAAGAGAAAGAGTGCTAGCAAGTGCTAACGATTTGAATACTGCTTTTGACATAATAACCTTTACAAAATTAGTGCGTAGTGCTGAGTAGTTATCGATATTAAGACCATTAGCTGTAAACAACAAGTGCTTTTCTTGATTGTAACTAAAAAGATCTTTTAGGATGAGGTCTATGCTCTAATCATGAATAATAATTGACTGAAAGTTAAAAATACCAGAGTTCGTTTTTTGTAAATATTAGCTGACATGTCGCTTTATCTTCTATCATTGTGATAATTAAAAACTATGTTATTGATCAGAGCCTTCATTTCCATTTAGCTTTATGGTGTTGCTATTACTTTATTCACTGCCGGTTAAGGGTGAACAAAGCCTGCTTATACAAATCAAATTTAGGTGCTAAATGCAGCGCAAGTCTACCAAGGGTATGAGTCGATTGAAGAGAGCAATGTAATGAACTGAAGTTACTTAATCTTTATATAAGTTACCCCTGAAATAATGGCAAAGCATACCGGGATAAACAAAAGTAATAACAGCGATAATAATGATATTACTCTTATTCCCGTGGTAAAAAATTTAATGCGTACGTTAAAGTTTGCTGGCAAGTTAACTTATCTACGCATGCAAGCTGATACTCTTGTACGCTAACTTTTTTATATTCGAACAAACTTTGCAGTTCACTGATAAAGTTTGCTTGCGCTATAAGTTCACTTAAGTGGGACTGTTTAATTAACTTGTCATTTTGTTGACTAATAGTTTCAATAATTAAGGGAGGTAAATTCCATTTCGATATAATCGCTACCGTTAAGCTTATTGAATGCGTAGCGATTAATTTCTTAAACGCTTTTGAGCTAGGTGTCGCATCAGGGGCTACATGGTTAAATGCTTCAACCATTAAATCAAAAATGATCATCCCTCCTAAGTTTCTCAACAAACCGATTAAATAAGCAACATCAGGACTGTCGATAACATCATTTTGTTCTGCTAATTCTTTTGATATTACTGCTGTTTGTAAACTATGCTGCCAAATTTTATATCCGAAGTGTTTGAAATATGGACTATTCTTTGGAGTGAAATTATCAAGAAAAACATAAACTACCCCTTGCAATAACCCTTGAGAACCCAAAGTCATGAAGGCCGACTTCAAGTTAATTACCGGCTTGTTGCTACGACTATACTTGGCACTATTAGCAAGTTTTATTGTGTCTGCCGCCATGATGGGTTCTTTTTCAATGATGGTAATAATGTCTTCAACATTAAAGCTATCATTGTTCAAAGCTGTCAATACAGCATCGACTGACGCTGGCATAATGGGCAACTCAGTCATTAAATTTATTGGGCAAAGCAATAACTCATTTATTTGGCTAGCTACATATTCACTGAGTGGGTCAATGCTCAGTGAGTATTGTTTAACATCTTCTCCAAATAACAAATCATAAAAAAGATTTTCATAATTATTATCTTGAGTGTTTGCGCTATCATCATTTATCGACTTAGTGCAGGATAAATTTATCAGTGAAGCTTTGTCGTCATCAGGGGTATTTAGCTTTGTTTGCTGGAAATACTCATAGTTAGGGGGGATTTCATCTGACGAAACTGAAGGGAAAATAGTTTTTATAAGGGATTTAAACATAAAGAAAAATTAAACTTATACTGTCATAAGGAAGTTAAATATATGTATCAAATTAAGTTTAATCATAATATTTGAATTAGCGAGTATTTGCTGCAACAATTTTTAAATCTGAACTACCTATCAACGACTCAATTTGAGCGCGAAGATAGGTCAGGGGAAGGGAATGTTCGGCTTATAACTGATGAAGAAATCGTTCGCTACGCGGTAAAAAATAATTGTCATAATCTAGAGAGAAAGCAACTTTACTTGACCGACCAATGATTTCATTTCGAGGTACAAAGCCAATTACGCGAGAGTCTGCACTATTATCTCTATTATCACCAAGCACTAAGAATCGCTCCTTAGGTACAGTTACTGTCTTAAAGTTAGCAAGCTGCGAGGCAATATTATTCAGACGGATAGAATGAGACTGACCATTAATGGTTTCATTGCTTTCATAGTGAGATGCCATTTTTTGATCTTTAATTTCATAAGTAACCGGTTTACCATTTATAAATAGCTGATTGTTTTTCATTGAAATATTATCGCCCGGTACACCGATAACGCGTTTTACTAGGCGTTTGTCAGCTGCAACTGAGTCAAAGATAATGATGTCGTTAGGCTGAGGCTCTGCAAGCCTAACCAAAGATATATGAGTAAAAGGGACCCGAATATCGTAAGCCATTTTATTAATGAAAATTCTGTCTCCTTCAACAATAGTGGGTTTCATTGAACCGGTTGGTACATCGTTCCAGTCGGCGACCGCACTACGAAAAACAAGCATTAAACTAATAAAAACCAGTAGTGATTTATTCTCTTTCCATAATTTAAATAACATTTTTTTCATAGGTATTCCTTCAGAAGTTTATTTTTAGCACTTTAGCTTGGATTGAATAAATGAAAAATTGTTCCAAAGAATTTATAAAAACATGTAACTGAATATGAATAACTATTTCTTTAGTACGTAGCGTATATTTTAAAATGGAAGTCTGGGCTTAATTGATAAGGTTTGCTGAATGGGGGGAATTCAACAAACCAAAATAGAGAAAAGGATTAAGGTTTTTTAAAGACTAAAGTAAAGCGGTCGGTATTACCTGAAACCGTTTTTCGGCCTACTTCATAACGAAGTTCATCATCAGGGCGATAAAACATATTTGACGACTTCTCTAAAATAAATCCTGCATTCTGTACCTCAATGATAACATTAACAGGATCTTCTCGTCGAGCTAACTCACGAGTTTCAACGGCCATATGACGACGAGAGTGATCTACGATCACGTAAGTGCCGCCAGACTTTAATGCCGAAAAAGCAGCATTATTGAGCTTTGCTTTGTCTGCGTCGTTAAAGTTGTGATATTCACGAATATTTAAGACCATGTCAGCATCGTTCATACCAAAAGACAACATCCCTAAATCGTAGCGATAATCTTTATTGTTCCAAGATAACTCAATAGGAAGTTTGTGAGTTGATTTGAAAGCGGCATGGCTGAGTAATTCATTCATGCTTTCTAACCATTCTTTTTTATACGCTAGGTGTAGCTGACCTTTTTCAGCGAGCAGTGGCGCAAGAATTTTTGTATACCAGCCGTTGCCTGGAGCAAACTCAATCACTTTCATATTTTGTTCAAAACCAAAAAATGATAACGCTTGAGCAGGAGAGCGATTACTATCTCTCTTGGTATCGGCTTCCGTGCGATACTCCATTTTCATGGCGGTATTCACGTTGTCTATCAAGTTGTTTTGCGCAGCTTGGCTAGCAAAGCTTTGTGTAAGTACTATTGCTGCAAGCGATAAATTTATGAGCGTTTTATTCATTTATATCCATGACCTTTTTGTAAAATGTAATTGAGTTAAATATAAGAGTATGAAAGTTGACATATAATTTCGTTGAAAAATAAATATTTATAATTAACTTGAATTTTCTTTCAAAGCTAAGGAAGATCCACCCCGATGTTTTTGCTTAATATTTGATAAAAATGACTAAAAAGATAAAAGTTCCTCTGAAAAAAAAAATAGCAGATGCGGCTGAAATTACGTTAGCTTTAACCGATCCTAAAAGCCCGAGTAATGTTGGCGCGGTGATGCGTGCGGCAGGTTGTTATCATGTTGATAAAGTACTTTATAGCGGTCAACGTTATGCACGTGCGGCAAAATTTAATACTGATACACAAAGTGCCAGTAAAAAAATACCTTTAATTGGCGTAGAGTCTTTAGTAGAAAATTTACCAGAAGGCAGCCAATTGGTGTGCGTTGACTTAATAGAAGGTGCAATACCTTTGCCTGCCTTTAGTCACCCTAAAAATGCCATGTATGTCTTTGGGCCTGAAGACGGTACCATTAGCCAAGCAGTTATTGATAAAGCTGATGCTGTCGTTTATATCCCTACTCATGGTTGCATGAATTTAGCCGCAACGGTAAATGTAGTATTGTATGACCGTCTAGCTAAGTTGGCGATACCGATAGGTGACAATGAACTTATTCGAAAAAGCCGTGATACTAATAATACTGTTAAGGTAAAAAGTGAATCTCTCTGTGAATAACCGCCTGTACATAAAATAACCAGTCAATTGTGAGGCGATGGATAAAAAACTTGACTATATAAATGGAATATATATAATGCCCGCAGCTAGAAAGTAATACCTATATTTATGTACCAAGTTTCGACGTTATGTTAGTAGCTCGTCCTGTTTAATAAGTAATAGCAACACTCTCAGCATCATTGTTTTAGTCATTATTTTATAATGTCTAAAACGCAAAATTACGATTTAAATTCGATTTAAATCATATTAAACAAATAGGATAAAATTATGTCTACAACTACTGGTACAGTAAAATGGTTTAACGAAGCAAAAGGTTTTGGTTTCATCGAGCAAGAATCTGGTCCTGACGTTTTCGCACATTTTTCAGCAATCTCTGGCGACGGTTTCAAAACTTTAGCTGAAGGCCAAAAAGTACAGTTTACTGTTACTCAAGGTCAGAAAGGTCCTCAAGCTGAGAACATTCAAGCTCTTTAATTTTGCTTTTTTGAATTAAATTTATAATTTAACTCAAAACAAAATAAGTGCTAAAAAGGGTAAGACTTAGGTCTCACCCTTTTTTTGTGGGAAAAATTTCACTTTATTATGTTAAAAGCCTATCAAAAGTTATTTTATCAAAATAATTTTCAATACGACCACGCACAAGTACATGCTGTCGCCAAGTTAGCCGAACTCTCTACATCAATATGCGAACAAGAAAACACCACTTGGTATACGTACTTTCTCAGAAAACCTCCAACCATATTAGGAATTTATTTTTATGGACGAGTAGGGCGTGGGAAAACCATGCTTATGGATCTTTTTTATCAAAACTTAACAATCAAAAAGAAAGAACGTATTCACTTTCATCGGTTCATGGAAGAGGTGCACCAACAACTATTTGAATGTTCTGGACAAAGTGACCCATTAAAAGTAGTGGCTAAATCTTGGGCAAAAAGAGTTAAGGTATTATGTTTCGATGAATTTTTTGTCTCAGATATCGGCGATGCAATGTTGTTGTCAGGTTTGTTTAATGAGCTATTTAAACAAGGCGTTATTTTAATTGCGACCTCTAATAGCAAGCCTGAACAGCTTTATCGCAATGGTTTACAGAGACAACGATTTCTACCTACTATTGATTTGATCAACCAGCATTGCCAAGTATTACCTGTTGATGGCGAAGTCGATCATCGATTAGAGCACTATCAAGTAGCGCCAGCCTATAGAGATTATTCATACCCATTTCTTAAAAAAGAAAATGAGCTAACAGACCGTTTCATGCAGTTTACGGGGCAATATTGTCAGTCGGGCTATTTAACCGTCAATAATAGAGATATTCCCTATCAAGCTAAACATCTTAACGTGATATATTTTGATTTTTACGCTCTTTGCGCGGGACCGAGAAGCCAACGCGACTACATAAACTTGGCAGACAATTTTCAGATAGTTTTACTCGATAAAGTGCCACAATTTTCGGGTGAAAAAATAAATTCTGTTGCTGCTGGTGTTGAAGATGGTTATCAACGTAATGCTAGTATGTTGGACCAGCTTCGTCATTTAGATGATGAAGCTAGGCGTTTTATCGCCCTTGTTGATGAATTTTATGATCGTAAAGTTCGCCTCATTATTAATGCAGAAGTAGATATTATTGAACTTTATCAAGGGGAACAATTAAGCTTTGAATTTGCCCGCTGCCAATCCCGTTTAATTGAAATGCAAAGTTTAGCTATTAGCCATTAATTAGCTATATTCACTATTTATTAGTTTTATTAGTTTTTAATTACATTCGCCATACACATATCATTCTGATTTATAATGACTTTTTTTATTGGCATTGCTCTTGTAATAGGTAATACAAACAGGCATATATTATTAATAAAAAATTCAATTAGAGAAGGAAAGAATATGAAAACATTAATTGCTAGCGCACTAATCTTAGCAAGCAGCAGTACTTTTGCCTATGAAGCATCATTTTCAAACGATTCATGTGATGCAGATATTTCTGGTGGAATTAAAATAACGCCTTCTGCTATTGAGTTCTCAAAAAATAAAAAACAACTCTACAAAATTGTTAATAATGAAACCTTATTCGTTGATGACGAGCAAGTTGATTTAACTTACAGCCAACAGTCATTAGTGACAGAATATTCAACAAGTATACGAGCGGTTGTACCTCAAGTAAAAAATATTGCTTTAGATGCTATCGATTTGGCAAGTGATGGTGTGAACCTAGCGTTTAATGAGTTGTTAGGTGATGGCAATGATGTTGGTGCTGAAATTACCGCGCAACTTGCTGAGATACGAGTAGAAGTTGATCAGGGTTTTAGCAGCAATAAAGAAATTTATTTTGACGAAGATGGTTTCTCTGGAGATGACTTTTTTAGTAAAGACTTTGAGCAACGTATTGAAAGTGCAGTTGAAAGCACAGTACAAAATTCTATTGGTAGCTTAATGATTGCCGTAGGTCAGCAAATGTTATTCTCAGGTGGAGATTCAGATACTTTTGAAACACGTATGGAAAATTTTGGCGAAAAAATAGAGCATGAAATGGAAGCTCGTGGCGAACAAATTGAAAAACGTGGCGAAGCTCTTTGTCAGTCAGTGGTTGCTATTGATGCATTGGAGAATCAATTAGCTAATGACGTTGAAGAACTGCAAGGTATAAATTTATTAACGACCAGTATCTCAGCTAAAACTAATAAAAATCTTATGTAATAAGCTGAAAGTAAAGACAGTATTTCTCTAGAGTTATTTATAGTCTCTGACCCCAACCATTTTCTATAAATAAAAAAGCGAGCAAAGACTATAAATCTTGCTCGCTTTTATTTTTAAGATAAAAGTATTAATTAATGAGACTGGTATGGTAAATATTCTAACTATTTGCCAGTTGTGATTGTTCATCTGCCCAAGCAAGAGCTTCATTATAATCTTTAATAACTTTATCTTTATCAATACCAAGCTTTTTCATAACAACTGCGGTTTTATCCCATTCAGCATGCTCAATTAATTCCAATAATTTTATTAAGGAAGCTAATACGCCTTTTTTAGTGAGTAAGGGCTCTTTGATTTCTTGGGAAAGTGGTAGTTTTTCTAATACAGTCTCAAGTGTCTCATCTAAAATAGCATCAATTAATGATAATAGTCCGGTCAAAAAGGCAATGGATGCATCGACAGGTGCACTAATATCTTGAGCGACCAATTCACAGAATTTTGCCCGTGCCATGGCTGAATTGATTAATTCTGAAGGTTTATCAGGGTTTACATTAACGGCAAACATTAAACCCAAAAAGCGCTTTAACTCACCCGAACCTAAGGTAACAAGTGCTTGTTTAATCGATGATATTTCGTTTCTTCTTCTAAAGATAGGAGAATTTGCATACCTTAAAAGCTTGTAAGATAAGGTGACGTCACGTTCGAAAACTGAGGTTATGTTAACTAAGTCTAATTCAGGTTTAGATGTTTCATAGAGTAATTCTGCCATAGCCATTTGCGAGGGAGATAAACTTTTTGTTTTAACCATTTCTGGTTTGGCAAAGAAGAATCCCTGAAAAAGCTCAAAGCCTAATTCAAGCGCTTGGTTATATTCCTCGTAAGTTTCAACCTTTTCAGCCAATAATTTAATATCTGGATAATTGGCAATTGCTTCCTTAACTTCTTTGATGTCTTCTAGACTGGAAATTTTCCAATCTATTTTTATAATTTTGATAAAAGGATAAAAATGTGTCCAAACCTTTTTATGTACGTAGTCATCAAGGGCAAGGGTATAACCTTGATCTGAGAGGTCTTTGCAAATAGCGAGGAGTTTCTTACCGGGTTTAACCGTTTCGAGTATTTCAACGACGACTTCCTCGGGAGACAACATTTTTGCATAGCCAAGGCTAAGTGTTTCAAGGGTAAAATTAATAAACGCGGGTTTATTGGCGGTAAACTCACCAATGCCCAAATTAAATTTACTGGCCTCGATCATTTTTGTTGTGGCTTCATCACCATCAATTTCAGGAAAAACATTATCAATACTGTCTCTAAATAACAATTCATAGGCAAAGAGGTTTTTGTCTTTATCTAGAATGGGCTGCCGGGCGGCATAAAAATACATAAAAAGTCCTGATTACATCGTTATTACATTGAATATATTGGAAAAAGCATTAATTAGCATTGTTTTTTTTTACATATTTTAAACTGGCATAAAAACAATACGATTTATAACTTATTTATTATAGATGAAAATAAGAAAAGTATAGTAATCAGTCATTATCTCGTCGTACTATTCCATACTTATTTTTCTATCTCATTACATTTGCCAATAAATATTAATATTGTTGATGTGATAATTACTTTATGGAGGTTAATTTGGCATTTGGAACCATGATTTCTTTAGCATTATATTTTATTGCTATGATCGGTATAGGTTTATACGCTTATAAAAAATCTACTAGCGACGCCGCTGGTTACATGTTGGGGGGACGTAGTTTAAGTCCGTCTGTTACCGCGCTCTCTGCTGGTGCTTCCGATATGAGTGGCTGGATGTTGATGGGCTTGCCTGGCGCAATGTATGTTACGGGTTTAAGTAGTATTTGGATAGCAATAGGCTTAGTGATAGGCGCGTATTTTAACTACTTAATTGTCGCACCTCGTCTGAGAACTTATACGGAAGTTGCTAATGACTCAATAACCTTGCCAGACTTTTTTGAGCATCGCTTTAAAGATGAACGCCATCTGTTAAGAGTAGTCTCATCCGTAGTTATCATTCTATTTTTTACGCTATATACATCATCAGGTATTGTTGCCGGCGGAAAGTTATTTGAAAGTTCATTTGGTTTGAATTATGAAATAGGCCTTTATGTGACTGCTGGTGTAGTTGTGCTTTACACGATGTTTGGTGGGTTTTTAGCGGTAAGCTTAACTGATTTCGTGCAAGGTTGTATTATGTTTATTGCCCTTGTACTGGTACCTTTTGTGGTTATCAGTGATATTGGTGGTTTGTCTGTAATGCACGAAACGATTAGTACCCTTGATGCTGATAAATTTAATATGTTCCAGGGGGTTAGTGCCCTCGCGATTATTTCGGCTATGGCGTGGGGTTTAGGTTATTTTGGTCAACCGCATATCATTGTTCGTTTTATGGCGATTCGTTCCACTAAAGATTTACCTACAGCACGTCGTATAGGTATGACTTGGATGATCGTTACTGTTTGTGGTGCTACAGCAACCGGTTTTGCAGGCATTGCGTATATAGCCAAAACAGGCGTAACACTGGGGGATCCTGAGACGATTTTTATTCTACTCTCACAAGTTTTATTTCACCCTTTAATTGCTGGCTTTTTATTAGCAGCAATTTTAGCGGCAATTATGAGTACTATTTCGTCGCAGCTATTAGTGACTTCAAGCTCATTAACGGGGGATTTTTATCAAGCTTTCCTTAATAAAGAAGCGACAGATAAACAGCTGGTCTTTGTTGGTCGTTTGTCAGTACTTATCGTCGCCATTGTTTCGGTATTTTTAGCGTACGATCGTAATAGTTCTATATTAAGCTTAGTGAGTAATGCTTGGGCAGGTTTTGGTGCCGCTTTTGGTCCGTTAGTTATATTGAGTCTTCATTGGAAGAAGATGAATAAACAAGGGGCATTAGCGGGGATGTTAACCGGCGCGTTTACCGTGTTGTTTTGGATTTATGCACCTATAACTATTGGTGGAGAGTCGTTGAGCTCATTGATGTATGAAATTGTACCAGGCTTTATTTTAGCGACACTTGCTATCGTTGTAGTAAGTAAGATAACTACTGCGCCAGAAGCATCTGTTGAGAAAATGTTTGATGATATGGTTGAGCAACATAATAACGGTTAGTGAACTCATCGAAGTTGAAAACTGAAAATTGAAAATTGATAATTTAATAAGAAAAAGCCTGATATTGCTATTCAATATCAGGCTTTTTATGTTCAGGATGAACGGTCATGATTATTGTTCCAGACAAATCATCAGTCCCTACATCCATGTAGGTAATGTCACGGAGCTGTGACTGCATGGATGCAGAAAGTAGAATAACGCAGGAGCAGTTATCGAGCTGGCATAGAGCGACGATTCTAATTCAGGTTAGTGACGAATGACTAAATCGACCAACGAACATTTTCACCAATTGTTTTTTGCCACTGCTGCAGCGATTCATTTTTGTCGCCAATAACAATAATATTACTGTGTTTAAATTGTTGAGAATTACCAATAAGTTCTGCATTAGAAAAATTAGCACTAAACTCAAGTTGTTCATTACGAGGAACAACAAAAACAGTTACCGTACTCGTTTCGCCTTGGAAAACTAAATGCAGGCTTTTCATGCCATCAAAACGACAATAATCAGCAAAAAGTAATTTTCCAATGTCTGAAGTAAAGGTGCCATTAAAGGCGGCCATTTTAGTGTTTAACGAGCTTAGACTGACAATTGCAGGTGCAGTATTGGAAAAATAATCTTTTTCATGATTAACATGAGCTATCGCATAATCACCCAAGTTACTATAAGCACTAGAAAACTGCATAAAATTAAATGTTAATCCCATGACAAAGGCGACAGATGCCGCCAATGCTAAGCGTACTCGACCTTTACGTTTTTGTTGTTGATGGCTTGCTAACGTTTGACGTAAAATTAATTTGTCACTGAGATCGTCAGGAACATCAACATTCATTGCTTTAAAAAGCCGACTGTCTAAGTCTTCTAACTCTTGGGTAAACTTTTGCTTTGCGGGATCTTCTTTCATCGCAGCAAGCATGTCTTCTTCACGTGTATTTGGATCTGCATAAATACGACGTCTAAACTGCAAATCATCCATTGTACTGGCCTCTAACTTTGGGTTCATCATCTAAAGCTTCTTTCAACTGATTACGCGCTCTAAACAACCTTGTCATTACGGTATTTTTATTTAAATCGAGCAATTTGGCTATTTCTTCACCAGAAAATCCACCAATAACTTGTAATACTAACGGCTCTCGATATTCTTCAGGCATTTTGGCTATTTTATCACGTAGCCATTGGTTTTCGATCTCTTGCTCGTTGCTCGCTGAGTGAGTATCGGTGATCGAAGCTTCATCATATTCGCTCATATCAAAGCGCTTACGTTCGAAACGACGAGCATTCTCTCGACGAAGGATCGTGATCAACCATGACTTAGCTGCTTTTTCATCTTTCAATGAGTCTAAAGCCCGCCATGCCCGTAAAAATGTTTCTTGCACCAAATCTTCTGCGACGTGTTTGTCGTGACAAAGCCAATAAGCGTAACGAAATAAATCGCCATGCAAAGCTTTGACTAGTGCTTCATATCTAACTTGTTTTGTTGCCATGTTGTAAGAGACCTGAGCGGACATTATTTTATTTCGCTATTGGTAAATTTATTTTAATTTTATGGATTCAACGTTATTAGAACGGGCTGATGCTGTTTATTACTTTTCAAATTGGTCGCTGAAATACCTTGTTTGTTCATTCTTTGAATAATTATCAACAATTGACTTCCTTGCCACTCTTTTTGACTTTTTCCGTAATAGCATTGTTGTAAATTATTCATTTCTTGTGCGAGTTCTTTTTCGTCAATGTTAGTTAATGCTTCATCAAGTGTAGCTGTTTGTAGTAGGCCTGCTTGCATTTGTAAATCATTTAACCAAGATGGCATAAGTGATAAGACGGTTAAACCTTTGTTTTTCTTACATGCAGCTATTAATGCAAGGTAAGCGTCAGCTGCATGATGCTGCTTATTTGAAGACTTCTTAGCAGATTTTCTTTGCCATTTAGTACTGATAAACCAAGCTAACGTCGTTAATAGCCATAACGCTAAAAATAACCACTGTAACCAAGACGTTTTTGTAACAATAATAGTTCTAGCTGGTGTTATTGCTTTTAATTGTTCGTTTGAAGTTATAACGGGAGCTACTTCTAGATCAGGGTTTGGTAAAACTGTGATTTTTTGTGCAGCAATGGTAGCAACTTGGTAGCGGTTGGTAACGGTATTCCACCAGGGGATATTTATTTCAGGTAATTGATACTCTCCTGATTTACTGGCAACAATAGCGAAATTTCTGACTTTTTGACTGACTAAATGTCCACTACTCATACCTGTATGTAGTTGCGCTTGGTCGGGATATACTTTTAATCCTTTTGGTACTGTCATTTCCAGGACGGGTAATTGTTCTTCAGATAATCCCGCCGCGGTTAAAGTGATTGAGCGAGTAATAGGCTCACCGACTTTAAATGTAGTCAGTTCTGGTTGCCAGTTCTGATGAATAGCCAATAAGTTACTTGGTAACCAAGTACCTTGAAAAGTATCGGGTATTGGGCGAACCGTTAATGGCAGTTCATCGCCAATAACACTGACGGGTTTCGTTTCTGAAAAACTAAACATGTTATTTCTACGGGTTGAAGGCACTAATATTTCACCTGAAAAAACAGGCGATTTTAAAATAAATTCACCACTTTTTTGCGGGCTAATCGTGTAAGTTCTTTCAATAACGCGGTAACGACGACCATTGATGATAGTATCGCTTTCTTTATCTTTGCCTATTTGTGTAATGGTTGCTTCGTTTAAGCTCGGTTCAGTTAAACTGCCACGTTTTAATTCAGCGGCAAAATGAAGTTTTACGGTAAGTGTTAGCTGTTGTTGCACATAAACCTCGTTTACTGAAATATTAGAGGTTATAAAGAGATCTTGTTGTTTATCTGCTCGCGGATCATTTTCAGCTAATACTTTAACATTGATCGCTTGGGTTGATATTCCTTCAATGGTTAAAGGAGGAATAACAAAGTCTCCAGCGGTTTTGGCAATAATCAAAGTACTCCATGTCGTGGTCCGTGTAGTTTTAAAGTTCACCATGCTCGTTTGTGAGCTAACGGATGTTCTACCGACAATAAAATCTTTTAGCAATGCCGAAGTATTAAGGGCATTTGTATTTACATCATCATCAATGATGATTTTCAAAATAAATGATTCGTTAACTACAACAGGGTTTTTATCTATGGTGGCGCTAATTTTACTGGCAGCAAAAGCGTTACCTGCAATGGCGATATGACAAAAGAGTATGACAAGTAATGCTGTTATTTTTTTCATCGAGATTATTACCACTGTTTTGTTCCTTTTGCACTGCTTCGGTTATGGCGACGTTTTTGATATTCAAGCTGCATTTTATTTCTGAGTAACATATAAGGATCGTCGGTTACTTTATTGAGAAGCTGTTGATGTTTTTGTTTTGTTTCTTCGGCTAACTTTTCTGCTGCGCGCAGTTGTGCAGGTGTTTGCTCAGGCTGATTTTCATCATCTTTATTGGCTTCGTTTTCTTGTGCTTGTTTTTCTTTTTCATCTTGTTCTTTTTGCTCTTGTTCTTTTTCTTGTTGAGATTTTTCTTGCTCAGACTCAGACTCTTGGTTTTTATTTTGGTCTTGTTCAGATGGATTTTGCTGAGAATCGTCGTCACTTTTTTGCTGTTCTTTGTCTTGGTCTTTGTCTTGGTCTTTGTTGTCTTGATCTTGCTTTTTTTCGTCGCTTTGTTCTTTATTATTTTCTTGTTTTTGCTGCTCTTGTTGCTTTTTCATCTCTTCAAGATAAGTCTTGTTCGCTTGAGCATCACTATGTTGAGCATTATTTTTCAATACTTGCGTATAAGCTTCAATAGCTTCGTCATAGCGCTCTAACTTTGCTAGGGCATTACCTTGATTATATAAAGCCTCAGCAGTTGTTTGTTGCTGAAAAGCTTGTAGTGCTTGCTCATAATCTCCGGCGCGGTAGTGGGCACTGCCTTGCCATAATTTATCTTCAAAATTTCCAGCGGCTTGTTGGTAAGCTTGATTATTAAATTGTTTTTGAGCTTGTTGGTCTTTCGTTTTCCATAAGTCCTGCCAAGTGTCTTGAAAGAACGAACGCTCAGCAGCTTCTTTACTCGAGGTGGTAGCTTCTTCATTCGCTGCATTAGCCTCTTGTGCATAGCTTTTATCAATAGGTGTTAAAAACAAGCATAAAGGTAAAATTGCTAATAAACGCCCGCGGCGAAAGTAGGGCAATAATAAAGGTAACAGCAGCAGCAACAAATAAGGACCTACTTCTTGCCATTGATCGCCGGTATTTGCGGATTCTTTTTTCTGATGTTCTTCAATATTAACTGGCTGTTTTAATAACTGCTCAATATCGTCATTGTTGTTAGTAATGGTTGAGTAAAAGCCTCGACCTCTTTTGGCTGAACCTTGAAGTGCTGCAATTGATAATTTAGGAACAATAATTGCGCCGCTGTTATCTTTCATTAACTCACCCGTATTGAGCTTGATAGGCGCGCCCGTTTTACTGCCGATACCTAAAATATTCAAGCGGTGATTATTACTTCTGCTCCAATCCGTAATGTCCTGAATATCAATATTGTCGATGCCATCAGTAAACCAATAGATATCACCTTTTGCATGGCCGGCGTTAGTTAACATATCATGAGCAAGAGTTAGTGCAGCATAGGGGTTACTACCAAGTTCTGGCATTAACTCAGGGGTTAGTGAGGGGAGTAATAACTTAATATTATTGATGTCGTCAGTTAACGGACTAATGGTAAATGCGTCACCAGCATAGGCAATAAGTCCTATTTCACCTTCGTTCAATTGTTCGAGTATATCTATGGCTTTAAAACGAGCGCGAGTTAAACGATTAGGTGATATATCAGTTGCATACATAGAATACGACATATCCATAATGAGTACTGAGCCACGTGCAATTTGATAAACAGGCTGTGGTAGTTTTTTCCAGGTTGGTCCAGCTAAAGCGGTTATAGCGAGTAAACCGATAATAAAAGGCAAGGAGAGTGATAACGATTGTCGCTGTTGTTGGCCATCAACTAAAACGTTAGCTAAATGTTTAGGTAATAGTTGCTGCCAACCCGATTGGCTTAAGCGATATTTTTTCAGTAAATTTAACGCAAACATTAGAACTAAAATAGCTATCAACCACCATGGGCGAAGAAAATGAAAATCACTCATATTATGACTTCGCTCCCTTTAATGTGAAGGTAGGTAAATTAATAAATAATAAATAAGTAAACGCTAAGAATAATGAGAAAGCGAGTGGCCAATAAAAAAGTGCAGTAAGAGGACGCATTTGTTGTTGGTCTTGTTCTATCGGTTCTAATTCGTCAAGTAATTGATATATTTCGTTCATGTCACTACTGCTTTTAGCGCGAAAGTAATGCCCATTGGTCTCACTTGCTAAGCGTTGTAATGATTCTTCGTCTAATTCACTTGAAGGGTTAATACGGCGCTTACCAAATAATGAGTTTTGGATCATTACATCAGCACCAATGCCGACAGAGTAAATCGTGATACCTTTAGCTACGGCAAGCTCTAATGCTTGTTCTGGCGTTATTTTACCGGCAGTATTTTGCCCATCGGTTAATAATAATAAAACACGATTTGATTTTTTCTTTTCGTCAAACCGCTTTACTGCTAAAGCAATAGCGTCGCCAATTGCCGTTTGTTTTCCTACTAAACCAAGTACTGTTTCATCAAGCATTTGCTGAACCGTTTTTCTATCGAATGTCATCGGGGTTTGCATATAGGCGTCATCGCCAAATAAAATTAGTCCTAATCGATCACCAGTACGACGCTCAATAAAGTCGCCTAAAACTGCTTTTAACATATCTAAACGATTAACCGTACTACCATTTAATTCCATATCTTCAACTTGCATACTGCCAGATAAGTCAACGGCAATCATCATTTCACGGCCTTCGGTAGGCACGTTCACCGCTTCCCCTAACCATTGCGGTTGAGTCGCTGAAATAACGAGTAAGCCCCAAATTAAGAGAAAAAGAAGTTGTGGCGCTTTTTTACTTTTTGCTGAAAACTTTTGCGCTGATTCACCGTCAATGAGATGTGGCATTTTTAACGCTGAGGTTTGATTTTGGTTTTTCGCCGGTAGCCAATACGTTAATAGCGGTAGGGGTATTGCAAGTAAAACCCATGGCAATACAAGGTTGATCATTGTAGAACTCCTTGTTGATTTTGAGTTGATTCTTTCAATGGTTTCGGTGGTAAAGCCTGACTTAACCAGAGCTGTGCAGCTTGTTTTAAGGTATTGCATGATTCTATATTTTCAATGGGTTGATACTTGCTATTTAGCTGTTCTGCACACAGTGTTTGAAAATTTTCTTGATGTTTGTCTTTTAACTTTTGTTTAAAAAACTCAAGGAGTTGCTTGCCGTGTAGTGATGCAACTTCTTGACGAGGAAAATATTGAAAGGCTGCCCATTTCATTAGTGTCACAATTTGATCGGCATTGTTGGTACTTTTTAATTGCTTTAAGGCTAATTGTTTTGCTTTAGATAAACGGCGGCGCTTCTGCCATTTAATCACTAAAATAATAAGGGTTATTAATAAGCCAGCAAGTAATAACCACCAACCCAACGCAATTGGATAATTGTGTACGGGATCGGGTAAGTGAATGTCTTTTAATTGAGCTAAAGGTTGGCTTAACGCTCCCATGAGGCTACTCCTTCCGTTAGTTGTTGTTCAAGCGTTTGGCATGCCGAATAATGGAGAATTCTTGCACCCGCTTTACGTAATTGTGCTTCTTTATGTTGATTATACGTTTGAGCTTGCTGATGGTATTTAACTGAAGAAGCGGGATCACCGATTAACAATTGCTGCCTTGATTGTCCATCGGTTACAGTAACACTCATTTTTTGTTTACTGGTCGGTAAGTTGTGCTCTAAAGGGTCACTTATTAAACACACCACTAATTCACAATGACGACTTATGTGGGATAAATGGCGAATAGACTCTTGGTTAACGTGATCGCCATCGGTAATTAAATAAACTAAGCTGCCTGGCCTGGCGAGTTTTCGTAAACGCGCACAGTTCTCTTCAAAAGCTTTGTATATTTGCTGTTGCGCATCGTCGTTAGTTAAAGATGCAGTAGATTTGCTATTTTCAATGTCTAGCGTATGTTGATGTGTTGCGACTAAACCATGTAAATAGTGTAAAACCCCTTCTTTTCGACTACGAGGTTTTAGTTCGCTGTGTTTGTGTTGGTTAAAGACAATACCACCGATTCTGTCTCCTCGGCCTTTAGCGTGCCAGGTGACCAACGCAGCCAAGTGAGCAGCTTGTACCGACTTAAATAAAAGCTGGCTACCAAAAAGCATGGAATGGCTTAAATCAGTAACTACTAATACCGGGCGTTCTACTTCTTCGCGAAAAAGTTTGGTATGGGTTTTTCCCGTTCTAGCTGTTACTCGCCAATCTATGGCCCGAATGTCATCACCACTTTGGTAATGACGTACTTCGTCAAACTCCATACCTCTGCCTTTACTGCGAGAAAGGTAATTACCTGACATTTGTCCTTGCTGGTTTTTACGCGCGGCAAGGTTTATCAAGCTAGTTTTATTTTGGTAAAGAATTAATTCATCAATAGTCAATTCAATACCATTACTGGCAATACTATCAAGTACGCTGGTTACGTCTTGTTGAGGTTGTTCATTTTTCTTACTAAGCCACATAAAATTTCTTACAAGATTGATCGTTATTTTTTGATTTTACTTAAAACTACTTAAGCAACTGCTACTAAGCTTAATAAGTGATCAAGCAACTGATTACTGCTAATACCTTCAGCCTCAGCTTGATACGTGAGTAAAATACGATGGCGTAATACGTTATGAAAAACAGCTTGTACATCTTCAGGGCTAACAAAGTCACGATTATGTAACCAAGCTCGAGCACGTGAACATCGGTCAAGTGCTATGGTTGCTCTAGGGCTAGCACCGTAAGCAAGCCATTTTTTCAATTTATCATCATATTTTTCAGGTTGTCTGGTTGCCATAATCAAATCAACAATATAATTCTCAATGGCTGGTGCCATATGAATTTCCATTACTTGATCGCGAGCGGCAAAAATATCACTTTGAGAAATTTCTTTAACGGGTTTGGGGTTGTCTTTTTTGTGTTGTAATGCTTCACCACGATTGAGTTTTAAAATGGCTAATTCGCTAACAGCATCAGGGTAGTTAATTTCAACATGCATTAAAAATCGATCTAATTGTGCTTCCGGTAATGGGTAAGTTCCCTCTTGCTCAATCGGATTTTGCGTAGCCATAACTAAAAATAAATCAGGTAATGGGTAGGTATTTCGGCCGACGGTAATTTGTCCTTCGCCCATTGCTTCTAATAACGCTGATTGTACTTTTGCCGGCGCACGGTTTATTTCATCCGCTAAAACTAAGTTTCTAAAAAGTGGTCCAGGTTGAAATACGAAGGTGCCATCTTCTGGTCGGTAAATATCGGTGCCCGTTAAATCGGCTGGTAATAAGTCAGGGGTAAATTGAATGCGATGAAAGTCTGCTTCAATACCATCAGCTAGTGCATTTACTGCACGAGTTTTTGCTAAGCCCGGAGGACCTTCTACAATTAAGTGGCCATTGGCAAGTAATGCGATAAGTAAATTTTCAACAAGTGCATGTTGACCAATTATTTGTTGAGATAAGTATTCTTTTAATGCTGAAAAATGTTCAATTGCCATACTCGCTACCACTTGCTTTTTTTATTATGAAACCTGTGCGTATATATATAAGGTTCAAGTACCATAAAACAAGCTGTATTTGCGATTTGACATGATTTTTAACAATTTTACTGTAACGAATAGCGCACATTTTTGTTGGGAGTTGTATTTATTTCATTTGTCGTTAGAATAAAGCAATAACTAAGTGGTCAGACCTCTAGGTTTGAAAAACGATAAAATTAAATATTTACGATAGAAGGGTAAGACATGACAAAAATGAATTTAACGACTCGTAATGGAGAACGAATTGCGGTAGTTGCAGGTTTACGTACTCCTTTTGCAAAACAAGCCACTGCATTTCACGGTGTCCCAGCGGTAGATTTAGGAAAAATTGTCGTCAATGAATTGCTTAAGAAGCATGATGTTGACCCTACTATTATTGATCAGCTTGTTTTTGGTCAAGTGGTACAAATGCCAGAAGCGCCAAATATTGCTCGTGAAATTGTCTTGGGTACCGGCATGAATGTGCATACCGACGCTTATAGTGTCTCAAGAGCATGTGCGACTAGTTTTCAATCTACGGTGAATGTTACTGAAGCTATAATGGCAGGTTATGTTGATGTGGGTATCGCCGGTGGCGCTGATTCTTCGTCAGTTGCGCCGATTGGTGTTTCCAAAAAGTTTGCTCGCATCTTACTTGATTTAAGTAAAGCGCGCAGTTTAGGACAAAAAATATCGCTTATTCGTCAACTTGGTTTAAAAGATATTATGCCTGTTGCCCCAGCTGTTTCCGAGTATTCAACGGGGATTTCGATGGGACAAACCGCCGAGCAAATGGCTAAAACTCATAATATCTCTCGTGAAGCACAAGATGAGCTAGCGCATCGTTCACATACTTTAGCCACGAAAAGCTGGCAAGAAGGCAAGTTGGCTGGTGAGGTCATGACGGCCCATAGCGAACCTTATAAAAGCTTTATCGACAAAGATAATTGTATTCGTGAAAATTCAGAACTAGCCGCTTATAAAAAATTACGTCCTTGTTTCGATAGAAAACATGGCACAGTAACCGCGGCAACGAGTACCCCCTTAACGGATGGCGCATCTGCTATCATTTTAATGCGAGAAGGGCGAGCGAAAGAACTGGGATATCAACCACTTGGTTATATTAAAAGTTATGCTTTTGCTGCTATTGATGTTTGGCAAGATATGTTAATGGGACCAAGTTATGCGACACCATTAGCATTAAAACGTGCGGGCATGGAATTAAAAGATTTGGACTTAATTGAAATGCATGAAGCATTTGCTGCACAAGCACTGGCAAATATCAAAATGTTTGCCAGTACTAAGTTTGCTCGTGAGCAACTAGGCCGTGATAAAGCCATCGGTGAAATCGATATGGCGAAATTTAACGTAATGGGTGGTTCTTTAGCTTACGGTCATCCGTTTGCTGCAACAGGTACCCGTTTAATTGTACAAACTCTTAATGAATTAAACCGTCGTGGTGGCGGTACAGGTTTAACTACAGCATGTGCTGCTGGCGGCCTTGGCGCAGCTATTATTGTGGAGACAGACTAATGACTTCACTTACCGATAATAATCAAGCAAATGATAAACAGATTAACCAAGAGAGCAATAATATGAGTACCTTTACATTAATTCGCCAAGACAATGGTATTGCTCATTTAGTAATGGATGTGATTGGCGAATCCATGAATACCTTAAAAGCTGAGTTCTCTGAGCAAATTGATGAAATATTAACAGAAATACGTAACGATAGTACGATTAAAGGTGTGGTGTTACTCAGTGGAAAAGCCGACTCTTTTGTTGCTGGCGCAGATATTAATATGCTCGCAAGTTGTAAAAGTGCCGATGAAGCAACGGCACTTTCTCAAAAAGGGCAAATGATATTTGATCAAATTGAAAGCCTTGCTATTCCTGTTATTGCGGCAATTAATGGTGCTTGTTTAGGTGGTGGACTCGAGCTTGCTATGGCATGTCATGCGCGTATTTGTAGCGACAATGGCAAAACAGCATTAGGTTTACCAGAAGTACAGTTAGGTTTGTTACCTGGCAGTGGTGGTACGCAACGTTTACCTAAGCTAGTCGGCATTCAAAAAGCATTAGATATGATGTTAACCGGTAAACAATTACGGGCTAAGCAGGCATTGAAAATGGGCTTGGTTGTTGATGTTGTCCCTAACAGTATTTTAGTGAGTGCCGCCGAAAATTTAGCATTGTCGGCGCAAGGTAAAGCAAGTAAAGTTAAACAAAGTCAACGAAAAATCAGCATGTTAGATAAAGCGCTTGAAGGTAATCCTATTGGACGTAATATTATTTTCAAACAAGCGACTAAGTCAGTCTTAGCTAAAACAAAAGGTAACTACCCTTCGCCCTTAAAAATTATTGACTGTGTACGTGTCGGTATTGAAAAGTCGTCATCGCGTGGTTACCAAACTGAAGCAGAACATTTTGGTGAGTTAGTGATGACTCCTGAGTCTGCACAGTTAAGACAAATTTTTTTCGCGACAACTGACATGAAAAAAGAGCAGGGTATCGCAGGTGTTGATGCTGCAGCCATAAATAGTGTCGGTATTTTAGGGGGCGGTTTAATGGGCGGTGGTATAGCTTTTGTTAGTGCGACGAAAGCAAATGTTGATGTACGTATTAAAGATATAGCTCCCCAGGGTATTAGTCATGCGATGAAGTATGGTTACGATTTATTAAATAAAAAAGTTAAACGTCGCTTTATGTTGAAAAGTGAAATGCAAAAGCAATTAGCGATGATCACAGGTTGTGTTGATTACAGTGGTTTTAAAAATGTTGATATGGTTATTGAAGCCGTTTTTGAAGATTTATCGTTAAAACAAAAAATGGTAGCTGACATGGAAAACTATTGCTCTGAGCAAACTATTTTTGCTAGTAATACCTCTAGTTTACCCATAGGTAAAATTGCCGAGCAAGCTTTGCGCCCTGAAAATGTTATTGGTTTACATTACTTTTCTCCGGTCGATAAAATGCCATTAGCTGAAATTATTGCTCACCCTAAAACTTCTGAGCAAACAATTTCAACAACCGTTGCTTTTGCTAAAAAACAAGGGAAAACACCGATTGTTGTTCAAGATAAAGCCGGTTTTTACGTCAACCGTATTTTAGCGCCATATATGAACGAAGCGGCCTTAATATTACTTGAAGGCGAATCTATTGGTAAGTTAGATAAAGCATTGGTTAACTTTGGCTTTCCTGTCGGCCCAATGCAATTACTTGATGAAGTAGGTATCGATGTTGGCGCTAAAATAGGACCGATTCTACAAGCTGAACTTGGTGACCGTTTTGCACCACCAGAAGCTTTTAATAAGCTTATTTCGGATAAACGCTTAGGTAAAAAAGTTCAAAAAGGCTTTTATCTTTATAAAGATAAGAAAGGCAAAAAGGTCACTAAAAAACTTGTGGATGAATCTATTTACTCATTATTAAATATTCGGGTTAAAGATCAAAAAACCAATGCTGAATTAGTACAACGCTGTGTCTATATGATGTTAAACGAAGCGGCAAGGTGTTTAGATGAAGGCATAATTCGTAATGCGAGAGATGGCGATATCGGCGCTATATTTGGTATTGGCTTTCCGCCATTTTTAGGTGGGCCATTTCACTATATGGATACATTAGGTGCAAAAGCACTGGTGACTAAGCTAAATCAGTGGAGTAATGAATTAGGCGAGCGTTTTAAACCTTGCCAAGCATTAATTAACATGGCTGAAAGTGGCGATAAGTATTATCAGTAAGTGGCAAATAATCGCCATGTTAATGGCAAATAAATGAAACAAGAGGCAATTTATCGCCTCTTTTTTTATTGCTGGTTTTGTCGTCTAAAAAAGTTGAATAAATACTCTAAATTAGTTATATTGCGCCGATAAATTTTCATATGTTTCTTTTCGTTATTTAAGCGGTATTATTATGTTGTTACTTTTAGGGCTTGTTAGTGTGGTTTGTTCAATGTTTTTTTATTGTCAGGCACTACGAAGCGGCTTAGGTTTAAAGCGCTGGGCCTGTGCTGGATTAGTTTTTGGCCCTTTTATTTGGCCAATGTTTTGTATGCAGAAACGTATGAAAGTGAATAAGTTATTTGGTTTTACAGGTTTGATTTTAAAAGCTTAAATAAGGTAAATATTTTTAAGTGCAATTGATTGGTAAATAAGACCGCTACAATCCGTGTAGCTATTTATTGTCTTTCTTTAATAAACTATTGAAAAATAGTTAATTAATAATAATTATTACTTCCACCAAACGCTTGCAGACATTTCTTTAATTTCAATGCTGGTCGCAATTGGATTGTTTTGAGATTTTGTCACAAATAGGGTTTTTAATAAGTTAATCATTTTTGACTCCTATATTCGAATACCCTTACGGCCTATTTCAATAGTATTTAATTTGTTGTTTTGAATACGAATACCCTTACGGCCTGTTTCAAGAACAGTCAATTTTTTATTTTGAATACGAATACCTTTGCGGCCTGTTTCTTCAATTTTTAATTGATGACTAATTCTAATGCCCTTACGGCCTGCTTGAAATATATCTAAAGTATTACTCTCAATTGCTGGTGTTGGTGAAGCTGACATTGTCAGAGATAAAATAAGTGAGCTAAGCATTCATATTTCCTTAAATTGTTATTATTAGATTTTATGAATGTTATTGCAGGGAGTATGCCAAAAAATTAAGGCCTTATGAAATAAGGCCTTAAAGAGTGTTTTTATATGGGTGATTAACAAGTCAAAAATTTGGCTTTCGATATATCATTTGATGAACTTATTTTAGGAAAAGTGTCATTAACGTGACGCTTTGCCAAAATTTGTAGATTCAGTGGTAATTTGGTGTGAAAGCAAATACTTCTGAAAGTCAGACTCTGGCAGTGGTTTACTGTATAAGTAGCCTTGCAATTGCTCACAACGTAAACCTGAAAGAAAGCTTAGTTGCTGATTAGTCTCTACGCCCTCAGCTACAACTTGCATGCCTAGATTGTGGGCTATGGTCACTATCGTAGCGACCATGTTACGGCCTTGTTCAGACTCTTCTATATCGTCAACGAAAGCTTTATCTATTTTCAAGGTGTTAAGGGGGAATTTTTTCAGATAAGCGAGTGATGAATAACCCGTGCCAAAATCATCTAGTGATAAATGAATACCCATAGCACGAATCTGTAACATAATATCAATGGCTTTTTGAGGTGAATCCATAACTGTTCCTTCAGTTATTTCTAACTCAAGATACTTTGCGGGCAACTGACTCTCTTTTAAAATATCTGCGATCATGCCAACTAAGTTGGGTTGAGTAAACTGTACGGCTGATAAGTTAACGGCGATACGACCGTTAAATAGTCCTGCATCAACCCATTTTTTAGTGGCATAACACGACTTTCGTAAAACAACTTCACCAATATCAATAATCTGACCTGTTTCTTCGGAGACGGGAATAAAAATTATTGGGCTTATAATGCCATTTGACGGCGTTTCAAAACGAACTAATGCTTCCATGCCTGCCACTTTACCTGTGGCGATTTCAATTTTAGGTTGATAGAAAACAGAGAAAGAATCTTCTTTTAAGCCATAACGAATTAAACTTTCAATTTGAAGTCGTTTTACGGCGGCTTTATTCATCGAGTCACTGAAAAACTGGTACTTGTTACCGCCATTATGTTTAGCATGGTACATAGCGGTGTCAGCATTTTTTAGCAACTCTTGTGGTGTTGCGCCATCTTCAGGGTAAAGCACAATGCCTAAACTGCTAAATAAAACAACTTCTTGGCTTTTTAATCTTAGTGGTTGAGCAATGGTCGTTAATACTTCAGTAGCTATGCTCGTTATCGTATGGATATCATTGGTATTTTCTATGATAATACTAAATTCGTCACCGCCTAAGCGATATACCGTATCTTGCTTTCGGCCAACAGCACGCATACGTTTTGCAACTTGACATAATAAAACGTCACCGACTTCATGTCCCATAGAATCATTGACTTTTTTAAAATTATCTAAATCAAAAACAAGCAAGGCATGTGGTACTTTCTTATTGACCAATAACGTTTGATTCGCCTGAAAATAAGAACGGTTAGGCAGGCCCGTTAACGTATCACTATTAGCAAGTCTTCTAAGCTCTGCTTCGGTTTCTTTACGTTTTGTTATATCTGAAAAAACGCCGACAAAATGGGAGATACTTTTGTTTTCATCACGAATAATATCAATATTTAAATCGGTTAAATAAATTTCTCCGTTTTCACGTACGCTTTCAATTTCACCGTGCCAACTACCTTTAGTAATAAGGTGTTTCTTAACATCTTGAGTAAACACTTCTGGGTATTGAGTAAAGGTTAAGTTCTTACCCAACATCTGCTTTTTAGATTTTTTAGTAATACGTTGAAAAGATTTATTCACATCGACTATATTAAACAATCGATCGTAGATGATTACCGCATCTGAAATGTTTTCAATACACTTTGCAAATAGTTTTAAACGTTCATCGGTTTTCTTTATTTTGCTAATGTCTTTGAGCGTTCCTGTCATTCTTGTTGGAGAGCCCTTTTCATCTCGTTCAACAATTTTTCCGCGGTCAAGAACCCAGATCCACTTGTCATCTTTATTTTTAACGCGATATGTTGCTTCAAAATGGTCTGTTTTATCATCAAAATGATCATTGATTGCATCACGAACACGTGCGATATCGTGTTCATTAATATTAGTTTTATCAGAACCGACATTACGCCTTCCATCTTGGGGGAACTCTAAAATACCCCAAATATTTGAACGATATATTTTTCCGGTAATTATATTCCAATCCCACATTTCATCACCACTTCCCCATAAAGAAAGTTTCAAACGCTCTTCACTTTTTTGAATTTGTAAATGGTATAAACGTTTGTGGCGCATTTGCTGAAGCACATAAGCAATGACTAAAAAGCAGAGTAGGGTATAAAGGGTAATAGCTACCTTTGAAAGCCACCAAGGTGCTAATATGTGAATGTTGATAGTATTCTTCTGGCTAGGAACGGTTTCTAGTAAGTCATACACCTCTACTTCGAAAACGTAGTCGCCTGCACTAATATTGGTATAAGTAGCCCGGTAGTTATCTTTCCCTGCTTCAATCCAGTCCTTTTCTAAACCTTTCAATCGATAACGATAAGATACTTGCTCTGAAAACTTTGTATTTGGAGAAATAAACTCAATACTGAAAGGTGATTGTCCATGTTTTAAAGTTAAATTTTGTAGCTGACTGAAGTTTTTTGTCAGAGAGAAAGTACTTTTTTCATTATTAGGTGTTGATGATGATTTACTGTCAATAATTATACGCTTGTTGGCAATAAGTAATTCAGTAAATATAGGAGGATTAAGAGTTTGTTTGATTTTTGCTATTTTCGATGGTGATAACTTGAAGTAGCCATTATTTCCACCAAAATAGATACTGTTATCTACTGTTTTAATAGATGAATTTGAAATGAATTCATAGTCAGAAAGGTGGAATTCTTTACCAAATACTTTTATTTTTTTAGATTTAGGGCTAATTAGATTAATTGCGCCATTAGTTGATAGCCATGCATTTTCTTTATTATCTAGCGTTATTGAATAAGCAGAGTTGTTTGATAATCCATTGCTTTCATTTAGGTATATTGTGGTTTTTTTGTCTTTGTCATAAAGTAATATTCCTTGTTCAGAACTTAACCAGACCCATGAATTAGATGTGATAATATTATTAATTTTAAATGAAGGTACATTTTTAAATGTTGCAAGTTTATTATAGACAAAGCTTTCTTTTATGTTGATGGCTTGAGATAAATCTATACTAATTAACTGATTGTCAGTCGAAAAACTCCACAACGTTTGATTATCATCTATATAAATACCTTTAAGTTTTTCATTGTCTTTTGCTTGTACTCTATAGAATTTTTTTGAAATTATATTATAATTTACTAGTTTTCCGTCAGTATCAATGAACCAAATTAGATCACCCATAATTTCAAATTGATAACTCCTATTGTACAGAGAGTTTTTTTGCCAATCTTTTAATTCAACAGCGACATTTTTAGAAGTATCATATAGATATAGCTTATCAGTTAAAGTATATAACCAAATATTATTTTTATTATCAGCAATAGCTTGAAAAATTTCTTCATCTTTTAGTAACTTTTTATTATCTGAGCCAAGATTGTTTTTTATGGGGACTAAACCTGATTTTCCAGAGTATACCCAGAGTTTTTTGTCCGATGACATGGTGAACAATTCTACTGATTCATTTGAATCGGCTAAAAAATGTTGAAAATACTGACTGCCGCTAATGAAAAAATTGATACCTTTACCATGTGTACCTATCCATATGTTGTTAGAGTCATCTTTAAATATAGTTATTAATTGGTTTATTGAAAGACTTTGCTTTTGCGGACTGTTTTGCACTGTTTTTAAATCGTGAGTATTCAAGTTGACAATATTTAAGCCATTCTCTGTCGCAATCCATACCGTTGATTGATCAATAAGAGAAATACTTCTGACTCTATCTGAAATGATTTTATTTGTTGGATGAGTTGTGTGGTAACGATCAATTAAATTGTAGTTTTCATCTAAAACATAAACACCATCATCAGTCGCTAACCAATAATAATCATTAATTATTTTTATCTCAAATAGTGATTTAGCCGGTATAGTTATATGCCACTTGTTGTTTTTCTTTTGTAATGATGCCGAGTAATTTAGGTTTTCATTAACTAGAAATATGCCCTTGTCGTAGGTGCCAAACCAATAGTTTCCTTTTAAATCTTGATAAATAGTTTTTATTTCTTTTATTTTATCTTCAAATCCGTGGATTTTGATTTGCTTAAAACTATTGTTTTCTTTGTTAAATTTATGGATACCATTTTTGGTAGAAACCCAAATATTTTTATCTTTGCTGTTATCTTGGTATATATCCCATATTACATTATCAACTAATGTTTCATTATTTTTTTCTTCATGATAAAAGCTCTCAAAATTGTCAAGTTGTACATTATATTTGCTTAAACCATTATTTGTCCCTACCCAAAGAATGCCATCATTATCAACAAATACTTTGCGAATCAAGTTATGTGCAATTGAATTTGGGTCAGTTAGGTCTTTACGATAATGAACAAAGCTTTTTCCATCATATCTATTTAAGCCATCTTGGGTGGCTATCCAAATAAATCCGTCATTATCTTGTGCAATACTATATACGATATTTTGGCTTAAACCGTCAGCAGATAATAAATGTTTGAACTTTAACGCCGCTTGGTTTGATAAAGACGTGTTTTGTGTAATAAAGTCGTCTGGAGAATTTATTTCTTCGGCAACCGTTAAACTTGAAAAACTAATCGTCATGATAAAAAGAATTAAACAGAAAATACAAATGGCTTGTTTGTACATATATAAACGGTGTTTTTGAGGGAAATTAAGCACTAATACGACCTTGGATAAAAACTTCAAATAAGGCTTATTTACATGATTCCAGTAATATCAATAGTTGTCTGTTTATAAAATACAGGTAACACAAGTTGATATTAAGTAAATTAAGCAAGCAATGTTATATTTTTTAGTTATTTTTATTGCATTAAACCCTATTTAAAATGAAGGATAGGGCTAAGTCAACTTTTTTACACATTTGTAGCAATTGGCTTATAAAAGTAATCTGTTTCTTTATCGGCAGGTTTAGTATTTTCTTTGACAGTTTTTTAATTTTTCTTTAATACTTTCATTAGTCTGAATTGTTTTGTTCTTATTTCTTTGCTCATTATCTTGGTAGCTAGTTAAAATTATTCTATCGGTATTTTTATTAGCAGTAAGTTGCTGGCTGATGAACTCCTGAATATCACTAAGTGTTAACGATAAAATAACATCAATTAATTTCTGCTTTTGGTCGAAGGCTATTTCGTTATTACAAATAGATGCCCAGAATCGTTGGCTTTTTATTCGCAAACTTGAGTCTTTTTCTTGCAACTGGCTTGCTAAACCTTGCTGAATATTAAGCCAGTTTTCATTAGACAGTTGGGATAACTTATCCGGTATTTGATTAATAAAAATACTTATTTCGGAAACCAAGGTATCAGCGTCAATATGTGGAGATTGAATGTATAAAGCAATGCCAGGGTAGCGATTAATAGGAATAAATCCAACACCCACTAAATAACCAAATTGTTTTTCAGTACGCATTTCCTGAAAAAACAATGGTGATAATATTTGACTGGTGATCATTGTTTTGGCCACTGTCGACAAATCTTTATCAATCATTGGGTAATACATTACAGTAGCATGGTCATGTTCGGGTAATAGCAAAGGAAGGTGAATTTGACCTTGGTTTTTAATGTCTAATACGGGTATTTTAACAGCATGCTTGTTTGCATAATTATGGTTAAATGCAGACTTTAATAGTTGATTAAAGCTTTTAGCATGTTCGGTTAACCAATTGCCATGTATTAATGCTTCAATAGTTATTTCATCAAATATTTGTTTTCTGAACGTCGTAAACTCTTCAAAAGATGTACTTATTAACGCGTTGGCAAGTTCATCACTTGTTGGGCTTTTCGGTTGCATGGTTGAGCTAAGGACTGAAAACAGCTGCGAGATAGATTTACTCGTTTGTGCATTATGCCAATGATTAATTAATTGTTCTTTAAATAGTTCAAATTTTTCTTGTTCAAATACCTCACTACTTAAGCTAGCCAATAGTTGCTCAAATAGTTTTTTTTGCTTAGTACTAACGCCTGAAAGTTGTAATGTTACGCCACCTTGATGAGAGAATAGATGATAATGAATTCCCGCTAATTCAGCATCATAATGTTGTTCAATAACAGCATCGCTGTAAAGATCAACAAATAGCCGTGTCATGGCAATATGCTTATTACTTTTTATGGTTATCGGTGCGTCTATACCTAAATAAATATAACCTTTAGGTACTTTAAAAGTATTATCTTGTTTAAACCAAACGGATAATCCATCAGTCTTTTCAATTAATTCAGGGATGTTTTTTTGTTGCGATAATGGTTGTTCGCACGAGTAAATTTTTGGCTTATGGACAATATAAGGGTTTTGTTTGGGCAGAGAGAATATTGCGGCAAACGCTTGTTTTTCCCAGAGTTGAATGTCATTGGCGGTTAGTTTTTCAACACTATAAGGCACCTGGTACCAAAAGCTATTCTGTTTAAATTCATTCTGCTGGCTAATATGAATAATACGCATATTATCTGTCGATAAGTAACTTAGTAATAAGTTAATACTTTCTTGGCACATCCCCTCCATGATGTAGTCACCATAAATATAATCATCTTCAGCATAATGCTGCATATTAATAACTAACTGACTAACAGAGTCGAGGGGTTTTAGTTTTTCTTGATAATTAAAGGATAAATTAGCCATAGCTTGTTTTTCTTGATAATAAAACTCACTAATCGGGCTGCTCTTCATCAAATTTATATAAGAAAAAATAACATTAATTATTTCATTAATATGCGCTTCGCCAAGTTCAGTTAAAGAAATACTTAAATTGAAGTCTTTAAAGTTTGAACCATTTACACCTGAGCCAGCAGTCAAACCAAGTGCCCATTGTTGCTTTTTAAGATATGACAAAATACTGCCTTCGCCTTCATGCCCTAATAAATAAGCGAGAACGGTCTCAGGTTTATGACGATAAAGTGGGTCAATACTGGGCATAGCAAAACTAACAATAAGCTGACGGTCGTTTTTAACGGGTTTTATATTAATTTTTATTTGCTGATGTTCAGCTAAATATAAAGGTTCATTTATAGTTGACTTTTCTTTGCTCGTCGGTTTTATATCGCTAAATTTTTCATGGGCTAACACGGTTAATTCATCAATGCTTTGTCGGCCTTCCAAGACTAATGTCATCGCATTAGCGGTGTAATGAAGACGAAAAAAATCACGGATTTCTGTCGTTAAGTCACGGTCATTTCTATCGGCTAGAGTATCAATTGATCCCACTGAAAATTTAGAAAAAGGATGCGCTTGGTTAATCGTTTCTTTATGTACATCATAAAGGCGTCGAATATCGTCTTTAAGTTTTAGTTTAAATTCAGCATCAACATTTTGACGTTCCTTTTCAACAAATTCTTTTGATAATAGCGGGCTGATGAAAAACTGACTAAAGCGATCTAAGGCTGCTGAGAAATGGGAGTGATGTATATCAAAGAAGAAACAGGTATGCTCGGTGGCTGTCCATGCATTGTTATTGCCGCCATGCTGACTAATATATTTCTGATACTCGCTACCGTCAGGGTATGACTTTGTCCCTAAAAATAACATATGCTCAAGAAAATGAGCTAAACCTTCTCGATCTTCAGGGTCGCTAAAATGGCCTATGTTCACTGCTAAAGCGGCAGCAGATTTATTGGTTTGTTCATTGTGGACTAATAAAACCCGTAGACCATTGCTTAAGGTTAAGGTTTTATAGTGTTTAGTGTCATTTGGGCTTTGTTTCAACATAGGCTCCGGCAAACACTGCAACAACCCTAATAATGTGCCTATATTAAGGTAAGCGTTTGTTTATAAAATTATTTTATTATTATCTAGCTAAACTACCCGATGCAATAACTAGAGTCTATTGTATTCTTAAATTATCTATTAATTATCTATACTATAGACGTAAATAAGCGCTAGAATGCCAACGTTTTGTAAAAATGATGTTATTTGGAAAGTTTATGCGAATATTTGTTATGCGACATGGTCAAGCACAGCCTTTGGCTACTTCTGATCAAGACCGTGAATTAACTGAACATGGTAAGGTTGAAGTTGCAAAGATGGCGGGAGTTTTGTTAGAAGACCAATTAAATTTCGATGCTATATATGTCAGTCCTTATATCAGAGCACAACAAACCGCGAATATTGTCAAAAGTGTATTGGCAACATCCACATCACTGACCACACTTAACTTTATTACACCAAATGATACGGCGCAGCCTTTACAAGATTATATTTATGGCCATTTTTCAGAGCAAGACGATAAAAATGATCAAAGTATCCTTATCGTTTCACATATGCCACTGGTGAGTTATTTAGTTGCTGAATTTACTAATGGCCAACATGCACCGTTATTTCAAACAGCATCGGTCGCTGAAATTGACTATAACGTGAATACGATGCAAGGGCAGTTAGTTGCTCATTGTGCCCCTTATTAATATTCACTTTATTGCTTGCACACACTGATATGATGTTAGTGAAATAGAAAATTTTAATAAATGTTAAGTCAAATCGGCAAACCTGTCTTTAAGTTCAACCAATACCAATAAAGCGCCATTACCCCCCCATTCAAGTGGTGCTTGATGAAAAGCCATCACATCAGGATGTTGTACAAGCCAATGTGGAACTTTATTCTTTAGTACTCTTGAACCTAAGCCATGCACAATACACACACATTTAGCATGTTCCTTTTTACAGGCATAAAGTAAAGCCGCTATTTCAAGTTTTGCCGCTTGTTGGTCTAAACCGTGTAGATCTAAAATTAAATCAGGAGCGTATTGACCTCGTCGTAGGTTTTTAGCTTCAAAGCTGTCAACGTCTTCTCTGACATATTTCATCGGGCCTTGTTGATTTAAATTGGGTTCAAATTCATCAGAAAAATAAAATTCAGCGCCTTGCTTACTTTTATTACTCGCTTTTGCTCTCGCAACTTTTAATGACTTATTTTGATCAGCCTTTTTAACGGGCGTAATTTTATCTTGCACTATTGCTTTTACTTGCCCAATAGATTGCATGAATAAGTCTTTTTCATCACCCGTTGTCGCGTCTTTATTTTTCATATTTATAGCTAGTTGCGGAAAACTGTTTAAATTTTAAAAACATCTGTGGGCAATAACAAGCAAAAGGTTATAATATGTCGCATAAAATATCGAAAGTCAGAGATAGAGAGTGAAAGTGAACGAAGTTGATTATTCTGCGCTAACAAATGAGTTACATACCATTGGCGATTATTTACGCTTTGCAACGAGTGAATTTAATCAAGCTGAGCTATATTTTGGTCACGGTACTAATAATGCGTGGCATGAAGCGATAACCTTAGTGATGTTTGCGGTGAGTTTACCGGTAGAGTTAAGTGAACAAGTCTTTAATTGTCGATTAACCGTGCATGAGAAATTAGCCGTAATCGCGTTAATCAATCGTCGTATAACAGAACAGCTTCCAGCCGCTTACTTAACGAATCATGCTCAGTTTGCTGGTTTACCTTTCTACGTTGATGAACGTGTTTTAGTGCCTCGTTCGCCGATCGCTGAACTCATTGAACAACATTTCTCACCGATGTTTACAGCCGATACACCTCCTCAACGAATTTTAGATTTATGCACAGGTAGTGGCTGTATTGCCATTGCTTGTGCCGTTACCTTTCCTGAAGCTGAAGTTGATGCGCTTGACTTATCGGTAGACGCATTGACCGTCGCGCAAATAAATATTGAAAACCATGGTTTAACAGAACAAGTTATTCCAATTCAGTCTGATGTTTTTACTGGGATCCAAGGGCAAAGTTATGATTTAATTGTCACGAATCCACCCTATGTTGACCAAGACGATGTGGATGCGTTACCGCAAGAGTATTTGCATGAACCCGTCATGGGCTTAGGTTCAGGTTTTGACGGTTTAGATATTGTTCGTGAAATACTTGCACAAGCTGCTAGTCATTTGAATGACAATGGGGTTTTAATCTGCGAAGTAGGTAATTCACAAATCCATGTTGAACAGGTTTATCCCGAGGTTCCCTTTACTTGGCTAACGTTTGAGCGTGGCGGTCATGGTGTTTTCATGCTGACCAAAGATCAGCTAACCCAACATAGCAATTGTTTTACGCAGGCATTTGAACAAAAATAAGTTTTTTCGTATTAATCGTAGAGAGAAATGAATTCATGTCAGGCAATACCTTTGGAAAATTATTTACCGTAACCTCATTTGGTGAAAGCCATGGTTTAGGCTTGGGCGCTATTATTGATGGTTGTCCTCCAGGTCTAGATCTCTGCGAAGCTGATTTGCAAAACGATCTTGATCGCCGACGTCCAGGCACTTCTCGATATACCACCGCACGTCGAGAACCGGATAAAGTTAAAATAATGTCCGGTGTTTTCGAAGGTAAAACGACCGGTACGCCTATTGGGCTCTTGATTGAAAATACCGATCAGCGTTCAAAAGATTATGGCGATATCGCACAGAGCTTTCGTCCGGGTCATGCTGACTATACCTATTGGCAAAAATATGGCATTCGCGATTACCGAGGTGGTGGACGTTCTTCGGCACGTGAAACTGCAATGCGAGTTGCCGCTGGCGCCGTAGCTAAAAAATTCTTAAAACAAAAGTTTGGCATGGAAATTCAAGGCTGTGTTACACAAATCGGTGATGTGCGCGCAAGCAATATTGATTGGGATATTGTTGAAAATAATCCCTTTTTCTTTCCTGATGAAAGTAAGTTGGATGATCTTGATGAATTACTGCGTGGCATTATTCGTCAGAAAGACTCTATTGGCGCGAAAGTTACCGTTCGAGCAACTAATGTTCCTGTTGGTTTAGGCGAGCCTATTTTTGATCGTTTAGATGCTGATATTGCCCATGCGTTAATGGGCATTAATGCGGTCAAAGGCGTAGAAATTGGCGATGGTTTTGCAGTCGTTAATCAAAAGGGCTCAGAGCATCGTGATGAGCTAACCCCTGATGGTTTTTCAAGTAATCACAGTGGTGGTATTTTAGGGGGGATCTCTTCAGGGCAAAGTATTGTTGCTAATATTGCCATGAAGCCAACGTCTAGTATTGGTGTTAGTGGTAAAACGATTGATTTATCGGGTCAAGCAACCGACCTTATCACCAAAGGCCGACATGATCCCTGTGTAGGGATCCGTGCAGTACCTATTGCTGAAGCGATGTTAGCACTAACCTTGATGGATCACTTTTTACGTAATCGTGCCCAAAATGCTGATGTAATCAGTTGCACTCCTGATATAGAAGCCTAAGCCTCGTGTCTATAGAAAATCAAAAATAATGGCATCAGCAAACTTTACTAGACTATCGGCCGGTTACTTTTGGTATTTCGCTATTTTGGGACTCATTGTCCCATTTTTACCTGTTTTTCTTGATGCCAAAGCATTTAGCTCAATTCAAATTGGCGAAATATTAGCTATCATTACTGCTACAAAGGTTATCGGTCCAACATTATGGGCCTTTGCCGCTGATAAATCGGATCAGCAATTAACGATAATCCGGCTTGGTTCACTGCTCGCATTATTCAGTTTTTCATTGCTTTTTTGGCTTGATGGCTACTGGCCTATTACTTTTTGTTTAGCCATTTTTAGTCTCTTCTGGACCGCTATTCTTCCTCAACTAGAAGTACTGACTCTTAACTCCATTCGCCGTAGTAATAAGATTTATGCACGTATCCGTTTGTGGGGAAGTATTGGTTTTATTGTGCTGGCGGTATTAGCTGGAGATTTAATTGAACGCTTTTCGGAAAATGCATTTACTTATTTAGGTTTATTGGTTTTAAGTGCACTTTTTATTTCTACGTTAAAAATGAAGTCGTTACGAAAAGTTACCAGCGGCTTGCAAGAAAATAGCCCAATAATTGATAAATTTTTCAACCGAGGTTTTTTACTGTTCTTTTTTGCAGGCATGATGCTACAAATGAGTTTTGGTCCTTATTATGGCTTTTTTGCGCTGTATTTACGCGAGCTTAATTATCCTGGTTTTTCGGTCGGGGGCTTTATTACTATTGCGGTACTAGCTGAAATTATCATCTTTATTTATGCGAGTTTTTTCTTTCGTCATTTTAGTATAAAAACACTGCTTGCTATTAGCTTATTACTGACTGCTTTTCGCTGGTACCTTACGGGAAGCTTTGCTGACAATGTTTGGTTGTTGGCTATCGCTCAAGGTATTCATGCTTTTAGCTTTGGTTTATATCATAGCGCGTCAATTGGATTTATACATCAGCACTTTTCGCGTAATCAGCAAAGTCGTGGCCAAGCTATTTACATCGGCGGTGTTTATGGTTTAGGCGGTGCTATAGGTGCCTATTTAGCGGGTACCGTTTGGCAAGATGGACTAGGTAGCGAGCTTAGTTATAACCTAGCAATGATAGCGGCATTGTTAGGAACTTTGATGATTTTATGTATGCCAGCATATAAAAAAATACCAATAGAATAGTGGCACTTTAGTCCAATTTTTTTATTGTGTTTATTCATCTTTAAAACTATTATTTAGTTAGTTAAGCCCTTACTCTTCACATTCCAAGTTCACGGAGTTACATGAAATTTGCTTTCTGGTTAGGGATTTTGATAAATGGACTTAGCTTTTCCTGTTTAGCCGAAAAAATTTATATAGGTATGGAGCCTTTTCCGCCCTTTGTTAATGCGCAAGGCAATGGTTTAACCATTGATATGTTACATGCCATTGAAGATATTTCTGATCTTGAATTTGATATTGAGATAATGACCTACGCTCGCGCAAAACATCAATTAAAACATAACCGCATCGATATTATTGGCCATACTCCTAAAGATTTAGAAACACCTAGTTTTTATCAATATGCGCAAGAGCTGGATTGGATAGTCGAAACTACCTCAGATATTTTTGTTTTTGACCATCAATATTTTGATCTAGGTAAGCTGAAAAATGGACGCATAGGGACGACGTTAGGTAATGCTGACTTTTTGGCAAAGCAAATGGACATTCCACGAGATAAATTTATTCAAACCGCAACTATGCGCCAGTTGATCGATATGTTTGTTAAACGCCGTATTGATGTTTTAGTTTTTGAACGTGTTTCTGTGATGACCTTGTTGCAAGAGCAGAAGATAACAGGCGTTTATTATCAATCTATTGGTAAAGTACCTGCGAGTCTTGGTGTTTATAAAAATGCATCAGGGGATGAATTAAAGAAAAAACTTGATGGTCTCATTAAGCAATTACCACTTGATGAAATTTTTTCGGGGTACTTGAAATACACGATATTACCAGAGAAAGGTAAAGTACCCATCGTTATGTAGCTCGTCTTTTCATTTAAACGGGCCTATATTTATCCTAGTTGATGTAACGTTTTCATAACATTAGCTCTGTCATTATTCATGGATATTTACTGACTTACCTAGACAAATAATCATCATTTCAATTATAAAGTGTTCATCTATAAATTTTAGGATCAACTATGAACATTTTACGACTTCCTGTTTTAGTGTTTTCACTGTTAATTATTGCTTTTAATGCCAATGCTGAGTTTAGTGAAAGTATGACCATTAACGATATACATCAGCAAATAAAAGCTCATAAACTCAGTAGCGAAGAATTGGTTTCGTTTTACTTAGCTCGCATCAAAAAATTTGACGACAATGGTATGACGTTAAATTCAGTGGTGCAGTTAAATAAAAGTGCCCTTAAACAAGCAAAAGCCTTAGATCAATATTTTAAAAAACACGGCTTAAAAGGCAAACTACATGGCATTCCTATTTTATTAAAAGACAATATTGATACCACCGATGGTATGGCGAACACCGGCGGTTCAACGGCTTTAGCTAATAATTTCCCTAACGATGATGCATTTTTAGTTAACCAACTTAAAGATGCTGGCGCTATTATTTTAGGAAAAACCAATTTAAGTGAATGGGCAAATTTTCGTTCAACAGCTTCTTCAAGTGGCTGGAGTGGCCTTTATGGACAAAGTAAAAATCCTTACGATGTTACCGCTAGCCCTTGTGGCTCTAGTTCAGGTTCAGGTATTGCGGCATCAGCCAACTTTGCTACGGTAACCATAGGCACTGAAACTGATGGTTCTGTTACCTGTCCTGCAGCAATGAATGGTGTTGTTGGTATTAAACCAACACTAGGCACGGTAAGTCGTGATGGCATTATTCCTATTGCACATAGTCAAGATACTGCGGGTCCTATGGCTAAAAATGTCACCGACGCCGTTATTTTATTAAGCGCTATGGTCGCTGTTGATAATGAAGACCCTGACGCTGTTTTATCAAATATTCAATATACCTCTCACTTAAAACTTGATGGCCTAAAAGGAAAACGTATTGGTATTGCTCGAAATTTAACGGGTTACCATAAAGGCTTAGATAACTTATTCAATCAAGCGATAATAGATCTTGAAAAACAAGGGGCAATTATCGTTGATGACACTAACTTCGAAAATACAGATCAATGGGGTGATGCCGAGTTTGAGGTTTTATTATATGAATTCAAAGATGAATTGAATAAATACTTAGCGAAAACTGCTGATGGCATACCTAAGTCTTTGTCGGAAATGATTGAATATAATAAAGAAAATGCTGACGTTGAAATGAAATATTTTGGTCAAGAGCTTTTTATAATGGCGCAAGCTAAAGGAAGTATTACTGACGAAAACTATCTTGAAGCGCTTGCAAAAGCGAAGCGATTAACTCAAGAGGAAGGCATTGATGCGTTACTTAAAAAATATCAATTAGATTTAATTATTGCGCCAACAACAGGTCCTGCTTGGAAGACTGACTGGGTAAATGGTGATCATTACTTAGGGGCTGCGTCTTCGGCCGCTGCTATTTCAGGTTATCCGCATATTACGGTGCCCATGGGCTACGCTCATGGTTTACCGGTTGGTTTATCAATGTTTTCAGGAAAGCTACAAGAAGGGATATTGATTGAAGCGGCCTTCGGTTATGAGCAAAGCACTAACCACCGAGTAGCACCAATATTACAGTAATAATGTAAGGGTCATAGAAATAACTTAGCTGAAGTTGGAACACTTAAGTATGTTTTAGCTTCAGCTAATTTAATCGATTAACGCCATAGTGAATAATAATTAATAATGAAGTAGCTTCAATAATAAGGGTAAATTTAGCAAATATGTTTATCTTTAATTGGCATGTTTCATTCGCATAATTATATTATCTTTTATTACTTTATCCATTATATAGATGTTAAGTGTTTTGCAAAATAAGCCGTTTATGGGTACTGGCTTTCGTCACTTCCTTGTTCAAGCTGGGTAATTAGTTCATTAATTTCTATATCATAATTATCAAGCTTATCTTTTTCGTCGTTTGATAACTTTTCATATCCTTGATTGAGGATCTTGTCTATTTTATCGAATATACTCTCTGCAGCTTCGTCATCAACATCACTCTTTTCAAAGAGTGAATTCAGCTGTTGATTGAGACCATCGAGTGTTTTTTTCTGTTCTGTGGTTAACTTTGAATTAAGTAAATCATCACTTTGCTGAAAGAGCTTATCTATTTTTTCACTAAATTCATCTTCTTGTTGCAGATCCTCCGTACCTAAAAGTTCATCTAATTTAGCATTAATCGCCACAAGCTGCTCTTTCTCCGCGGGGGTTAATTGCTTCTCAGCTTGCTCAAAAACCTGGTCAATTTTATCAAATAATACATCTGTATTTTTTTGTTCTAGCTCTGATGGCGAGCTTTTACTAAAGAGTTCATCGAGCTGCGCATAACTTTCATTTAAAAGTTTTAGTTGCTTGGGGGGAATATGAGATTGATATATAGCGTCAGCTTGATTAAATAGCGAGTCAATCTTTTGGTAGGTATTTCCTTGTGATGAAATAGACACTTCATCAATACCTGATTGAGCTATTGGAAGTGAACTCAACTTTTTATGATTGTTAATTTGCTGACTTTCAATGTCATTAACCGTTTGTGCACTAATTAAAGGAGAGTCAAAACTTTGGCTGATTTTCATGTGATTCCTTTGGGTGAGGAGCTATTTTTATATCAACAAAGTAGCAAAACATTTTACGAAATCATATATCGTTTTGTACCCTTAAGTATCTGAATGTACAGGTATGATTGTCTGAATAAATGTGTCTAAGCAGTAATACGGGAGGCGTAATGGCTATGGTTAAACCGCTCAAATTGGTGGTGGCTTGGTGAACCTTGCTACACTACTGCTTAAAGGCTAAGTTTTATTTTGCCAGTTAAGTAGATCTTGTTTTGTATCTATATCTACTATCGCATTTGGCATAGCTATCGTTTGTAGTTTTTCTTTATTTTTATCAAGCAGTGCTTTTGCGCCTTTGTCACCATGTAAAGCCATTAAGTCGGGAAAGTAATGGTAAGGAAATATGGCCGGAGGCATCATTTTTTGCATCGCTTTGGCGCAAATTATTTGTGCAGGCGATTTCAGTGATTGTTCAATTAAATGCATATAATCATTAGTCTCTAGTGCTATTTGATCCGCCAGTATGACCATTATATGGTTAACGTCACGTTCATTCTTACTTTTATTTTTACTTGTCGTCGAGGTGATTTCCTTAACTGATTGAGCAATGGTGTGACCCAAACCCAAGTGAGCATCTTGACAATAAATCAGCGGAAACTGTTTACCAAGACGAGTCGATATTTGTTGATGATAGCGACCGGTTGTCAGATGAATATTAGCTGTACTGATGCCGAGTAAATTTAACGCCGCAGATATACGCTGTAAAACATGTTCAACCAAACTAAGCGATTCATCGCTTAGTTTCACTTTGGCTAATAATTTTATGTCACCAAATCGCTCACTGTTACCTGCACCTAAAACGATGACTTTTAAGTGATAGTCATCGCTACTCATAATACTTGGCTTATTGATAACGCTTTTTTGCCATATAAGCTGGCATGGCACTCGGTAATAATAGACAGCGCAATACTTTCAGGCAAGGTGCCGCCGATATCTAAACCAGCAGGGCCAGCAAAAACAAAAGGTAAGTTATCTTCTTTAACTTCTGCGCGAATAATAACTTGTTGTTTTCTTTTCAATGGACCTAGTAAGGCGAGATATTGCAGTGGCGTTGTAGACAAGGCCTTAAGTGCTTGAGCATCTAAAGAGACATTATGGCCCATTAGTACCGCAGCATTGACACCTTCTTGATTAGCGAAAGGTGTTAAAACGTCAGCTTCGCCTTTCAGTATGTGGTCAACGTCGGGGAAGTATTCCCTTCTTGCATTTGCTGGACGAGGATCCCATAAAGAAACTTTCCAGCCCAATTGTTTGGCTATATTCACTAAAGGTCGAGCGTCAATACCACCGCCAACCACCAGCAGGTGCGGTTCGGGTACTATTGGCGTCGCTAACCAATCAGCGGCACTACTATTATCTTCACTTTTAGGTGAATTAACTAGCGACGCTGTCGATGCGATATTACTAATTTTTTTAGCTGCAAAGTAAGTTTTATCAGAGGTATTTATACTGACAATACTTTGATAATAAACGCCTGAGCTACGCTGTTTAAGTGCATGATAAACTTGCTTGAGCGCTAAGTAGTCGTTTTCCTTATTTATTTGCTGCAGCATAATATAAACCGTACCACCACAGCCAATGCCTAAATGAAAAGACAAGTCATCTTCATCTGAACCATCGTAACAGAGCTGTTTAGATTGACCAGTTTGCATGACTTTACGGGCATTAATGCCAATGTCTGACTCTAAACAGCCGCCACTTAGCATACCAAGTTGTTCACCTTGGCTACTAAATAACATCATAGCGCCAGGCTTTCGGTAACAAGGGCCTTTAATTTCATAAATCGTCGCTAAAACCCAATCGCAATTATCTCGATTGGGATACCACTTAGCGAGTATATGTGACAAGTGATTACTCATTAGCCTTTATTCATCAGTATTTACTCATCAGTCATACTTACACAGCCATAGGTTTAAAAGGTAAGTCTCTATAACGTTTACCCGATGCCGCAAATACAGCATTACTTAACGCGGGAGCAAAAGGTGCCACACCTGGCTCACCTAAGCCGGTTGGGCTTTCATCTGAGTCAGTAATATGAACGCGAACATTTGGCATATCAGAAATACGCATAACAGGGTAGTTATGGAAGTTTGAATTGACCACTGCTCCTTCCCGGAAGGTAATCTCTGTACTTAAAGCAAGTGACATTCCCATCACTACGGCACCTTCCATTTGTGCTGTTGCGCCATCAGTATTGAGAATTTGCCCACAATCTATCGCGCAATCAACATGGAGTACTTTAATGTCGTCACCGTTAACTTCAACATGTACTGCCATAGCAACAAAACTTTGAAAGCTATAATGTACCGCTAAACCAATCCCTTGACCCTTAGGTAGTTTGGCACGTTGATGCCAAGCAGATTTTTTGGCAACGGTTGCTAGCAATTTTTTAGCACGTTGCACTTGCTCTTGCTGGTCTTTATTTTTATTGTTATCAAAAAGTTGAGTAACAAAAGTTAACGAATCCTTTTTAGCTTTATGCGCAAGTTCATCGGCAAAAGTGCTAAAAGCAAAGCCATAAAATATTGCATATACCGCACGATACCAACCAATACGGGTATGTGCTTTAGCATCTCCTGATTCAGCGCGAAAATTTTCAATGCCAAATAAGTGATTGGTGATATCGCCTAGCGTTTGCGCTGACGATCTAACTAATGATGGATTAAATAAAGTGCCGATAGACGGAAAGGCAGCACGATGTAGCCAGCCAGTAACCTTGCCATTTTCATCCATCGACGCTTCGATGTGTTGCGCATTAATGGAATGATAATAACCGGTCCGCATATCTTCTTCTCGCGACCAAATAAGTTGGATAGGTGCGCCAGTTTCTTGAGAGATAACCGCGGCTTCATGCACATAATCACACTTAAACTTACGGCCAAAAGCACCACCGGCCATAGCAACATGCACAACGATGTCTTTAGGTTCTCGTTTTAAATATTGTCCTAATACCTTCTGAATATCAGCAGGGCTTTGCGTTGATGCCCATACTTCACATGAATTTTTTTGTACCCAAACAACACTGGCATTCGGTTCCATCGGGGCATGCGACAAATGACCGCCAGTATAAGTAGCGGAGACCTTATGTTTTGCCGCATTAAATGCGCTCTCAATATTACCTCGCTCTGCAGCCAAGGTGGCTGGTTTTTCAACATTAGCCACTAATTGTTTTTTATAGGCTTGGGTATCGTATGAAGCGTTATCGCCTAAATTCCATTCTATTTTTAATTTTTTTACCGCTTGTTGGGCTGTCCAGCTATTGTCAGCAACGACCGCAACACCACCAATAGAGCCAAAAGGTATGTCAAAGCGTGGAATAACTACAACATTGCTAACCCCTTTCATGTTTAACGCGTCCGCTTTATCGACACTTTTTAGACTACCGCCTAATACTGGGCAATGAATAATCGCCGCATATTTTAAACCGGGTACTTTAGTATCTACGCCATAAACTCGTTTACCAACAACCACTTCACCTTGGTCATGACGGGGTAAATCGGTACCGATATAATTAAAGTCTTTTTTCTTTTTAAGTATTGGTTTTTCGGGAATAGGCATATTGGCTGCAATACTCGCTAGTTCGCCATAACCTAATTTTTGTTGATTTATTTTATTAAAAACAAAATGTTTTTCTGCATAACAATTTTCAGCTGAGGTTTTCCACACTTTAGCGGCAGCGGCAATTAACATCGCTTTTGCTGTGGCCCCGGCTTCTCGCATCGGCTGGAACATGACTCTAATACTGGCTGAACCTCCGGTTGCTTGTGGGCCAAACTTTTCGTCACCATCAGCTTGTTTAACGGTGACACGTTGCCAGTCAGCTTCCATTTCATCAGCAACCGCGGAAGGTAAAGCAGTGCTGATGCCTTGACCCATTTCACAACGACCACAATAGATAGTGGTATCGCCATTATCGTCAAGGTGAATAAAAGCATTAAGCGTAGTATTGGCATCTTTCATGATGCCTTTTTCAGCTAACGCATTGCCGGGCAGGGCAACGCTAAGTACTAATCCGCCAGTGGCAACACCGGCTGTTTTTAAAAAGTTACGGCGACTTAACGTTGAAATACTCATGTTAAACCTCCTTACTTAAAGTGTCTGCAGCTTCTACGATGGCTTTTTTTATCCGTTGATAGGTACCACAACGGCAAATATTGCCTTGCATTGCGGTGTCAATCTCGTCTTCACTTGGCGAAGCATTAACAGCAAGTAAACTTGCGGCATTCATAATTTGCCCCGCTTGACAGTAGCCACACTGTGGCACGTTATTATTCAGCCATGCTTTTTGCAGCGGATGATCACCATGTTCAGATAGGCCTTCAATGGTTGTTATTTCCTTATCAACTAAATTACTCACCGAGGTTACGCAAGAACGTACGGCTTGGCCATTAACATGAACCGTACAGGCGCCACATAAGCCACTGCCACAGCCAAATTTGGTGCCGGTAAATTCTAATCTGTCGCGAAGAAACCACAGTAGCGGCATATCACCGTCTACATCAATTTTATGCTCTTTTCCGTTGATCATCATTGACTGTTTCATAATTTTCATTCCTATCTTATTGTTCTCTTAGACTATCTTTATATTCTTATTTACACAAAATTTAAATCGATGAAGCGTCGTGTAATTGCGATTAAGTACGAAGAACATACTTTGAGTGGACAAGTTTACAAGGCAGTTCAAGCTGCGTAATTGATTATTAGAAGCTTCCTACATGGGTGTAGGACATTACGGGCATGTAGGATAAATTATCGAGAATAACTATTTTCTTCAATCAATACCTTGTCTCTAAGCCTCACTGAGTGGCAATAAACTTATTGTAATTTGGTAAATCTAATTTATGTGTAAATAATAAGAGTCGTAAAAAATAAAGGCTTGTTTACTTATTATAAAACGCTACAAATTATGTAACGGGTTATTTCTAAAAATCAATCAACAATGAAGTTGTGCATAATTAAGATAATTAATTGAGATATTGATAGCAGTTATTTTAAAAATTTAATGACGATAAATGAATTAATTTATGACGAACTACGGTCTATAAAATTCAGCTATGCCAGCCACTACAAACAAGAGTATATAAATTAATATGAATTCAGTAAAACAAGCTATACCAGCATTATTTGTATTTACACTATTGCTACCATTAACACTTTTTATTTCACCTTCTTTTGCACAAACACCTTCAATTAATGTCGGGCCTGCTGTTGGAGAGAAAGCCCCTATTTTAAGGGTAATCGATAAAAATAATATATCTGTGAGTATTGACGATTTAATGGCCCCAAAAGGCTTGATAGTCTTATTTTTTCGCTCGGCCGATTGGTGCCCGTTCTGTAAACGTCATTTAATTGAGCTGAACGAGTATGCTGACAAATTCAAAGCACTTGGTTACGGTATTGCGGCTATATCTTATGATAGCAGCGAAGTTTTACATAAATTCTCTCAGATGCATAACCTGACGTTCCCACTTTTATCCGATCAAGGTGCAGCGACAGTTAAAGGCTACGGTATTTTAAATGTTCAATATCAAGTGGGCGATGAAAACTACGGTATACCTTATCCCGGTGTGGTAGTTATTACAGCTGATGGAAATATTGATCATAAATATTTTTTTGAAGGCTATCGTAAACGGGTTAAATTTTATGACTTATATCAGCAATTGAACTCGATTAAGTAACGCTATTATTGGTTATAAATAACATCAGTAAAGCGTGACATAATGTTAGTGATTATAAGCTTGGGGAATGAAGGCTATGATGTGTAATTGTGATGTGTAGTTTTCGAGATGTAGTTTCTGATAAATAAAATTCTGTTTTTAGAGAGAAGTCTGCTTTTATTATAAGCAGACTCATCTACAGAACTTCAACTTTTTGAACAAGCTAAACCTTGGTGTTATTGATTATCAGGCCTTAAGTAAGCAATATCATCTTCGTCATCAGCATGAAAGTCGTAACCGCCGTCAAAATCATCATTCAATTCATTGGCAACTGTTATCGGTAGTTCTAATATTTCTTGAATATAAAGAGATATATTTTCTTGTTGATTAATTATTCCCTTCAACTCAATGAAATCTAACAAATTAATATCTTGCAGATAACCTTTAGTTAATACCGATAATTGTTCAGTAAAACTTGTGATACAAGTTTCCATTTTAACAAGTACTAAGTTTTTATCTGTACTGGTGAGGTAAGTATTCAGTTGCTGATATAGCGTATGAGTGAACACTTTTTTGTCACTATCAATGAGTAATAATGCAACCGCGGTATTAAGGAATTTTTGTAATTCAAACTTTAATACGTCTTCATCATTATCAACCAGTAGGGTGCTTGCACCGTAGGTCGCAGCAATACTTCTATAAACCTGTAAAAGCTTGGCACTCTTATAGCCCTCATCGGCCAACGCTGTATGCATAAGCCTTATATCAGAGGTGTCATTTATGGCTAATGCATAACTAGAAATAGATATTTCTTCGAAGTATGAAGGCGATACTTTCTTTAATTGCGCATATTTTGCCCAACCAGCTCTAAAACAATAAACAATGCCATGTTCTTTTAAAATCGTTTTTGCTTGTTCCGTATCGTTATCGCAAAGGTCTAATAAACCTAAGTTGCTAATACCTAGTACAATTTCACAGCCTTTCTTTATTTGATCCGCATAAATAATTGATAAATTGTCAGAGGCTATTCTCAACGACATATCGGATAATTGCTGCTTGGTTTTATGCATAAATTCTGGTGTAAAATAGCCTTCACTTGCTCCGTCTTTTAAGACTAAAAGTAAAAAGGGGTGGTTTCTTAACTCTGCAATCTTCATTGATGAATCCCAATCAATTAACGTTATCAATTAACTTTCTCAAATAATGCTCTCAAATACGGCTGTTCATATAAGTGAGATAAATACTATTTTCATTTGTTTTTTGACGATTTAAAGTGGTGCAAACATATCATCAGTATCCATTTCAACGGCAGTAACTCTTTGTTTATTAGCATTTTGTTTTAACGCGTTTTCAATGTTTTCGAGTGTGCCATTACTGCTAACCGTCATCACTTCACGATAAGCTTCTTCGTTTAAGGTTTTTATTTTCATTAATAATTCCTCAATACTGCCAGATGTTTGCTCTTCATCTTCTTCTAATTCTGAAAAATCGTGACCGATAAACGGTAAAGATAAATATAAAAGACCAAAGTCGTCTTCAACAATGGCGTTTAATACTTCTAATTGTTTTTCTTCATCATCAGAAGAGAGGAATATCTGTGTTAGCAAACTATGAGCTTCAGTTTGTGCACAAAATACGTGATCTTCATCCATATTCTGCCAGTAAGACGGTTCTACATTTAAAAGCTGTTTGATTGATTCTGCGTCCATTAACCATGTGGCAATAGATGGAATAGTGGCGTCGTGCTCTCTAACAATTTTCGCAACCGTTAAAATATCCATTTCAGTTAATACCGCAAGCATGGTCTCATCGCCTTGCTCTGAGGCAATTTTTTCTAATGAAGTGCCCGCACGTCTACCACTATGTTGCGCTTGTTCAATAATATCGGTAGCAAGAATTAATGCATTTTTTGTCAAGGTGATTCCTTAAAACTTAGTATATTTAATAATTAGATTAATGAATTAGGTTTATCAAGTTTAGTAGTTCTCGTCATAGTCATTATATTCATCATTATCGACCTGACTATACTCATCTTCTTCAGCTTTTAAAGGTGTAGCATCATAACGATTATAAAAATGAATAAGTAAAACAGCTGTTTTTAAATCTTGCTCTGCGTGTGTCATTATTTCAGTAACACAACCACGAGCATCAGCATGTACCCCAACAAAAGGCTTTATTTCGGCCCATGAAGGTTCCTCTTTTAGTTCGAGCTCTGCTAAGTTTTTACTGTCTATTCTAATTTTGCTTGAGATAGCCATCGCTAATTGGTCAATCATGCCATTAAATAATAAAGGCATTTGTTTTAATTGTTCGAATAAGTTTGATAAATAATTTGTTAATAAATCAGGGTTTTCAGGATCAGATAATGAGTTCATGTTCTCTAAATACATAGAAAAATCATCAGTTAAATAATCGGGTACACTTGTTTCAGTTTGCATTCTTCTTTCCTAATGAAAAGTCTAATAGAGAGCCTAATGAAAAGTCTAAGGGATAATCTAATAAAAAGCCTTTGAGAAGATATTTCAGCGTTTAGTTAAAAGCACTTTGCCAAAAAGCATCAGCAATTTCTCGGGGATCCGTTATTACGGTATAGTTGCTTTTTAAGTATAAAGAGCGCTTTTTTGGATCAGAGATAACATCATAAGCCTGTTGAATTAGCTGGAATTTCTCTTTGGCTTCACTACTGTCATTTCTATCGGGGTGATATTTATTAGCAAGTTTTCGATAAGCTTTTTTTATTTCGATGGTCGTAGATACTCTACTTACACCTAACTGTTCAAAATAATCCATAAATTTTCACTTACCCTTTAAGAACTTTTGGTTAGACAACATAAAGTGACTGTTGACGCGATTAGCGCAATTTTACCTTTGCTCTTACTTAATTAACATCATTATGTTTGCTTATTTGTTGTTTGCCAAAGAACCCTTGAGTTTATCTGTAAAATATAGAGACAAATAATTATTTTTTTCGGGTCAGCAACAAAGTTAATCAGCGAATAAGGCTGATATTATTGTTGCACTTGTAATTGTATAGACGATGAATAAAGCAAGCTGACACTTAGCTATTGCTGAATCTATTAAAATAGCCTAGCTAATTGAGTTATAACGTTATGTAGTAAGTCTTTACTTATCTCTGTTAACAACTGATTTTAGAGATGTCTTGCCAGTTACTGGTGTATTTTGGGCTTAAAAAATGTTGCTGCATTTGCCATGAATCTGATTGTCCTTCAGCAGCTAATGTAAGTGTGCCCTGTCCGTAACGCTTATTAATTGAATCAAGGCAATTCATTAACATGGGATTAGCGTTATCAGGGGAAAATAAATCTGCCTGCTGAAATTTCCTACTCTCTAATTCAATGGCACGACACCACAACGATAAAAGTGTACCCCGGTCATAAAAATATCGGTAAGTACTAGGCTAATCGCTTTAGCAATATCACAGCTATTATCTGTTGCCATGGGGAATTTATAAACCATCGTTTGTTTGTAAAAGTTTTCATCGTGAGGTGAGCTTGAGGCGAATATCAGTAGTTTTTTGATCAGTGAAGACTGTTGCTTTACTTTTTTTGCGACAATTGACCCATGTGTTGTTAGCGCTGACTGTAAAGAATGAATATCAACAATACGTTGACCAAAACTATGGGTCGAGAATATTTCTTGCTTAGGCTCCTTTACATCATCCCATGTTAAACAGCTAAGACCATTTAATTCATTAACAGTGCGTTCGGTTAGTACACTAAATTGTTTACGTATCATTTTAGGCATTGCATTGATAATTGCTGAGCGGTGTGAATATCTTGCTGTTTTAGTCGTTGAGATATTTTCCTGCCCACTCCCCATACTTCATTTACGTCCATTTTTTGTAAAATTATTTTAGCATTTAGTGCATTATTAATAATGGCAACGCCATTATAACCTGCCAGTTTTTTCGCCGCATGGTTAGCTGCTTTTGCTAAAGTTGAGGTTGTGTTGAATCCGACACCAACAGATAAACGTTCTTTCCAAATAGTGGCATTGTCTTCTCTACAAATAAAAGCACGCCTCACACAGCGAGAAATACAATGATAATAAAGCGTAACGGCTAAACTAATAAGTTGCTTTCTAGCGGTTGTCATGAAAAGACCTGTATCAAGGTGATTAATTAACCTTAGTACAGGATTTATTCAGACTCAAATAACTATGGGTGTCCTCGTTAATGACATTAAATCAGTGAAGTATATTATTAATTATAATGACTTAGCAATAACCCGCACCACCACATTTATCACGCATACTTTGAACTTGAAATGATTTGTAAATTGTTGTTTTATGTCCGTCATTATCGACTATTTCGGCTTTTAACATGTAAGAGTTTTGACCGTAGTAGTCATGCACTGTTCCATATCCGGCAGATAATAAAACATTGTCTAACCAAATTTTAGAACTAACAACAGAACCATCGGAATCCTTAGGATTTAAATAAAAGCTAGTTGAATAACCATGATGATCTAAACGAAAACTTCCTGTAGGCTTGTAATCACAAACTTCCCTAGTAACCGTTTCATAATGAGAGAAAGGAATGTTCGCCTGGCATTGTAAATATGTTCCATTCCGATATTCACGGATTATCTGTGAAAAAGCGGGTGTATTACTAAAATATTTAGATAACCTAACTCCATTAGCATAACAGCTTGCATAACCTCCATAAATAGCAACATTACCACTACTCTCCATACGGCAGTTCGTCTTTTCACCATCAGCGGCAGCAGCAGAAAGGCTCATTAAAATGGTGAAAGAGGCCGTTATTATTATTTTTAACATTTTTAACATTACATATATCCTTATATCTTATCCTACATACAATTATGTAGGATAAGATACCCTACTTAACTGTTATTATTATGTAAACAGAGGGTAATAATGATGTATGTGATTAATTGTTATTATGTAAATAATTTAATCGTCATTTTGTAAACAATTAATTACCACTATGTAAGTAGTCAATTTAACCTTTAATTATCTGAGAGTTCTGTTTGTTGAAATAGAATAATTAACAAGGACAATCGCTTAAATTTGTTGACTGTCCTGACGCTTGACCAATAAATGTCGCATTAGGGTGTCGAATAAGTAATTGGTCTAACGATAAACCAAGCTCTTTATATTCGGCTGCTGGTGACTCAAACCCTGAAATACCTGCTTCTATATAAATAGGAATAACTTTCATTACGTTAAATCTCACTGTGTTTTTATACAGTGCAGGCGTTAAGTTTATTGTTGAAAAGGATAATTTAAATATCTTAGGAGTAAAGATTGCTTTCATTTTTAAATAGAGTCGTTAAAATCAGCCTAGCGTTAATTTTGAGGGTTAATATAGATGCATGAAAATGCGAATTCGTTAGTGGTACTTGATTTTGAAACCACAGGACTATCACCAAATAATGGCGACAGAGCCATAGAAATAGGTGCCGTTAGAATTGAAAATGGTCAGGTTACCGATAAATTTCAATCATTGATGACCCCAGGTTTTCGTATCAATAACTTTATTGAGCGATACACGGGAATATCTAATCAGATGCTTGCTAAAGCGGAGCCTTGTGAAGAAGTGATGCAGCGATTTGCTGATTTTATTGGCGACGATAACTTGCTTGCCCATAATGCATCTTTCGATAAAAAGTTTTTGGACGCAGAGCTTAATAGCATTTCCAGAACCTATTCGGGTCAATTCATTTGTTCACTATTGGTGTCACGAAGAATTAACATCGCAGCACCTAATCATAAACTGGGCACACTCATTAGTTATAAAAATATTCCAGCTGATGGTGCATTTCATCGGGCATTATATGATGCTGAGATGACCGCAAAATTATGGTTAACGATGCTTGATGATCTTAGCGAGCGTATTAGCCATGAATTTGTTCCTTTTAAATTAATACAAAAGCTATCGAAGACGCCAAAGAATGACATCAATAAGCTCTTAGCTAAATGGTAATAAAGCTGGGATAGTATTAACTTAACTTTCAGTTTATCTTTTATATTTATTTTTCTTATAAAAAAGCCAGCGAGTGCTGGCTTTTTCGATTTGTACAAGGCTTTAATTGACTGGGTTATCAGGGCAATTACCGCTGATATATAGTGGCAGCCCAATTTCTGGCGACATAGGTACCATTACCGTGCCTTCGGTCGCTGAGTCACCCCAGTATTTTGGCGGTAAATTGGCAATAAGACCACTTGCTAAAGGGAAGTCACAAAAATTACTACCGTTGGTTGGTGTTTGATCATGATAATAGGCGAGCGTTTTTAAAGCATGCATTAATGCAACGCGGTTAATTTTAATCTGCTTTTTTAAAAGGGCGGGATCAGGCAGGCCAGTAATAAAGCCAATAACTGGCTGACCGTTAACTATAGCAATAACATCGGCGCGCATTTCTACATCAAAATTAACGGTTTCCCATCCAGTAGCACCAGCACCAATCAATTGATAAGCGGAAGTTACGCCAGAACTAATATTTCCTCCACCTGACTGAATTTGTGAAAAACGACCGACAGAGCCACGAAATCGGCGATCAATTTTACGCATAACGCTGGCAGATAAACTTTGTACTAGAAATTCTTGTTCAGAACCTGGCTGAGCATCAGCAAAAGGGCTAAGAAGCCTAGCATCGCTTTTTAACTCAGGGGTAATACAATTAGCAGTAGGTAATTGCCCTAACACTTGTCCTGGGTTAATGCTGCTGTAGTCTATAGTACAATCACTTTTATGAAGATCTCCGTGCAGGTCGATAACAACATCGGGCTGAAATGCTAACGCAGCAGCAACAATTGCTTGCGTTTCTACCGGGCGGATAGGGTGATTTAAATCGACATGATGATACCTATTAAGGTCATAACCACGACCGACAACACCGGCAAAATCTACTTCACTATTGGATAAAAATCCGCCGCCTGCGCTTGGATCAACATTGTGTCTGATTAATGCACAGTTTTCAGTGATCACCGTACCTGTTTGTGGGTCAGTGGCACAGTTATTTATGTCTGGCTCACCGCCGTCAGGGTTTGCACGAACCAGTATTAATAAATCTAATTTTTCTAGTACGTTTTTTAACTTTCTTCTTTTAGCTTTACTTAAGCGCTTAATCACTTTCAACGCAGCTTCTGTGCTGGCGACTTCGTTACCGTGTTGTTGGGTGATGATCATGACTTTAGTACCATTAGTATTACCCATTCTAACGGCAAGTAAGTCTCTACCTTGCGTCGACTTGCCGATTTTACTGCTATCGGTATTGCCACGGCCGCCGTCGTTGATCGTGCAAATTACCGCCTCACGGATACTGGGTTCAGTCAGACTTTTATCACAAATTGTATAATTAATATTTAACGAAAGGGGGAGATTACCATCAATGTTTATTAAGCCGTTATTATCATAGTTCTCAATTAAAGGGCCGATACTTATAGGGTGTTTTGAATATTGCGCTATTTTATTCAATTTTTGCTGAAGTTCTTGGTAAGTAGATAAGTGTCTTAACGCTTTTTCTAATGGTGTTTTGCGTTTTAATTCATTCTTGTCATTGGCTTGAGCTTCAATAGGGGTAATAAATACTAAACCTATGAGTAATAGGTTTGTGGGTAAATACTTTTTAAATAACATAATAACTTCCGTGTAAATTGATAGGGCTCTCGAAAAAGAGCATATGTTCACTAAACATTTTACATCAGAGGTTAACCGACATGAAAAAAATTAGTAACATAAGATACTGACGTAAAGATCATTAACTGTAAATAGTTGCTTGAGCTTAACAAGAGTAAATAGTATTAAATTTGCTGTTAGGAGAAGAAAATTTATCGGTTTATTTTATCAACCGTAAAGGTTTAGGTTTGATTATCTATTTTTAGTGATAAATATTTACTGTTGACGTATATCGGAAAATGATTATTAGTAGGTGTTATTCACCATAAATAATAAAATTTAGCTGTTCCCTATAAGATATAAATCTGACTTAACATGCGAATGTTAAATCAGTAAAGCGCATAGGCTAAACTCTTATTTTTTTGAAAATACCAATAGGCGATTATTGGCCGGCATAAGATGATCGTCAATTAAATGAAGGCCCGCTGAATTTGCCAATAATAATACTGCTTCTATGTCACGGATACCACTATTGATATCTCTGTCTTTAAGCCAAATATCAAAATTAGCGTTGCTTTCGCTGGTGTATTTACCTTGATAATTAAAGGGGCCGTATATACAAATATTCGCTCCTGCCGTTAAGTTTTCTGCGATCCCTGTAAAAAACTTAACCACTAATGGCCAACTTATAATATGAAGAGTATTGGCGGTAAATAGCGCATCAAGAGGCAGATTGTTGCTCGACATTGGCCAAGGTTTATTTAAGTCTAGCTCAAGAGGTCTTTGCACATTAGCCAAAGCAACTTCATCTAACCAGATGTTAATACCGGGATGATTTATCAACAAATCACTGGTTTGCCAAGTTAGCTGGGGTAAGTGCTGGCCGAAGAAGGCTGCATGTTGTCCTGTTCCAGAACCAATCTCTAAAACATGATTATTTTTTGAGAAAACTTTTGTCAAAATGTTTAAAATCGGTCGCTTATTATTTTCACATGCTTGGGAGAAAGGTCTATTCATCATATTTTCTTATGTTAGTTAATCTATTTTTTTGAACGGTAATAACTGCTGGCATTGTTCTTGATACGTTAGCATATGCGCTTGCTCTTGTTGACAAAAGCTTTTAATAGCCGCTTTAAAATGCGGATGTTTTATCCAGTGGTAAGAGTGTGTTAATACTGGTTCGAAGCCCCTTTGAATTTTGTGTTCACCTTGGGTGCCAGGATTAAAGCTTTGTAGTTTGTTTTGAATGCAAAATTCGATACCTCGATAATAACAAAGCTCAAAATGTAGGTTATTAACTTTTTTAGTGCAACCCCAATACCGGCCATATAGTTGAGAGTCATCGTAAAAAAATAATGCACAAGCAATATCTTCTTGCTCATGACTAGCAATGAGCAAGAGAATATTATCGCTCATGTTAGCTAATAATTGCTTAAAGAATTCATAACTCAAGTGAGGTTGATGACCTCTTTTTAAATAAGTGAGCTGGTAGGTTAAATAAAAAAAATCGAGGTCTTGTTGGCTGATCTCACTATTCTTTAACTGCCGAATATTAATATCTTGCTCAATAATCGACAGTCTTTCTTTACGGGTGTTTTTTCTTTTACGTGAAGTAAAGGTACTTAGATAATCATCAAATGTTTTATAATCACGATTAAACCAATGAAATTGAACGGTATTACGTTGATAAATATCCTCGGGTAAATCGGTCTTTATTTCATCACAATACAATATATGCCAGCTATTAATATTTTCTTGGTAGCAATGCTCAATTAATGGTTCGAATAACTCATGCATTTTCAGTTGTGAAGAGAGTAATTTATCACTACTAACCGGTGTAAAAGGGATAGTGGCAACTAATTTAGGGTAATAATCTATGCCATTACGTTTAAAAGCATCAGCCCAATCCCAGTCAAAAACATACTCGCCCCAAGAGTGGCTTTTCAGATACATCGGCATAACAGCCGTCACTTTATTGTTAAAGGTTGTAATTAAATGATGAGGCTGCCAACCTTGTTTGGCACTTACCGACTGGCTTTTTTCAAGGGCATTAAAAAAATCATAACAAAGAAAAGGGCAAGACGAGTTATTTAACGTTTGCCAATCACTAGTACTTATTTTGTCAATATTGTTAAGAAAATTAACTTTTATGTCGGCATTCAATAGCGGGTTCTCACAAGCGAATACTTGTTTATATATCAATAGTGAGTGCAGGGTACCGTCAACAAGAGCGTTATTAAAGAAAATTTAAAAAATGAAATATCTATTTATGATAATTGTGACTATGCACAATGTTTAAAATGAGCCATAAGCAGATGAGCTTGTCTTAAAAATGATAAGTTTGCTTTTCCTCAAAACCAAGCGGCTCTGAAAAATGTTAGCTTTCAACTCAGCGCAGAGCACTAGAATTAATTGACGAGCGCTTATACAATGCAGGTGAAACGATAAATAAAGGTTGAATGGCTTATGTCTGAGAAAGTAATTAAATTCGAATTTGAAAAAAACAATAAAAACAGTGTTCGATATAAAGAAGTACCTGAAAACGGTATGCCACCTGTTTTAGGCTCTATCTACGTGCAAACATGGTTTGCGGGTGCCAGTAAAAATATAGAAGTGACAATTAAGACCAAAGACTAAAACGAGATGAAGAAAATTAAAAGCGAACCATATGCTATTGTTCAATTGGGCAATGCTGTATTAAGAAAAATAGCGGCTGAGGTTGAAAATATACTTGCAGAGGAATGTCAGCAACTCATTAGTGAAATGATGTCGACGGTCTCACAAGCTGGTGGTGTCGGTATTGCCGCACCACAAATTAATCACAGTGTGCGCATTTTTATTATGTGCTCTAAACCCAATGAACGTTACCCCGACGCGCCATTTATGCCACCAACAGCCATTATTAATCCTGAAATATTACATTACTCTAGTGATAAAATAAAAGGCTGGGAAGGTTGTTTAAGTGTGCCTAGTATGCGCGGTTTGGTACCAAGACATAGTCAGATAAAGGTACGTTATTTCGACCAACAAGGTCAAGAGCAGCTAAAAGAATTTACGGGCTTTATTGCCCGTATTTTTCAGCATGAATTAGACCATTTAAATGGCTTAACCTTTATCGACCAATTAGAATCGACGAAAGATTTGATCAGTGAAGTGGAGTGGTATCAACAATTCGCTTTTAAAAAAATCTAACCATAAATTAGTCGCTTTACTCATACCAGAAAAATTGCGCTAATGGTCAGGAAATTTAACGGTATTTAATTTATTATGATTAAGGTATTTGATTAATTTGATTAATTTGAATTTTTTTATTATGTATTATCTTCATCACAGGTGGTTTTTGCTATTTTAGATTGAAGAATAACTTTTTTTAAAAGCGACTCTATCTACTCAATACACACTCAATATATACGATAAATATTCTTATTCCTCTAGCTTTTTAGTACTGAAATAAAGACAGATAATTTTTTATTTATTTGAGCTCTCCATAAATAGCCCTGAGCCAATGTAATATTGTCTTGGTAATATCGGTGCATAATAAACCGATAACCTTGCCTTTCATTAAGTTGTGCTACTAATGAAAAAAAACGCTCATCTTCATTTAATAAAAAACCATGAGATTTATTGCGAATAGCATAATCCATATCATTTTTATTCTCATGCTCCTTTAGTAAAAGTAAATAAATGTCTCATTATTTATGACGTTATACACTGAGTAAATTTAAAGCTAACCCGAGCATATTAGCTCACTGACTGTGATTTATTAAAGTTATGGCCAAGTAATTATGATGCTCGTTTGGAAACGCCGACTAATTCATTAATTAAAATTAACTATATGATTTGTGATATCAATTACTTACTGGTAAATGTTAATAAAAGGTTAATATTGTTGTAATAAAAGTGCATTATTGCTGTACAAAAAACATTCAATAATAAAAATGATTCATTTACCTAAAGAGAAGGAATAATAATGAAAATACGAATAAGCCATCACAAGTTACTAAACAGCGCTTTATTATTAATAACATCATTAAGCTGCCAGTATGTTAGTGCCGCTGAACTTTGGCAGAAAACTAGTGTTTATACAGGCGGAATGTTGGCTGAATATGACAGCGCTGTCTTTAAAGCTAAGTGGTGGACTAAAGGCAATGTGCCTTCTAGCTCAAATGAGTGGGAATTTATCAATTGTATCGAGGGTGGTACAACATATCCTTGCCCAACAGATCCAACAGATCCAACAGATCCAACAGATCCAACAGATCCAACAGATCCAACAGACCCAACAGATCCTGATTTAACAACTTGGCGAGTAAATAATGTTTATGTAGCTGGTGAACAAATTGTCTATGCTGCCTCGGTCTTTAAGGCTAAATGGTGGACTCAGGGTGATGAACCCAGTAAAGATAACTCATCGGGTCCTTGGTTATTTGTGAAAGGGTGTGAGCAAGGACAATCAGGGATTTGTACACCAGATACAGATCCTCCTACAGATACCGGACCCGTTAAAAACCCCGACGGCAGCTATACTTTATTAAAAAGTAATATCGATGCCGCTGAGACCAAACTAACTAGCTCGGTATTATTTCAGCAAGTTAAAACCTCTATCACTACACGTGGCAATGATATCGTTGAAAAAGTCGTCGCTGGAAACGTTAGCAATCCAGAGAACGTATTACGAGTAGAGCAAATATTACCTGAAAACTTATGGAATGCTATCTTTCCTATGCGTCATGCTTCATATACATATCAAAGGTTTCTACAAGCCATAGCTAAATTCACTAGTATTTGCCAAACCTATACCGACACAAGAAATAGCGACGCGATTTGCCGAAAGTCACTGGCGACTATGTTTGCTCACTTTACCCAAGAGACAGGAGGTCATGATAACAATTCAACAATTGAGGAATGGCGTCAAGGCTTAGTTTATGTAAGAGAAGCGGGCTGTAAAGTAGATGGGACTTCATGTACCTATAACGCAGAGTGTGCACCTGATCAATGGCAAGGGCAGCAATGGCCTTGCGGTAAAAACGCTGATGGCAGTTTTAAAAAATATTACGGACGCGGCGCTAAACAGTTAAGTTATAACTACAATTATGGTCCTTTTTCTCAAGCAATGTATGGTGATGTTTCGGTGTTATTAACTGAACCTGATAGAGTGGCCGAAACATGGTTGAATATTGCATCTGCAGTGTTTTTCTATGTGTATCCAGCATCACCTAAACCAAGCATGCTGCATGTTATTGATGGGACTTGGCAGCCTAATGAGCATGATACATCGTTAGGTATTAAACCAGGTTTTGGTGCTACTACCAATGTGATTAATGGCGGGATTGAGTGTGGTCATGGTTATGAAAAACCTCAATCAGTTAATCGAGTGAGCTATTATCAAGCTCATGCGGCAGAGCTAGGTGTAGAGATCAAAAATAATGAAGAGCTTGGTTGTAAAGACCAAAAAAGCTTTGACACAGAAGGCGCTGGGGCACTAGAAATTTACTGGGATCAAGACTGGGCATACTACCCAGATATGCCCGAGGGAAAATCATTTTCCTGTAAACTTGTTGGTTATCAAACACGCCATTTTGCACTGCAAGCAGGTGACTACCAAAAGTGTGTTCAACATTACTTTAATGTTGATGTGGTTAATGACTGAGCTGACCAAATAAATTAACTATTTACTTTGTCTAAACCAACAATGTTCGGCATCATTGTTGGTTTAGAAAATGGCTCTCCAGAAATATTTATCATTAGGATAACGAAAAATTTAATTTTATAAATGAAAATTATGATGTCTTGATTTACCGAACGAGTTATATCTCTCGATGATAAAGTAAATTTACGCAATTATGATTTATACAGAGTCTAGTTCGTTTATTACCTACTTACATTTTTAACAAGCGCCATCCTTATATTTATAAGATTAAGTCACTGAAATACATTGATTTTTATTCATGTTATTTATAATCTTTTCTCAATATAAATTTATATTCCCAGACAATACATACCGGCCTTGATAATCTTGGCTATTTAGTCATTTATATTCGTTATATAATAGCGAATAGAGCATGCGGGTAATACTGATTTGCTTATACTGTAGAGTAACTGCCTTTTAACCTAAATAACCTAATAAGAGCTAAATAACGTAATGAAACCATATTCAAGTATTGCCGAGTTAATTGAAACGTTTGAATCAGAAATAGCATCACTTACCGATAAAGTTACTATCTTAAAACAAGAGCCACAGAGCTTTAATGAACAAGTTATTTTTAAATATATTGATACGGCTAGCACCGGGAAAACGAAAGATTATGTCAGATCGTTAGGCGTAAAGTCTGAGCGAGGCTCATTATTTTCATCTGGTGATGTCAGTAAATTAATAAAAGACGGGGCTGATGACATTTCGCCTAAACTACTTGCGATAGCGAGAAAAGTCGTCGGTATGAAAAATAAAAACGGTAAACATCGTTAATAACAACTCAGTTTAGGTTTATACGTTTAGCCGCTTAACCAAATTCAAGTTCTATTTATCTAAGACTAAGAGAAGGTTAGGTTGCTAGGCTGTTTTGGTTAGGCCATTTTATACAGATATTTTCCTTCCTTACCATTATTATAATATTTCAACGCATTAGCTTGCTAATAAACAAATTCATTCATATGCTTTTCTAATAGGAATAATATAAAAAATAATAGGATATTTAAATGAGTAAAGTCGTATTAATTGTGGATGACAGTATTGTTTCTCGAATGATGGTTAAAGAGATTATTAAATCTCAAATACCTGAGGTAACCATTGTTGAAGCAGCGGGAGGAGATCAATGCCTAAGCCAGATAACAGCAGAAAGTGAAATTGACATTGCACTTTTTGATTACAATATGCCCGGTATGACAGGGTTAGAACTAATTGCTGCGTTAGAACAGGTTATTTCAATTCCTAAACGAGCTTTGTTAACTGCAAATATTCAAGATGAAATCAAGCAACAGGCTATTCAAGCAGGAGTCACTTTTTTAAATAAACCAATTAACGAAGACGACATTAGCCTTTTTTTAAATAGTTAGGACGTGACATGAAGGATAAATTATCTCCTCTAGAAATTGATGCCCTGACCGAAATATTTAATATAGGTATTGGTAGAGCGGCTAACGCCCTTAATAAGATGGTTTCCCAACCTGTCGATTTAACTATTCCTCAAATAGAAATTGTACCTAACAAAACGGCTAAGGCTAAACTAAACTTCGCTAGCGATATTGAAATAAGTGCAGTAACCCAGCGTTTTGATGGCGATTTTAAAGGGCAAGCATTATTAATGTTTAGCAAAGAAAGTGGCTTGCAATTAGTGAGTACTTTACTTGGTAATAAATTTCCTGCTGAGGCTTTGTCGGAACTAGAGCAAGATTCATTAGTTGAAATTGGTAATGTGATTCTCAATGCATGCTTTGGCACTGTCATTAACTTCCTTAAATCATCTATAAAAATTGAAATGCCAGAGTTTATTCAGGGAGATATTAATAAAGTCTATGTTTATAGCAGTGAAAATGATTGGTCTTTATACATAAAAGTTAAATTCACATTACCACATGAGAACATTGAAGGTTTTATCTCTTTTATTATGGATATTACTTCGTTAGAAGTTTTTCAAGAGTCAGTTAGGAAATTTGTTTTTGGCATTTCTCATAAAAATGAAGGCTAACGCTTACAATGGATAATATTCCAAAAGATATTCTATTTCATTCTCTGAATGATCTTTCTCTTGGTGTTATTCTTGTTGATCAAAAACAGCATATTGTTTTTTACAATCAATGGATAAAAGATCATTCTGCTCTATCCGATAATAAAGGGCTCGGTTGTAACATTGGCGATGTTTTAGAAGGATTCAGAGATTCTCGCTTAAGTGATGCATGCACTGAAGCGCTAACTTTAGGCTTGCCCACTAAACTGTCCAATACTTTCAATCCTACACCATTAGCTTTATTTAAAAAAAGGCATATTGGCGATAATAACTATCGTATACAACAACAAATATCTATTAAAAACATCAATACTTGCCAAGACGAAAGTTTGTGCGAAATTCTGATCCATGATGTTTCTAGCTCAGTAAAAAAAGAATTAATGCTAAAAAAATTAGCAGATGAAAATAAAAAACAACAGCTAAAAGCTGAATTAGCCAATCGAACTAAGTCACGTTTTTTGGCTAATATGAGCCATGAAATTAGAACACCAATGAACGGTGTGTTAGGTATGTTGAATTTATTATCAACAACTAATCAAACTCAAGAACAGGTTCATTTTACTCGGCTGGCTGAATCAAGTGCAGATACATTACTTCATATTCTTAATGATATTTTAGACTTTTCAAAAATAGAAGCCGGCAAACTAGTCGTTGAATTAATTGATTATGACTTGCTCAGTAATTTAAGTGATTTGGTGCAATCATTATCAATGAAAAGCAAAGAAAAACAATTAGAGATTATTCTTGATGTTACAGGTATTGAGCATCAAATGGTCATCGGAGACCCTGGTAGATTAAGACAAATTATTACTAACTTAGTTGGCAATGCTGTGAAGTTTACCCAAGAGGGCGAGATAATTGTTAAAGCACAGACCATATTAGATGACAGTGGCAATATAACCTTAACAGTCAGCATTATAGATACCGGTATAGGTATACCTGCTGATAAGTGCTCAACACTTTTTGACGCTTTTACTCAGGTAGATGTATCGACAACACGAGAATACGGCGGCACAGGATTAGGCTTGTCTATTGTTAAACAATTATGTGAATTAATGGAAGGGAGCATTTCGGTTAGCAGTGTTTTTGGTCAAGGAAGTAGATTCAGCTTTAATATTCAATTAAAACCAAGTACAGAAAAACCGTTAAGTCAGCCTAATATTAGCTTAAAGGGTATAAAAGTATTGATTGTTGATGATAACCATACCAATCTTGAAGTGCTCAGCAAACAACTTTGTATATTTGGCTTAGAAGTGGTTCAAGCAGAGAGTGGCAATGAGGCATTAATTTTACTAGACCAATATGATAGTCATTACTTTTCTATGGTCATTATTGATATGCAAATGCCTAAAATGTCCGGCGATACATTATGTGCTGAAATTAGAAAAATCAAATCATTTGATAGTCTTAAATTAATTATGCTTACCTCAATGGGACAGCGTGGCGATGCTCAGCATTTTTCAAAATTAGGTTTTTCAGCTTACCTACTAAAACCTGTGGTGATTAAGGATTTGCTTAATACAATGGAAGTTATTATTGATAACGACCAGGTATTGAAAAGTACGGTTCCTTTGGTAACTCGTCACTATATTGCAAGCTTACAAGAAGTAATAAAGACACCGGTTGCTAAAATATTATTGGTTGAAGATAATCGAATTAACCAACAAGTTGCTTTAGGTATATTAAATAAATTTGGTCATTCTGTTGATATCGCTGTAAACGGTATAAATGCGATAGAACTTTTAGATAAACAAAGTGTAGATGATCCCTATCAACTTATTTTAATGGATTGTCAAATGCCAGAAATGGACGGTTATGCAGCTACTGAACATATTAGAAAAAATATGAATAGCTCAGTTGTTTCAACGATTCCTATTATTGCTATGACAGCCAATACGATGAAAGGTGATAAAGAAAGATGTTTGGCATCGGGCATGAATGACTATCTTGCTAAACCTATAAATTCTAAGTTACTTCAAGAGAAAATTAATCATTGGTTAAGTACGAGTAATTAATACTGCTAAGACCCACGAAAGTTAAGTTATACCTGCATTATCAAGTGCTACAATTTTTTCTTTTAAATGCAATACCCATTCAGCATAAACAAGTCTTTAATGGTTAATAAACAAAGAATGCTGATTAGTTCTAGTTTATGTATTGTTACCATACTTTATTCAAAAAAAAGCCATCTTATTGGGCCGTAAAATGTTCAGTAATAAAACTATTTCTAAAATTAAGTTGTCACTTTTGTAATAAAAAATAAAATTCAGAGACTATTACTTTGAAAGGATAAATCGAACACTTAACTGTTGGCTGGGTTCCGCTTAGTTCTTCATTACAGCCAAATAATCCTTAACCTATGGTTTCGGTCTTCTGAGCAATCAAATATAGGTAATCAATTATGAAAAAAGTTTATACCAACGAAATTAGCTTACTTGTTAGCAATATGAAAAATATTATTGAGGCTCAGGAAATAGACGTATTTATCAAGAATGAATATGCACAAGGGGCTGTGGGAGAAATATCGGCTTTTGATACTTGGCCTGAGATTTGGGTTGTTAATGATAACGACTTTGATCATGTTATGGAAATCGTTAATTCTTCACAAAAAAATGACAATACACTTGATTGGATCTGTAAGAGTTGTGCTGAAGAGAATGATGCTTCTTTTGAAGTCTGTTGGAAATGCCAGAGTGAAAATACATAACAAGCTATTAAATGTGTGCGGGATATGAAGGGATAAAGGATTTTTATGCCACATAGCAGGAATTAAATAACGTCAGGTTGGCGTATAGCCCTTTATTCAATACAGACACAAACAGCTGGCTGTGTTCGTTATTCGCAAAGTATTGTTAGCTATTTTAGCTGATGATATTATCGTTACACGTTTCATAATATGGAGTTTTCAAATGAGAAAAGAATTCGAATTTAATGTTAAAGGTCATAAAGTTAAAATTACTAATTCGTGGCTTCATGGAGCCAAACTCTATGTCGATGGTGACCTTCGTGATTTTGATAAAAGCTTAACGGCAAATGGAAAAATTGCACTTTTATCAGCAAATTTAGGTGAATTTGGTATTTTAGAGATTTTCCCTTCATCTTTTTTTACAGTAGAAATGGATGCTTATTTAATTTGTAAAAACTCAAAACAATATGTTTTTAGTTCCCATAAACGCTTGAGTTTAGCAGAACAAAGAACAGCACAATAAGCGTATGCTGGCGACCAAAGAGGAAAATAGTCGTTGGCCATACATCTTGATTCTAGCCAGATTTTAATACTAATTTGCAATAATACTGATCGACAAATTTTATATTATTTCAATATTTTTGATATCCAAAATGATTAATGAGCCAATGATTATCAAGCTAAATTGTTATTATTGACTTGGCGGATATTAACGGTAGGTCTTAATTAGAGTTTAGCTAGCAGAGCAGCTCTTCCATGTAAGTTGTTAAAAAAGTCATTAAAACTCTTATTCTACGGTTATGTTGAACGTCAGCATGGCATACCAACCAAAACTCTAAATTAGGTAAGGTAATATCCGTCATTATTTCATTTAATTCATCCCACTGCTTTATGAGATGCTTATGAGTAATTGTAATGCCAGCCCCTTTTCTTGCTAGTTCTATTTGTAGAGGCAAGAAGTCTGTTTTTAAATAAAAGTCCTTTTGTGAAACGGGAAAACCCAGTTGTTTTATCGCTTTTATAAATTGAGAGTCTTTGTCGTACCCTATTAAAGTATGTTGATCAATTTCTTGTAAACTCTTTGGTTGCCCATGTCTTTGTAAATAATCAGTACTGGCAACAAAATTAAGTTCAATGTTCGGTAATCGTTTAGCAATTAACTCTGGTTGAGTGGGTCTAAACATTCTCAAAGCAATGTCAGCATCTCTTTTATGCAAACTTGTTGATTGATTCGATATATCTATTTCAACTTGAATTTCGGGGTAGCGTTGATTAAATTTAGTTATTGCCTCTGGTAAGTAATAAAGCCCAATAACCTCGTTAGCGCTGATTCTGACATTGCCCGCTAATGATAATGTCGAGCCAGAAGCAGTTCGCAAGAAGTGTTCTGACGCTAGTTGCATCTTGTCGCTACTTTCTATTAATTTAGCCCCTAAATCGGTGATCTTTAGTCCCTGAGTACTGCGTTCAAAAAGGCTTATTTGCAATTTTTTTTCTAATAAGGCTATTTGACGACTTAATGTCGGTTGCGAAGTATTTAGTGCTTTAGCTGCTTTTGATAAGCTGCCTAACTTTGCGACGGCAGAAAAAATTTGGATAAGATCCCAAGACAAATTATTCATTTATTTCACTCTATAATCTAGACGTAATAATAAACTAGCATACGCTATTCATATTTGAATAGCGACAGGTGCCTTTTGGCTATTCGTTCTTAATTTACGTTAAGTATACTGGGTTCATCATCTACTAAGAACCAATGCCACAACGTTGCTATTGATACGTATTAATGAGGTTGATTGGTTCATAAAAGCTAACCATTGCAGGAAGGTATTATTATGTTTATAGGTCACTATGCGTTAAGTTTTGCACTTAAAACCACTCAGAAAAAAGCATCTTTAGGTCTATTATTTATTGGGGTTCAGTTCGTCGATCTCTTGTTTTTCTCGTTAACCCTACTTGGCATAGAAAGTTTTAGTCTCATTGAGAACTATACCGAATCTACACATTTTCAGTTGGAATATATGCCATATAGCCATAGTTTGCTTGCCGTTTTATTCTGGTCTGTAGCTATTTATTTTCTTTTAAAATTATTGATGAAAAAAGAAAAACAACAGAGTGAAAAAATTACCGTAACTATGGCGGTCGCTATAGCTGTTATTTCTCACTGGTGCTTGGATTTAGTGGTACATACGCCAGACTTACCATTATTTATAGATAACACACATCTTTATGGTTTAGGTTTATGGAATAATGCGTTGCTGACTTATATATTGGAGGCAATACTGCTCGTAGGCGGTTTGTGTATGTATTTAAAGTCAACTTATAAGTCTGGTATCAATGATACGGTTGTTTCTAAATATGGTATGACACTGTTCGTTGTCTTGTTATTGGGGATTAACGTTATTAATATTTTTGGTCCACTGCCCCCTGAAGATACTACCTTTAGCACAGCTATATCAGCTCTTATCGCTTATTTGGTTTTTGCAATGATTGCGTTTTGGTTAGATAAAAAGCGGGTTAGTGCATAGGGGAGGTATTACTCGCTATAAGTTAGCCGAATTATTGTTTATAGGTTTCCCTTTAGCGATCCCTTAAAAATCATAGGAAGTGAAGTTCAACTTTAATGGATTGGGATTATTATCAGAAATTTCTCATGGTAATGAGTTAAAGGTTAGAATACTTTTCTGTGGTTAATCGCTAGTGATGACAGCGGTACGCTTGCTAGCTTTTTGCTATGAAATCAATCAATATAACTATCAATTATGTGAGTTTTGTTGACGTAATTATTTGAAAGTATTAAGGTCTATTCGAGTTGTACGTATAAAATAAAAGGAATTATAAGTGGCACAGGTACAGTCAGTATTTCAATATATGGTTATATTATTTTGTTTAATTACAATGCTATCGTGTTCTACAACTACAGTGCATGTGAACAAAACTTACCTTAATGAAGCCGAATCAAAAAAAATTAAAAGTAAATTAGAAGAAAAAGGGTTTAATGTTGAATTTAATGAGCATTTATATCCAACTGATATACTTTCAACAACCATTTTATATTCTCCATTCTTAACAGAAATATCCGCTGTAGATGACGTGGAAGATACACTTTCAGGCCTTGGCTACGATATAAAAAATATAAGTTCATTAGTCGTTTCTAATCACTGGTATACAAAAAACACCATGGGTTTATATATTGTACCTAATGAGGTTGTACCAAATGATGGCAAGAATATTAAAGATATTGCCAATCAATATAAGTCATTAAACTGCGATACATATATTGAGTTAAATTTGAAAAAGAATGGTGAATTCCTGTATAGCAAAAAAGGTGAAATATCTGTATCAGGAAAATGGTCGTTAACAAAATACCCGTATATTTTATTAGAGAAATTAGAACCTTACCTTAACGTTTATTTTGAAATTAAAAAAAGTAAAAAAATTGATCAAGTCAGCCATATCGATATTACAGAACTGCACCCTCTTAATAGTGCAAATGTTATTTCACCCTGCACATTAACGTATGGTGTTAGGTTATAGGATAAATTATCTGTCGCCGCTTGCCCCTTAAATTGTTCTTGGTTGTCATCTTAATCGGGCAAACAATTTTTGGATATTCAGTGAATAATCATTTACTTAACGGACTAGATATCATGGTAGGTTTTGTAAATACGTTAAACTAGCTTGTTAATTTAACGGTAATAATGACTTTAATTACTAATGTAAGTCGAAATTATTTTGGCTACAGAGCCATCATTAATCCGTTCTGCTAAGGCTTGTTCAAATTGATTAAATAAGTGGAGACAAGATGAGTTCTTCGAAAATGAAATACGCACAGAGTAATAATTAACAGGCGTGTTTTGCATAACAACATTTTCATTTTCTTTTTGTATTAAATTGGGCTGAGCAGAGTATTGTGCTAATAACACATAATCTACACGCTCTTTATTTAACATTTTAAATATTTGCTGGTGAGTATTCACTTCTATTAAATCAATATCCTGGCTGTATTTTTTAAATGTTTCTCCTAAGGCCATACCTCTGGGCATAGCGCCACGTTGTTTTTTGAGATCGTCCCATTTTTTGAAGACAAATGGCTTTGTTTTTAACGTAAAAATATTTAAACTTTCACGTGCTATTTCTGTAGACATAACTAATTTTTCAGCTCGGTCTTCAGTCCAATAGTTAGCCACTAAAATATCAATACTTCCTTGATTTACTTCTTCCATAGCTCTAATCCAAGGTAAACCAAATCTATATTTTATCGGTATGTTGAGATCTGCAAAAATTAGCTCGACAACATCAAAACCAATACCTTGATGAATATTTTGATCGTCTACGTATGAATAGGGGTACCAGTTGTTCGCACCAGTCACAACGGGTATTTGGCAATCGGGGGATGCAGTTTGAGCAGACGATATTTTGGAAAATAAAATAGCAACAATTGTTATTATAAAAACTGTTTTTTTAAATGATGAGTAATTAAGCAAGATAATTATCCGCAGTTTTGATTTGTTAAAGATGATGATTGAAAGTTAATGTAGCAAAAATTAATGACTAATTATTCAGTATAACGATTATATATAAAACAACAATAGAATAACTTCTCAAAAAGATTTTAGTGAACGGCTTAGATAAGGGTAATAATATAAATATGGTTGATTGTTATATAGTCATAAGTTGTAACAATTTTAACGGTTTACTTCTTTATTATTTAGGTTTCAAATAGAGCATCCATACCATTGGAATTTTACAATGGAACTCACCACTTACTTAGAGAAAATAAATAGTATGATTAAAACAAAACTACTTTCAATGACGCTTGCGGTTTTTACCTGTATTTTATCAACACTTAGTTATGCTGAATCGGTAACAGGTAAAGAATACCAAGCCGTGGTCGAAACAGCCTATAATTACTTTAATGGGGCAGCGAACGGAGACCAGAAGCTGCTTGCTAAGGCTTTTGATGTAGAGTTTGGTCATGTAAAAATGATTACTGTTAACAAAGAAACAGGAAAAGAAACCATTAGAACGGTGCCGTTAAAAGAGTTTTCTGGTTACTTCAAAAAAGCGACTAAAGATAAATGGGTCGCGAATATTCTGTCTGTTGACATCGTCGATGACAAAATGGCGATGGTAAAGCTTGATTTTGATACGCCTAAAACACACTACATTGACTACCTTGTAATGTACAAACGCGAAAATGAATGGCGTATTATAAATAAAACATTCATAGCAAAGAAAAAGTAGTAGGTAAAATAAACTAAAAACAAGCTGAAACGGGAAGGATGCACTTGGCTATTCTCATTAGCTGTAAGCATTAGATTGTCACCATTCCTTTTGAATAGATGTTGCATTATTAATCGTGAGGAGTGTAATTGAAAAAGTTAATCCCAGCAGATGTCACTAATGCCTTTTTTAATATTAGTGACAGCCATACCATTTCAGCGTGTTTATTTAGCGATGATATCCCAAGTGACCTTTCAGGCTTTAATGTTGGGATTATATCAATGGCAACCGATCCTCCCCATGGTGGAGAGGTTCACTTTGATGGCGACGAAATTATTTATGTGATATCAGGCGTGCTCAAAGTAGAAAGTGATTCAAATCCCAATGAGAGCTTACGGCTATGCGCTGGCGATAGTTGTATTATCAAGAAAGCAGAATGGCATAAAATTTATGTTCTTGAAAAAGCTCAATTAATATACATCACTCCAGCAAAAAATAATAAGCACCGAGCTAAATAATTCGCTTAGCAAACAAATCAAGCCGTTGCCGTTAGCTTGGTTTCGCTGCATATTTTAACCAAGTATTACTTAGCCGTTTACAAGGCTGTTATCTACACGTTATTTGTAGATAATACGCTGAAAAGAATAAACGCTACCTTTTATTGAGTTGGTTTGTTAAAACGAATTCGAAACACTTCTGCCTCTGTAGTTGGTGCTTGCAATAGCTTGTCTGCGCTCTCATTCCAAAGAGCAATAGTCAATAACTTGCCTGAATATGCCTGCTGAGGGCTTTCGCTATCTAACGGCAATGTAAGAAGGCTTATTATCTCAGAGCAATCAAATTTCGAGACTACGATTACATAGTCAGTCTCAGTGTTTACCTCAATGACCTTATCCTGCGACTTAAAAAAATGGCCATCTGATAACGAATCAAGTGAGGCATCACGCAAAGCTTTCACTTTGGTAAATACTGGATCGCTGTAGAAGCCTTGATAATTTTCAAATGAAGGCCAATGGGTAAATGCGCCCATCTCTGGTGCAGCTCCTTGACTATTCGAAGATACTACTGAAAAAGTAGCCACTTGTTGACTTCTATAATCCCTAATCAAAGGTGTTATTGCCGGGAAGTATTCCCCATATAGCTGCATCTCTTTACCCTGAGTTACCTTACCGAAGGCAAATTCTAATTTAAGTGTAGATTGAAATGTTAATTGTAAAGTCATAGGTTTCTTCCTGTTGAACTATTTAAGTGAGTAGATTATGAATGAGATTAATTCGGAAATCAATCTTTCCGGAAATGGTGGTTTCTATAAATAGGGTTTCGCCTTATTTTATTTCTGTTAGAATTGCGCAATGAAAGAAAATATATCTGAAAGTCCTAATAAAATCAGGGGACGAAAGCGTGATGAAAGTCGAACTGAGTCAATTTTGCAAGCAGCAATAGGCTTATTACTTGAGGTTGGTTTTGACAAATTCAAAGTTCAAGATGTAGCTGTTCGTGCTGGCTCTGGTACCGGGGCTATTTATCGACGCTGGCCCAAAAAAGAAGTTTTAATTGCTGAAGCAATTAAATTAATGCCGAAAACAGTAGTTGAGCTGACTGATGATCCCATCGCAGACTTAAGAGCCTTAGTTAAGGTTAAATGTAGCAATACTTTTGAAAAGCCAGATCTTGTTCCTGGTTTAATTGCTGCTATGCGTGCAGATAAAGGGATCGAAGAGGCAGTAAAAGAAGGTTTTAGTGTTAAGCATTTTAGATCTGCAATTGCACGAATAATAGGAGACGATCACCCACAGCTTGATTTGTTAACGGACCTTACTCCAGCAATGACTTTATTCAGAGCTTCATTTACACCCGAAATAATTGAACCCGAAAAAATGACTGATGAGATTATGAAGATGATATTATCTTTTTCAAAGCTATATCCATCATAAAGCCGCCAATACCTTTCTAAGTTAATTGGCTCCGTACGGTATATTTCATAAATATATTGCTTTAATCAGATAGATAATACGTAGGTGAGTTAAAGCTTTACTTTATATATTGAGGTGGGGGAATCTGAAAAAAAGCGCCATGGGGGCAAGATCAATTACGTCTCATAATATGGCACTAAAGTACGAATCGTTGTACTTTTACCCTCGATAGATGAATAACTAATTGAATAACCATGTTTACTCGCACCTTCAACAATACTTCTAGAGCCTATGCCATGTGATTTTCCGTCGCCATGTTGGAATAAAATTATTTTATCTAATTCCTCTTGGTTCATGCCTTTACCATTATCGGTAAAAGTCGCCACTAAATAGGTATCTTTCATTTCTAAATGTACATCAAGTTCTGTGGCACCGGCCGCAATGGCATTACTAACAATATTCTCACGCAAGCGTACTAGCTCTACGGGGTTCAAATAAGCATTTTTAGGTTCATCAATCATAGTGACTTGTAAATTGATTTTTATATTATAAATTTCCATTAGTTGCTCGTACGCGGGTTTTGAATTCTTAAGGAAGTGTTCTTGAACTGCAATCAATACAAAATCTTTTTGACTTAGGTCTAATTTATTTGAATCTTGATACGTTTGAGCGAACTCGTGTGATAAGTCTCTCGCTCTAAGCAAACCTTTTGTTACAAGCGATGCATAACTACTCTGTTGTAATTCAGGGTTCTTTTGTATTAATAGCTCAAAGTACCCCAGAGCAATACCCAGGTGGTTATTTACATCATGGTTCAAAAATAATAAATTTTTATCTGCGCTCATCAATAAACTCTTATATTTGTTTCCTGTTATATAACTTAGTCCATTATAGTAAAAAAAGCTGTTAGTTAACTTTATCAGCGAAATAATTAGCTTAGTATTAAGGTCTTATTAGCGAGTAATATAAATATTTAGTAAATTAACTTGGATTTTCATAAACTTTGTCGTCTAGGGTAAAACATATGAAACAATAATTTACTGTGTTAATTTAAAAGCATAATTCTATTTAGTAAGTAACTTGGAAAATGACAATATGACAAGGCCGTTTAAGTACAAAATAATTTCCGTTTTAATAGTGCTCTGTTGTTTTGCTAGCCAAGCAAAAAATATTAATATTCAGGTTAATGATACGGAAAAAAATCCACTTACAAACATAGTGGTCTATATAGAGTCAGTGAATAAAGTTATGCTCGATAAAACTCAACTAACTGATAGACCTACTGCAACGATGGATCAAGTAAATCGTCAATTTTCCCCCAAAATATTAGTCGTTAATAAAGCAACAAAAATTAGTTTCCCAAACTCAGATAAAATAAAACATCATGTTTATTCTTTTTCACCGGCAAAAACTTTTGAAATAAAGTTGTATAGCGATAAACAATCTACGCCACTTTTATTTAATCAAACGGGCGAGGTGACATTAGGTTGTAATATACATGACTGGATGATTGGTTATGTTTATGTTGTTGACACGCCTTGGTTTGGCAAAACTGATTTACAAGGCAATATCGAATTTGAACTTCCACAAGGAAAATATAACATAAAAATATGGCATCCTTTACTCCAAGATGAAGATCAAGATTTCACCAAAAAAATAGATGTTAATAGCGATAATAAGCTAACGATTAATTTAAAAGAAGCAATGAAACCAGCATATTCAGCATACGACGAAGACGATGAATTAGATGTCTATTAACTTTAAATCATTACAAAATCGTATATTAATACGATTTATATTTTTATTGATGATCACTATATCGATTATACTATTTGTTACTTTAGAGCAAACTTATCGACATTCTGAAAGCCAAATAAACAAACAATTTACGACTGCTCAATTAGTATTCTCTGATAAATTAAGTCATCACAGTAGAGCGCTATATCGTGGTATATCGCCCATTAGTAAAGACTTCACTTTAAAACAGTTAATTAATGACGCAGAAAGCGATCCAGAGTCTTTATTAAGTGCAATGAACAATCAACAGCGGCGTATAAAAACCGATTTTTCAGCGCTACTCTCAAATGATGCTAAAACTATAGTGAGTAACATATCCTCTTCTTTAACGACTTGGCCTGTTGAAAAAATCAGGCAATCAGGGGTTAATATTCTCGTCTTAAATAATATACCTTATCTTGTTAGAGCGGTGCCAATTAGGTTAATTGAATCTTCATCTAAAATTAAGGCATGGTTGGTCATGGGAATAAAAATCAAAAAATTGATTAGCGATGACTTAAAAAATATATTAGGTTTCGATGTGACCTTAGTGTTAAATGATACGGTTGAAGTATCGACTTACCCGGCATTAAATGGGCAAGATAAAAAGCTAGCTTCTCAACTATTTATTAATGAAATTCCAAGCGCTGACAGAGACAATATCAGTTTCCAAGGTAAGTCTTTAGCACTCTATCAGTTTGTCATAAATGAAAGTGAAAATGAAAAACTTAGCGCTATTTTTACTATCGACAAAGATCTCGCTTTTATCAACTTTACCGATTTGGCATCGCAACTCATTTTCGTTATTGGCATTATTATATTGCTCACCGTTTTTCTGTCATTTCGGTTTTCAATTTCTATTGCGACACCATTGAAAAACTTAGTCAATATTGCTCATAAAATTCAGTATGGAAATTACGCCGAAATTACCCATGACGCACGTGTTTCAGAAGTTAATAAACTTTCTTTTGCACTTTCCAATATGCAAAGTGCTATTCAACAACGAGAAAAAGAAAATCACCAACTTGCTTTTTATAGCGTCTTAACCGGACTTCCTAATCGAAATCATTTTCTTCGCACCATGAATGAACTCATTGCCGATGCCACTCTGCAATTTGCCGTCATCCTAATGGATATAGATCGTTTTAAAGAAGTTAACGATACTTTAGGTCATGAGTATGGCGATAAAGTGTTACAAGCGATAGCTACCAGACTTGAGAAAAGTTTAGTGCGAGGCGCCTACGTTGCTTACTTAGAGGGTGATGAGTTTGCGATGCTAATACCTTGTCAAAAGTCAGTGGAAATTGAGCTTTTAGTGGCGCCTGTTATTAACGTTTTCGAGCAGTTTTTTGAAATTAATAACATACAGTTAGATGTATCAGCCAGCATGGGGATAGCAATGTACCCAGAAGACGCTGTTAAGGCCGATGGCTTAATGCAATTTGCCGATATCGCTTTATATGTTTGTAAAGACAAACATAATAGCTATGAACTTTATAATCAGAAGTTAAATACTCATTCGATATTACGATTGAATTTAATGTCAGAGTTACGCGGCTCACTCGATAATGGTCATTTACAGTTGCATTATCAGCCACAAATAGACATTGCGACCAATCAAGTTAAAAGCATTGAATGTTTAGTACGTTGGCAGCATCCTGAGCATGGCTTTATTTATCCTGATGACTTTATTCCGTTAGCAGAGCAAACAGGTAATATTCGCTACTTGACCAAATGGGCTATCGAAGAAGCCTTAAAGCAATATAATAAATTGAAAGAAAATGGTTTTCATATCCATATGGCAGTCAATATATCTGCTATTGATCTAACAGACTCTGACCTGGTAGATTTCGTTAAAGTAGCCCTTAACAAACATAATGTCGTGCCGAATATGCTGATGTTGGAAGTTACAGAAAGTGCCATCATGTCTGATCCTGAAAAAGCGATAACCGTTTTGAATCAGCTAAAAGAGATGGGAGTGCAACTCTCTATCGATGATTTTGGTACCGGTTACTCTTCAATGGAACAATTAAAACGAACACCCGTAAATGAACTAAAAATTGATAAATCCTTTGTTCTTGAACTAATATCTAGTAATGAAGATGCCATTATTGTTAAGTCGATCACCGACTTAGCGCATAACTTAGGTTTAAGTGTTGTGGCTGAAGGGGTTGAAAATAAACAAAGCCTCGAAATTTTACATAAAATAGGGGTTGAAACCGCACAAGGTTATTTCATTAGTAAAGCTATTCATGCAGATGACTTTTTACCTTGGTTAGTTAATTATGAAAAAAACAATGCTTAGTCAACGATTTATAAATATATTTGTCATACTTTTGCTCTTAAGTTGTTCATCGAATGCGCGAGAAATAGAGATCAAAGGCTTAATTGAAGCGGGCTATGTTAAAGCTGATTATGACCAGCCATGGTTAAATAGTTGGATGGACGAGGGCGTTGGTATATTACGCTTTAACGACGACGATAAGTTCATGTTAACGCAAGGTGTGATAGAAGTCAGCGGTGACTTAATTTCCGATATTAGTTTCGATCTTGTCGGTAATTATACTCCAGACGGTGAAAAAAACATTGGCTTAACAGAAGCTTATTTGACTTACTCGCCATTGAATAAAGGCTTACGACATAAAGTAAAGTTTGGCATGTTTTATCCGCAAATGTCTCTCGAAAATGTGGCTACTGGCTGGACTAGTCCGTATACATACAGCTTTTCAGCAATAAATTCTTGGATTGCTGAAGAGCAAAGAACCCTTGGTGCACAATGGTCAATAACACGTAGCGGCAGACAACATAACAGTCCTCATAGTTTTACTGCCTTAGCTTCTATATTTAAAGCGAATGACGGCTTAGGAAGCTTATTAGTTTGGCGTGGCTGGGCTCAGCATAATAAACAAACCCTCTATAATGAAAAAGTTTCGTTTGCCAATTATTTTAGTTTACAAGAACAACCGATAGATACGCCAAACGCTGTTGAACCTTTCATAGAAACAGATGGTGATTGGGGATACTACCTAGGTGCTCATTGGCGTTATTTAAAACAAACTGATGTGCGAGTTTATTATTATGATAATAAAGGTGATCCGTTCGCGATTGAAAAAAACAAACAATATGCATGGAAAACTCGATACTATTCCGTTTCAATACAGCATAAATTTTCAAAAAAGTTTCGGGTGTTGGCCCAATGGTTAGCAGGGGATACTGGCATGGGCAGCCAAGAAAATGGCGTGTTTACCGATATTTCTTCATGGTATGTGATGTTAAGTTATAAACTAGCGGCTCATAGGTTTTCACTACGACACGACCAATTTAAAGTAAAAGATACCGATATAAATAAATATGATCCTAATGACAGTAATGGCGACAGCTTTACTTTAGCTTGGCGTTATAATCTTGATAACAACTGGAATGTCGGCGCTGAGTTCATTAAATCTACTTCTTATAATGAAAATAGAACCTTATGGAAAAATTGGGCGCCGGAGCATACTCAAAAACAATACATGGCAATCGTACAATATAGATTTTAATTGTGCACAGCGCTTTATCCATCATTGTTACCAAAGGTTACTCTACGACCGTTTTATCTTTTCACACAAACCCTTGGCTGCACTAAAATTCTGCTTACTAAAAGGCTATTAATTCACTTTAGAAGTGAATTTAAGTTAATTAAATAGAAAAGCTGCCGATATAATAAATATCAGCACTTAATTAAGGTATTCAGATGAAAGCTAACTTAGAAGTAAATGCAATCAAATTAGCCCAAAAGTACATGGATACAGAAGTTGCTCAGCAATGCATGAAATTTAATAAAGAAATGTTAAGAAAGTTAAACGAGCAAGCATTAAATAGAGCATTTCAGCTTGATAGATCTCGGACATAAAGTAGTGGCAGTTGCTTACTCATTTCGTTATAACCTGTGCCTTTCCCAATGACGAACAACTACTCTCTAGCAAAAAGTTAGATATTACTTTCTTGGTAAGTCAGCTGATGGTTAAAAGATAATATGCTTGAAATAATCTAAACGATCAAGATAACGAAATTAGAAATGATAAGTAGCTCAACTAACACTACAGTGCTAATAATATCTTGATTAGAGCAAGAATGAATCAACCGATAAAAACAAGGAAAAAAGTATTGTTCCTCATTGCCGTTATTTAAGCTATTTCTGTGATAGGAATAGGCTATTTACTGGTATCGTTTACCCCACCCGAACATGCCATTTACCTCAGCAGAGGATCAGTAATTTTTCGCATATGAGTGCTCTTAATGCGCCGAGCAACCTTCACTACGGCATTCATGCTAACTATAGAATATGCGATGAAAATCCTAAATCTCGCCTTGGTGCTGCTTGTGCTCGCAGCACTAAGCTCTGGTACTGTGCATTTGGCTATAAAGAAGCAGGTAAGTTTCATGCACGGCTGACTTATAATCCATGGTTTAGTGAAATAAGCTCTGTTATCAACATAGATTACTTACCTCGTTAGTTAGCCGAACTTCCTTATTAAGCTTTCATCATCATTTTTCGGTCATCACTGTAGAAGATAATTTCAGTTCAAAGCTATAAATTAGTGGCCAAGTTCACTAAGCCAAAATACCTAGACTTTAACGATAACTCTTTGATTAACTAACATGTCTGCTAATTTAAAAGCGATAGGTAACATAAGCACCGGCGACACGATCAAAACTATTATCTAGTTTATAACCATTTTCTTGTGCATCGAAGCTTGAATAGCCCGTAAACATACCCAAATCGATATTTTTGCTATAAGCATAATTAATACCAAGACTGACTTCATGTGCTTCGCTTTGGTTAAAGTCTTTTAAGTCACGGTAAGTGTAACTAGCCGTAGCCGTCCAGTCTTTTGCGACATTAGCTTGTACACCAATAGAGTACCGGTATTCATCTTTATTCTTCAGTTTCTCTTCATCCCACTTTACATAACCTAAAGAGAAAATCATTGCGATGTCTTTATTAAATACATATTTACCATTTAAGTCGGTACCATAAGCAACAGAATCCCCATTAATGGCTGATTCTTGATATCCCCTAACACCTAAACCGACGGCTAATTCAAGACCTGTTTTATTATCAGGACGGGCTAATATTCGATAACTAACGCCACCTAGACCAAGCGTTAAATCATCAGTTAAACCATAACCGACATTTAAATTAAGCTCGCCACGGCTGTCATTTTCTTCCTCTACCCACATTAATGATCCACTGACTGCCATAGTGCCGTCTGCTAATGTTAATGGTCTCAATATTGGGTTTTCAGGATATTCAGTTTCTGCAAAAACAGTAGATGAGGCTAAAAGTAGTGCCATACTAATAAGTGATTTTTTCATAATAGATATTCCCTAAATTGTGTGTGTTATGTTTTGTAATTTATGGGTACATCATAAAAACTTATCGTGTTCGCTTCCTTATGCTTTTTGTCGATGAAATGTCTAACTTGTGTGACAAATTGTAAGAAAAGGGGATATGGGGTTGGAGTTTGATTATTTATTTGGCATGGCATAGTAAAAAACCAAAACAATTAAATTTAAGCAAAATAAGGTTGAATTAAGCTCAGTTCCCATTTTACTATATGGTCACTTTTTATGGTGGTTTATCATCAGCAAATACGTAATATTTAGCCAGAAATGGAATTTTGGGCTTAGATGGACAACACTCTACTGTCTCTTTGCTTATTAAGTTTAAAAATTTAAAACAATCTAGATATGGTTCGTTTTCTGTTAATAACTGTCGTTAATTTTCAGATCAATAATATGGCGGTATTACTTTTTGTCTTCATTGGTTTTGCGCTACGATAAAGTAATTACCATGGGTTATTGTCAATTTAGGTTTATTATCAAAAATGAGCGGAAATGAAAAATAGTAAAAAACTAATAATGAAGCTGATTGCAGCAGTTGTAACCGTCACCAGTATATATATATTCGCGCCGTGGCAGGCTGGGGTTTATTATTTTTATCCCCTGCATTCGACGGTTCAAGAACAGGTTGATGATGCCGTTAATCAGGGCTTAGACGGCATAATTGTTTATGTCCAAAAAACCGGGGGAAAAGCTGGATTTTATGGCAGCGGTTGGCATGATAGGAATAAGAAAATCCCTGCAGACCCAAAGACACTCTTCAAGATTGCGAGCATCGGGAAATTATATAATGCCTCAGCAGTAGCAAAACTTGTGGCGAGTGGCAGCCTGTCTTTGGATAAAACACTTAGCGATTATTTACCTTCACTGGTAGGGCGTATCGAGTTTGCTGAAAATATTACATTGCGTATGATGGTGCAGCATCGAAGCGGCATCCCCAATTACACTGATCATGATGATTTCTCTTGGTCAGAGCGCACCATCGGCGGTGATAGTAACTTAAACTTAGTTCTAGATACTCCCGCTGATTTTAAACCAGGCAGTGATTACAGTTATTCCAATACTAATTACTTACTCCTTGCCAGCATAATGACTAAGGTGCTCGGCTATGATCATAGACAATATATTAAGGATGAAATATTAACGCCGCTTGGTCTGAAGCGGACTTTTTTTTCGATAAACAATATTGATATAAAAGAACTGATGAGCGGCTATTACGTCGGATATGATGCTGACTTTAAAGAACTTGACCAAGGTTATATTGCGAGCGCTGAAGATGTTGGCATATTCCTGAGAGCCTTAAATGACGGCTCATTATTTACCGATAAAGAACAAGAAATATACGGTGAAATTTATGAGTACGAACATACAGGCTGGGTGTTAGGCTATTACAGTATAGCGCGCTACCACCAAGATATTGATACAGTCGTGATCCTATTTGTGAATACAGTTGGCGATAATACCTTGACACTTACTGACGTTATTTATGGGCGGATTATGCGAATATTACGAATGCGAGCTGAAAAAATTTAATTGATTGTAGCTAACCTTTTCAAAACATTAATATGGTTTTAGAAAATCATTAAAAATTGTTTCGAAATTAAAATGAAAGGCCAATAGAACACTGTTATTGGCCTTTTTTATTGAATATATTTAGCCAAAGATTAAGTGCTAATTTAAAAGGCAGTTGCATAAATTCACGATAAGTCGTTACGCTCGACATCTTGATTAACAAAGATAAAGCTGGGCAATTTACTGTCAGTTTCGAGTACGCTAAACTAGGTTTTTTCATTGAGCTATCGCATAGCTGAGACATCAAGCTGTCATGACAAATTGGATTGATATTTTAGTACTGGCTTTAGACCTTTCTTCGGTGATATTGCTTATTACCTTAATAGCACTTATTAATATCGGGCTAAAATGGTTACCGTCGCGCAATAAAATGACCTTCTTCCTACTACTTTTTCTTGCTTTTAAACTTGTCGCATTTTCGTTTTTTATTCTTAGTATCAATATTGCTTTTCGGCTTTATGTCATCTTACTGCCGAGTATCTTATTAATTGGGCCTTTGATGACAGGTTTTACCCAAGCAACATTGCTAATGCAAAGAGCGGCGTTGTTAGATAGGAAATCGCTGCTTATATTCCTTATTGGTCTTATTATTATCGCCCCCTATTTAATCTATCCCCATGCTGTAACGCAACTTCCAGCAGAAGAACAACCGTTACTGTTGTCGATGGGAGTTAAGGTATTTGTATTATTGTTCGTTGTTACCAGCAGCGTTCATTTTATTCGAATGATCTATAAATTTTCCTGTGGTTCACTTTATGCCGTTGGTTATGAAGAAAATACCTACCAATGGTTAAAAGGGGTGTGGTTTTCAATGACATTATTATGGTTGTTATTACTGCTTAACGTGATCTCAGGTGTCATTGAAATTCCGTGGGGAAAAATTAGTTTGTCATCAGAAAAAGTTGATATGGTTTCTAGTCTTGTCGATATCATCGTACTTTTTAGCCTGACAATTGTTACTGCGTTATATTGTAAAAAACCACCAGAAAAAACAGTGACACAATTATGTGATATTTCTGAGAAATATGAAAAATCTGCTTTATCTGAAGCTCAGGCTCAAGAAATTTTGTCTTTGGTTGATCAGGTTATGGCGCAAGAAAAGCTCTTTTTAGATAGCGAGTTAAATATTGAAAAGCTTGCCTCTGTAATTAATACCCCGATGCAATATTTATCACAGGCAATAAATCAATATCGGTCAATAAATTTTTACGAATTAATTGCAAACTATCGTATTGAATATGCGAAAGTTCTGTTAACCGAAGAGCCTAAAAAAAGTGTTATGACCGTAGCCATGGACTCAGGTTTTAATGCGAAAAGTACTTTTAATCAAGCCTTTAAAAAACTAACTGGCGTAACTCCAACTCAATTCAAAAAACACTAGTTAGTGTAACGGACTGAATATTAGTCATTTAATTTAGTACAGCCTTCTAGGGATGGTCGAATTTGTTCAGCGGAGTCATTAACATAGTGACACTTACTCAAAAACTTATGCCGCAGTTGACGTTTTTATAATCCGTATTAACTTGTCTATTTAGGTTTTTAGTTATTGCGAACAGTGCTGGCTATAAACTGATTTTTATTCGGGTGTTAAGCTAACTTTAGTTTTTCAATTTATGCTTAACTTGCAGCATAATTTAGAGAGTAATTGATATAACTCGCTACTGGTTAGCTAAACTTTAACAACAATAAAAAGAGAATGCAGTGCTAAATTTAACAAAAAACTATCGACGAATAATAACCGCGAGTGTCCTTTTTTCTGTGCTATTACAATCGAGTAATATCTGGGCAATCGTTATGCGGCATGATGTAGACCCAGCGGAATATTTATTGGACCTCCAAGACTACCAATCAACTATTGTCATTCCCGGTTGCACAGCTACGCTGATAGCTCCGCGTTGGATTTTAACTGCAGCTCATTGTGTTTATCCAAACAATGCGGAAGGAATTAAAGCTGGAGATAAAATAACTCTTTTAGAGCAAGTTATTACGATTAGTGCCGTTCACTCCCACCCAAACCATACTCAAGCGGGGACACTTAAACATGACATTGCTTTAATTGAGTTAGTCGAGCCAAGTTTCAGCATAATACCTACACCTTTATATGAAAAAAATAACGAACTTGGTCAACAAATGAAATTAGCGGGCTATGGCGTTTTAGCTGATGGTGTGCAGGGAATTTATGACCGTTGTTTTCCTTGCGATCTACATGGCGCAGACAATAAAGTAGAAGAAGTTAATGATTACCAATTAAGGTTCCGTTTCGACTCTCCTGATGAGGGCAACAGTTTACCTTTAGAGGGCGTTGGTGCTGGCGGTGATAGCGGTGGACCTGTTTTTATTGAAACAGAGAATGGTCGTTTTGTTGCGGGTGTTAGTTCATTTGGCTCGAGAAAATATAATGAATTTGACAACTATACGAGGGTGAGCAAAGAACTTAATTGGTTAGCAAAAGTCATGGCTGCTGATTATCAAGGTAGCTATTCTGGGCCCTTGTACTCAGAATTAGAACAAGAACCAACGAGCAGCAATAGTGGTGGTTCATTCGGGATTGTTATCGTCATTGGACTGCTTGTGCTGCCAAGGTATAGAAAGGCTTTATTAAGGTAATATTTATGTATGTAAAAATCTGCCTAGTAATAAAATGTCACTTTGAAAGGCCCAGGTAGGTAATTGAAAGCACTTTTACACAGAGGGATTAACCGATTAACCTGATCAGACAAACTCACTAGTTAATGTTAAAAATCTAACTTATACAGGGTAATAATAGAGATGTTATTATCCTTTAAAGAGCGAAAACAGTCATGGTTTACGAACAATAATTAGTCGTTAAAATTCACTTTAATAGAAAGTTAATGTTAGCATTGAAGATTATCTTTTTACTCATTTTCGCTAATACCTTGCATAAACATACCACTGTAATGGCAATGCAGAGTTTATTGTAGTTATTAGATAAATAAATTGCAGTGGCATTATTTAGTAAAGTCGCAACGAAAAGAGATGTTACTACTTTATAACTTAAGCCAGTTAGCCAAGCTTTAATGGTGAACGGTACAATTATCAAGGTTATTTTACACGCAGCTATGATAGGCCGTTATAGAGGTTTTTTCGAGGAGAAAAGTTTTATAAACTATTCATAAAGGAGTTTGCAATTGCTTGATTTATTATATTTAAATTTTCCGGATATCTAGCCAAATATGCTTTGCTAATATATATACCAAACGGCTTTTCTATCTCTATATACTTTTTAAATTGACTTAATTCTAGATTGTCCTGCTTCATAGCCTCTTCAAAAACTAATTCAGCAATAAAAACGGCATCAACTCTAGCCCTCATTAACATTTGTGGCAACTTACCAACTTTCATTACAGGCTCAACAGTATAATTGTTCTTTATCAGCCATTTATGAGTATTTGATTTAAAGTAACTGCTGACTTTAGCACTGCTTTTAAAGTTTGTATCATGTGGAATAAGTTTGGCACCCTTTAGTAAATACCAACACCAACGATTTACCATGAGCGGCTTTGTAAATACAGCGACAGTGTCTCTTTCTTCATTTTGCGACACGAGTAAAACTGCATCTCCACGACCTTGTTCAAGTTCATGCAGTGCTTTAGCGTAGTTCGGTAAAATGCGATAACGAACACTTATTCCCGCTTTCTTAAATACTTTATTAGCAAGGTCAATTCCTATGCCAGAGACTTTAGTATTCTTTTCTAAGGTATAAGGGGGGAAGTTTGGGACTAACACTGTAAGGTGACTCTTAGCTATAGCGTCAGGAAAAATCGTGAATAGCAAGGAAAAAATAATGACCAAGCTGACTTTAATACTTCGCACAAGATTAAAAAAACTCACTGAAATATAACTCCCTACGAACCCAAAATTAAATTTAACGAACTATTTAGGAAAATAATGTCTCGAAATCTATACTACTCTTTACTTAGCAAACATTAAGCCTTTCAAATGCCACCGTCAACTCAGCAGATACATTATTAACTTGTTTAGGTATTTGTGAAAAAGGTTACTTTGACGTGAAATTGGTGATGCCTTGTTTTAGTGTGATATTCCTGAGCAAAGGATTAAACCGCCAATTAAGAGTATTGAGAGCAAGGTGCGTACCACTAACATTCAGCGTCTTACTCAGGCGTATCGGGAAGACCAACCATTTATTTTAATATATTCTTTCTAATTAGCTGATGTTATGGGATATTAGTATAAGTTAAGTCGATATTTTGGAGGTGCACCACTACATTGTATCGATAATGATTTTTTATGTTTTTAAGGAGGTTTTATGAAAAAACTTGGAATTTTCACACTAGTATTATTCTTATTTGGTTGTACAACAAAAAATTACCAGCAGCTAGAAATAAGCTCTGCGACGGTATCAAACCTAGATGTTGAAGAAATAGTAAAGCCTAATAAAGGCATTTATAAATTAGATGTAAAATTTAATTATGTAATTAATGACTTCAATGAAGGAAGTGGCATTTACTCATGCTCTGTTCAATTTCTAACGGTAAAGGAGCATATATCAATTTCGTCGTTTGTGGGGCCAATTGAGCCTTGTCGTATAACGACTTCATCTGGTGAAATGATGGTACGTTTGACTACGCCTTTAGATAAGACACAGCGTTTTTTAACTGAACGTCAGCCAAAAATACAACGGCCAATACAGTATTTTTTAGCTATTCATCAGCAAACAGGTAAGCAAAGCTCCAAGATAATTGGAAAAACAGCAATACAGACATTCGATATTAAAATATAAGTTACTTAACCGAACGCTAAATGGTTGGCTAGGGCTCGTACTTCGTAAGTTTTGGCCAACATTTTTCAACAAATAGTAAGGCGTTAGTCGTATAGAGAATTGAGATGAATCTAAAAAATAAAGTTTTAAGTAAAAATAAGCATGGCGTTGTATCGGGCACATTGTCTGGCTTAGCTGAACATTTTGGTATTAGCCGAGGACGCTTACGTTTCGTATTCATCATTTTGGGCTTTATGGGGATTGGCTTTATTTTCTACTTTGTTCTTTGGATTAGTATTCCTAATTACTCTCAAAGGGCAGAGTTATTAGAAAAACAAAATAGTATTGATTAATCTCTTGTTAGTAAAGTATTCAAACGAACAAAATACTGTTGGTCTTTTCACCGCGATCAGCTATCCAAGCCATAATTATAATGCTTAAAAGGCGTAAGACTGATAAAGAAGTTCAGTTAATATGAGCTGAACTCCTTTTGTTGGCATTAATAAAGACACACAGACTAAATTAGTCATTACAGGTTGTGTGTCCTAATCAACTTGTGGAGATCTAGCTTCTAGGTCTTAAATGACAAATTAAGCTAGAATTATTTTAGCTAATTCTTCATTAGACGGTAATTTTTCTGCAACAGGTTTACCGGTTACACAATAATATGCCAAACCAGTCATTAGCTTTTTAAAAACAGCCTTCATTACCGGTCGCATTATCAATTGGCCCATTAACCAGCCTAGTGGCCCAGCTTTAACAACAAAATTTGCTGCCATGTAAATTTCGCTAGTGTTTTCATCAATTGCTGTCACTTTCATTTCAGCATGCATACTCTTTAATGGCAGTGAATATTCAGAAAGAACCATTTTATAACCTTGTCCTTCCTGATATTCAATGATTTCTTCTACTAAGCTTGAGCCATCATTAAATGTACATAATCTTTTTGCGCCTAACCCTGAATTTATGTCATTGACAATGGGTGATGATTTAATTGTGGTGGCAAATTTTTCGACGCTACTAAAATCTTCTAATATTTGCCAAATTTTTTCTGCCGGGGCATTAACCTTTATCGTGTTTTCAGTGTGATGTGCCATGATGTTTTCCTTTGTTTAAATTAATTATTGCCAGCTAGCTGTTTTATGGTTGGCTAACTTGCCCTTAGACCTAGGATGATTATTTCGATTGATGTTGTTAAATCTTTTTCAAAATCTGGTTTCAATGCTTTGAATTCATCTAGTTGATATATTTTTTTTAGCGCATCACTTTGCATAGTTGCCGCCCAATAATTTGCCGTTGCTGCATAACTCAGTGTTAGAAACTTAAATGCTTTTTGGCCTTCTATGTCTGGGTATATTCTGCTGATATCTAGGGTGATGCTATAGAGTAGGTTCATCGCTAAGCGCTTAAACTCAAGCAGCTGTTCAAAAGAGCTATTTCTTTCAAGAGAAACAAAAAGAATAGGCATTAAATCTAGCAGTTTTGGTTGTAATAACAGCGATTTTAGCCAAGTCTGTGCAAAGGTTTTTATCTGTACATTTTTTTCGAGGGTTTGCAATTGCTTGCTACATTCATCCACCCATTTTTCGAATAAGTCAGAAAAAACATTTAAAAATATATCGTCTTTCGAACTAAAGTAACGATACATGTTGGACTTGGTAAATCCAGCTTCAACTGCAATGCCATTAAAGCTAACTTTGTCGTAACCATTATTTTTAAATAGTGTAAAGGCAGCCTGATAAATAGCCTGCTTTCGCTCACTTTTCTTTTCGTCTGTTCTGGCTCGCTGCCAATTCATATTTATCACTTAAGTGTCTGCTAGTCTCTTATTTTAACATTAAGAGACTGCCGGTCTTCTGTCAATGTTTTTTATCATCTAAGTGCTAAGTTTAAAGGTTTGCTGTTGTCGTACTTCAACATTTATAAAATAATTTCCAGCCATTATTAGCCCCTTATGTATCAGTGTTACTCATAAGTAGTTGGTACTTTCTACAGTTAAATCATTCTCTGTCATCACTAAGGTATTACAAATAGTGTTGCAGTAATGTACTGCCAAAGCTGTCTTTTAATCATCACTAACAATTTTTATAGCGTTTTTGACTTTGTTCGTTTCTTGGTCATAATTAAATAACTAATGACAAGGAATGTTAATGATGACACCTAATGAACACGAACGTTTAAATATCCTCTGTGAAAAAGCCTTTAATCGAACCGCGTCAATTACTGAATTAAAAGAGTTTAATGCACTGCTCGACCACTGGAATAATTGTGTGGAATTACACTAGATGGGACGTTTAATAAACTTTTTTCATTATTCTTCATAGTTACAAGTTTTGCTTTCATTATCTAAATGCTATTGATTTTAAGCTGCGGTATTAGAAGTCATGAATTGCAGACCTTCAATAATTAGTCATGTCGGTATATTTCTGCTTGCTGACTTAAGTTCATTCAGTTTGTCATTATGCGCACAGTCTAAAGAGTAAATGCTGATGTTGCGGTCAAATTTGTAAATCATGCAGCTCTTCGCCTGAACGAGCTATCTATTCAATATAATAAAAAAAATAGTCTATAATCATTTGTAATAATTTATTTTGATTACGGATGATCGTTAGAAAGAAACGGTGTGAGTAGTAATGAAAGAAGATAATCTCCCCATAGAAAAATTTATCTATCGTTTATTTGAAATTACCCCTGTTCCAATTGCCTTGTCTTTTCCTGATGGAAAACTTGAATATGTTAATCCAGCCCTAAAAAGAATGCTTGGCTATGAAGGCAACGAAATATATTCTGATGAAGTCACTATCACTCACGTTGATGATATCAATCTAAATAAAGCAATAAGAAAAAAATTAACGCTTAATCCCTGCGTACCCATTCAATTAGAAAAAAGATATAAGCACAAACTCGGACATACTATTTTTGTTCAACTAAATATTGTTGCACAGACAGATAATGACAAATTAATAAAAAGGTATATTGCCCAATTAATAGATTTAACGACAATTAAAAAGTCAGATGCTGCAGAAATACTACTTCATCATTTAGTTAATAAATCAAATGACGCTATTTATGTTATTGAACCTGAATATGGCCAAATTTTAAATTGTAATCAATTGGCGCATCAAAGGTTAGGTTATACCAAGGAAGAATTATTAAAGTTATCGGTTTCAGATCTTAATTCGAATTTTGATATCAAAGATAAGTGGAATGAACATCGTAAAAAAATCGAACGTCAAGGAAACCTTGTTCTTGAATCCACGCATACCAGAAAAGATGGCACTAAAATACCAATTGAAGCGAATATTAGTTTCATTGAATATAAACAAACAGCTTATTTATTAGCGATAGTGAGAGATATTTCAAGAAGAAAACAAAAAGAGTTAGAAGCATTGGAATTAGCAAATTTAGACCCTTTAACTAAACTTCCTAATAGAAGAATACTTGAGAATAAATTAGAAATAGCCTTTAAAAAGGCAAAGTTAAAAAGCACATTCATTGCCTTTTTCTTTATTGATATTGACAACTTCAAGCTTATAAATGATTCGCATGGACATAGTGTCGGAGATGAAATTTTAGTCGGTACGGCTAATAGATTAAAACATTGCATTAGAGAGTCAGACATAGTTACTCGAATGGGAGGTGATGAGTTTCTTGTCGTCATTAATAATGTTGAAGAGCGTTCTTCAATAAAAGTAATGGCAGATAAATTACGAGAAGAATTTAAGTCACCCTTTAAAGTTAAATCACATTTGATAAGTGTTAAAGCCAGTATTGGGGTTTCTGTGTACTCGAATAACAACGGAGATGCCCACACGTTAATACAATTGGCAGACGAGGCTATGTATGAAGCTAAAAAAGAACTTGGCACGTCTATTTATTATATATAAATAATTAAATACCGTATTCGGTGATTAGTACAACTCAATAAAATAGCATTGACATTAAAGCTCCTACTTCTCGGTAACTTAGTCATAGGCATGTGTCTATCTAGATAATTTGAGAATTTGGTCTACAATGAAAACAGCCACATGGATTATTAACAGGAGCGTTAATGTGTCAATCAATATTCAAAATAATCTTCTTAGTCTTAACCAAAAAATCTTAAATCAATCTATTAGAACAGATGAGATGCAAGAATATATTTATTTACTAAAACTATGGCAAGCAATAATTGATGTTGAAAGGTATAGATACAACCGTGAAAAACATTCAGATGTTCATTCATGAACGAATGGTTTAATTGCTGGTTACACTTAATGTGCCTATAGATAATACAGCGTTAAGAATGTACTCATTTAATTTTTACATGAATATCCTAACCTTATAGGATATTCAAATCATGGATATATCTTAAAATGGATGTTTCTCAAGCTATGGCTGTAACTACTAAAAAATCAATCCTCCTTATTGATGATTCAAATATCTTTGTTACTACGCTTTCAAAGGTACTTTCTGATTGGGGGTATTGCGTATTAAGTTTTACAGACCCTGTAGCTGCTTTAGAAGTGTTTAAAACTGAATCTTTTTTTCTCGTTATATGTGACTTATACATGCCCAGTTTCAGTGGTCATAAATTACTGTATCGTTTCCTTCAAGAAAATCCTAAGCAAATATGCTGTTTACTAACAAGTGCCGAAAATGATGAACAGATGCTAAAAAAAACAATTAGCTTGGAAAATGTTAAAGGGCTTATAAAAAAACCAGTTTCGTTCGAAAAATTACAAGAGTTCTTAGATGAAATGATTACATTATCAAGCAAAAAAAAAGAAGTCATTTCGAATGCTAAATAAGCATATTTAAAACGATTTTAAACCTTATTTCATTTACCAATAAATCTAATTTAATCATGGCGTCTTTAATATATTGGCAAGCTGTGTATAAGTTTTATTTGCTGTTCAAAAATAAATAATACCGCCCTCGAGTAATGATACTAAATTAGACCGCCTAGCCATCTGAGATATTAAAATTCAAGCATGGAAAATTTATTTTATAAACCGAATGGGAAAAAATTCACTCATGATGTTTTATATTACTTCAATAAAAAAGCAGTAATCTGTTGTCATACAGTTACTGCTTTTCTTCGCTAAGACTTATTAAAATCACCTTGATGTGCAATACGATATAGTATTGGCAACACTAATAAAGTGAGCAGGGTAGAAGAAATAATCCCTCCAATTACTACTGTTGCCAATGGTCGTTGTACTTCAGCACCTGTACCGACATTAAGTGCCATAGGAACAAAACCAAGCCCAGCCACTAAAGCAGTCATCAATACGGGTCTTAACCTAATCATAGCGCCATCAATAATTCCAGAAATAAGCTTCCCTCGCTCTTTACATAAATCACGAATAAAGGCGAGCATGACTAAACCATTGAGTACAGCTACCCCAGAAAGCGCAATAAAGCCAACGCCTGCTGAAATGGACAACGGCATGCCACGAAGCCACAAAGCGATAACACCACCAGTTAACGCTAAGGGGATCCCTGAAAAGATGATCAAGGCATCTTTTAGTTTGCCAAAAGCCATGACTAACAATCCCAAAATCAATGCTAATGTCAAAGGGATAACAATAGTTAATCGTTTACTCGCTGATTCTAACTGCTCAAATGCACCACCATATTCGAGCCAATAGCCAGGCGGAATATCAACATTTTTTTGGATTTGATATTTTGCACTTTTTACAAAAGAACCTAAATCTGTTCCACGTACATTAACTGTTACCACTATGCGTCTTTTACCATTCTCTCTACTAATCTGATTCGGTGCGGGTGCGAGGTCAAGCATGGCAACTTCAGATAATGGCACATATTGACCATTTGGTAAGGAAATTGGTAGCTCGGCTAATTTATTGACATTTCGTCTAACATGCTCTGGTAGTCTTATCACCATGTTAAAACGGCGGTCTCCTTCATAAATCACTCCAGCATTTGTACCACCAATAGCAGTAGCTAAAGCATTTTGCAGTTGTGAAACATTAAGGCCATAACGCGCCAGTTCAACACGTTTAGGGTATATTGATAACATGGGCAATCCGGTAACTTGTTCAACTTGAATATCGCTAGCCCCATCAATTTTCTCAATTACTTCCCGAATAGCATTAGCACTAGTGAGTAACTGGTCTAAATCATCTCCAATAACTTTGATGCCTAGATCTGCCCTAACACCTGAAATCAGCTCATTGAAACGCATTTCAATGGGTTGCGTTAGCTCAAAATTGTTACCTGGTTGACCTGATAGCGACTCAACAATTTCCGCGGCTAATTCACCATGACTTAATGTTGGGTCTGGCCATTGGTCACGCGGCATTAGCATTACATAAGTATCAGCGATATTTGGCGGCATGGGATCGTTAGCAACTTCAGGTGTACCTATTCTGGAAAATACATTTTTAACCTGAGGGAATTGCTGTATTTTTAACTCTAGTGCTTTTTGCATTTCAACCGACTGGCTAAGGCTAGTACCTGGAATACGGATAGCCTGTAGTAATAAATCTTCCTCATTAAGTTGCGGAATAAACTCAGAGCCAAGGGTCGTCGCTAGCCAGATAGAAAAGGCGACCAATACGGCACAAGCAGCTAAAATAATCCAACGTAATTTCATTGCGACAAGTAATAGCGGTTTGTACACTGATTTGGCAGTAGTAATGATAATACTTTCTTTTTCACTGATCTTACCCTTGATGAATAAGGCTACAGCAGCAGGTACTAAGGTTAATGACAAGACAAGTGCGGCAATTAATGCCATCACAACGGTTGCAGCCATTGGGTGGAACATCTTTCCTTCAACGCCAGTTAAACTAAATAACGGGATATAAACGATGGTAATAATAAAGACACCAAACAAGCTTGGTCTAATGACTTCATTGGTTGCAGAATAAACTACTTTTAAATGTTCTTCTTCAGAGAGAATACCGCCGTGTAGTTTTTGTGCAATACTCAATCGCCTAATTGAGTTTTCTACGATAATAACAGCTCCATCAACAATCAAACCAAAGTCGAGTGCACCAAGGCTCATTAAATTAGCTGAAACCCCGGTTTTTACCATGCCTGAAATAGTTGCTAACATTGCCAGCGGGATAACCGCCGCTGTAATTAATGCCGCTCGAATATTGCCAAGTAAAAGAAATAGCACAAGGATTACCAGTAAAGCACCTTCAACTAAATTTTTCTGTACTGTGTACATGGCTTTATCGACAAGCGTAGTACGGTCATAGACAGACTCAACGATAACCCCTTCAGGCAAAGACAGCTTTATTTGCTCAAGTTTTTTAGCTACTGCCAAAGCGACTACACGAGAATTTTCGCCAACAAGCATCATTGCACTGCCTAATACGGTTTCTTTACCGTCACGTGTTGCAGCGCCAGTACGTAAAGATTTACCAATAGCAACTTGGGCAATATCCGCTATCTTTATTGGGATATCATCAATGACTTTGACAATCACTTGTTCTATATCACTGATGGTAGCTAATTGACCGGGCGATCGTACCGTCAGTTGTTGTCCATTTTGCTCGATGTATCCTGCACCGCGATTACTGTTATTATTGCTTAAGGCAACATTGATATCGTCAAAGGATATGGAAAAATCAAGCATTTTACTGGGCAGTGGTGTTATATGATATTGCTTGTCATAACCCCCTATGGTGTTAATTTCAGTAACACCAGCCACTAGTGCAAGTTGGGGTTTAATAATCCAATCTTGAATTTCCCGCAGAGCAGTGGCATCAAATGGTAAACCGTCGGCGTTTAATGCATCCGGTGATGCTTCAACACTATACATAAATATTTCACCAAGTCCTGTGGTGATAGGCCCCATTTCCGGCACTAAGCCCGCAGGAAGTTTATTCTTTATCGCAGTTAACTTTATATTGATAAGGTTGCGGGCGAAATACAAGTCTGTACCATCGTTGAAAACAGCGGTGATTTGCGATAAGCCATAACGGGAAATAGAGCGAGTGTATGACAAGTTAGGAATACCTGTGAGTGCGGCTTCAATGGGCAAGGTAATGCGCTGTTCCGATTCGAGTGGCGAATATCCAGGAGCACGGGTGTTAATTTGCACTTGCACATTAGTTATGTCAGGTACTGCATCAATGGGGAGCTTTTGATAGCTCCAATAGCCAAGACCAACGATGGCTAATATCATGGTCATCATTAACCAGCGTCGCGCTATAGAGAAGCGTAAAATTGACTCAATCATTATTTATCTCCTTAGTGGGCGTGCGATGCACCAGCTTTTCCTAAATCTGCTTTTAGCAGATAACTATTGTTCAGGGCATACTTTTCGCCCGCTTTTAGTCCTGATACCACTTGGCTAAACTTGCCATCGCTTAGACCAAGTTGTAGTTCACGCGTCTCATAACCTCCCTTGTTGGTTACGAAAATGACATTTTTACCTTTAATTTCTTGAAAGGCACGATTGTCGATAACTAAGCTGGCATCAACTTGGCTAGTTACTACGTTACCCGTGAGCAATTGCCCTGGAGTCCATAACTCATCACTATTATCTAAAATTACGATTGCTGTCATAAATGGCTTGTTTTTATCGGCCATTAAATGAGATATCTTTGATTTTTTTGTAGCAAATATAGATGAAACAGTGACTTGCTGGCCCTTTTTAATTGCTTTTCTTTGGCTTGGAAATATTTTGTATTCAACCCAAAGTTGCTCATAATTCTCAAGCGTTAGCAGCGGTTGTTGATTAGCTAACTCCCCGGGGTTCGCATACCGTGCAGTTACCACACCTGAAATTGGTGCCGTAATCTTGTAACGCTTTAAACTATCGCTCGATTCAACTTCCGCAATATTTTCGCCCGCTTTAACAAAGTCGCCAACATTAACGTTTAACTCAGTGATCATGCCAGGAAAACGAGCACTCACTTGACTTATTGCATTGGGCTTGATGACGGAACGTCCATAAACAGTTGTCATTTTTTTTATTTGGCCCGAACTCGCCGTAGCATTGATTATTCCTGCTTTTAGTGCATCATTTATTGTGATTTCAATATGGCCATCGTCATCGTTATGCGCACCTTCATCGCCAATAAATTTATCTTCTCCATGGTTATCAGCGTGCTGTTCTTCATTAGCGTGTTCTTCAGCTGCGATTAGATTGTTACTCATTACTGCACTGCCAAATGCGGTTGCTATTAAGAGCAACCTTATATATTGAATTGTCATTTGAAATTCCTTAAAATTCGTTGTTTGTTGATGAGGTGAAAACGTATTGAGCAGCTGAAAGAGGTTCAGCGATGAGTTGCTCGATTTCTGTTCCATATCGTAAAGCAGCAGCAGCAGATTCAATCAAGGCACGACGTGCAAAGATTAATTCTTGTCTTGCCGTCAAATAATCTAAATAACTATAACGACCACGTTGATAGGCTATTTGAGTCTCCTCTAATGCCTCTCTTAAGGTCGGAATAATGCTTTCGTTAAGGTTTTTAGCGATAAAAATTGCCTGCTTCCTGTTGGCATAAGCTCGATAGAGTTGATTATGTAAAGCCAACATAGTGACTTTTCTTTTTACTCTGATTTCATCACGTGCTGCTTGTGCTGAAATGATCGCACCGGTATTTCGTTTTGGTGCAAATAGCGGCATGCTAAAACCTGCGGTAAGTGCGGTATCGTTAAGGTCTTGAATTTGTTTAATGCCAACCGACCATTTTATATCTGCACTGGACTCAGTACGAGCTAAACGTAGCTGCGCATCTTTTATACGCTCTTCTGCCGCATAAATGAGTATTTCAGGGTTTCGTTTTACCTTGGCATACAATTTTTTAAATTCAACATCAACTGAAAATTGAAACAAATTACCTTCGACTTGAGTAAAGGACGGCGTTGTTTCCTTCCACATCATGGCTAATGCGACTTTTGAATAATCAAATTGTTGCTGCTCAGAGGAGGTCACCAATCTTGCATTGCCTACGGCTGCAAGTGCTCGTTTAACTTCTGCTGTCGGTGCTACACCTGCTTTTGATCGTTTTTCAACTTCAGTTAAAGTGCTTTCAGCCAGTACTGTCGCTTCTTGAGCTAGCGATAACCGCTCTTGTGCAGCAAGAATCTCAATATATCGACGAGTCACTTCGCTCAGTAAGTTAAGGGCCGCAATTTTCCGCCTTGCGATAAGTTGTGAACGGAGACTTTTAATGATACCAACACGCGCTTCTCTTTTACCTCCCATTTCTATGATCGAAGATAAAGAGAGTGTAAATTCAGTACTATTAAGTGCTCCTATATTGTCAGTACCCGCAAAATTTTCCATTTCAAAGCCGACGTCATATGCGGGTCTCAAATTCTGACTTTGTAACTGGCCGTCAAGAGCACTTTGGCGAAATTTGAATACTTTAAGAGCAGGGTTATCTTTAAGTGTTCTTTTGATTGCAGAAGATAATGTTAAGGTTTTTTCTTGCAACATTTTTTTTTCATTTATACTTTGTGCCATCGGGCTAAACACCGATAAACTAAGAATAAACGCTGACAAATGGATCATCAATTTCGATGATAACCAAGATTTTTTTGCACCTTTAGCAGGCACATTAGTAAAATAATGCATATGTATTTCTTATTTCTTATTTCTTATTTTTTATAAATATATTGATGATGTTTTGGAAACCATCAAGGGAATTAATCAAATGTACAAGTAAGGTTTTGGTGGGCGCAGGAATGAATAATAAGGTGTATTGAGCTGTATTAGTCCAATGTTATCAAAGAATAGTTCGGGGTTTTTTATGTCATCTTTAACTGACAAAAGAGTACAAATACTATTTGAGCAGCATGGACAACACGTAGCATTACAATCCAAACAATCATCCTGATTGAACGCTTGCTTAAGGGCTGATTCATTTGCACCAACAAGGCTAGCATCTATACTATTGTATTGGAGGTGGTGCTCGGAAAATCGTTCATTACCTTGCTTTGACTCACAACTATCTGCTGCCACGACAGTGGCTTGAAAACTCAACAATACTATCATCACATAGGTAATCATTTTAAAATTATCCCAAGCGTTATTTGATAGCGAAATCCTAGGTAAGAGTGTCATTTAATATTGAGTAAAGTGTTTAATTGAGTCATCATAAACCTTACTGTAGGAGTAAGGTCAAGCGTTATGAAAATAAATCAACTTTCTAAATTAGCAAATGTACTTAGTAAAACCATTCGGTATTATGAAGAAGTGGGGTTGCTGCCTAAAGCATCTCGTAATAGTAATGGCTATAGGAAGTACAAGTTAGTTGATGTTGAACGTTTAATTTTTATCCGTCGATGTCGTGAGTTACAAATACCGCTTGAGCAAATAAAGGTATTGATACAAGTACAAACGGACAAAACATCATCATGCAGTGAAGTAGATTTGCTTATCGAACAGCAATTAGAAAAAGTTCGTCAGACGATAAGTGAATTATCCTTGCTGGAAAAAACGCTGAATACATTAGCAAAATCTTGCTCAAATGATATTGTTGGCGAGTGTGAAATATTGAAAAATTTAACACAAGAAATACATTAATAATTAGCCATAAATCGACTTTAATCGTGCCACTATATAAATATAAAATTAGAATGGAATTACCTTTTGTTGCTCCAAATTAAAAGTTGATTATTAATAGTTATTTTCTGCTCTGCGAGTTTTACGGTCCTTATATTGTGAAAGCCTGAAAACTTCGATTTCGTATTAAAGCAGTCTATTCTAAGGTCGGTATTGACCTCAGGAAAGGGACTCTTTTGCGCTGACGTTAGAGTTTGTCTCTCTAACGACAGCAGTGCCGGCGATACTTTCATTCGGAATGTTGGTTTTATCTTGCACTTTACTGACTTATGTCTGAAACTAAAAACGACCTAAAAGTAGATCGCTTGGTTACGCCAATAGCGGGCATTAAACTTTTAGTCGCTATATTAATCACTTTAAATTTTATTCGAACCTCAGATAAGATTCTACCTTTGCGACCTCACGTAAGCATTCTATTTCAACTATGTTGACTTTTTCTCTGTTCTGAAGAGAAACAGTACCTTTTTGCTGACATTTTTCCCTAAACAAGTTATACGCATCAATACCTTGGCGAAAAATATCTAAACCGGCGACATACTGAATTTCAGCACTGTGCTGAAAAGTTTTGCATTTATCCATTGGATATGTTTTTACATAATCATCGTAACTACTAAAGCTAACGCTATCGCAGTGCATTTCCATGAGATTATAAATAACTTGTTTACCCCAATGTCTCTTAATTGATGAAGGGTAATCAAACGATGATTTAGTAGTTATTTCTGTCTGTTCAAACCAAGATGAAATTTCGGACTGATTATCTATATTAGTTTGGCTACTAAACTTCCCCAATGCCTTTGATAATAAATCTGAACCTGTCAATTGGCTTAACTCATTAAAATAATCTTGCTGAGTGTAGGTTCTGTTTTTCATATTTGCGTTAAAAAGCCTTTTCCAGAGATCAAATACGGATTTATTTGGACTTTTAGCCTTTATCGCAAAATGACTTGCAAGAGCCATGGTTGCACCACAGGTATAATAGTTGCGATAAAGCCGAAGTTCTGCCGACTGTGCTAACGACTCCTTGCCCTTATTTAATAGGCAACTATTAGTGGAATCTTCGAATTTCTGCATCATCTGTTTTGAGTCAATCAGATCAAATTCTAACATAGCAAAGTTGGCAAAAGTATCGGCTCCACCTTCATGCATCCAAGCATGTTTCTGGTCTTCGAAAGCAAACATCTGACCATTCCAAAAGTGTGCCGCCTCATGAGCCAAAAAATGAAATAACATATTGAATTGTTCTTCGTTTTTCGTCTGCCAACGCTTACCATTAATGGTAAGTTGAACTAATCCAGCTAACGTCCCTCCACTATAATTCGAATAATCACCATCAACTTGATCATAATTAAAAAACACAACCGGCTTAAAATTTAGGGGCTGACCTGTTTTTTTCTCATAATAGTCGAATAGTTTGGGGAAGTACTGCTGAGTATTATCCCATGCCCATTTGGGTAATATCGGATCTACAATGGCGATCATATTATCGGTTTCGATAGGTGATAAATTACCAAAGTAAACGTATGTACCTTCCCCCTGTAAATCCCACTGAGCCTTTTCACTATATACATTACCTAAGAAAATGATATTTTGTTTAGGGCTATAAAAGTGAAATTGAGTACCACGAAAAGAGGATCCAATAGGACTAATGGCTTTATCTTCAATGATATTGGCACCTAGTGCTATATGGTTGGTGTACAACAAGACGCTTCCATCGCTGTATCGTAAGTTATGAGTATAATCTTTTTGAATGTCGTCATAATAAGAAGAAAAGGTTAAATCAAGCGATTCGAATTTACTGCCATCGATGCTTCGTATGAGTAATACATCACCAGCTTTTTCCCACTTAAACTTTGACTCATCTAGATGGTAGAGCTTGCTTCGGTCAAAATTACTTTGTCGCTGAAATGCGATATGATCGACAGCTATAGGCAACACATATTGCACCTTCCAAGTGTCTGACTGTTGCTGATGGTGTACATGAATATGCAAACGAAAATCAGTTTCCGTTGCTAATGATTGGTACGACAAAAAAAGTAGCAGAAAGCTGAGAAGTTTGACGAACGACAGGGCTACACGTTCCATGAATTTAATTCCTTGATAGCACAAACATTTATTGAATAGAGATAATAGATAGTAAATCCAATCGATTTAATTGGTAATCATTTACTGCAAAAACAATGTAATAATTTATGTGGTTTCATTTCATTAAAATCAATTGTTTCCCAACATAATGTACACATTATGGTCATCACAGCAGAGCTTACCTATGACCACTTTAGGCTTACAGTCGCGATTAGCAATTCAAAAGCTATATCTGCTTTGACGAAAAATAGAGCTTAGAGCATTAACGAATTAGATCATTAAAATAAAAACTGCCTTCCTATTTTGCATATGGATTTAACTGATTATGCTCAAATTTATAACTTTAAATTAAACAACCAAAAATCAAATTCTATATTATACTCAATGAATTAATCCTAAAAGATAACTTTATATGAAAGATTATTTTTATATTGAAGACGAATATAGGCTTCCTAGTTCTATTGTTATCGCAGTGGTTGTTATTTGTATTGTGCCTTTTCTTTTGCAATTAGTTGGCGGAGATTTTGGTAATGCCCTATACGTAACTGCAACGAGTCAAACATCTGCAGCTGCTCAAGTAACGACAGATGATATGTTTTATCGTTTATCGGGTGGGTTTACTCATGCATTACTTGAGTGGACGGCATTTACTGCTGCTATCTTTGTCGTATTATTGGCTTTTTGTCATTATTCTATAACCAATGACATTACTACGCCTGTGATTGGTGTGGCATTATTTTGTGCCGGCGCTATGGATGCCTTTCACACTTTAGCTGCGACCAGATTAATAAGTGCAGTTGCAGAAAATAAAGATTTAATTCCTTTCACTTGGGCGTTATCGCGTATTTTTAATGCGGTTATTATGATTGCCGGTGTAGGGATATTCTTATCTGGTCGGAAAATAAATCCAAAAAATGGTTTTAAATTTATTATCATTACTAGCTTAATATTTGCCACCATTGGTTACCTGTTAATCTACGTATCAGCAACAAGCTATAATTTGCCACAAACTCAATTTCCAGATGCAATTATTCGTCGTCCTTATGACATTATCCCATTGTTACTGTTTCTCTTTGCAGGCTTAGTTATTTATCCACTGTTTGCCAAACGCTATCCTAGTATTTTTGCCACCGCTTTATTATTAAGTGCCTTACCCGAAGTCGCGGTGGAATTGCATATGGCCTTTGGCTCACAACGATTGTTTGATAGTGATTTTAATATTGCTCACTTTTTGAAAATTGTTGCTTATGTAATACCTTTGGTTGGACTAGTATTAGATTATGTACAAACCTACAAAACTCAAATAGAACATCATGAACAGTTAAAACATAGCCATGAAAATTTAAACGCTAAAGCATTTGAATTAGATCGCACCAATACAAGATTAACGCAATCTAATGCTGAATTAGAAAAATTTGCTTATATTGCTTCCCACGATTTACAAGAACCATTACGTAAAATTCAAGCATTTGGCGACCGACTGCAAAAACGAGTGTCAATTGTTGATGATGAAAAAGCCGTTGATTATATTGATAGAATGCAAAAGTCTTCGACACGGATGCGCAGTTTAATTGATGATTTATTGAAGTTTTCTCGGGTTGGTAGTGACGATTTCATCCTAAAAGAGACCAAACTTAATGAGGTCTTAGATAATGTGCTTGATGATTTACATATCAGTATTAAAGAAAAATCTGCTCAGATAAATGTCGAAAAATTACCTACTATTTTGGCAGAAAGTAATAAACTGTATCAGGTGTTTTTAAATATATTATCTAATGCCCTTAAATTTTCAAAAGCCGACCAAGCGCCAATTATTACCATAAGCTGTCAGCAAATATTGAAGGAAAACAGAAACTATTGGCAAATTAACATACAAGACAATGGTATTGGCTTTGAACAAGAGTACGCGGATAAAATATTTGAGGTATTTCAACGCTTACATGGCCGTAGCCAATATCCAGGGACAGGCATAGGTCTGGCGATATGTAAAAAAGTAGTAGAAAAGCACAACGGCATAATATCCGTTGAGTCAGAATTGGATAAAGGCACCTGCTTTACTTTATTATTCGAAGTATAAGACAAAGAGTATATTTGAGGAAAACCTATGAATGAAAATTTAAAACCGATAAGAATACATATGTGTGATGATGACCCTGACGATCAATTATTGGTGAGTGATGCTTTAGAAGAAGCTCGATTGGGTAACGATATAGATTTCACTAACAATGGCAAAGAATTACTGCAATATTTAAATCGCGAAGGACAATTTAGCCATTTAGTTGATCAACCGCTACCTGGATTAATTTTATTAGATTTAAATATGCCGGTAATGGACGGCAGGGAAGTGTTAAGTAAAATAAAGCAACACGAAAAATTCCGTTCAATACCAATCATCGTCTTAACCACTTCAAAAGCAGAGGCCGATATCGCCCGAACTTATGACATGGGGGTTAATTCTTTTATTATGAAACCGGTCTCATTTGATAGTTTGGTTGATATGGTTAAGTCAGTTACTGATTATTGGTTTCATTTAGTCTCCTTACCGCAAAAATAACGGAGGTAACTAAAGATTGAAAATGGGAAAATATTCTAAGTTCAAAGTTCTGATTGTTGAAGATGATGAAGATGATTACATCTTACTAGAGGAATTATTAATAGAAGCTGTTGGTGAGATTGGTACTATCACTTGGGCTGAAGACTTTAAGTCTGCTCGAGTTAAAATAACCAATGAGCATTTTGATTTTTATTTCTTGGATAATCGTCTCGGTGCCGAATTAGGTCTAGATTTAATCGTCGAAATAAAACAGCAGTATGAAACAGCTCCGCCAATTGTTATGTTGTCAGGAGTCGATGATTATCAAACAGATCTCGAAGCAATGGAGAAAGGCGCTGATGATTACTTGATAAAAAGTGAATTAACCGCGCATTTACTTGAACGGACATTTCGCTATTCCTTAAAGAGTAAAGATCTAGAAGCTAAACTGGCAAAATTGGCTCATTATGATGGTTTGACCGGCTTGTATAATCGTAGTCTTTTTAATGAATTACTGGTCAAATCTATTCAACAAAGTGAACGTACCGGGCAAAAATTTGCCTTAGTAACGCTAGATTTAGATAACTTTAAATTTGTTAATGATAATTATGGGCACCCAGCTGGCGATCAACTACTAACCAAAATTTCTCGGCGATTAAAACACTCAACCCGAAGTTCGGACATAGTGGCAAGGTTAGGCGGCGATGAATTTTCATTATTGTTAAAAGATGTCAAAAATGACTCTGACTTTGTTAAGTTAGTAGAAAGTATTATGGGTATTTTTCAAGAGCCTATACAAGTTGACAGTAAATCTGTTTCAGTAACAACCAGTGCTGGCATAGCTATTTTCCCCACTGATGCTCAAACAGCGAGTGAGTTAATTGACAATAGTGATCGCGCTATGTACCAAGCTAAAGCACTTGGTCGAGATAATTATAGTTTTTACAATCAAAAGTTACATCAAGAAGCGATAGTTAAACATCAATTAGAATTAGAGCTAAATGCTGCAATCGATAACAACCAATTACTTCTGCATTATCAACCCATAATTCATCTAAAAACTGGGAATATCACTTCCTATGAAGCTTTATTGAGATGGCCTGATAAAAACAATGGTTTCCGTAATACGGAAGAGTTTATTGAGGTCGCAGAAGAGAGCAGCTTAATATTAAAAATAGGTGATTGGGTTTTTAAACAAGCTTGTTTACAGCTTAAAATTTGGTCTGAGCAGGGAATTACCGACCGACATATTTCAATTAATGCCTCAGCAAATCAATTTAACTCGGATGACTTTACCCAACAGGTAGAGAAATACCTAAAAGAAACACCTGACTTGGCAAAGCAATTAACCATAGAATTAACAGAACGTAAACCATTGGTTATTTCCCCCACGACCGTAAACAGACTGCTACTATTATCTGGAATAGGGTTTAAATTCTCAGTCGATGATTTTGGTATTGGTCATTCTTCGATTTCTTATCTACGTGCATTTCCAATGGATTCAATAAAAATAGATAAGTCTATAATACAGAATATCTTAATATCCGAAGAAGATCTGGCGCTTTGTACTGCAATTATCGCCTTGGGAAAGGCGTTAAGTTTAGACGTTATTGCGGAAGGCGTAGAGACAGAAGAAATTGCCAATCTGCTTAGTTCCTTATCTTGCCCATACGCTCAGGGCTACTTGTATTCGAAGCCAATGCCTTTGTAGCTTGTTATTATAAATTAGTACGTCTGCTGCTAACTGAAGACTGCTTACAATACGCTATGCAAAACTGACCGTTACACTTAACTATTAACAGGGTCTGATAATCTCTGACTCACCATAAGTGCTATATTACACCAAGTTTTAAGCCTGCCTCTCGACGGCATGCGGCCAATAACTTTATAACTGCATTTTTGTTGCCCATAGTTCTTGCTATAGCTACTGCGCCAATAATCATTGCCGTTACTGACAAAATATCTTGTTCATCGCAATCAACATAGCTGGTAGTGAACTCCATCATTGCTTTATTCATACCATGGTAAACACCGGCGTAAACCGCTTTTGTTTCTTCACTTCGCGTATTTATATCTGTTGCTAAAAAGGCGAGTGGACAAGGCTGTATCCCTTGCACATGCTCAAAACTAAGGTAACCATCTAGCAATAGGGATACCCATTCTTTATCAGAAATGTTAACTGGTTTAAGCTTGGCTAGATTAGAGCTACTGGCGCTAAACTTTAATGAGGCAGCGTATAAATCAGCTTTGCTGGTAAAGTGAGCATAAAAAGCCCCTCTGGTAAGTCCACAGTCGTTCATTATTACATTCACGGTAACACCATCAAAACCTTTGGCAGTAAATAGCCTAAATGCGCTTTCAAGAATTTTTATACGGGTGTTTTCTTTGTGTTTCTTTGTGTATGGCATGAAAATAGATAAAAGATTTAATATGATCTATATCATATATTAGATACAACTTAGTATGCAGCCTTTATTATTAGGAGAGAGTAAATGAATGTATTTCATATATATTTTCACTGTAAAAAGGTAAACCCCACTTTATCATTGCCTGCTATAATCTCAAGCCAATGGCACCGTCAAAATAACTTAAGGTTACAGGGAGGTAAATTATGGAAATAATTTACCCAATATTTACTCTTGTTATATTAACCTTAGCCGTTGGTTTTAGCCTTGGATCCTCAAGATTAATGAGTGTCAAAAAAGGGCATGTTGATAAAAGATATTACAAGTTAATGTCGGGCTACGAAGCACCAGAGTATGTTTTAAAGCTTGGTCGAAACTTTACTAATCTTCTTGAAATTCCCGTGTTGTTTTATGTATTAGGGCTGTTAATTATTGCCTTAAACATTAATAGCTCGTTTATAAATGGACTCGCATGGGGCTTTGTTGCTTTACGAATAGTGCATTCTTTTATCCATATTACTTACAATAATACGAAACATCGATTCTATCCTTATTTATTCTCAGCCATTATTCTTTTAGCGATGTGGGTAGAGTTAATTATTATTGTTAATCAAAAAATATAACCAAAGCATCATCGATACAAGAACTAATCCGTCGTTTGGTAAAATGAAGCTAAGATCTTAACCAGTCAACAACTAAAATTAGCTTAGTGTTCATGACCTCTCTGACCAATAAAGTAGACCTTTAGCTGAAAACCAATGTTGACTAGGATACTTGGAATAAATTCAAATTTCGACTTAAGAAAGTAACAGCCCATCTCAAAGAGGTTCATTTAAAGACAATGCTTTGTTATAAAAATTAACTTATCAATGCGATACAACTAGATAAATTAATCTAGTCAAATCATAGGAAGTCATATTGAAAGTCTTTAAACTCATTATACTCACCTTTGGCCTAATGGGATTGGTGACCAATTTCGTGTCGGCCACCGATCAGACAGCGAATGCTAACTTTGATTTTTCGGTAACACCCATTGCCGAAAATGTGTATAGCATCATTTCACCATCATATGGTTTACCTAGCCCTGAGAACAAAGGTTGGAATTCAAATAGTCACTTTGTTGTTACCGACAAAGGGGTTTTGGTTTTTGATACCGGGTCCTCTGAGTTAATTGCTAAAGGCATTAGAAGCGCTATTAAATCAGTCACGAATAAACCGGTTCGTTGGGTGGTTAATTCCCATAGTCATGCAGATCACTGGTTTGGTAATGCTGAGTTTGCCAATACGGGCGCTGAGATTATAGCAAGTGCTCGAGCGGTAACTATAATGAAAGAGGATGGGCCTAGTACGGTAGGTTTTTTTTCCCGCGTAACTAAAGGTGTAACTGGCTCTACCCGTCTTGTATATCCGACTTTGTTATTGGCTCAAAGAGAAAAGCGTAATCTAGGGGGAGTGGATGTTGAATTCATTTTTTCTAATGATGCACATTCTCCTGGAGATATTTTGATGTGGTTGCCTAAACAAAAAATTATATTTGGCGGAGATGTATTGAATTCTGATTGGATGCCGATTATTACGGGCCATGGAAACGTACCTAACTGGATTGACACCCTTTATACTGTGGCAAAGTTGAATCCAGCTATTGTTTTATCTGGGCACGGTAAAGCGACCACGGGCAAGTCGGTTATACGAGATGCTGATTTATTAGCTGCTGTTTGGAAGCTGGTAAAGAAAGGTTATGAAGGGGGCAAAAAGCAAGATGAAATTCTGTCGCAAGTTAGCGATAAACTAGCGCCAAAATATAAATCTTTATATAAAGATTTCGATTCGGCTATCAAGCATCAAGTTAAGCTGATACATAAACAACAGCAGTAGCTAATTTTTACCACACTGTTATTTGGTAAGTGTAAAAGTCGGCTTTGTTTTTTGGAAATGAATGTTTTGATAAAAATTTTAAGGAGATACCCTAAATGAAGTTAGTAACACGTAGAGGTCTATTGAAAGGTTTTATTGCAATTACCAGCCTATCGGTCTTTTCGCGCAATGCCGTATCCGCCATTTTGACACCAAGTGCGACGGAGGGACCGTTTTATCCAAATTCTTCTATGCGTTTGGCCGATGTAGACAACGATCTTGTCAAAGTCATGGGAACTGTAAAGAAGGCTGGCGGTGAAATTATTAGGCTAAAAGGTAAGGTGATGTCTAAGGATGGTAAGATGTTGGCAGGGCACCGAATAGAGATTTGGCAATGTGATGTCAATGGCAAATATTTACACCCAAGCGATAATCGAAATGTTATTTACGACAATGGACTTCAGGAATTCCAAGGGTTTCAAGGATTTGGACATGACGTAACCGACATTAATGGCAACTATAGTTTTCGAACTATAAAGCCAGCTATATATCCTGGCCGCGCACCACATATTCATGTCAAAGTACTAAACGGGAAACGCGAAATATTAACCACTCAATTTTATATTGCTGGAGATGCGAACAACAATGCTGACAGTATCTATCGTCGGATGTCGGCCAAACAAGCCCAAAGTGTTTCCATGGTATTTACAGAGCATAACAATGTTCTTGAAACCAATATTGATGTGATCATATAAATTATAGCTCTTCAAACGGACAAAATGCAGCTGGCTATTTTAAATCCGTTTGATTTTTAGTCAACTATGTTTAGTTGCTTATGCTGATGTTGACATTAAGATACTGGCTTAGCGACAAATCCGTGGCCAATTATACTTGACCACTTCAAGAACTCTTAAAATATTTAACGCTTAGATAATATTGTTCGTTGCGTAACGTAGCAATGTTGATAGAAAATATAACCCTAAGAGTTATTTTAAGCCAGCTACCTAATGCTTAATTTTTGGCAATAGTTGTGGTTAGCTATATCTTGCTGTGGGGGCGATTTCGCCTTAGAGTATAAAATACGATGACAGCTATAAAACTATATCTAGCAAGTGCTTAGTGTATGTGGTAAAAAATAGAAAATGAAAGTTCATGGGAATTAAAGGCAGAAACTTTCTATCTAATAATACTGTTATAACGTTAAATCGAATGTAGTGTATTAACTGTCCCTATTATTCATTTCCAATCAAGGAAGTATTTATATGAATGTAAAACTTATAATAGTTATATTTTTCTGTGTATTGAGTAACTTGAGCTATGCAGGCCAATCTAATGTTGAAAAACTAGGTTATAAGCAAAAAGATAAATTATTGATTATTCATGCAGATGACATAGGACTGAATCATTCAACTAACTCAGCGGTTATAAATGCTTTTAAAAATGGCTACATTAATTCAGGTAGTATTATGGTGCCTGCCCCTAAGTTTGAAGAGTTCGCAACTTTTGCTAAAAACAACCAGCAATTTGATTTAGGTCTTCATATCACTTTTACTTCTGAGTGGGCTAACTACCGCTGGGGGGGAGTCTTACCAAAAACGATTATATCAAGTTTGCTTGATAAGGATGGATTTTTTTACCCCAACAGTGCAGATTTCGCAAAGAACGCAAAGATTGATGAGGTTGAACTAGAGTTTAGGGCGCAGATTGAACGCGCTATTCAGTTAGGTATAAAACCAAGTCATATTGATACTCATATGGCTGCCCTTTTCGAAAATGTAGAGTTGTTTACTTTGTATTTAAAATTGGGGCGTGAATATAAAATACCTACGATTATCCCCTTGAATTTTATATCTAGTGTGCCAAGTTATATGAAATTATTACAGGATCAAGACTTTGGATTAGATAGCTACTTATTTGTTAGATCTGGTACAGAACCTTCTAAGTGGCCTAGCTTTTATAATGAGTTAATTGATAACATTAAACCATCTGAGGTGAATCAATTAACTTTTCATATTGCTTATGATGACGATGATATGGCTGTTATTACGGATAGATATGCTGATTTTGGTTCTAAGTGGCGCCAGAGAGATATGGATTATGTAAGTGCGTTGGTACTAAAAGAAAAGCTTAAACAAGAAGAAATTAAACTTGTCACTTGGTCCCAGATTCAGCATCTTATATATAAGTAGTTATTAAAAGTTTAATGTGGGCTTAGTCACGTTATAACAAGCCACTCAAGCAGGACTTTTAACAGTTGGTTAGGTTCCGCTTCGCTTCACATTTTAACCAACAATTAAAAGCCTCTTAGTGGGGCGTTAGGTGAAATGGAGTTTAAATGAAGCTATTACTAATTTTATCGTTATTTGCATCACCAATATTCGCGTCAAAATTTGATGTAGAGACTTATTCAACCTCGCTTGACTTTGCCCAAGTAAAAGATGTTTTGGCTACCCAGAAATCGAAGGGCAGTTGGTGTTTTGGTACTTCTGTTCGGCACAATGACCAAGGTTGGGAGCATTATGCGGATGGTTGGGAAGTCATAGATCTTGAAGGTAATCAGCTTGGTTATCGTAAACTTGGTCATCCACATAATAATGAACAACCATTTACGCGCAGTCAGTGTAACATTAAAATACCAGCTAACATGTCTAAAGTAATAGTACGAGCCAAGTGTAATAAACACGGTTTTGGTGGTAAGGCAATGATTGTAGACCTTAGTAATAAATAAGGTATTCACCATACAAGCAATTCAAACGGAACAAAAGCAGTTAGTTAGGTTCCGCTTCGCTTCACATTATAACCAACAATTTTTGTCCGCTTAAGTGGGCGTTATACGTATTTCAGAGGTGCATGTGAAATCTTCAATTTTAGTCCTAATTATTACTCTCTTAACTGGGTGTGAAATTACAGGTACAGCAAGTAAAACAACATTCCCTATTTTAACAAACGCACCAACGTTTCAATCTGGTCTTAATTCTGTAAATTTAATTACCGATGAAAGTACTGCTGATAATGAGTCTTATGGGGCTTTCAATTGGGGAAGTTTTGATGAATCAGATAAAAAGGTAATTCAACAAACTATTCTTAATACTATTAACAAGAATGCAGCGGGTATTGCTAAACAAGCTAATGTCCACGTGAAAATTCACCGTTATTCTCAAGTTATAACAAATGCAAGTTATGCGAGCTTTGTCATTGTTGATTGGTGTCTCGAATTGAAAGGTGAGATCATCTCAGACGAAGTGTTCTACGCAGGTTTAAGTGACGAACTCAATATTTTCACTGGAAAGACATTGGGCTGGGCTAAAGGTGAAACACATAAAGCAATAACTAGTCGAATTATTAATAAATCAATCGAGACACTGACTGTGCCAGTTCGTAAAAGTTCTTACCCTGAAGCAAATATATATTTAAATGCTGCAGAAGCAGTTGAAGCACTCCCAAAACAATTAACGTCTATTGGTACCGCTGGTTTCTCTGGTGGCGGATATTATTATGTTGGTTCACAAACGGGTAATACGGACTTTGACAAAAAGGCAATTTATAAAAAAGTAGACTGGGCAACAAAAATACAATAGTTCAGTGGATATTACGTATAATAAGCTCTTCAAACGGAACAAAAATAGTTGGTTAGGTTCCGATTCGTTACACATTTAAGCCAATTATTCTTTGTCCGCTTAAATGGGCATTATGTTTATCAATCAAGGATGGTTTCATGTTCAAAAAATCACTGCTTATTTTATTATCATATCTACCTCTTTCTGTTTTTGGAGCTGAGTTTGAGTTTTCACTGGGGGCCGGTTTTCAATATAGTGGAGTTATAGGGACTCAATTTTCAGTAAAACATCAAGATAGTCAATATTACATGTCAGTTGGTTTACCTGGATATTCAATAGGGATGCAAACAATTGTGTCAGACAATGAATATCATTCTGCTGGTTTCTCACTTGGTGAAATTCAAGGTATATTTGATGGAGATAGCCGATATGGTTTTATAACTTATAATTATCATGTGGATGGCTTTAAAAACAAAGGATGGATTTTAGGTGCCGGAGTCGGTGTCTACGATGAGGAATCATATACACCATTATTTGGTAATGAGCGTATCAACCCTTCAAAAAAAGCTATGTTTACATTAGATGTTGGTTATAAATTCTAAAGATAACAATAACTTCAAACGAAAAAACACATTGGCTGTTTTTACTCCGTTCGATATTTTAGTAAACTATATTTTTCTGCTTAAGTAGGCGTTATGTTTAAGTATTAGCCACAATTAGTGAATACATTCTATAGTTAATTCGTACCAATTAATTTAGGATAATATGCAATGACATTAGCAGACATAGTACAACGTGGTTGGGAAGCTGTTGGCACTGGGGCGTTTGATACCTTAGTTAAAGATTACGTAGAAGGTATGACCTTCATTATGCCCGGGCAAGTTGATATTTTGGAAGGGCGACAGGCGTTTCGTTCTGCTTTAGATACTCTTGGGTCATTCCTACCACCAGGCTTTGAAATTACGGAGCTTAGGCAACTAGAAGGGGAAAGTGAAGTCGTCTCGATCGTTGAATGGAAATCCGATAAGATTACTGCTTCTCAGCTGTCAGTTTTGTTCAAATTTGAAGGCGAAAAAATCTATGAGGAACGCTGGTTCATAGACACTGAACAATGGAAAAGTGCATTCTGATTATTAGATAAACTTAGTATATGAATTCGGCAAACTTAACAAAATACTCAAGGAGGACAAATAACCGTTGGCTTTTCCTCCTGCGTAGCTACTTTTAGCCAACAATTATTTTCTTCATAATGGGGCGTTATCAATTAGAGAAGTCAAAATATCAAATGTCAGTTTTCAGATAATAAACTTAACATAGCTATCCACTTGAAAGGCACAGTAGGGCACAAACTGAGCTAGGTATTATTATTATTTACCCTTACGTAAGTCTACATTGATTATTTAAGAACTAGAGTTTTGCCTTAATGGCGTATTTAATTAATCTCTATAGCTAATACATAAAACATACAGCATCAGCTAGCTGGAAACTGCGATTAAAGTCTTACTGCTCGGCATTTTTTCAATAATCGCTAGTGATATTTGGGTAATGTTTTCCAAGTAACTCTTAAGTTTCTTAGAAAAAATTGGGCAATATTGGCTAAATGGCAGTTGTACCAAGTAGCTGTGTACTATAATGGGAAAATAACCAGGAGGGATAATGCCTTTTCTGTATTTCTTACTATTGTGTTTAGCTGGTTGTTTCAGTTTATCGGTGCGGGCAGATATTTTTGATCTTGGCCAGCCGTCTTTTGCCGCTGTTGGTAACAGCCAAACATTGCCTAGCGGCGTGATAACATCGTTAGTTAATGACTCCGCAGGATTTCTATGGATAGGCACGCAAAGTGGTCTAGTTCGTTACGACGGTTATACTTTCAAATTGTATCAGCACAACCCAGACGACCCTAACTCCTTACCCGGTAATTATATTAAAGCCCTATTTGTCAGTGATGATGAAAAGCTCTACATAGGTACGTCCATTAGCGGTTTAAGTGTACTTAATTTATCTACCGGATTATTTGTCAATTTTTTTCATGATGACAACAGTAGTAACAGTTTGGTCAATAACCGCATTGCTGCAATTAGTCAGGACAAGCAAGGCGGCATGTGGATAGGCACTAGTAACGGGCTCGATTACCTAGCCAAAGATACTAAAAACTTCATTCATTACCAGCATGACCCCAAAGACCCCAACAGCCTTAATGACAATCATGTGAAAACGTTATTATTCGATAACCTTGGACAATTGTGGGTTGGCAGCTGGGAAGGCATTAATGTGATGACGACACTCGACTCGGGTCTCAAGCAATTCAAGTCAGATAGCGGTGTCAGCGGTGTTTTTACGAAGCAAGTGATCACCAGCTTGATGCAAATGACTGATGGTACGATTTGGCTGGGCACGGTAAAAAATGGTATTGCGCGGATAAACCCTGATAACTCAGTGCACCGATTTAAACTGAGCGAGGATGAAAAACAACCTTGGGTATTTTCGATGATCAATGTCAAATCCAATCAGATATGGGTGGCTACTTACGGTGAGGGTATTATTGTTGTGGACGCATCCAACGGTAAGGTTATTAAGAATATACGCCACCACGAACAGGTCGAAAGCAGTATAAACACAAATAACATCGCTTCCTTTCTGGTTGACCCTGCGGGATTACTGTGGATAGGGACTTGGGGGAAATGGCTTAATCTTTATAACCCGGTTAATAGTTACGTCAGTGTATTGCGCCATAAACAGGCACAGCAAACAGGTTTGAGCGGTCCTCAGGTTATGGCGGTTAAACAAATGCATAATCGTGATATTTGGCTGGGTCTTGAGGGAAAAGGTATCGACCGCTGGGATCAAAGTAGTCAGACAATTACACCGATAGCGGGATTTGAAGACAAAACAGTTATATCAATTGAACAAACAACTAATGGAGAGATTTGGGTTGGCACGATGTTTAATGGTTTGATGCGGTATTTTGAGGAGGGGTCACAAAAGGTAAAAATAGCAGGCCTGGAAACGTTGAATATCTACGCGATTGCACAAGCCGATAATAATAATCTATGGTTAGGTACTTATAATGGTTTTTATTATATTGATGTATTAAGCAAAGTTGCGACAAGCCAAAGGTTCAAAAGTAGCAAAGGACAAACGAAGACCTTTGCGGCCAATAAAGTGATTCAACAAGGTGATGGTCGACTATGGGCGGCAAGTGTTAGTGGTTTATTTCTGCTGCAACCGGGGGAAACAGATTGGCAGAGGGTGAGATTGAACCCAGACAGCAAAATAAACTCTTTTATTTCCGGACTATCGATTGATGATAATCAACAGTTATGGGTGTCAACACCAAGTGATTTATATTTTTTGACCAGTCAGGCCAATAAAAAACCAACATTTGTTAGAGCAAATCAGCGCTACGACAAAAATAGCAGCGGTATTGGCAGCGATATCAATGCTGATGCCCAAGGGCGTATCTGGTCACCCTATGCCATGTTTGACCCGACTAAGTTACAAACCCATGGTTTGGGCGTTGATCATGGTGAACAACATAGTATCGGTATTGCACCATTTTGGCATGGTGCTGGCAGTAAAACGGCAAATGGCTTGTTGCTTTTTGGTGGCACCAAGGGCTTGCTAATATTTCGTCCAGAAGATTATCAACCTTGGTTATACCGGGCGCCCTTGGTGATCACCCAAGTAAAATTGGGCAATGAAATTGTCGCGGTTGATAGCACAAAACCCTTGTCAATATTACCTTCACAACGCAGTTTATCGGTTGAGTTTGCCGCGCTGGACATGTTTTCGCCCAAATTAATTGATTATCAATATTGGCTCGAGGGCTTTGACAATCAGTGGATCGATAGTAAACATAGAATAGCCAACTATACCAATCTTGACCCTGGCGATTATAAGTTAAAGGTGCGTTTCACTAACCGCCATAAGCAATGGTTTGAAGCAGAGTCTTTGTTAAGCATTACGGTTATACCAAAATGGTATCAGACTCTGAGGTTTAAACTACTGAGTATTCTGTTAATCGCATTAGTGCTTTACAGCGCATATTTAATCAGAGTCAAGCAGCTGAAACAGCGTAAAAAAATGTTAAAAATACAGGTGAAACAGCGTACTGAACAATTAGTGAAAAAAACGCAAGAAGCCTATCAAACTATGGAGAATCTCAAAGATACTCAGGCGCAACTGGTTGAAAGTGAGAAGCAGGCAGGGTTGGGGAAAATGGTTGCCGGTGTAGCACATGAATTGAATACGCCGCTGGGCGTTTGTATCACGGCAATTTCAGCTATCGACGGAAGTGTTGAAAATCTGGCTGCATTGATGACTGGTGGCAATTTGACTAAATCGGCGTTTTCTCAGTTTTTTACCGATTACAAAACTGGCTCTACTTTAGTAGGATCCAACTTACACCGGGCAGGTGAATTGGTTGAGAGTTTTAAGTTGGTAAGTGGGGATCAATTTTACCAAAAAAGTGAGTTTGAACTTACCGGTTATGTGGCAAATTGTTTAGCTAGCATGCGCGATAAAATCAGTGAACAAAGCCATCATTTGATCTATAGTTTTGACCAGCCTGTGACCATTAAGTCTTACCGTAGTGCGTTTGAATTTATCATTCGCGTGCTGGTCGAAAATGCGTTGGATCATGGTTTTGAGGGATGCACAGATGGTCGCGTAACTGTCGATATCAGCAGTAACAACAGCGAAGTTGTCCTGACAGTAGAGGATGACGGTATTGGTATAAAGGCCAACGAATTGGCGTTAATCTTTGATCCCTTTTATACCAGCAAACGAGGCAGTGGTCATTGCGGTCTAGATTTGCATATTATTTTCAATATCGTTAACCATAAACTAGGTGGGTTTATTGACTGCCAAAGCAAGCCAGGGAAAGGCTGCTGTTTTATTATCACCTTGCCAGTTTAAATGGTACAACTATTTGTGACCAAGGAGGTGTTTGTGTAATGATACTAGACCGTAGAGTTAAGGATACTTCTGGCACTTAAGCTAGGGTCTAATAACAAAGTAAAATCTGTTATTTTTAAATTATTTAAATTACGGGTAAATGTTGCCAGTAATTTGTTTAGGGATGAACGTGAACAAAAAAAATATTACCGTGATAATTGTTATCATTGCCACATTCGCTTTTTATTTACACCATAGTCGAAATGATTTCGTTGATAATATTGACCAAGCCAATGAAGATAATAAGCCTATATTCTCATCAGAGAAAACAAATTTTGTTATCAGTGCCGATAATAAATCTACATATGATTCAATCTCTGAATTGAGCGCCTCGAATGAAGAAACAGCCAAAACAAGTAATACCGCGATAACAAAACAGTCAGAAAATACCCATGTCAGCCAATATATTCCAACCGCTGAATTTATAGAAAGCTATGCTAAATTTAAAACATTAGTTAAGGGGTTTAATAGATTAGGAAATCATATAGATAGTTTTGCTAATAGCGAAGTTGATGTGGAGTGGACACTCAAAATGGAAAACATGATTTATAATCAGATGCAATATATAGCTGAAACAGGAGAGCAACGATTTACAAACATACAATTTAATGAAATTGATTGTCGAAGTTCGATGTGTAAATTAAATGTAGGCAGGATGGATCTAAGTGGTAATGGGGAGCAAATATCTGATATAACAAGCTACCTATTAGGTACGGAAAGTAGACGGAATGCAGATGATTATAGAAAAGTTATCACTGATAATCATGACGATGGAACGACTTCATTTTATTTCAGCCGCAGCGTTAATGACAATTTAACAGGTGGCGGTAGAGAATAAGATGAGAAATATAACTAGGGTATAAGTAGAATATACTGTTGCAGCGTTGGTTATGAATTTCGAGCAGATTGAAGTTGACTGGGAGAATCCAAGGCTAAAGACTTTGAACGATTTGTTGAGTTAAAGATAAAATATAAGGCTTATAATTCGATAGTATACTGTTACATGAACTAGCGCTTCAGTTCTTGCTTATTTATATCAAGTGACGCAGCAGGGCGTTGCTGATGAGATTGCACATTAAGTTCTGTATTTAATATGGCCACTAGAAGATACTTGGTTTTATTTTATTAATGAAGTAAGTTCATTATCAAAAGTAAACGTCTACAAGTAATCAACGAACCAATTTTTATGTCTTGGTTCGTTGATTAGTAGCTTAATAAATTAAGCTACTTTATGCACTTATAAACATTCCCAGATAAAGTCACATTAGTTTGTTGGCTACCCCCACCAAAACCTGAGTCATAGTGACCCGTTTGACCTGCTCTTTGAGTTAGCAAATATATGGTATCTCCGCCAAGTTGCATTGCTTTATTTTTTAAATCGTTACGAGCACCTGTTTCTAAATCAGCATTGGAAGTAAATGGGCCAGTAAAAAAATCACCTTGATTTCCGGTAATATCACCTAAAAAGGTACATTCTTTTCCTGGTTCATTGTGAGTTAAACGAATCTTGTTTGCGGCTTGTTGTATTGGTACTGCCGAGCATGCAGAAATGGTTATTACGAATAATATTATTAAAAAGTTTTTCATGTTATTGCCTATTAATCAATTTATTTAATGACTGCTATTTTAAATTTATCGCTGAATAATAGTATTGATAAAGTGTAGTTGCATTGTAATAAACACTTACATTTACAGATCATTATCTTACATTTGTTTGTTAAAGGTGTGTGGTCTCAATGTGGTACTTATTTATGATTCATAGATAGGATGGCTTTAATCAAATTATCTAAATTTTATAATGCTCTGATGAAAAATGCTTATCCACATAATTAAAATGCAGTTTGATTGCTAAGTTGGGAGTCGAACCGCCGCCTTTATTTTTGTTTTTTAAATAAATCTATATCGCGATAAAGTGATCTTTAATCTTTTCTTAGTAAGCTATTCGAAAATATTTACTATATTTTCATCTTTATTTATTAAAACTGTCTCAGATATGCGCATTGCAGTCTTTAGCTTTAAATGATTTTCCATATATTTTGTAATACTTACTTCGGTGTAATAATAAGATATTCTTTGCTCGCTTTCACCAGAGAAAACGAGATGAAATTTTGTTATCCAAAAGAGCATTAAAGTAAATAAATAGTTGATATAATAGAAATATAAAGGTAACTTTATTTCTCTTATAAATAGATTAGACAGTTAATGACCAGTAGGGGAAATAGGTTTTTTATCGTCTAATAAACTGTTGTTATTCAAACCAATATATAGTTAATCAAGGAGTTATGATGAAAAGGGATGTTTTCTTAGTATTGATAGGTGTTGTTATCACCACTACATTTTTCTATATAACAGACTATGCGCAAAAAAATAACGATCTTAATTCAGATGTGCACCAAAGTGAGTCTATCAAAATCTTTCCAGCACCTGTTAACGTGACATTACAAAAGCCGGATAGTGCTAAATCGGAAATAGTGGAGTTAAACCAGAAAACCTTTTTTGATAACAATGGAGATAGAGCGGAAAAAGTCGAAATTCATAAAGTAGTTGAAAAAGAAAGTGATATCTATAACTTTGCAATTGAAGACGGCTTTAAATACGAAGCGGTTAGTATCGGCTCAAGCAAAGAATTTGATATTGCTTTCGAAGAACAACAAATTGACCATGATTGGAAATTGGCTGTAGAGGATAAGATATTATTGGGTTTTACTGATGCTATCTATGAAAAATCAGCATGGGTGGAAGCTTATGAATGTAAGTATTCATTATGCCGCGTTGAGATAAAACAATCGGTGAGACTTGACGGAGAAGATAGTTTTAAAGATTATTTAATGGATGCAATAAGTAAACTTAATGAAGATACCAATACCACTTTTATAAGTATTCCTGAACACTCAAAAGATAAAGACGGTTTTATATTTTTCTTAATGCGACAAGAAGTTAAATCAGCTAAAAATAGCTGATATTGTGTAAATAAACATAAAGCCAATTAAGATGGAACTGCTAACAGTTTGCTCAGTTCCGATTCGCTTCACATTTTAGCAAAATATTATCAGTCCCTTATTGTGGCATTATCGATACAAAATCAAATCCAAGCTGTCCAAATAGCTATAATAGCTAATGTCTTTTTTGTGGCATTAGTTAGCTTGAACCACTTCATTAAGTGTGCTGAAAATATAACTGTTGATATGGGAAACTTACCATTAGTTAATTTTTCACTACAATGAAAATCCAATTAGGCGTGTTACTCTTTGAACGAGATAATAAACTAACCTTTGATAAATAAATTTTAATAAGAACCATTGCTTTTATAGTTAGAATTGCTAATTATATGGTTTGTTTACATTAATTTCTTAGGATTGATAAATGCAAAAAAGTGGGGGAATAAAATGAATAAAACCTTAGTGAAAATTTTTATTTTATTATTGATTTCTTTCAATGTTAATGTTTTAGCTGATCAAGCTAAACAAGAAGTTAAATTAGCCGCCTCGGCAACTTATTTAGGTAACGAAGCTGTGATGATTGAAAGTGGCAGTCATAAGATACTTTTCGATCCTTTTTTTCATAATGATTATAATACTTATCAATTAGTGCCTGAGGCCATTCGAAACGAAATTTTTAATGGTGAAAAACCATACGATGCCATTGATATTGTTTTTATCAGCCATGCTCATGAAGATCATTTTTCTGCAAAAGATATGCTGAAATTTTTGATAAATCATCCTAAATCGAAAATGGTAGCACCTAAACAGGCGGTCGATTCCTTAAGTCAACTTAGCGGTAGCGAGAAAGTGATGGCACAAGTAAAAAGTGTCAGCCTAACTTATGGTGACCAACCTTGGTCTGGCGAAGTAGATGGCTTAGCCATTGAGGCCGTACGTATTCCCCATGCAGGTTGGCCGGGTAGGGCGAGCGTTGAAAACATTGTGTTTCGTGTTAGTTTAGAGCAAGGGATAACTATTATGCACATGGGTGATGCTGATCCAGATGATAGTCACTTTAGACCTTTAGAAGCTCATTGGCAGCAAAAAATTACCGACACCGCTTTTCCTCCTTATTGGTTTTTTTCCTCAGCCGAAGGTAATGATATTCTTAATAATCGTATTAATGCTAAAACACATATTGGTGTGCATGTACCTGTTAATGTACCACAGCAGTTAAAGGCGTTTGGTAAAGATTATTTTTCTACGGTTGGTGATAAAAGAGTTATTCATCAACATTAAAATACGTTGGTGTTATTAAGTTAGATGCTTTTTGTTTATTATTAGGTCTGCTTTCGCTTCCAAAACTGCTCAACATCACACTCATTTTTATTCAAAGCTAACTTCCGAAAAGTGGCATTAGTTAGCCTTATCCCTGTGATTATTTCGTCCCTATATTTTAAAAGCAACAATGACTTCTTCGTGCATGCAGAAGACTTTAGTCTTAAATTATTCACGATATATTTTCTAATGAATTATTCGTTCCATATTATTGTACGTCACTATAAAAGCGTTGTATGTATCTAATAAGTTGATTATCGCCGTCAGAAAAAAGTCAGCTAAAATTCATAATAACTTCAGGTGTTTTAGAGTCAACTTGTTTAAGCTGACGGCACGTTCAATCACTCTTAATGAAGTTAACTAATTCGTTGATTTCAAAATAAAGGTAAATTATGAAGTATATTTGTAGTTCAATTGTTCTGCTATTTTCTATTCTAGCTTTCAGTAGCAATAGTTATGGTCAAGATGAGTTTCCAGTCTTGGCAGGCCCTTATTTTGGGCAAAAGCCGCCTGGCTTAATTCCTGAAGTTTTTGCACCTGGCATTATTTCAATTAGTGGGAGATCCGAAATGGGTGTTTCGTTTTCTCCTGATTTAGATGAAATGTATTTTACAGTTCAGAAAAAAAGGGGGATACCTGCTGATATTTATTTTTCAAAACTCAAAGATAAACAATGGACACCGTTTAAAAAAGCGAATTTTACCAAAGGTAAAAAAGCCGGAGAAATGGAACCAAATGTGAGTTATGACGGTAATAAAATATATTTCACCGCGTATAACGCTGACTTTACGGACACTAGCATTTGGTATGTAAACCGTCTGAACAATGGTTGGAGTAATGCAATAAAACTTAATTCACCTTTAAATGAGCATGAGGTGATGACTTCAACTCTTGCGAAGAACGGAGATCTTTATTATACCAATTTATCTAAAAGGTTTAAAACCTACTATTCTCCTAATATAAATGGTAAATACCCTAAGTTTCAGGAAGCTGAAATTGAGTTTGGAGGTCACGCCTTTATTTCCCCGTCTCAAGAATATTTAATAGTAGATGCTCGAAACAGAGAAGACGAAAATAAAAAAGATGCGGATCTTTATGTTTATTTTAAAAAGAAAGACGGTGCATGGACAAAACCAATAAACCTTGGTATTACAGTAAGCTCAACGTTTGATGAAACAGTTGCGACTGTCACACCAGATGGCAAATATTTATTTTTTAGCCGACGTACCGAAGAAGGCGGAGCATTAAATCTTTATTGGGTGAGCACCGAAGTTATTGAGAATGTAAGACCAAAAGAGTAAGGCATTAACAATGTTATTAAGTGAATGCGTTGAAGAAGGCGAGCATATTCAAATAAGTGAATATATTTGAAAATATTAATGTCTTATTGGTTAAGGTTTTTAGACATCAGCCGCTGTGATGAGCTATTGATAGGTTCAGTTGTATGGCTGACATCTAAAAACATTAACAACGTTGACGTAACCTTTTGAAAACATTAAGGTCAATTAAGAGCGAGAAGCGGATTGCCGTACTCCATAATTATTACCATACAATTACAGAGCATCAATAGAGTATACAATGAAAAATTTTTCCCCAAAGCATGTCGGTATATTCTTAGGTGTTGTCTATGGAATTATCATTAGAGTCGTTTGGGAATTAGACCAACTCAATGGTTTTGGTGGGTTAGTTACCATTTCATTTATGTTTATAGTGCCATTTGTTATTGGCTTCATACGTATCTATTTCGAATATAAGGTTAAAGATGAGCTAACAGCCGGAGAGATGATTGTAATAGCTTGGCAGCCTATATTTGTTTTCTTATTAGCAAGCATAGTAACTTTATTAGAAGGTAGTATTTGTGTATTAATTGCATTACCTGCATTTATGCTCTTTTCCAGTCTAGGAGGCCTAACAGCAGGTTACGGATTAAAGTATTTCAACAATAAGCAAGGTACTTTATCTTGTGTCGTATTAATTCCACTTATCGTGGCTCCTGTTGAGATAAATTACCTTCAACTATCAAGTATTTACACTATTGAAAATACAATAATAATCGATGCCTCACCTTCACATGTGTGGAATGAACTTGGCAATGTTAACCATATCGATAAAGATGAATTACCATTTTCATTTACACAATTAATGGGGGTTCCAGCACCTGTTTCCGCAAAAATGTCAGGCGGTGATGTGGGTAGTGTTAGAACTAGTACTTGGGAAAAAGGTGTCAAGTTTAATGAAGTAATTACAGAATGGAGCATTAACGAGAAAATGTCATACCGTTTTGAAATAGATCCTGACATTATTCCGGACACTTCATTAGATAAGCACGTCAAATTGGGCGGTGATTACTTCTCTCCTTTAACGGGGTTTTATAAAATAAAGCATCTAGGGGATGGGAAAAGCGAATTAACCCTATCTACAACCGTTCAGGATAATACTAACTTTGGTGTGTATTCTAGAATTTGGGGGGAGTTTATCTTTAGGGATTTTCATACTACCTTATTAAAAATTATGAAAGCTAGAGCTGAAGTTTAATAGCTTCAACTTCCGCTATTGGCACTAAAGCCGTCCTTTTGATACGTTTTTAGTACAAAAAAAAGGTCAGTAAAGTGGCTAGCCTGTGTGAAAACTATTTTGAACTAACGTAATTGGATAATATCAATAAAAAAATGCTCTGCAGAGTAAATTCTGCAGTACATTTGATGTAAATCTCTTTGTTAATTTGCGTAGCGTCTCATAACAAGTTTACGCTGGGAATTTTTACACAGTCTGTGGCATTAGTTGTCGTAAAAAGTAAGATTTAGTAAATTAGAACCACCAAAATAGTTGGCTTTGTTATTCCCTCCTTTAAATAATACTGCGGTAAAGTATTACGAAGGGGGGATATTACCAAAAGTACTCTCTTGTCTTCATTATCTTGTATTGGATCTATGGATGGGCCTTAGCGATATGATGTTAGAGTTGAACTGAGTACTGATGTAAATTTAGTGCCTATTTATTAATATCGTTAAGGTATCTATAAAAATAGGTAAAATTCAATTTATAGTAAATATCAGGCATAAAAAATCGCAATTAAGCGGTTTTTATCATAAATGGTGGTCAATTTATGGCCAGATCTAATAGTTACTAGGTATAACTAATTGATTAAAAAGTCCTTATTTGGTGGGGCGGGAGGCGACCCTGTTAACGACCTAGAAAAACAGTAACTTACAACGATATCAGGTGGTTACTGTTACGCAGTGTTAGTCTTTATCTATGTTTGTTAAAGGTGTGTGGTACCAATGTGGAACTTATCCATGATTCATAGATAGTTTGGATTTAATCAAATTATCTAAATATTATAATGTTCTCATGTAAAAAGCTTATCACATAATTAATACACAGTTCGATTGCTGATTAGGGAACCGAACCCGCGCCCATATTTATCTGAATATATATCAACTCTGATAAAATAACTTCTAACTTCTAACTTCTAACTTCTAACTTTGGATAATATTTTCTAAATTGTAATTGTATTGTTCTTTATCAAAACGGTATCGAATGCGCCAAGATAGTCCTTTCAGCCTGAATAAATCTATAATTACAATAATTAGAACCAAGGAGTTTAAATCAATGACACTACCAAATACGTGTTTATGGTAGTTTTATTAATATTATTTAATGTATTCAACTGATTGTTGAGTCGTGTTTTGTCAGCTATTTTTACAGGACTATTATGTTTGAAATAACCGCTAATGTTACTGTGTTGAAATCATTGTTTTTTATAATGTTGGTATGAATTTTGCCTTAAACAGTAAAATTATTATAACTAAAGCCGTAGAATACTTTTACAGCGTAAAGGAACTACTGAATGTTTAAGTCATTACTAAAAACGATTATTGTAAGTACCATTTTCATAACTAGTATAGCAGCGCAAGCTGGAGTGATAGTTCTAGAGGATTGGTTTGATTCAGCAGGTAGTAATTCTGGTGGACTTACGCAGTCCCAATTCAGTAATACAGTGTATTTCGCTGTTGCTCAGGATGTGGATTTTTCTACGACAGACACATATGAAGTAGCAGAAGGGTGGCATATCGCAACATTCGCGGAGTATACCAGCTTACATAGTGCTTACACAGGTACGTTCAGCGGATGGAACATGTTCAATAACGATGGTTGGAACGGATACACAACGGCGAGCGGCACTCAAGGCCATTATTATTTCGCATTAGCGGATATGTTTGACGATTCACTAACAAATAGAGCTGCTCACGCAGGTAATTCTGCTGGGCACAATGGGTCGGCTTTTACCATTATGGAACTGATTTAGCTTCGCCCAGTAAGAACTATTTTGCTGGATTAGTAGTAATACAAGACACAGACCAAAAATGGGGCAGCACACAGGAAGTACCTGAACCATCGACATTAGCTATTTTTGCATTAGGAATGATTGGATTAGCATCGCGTCGATATAATAAAAAATCTTAATCATTGTAAATTACTTTGTTCTAGAAAACACTGGTTTTAATAATCAGTGTTTTTTTGTTTCTGGTAAATAGTAAATTAGGTTGTTTCATCAATTAACCACTATCATAGGATTAATAGTCCTTTGCAATCCATAATCGAAAATTATTGATAAGCATTAACTAAATATTCAACATTACTCCAAAATGGCAAAAGCCTTTTTGATATCAATTACTTTTCTCTGGTTCGGATAAAGGGTTAAACTTAATTACATCTTCTAAATGTGTATTGCTGAAGTGTGAATATTTCATTGTGTTGTTGATACTTGCATGACCTAAAGTTTGCTGTAAAACTAAAATATTACCGCCATTCATCATGAAATGACTAGCAAATGTATGTCTCAATACATGAGTTGATTGTCCTTTAGGGCGTCGGACGCCAGTCCTAGCCATAGCTTTTCTGAATGATCCTATACAGCTAGTAAATAACTTACCTTTACCATTGGGGTTTCATCGGCAAGTTTCTGAGATATAGGAATTGTTCTATTCTTCCCACCTTTTGTATTGGTGAATGTTATGCGATTATTGGAAATATGTTTATCCGTTAGGCTCTCAGCTTCGCACCATCTTGCACCTGTTGAAAGTGCTATTTTTGCTACATAATATGTGCTTTTGTTTCTGGATTTTTTAAGCTCTTCAAATAGCATTGGTATTTCTGATGGCTCTAGAAAACCCATTTCAGGCTGTTTGTATTTTAGTGATCTTATATTCTTAATTGGATTTGTATAGATTTCGTTTAATCTGATTAGCTCGTTGAACATTGCATTAATATAGCTTTGATCATTATTTACAGTTTTTATGGAAACTGTTTATAGCCTAACCGCTCGATAATTTGCCCAATCTGTATTACGGGGTATAACTCATACCATTTTGCTCGCTTCTAGCCTGTACTTGTTTTTTTAGTTTTTAAGGCATAGTTAACTTAACTATAAACAAGGAATGTTAATGATGACTGCTTATGAATTCACTCCCTCAATTCCCTCGCTGAAAAAGCTATGAACGAAACTGCTTCAAAAAATGAATTAAAAGAATTTAATGAACTACTCTATGATTGGAATGAATGTGTAGAATTTAATTTAATTAATGGTTTGAGAGGTCAATAACAATTTCTGAACTTACTCACAATAATTGCTAACTTCTGTAAAGTGCGCTAAGCGGAACAAAACCATCAAAAAAGATCAATACTTTTTCTAATGTTTAATTAGAAACATATGGACTGAATTAAAGAAACGGATTTCCACCACAAATAAAGAT
>JABSOY010000012.1 GCA_013215385.1 Colwellia sp.
ACTGCTTCAAGCCCAGTATCGACCACCATCTAATATACTCTTAAACTAAAAAATATCACTACCAAAGCACCTTCTACCTTTTACATCCCGTGCCGTATTAATGATTCAAGCACAGTATCGTCCACCCTCTTATTTATTCTTAAATGATTAACTATTTCTCCGTATTTCTATAAAATCTAAATTTTAAATAACTACCCTAGCTATGCGCTACTAATAACATCCGTTATTTCCTGCGTAAATGTGCCATTCAATTTAGAACAAAAATCAACGGTTATAGAATTTATCGACCTAAGACATCAAAATGGTCTTGTAATAAAAGAAATGCATAAATGACTTGAATCTATTTTTGATAAAACAAGCATGCTACGCAGAGATATTCCCTCCATTTTATCAGGATGTTTAGCCGTTTAATTATAGCCACTATTTGTATTTTGAAAGAATCTCTTCGATTGTACCGTCGGTATACATAAGTTTCAGCTCTTGTTGTAACTTACTTATTTTCATATCGGAAACATTTATATTACAGGCCAGAGCTCGTAAAGTTGAAAAGTAAACCAGCTGTTCTTTTATATTGTTCATTTCATACTTCTTTATTAAATATTTCGCAGAGAGCGTATCTGCTGCCCAGACATCTATTCTTTTACTTTGTAGCTTTTTAATATTAGGTGCATCTTTAGGTGTCATTTTAACATCATAACCCCAGCTCGATAAATATTCAGCCACAGCACTTCCGTTATAAGTGCCAATTTTCAAACCTTTAGCGTCATCAAGAGTGATCAGTTTGTGGGGTGAATCGCTCAGGGTATAAAGTCCAGTGTACGTAATAAGAATTGGGCTTATCCACTGATAAGATGCTTCTCGTTCTTGGTTACGCTGCATTGGGAATACACAGGTATTATCATTTCTTAACGCAGTAACTATCGCTCGTTTCCATGGAACCACTTTTATTTTGTAGTCGAAATCCACACGAGTAAATAGTTGCGAAACTATATCTATGCTTGCACCAGTCCCACCACTGCTACTTTTAATACTATATGGAGGTAGCTCCTCAGTTAATAACGAAAATGTTGTAGCATAAACTGACGATACCAAACTACTCAGCATCAATAGCGAAAAGTACTTGATACAATTTTTAATTACAATACCCCTTATTGCCAAGCTTCAATTGAAGCTTTATATGTAAGCGTTACACCCTTAGGTTTTTCATTTTCTAGTTTTGGTTTTGGGGCTCCTGGGCGATTTAACCAATAGGACTCTTCCCTTTTAGGGTTCATTTTAGGCGCACAACGTTTTTGGCCTTTTTGCTCAAGCTTAATTAAACGCTCATCCATTTCATTTGCCATTTTATTCATTGCTTCTTGCGGACTTAACTGGCCGTTAATGGCAAGTGCAACATTCTTCCACCACAAATCAGATAATCCTGGGTAGTCTGGTACATTAGTTCCTGTTGGCGTCCATGATACTCTGGCTTTACTACGGTAGAATTCAATTAAACCACCATACTTTTTAGCTACCCTAGTCATTTTTTCGGATATTATGTCTGAATTCCTTATTGGAGTCAGGCCAACTAAAGTTTTTTGCAGTGAAACAGTTTTTGACGTCACGAACTGCGCGTACAGCCAGGCCGCCTTTCTATTTTTGAGCGGAGTCGATGTCATAAAAGTCCAAGCCCCTGTGTCTTGATACCCTAACTTCATGCCTTTTTCCCAATAAGGTCCTCGCGGTGAAGGGGCCATTCGCCATTTTGGCGAACCATCACTGTTTGTTACTGGTAAATTTGGATTTGTCAGTGCGGCAGTAAATGCGCTATACCAAAAAATTTGTTGAGCGATACTCCCTTGCCCAGCTAATGCACCAGCCTCGGTGAAGTTCATAGCCTTAGCTTCTGGAGGGGCAAATTTATTCAACCACTCGGTAAACTTGGTAATTGCATACACAGCAGCGGGGCCATTTAATGCTCCTCCTCGGCTAACACTGGCGCCCACTGGGTGACAGTTTTCAACACGGATCCCCCATTCATCTACAGGGGTGCCGTTTGGAAGTCCTTTATCTCCTCCACCCGCCATAGATAACCAAGCGTCAGAGAATCGCCACCCTAAAGAAGGGTCCTTTTTGCCATAATCCATATGTCCATAGACTTTTTTACCGTCAATAGTTTTAACATGAACAGTAAAAAATTCAGCTATGTCCTCATAAGCACTCCAGTTTTGAGGTACACCTAACTCATAACCGTAAATATTATTAAATTCAAATTTTAGATCCTTTCTAGCAAACCAATCGGCACGATACCAATATAGATTTGCAAATTGCTGATCAGGTAATTGGTAGAGCTTTCCATCAGGTCCTGTTGTAAAACTCAAACCAATAAAATCATCGAGATCTAATGTCGGAGAGGTAACAGCTTTTCCTTCTCCTGCCATAAAATCTGACAGCGCGACAACTTTCCCCGTACGATAATGAGTGCCAATAAAGTCACTATCATTAATGTAGGCATCATAAAGGCTGTAATCGAGTTCGGCTTGTGTCGCTATTTTTTTAACCACATCATCCTCACCGGTAATTTCATGTACCAGTTTAATGCCGGTTATTTCCTGAAAAGCTTTCGCTAATACTTTAGCTTCATAGACATGAGTATCTATACGTTCAGACACGACCCGTATAGTCATACCTTTAAAGGGTTTTGCGGCATTAACAAACCACTGCATTTCTTGCAATTGCTGAGTTTTGGTTAAGGTACTTTCCTTAAATTCTTTGTTAAGCCACTTTTCTGCTGCTTGCATGTCCGCCATACAGGTCGGGCTCAACACGCATGTACATATAAATGTAGCTAACATTGAGAGTTCACGACGTACACTAGCTAATATTTTTATTGTTTTGTCATAGGTCATAATCCATTCCTATTATCTTTTATTGGAATTGAATGCGGTCAGATACCTTGTACGTAATCTTTTTTTTCTCTTTTCCAATCTATCGTTTGGCCACGATTAGTATTTATTAACCTTTGCCCGGTTAATTTTTATCTATCAGTTTCCGGCCGTATTTTAGTCAAAGTATCCTTGCTTACAAATCGTTATCAAGGCCAATGTAAATGTTAGATTATTTCCTAGCTAAATAAAATATTGAGGTCTAAAGGGGAGCTCATCCTTGGTTGAAGTGCCATAAATAATTCCCTTATTATTTAAACAGTTTCAAGTATAGTTCATATAATTTAATCATCAAAACCTTAGTGGTAAACTCATGTTTTATCGCCAGTCGAGCGGCTTATTAACGGGCTAATAGCTTATTGGTAGGCGAGTAAAACGCATAGATATAAATAAGATAAATTAATACCAAGCAGACTAATGAACTTTACTTTGAATATCATATTTTGATCTATATTTTCTCCTTTTGTCGTTTTTTTAATAAAAATTGCCGTTAATTTGCTATAACCAAAACGACAAAAGAATCAGAGTAATATCATCAACATAGACCAAGTACTAATGTTCTCTGTTGTACTGTATTTTATTAAAAATAAAAAGGTAGATATCTATGAAGCACTTAATAAAAATAATGATAGCGATAACTGCAATCATTACCTTGCAAGCTAATGCAGCAAAACCTCAATTAGATGTTCAAGTTTCAGTGGTTAAAGCTGAAAATGGTAACGTAAATGCAACATTAAACATTACCAATAATGGCAACGGCCAACAAAAAATATTAGGCTGGTACACAGACCTAAATGAAGAACATATTTTTAGTGTTAAAAAAGATGGTGTTGAAGTTGACTTTTTCGGCCCTCATTACAAGCGACAGGCACCTACCGACAAAGATTTTATTAAATTAAAATCGGGCCAATCGCTAACTAAAACATTCGAACTTTCTGCGTTATATGATATGAGTTCAACAGGTAACTACGAAGTAAGTTACCATGTTAAGTCGATGCATTTATACAGTAATAAAGGTCAGCAGAAAAAATCTGAACGATTAGCTGTTGAACAATTATCTTCAGCTATTTCTGTTATTTGGCTAGATGGCATCGAAGTAAAAGGCACAGCTAACAAAGGTAAACCTGGTGGCGGAGGTGGTGCAAGTGACTGTATCGGTGGTACTTGTTTTACTGGTCGTTGTGATAATTCTCAAAAAACAGAAGTCATTAGTGCACTTGCTGCAGCTGATCAAATTACCAATAGTTCGGTAGCTTATTTAAGCAGCCATTCGGCAAACAATACATCGGCTCGTTACAATACATGGTTTGGTGATGCTACATCTACACGTTACAACACAGCCGTTGATCACTTTGATGCTATTAATGATGCTATTGATAATCAACCTATTACTTTTGATTGTAGTTGTAAAAAGTCTTACTTCGCCTACGTTTATCCAACACAGCCGTACAAAGTATACCTTTGTCGTGCATTTTGGAATGCAAACGAGTTAGGTACTGATTCTCGTGCGGGTACTATTGTTCATGAACTAAGTCACTTTAATGCCGTTGCGGGTACTGACGATGTCGTTTATGGGCAATCTGGCGCACAGAGCTTAGCAACATCAGCCCCTGATCAAGCATTAAATAATGCTGACAGCCATGAGTACTTTGCTGAAAATACGCCGAACCAAAATTGATAATATAGTATTTAATTAAAAAATAAGACAAACAGACCTGATATAACATAAACTTATTTGGTCTGTTTACATATTACAAAGGTCATAGAATGTTTTCAATTCGATTAAAATGGATAAAAAAAAACTTTATTATGCTAATTTTATTCATTGCTTTTAGCTCGATTACCCAAGATAAGGCTTTAGCAAGTATGGATAAACCAAAACAGAACTGTTCACTGTCTATAAATTCTACACAGCTATCCACAGACCATGTAATACTCAATTTTAGCCTCGAAAATCCTTATAATAAAAAAATGAGACTTTTAATATGGCACACACCATTTGAAGGTTTTCTCTCTGATTTATTTATCATTACAAATAAAGATACGGGTAAAAAATTAAACTACCAAGGCCCTATGGTAAAACGGCTACAACCTCAACCCGAAGATTACTTATCATTAACTCAAAATCAAAGATCATCGACGACTTTAAACTTATCTTTTTCTTACCATTTTAAACAAGGTCACTATCAAGTTCAGTTAAAGAAAAATACTTTTCACTTCGAAGACGAGCACTTAACTCCCTTTTTATTTACTTGTGAAACATCAACAGTAAATTTTAGTATTAAATAGTATATTGCTTTATCTTTGTATCAATTTTTTATGATATAATTCGGCTTATAAAATTTACTATTATTTAGGCTAATTTCATGTCAGAACGCCCTATTATCGATATTTGTGTTCAACCGATAGAACTTTGTAAATTACTTAAAATTGCCAATATGGTTGGCGGTGGCGGTGAGGCTAAAATTATGATCAGTGAAGGTCATGTTTTAGTGAATAATGAAGTTGAACGTCAAAAACGTAAAAAAATTCGTCACGGCGATATTATTGAATTTAACGGAACAGTTGTTGAAGTTGCTTATAATCCAACCAAAAAATCAGCAGACTTTATTAATACCGTAGTTACAGCTACTAAGAATTCAAAAAAGAAAAAAAGAGCTAAAAATAAAGCTGTTGCCATTTCACCAGAACCAGTTACTAAACCATCACTTGAACGCCCTAAAAGAAAGTCTATTTCTTTTTAATTCTTCGTTAACCATTTACATTAGCGTTTCATAAATTCAGCTTTATAGTTGGGGAAAGTTCAATTCCCCTACTATACTTCTTTTATGAAAATAGCTAATCACCTCTGCCAATATGATGATCCCAAAGGAATAGTTTGCGAAGAAAAAGCAAATGAAAGTGGTTATTGTTATTGGCATGATCAAACACTAGATAAATCAGGCGTGCAAGTTAAGCAAGCGCTGGTTGACTATGTATCCGCAGGCGGATTAACCCGTGGTATTTGCCTAAAAAATGCTGATTTAAGCCATATAGATTTAGTTAATCATCATAATAAAAATGGTTACGATTTTTCTTATGCCGATTTATATCGTGCTAATTTATTTGGCGCTCACCTGTTTAACATTAAGCTATATAAAGCAAGTTTAATGAAAGCTGACTTAAAGAATGCCAAACTCAATTGCGCTAATTTACAGCAAACCAATTTATTAGGGGTAAAATGGAAAGGCTGTAAAATTGAAAATATTCAAATCGGAAAAAAACTAAGTCAAGAAACCTTAGCTCAACACGCACTCAAAGAAAACCAAGTAGAACAAGCCAATGACTATTACGAACAGGCCGAAGAGGTTTATCGCGATTTAAGAAAACATTCTGAACAAGAAGGTATTTTCACCCTTTCAGGCAACCTTATCCAAAAAGAATTGACCATGCGCCGTATGCAAATGCCTAAATACAGTTTCAAACGAATCACTTCAAAAGTCGTCGATCTATTTTGTGGCTATGGTGAGGCACCACTACGTATTGTTGGCATCTCTATGTTACTCATTTTAGTTTGCGCGATACTCTATACTTTCACCGGTTTAAATTACCAAGGCTCATTTTTCATCTACAGTAGTACGCAGTCAACAAGTGACAACTTCACCTTCTTCCTTTCCAGTTTATATTATTCTGTTGTCACTTTTACAACATTAGGTTATGGCGACTTTACGCCTGTAGGTGTATCACGAGCAATCGCTGCTATAGAAGCATTTACGGGTAGTTTTACTATTGCACTTTTTGTAGTGGTTTTTGTGAAAAAGATGACAAGGTAATACTATATAGTTATTAGTCACAGCAACTTACTAACAAAGACAAGGTGATTGTTAAAAATTGGTACACGCTTAGGGTATACACTTTGAATTTTCATGACTTTAAAATTTAGTTCAGGTGAAGGATGTTGCATTAGGGGTTAAAGGACGTTATTAAAAATCAAGAAACATTTTCAGCTTTAGCTGCTTGGTAAAACTCACTAAATCTTAAAGGTTTTATTAAATAGGAAACAAGGGAGAAATAAGAAATCTAAAGATGACTATATACTTTAGATTTCATGAAAGAAGGTTGTTTATTCTTCCTCTACCCTAGTTAATTTTTGCCGCCTATTTCACACGTATCTACTAATTTACAGTAGAGAATAGTAATGATGTCATCATCTTTAGCCTTTTCGGCAGTGGTTACGACTGGTGTTTTGTCTAGAAGCTTTTTAATACTGCTATTTTTTTCACCAGATACATCAGCTTGTGCTGAAAACGAAAGAAGGATACTGAGGGCTAATCCGATACTTTTAATATTCAATGTGTCATCCTGTTACATTTAAGTTATTGCTTTAATTTATTTTTATAGCTTATTCGAAGCTATTTACAAGATTAAGTCGAATTAGATAATGGGTCAAGTCTTGAATTATGTCTGCAATAAACTTAAAACAAACCTGAGACTTAATTCTATACCCAAAAAAGGAAATTAAATGACTACCGTTTGTATCCACCTAATAAGTTAAGGCAGTAATGGCATGCTGCCGGTACCTAAAGTGAAGGGACGTAACTCGAACGAGTACTTAAATATTACAAATAAAGTTCAATTAATTTGGCAAACATTTAGGTTAACGTAATTACTTACAGAGTTATCTTAACCAACTTAGAAATAATGAAGAGTAGCTGATAGTGCCATTACTAAGCCTTATAAATTTGGTACAAACTTTCGTCGTCCCAGGTGAATCTAGATTGATTAATATCAATATAATTAAATAACCAATAAAACGCCACGCCCTTAAATGTAAGGGACTTAATGCCTTAAATTAATACTGTTTGAATGTTCAAGTTAAAGAGGTGAAGTAACCTGCCTCATTTGCAACAAAGATGACTCGCCGAGCCATTAGATAAAATCAGTTATTTGTTGATAAAATATTTAAGTTTATTATTTTAATACTTACGCCAAAGCAAACGCCCTGCTAGAATAACCGACAATTATATTCTCGATTTATTACGGAACCTTTAGTCAATGCGCACCAGTCAATATCTGCTTTCCACCCTAAAAGAAACGCCAGCCAGCGCCGAAGTTATTAGTCATCAATTAATGTTACGTGCAGGCCTTGTTCGCAACCTTGCCTCAGGTTTATATACTTGGTTACCTACGGGTCTTAAAGTATTAAGAAAAGTTGAAAACATCGTTCGTGAAGAAATGGAACGAGCGAATGCAATTGAAGTATTAATGCCGATGGTTCAACCGGCTGATTTATGGGAAGAGTCTGGCCGCTGGGAAGATTATGGTCCTGAATTACTGCGTTTAAAAGATCGCCATAACCGCGCATTCGTCTTAGGACCAACGCACGAAGAAGTGATTACTAAGTTAGTTGCCAATGAAATAAATAGTTATAAACAACTGCCACTGAGTGTTTTCCAAATTCAAACAAAATTCCGTGACGAAATACGTCCCCGATTCGGTATCATGCGTGGCCGTGAGTTTTTGATGAAAGATGCTTATTCATTCCACTTAGGTGAAGAATGTTTGAAGAAAACTTATCAAAAAATGTTTGACGCTTATTGCCGTATTTTCGACCGTTTAGGCTTAGATTATCGTCCAGTTATTGCAGACACGGGATCAATTGGCGGTGAAGCTTCTCATGAATTTCATGTACTAGCTGACTCAGGCGAAGACGAGATTGCTTTTAGTGACAACAGCGACTTTGCTGCCAACGTTGAAAAAGCTGAAGCCTTAGCACCACAAGGTGAACGAGCAGAGCCAACTCAAGAAATTAGTACTGTAGAATTAAAACTTGAACGTTTAATAAAAACTTCGAACTTAGATTTAAAAACTACCGTTAAAACGCTATTAGTGCTTGGTACTGCTACTGAAGGTGAGCCAGAAAAAATTATTGCACTAGTGCTTCGTGGAGATCATCAGCTAAATGAAGTTAAAGTTGAAAACTTATCAGCTATAGCTTCACCTTTAACGTTTGCAACTGACGAACAAGTGTCTGCAATTGCTAACTGCCATAGCACCTCACTAGGCCCTAAAGGCTTAGCTGTTGACGTTATTGTCGACCGTAGTGCCGCTCATCTAAGCGACTTTGTCTGTGGTGCCAACGTAAATGGTCAATCTTATACTGGAGTTAACTGGCAACGAGATTGTGGTGAAATCAATATTCAAGATATCCGTAACATTGTAACAGGCGATCCAAGCCCATGTGGCAGTGGTAACATTATTATTAAACGAGGTATCGAAGTAGGTCATATTTTCCAGCTAGGCGATAAATATGCGCAAGCGATGAACTGTGGTGTGCTAACTGAAAATGGTAAAAATCAAATCTTAACCATGGGTTGTTACGGTATTGGTGTATCACGTATTGTTGCCGCTGCGATTGAACAAAATCACGATAAATACGGTATCAAATGGCCAGCGGCAATCGCTCCATTTCAAGTAGCTATTGTGCCAATGAATATGGCGAAATCTGCTCGCGTGAAAGAAACAGCCGAAGCCTTATATGAGCAATTACAACAAGCAGGTATTGAAGTTATATTCGACGATCGTAAAGAGCGTCCAGGGGTAATGTTTGCTGATCATGAATTAATTGGTACACCTATTTTATTAATTGTCGGTGAGCGTAATCTTGATGAGCAAAATATTGAAGTGAAAAATCGCATTACCGGTGAAAAGTTACTAATGCCTATTAGTGATGTAATGTCTTTATTTAAATAACCTTACTTAGGGTATCTACTTAGCGTATTTGCTCAAGGTTAATAAAACGCGACTTTATCAGTCGCGTTTTTTATTACCTGACAAAATATTTCATACCAATTACATTAATTAAGTGACCTATTTTATACGTAGGGAAAAGTGATAAGTACAAGGCATTTATTAAACTAACTAGTTGTTCTAATTATTGAATAAATAACGAAGTAATTATTAATTTTAACAAGTATAAATGATCACTTAGTTTATGTGATTGGTATTACTCTTGATATACCGCGATTTTCTGTAAACGTTTATCAATCGCTAACAGCATAGATTGATAAACAAGAGAGTGTATATCACGATAATACTGTTCAAATTTCTTCTGTGAAATTCCTTCTGGTAAACCTATTAATTCAGGTAACAACTGTGCTTCATTCGACAGTTCAGCTAAATGCTTTTGTATTTTTAAAGCACTTTCTTCAGAGTCTGTCGCTAACATAGCTAAACGCGTTCCTGCTCGGTCAGCCATTAAATCAGCAAAACTAAAACCACTACCCCCTTTATTTGAATCTGAAAACTCTTTCAATTCACCAATAGCGTTACTTGCTGCACTCGTGCCAAATAATTGTAGCGCAACCGAGTAAATAAAATGTTTCTGAATATCAACCCTATTGCGTAACTTTACACTCGCTTGTAGTTGTACCCTTTGTTTTAACTGACTCACAGACAAATTAGAAATATCACCGACCAGTAATTCAAATTGATCAGGACAAAAATAAAGAACTAAAGCTGTCAATGCCGCTCTATTCTCTTCAACTAATGAATCACTAACTCCGGCTAAATTGCGTTGTTGAGCTAAAGCAAAGACAAAAGACAAATATTCAACCATTGAGCTTTTTGTCTTTGGGGTAAGCTCAATAAAATCAATTAAGCTTTGATGATAAAAACGGATCACTTCCACATCACCATATATAGCCAGCTGATCTCGTAAAGCAAATAAGCCCTCTTTAGTACTGAGATTTTTATTTTGTAAGTTTTCAGGAAAGGTAATACCGACCGCAATACGGTTCGTGGAAATATCAACATTGTCGATCATGTTAAGTAATGACGTACCAAACTCATCCTTGATATAAGAATTTGTTAACCATTCAATGATTTTTACAAGTCCATTGCCCGGCAGTTCAAGGCTGCCAATATAGACTGTATCTAGATCAAGACCTTGTTTAGACGAATTGATCATCACTTCAATGTTCAGATACTTAATCATTTCAGGTAGCGGTAACGCCAAAGATACGTTAATAAAGGCACTATCATTGACTAATGTCACATCAGATATAAGTTGAGGGATAGCTCGATGGCCAAAAGCACTTAAGCCATTCAATTCAGCTTGGGTCGCCTGTAACCGTATTGGCTGCTGATTACTTTTTAAAGTTTGTACTAAACGTTGAGCAATGCGTTTGTTTTCTATTGCTGAATTTGCGCTAATTTGATGCTTGGGCTGAATATGGGGGAAAGACTGTAATGCCATAAAAAGAGTAACGGCAATACAGACAAATAAGATAATAAAAAAATACAGTACTCTTTTTAACCAAACCTTCAAAACTAAACCTTAATTAACATTATTTTCTAAGGCTATATTTTGATGAAATAATTGGTAAATGTATAGCGATAATTTTTATAACTTATGCCGTGCAATAGTATGTAATAATTAAAAATCACATACATCCCAATAAATTTTTCTATCAAAGAAGTTGGCTAAACGAACATTTAATTCTTTAAAAGTGGTTAAGTTACTATCTTTAGGTTTAAAGCATTGCCAAATAAATTGATGACAATTGTTGTCTATCATATGGTAGTCATGACATTGAAATATTTGCTGATGTGCTCGGTTAGCAGCTAACTCGCTCGTCATAGGGTTACCTTGTGAATCACAGGCAACAAAAATGTTTTTTCCTGAGCGTTCTTTAGTAAAACGTTGTACTGATATAGGTTTTATCAAACCATTACCGTCAAGCTCTATTATCGTATTATCTCCCATCCAAATACCGGTATGATCCAATAAACCGCCAATGCCGCAACAGACAATAGCACCTACTGCTGGTTTTACTTTTTGCTCAGTACTAAACAAGTCGGTTGGATAAGTTACCACTGGCGATTCATGTCGTTTAAGCGAATCTAACGTTTGCACACCTCGATAATAACGACGCTTACGTTGCTGTTTTTTTCTATCATCGGCTAGCTCTTTCACCGCTAATGCTGAAATTGCCGCCGCACCTAACCATAATAAGGGTAATGGCATAAATCACCTCATGCTTAAATTTTGTTCGCTTAATAACAAGATTACGTTTTATTAGCATAAATGCTATAAAAAAGTTGCAAGTAACTATTTCAAAGCGTCTAATTATTAGTAACAATGAATATTACATCATCCACTAATAACTTAAAGATAGGTTAAAAAACTCAGTAATGAAAAACATCTTAAAATCTTCAAAACTTAACAATGTTTGCTATGAAATTAGAGGGCAAATCGCCGCTGAAGCTCGTCGACTAGAAGATGAAGGACACAAAATATTAAAGCTTAATATTGGCAACCCCGCCCCATTTGGTTTTGCGGCCCCTGATGATATTTTAAAAGATGTTATTCATAACTTGCCGACCGCTCAGGGCTATTGTGAATCAAAAGGTATTTATTCTGCTCGTGTCGCTGTCATGCAATATTTTCAACAACAAGGTATTTTAGATGTCAGTGTTGATGATATTTTTATCGGCAACGGTGTTAGCGAATTAATTGTTATGTCGATGCAAGCCTTATTAAATAATGAAGATGAAGTATTGATCCCCGCACCAGATTACCCATTATGGACAGCTGCAGTAGCGCTTTCCGGTGGCAAGGCTGTTCATTACCGTTGCGACGAAGAAGACCAGTGGTTTCCTGACTTGGCTGATATGGCAAGTAAAATCACCGACAAAACAAAAGCTATTGTCTTAATTAACCCGAATAACCCAACCGGTGCGGTTTACAGCGAAGAAATATTACGAGGGATAATTGCGCTTGCTCGTCAACACGAGTTAATTATTTTCAGCGACGAAATTTACGACAAAATTTTATATGAGCAAGCGATGCACATACCCACAGCAAGCTTAGCACAAGACATATTAATAATTACCATGGGCGGTTTATCAAAAAACTACCGTATCGCGGGGTTTCGCGCAGGTTGGATGGTCATTAGTGGTCCTAAGTTTCATGCACAAGATTACTTAGAAGGATTGAATATTCTTGCCTCAATGCGCTTATGTGCCAACGTACCTTGCCAGTATGCCATTCAAACGGCACTTGGCGGTTATCAAAGTATTAACGAATTAATTAAAGACGACGGCCGTTTAATAAAACAACGCAACTTAGCTCATAAAATGATAAACGATATTGATGGATTATCGTGTAACCCAGCGATGGGTGCTCTGTATTTATTTGTAAAAGTTGATCAAGAAAAGTTTAATATTGTTGATGATGAAAAAATGATTTTAGACTTACTCAGACAAGAAAAAATACTTTTAGTACATGGCAGTGCATTTAATATTAGTGAGAAGAACTATTTCCGCTTGGTATTTTTACCCCACATTGACGAGCTAGTACCGGCAATGGAAAAATTGAAAAACTTTTTTAGTAATTATCGTCAATAACACTTTTATTTATACCGGAGATGAAAATGCAAAGTACTTTTTTAGCTTGGATGTTCAGAATGCCGTTAATCAAGCGTTGGGCATTAATGTTTTGTGTAAAACCTGAAAATGTCGCAGAGCATTCTCATCAAGTCGCCATCGTTGCTCATTTACTAGCGGTTATTAAAAATAAAAAGTTTAATGGCAGCATTAATGCCGACCGGGTCGCAACCATAGCTCTATATCATGAAGCAAGTGAAACTCGCTATGGTGATATTGTTAGTCCAACGAAATATGCTAACAAAGAAATTGCACGTGAGTTTAAGAAAATAGAATATTTAGCCGAAAAGGAATGTTTGGCGTCTTTACCAGAAGAATTTCAAGACATTTTTGCCGATATTATTGTCCAAGACAATGTGGAAAGTGATTATAAAACTATTGTCAAATCCGCAGATATTCTCGTTGCTTACATTAAAGCATTAGATGAGATTAATCATAAAAACCCTGAGTTTGCTCATGTTAAAGAGCGCTTAGAGGTTAAGCTTGATGACATAAAGCAGAATATGCCAGAAGTAAAATATTTTATGGAATTTTTTTTACAAGCCTGCACGGCAACCGTAGATAAAATTAGCCAAAGCTGAGTTTAAGGCTTTGTTCATCAAGGCCTCATTAGCAATTTATATCGTGATTTCAAGTCAATAATACACCCGTTAACTATCTGGATGATCAACTCTTATTTGAAGAAACTCGTCATAACTATCAGTAAATATATCAACAATTCTGGCCTCAAACTTTATACCTCGCTGCGCGATTAGATAAGCTTTAATCTCTGCATTACCCCATTTGTTTTTATAACAACGATCGGAGCCTAATGCATCGAAAACATCAACTACAGCCATAATACGTGCTTCAAGCGGTATTTCTTCGCCACTTAAACCGTCAGGATAGCCACTACCATCCCAATTTTCATGATGTGAATGAGCTAGCCTAGCACCTAATTTAGGCACGCTTGTTTTTGATTTAGATAATAATTCAAAACCAATATCTGTATGAGTTTTCATTATTTTCCATTCGTCATCATCAAGTTTTTCAGGCTTATGGAGGATATCCTCTGGAATGACAATTTTACCAATATCATATAGTGGTGCAGTTAAGCGAATCGCATTTATAAAAGCCTCACTTAGACCTAATTTTTTCGCTAACAGCTCACAAATAAGTGCCACACGCTGAACATGAATTCCTGAGTCATTACTACGCACATCTATCGCCTTTCCTACAATAGATAATAATTCTTTTTGAGTGTTTTCCAAATCGTGTTGCTTAGATAAACTGTCTAAAATGAGGGTGACATTGGTAGCAAACAATTCAGCTAAATGGGCCTTGAAGTGCTCAGCATCATCTTCAAACTCTATGTATAATACTGAAGCTGAGTTTCCTGATGTTTCATAATAACCAACAAAAATTTCTCCTGTGGTAAAATGTTCTTTATTCTCAAATGCTTGTTGAATATGCGCTTTTACGTCAGCCGAAATATCTGAAGACTCTAAGCTGTCAGATTCACTGACATATTTACCCGTGCAAGCAATGATCAAATTAGTACTAGTTTCATCAAATTCAAGTTGACTACGAGCAATATAGAGTGCTGAGCTATCCACTTCCATCAGGGTTAGTAGATGATCTAGTGCTGCTGAGCCAAACTTTTTAAACTGATTTATTTTTAATAAATCATGGGTCGCTGTTATTAATTTTTTGAAGGCATCTAAACTACGCTGAATAGTCATAATATCGCGGTATGCACGAATACTGGCATAAACCGTAGTGGTCATTTTTCCCGCAGTGAAATCAGTCTTTTCTTTGTAATCATTAATATCGAATTCTTTAATCACTTTTGCTTCAGGTGCTGTTCCTGCTTGCCCTGTTCTAAGTACTAAGCGAATGGCCTGATTTTTCAAATCATTACGGATCCATTCTACGAGCTCTAAACCCGCATGATCCGTTTCCATAACAACATCAACAAAAGCCATACAAAAGCTGTCATCTTTGGATAATATTTCTTGTGCCTGCTTTGATGAGTATGCCGAAACAATATCTAAAGCACGGTTTTCAATATTGGCATCTGACAATACTAAACGAGTCACTTGATGAACGGATTCATCATCATCAATCACTAATATTCGCCAAAATTTTGCTTTGCTTTGACTGAGGTTAGAATTTGGCGGCTCTTCCGCGGATTCTTCTTTAAAGAGGAAATTTGACATCAATAACGCTTTAATAAAAACAAGTTACTAGTAAGTTTAATAAAATTTTATAATTTTTCCTCTTTTTTCAATAAAGAATTTCTGATTATACAAATAAAATATTTATATGAGGAAGTTAGTATGAAAATATTAAAAAAACGCGACTCCCGTCACGTTTTAATAAAGGTAGTAAACTCGTAAGTTTTACTGAAATTTTGCGACGATAAGGTTAACAGTATCGTTAATAATTTGATCTCTATTCTTTTCATCTTTTGCATATATGCGCTTAGTTGCATAACCAGTCCAAGCAAGCTGATGTGTTTTTACATCAAGAACATCTATCGATAGACTTCCTTCACCATATTGGCTAAGTGATCTATCGGTACTAACCACTGAATACGCCGGACGCACCAGATTTGCTCTTTCACTAGATATTGTCTGAGAAGACCTTGTATGCGTCTGAAATTTTACTGGATTAAGCCGTTTTTTAATTTTATCGCGATTACTTACCGTATAAGCTATTGTAAAATCGGCTTTTTCAGGATCTGAAATCAACTGAAAGCCTTGATTTTCAAAAGCGATTTCAATCGCATCATCAAATTTTACTTTAGTGTCAGGATTGATTTCCGTCGATGCGGACAATATTTTTGTTTCGTTTAACCAAGCGAAGGTTTTATAGTCAACAGTTTCAACTGTAGAATTACGCTCAAAACTAACTGTTGGAGTACTTGTAATAGATGAACAACTTGTTATTAAAAAAACACCAGCAAGGGTCGATATAATCTTATTTCTTAATATAAACTTTTCCATTTTTATTTTCCTTTTTAATAAAATCTTTAAAACAATAATACATTTAAAACTAAATAGCCACTGAGAAATAACATATAAATAACAGACAAGTAACATGCGAATAAGCCATTTATTTTGAAGCCTTTATATAATCAAAAAACTTCCTTTTGAATAAAATGTTATGAGCATTTTTAGTAATATTGTTAATTTTTGTTGACACATAGACCAAAACATTTTAAAAATAGAGTTATAAATTATTTTACTTTCGGATCCCGTTCTCAATGAACTTTACCTTTTTACTCAACATGCTCCTCTCTGTCGTCGTGGTTATTAAACCATTGCGGGGTTGGTGTTGTTTGTAAGAAAAGTAAATAAGCAACTAATACAAAAACCCTCGCTCTGAATAAGACCGGGGGTTTTTTAATACTCATTTTTAACATTTATAGATATAAAAATTTAATTAACATTACTTTCATAGAAGGCAAAATCATGACAACGCAACAATTCACTGGCGCAGAAATGGTGGTAAAAGCACTAGCGGCATTAAAAGTGAAACAGATATTTGGCTACCCCGGCGGCACCGTTTTAGATATATACGATGCCCTATTTCAACAAAGTGATGTTGAGCATATTTTAGTCCGTCATGAGCAGGCGGCTACACATATGGCCGACGGTTTTGCCCGTGCTACTGGCGAGGTCGGCGTGGTTTTAGCCACCTCAGGCCCAGGAGCAACTAACTGTATTACGGGTATTGCCACCGCCTATATGGATTCAATTCCTATGGTGGTACTTTCAGGCCAAGTACCTACTACCCTAATTGGCGATGATGCTTTCCAAGAAACCGATATTATCGGCTGCTCACGTCCTATCGTTAAACACAGCTTTAATTGCAGAAATGTTGAAGAAATCCCTAATATTATTGCCAAGGCATTTTATATTGCTCGTACTGGTCGCCCTGGACCTGTGGTAATCGAGTTACCCAAAGATTTATTAATGCCAATGAGCAAAGGCGAATTTCATATAGAAATCGATGTAAAAATGCGCTCATACAACCCAAGTATCAAAGGTCATCATAAGCAAATTAAAAAAGCGGTAAAAGCTTTATTTGAAGCTAAAAGATTAGTTGTTTATTCTGGAGGCGGAATCATTATTGCTAATGCCTCTGAGTTATTAACCGAGTTGGTTGAAAAACTTGATGCGCCAATCACTAATACGCTTATGGGCTTAGGCGGAATATCAGGAACACATAAAAACTTTATCGGCATGCTAGGTATGCACGGTTCCCTAGAAGCTAACAAATCAATGGCTAATGCAGATGTTATTCTTGCCCTTGGTGCAAGATTTGATGATCGTGTTACCAATAATGTGAAAAAATTCTGCCCTGACGCCAAAATCATTCATGTTGATATTGACCCAACCTCTATCTCAAAAACCATTAATGCTAATATTCCTATTGTTGGTTTACTTGAGGAGGTTTTACAGCAATTACTTGATGAATTAGACGCTACTAACTTTACGCCTAACAAAGAAGAAAGAACAAGCTGGTGGCAACAAATTCAGCAATGGCGTGATGTAAACAGCATAAGTTATGTGCAAGAAGGCGAACAAATTAAACCTCAACGGGTAATTGAAGCCATGTATAAAATCACTAAAGGTGAAGCTTATGTATGCTCTGATGTGGGTCAACATCAAATGTTTGCTGCACAATATTATCCCTTTGCTAAACCTCGTCAGTGGATCAACTCAGGCGGTTTAGGCACCATGGGCTTTGGTTTACCGGCAGCCATGGGCGTTAAGCTTGCTTTCCCTGATAGTCATGTTATTTGTGTCACGGGGGACGGCTCTATTCAAATGAACATTCAAGAGCTTTCAACGTGCTTGCAATATAATTTATCTGTGGTGATTGTTTCATTAAATAACCGCTCCTTGGGCATGGTACGTCAATGGCAAGATATGGTCTACGGCGGTCGACATTCCTCCTCTTATATGGAGTCATTGCCCGACTTTGTCAAACTTGCAGAAGCCTACGGCCATGTTGGTATACAAATAAACCATTTAGACGAATTAGATGAAAAACTAACGCAAGCCTTTAATATTAAAAACCGCTTAGTATTTGTTGATGTATTAGTTGATGAAAAAGAGCATGTATACCCAATGCAAATACGATTAGGTGCGATAGATGAAATGTGGATCAAAAAAGGAGTTAAAGCATAATGCGTAGAATCTTAGCTATTTTATTAGAAAACGAACCGGGATCGTTATCACGTATTGTTGGTTTATTCTCACAACGTGCTTTTAATATTCAAAGTTTAACGGTAGCACCCACTGAAGATCCCAGTTTATCGCGAATTACCATTGCAACAAGTGGCGATGACAAGGTGCTTGAGCAAATAGTTAAGCAAGTAAACAAACTTATTGATGTGATTAAAATTACCGATTTAACTGAACGTAGCCATGTTGAACGTGAGCTTATTTTGATCAAAGTTTTGGCGATGAATGATAAGTCTCGTACTGAAGTTAAACGTATTACCGACATTTTCAGAGGGTCTATTATTGATATCGGTAAACAGGTTTACACCATTCAGTTAACCGGTGATGCTGAAAAACTCAATGCTTTTGTTGAAACATTATCAAATGAAACTGAGATCATTGAAGCGGTACGCTCTGGTTGTGTCGGTATAGCACGTGGCGAGAAAGCTTTACGCGTATAAAGCGCTTTTCAAGTATTTAAAAACCAGGCGACATGCTTGGTTTTTTCACTTTATAATGGCAAGTAATAACAACGACCTAAACAAGTTTGATGAAAATATCTATCACCACGGCGATAAAATCTGATAAAAAGTCGCTAATGCGCTTTTATAAACAACAGCATTATAGTGCCGGTTTATTAGGGTTTGATAACATTTATATTATTAAACATGAAGACGTTATTATTGCCGCCGTTATTCTTTCAGCGCTTGAAAAAGACAATCCGCAATTGTTTTTACATGGTTTAGTTGTCGATAACAAATTTCACCATCAAGGTTTAGCGAGTGAGCTGCTGCAATATGCGCAGGGCATCCATTCATCACAGTCTATTGTTTGCTTCGCCAATAATGATTTATGCGAACTTTACCAGAAAAATGGTTTCGAGCTTAGCAACGAAAAAAGATTGCTTACCCCTTTATTGCTAAGGTATTTACAATATAAAAAAACCAATAACAAGTTATTGGTTTTTCATTCAAATATTTAGTACGACTGAAACAATTATGCGTTGGCTCTTGCCGCTTCAACCGTATTTTTTAATAAACAAGCAATGGTCATTGGTCCAACACCACCGGGTACCGGTGTTATCGCACCACAAATATCTTTAACGTTCGCAAAGTCTACATCGCCAACCAATTTAGCTTTGCCGCTTTCGTCTTCGATACGGTTAATACCTACATCTATAACCGTAGCGCCAGCTTTAACCCAACTTGCTTGAACAAAGTTAGGACGACCAACCGCTGCAATTAAAATATCGGCTTGTTGACAAACTTCTGCTAAATTTTTCGTCCGTGAATGGGCAATAGTAACGGTACAGTTTTCTTGTAAAAGCAACAAAGCCACTGGTTTTCCAACGATGTTAGAGCGACCAATAACGACCGCATGCTGACCAGATAAATCGTCACCTAAATGCTTTTTCGCTAAAATAATACAACCTTGTGGGGTACATGGTACTAATGCGCCCTGCTCGCCATTTAACAAACGTCCTGAGTTCATGGCATGAAAGCCATCAACATCTTTATGTGGGGCAATAGCGGCGATAATTACGCTTTCATCAATATGCTTAGGTAAAGGTAATTGTACTAAAATACCGTGCACCGCATCGTCGTTGTTTAATTGTTGAAGCTGCTCTAATAATTGACTTTGAGAGGCGTCTGCTGGCAATTTAATTTCATTTGAAATCATGCCTACTTCACGGGTTTGTTTAACTTTATTTCGAACATAAACCTGGCTAGCTGGGTCTTCACCTACTAAAACAACGGTTAAACCAGGGGTAATATTTTTGTCTTCTTTGAGCTGCGCTACTTCAATAGCTAATGTTTTTCGTAAATCTGCTGCGGCCTGTTTACCATCAATAATCATGTATATATTCACTTTTGAGAAAGTTAGAAGAGTGTCTTTACTGACGCTAATAGAACGCACGAATTATGGGCGACAGTTTTATCGGAGTATGCTATTGAATTTTTGAAAAATAAGCAAAAACATTTCAATATTTTTTACGAATAAAACCTGAACGTCTACTCATTTAGCTATTCAAATTTACTGATAATGAGTAAATAGGGGTTATAGAACGATAACGAAAAATGAATATTTACAAATCACTTGAAAATTTTCATACTGATGTCGTAAATACAGGAAGAGTAAAGACTTGCTCCCCCTTCCTGTCTAGAGCTAAGGACAATGAATACCCATTAAATTCACTTTAAATAGTTGCCGTAGGGAATGATTCCATCATGCTAGTTATTGCATTATTAATCGCACTTTGACGCTCTGCTGAATTATCATAGCTTTTTAATGATTTTGTTAATGTACTACGCCAAATGGTTTTTTGAGATTCATTATCAATAACATCGATAACAAGTGTTCCTTCAACATAATTTCTAGTATCGATATGCGATACACCACCTAAACCATATCGGCCATATCGACCATAACTGCCTGAGTAATTTGAACTTACTTTTACTTTGTCTTTAGTGACAATAAAGTAACTAATTAACACATCGGCTGAATTTATACTTGCTTCTGTTTTCCCTTGTTTTATCAATGAACTTATTAAAGCTGAATCTATACGACTACGATTAATATCGCTGATCATTGGGTTTTTAAGCTTAGCGTCGCCAACAACATTAAATGTTTTTGCTTTCGAAAAATTATAATCGTTACTTTGGTCCGTTTCCGGTGTATAAGTCGTTGAACAAGCGCCAAGTACTAACATTACCGGTAATATGATTAGTTGTTTAAATTTCATTAGATGCTCTCTTTATTTAGTAGTAAATAGCTGATGGAGTTATCATAACGGCCTTTAGTTATCCCATCCAATGACTTATTATCATAGATAATATGCACAGAACACATATCTTTAAGCTGGTAATTAAAAAATGAGTAATATCGAAAATAAACTGTCACGCATTGATCTAAACTTACTGGTATCTTTGAGTGTTTTATTGCAAGAAAAAAATGTCAGTAAAGCAGCGCAAAGGTTGTATCTATCCCAATCAGCTATGAGTAGAACGTTACAACGCTTACGAGAGGTCTTTGATGACCCGCTATTTCATCGAAGTGCCAGGGGTATAGTTCCAACCGCTAAAGCAATTGAACTCGGTGATAAACTACCGAACCTACTTGCTCAATTAGATGACATTTTAACCCATAGTGCTTTTGACCCGATAAACTGCGATAGTGCTTTTACCATTTCTGTTCCGACATTAATGAGCCACGCGTTAATATTACCCTTTATGATGGAACTTAACCTGCAAGCACCTAATATTTGTATTTCAGAGTATTCAGCTAAAATATCACCGGAAAAGTCACTTTTAACCGGTGCCTTAGACTTTGCTATTCATATAAATAAACCAAACAGCGATGATTTTAATAGTACGCTTATTGGGAAAATCACTCCGACGATATACGCGCGAAATAATCACCCCGTTACCCGCTTTCAGAAAGATAAATTAACTAAGTGTCTTAACTATGGTTTTGCTGAGCTTATTTTGGAAGATGAAATTGAAAGTAATGTTGAACATCCTATTAAGGCGCTTTTTACCAGAAAATCTTTAAAAAGGAAGGTTATTATTAGAAGTAGCCAGTTGAGTATTTTAATTCAGATGTTGTTAACAAAAGACTTGTTACTAACAGCTACCTGTTTACTGGGTAAATCAAAAGATATTAATAAAATATTAACACCAGTTTATCAATTTAAAAATGACAGTGTTAACCTCTACCTTATTAGTCATAGACGTACTGATAACAGTGCGGCTCATCAATGGATAAAACAATTATTATTAACAAGTTTCAATACCTTATAATGTTCTTTATCACCTTAAAAATAACAACGGCTTATAATTAAGGTAATTCCCTCCCTTAAATCGAGTATAACCTTCATGGGTTTTCATCACCCAATTAGCTTTACCAATCAATGCCTTGCCTAGCTTTGATACCTGCTCTAAAAGCATGTTTAGTATCTTGAATGTCGCTTACTGTGTCAGCCATGGTGATTAATTCATCGATAGCACGCCGGCCAGTAATGACAACAGATTGCTCTTTTGGACGGTTTGCTAAAGCCGACAATACTTCATCTTTTGGTAAATATTCATAACTGAGCATATAAGTCAGTTCGTCAAGTAACACTAAATGAATATCAGGATCAGCTAAAAACTTTTTGGCTTCTTGCCAGACCTTATTGGCGGCAATTTTATCAGCCTCTGGGTTTTGTGTTTCCCAAGTGAAACCTGTACCCATGACGGCAAAAGGCACACCATTTTTTTCTAATAAAGCTCGTTCTCCGCTCGCCCATTTCCCTTTAATAAATTGTACTACAGCCGCTTTATAACCGTGACCAACACAACGCGTAACATTGCCAAAACCTGCAGTAGATTTACCTTTACCGTTACCGGTAATAACTAACATAATGCCTTTTTCAATTTTGGCTTTGGCAACACCTTTATCCACTTTAATTTTTTTATTTTTCGCTCTTTTTAAATGTCTTTCTACATCATTCATATAAAAACCTATACCTTTGTTTTATCTCACTATTGCAAACGAATAAGCGCCAATAACGAGCGATTTCATTACTGACACTATAAAAAACATTCTGCTTTAGTGTTTATAGTTTTTAAAGCAACGCTAGCTTAATTTACCGGTATCATACACGTGATTATGACCAAAATAATAGCTTAATTGTTAAAGAGATCACTAAACCAAATTCAAGCCTTAGCGTAAAAAATGCTTTACTACAAACAGGTTGACCACAAAATTAAAACTAAAAGATTTCCTTTGCATATTGTAACTAGCGTGTTAATTTAGCGCGCTTAATTGAGGTGCCTTTTTTTTCAATGTAAATTGGATAATCGGGAAGTGGGTTAAAATCCTACGCTGCCCCTGCAACGGTAATTGTCATCATAACAAGATATTTGTTATCGGCATAAGCCCGGAGACCGGCCTGAATTAATTAATACTACTGACAAGCAGGGTGACTTGTCTGCAATATACTCTTCTGAATCGATTCAATTTAGCATTGATCCTTCTATAGAATTTTCTGCGGTATATATCCCCTCGGCTGAGCTTTGAGCTTAGATAACCTATGAACTAATTAATTTATTAGTCTTGGCTTATTTACTCGTGCTCTCTAGTCATCATTTATACATTTATAAAATAGAGGATGTTCTGTGAACAAACAATTAACAATGCGTTATTTATCTGTCTGCATCGGCTTAGGGCTGCTCACTGCACCTAAGCTATATGCACAGCAAACTGAACAAGCAACTGACACAGCAAACAGCAATGAAAAAGTAGCTGAAGTTATTCAAGTACTTGGTCATAAAACTAATTTAGTAGGCGAAGCTATTTCTGCATCACAAGGCCTGATTGGTCAAGAAGAGATAGAGATTCGGCCATTATTACGAACCGGGGAAATTTTAGAATCAATTCCCGGTATGGTAGTAACTCAACACAGTGGCACAGGTAAGGCGAATCAATATTTCCTGCGTGGTTTTAATTTAGACCACGGTACAGACTTTGCCACTTTTGTTGATGGCATGCCGGTTAATATGCGTACCCATGGTCATGGCCAAGGTTATAGTGATTTAAACTTTGTTATTCCTGAGCTCATTGGCAGTATCGAATATAAAAAAGGCCCTTATTACGCCGAAGTCGGTGATTTTAGTGGCGCTGGTAGCGCCCAACTGCGTCATAGTAATGTACTTAGCAAAGGCACGACGAGTATCACTTTGGGTGAAGATAATTACCAACGTTATTTAATGATGGATAGCATTGTATCTAGCGACAGTAGCTGGACCTATGCGTTGGAATACAACACCTCTGATGGCCCTTGGACAGATATTAAAGAAGATTTAGATAAAACCAATGCGGTGATTAAACATCAGCGTGAGTTTAATGATGGTGAATTATCGCTAACATTTATGGCCTATGACAATAGCTGGAATAGCGCAGATCAAATCCCGCAACGTGCCATTGAAAGTGGTTTAATTGACAAATTCGGCTCGATTGATCCTACCGTCGGCGGTCAATCAAGTCGTTATAGTTTAAGTGCTAATTGGATAAACCAAAACTGGCAACTTTCCGCGTATGTTATTGATTATGACCTTAACTTGTGGGGTAATTTCACCTACTTTATGGAAGATCCGATCAACGGCGATCAAGTAGAGCAAGTTGACCAAAGAATGATTTATGGCGGCAACGCCAACTACCAGTTTGAAGGTGAGTTCGCCGGAAAAAATATGACTAATCGTATGGGGATCGAATTTCGTTATGATGATATTAGCGAAGTGGCCTTATATAAAACCAAGCAAAAACAGCGTTTAGGTGCGATTAGACAAGACGATGTTGCCGAGTTAAGTTTTGGTCTTTATTGGGAAAACCAGCTGGATTTAACCGATAACTTACGCAGTACCTTAGGCCTACGTTATGACATTTACGACTTTGATGTTAACAGCAAAATTGATAGTAATGTCTATGATGTTGATCTTTCGGGTAACAGTGGTAAAACTGATGACAGCTTATTGTCAGCTAAATTTGGCTTAAGCTATACCATTAATGAACACCTTGAAGTATACAGTTCACTCGGTCAGGGCTTTCATTCTAATGATGCTCGTGGCACCACAGTAAAAATTGATGCCATTGACGGCAGTGTACTTGAACCCGTTGCGCCATTAGTTGAATCTTTTGGTGGTGAAATTGGTTTGCGTAGCGTGTGGAGTGATAAAGCTAATGTGTCGTTGGCGTTATGGTTCCTCGACTTAGATAGCGAACTTATTTTTGTTGGTGATGCAGGTAATACTGAGCCAAGCGGAAAAAGTAAACGTAAAGGTTTAGAATTGACAACCTATTACTATTTTGATGATATCTGGACGTTAGATGTTGAGTTTGCCTTAGCTGAATCAAAATACAGTGACGAGCCAAAAGACGCCAATGAAATTCCAGGTGCAATTGATAAAGTATTGCAACTTGGTTTGAGTGCGGATTGGGACAATGGTTTCTTTGGCAGTGTTCGTTTACGTTATTTTGGTGACCGCCCATTAAATGAGAGTGGCGAACTAAGATCAGACAGTACCAAAGTCGTTAATATGCGTTTGGGCTATCATATGAAGGATTGGACCTTAAAATTAGACTTACTTAATTTATTAGCAAGTGATACCCACGATATTGATTACTACTATGAATCGCAGTTAGCCGGTGAAACACAACCCGTTGAAGACTTTCATTTCCATCCGATTGAATCTAGAACCTATCGTGCATCGATTAGTTATCATTTCTAACAATAACTGATAAAAATCATTCAATAGAAAATATCAAGCAGGGTAAATTGTTGCTCTGCTTGCTATCTTCAAGGAACATGCACAATAGCAAAGCGCTTAGCGACTAACTCAGTAATAACTGCTAGCTCTTGCTCAAATATAGCCCCTTCAGTAACCGTTAGGCAGACCACATATTTGCCAAGTGCCGCCTGCTCAATGACCAAGTCTTGATTTTGGCTATTTAGTAGTGCTGATGACTCTACTTGATCAATAAAGCTTAGCTGTTGACAAGATTTATCAATCAAGGCCAGAATTTCAGCACTCACTTGTTGCCCATAGATCACCACATCCGCCTGTTGTAATATCCTTAATGCCCTAAGGGTTAATAAATCGGCTGCAACAACCTTGGCTGAAAGTAAACTTATCGCGCCTTGCTGGCTAAAACTTAGTGGGTTAAGTAAAGCTAAAGCAAGTTTTTCTTTGGCTTGCTCAACTTGCTCGCTCATCACACAGTTGGCAATATCACCTTGTAATAACTTTCGCCAAAAGGCCAAACGCGTTTTCCTATCGGTAATGCTGTGGTTAATATTAACGCGGTACTGACCAACAAACCGAGATAACTTGCCATAACCCGCAGGTAACAAGTGTGCAATTTGTTGCTTGATAATACGTGATAATATCGGAGAGCTACCGCTACTTGAAATAGCGATAACTAAAGAGTCTTCGATAATTAATGACGGCAAAATAACATCGCATAACTCAGTGTTATCAACCACATTAACCAATATACCTTGGCTTTTAGCAAGGCAGGCGACTTGCTCATTTACCTGTTTATTATCCGTTGCCGCAACAACACACCAGTACTGAGTAAGTTGCTGAGCAGTAAAATAATTTTCAGTAAATTCTTGTTCAAACCACTGACCGCCATGGTCATAAAGCAAACGATTAAGCTCAGCATTGATGAATGGCGAAAGCACATCAAGGGTCAGCCCCTTATCGACAAAGTAATGCGCTTTACGCAAAGCAACTTTACCACCACCAACAACTAATACCCGTTGATTTTTCACTTGATGAAATAGCGGGATAAACGCCATCAGACGCCAGCACTTTCTTGCTGTTCATCTAAACTGATCAGTAAATCTTGCAATTTTTCGGCGTAATCACCAGGCTCTTGCCATAAGCCACGCTGCGTTGCCTCAAGTAAACGTTCAGCCATTTCTTCTAAGGCACTGGGATTATTTTCTTTGATAAACTCTTGATTAACCTCGTCAAAGACTAAGCTGTCGGCAACATCTTTATATTGATAATCATCAATTAAATTAGTGGTTGCGTCATAAGCAAACATATAATCAATACTTGCCGCCATTTCAAAAGCACCTTTATAACCATGCTCACGCATTGCCGATAACCACTTAGGGTTTAATACTCTCGAGCGAATAACCCTATTTAACTCTTCTTTTAACGTTCTAATTTTTGGCATCGATGGATTAGAATGATCATTATGATAGATGGTCGGAACCTGCCCTGAAAGCACGGTGACTGCGTTAGTCATGCCGCCTTGAAATTGATAATAGTCATCTGAATCTAATAAATCGTGTTCGCGGTTATCTTGATTTTGTACCACCACTTCTAATTGCGATAAGCGATTTTCAAAAGCACTTTTAGCCTCAACACCATCATCGATAAGATCACTATAGGCATATCCGCCCCAATTTAAATAAGCTTGTGCTAAGTCACCGTTATCTTCCCAACACCTTTCATCAATTAGACCTTGCAATCCGGCGCCATAAGCGCCCGGTTTACTACCAAAAACACGATAACTGGCTTGTCGTTTTGCTTCACTTAGTGGTAATCCTTGCGCAACTAACTCTGCGCAACGTTCATCGATATTTACTTTAATGGTATTACTTTTACCCGGATCGTCGTATTCAGCTAAAGCGAGAATAGCGGCATCATAAAGTTTCATTACATTGGGAAAGGCATCGCGGAAAAAACCTGAAACACGCAAGGTAACATCAATTCGTGGACGATTAAGTAACATGCAAGGCACAATTTCAAAGTCGATAACCCGTTGCGATCCGACAGCCCAAACCGGTTTTATACCCATTAACGCGAAAGCTTGCGCGATATCATCACCGCCGGTACGCATGGTTGCAGTACCCCAAACCGATAAACCGATTTGTTTAGGGTAATCACCATGCTCTTGTAAATGCCTATCTATCATAGCTTGTGCTGAACGTTGGCCAATAGCCCACGCCGCTTGCGACGGAATAGCGCGGTTATCAACCGAAAAGAAATTTCTTCCGGTTGGTAAGGTATCTAAGCGGCCCCGTGTCGGTGCGCCGCTAGGACCAGGTTCAATAAATAGCCCGTCCAAACCATCGACTAATGCCTGTATTTCTTGATGGGCACTAACATGTAATACCTTCAGTAAGGTATTTTTAATATAGATAAGTTGCTCTGCGGTACGAGGGAATTGCTGTTTAATTTGTTCAAGTATAAGTTGTTTAGATATAACTTCTTCAGCAATAGCTTGCTCAGTGTTAACTTGCTCTGCAGTGGTTAAGACCTGTTCTTTAATGAGCTTCATCGCTAAAAGTTCTAGGCGCTCACGGGTATCGGCAGCTGTACGCCACATTTGCTGGTCAATGTCGGCCAATACTTGCGGCTTTTCTCCTGTCCACACAGTACTAGTGGCGGTCAGCGGTTCAAAGTCTTCACCGTCTTGCTGAAGATTAAGGTCTAAGGCTAAATTATGTAAAATACCTTGGCTAACTACGTCACGACCACGAGGAAGACGGATCAGCGCAACTAAGGTATCACTTAACTTATCGGTATTAGGTAAACTACCAAGGATATGTAAACCATGTCTGATCTGCGCTTCTTTAATATCACACAAATAGGCATCAAGTTGATTTAGCATGGTACCGTAGGAGTCGTCTTCATCACTGTTACTTTGTGTAGTCGTTGAGCCATGAAGCTCTTCAATGACATTACTTTCACGCACCTTTTCAACAATTTTGTCGCGCAACCAAGTTTCACGTTGTTCATCCATGCCCATGGCTTGATAGTATTCATCGACTAAATTTTCTAAATCAGCTAAATCACCATAAACTTCTGCTCGGGTCATAGGCGGCATAAGATGATCAATAATCACTGACTGTATCCGGCGTTTTGCTTGCGCACCTTCACCAGGGTCGTTAACAATAAAGGGATAAAAATTAGGCATAGGGCCTAAAATCAAATCAGGCCAACACTTATCTGACAGTGCGACGCCTTTGCCGGGTAACCATTCTAAATTGCCATGTTTACCGACATGAATAATGGCATCAACTTGATAACAATGGCGAAGCCAAAAATAAAAGGCTAAATAGCTGTGCGGCGGAATAAGATCAGGGTCATGGTAGTTGGCCGCTAAATCAATATTAAAACCACGTGCCGGCTGAATACCAACAAAAACTTCTCCGAGGCGGATACCTGAGAGCATTAAACGACCTTGGCGATATTTGGGATCTTGTTCGGGTGTGCCCCATTGCTGTAAAATGGCTTGCTGATTTTCCAGCGGTAATTGCTTAAAAAATATTTGATATTCATCAACTGACAGACTTTGCCAACAAGGTAAATGGTGTAAGGTATCGGGGTTATTGGTAACCGCACCTAATAATTCTTTGATTAACGCGGTACCTGATTCAGGAATAGCATCGACTAAGTAACCTTGTTTGGCTAGTGCATGGAGGATATTGACCGTTGATGCCGGTGTATCTAGGCCAACCCCATTGCCGATACGACCATCTTTAGTGGGGTAATTCGCCACGATGAGCGCAATACGTTTTTCATTATTGGGCTTGATTGATAATTGACAATACTTCGCCGCTAACGACACGACAAATTCTGCACGTTCTTGGTTTAATTGATACTGAATAACTGACGTTTGGCAACGTTCACTATAATAGGCTTGTGCCTTAAAACTCACCGCTCGGGTGATAATACGACCATCCATTTCAGGTAAAACCACTTGCATGGCAATGTCGCGATTACGTAGGCCTTGGCTATAACTCTGCCAATCTTCAAGGGTCGAGCTTGAAAGAATAAGTTGTAACACTGGAATATTCAGCGAAAAAGGAGAAACAAACTGACTCGGTTGTGAACTTAAATCTGGACTCGCTGCACGGTTACAAGAAAATCCTGTGGTATTAATTATAATTTTAGCTTGGGTTTGTTCAAGTAAATTATTGACCAAGGTAATGGACTCATGATCACGTAATGAGCTAATCGCAATAGGTAACGGGTTCATCCCCTGTTGCTCAATACAGCTAATGAGTTGGTCAAACATCTCGGTATTGCTGCTTTGCAAATGGCTACGATAAAACAACAAAACACAAACCGAGTTATTGTCGCCTTTATCAGCCCAGCGTTTTTGCCAATCTAGTAAACTGGTTTGCTGGTAACTTGTTTTCAGCGCATTAGTTTGATTGTCGCCCATGTACAATAAACATGCTGGCAGCACTTGCACAGGTTGCCATTGATGGCTGTGACCAAGTAATTGCTCAGACAAACAGTAAAATAATTGTGCTAAATTACTGGTACCGCCCTCTCGTAAATAACGCCAAATAACATTGGCAAGATCATGTTTGACAGTTGATGCTAATAACAGCTCTTGGTCTGCAACATCATCACCAGGCACTAAAATTAACTGCCGAGCTTTGTTGTTGGTTATTCCTTTAGACCAAGCAACAAGACGTTCAAAACCATACTGCCAATAACTCTTACCGCCTAAAAAGGAGACCACGACAATAGAGGCGTGATCTAGCACTTTATCTTGATACAAATCAAAAGCCGCTGGCTTTAATAATTGCATCCAGTTGGCGAGACGTACTGATGGGAAGTCTTCGGGTAATAACTCGATGCTACTGGCAAGTGCGGTAAGTGAACTATCTGCCGCTGACAAAACCACGATATCAGCCGGTGATTGTTGCAAGTCGATAATGCCTTCATCATCGGTAAATCCGCCCGGTTGGGCGGCTAATAAATGCATTAAACGCTTACGCCCACTTCTGCTTGTTTTAAAGCTTGCTCAAGTACGTTGCGATCTAATTTTTTACCAATAACAACTAATTGTGTTAAACGTGGTTCTTCGACTTTCCACATACGATCAAAGTGAACGTCAATACGCTCGCCTACCGCTTGGATAACCTGACGCATAGGTTTGTTTGGAATTGCAGCAAAACCTTTAGCACGATAGATATTATGCTCTTTCAACAATTGCTGTAATATTTGCTGTAATTGTTCACCATCCACTTCACCAAACTTTAAGACAAATGAATCAAAATGATCGTGCGCATGGTCATGGTGTCCACCGTGGGCATGATGATGATCATGGTGATTATGTAGCTGTTCGATTTGCTCTTCCGCTGCCGCTTCAATACCAATAATGACATCTAAATCAACTTTACCATCTTGGATGTAAATGGTTTTAACCGAATCGGGTACTTTAGCCTTGATCACGGCTTCAACTCGTTGGCGTTGTGACGGTTCAATTAAATCATTTTTACTAACAACAATTAAATCAGCAGCACTTAATTGGTCGTCTAATAGTTCTTGTAAACTAGGGTCATGATTTAAGTTTTCATCTGCCAAACGCTGCGCTTGTACTTTGTCGATATCATCAGCAAAACGGCCTGCGGCAACAGCGGGGCCATCGATTACGGTGATCACAGAATCCACCGTACAGTACTGTTTAATTTCCGGCCAATTAAAAGCCTGAACTAAGGGTTTAGGTAATGCTAAACCACTGGTTTCAATTAAAATGTGGTCAATATCATCACGGCGGGCAACAAGCTCTTTCATCACTGGAAGAAACTCTTCTTCAACGGTGCAACATATACAACCATTGGCTAATTCGTAAATCCCGTTGCCTCTATCTACTGCTGCACTTTCATCTTCACAATCTAACGGGCAACTACGTAACAAGTCTGCATCTATATCTAACTCACCAAACTCATTAACAATAACAGCAATACGCTTATTACCGGATTGCTTAAGAATATTAGATAATAATGTGGTTTTACCACTGCCTAAAAATCCGGTAACTACCGTTACAGGTATTTTTTTTAATTGCATGATGGAACTCCTGAAGAAAATTTATTTTGTTTTTTATTACAACAAATTATAAAGGTCGTATTGGGTTTTGTACAAAGCTTTCCATCATTTTTATTATCACTATAGGTTCGAGTGCATTTAGCCAGTATAATAGCGAAAAAAGGAAGCATACATGATTAATATTTCAACATTACCTGCCACATCTGGGGTTTTAATTTGCGGCCACGGTAGCCGCGCGAAGATTGCCGAAGAAGAATTTTCTTTATTGGCCAAAAGCTTAAAAGAACGCCATCCATCATTAAAAATTGATTATGGCTTTTTAGAGTATTCTGCACCGAATATGCATACTGCTTTAGATAATTTACTCGCACAAGGCGTGACGACTATTCATGCGGTACCGGGTATGTTATTTGCTGCAACGCATGCTAAAAATGACATTCCTTCGGTCTTAACGACCTACCAAGAAAAACATCCTGAGTTAACCATTAAATATGGTCAAGAATTGGGTTTGCATCAAGAAATGATTTTGGCATTCCAACAAAGAATACTTCAGGCATTAAACTTAACTGACATCCCTCAAACGGGTGATTTATATGACACCATGTTAGTGGTTGTTGGCCGTGGCACCTCGGTCGTTGATGCTAATGCGGATGCAGCAAAACTAACACGAATTGTCGCAGAAAACCTTGGTTTTGGCTGGTCACAAACTGTGTACTCAGGCGTAACCTACCCATCTGTTGGCCGTGGTTTAGAGATGGCCTTAAAATTAGGGTACAAAAAGGTCGTTGTAGCACCCTACTTCTTGTTTGGCGGTCGATTAATTGACCGTATTTATGGTTATGTTGATAAAGTAGCACAAGAAAATAGTGACGTTGAGTTTCTAAAAGCTGACTATTTACGTGCACAAGATCATGTCATTAATACCTTTGAATTACGCATTAATGAAACCCTAAATCAAGGTAATAGCCAAGCGAATGGTCAAGGTAACGCCAATAAAGATTTAATGGCTGACTTCCAACTGCGTTTGGCACGTGGCGAGGTTGATGTACATCATCACCATGCTGAATATAAACCTGAAAGTGAACCAACGTCAGATGAACATAGCCACTCACACGATCATGGCCATGAAAGTTCAGCTGAAGAAACTCATTCACACAGTCATAGTCATGCGCATGATCACTCCCACGGTCATTCACATGCTCCTTATAAACATATTGCGCATCCACATGGGCCTAGAACCATGATAAACGACAATGTCTGCTGCTGTTTTACTGCACAATTCCCTCAAGCTGTCATTGACGAAGAACAAGCGAACAAGCCCGTTCAACTTCGGACTCCTGTTTGTAAAAGATAGTAAATAGCTCAGGTGAATTTATAAAAAAACCAAGGATTATGCCTTGGTTTTTTATTTAGGTTAACAACTGTAAATTATTAACTCTCTTTTACTGGTGGTCTAAACAAATGCGGCTGGCTTTTGTCGTAAAGATACGAATCATCAAATTCTTCCGTTGCTAAGACAGGGCCTACTAAAATCAACGAGGTCAACTTGAAGTTCTTTGCTCTAACTTTTGCGACGATATCTTTTAAAGTACCGGTTACTTTATCTTGATCTGGCCAAGAGGTTCGATAACAAACAGCGACAGGACAGTCTTCACCGTAAAATGGAATTAATTCGTCTACAATTTTACCAATTTTTGTAATACCTAAATGTATGGCGAGTGTCGCGCCACTTGCCGCTAATGCTGGCAGCCTTTCTCGTTCAGGAAATGGTGTTTTTCCTTCGTAACGCGTCATGATAATAGTTTGAGATACCCCTGATAATGTCAGCTCTTTTTTAAGCCAAGCAGCAGATGCTGCCGTTGCCGTAACCCCAGGTATAACTTCATAGTTAATATTTAGTTGGTCTAAACGACGCATTTGCTCGCCAATAGCACCATATAATGAAGGGTCACCACAGTGCACTCTAGCAACATCTTTTCCTTGCTGATGCGCTATCTCAATGTGCTCAATGATCTCTTCTAAGTTTAAGGTTGAACTATCAATAATTTTCTCGGCGGTATTTTCTACTGCTGCAAAAAGTTGCCGAGGCACTAAAGAGCCTGCGTATAAAATAACCGGACAAGTATTGATAAGTCGTTGTCCTTTAACGGTGATCAGTTCTGGGTCGCCTGGACCTGCGCCTATAAAATAAACGGTCATAACTTTTATCCTAATCTCTTCAAGTGTAAATACGTTCTCGTGAGCCGTTGTTATTATCCATCAACATGTCTGGCTTGGCTGTTATTAACCAAGCTGTATTGGATACATCAACATTTTTCCATCAAGCTATTCAGTAAAATCTTTATAGCTTTTTATCGTAACCTCGCGGCGTGTAAATCCACTCTTTGGCACCATTAACGATATGTTTTGACTGGCTATTACCGACAGATACCATAGTGAACATATCAACATCTTTGGCATCAAGTTCTGCCAGTGTGGTAATGGTAATACTTTCATCTTCACGGGTAAGTTGACGCCCTAAAAGTACCGGTGTTGTTCCCGGACGGTATTTAAGCAAGATATCGCGTGCAGTGTTAATTTGCCAATCACGTTTTTTTGATTTTGGGTTGTAAAAAGAAACAACAAAGTCACCCATGCCACAACATTCAATACGTTTTTCTATGGTTTGCCAAGGTGTTAACAAGTCAGATAAAGAAATAGTACAGAAGTCATGCCCCAATAATGCGCCAATTTTACTTGAACCAGCTTGCATCGCTGAGATACCGGGAACAGACTCAATATCTACGTCCAACCACTCAGGGTTATTTTCTAAGCCTTGTAATTGTCTATCAAGAAGCTCAAAGACTAAGGTCGCCATGGCATAAATACCGATATCACCACTAGAAACTAGCGTTGTTGCTTTACCACTAGCGGCTAGGTTTAGTGCTAAACGGGCACGTTCAATTTCTTGACCCAGCGGTAGCACATGGTGAGTTTTGTTATCGCATACTTCACCTAAGATGGTCAAATATAAACCATAAGCGACTAAATCGGTACTCGCTTTAATTGCGGCTATAGCTTTGGGCGCAACTAAGTCTATGTCTCCGGGACCTGCACCAACTAAAAAAAGTTTACTCATATTTTCTCTTTGTCTGTTATTTAAATTTTATTAGGGTTTATGTTAATTATGTCGTTTAACTGAATTAGCCTGTTTGGCTTGTGGATAAGCCCTTGCTACGGCACAAGTTGCCTTTGCTGATTTTTGTTTGTTTAGGACAAGTTCACCCGGTTGATTAGTCAGTTGTTGTACATCATAAAGGGCTGCTGATTCTGCCACCCCATAGACACCCACCACACTGTAGATATAATCTGACTTAGTGCTCAATAAGTGTTCAACCTGATGTAATTGTTCTTTATGCCAAGTAATAAAAGGCTTGTTAAGTTTTTTGGCTAAAGCAATAAGGCCAATTTCATCGGCTTTAATATCTATACTATTAATATGTGATATTTGCGCTAAAGTTAATTTTGCCTGCTTAAGCGACTGCATTAATAGCTGCTCTAAGTCTTCTAGTGGACAATCTCTTTCACAGCCCATACCCACGCTGTAAACAGGTAGTAAATAAGGCTTAGCTGTGGTCATCACCAGTTGGCCATTAATAGCTAAAGCTAAACTCGCGGCCCAATCATTCGCCCCACCTTCGTGCCCTGATAACAACGGAATAATAAACTGACCTGCTTCATCAAGCACTAACACGGCAGGATCATGGTGTTTATCGGTTAATACCGGAGCCAATGTTCGAACGGCAATACCCGTGGCACAAATCAATATTAAACGCTCGCCTTGTTGAAACGCCTGCTGAACAAATTCTGTAAACGGCTTAGGTTTATAACAGAGCTCAAAGGGCTCTGTTAGCGTTTTTGCTATTTTTTCGGCTAATAACTTACCTGCTGCCGTTAAAGCAATAAGTCGAATCATATATATTGGTTCATCAATTAATTGTACTGTAATACTGGTTTAGCATTATGCATAGGTGTTTTATTACGAACGACAAACAAAGAAAAATAAGGACCCGCTTCATTGGCAAGTTGGCTGACATCATTCTCAATAAATTCATTTTCTCGACCTATGTATTCCAGGTAGCTTGCATCTTCTATTCTATTGGTGGCAAGCAGAGCCGCTAATATCTTAGGTCGGCTTTTACCCGCTTTCATGATCACTAAACTGTCGTGTTGGCGAAGGCTTTGTTGCAATAGTTCTTCACTATGCCGACCAGACAGCACTGCAAACGAGTCGGTTAGTGCCGTTAACGGTCTTACTAATGCTGATGCAGCGGCATTGACTGAAGAAATCCCGGGTACTACCTGACAAATAAAGTTGTCCTGAAGTCGTTCAAGTAAATAACTATAAGAGCCAAAAAAGAGTGGATCTCCTTCACAAAGAAATATAACATTTTTACCAAGAGATAATTGGCTACTTATTTCCTTACTGCCCTTATCATATGCGACATTAGCCTTAGTACGGTCTTTTTCCATTGGCATGAACATGGCAATTTCTAGACTATCAGCTGACATTTTTGCAACCGCATGACGCGCAATATCTTTGGCATGAGAATAGTCGTTTTTATCGGTTAGATAACAAATAACGTCGGCATTTATGATTAACTGATAAGCCTTTAATGTCATTAATTGAGGATCACCAGGACCGACACCCACGCCAATAAAAGTGCCGTGTTGTTTAGCTTTTTTGTTTTCTGAAATATTTGTCATCGAATTATTTTACGTCATGTTTAGTAAATTTATAGAGGGTTACGCTAAGGTTGGGTTTATACAGTAACTGCCCCGCTAGGCGAGTACCTTTGCTTACGGCTATTTGTAAGGTTTCAACTTGTTGATGCTCGCTCAGTTGCTCTGCAAATTGTTGCAATTGAAATTTAGTGTTTTCAGTAACCGCGCTTGCAACTAGCAGTCCGTTTTCAGGCAACTGTTGCCAACTACTGATTAATATCGATAACAACTCACCATCGCTGCCACCAATAAAAACTTTATTTGCCGCTGGAAGTATTGATAATTGCTGAGGAGCCCGGCCAGCAATTATGCTAACGTTTTCGCTAACACCAAATTTTTCACGATTTTCATGTAAGCAGCTTAAACGTTGCGGATGATGCTCAAGCGCATACACCTTGGCATTTTTTTGCCAATAAGCAAGCTCGATAGTAACACTGCCACACCCGGCGCCAATATCCCAAATCACATCACTATGGCTAGGTTGCAACATAGACAATATGGCTAAACGCACTTCACGTTTAGTGATCATACCTTTCCCCTGCTCCATGCCGGTACTGAACAACTGATCTTCAAAACCCGGAAATTCAGGTAAAATGCCGCCAAGTCCTTGCGGTTCAATATAACTGACATGCAAAGCATCGAAGCTTAACTCAGCTCCATTGAGTAATTCATCTAAAGAAAATTGGCGTACTGTCTGCTGTGGATAACCAATTTTTTCAACAACCGTGATAGTAGTTTGTGCAAACCCCGCGGCTAAACATTCTTGAGCTAATCTTTGTGGTTGGCTGTTTTTATCTGTTAATACCAACAAGGGAGACTTTACTTTAAGCGCAGAACGAATTTTTTCAACCGGTCGACCGTGTAAACTTAACACCTCAACATCTTGCAAAGAAACACCAAGTAAATGACACGCAGCTTGCATGCTTGACACCGCAGGGTGAAAATTCAGTACCTCTGCAGCTAACTTATTCATCAGCCAACGACCTATGCCATAATGCAAAGGATCGCCAGAGGCTAGTATTACTGTAGCTAACGATTTGTTTTCCTCAAGCAGTTGCGATAGTTCTGCCAACGGCGGTAAATTCACTTGCTGTTGTTTAGTAAGTATATGGCCAACCACGGCTAATTGTCGCGCAGAGCCGATCACCAGAGCCGAATTTTCAAGCGCTGCTTGTGCTGCACTTGATAATAATGCTCGGTCAGTAACGCCTAAGCCGATAACATCAATCATGAGTAGCTCTCATTTCTAGCATGCTTAGTTAATAAAGTATTACCGGCTAAAATGATCACATTAGTCATTAGTAAATCTCACCGTTAGCACAGCGGAACAAAGCATTCAGACTTGCAGACGTTACCGCGCTGCCGCCTTGATTGCCTAGTAAAGTAATACATTCAATGCCAAGTTGCTCATGGCAATCCCATAATGCTTGTTTTGATTCGGCCGCGCCAACAAAACCAACCGGCATACCAATAATCAAGGCTGGTTTACCGGCCCCTTGTTTTATCATTTCTAATAGACGAAATAACGCAGTGGGCGCATTGCCAATTAACACAATACTGTTGGCTAAGTCTGTTTGCCAAAACTGCAATGCGGCCATGGTACGGGTTTCACCGAGCTCTTTGGCTAACGGTGCCACACGAGGATCATTAAGAAGACAAAGCGTTTTTTGCTGATTCATCCGTTTAGTGATGCCTTGTTTGACCATTTCGACATCGCATAAAATGGTACCTTGCTCAGCTATCGCTTGTAGGCCACGTTCGCAGGCTTGTTTACTAAAGCGAACTTTTTCACTCACCTCAGGCATGCCAACACTATGCACAATACGCATCACCACTTGTTGCTGTTCAAGGCTTAAATGATCCAGTTTAGTTAATTGACGTATTTGCCGAAAGCTTTCTTTTTCGATCGCTTGCGGGTTTATTTCATAGTTATAATCAGTATTATTATTCATATTTACGATTCATCATGTCAAATTTGTTATTGTCATATTGCGGCTGTATACCATTTGTACTGCTGTCGTATAAATTGCAGGCAAGACGACTGTTCAGTGAAAAGTTTATCCGCAGCTGGTAACTCAGGGCGGCTTTGCATAAATATGGGAATAGCTAGCTGTTGTGCCGCTTGTAATTTGGCTTTGGTTGACTCGCCACCACTGTTTTTGGTCACCAATGCTTTAATATTATATTTTTCCATCAATTTTAATTCATCTTGTAGAACAAATGGACCGATCGCTTTCAACCATTGCATGCTCGGCAACAAAGAAAATTTAGCTTCAGCAGCTGTGCGTACGATCTGCCTTTGCACTAGCGGTTGTTGCTCGTTCTGTTTAGACATCAGTGATGTTGTTGCTATTTGCTTTTTTAACTGTGTTATTAGCACTTCTGGTAATTGACCAATACTAAATAAAACCACCGGATATAGAGCTAATTGACTAACCAATTGCGGTAAATTATTAAACTCATGCCAGGTTTCTCCCTGTGGTGCTTGCCAAGCTGGTCGATGAAAACGCCAGTAAGGAATACTCGTTGCTTTTGCTGCCAACGCCGCCTTAGTACTGATAACTTCGGCATAAGGATGAGTAACATCTAAAATTGCACTAACATTCTGTTGAGCAATATAATTTTCTAAACCGCCGAACTGACTGAAACCGCCAACAACTAACCGACAAGCTAACTTTGGTACGCGTACTAAGCCTGCAATACTATAAATAACAGGAATATTGTCTGCAATGGCGGCCGTTGCAAGATGTCGAGCATCGGCTGTACCGCCTAAAATCAACAAACTCATTGTTCTTGCTCGTGATAACAAAGCCCTGCGTCTTCTGCTCCAGCATAACCAATGAGTGCACCTTGGCGGTCTATTGTCCATATTTCTAGTACAGTGTGCTGCGGTAATTTAGCTTTTACTTGCTCGTAGGCTGCTTGGCAGACGAAAGTGGCTAAATCGATTTTCGCGGCAAAACAAATCGATAGTGCTTCTATCGAGGTATTAGCAAGGGTAATTTCTTTTACCACATTCGCAGATGCCCCGTTATCTTGTGCTAATTGGGCGAGAAAATTCAAATCAATGCTTGATGCTTGGCTATGCAAGTTCCATTTTCCCATGGCAAGTTTACTTACCTTGCCAAAACCTGCACAGATAGTTAACTTGTCTAAAATTTTCACCTTTTTAACTTGAGCAATAACAGCGCCGACAAAGTCACCCATTTCAATTAAGGCGATATCAGGTAATTGGTAATAATCTTTAATCGCGGCTTCACTACGATTACCGGTTGAAGCGGCAATATGTCGATAACCATTGACTGTTGCCACATCGATTCCCTGATAAATAGAAGCGATATAAGCAGAGCAAGAAAATGGTCGAACGATACCCGTGACCCCTAAGATGGATAAGCCGCCCAAAATACCTAAGCGGCCGTTCATCGTGTTCAATGCTATTTCTTCACCATTTTCAACGCCAACGGCAACAATAAAACCGCCACTATAGTGAGTGTTTTTTGCAATATGCTGTAAATGTTCGCTCATCATTTTACGCGGTACAGGATTGATAGCAGGCTCACCCACGGCTAAAGAAAGTCCGGCACGAGTAACGGTGCCGACACCTTGCGCCGCACGAAATTCAATACCGACCTTTTCTGTCAGGGTTAGCTCAACAAATACCGTTGCGCCATGCGTAGCATCCGGATCGTCACCGGCGTCTTTAATGACAGCAGTACGAACAGTAGAAGCAGATATTCGCTGGCAATTGACTATTTCTAGAGAAACTAACTTGCCCTTAGGTAAAGTGACTTCAGCATTAGTCATTTCAATATTAGCTAATAAATAATGCGCCGCAGCAACACTACAGGCTGTGGCACAACAGCCTGTCGTTAAACCAGTTTTTAACGGGCGAGGGGTTTCGTCACTTTCCGGCCACACAGCTTAATAAGCCTTATATAACCAAAAGCAACCAACTAACATTGACGTGGTTGCGACAAACAACTGGCTCCAATATTGCGCTCGCTGGTGATTTTTTTTCAAAAAGTTTTGTATCGAACCTAAGCCAAGTCCAAAAAGCATCATAGATAACATCACACCAACAGAAAAAACCAATAAATAAATAATGACAGTAGACATTTGACCTTGGCTGGCAACAGGAATTAAGGCCAGTGCAGGGGCACTACCAGCAAGCCCATGTAAAGAGCCAACCATGATAGGTAGGTGTGTATCTTTGGTTGGTTTAAGCGCAGCGTTTTCAAGATGCTGTTTATCATGCCAGTGGCTATGTTGAATATCACCATGGTGATGAACCGTCATACTTAACTTTTGTTGTTTAAATTGCCAAAAGGAATATAAGCCAATAGCTATCAGCAATAAACCAACACTCAATTCAGAAAAATATTGTAATGATGCAGGTATACTAAGACCTAAGCCAAACAATAATACACCGCTAATTAACAAAACGCCGCCATGACCTATTGCCCAATTAGCACTAAACCAAAGCGTTTTTAAAAAACTAGGCTTTTGATTACTTAATGCGGTTACTGCCATAACGTGATCGGCGTCTAATGCATGCATGAGTCCTAAACTAAAGCCGAGGAAGATTAACGGTAAAATTTCGATGATCATAGTTGTTTGCTCAATTGGTGCATTGCAACACGTTTTCTGGTGTTAACTGCGTAGTGATTGATAATGGATTGAAAATTGCACTCAAAGCCTGCCGGTTTGATGGAAAAAACAAATGAATATAACTCGCGGTAACACTACCAACACGATAAATAGCTTCGCCGGGTGCAGGGTGATAAGGGCGACGGCCAAAGGCAATTGGCTCAGGTGTCTTATGACTTAGCGACCTATGATGAGAATGGCCACGTAAATCGCCTTCAGGTAATACTGCAGTTTGCATACCCTGACAACCACCGCGACTACGCATTTCACCCTCACCGGCAATTAAGCCAAGCATATTATGTTGCTGCTTATCTATATCGATTAAATAGTCTAAGCAATATAAAAAACCACCACATTCAGCAAGGATAGGTTTGTTATTTTGAGCAAAATCTTTTATCGATTGACGCATAGTGGCGTTACTGGCCAATTGCTCCGCGTGTAACTCTGGATAGCCACCTGGCAACCATAGTGCATCTGCATCAGGTAATGCTTGATCGTGTAACGGAGAGAAAAATTGATAGCTTGCGCCTAAATCAGTTAATAATTGTAGGTTGGCGTCATAAATAAAACTAAAAGCTTCATCTTTGGCGATAGCAATTGTTTTGCCAAGTAATAATTGCTCATGCAGAACGGGCTCACTTGGCGGCATAAAGGCCACTGGTGGTATTTTATCAAGTAAATATTTTAATTGAGATTCAGCAACCCAATCTGCTCCTGCATCCAATATTATCTGTAATTCGTCAGCAATTTCTTCAGCTTGCACTAAACCTAAATGACGTTCGGGTAGACTGACCTCACTTGCGCGTTTAAGGGTCGCAAGTAATGGCAAAGCAGGTGATAAAGCATCTTGAATTAATTGCGCATGACGTTCACTACCACAATTATTAGCAATTAAACCTGCGCAAGTAAAATCGTCACGGTAATTAGCCAGCCCCAACGCTATAGCTGCGGCAGTTTGAGCCATGCCTTTAACATCCATGACGATAGCAACCGGAATATTAAATTGCGCGGCTAAATCGGCACTTGATGGCTTACCATCAAAAATCCCCATTGCCCCCTCAATTAAAATAATGTCAGCAACCTGCGCTGCTTGATACATTTTATCCTGGCAATAATCTATTCCAGCCATCCATAAATCTAGCGGTTCAACAGGCTGTCCAGATGCTTGGCGTAATATTTTGGGGTCAAGATAATCAGGGCCTACTTTAAAAATACGCACAACCTTACCTTGGCGTTTAAGCATTGATGCTAAGCCTGCGGTTATGGTGGTTTTACCTTGTCCTGATGCTGGCGCGGCTAAAATTAATGCCGGACATAAGCATGGTTTCATTTGCTTTTCCTTACTTACAACACTGATAAGCAGTATTGTTTAACAATATATTAGCTTGGCAGTAAAAAATACTGACCGTTCAATTGGCGCGCAATATCAACACCGCGGCCACGTTTAACCGCGGCATCTTCAATATCTATTAACAAGGTCTCGCCGATAAGCGTAACATCGTTAACATCCTGACTACTGCGACCGTCGGTAATAAGAAAGTTTCTACAACGTAGTGCAGGAGAAACTTTGGCGAGATCAGATTGGTAAGTGCCCAGCTGTTCGAGCATTTCTCGCAGCGGCGTCCCGCCAGCAGCAGTAATTTTATCTAACCATTGTTTGACCAATTTAGGCGCTTTTTGTTTAACCATTAATTGCTGTACTTGCTGATTGCCAAAGCCAAAAATCACCAAATGTTCTCTTTGTCGATAAGCCGATTGAGCAAGTTCTAAAACCACAGCTTTTGCTCGGGAAAACTGCAAACGTTTTAGTGTAGAAGCCGAAGTATCTAACAAAATACAATTAATAATCGGCTGGCCAACTTTATTGTCTTTATAACGCAGTTTTTGTGGTGGCCATTGCCCAAGTGACGAGAGTAAACTGCCGAACCAGTTTACTGAACCACTCGATTTTTTACTTTTTTTTTGCCCGCCACTGATCTGCCCTAACGTGTTTTTTGTCGAGCTAGCAGACGATGACATTTGTTGCTTAATGCCGTCAAACGAGTTTTTAGGTAAAACGGTATTAACAGGCTGCCCTGTTTGCTGTTCTTGGGGAGCCATACTGCCCCATTCGCCCGATTGCGCGGTCTGATTTTCAGTTGTCGGTTGGGAGGGCGACTCTTGAGCAGATGGTGGCCGAGAAAAAGGTGGTGGCTGATTATTTTGTTTACTTGCTGGCGGTTTTTCTAGCGTTTGTTTTCGGTGATTTAGCACTAACTCTTCAACCGCGATGATATCGGCTTCATTAACTTCTTTTCGACCTGACCATGCCGTGTGGGCACATGCGGCTTTTAACCAAACGATATCGGCACGAAGGCCATCAACGTTTGCTTGAAAACAGCGGGTAGCAATTAAGCGCCGAAATTCGTTTGAACAGGTAATATTCGGCAATTGTTGCTTGGCCAAGATGACCGTTGCTCGAATACGCTGCTGTTCTACTTGATAACTGTCAATAAATGCTTGAGGGTCACGATCAAAAGATTCTCTTAAACGCACAATTTCGATGCGCTCTTCAATAGAGTTCTGTCCTGATAACAATACCGACAAACCAAACCTGTCGAGTAATTGCGCCCGCAATTCCCCTTCATCAGGGTTCATGGTACCTAATAAAATAAAGCGAGAGGTATGCTGGTGACTTATACCGTCACGTTCAACATAGTTGATGCCACTGGCAGAAACGTCTAGCAGTAGATCAATTAATGAGTCCGCCAATAAATTAACTTCATCAACGTACAATACGCCATTATTTGCTTTTGCTAACAGACCAGGATTAAAGTTTACTTTTTGCTCAGCCAAGACCTGTTGTAAATCTAATGTCCCCACTAACATTTCTTCACTCGCGCCTAACGGCAAGGTCACCAAGTCATGCTCTCCTGGTAAAATATCAGCAATACCTCGTGCCAAAGTCGACTTTGCACAACCGCGTGGTCCACTAACTAAAACCCCACCAATGGCGGGGTTAATAGCGTTAAGGATCAAGGCGAGCTTAAAGTTATGCTGTCCGGCAACGGCGCAAAATGGGAAATTATTTATTGACATTAACGGCACTATTTTCAGTAGTCGCTGGTTTATAGACCCAAACCTTTAATAGCCAAATACTCGCAGCAGCTAAGCTAAGCCAAAAGATAAGATTACTGACGCTAGTGGCAAAAATAAACTGTTGATGTAAGTCCATTAAAGCAGTAATCGCTTGTGGATCAGGATGAGTAAAGTCGGGACCGTCTAGGTGTGGCGCGCCAATAATAAAAGGCACAGCAAGACTGATAATACCAATTAACTTAAATTTTAACGGACTAAAGGTCAATATAAGTAAACCAATGGCACTGGCAATAACGGTTAATAACCACCAAGATTGTCTATTTTGTAAAGCATCAGCTTTTGAACCTGGTATCTCTGGTGGCAAGCCTAAACTCGGCATAACGAAGAACACAAGATAACAACCAAGCCCACAAAGTAGACCATGTTTAATATTAAACTCAATGAGTTGCCGTGACTTAAGATGACTCAATAACACTAAAATAAAACTAGCAAAACCAATCGCAGCTAAAATATTGGCGATGATAGTGTAACCAGTACGTTCTGAACCTTCCTCTGGCGACCATTCTTGTGGCTGATGGTGTTGATGATCTGCTGGCATAACTTCATCAGCGACTTCATAAACTTCGGCTGCTAATAATATCGGCGTAACCGCGACCATTTGACTGGTACTCAAGACAATGCCACTAAAAAGGCCAATAAGTATGGCGCTAAAAATAATCCGACGAAATAACATTTACAACTCCATAATAATGAATACTCTTGATAGTACTCATTATTATTTTAGTAATTTAATGACAAGGAAAAGCTAAAGAGTGGCGTGTATCATGAGCAGCGTTATGAGCTTCAGGCATAGGCGAGAAACCAACCATAAAAAGAATAAAAGCACCAAAACTTAAAACAGCAATATGCTGTAGCGTCGTTAAACTAGATTGTGTTGTTGATGTTTCAATTGTATTAGTTTGCTCATTGGTCGTCGAAATAGTCATTTTAATCCCTAGCACTTATCGTGCAGACTGTTAAATTTCAAAAATGACAACAAGATTGTCATCAAAAATTGGTTACGCTAAAGTTCAGTAACTTGTTCTCATCACATGAGAGCATATTAGCGGTTTAACTTAATATAAGTAACTGACTTAGCACCACTAAAGTTAATGCTATATTACTACGTCATAAATTGATGTTCAAAGTATATAATTCAATTAACTTTTCTGAGTATAATCTCAAATCAACACTTATCCTTACACCTTTGATTAATTAACGAGCAAGTTCAGTAATAAATTCCAGATTAACCGCTTACATTGATACTAAAGTAAACAAATGCGCATTTTTAGTTAAGCCAGTTAGATGATTTACTATTTTAACTTTATGCGCAGAAAGCTCTTTATTGAGTTCACTACTATAAAGCATTCTTCGATATTGATTATAAGTGAAATGATCTTTAATGTTTAAGTATTGGTATAATCCCTCGATACTAAATATCAATTGTTCGCCATCAAAATAAAGATAGGCCTTTTTATCATTTTCATCTTTTAAAGTATTTACCATCAATTGCAAGGTCTGCGATTTATTTAGACTACCGACAATAAAAATTAATGTTTTTTCATAAACTTGTTCAATATTCATTTGAATTATTTAATGCTACTGATTAGATGACCACTATACCCAAACTATCTCAAGATGCTTAGCTTTATAGCTTTTAATTGTAGGACTAATTAAGAACTTGTCATGGAGGTCTTTTTTTTACGGTATTCTCCGGTGTTATTTACACCTAAATTAGTCCATTAATTATGAGCCGTGGATATTCCTCTCAGATGAATAACACTGCGCTACCATCATGTTCATGCCCATAAGAACCCATTAGAAAGTTGTAATAGCAGCTTGATTATATAATGGAATATTTATATGGATTAACCTCTTATGTTCACTTTTCGTCCTTGCGCTATTAAGTGAACAAATAAAGTTTTATATCTTACCAATAACAGGACTGTATGCCTTACGAAATATTCGAACGAATAAGTTCAACTACAGGTTGAGCAATTGAATTTCTTTTTTCTAAATATACACGATAATCTTTGAATTTTTCTTCAAACAGGTTCTCATTACCTTGTAAGTAGCTAAACAATTGTTCGGGGGATACGGGTTTACTAAAATAGTAGCCTTGGATAATGTCACAGTCTTCATCCGAGAGAAATGCAAGTTGTTCTACGGTTTCAACACCCTCAGCAACGAGTTCTAAAGACATTTTTTTTGAAATAGCGATAATAACTTTTGTAATATCTTCATCACACAAATCAATACCAATATCCTGAATAAAGCTACGGTCTATTTTTAATTTATCTAGGGGTAATTTCCGTAAATTATCAAGCGAAGCGTGACCTGTACCAAAATCGTCCATTGAAATTGCAACACCTAATCGATGAATTTTCTCCAGTTCTTCTACCAACTTAGCGTAGTTTGTCGACATCGCAGTTTCAGTAATCTCAATTTCTATAAATTTCGGAAGAATATCATGCTTTTTCAATAACAAGGCTAATGTTTTATAGAATTTGTCGGACGTTAATTGCCGAACAGATACGTTAATTGAGACTGTAAGCCCCTCAAAATCAATGTTTTTATTCCATTGAGCAACTTGCTGACAAACTTCCCTTAATACCCACTCTCCCAATTCTTCAATTTGCCCTGACTCTTCCGCTATCGGGATAAATTTATCTGGGCTTACTGCCGCGCCTTCATTAGGTTGCCAGCGTAAAAGCGCTTCACAGCCAACAATATTATTTTTACTCAATGATACTTGTGGTTGATAAACTAAAGATAGCTCTTGATTGATGACTGCTTGCTGTAACATCATTTGAATACGTTGCTTTTCTTGTACTTTTTCATGCATACTTGCCGAAAAAAACTGGTAGTTATTTCGCCCCTGTAATTTTGCACTATACATGGCGGTATCGGCTGATTTAAGTAACTGCTCGATAGTCATTGGTATACCTTCATAATAAGCAATACCAACACTGACACTGACACTTAACTTTATTCCCTGTATCTCGATAGGTTTATCTACTTTGTTCAATATTTTTTGTGCGACAGTAGCCATACCATTAGCGTCATCGATGTCATAGAGTATAATCGCAAATTCATCTCCACCCATGCGAGCAACGAGATCCCCCTCTCTCACACTGCTGCGCAGCATGGCACTAACATATTGCAGTAAAGCATCGCCAGTATCATGACCATATTGATCATTAACAAGCTTAAAATGATCTAAGTCTATGTATAATACGGCTAAATCATTCTTATTTCGTTTAAATCGAGCAATTGCCTTGCGTAAATGATCGTAAAAATACGCCCTATTTGCTAAATCAGTTAATGAATCGAAATTAGCCAAATGATGAAGTTTGTATTCATTTTGTTTTCTTTCAGTGACATTTTGGAACATCACCACGCCACCTATATTCTTGCCATTTTTATCAAGTGTCACCTCACTGGTATATTCAACATAAAAAACAGTACCACTATCAGTTCGCCATCGTTCACCTGATGTCAGCCCATCAGCCACATGGTCAGTAATATCGAATTGACGAAAACATTTATTGGCTGTTGATCTGGCATCATTATTTACTAATAAATCGCCATCAATTTCACTGACTAAAAACTCTTGCAAGTTTCTCGTTATTAAATCTTTGTTTTCTATATCAAGGATTTTACAAGCTTTAGGATTAGCGAAAGAAATATTCCCTACTATGTCCATGCCTATCACGCCTTCGCCCGCAGAATTGAGTAAAGCTTGTAAACGCGACTTGCTTTCTTCTGCTTCTAAACGTGTTTGTTTTGCTAACTGATGTAAGCGGTCTAATTCAACAAATTGGCGTACTTTATTAATGATCACAACGGGTTCTATCGGTTTCGTTACATAATCGACAGCCCCTGATTCATAAGCTTTATTAAGCAGCAGATTATCTCTATCGCTTGCAGTGATCATCACAATAGGAATGTTTTTAAATCTCTTATTGCTATGAATTAATTGCACGGTTTGATAACCATTCAAACCGGGCATTTCCACATCCATTAGAATGACAGCAAAGTCATGGTTGAGTACTTGAGATAAAGCCTTTTCGCCTGAATCAGCATGAACAATAATAATATCAAGAGGGCCGAGGATCATTTCAAGTGAATATCTATTAACTTCCAAATCATCGACAATTAATACTTTACTTCTGTTATTTAACTCCATTGGCCTTCCTTGGAATCTCCAGCTATCACAAGTATAGTCAGTAACTTTATCTTTGCGCCAAAATATCTAACTACATGGAGTAATTTTAACATGACGATTTTTGTTTTGTGTCCAAAGAAATTAAATAGCTGGCAATTTCCAATAAATTTAAAATGATAGCGGTAGGAACTTTTTTTATAGCGGCGTTAGGCATTTCACGTGCCTTGGCACTTTGAGGGTTTTGTACAATCGCACGGCCTCCTGCAGCTACTATCTGCGCTAAACCTAGTGAACCATCCTGATTTTTCCCCGTTAAGATGATGCCTAAACAGGCTTGCCGGTAAATATCCGCAGCACTTTCAAACAATACATCAATTGAAGGTCTGCTGTAATTTACTTTGTCATCTTTTGATAAACTGAAATAAAGCCCTCGCTCTATTAGCAGATGATAATCGGGTGGCGCTATGTAAACTATGCCTGAAGATATGGGCTCCTTATCTATAACGTCCTTAACTTCAGTGGCGGAGTTTAAATTGAGGTGTTGCGCTAAATAGCCATCATTTTCGGCAATACGGTGCTGTACAATGACTATTGGCAAACTAAATGCTAATGGTAATTGTGTAACTATAGTATCAAGCGCATCAAAACCACCTGCAGAAACACCAATGACAATACATCGAATATCAGCTGTAATATTTTCTATAAGCTTCATTCAAGCTAATCTTTTTTACGATAGATAGAATTGGCCTCAGAAAGGGTATTAAATTTGTCTTTTAAGATTGAAAAGCGAATACTCTCCTTATTGCCTAAACATAAAAAACCTTTGCTGATCGCGCTTTCGTTAAACAACCGCAAGACATTATTTTGTAGTTCTTTATCAAAATAGATAAAAACATTGCGACATATGATCAGGTTCATTTCACCAAATATACCGTCTTTTACTAAGTTATGGTAAGCGAAGGTAATCGCATTTCGTAATTCATCATTGAATTTAATCGCATCGTAATGCTCAGTGTAGTAATCAGAGAAATTATGGCTGCCACCCGCTTTTAGATAGCCTTTGTTGCTTAAAGCAATGTTTTCTGAACTATAAATGCCCTGTTTAGCGATATCTAGTGACTTGTTATTGTAGTCTGTCGCATAAATTTTGGCTCTGCTAAGTAATCCAGCCTCCTTCAACAACACGGCCAATGAATAGGCTTCTTCACCGGTTGCACAACCTGCATGCCAAATTTTAAAATATGGATAAGTATCGAGTACCGGAAAAATTGACTCAATCAAATTTGAGAAAAACTCCGGATCACGGTACATTTCAGTGACGGTCACCGATAATTCAGACAAGAAACGATTAAAGACCTCCTCATCATATAAAATTCGGGGAATGAGTTGGTAGGGCATATCCAGTTTTTCTTTAATCAATAAGCCGTTTATCCGCCGTTTCAAACTAGACCTAGCATAATGACTAAAATCATAATCATAACGTCGTCGAATAGCGTCAAGTAAGATATCTATTTCTATTTCGGCTATTTCACTTAGTTCCATTTTTGTACCTTATAATATCGATACTTTCAATAAGGCCAATAACTCATCGGCTTTAACCGGTTTATTCATATAATCATTGGCTCCTGCCTCTAAGCATTTTGCTTTATCCTCTGCCATTGCTTTTGCTGTTAGTGCAATAATAGGCAAATTCTGATATTTTTCTTGCTCACGTATTTTTTGCATTGCCTCGTAACCATCCATTATCGGCATCATGATATCCATTATGACCACTTCAATATTGTCATGTTTTTCCAATGCTTCTAGAGCCTTAAGGCCATTCTCGGCAATAATGACATTCAGCCCTTTTTCCTCTAACACCGTTGACAGTGCAAAGGTATTACGTAAATCGTCATCAACTAACAACAAGGTACGACCGTCAAAAAAGCTTTCTTCATTGTGTAACATTTGAATCGTTTGGCGTTGAGGTTCTGGCAATGACAGTGGCGTTTGATGTAAAAACAACATCACTTCATCCAGTAGTCGTTCGTTAGAAACAGTACCTTTAAGGATGATTTTATCGGTATAACGACTTAGCTCTATGTATTGTTCTTCACTAAGTTCAGCCCCGGTATTTATCACCACCGGAGGTAATCTATCTACCGGGCTTTCGTGCATTTGTTGCAACAATTCCTGGCCGCTAATATCAGGTAAGTGTAAGTCCAAGACAATACAATCAAACCTTGATTGTCTCATTAAATCTATTGCCTGTTTTCCACAATGGACTTCGGTAATTTCGATACCGTCATTATCTAAAAGTTTGGCTAAACTACGGCAATGATTTTCATCATCATCAATGATCATCAATTTTTTTGGTTCATCATTTAGAATCTCATTAAATAAAGTAAAAACTTTATTCAGTTCTACCGCCGATGTTGGCTTTTGCAAGACACCAATAGCTCCGTGGTACAAGCCATTATTAATATCCTCTCGCGCAGAAATAATATGCACAGGGATATGTCGTGTAGTAAGGTCAGATTTAAATAATTCCAGTACTTTACCGCCATCTAGATCAGGTAAACCTAAGTCGAGAATAATTGCACTGGGTTGGTATTTTGCCGCCAAATGCAAAGCACTTTTCCCGTCACCAGCAACAAGTACCTTATAACCTTTTTCTTTTGATATGCCCTTTAACACACTGGAAAAGTCTTTATCATCTTCAATGATCAAGACACTTTTATCACTCAGTTTTAGTTCATTCCTATCATCTTCGATGAAAAAAGGCGCAATATAACCGCTTGTTTCAATAGCCGGTAAGGTTATTGGCTTTACCGTGTGTTCTTTTGCGTAATATGCACTAGTGCTTGTGGTGCTTAAGTGCTCAATGTTTTTATTTCTATTACCATGTTGACCATCGTTAAGCATCGGCAGATAAACAGTAAAGGTACTGCCCTTATTGTATTCACTATGAATTTGTAGTTCGCCGCCAAGTAAACGACAAAGCTCTCTCGATATGGTTAAACCTAGGCCAGTACCACCAAATTTACGACTAGTAGAGCCGTCTGCTTGCTGAAAAGCTTCAAAGATCAAGCGCTGTTTATCTTGCTCAATACCTATGCCCGTATCAATAACACTGAAGCCGATACAGTTCTTTTCGTTTAAATGACTTTGCTTAAAAACGACATCGCTACTTGGCACAAAAATCCGAAAAACAACACTTCCTTCTATGGTGAATTTAAAGGCGTTAGACATTAAATTTTTCAAAATTTGTAAAGTACGCATTTGATCGGTTTGTATGGTTTTTGGTACGCCAGCGGCAAGTTCACTGCTAAACTCAAAATCTTTATTATGTATTAACGGCTCAAACTGTGAACAAATACTCCTTTCAAGTTGGTTTAGTTCAATGTTTTGAATTTCTAATGTTAACTTGCCGGACTCAACCTTGGATAAGTCTAAAATATCATTGATTAAGTCGAGCAGGTCTTCTCCGCCGCGATGAATGATTTTCGCTGACTCTAATTGTTTATCGGTTAGGTTGCCTTCCTTATTTTGTGACAACAACTCTGACAATATCAACAAGCTATTTAATGGTGTTCGAAGCTCATGAGACATATTGGCAAGAAATTCTGATTTATATTTACTCGAAACTTCTAATTCTGACGCCTTGTCTTCAAGTTGTTTACGCGACGATTCAATTTTAATATTTTTGTCTAATATCTCCTGTTTTTGTCGTTGTAAATATTCGGTTTTCTCTTCTAATTCTTTATTTGAGGCTTGTAGCTCTTCTTGCTGTGCTTTTAAGCTCGATTCAGACTCCATAATGGTTTTTGTTTGTTCTTCAAGCTCTTCATTGGATGCGCGCAACTCTTCTTGCTGTGCTTGAAGTTCTTCACCACTGCGCTGTGCTTCTTCCAACAAATCTTGCATTCTAACTCGGTCATGAGCACTGTTAATTGCCATGGCAATGCTCTCATTTGACCTTTCTAACAATTCTATGGTTTTGTCATCAAATTCACCAAAACGCCCTATTTCAATCGCACCTTTAACCGAACCTTCAAGTATCAGTGGCGACACCATCAGATTATTAGGCGACGCTCGGCCAAGACCAGAATTAACACTGATATAGTCTTCAGGTACATTCGATATCATTATGGTTTGCTTTTCTTTAACAGCTTGCCCGACGATTCCTTCACCGACAGCGATTTTATCCGACAGATTTTTACGGCGTTGATACGCATAACTGCTGGCTAAAGATAGATTACGAGCTTCGTCTGCGAGATAGAAAACACCGACTTGTGCCCCAGTATATTTAGCAATATAAGTAATAACCTGCTCTGATAGTTCAGTTACTCCTTGTTCACCACGCATGGCATTCGCCAATTCAGCTTGGCCAGTTTTTATCCAATTCTCTCGTTGGCTCTTACTGGTAACATCCCGTAAATTTTTGGTCATTACTGACAATGATTTCCCTAATTTATCGCGATCACTTTTTGGCTGAATATCTACGGAATAGTCACCAGAAGCGATGGCATCACACACTTCACCGGCTTCTCGTAAACTTTGCGTCATTAAGAATAACGCTTTACCTAACGCATCTTTATCACTGCGTGGTTGTACTTCAGCCGTATAATCACCTTGGGCAATGGAATCGGCTTGTCGAGACGTTTCTTCCAAGTTCTCGACAATTTGATTAATCGCTGCCGCTAATTGGTCACCCTTACCTTTGACTTGTACTTTACGACTGGTATCACCAGAAGCGATGGCATTACATACTTCACCCGCTTCTCGTAAACTCTGCGTCATTAAAAATAACGCTTTACCTAACGCATCTTTATCACTGCGTGGTTGTACTTCAGCCGTATAATCACCTTGGGCAATGGAATCGGCTTGTCGTACAGTAGTGCGAAGATTATCTATCACTTTGACTAAGGCTCCATTAAGCACATCGTCTTTACTTTTTTTATTAACTGTCTCGGTAAAATCGCCTTCAGCAATAGCCTCTATTACGTTGACAACATCAAGCTGCATTTTAGAAATATTGTCATAAGATTGCCACAGTTTATCTTGGCGTCCTTGTTGTTTAATCGATAGTTTATTGCTTCCCGATGCAAGGGTATTGTTCTGCTCAATCACATCATCAAATCGTTCAGCTAAACCTTTTAGCTGTGAAACTGTTTCATTTTGTTGTTTAGTATATTCAAATTGGTCAAAGTCGATGTTTTGCCAATTACCGGAGTTGAGTGCAGATAATGATTGATTAAGAAATCCTTGGAATTCTGTTGATGTTGCCACAGCGTATTTTCTCCATGCTTAATAGCTATTTGTATTTTTCTTAGTAAAAAAAGTATAGGAGTGAAGAGAAAAAATTCCAGTAATGTTCAAAAGTTTACTGTTTTAATGCTTGATTAGACTTAGGTATTTATCGTATCAATGATAATAACGAATTAGATTGTAGAGCGTCATTCCCGCTAGGTAATGCTCGTTAGAGTGGATTGCAGTAAAACTAAAACAGACATCAAAGCATTAATAAAAAATGCTAAAAAATCAGCTAATAAAATATATAAACACTCACATGGTCCAGAGGTTATTAGATAACTAATCATAAATATTTTACCCGAGCGACAAAAATCCCAGTTTACCTTTGAGATCCATATTCTCTTTGGCAAATCGGTTCAAATGAAAATACGAATAGGCTTATACACCAATATTTATCTAAAGGTAGTGATTTATCAAACACAGCCAACAAAAATTAACTAGTGTTGCTAAAACTGAACGAAAAACCAAGAAAGGTATTAGAATATGAATCACCATTAAAAATTCAACCTGTGTTTTACAGCCTCCATTTGAACTTAAAGCGTAAAGTTACTGGTTGATATCTTGACTGTACTTATTCAACTTAGCGCAGAAAGTAAAGCTAAATACTGCTGATTGATTCTTATACTGAGCCTTTTTCTAAAAGCTTGTTATTTCATTTTATGCTTAGCATATATTTTCTCTATAGACCCGTTAAGATTTAGTTCCTTTATTACTTTATTGACAGCGTCTTTTAGAGTTTGGTCTTTAAATGCCATGTGTGAATAAACGTAAGGAAATAAATAATGGACATTAAAGTTTTCATAATCTACGTTTATATTTTTTTTGTAATATTTGTTATTTAAATCATGCTCAAATATGTTGATATCACCGATTCTAATCTCTTTTTCTCCAGAAACTATCAGGTGAGTCGTTTCTTTAGGATGAGGGTACTCAGCATAATCATCATTTGCTTCAGCCATTTGTTTGAATTCAGCACCAAGCAGCTCTGTTGCACCTTGATATGCCGCAATAGACTTACCCTGTAAATCAGTAATTTTGTTGACCTTAAATTGATTTGATTTTAATGAAATAGCCACATCTCTATAACGAAAAACAGGATCTGATAGATATACATTTACCTGCGAACTAGGAAAAACATTACAAGCAACATCAATTAATTTTCCATAATTAATTTCATGCAATATTCGGTGGTTACTCATAAAGATGTATTCCAGCTTGTATTGAGGAAGCTGCTTGAATATTTCATCGGTGACCTCAATAAAGATACCATTCATTTCTTTTTCAATAAAAAAAGGAGGGAAGTTACCAACACCAATTTTTATTACATGTTGCGCTGTTGATGTAGCTGAGCATATGAATAAACAGATGAACATAATATGATGTAAGAGTCTTGGCATATATTTACAACGACTAAGAAATAATGATAACTAAAGTGTAACAGCTTGGAGTTTAACAATGCAAAAATAGATATGAAGATTATTTTTGCATAATGCTTTAATTTTGGTCACTATGTATGAATGCATGGTGCGATGTACATCTCCTTCAAGGCTTTCTATGTCACTTAACATTATCTTGCCGTTACTAACGTCATAACCATAAAAGCCATTTAAAAGATATCTATTGCCTTTAATCTACATTATTTATTGGCACTGCATTTAAATAAACACCATCACGGGCATCGCGACCATAATACAAAACATTTGCATCTATTTTTACGTGAAAAAAACCATTGGGCAGGGTTACTGCTGTTTTAGTGAACTGCTGTTGATTAATGACTAAGTCATCACCAAAATTCAATGCGCTGATACGATATAAAGTATTACTTTGTTGTTCAATTAAATAGTTATATTCAGGGTACTGGCAATCTGTAAGTCCATAAGCCCACTTTCCATTGAGTTGTTGAACTTTATTGTCAAAAAAATTGACGACCATTAACTCAAGTATGCCGTTATTAACGGTCGTAATTGCCACACCAGCTTTTGTTAGCCAATCAAGAGAGATAATAGGTTGTTCACTAGTAAAAATTAGCTGTTCTTTTTTGAGTGTTGTTAACGGGTTAATCTCATTTAAAGTGTTTATGGGTAAAAGGTAGACCTGGTTACCGGCATTTAATAATACACTTTGGTCATCGGCTGACACAGCTATATAGTCTATCCAATAAGACTGAGCAAAATTAGTGACTATTTCTGCTTGTTTTACCTCGTAACGTCCTAAATACAATTGTCTACGGCCACTTCGTTTTGAAATAAACAAATACTGTGAGCTTTGATGAAATAACGCCGGGTAAACATCGTCAACTGTTGAGTTATCTATATCGCTAACTTGCTTTGGCGGTACTAACCAGCGGTTACTCGAATTTTTCTGCTCGGTACTGAACAATAAATTTTTTCCATCAGGAAATAATGACATTTGTGGCGATAAATACTCAGAGACACTAACAACTGTCGTGGCATTGTCGCCAGTTAAGTCATTTTTAATAATTTGAAGAGCAGGCGGCGCAGCATAATAATAAATTTGTTCAGAGTCATGATGCCAAATAGCTTCAGTTACCGGGTAGTCAAACTGAACACCCTCTGTTATTTCGTTACTAAGTAAATTAAATACCAGTAGTTGGGTTTTGTAGTCGCCATTGGTACTCATTATTAATAACTTATTACCATCAGGCGAAATATCAATACTGTGGTGCCCCAACCTACAGGCTCAACTTGCGTTACAAAACTATGTTTTTCAGTGGGTAAGTTAAAAGCATATATTTGGTTTGGCCAAAAGTTTTGTGGTTGTGCGGTGTAATATATTATTTTTCTACTGGCATGATAATCAATATCTTTAATACGTTTGTCACTGCAATCAAATAACTTTTCAGTTTGTTGCCATTGCATTATCCCATTAGTTTTCTTTGCTTTTTTTACATGCTTTATTTGTGTAAGAGTAGCTTGAAAAACCCCACAACTGTCTTGGGTTTTATCAAGGTAAAACAATTGGGTAGTGTGGTTATTTAGCCCTGCAACTACGGCGATAATTTTACTAATTCTGGCATCAGCTGTATCTACTTGCTTTATTATTGCCGTATCAATATTTTTTATCCACAGTTGATAACTTGTGCTTTTTGAATCCCTTTTCAAATAATAAAGTTGCTTATTATCTGGATGCATACGTGCTGACTCTTCCGCACCGTGTGCACGTGTTAACTCCATGGTATAACGATTATTATTGCTGTTTACATCATTACGACTTAATAGTTGCCACAAAAATAAGCTACAAAGCAGTATTAACAGACCGATTATTACTATGCTGTAACGCTTATCGCGTAAACCTTTTTTTCGGCTATTAGTTTTATTGGTTCCATTAACGATGCTCCGGCTTTTGCCCGCTAAATTAGAACGCTCAAGCAAGGTTACTTTACATATCAGTCGATAACCGCGTTTAGGCAAGTTTGAATATAACGAGGATTTTTAGGCTCATCAGCCAACACTTTACGCAAGTTGGCCACCAGTTTATTGATGGCATTATCGGTAACAAGTGAGCCTGCCCACAAGTTTGTGGTGGCATGACCAAGTGATACTTAAAGATGCTGAAAATATCTTAGTTGGTACAACTCAGTTAAATAACTATTTATATGTAAATTTGAGCAATGAAACGGGTGATATGCTAAGTGCATTTGAGCAAGATACCAAGTTACTTGAGGCACATACACCTAGGGAATTTAGCTATAATTCAGACCTAGATAAACATGAAAGCCATGGTACAAGTGCGCTTATAGGGCAAACCCTAGCATATAGATATTTAGATGCATCATTACAGTGCCCAGAGGAGATAATTGCCCAAGGTATACCTGCGATTAAGCAATTCTACAAAATCCAATCTGAATAATATCGCTACCAGATAAAACCGAGCTTCAGTGCAATTAATCACGCGGGTTATATCGCTTTAAATAAAAAACACGTCGCTACCTCGATAAAAACATTTGAAAATAATGTGAAAAGCTATCCATTTAAAGCCGATGGTTATGATAGTTTAGCCGATGGCTTTGCAGCAAGTGTCCAACTTAATAAGGCACTAAAAATGATGAATATTGCCATTTAAAAAAGCATCAACGAAAATATTGAAAACAATGCCATGAAAGCCCATCAAGTAAATTTATTAGCATTAATCAAAGAAAAAAATATCACTCGTTAGGATAGCGCGCAGCAATTAAACTCACTTGTTTTTTATTGCCGTTGCCAGAGAAGAGGCCCACCCAATGATTGGAGATAATTAAAAGCTAGTGCAGCTTGGTAATTATTTCCATTTGAGGGGGCTGTCTTCTATTTTTCTATTATTTACTATTTTTCTTCCTGTTTTTCTTAATTTATAGATTTTAAGACTAAGTCACCTTCGCTGCCAAGCAGTAATAAAACATTAACTTAACACAGCATTAACCTTCTGTTATCTTAATTCAAACATCGTAATTATCATAAAACAAAGGAATAATAACTATGAATAACACAAAAGGGATAGTGGCAATTTGTTCACTCTTTTTATTATGGGGTGCTATCAGCCCAGCAGTAGAAGCCAAACAGAAACCTCAACAAAAACCTCAACATAAAGCATTTATTAATCAGCTGCAGTACACAGGTATAAATTTCAAAGTTGATGAGAGTTATAACGATGTAGAATTAAAAGTTGGCAAGTTTACACGAGTTGACGGAATATCAGATGAATTTACCCAGCAAATCAATTCGAAGAGATTTCTAAAGAGAATTACAAGAATTCATGCGAGTAAGCCTTATAAAGAGCTAAGAACAAAAAGAAATTTTGCAAAAAACAAAGGCCAAAGAGTACCAAAAATTGAAAACTGGTACCGTATTCCGGTAACCAAAAAGATGACAGAGCAAGATATTTTAGACATTTATAACTCGTTAGTCGAATTACCATTTATATCTAATGTAGAACTTGAAACGCCTCCGGTTTCAGCTATTAGTGAACAGTGTCCTGCCATTGACTGTGGTGGTGACCGTCCCGGTGGAGGAGGTACATCTACCCCAACACCTAACCTGCAAAGTTATCAAACTTACCTAGGTCCAAGCCCTTACGGTATAGATGCAAATTATGCTTGGACTCGAAGTGGTGGAAATGGTGCGGGTGTAAAGATCATTGATATGGAAGGTGGCTACAATTCAAGCCATGAAGATTTACCATCTTCATTTGTTAAAATAAATGACGCTAATAATAACGATCACGGTACCGCCGTAATGAGTATTGTCGGCGCTAAAAATGACAATAAAGGCATTAAAGGAATAGCTTATGCCAGTCAGTTAGGTTTTTATGGTTGGGGATCAAATACTTCTCAATCTATACGTAAAGCAGGTGATAAATTAAGCGCTGGCGATGTGTTAATTTTGGAAGGACAAATAAACAGAGATATTAATTCGGGTGACTCATGTACCAGTACCAATCAAGATGAATGTGTGCCTTTAGAGTGGAGTCAGGCCAATTATGATGCCATAGCTTACACAGTAAGTAGAGGCGTTATCGTTATTGAAGCTGCGGGTAACGGTAATGAAAACCTTGATTCAAGTATTTATAACAATAGGTTTAATAGAAATAGTCGTGATTCTGGCGCCTTTTTAATTGCTGCGACTCACAAGTCTTTTAGCATTTCTCGTTCGAGCTTCTCAAACTATGGTTCTCGTATTGATTTTAATGCATGGGGCGACGGTGTCGCTTCAGCTGGCTTATATGGAAGCACTTTATTCGATGGTGGTACGAATAGAAGATACGGCAGTGGCTTTTCTGGCACTTCGTCTGCAAGCCCGATTGTAGCCGGCGCTGTTGCATCTCTGCAAGGGTTTAGTAAGCAAAGTAAAGGCGTTACCCTCAGTGTTAATAACATCAGAAGCATACTAACAAATACCGGAGTACAGGAACCTTCCGGCGTGCAAGTAGGTGTTCGTCCAAATTTAAAAACGGCAATTGCATATCTAGACGGTAACCCAGTACTAGCGCCGCCTAAAGTAAGTGCATTCTGGGATGCTTGTTATGGCAGCAATGAAATGTCTTGGAGTTCAGTTGCCGCTGCTACTTCATATAAAATTTATGTAAATGGTAGTTATTGGGCGACAACTACATCGACGAGAAAGCATATGAACGTATCTTCGAGTAAGTCGGCCTATGTAAAAGCGTGTAAAGGAGCAGAATGCAGTACAGCTTCTAATTCTGTAGCACTTAGATATGCGCCAGCCTGCTATTAAGCTATGATAAATAGAGGGGAACATCCCCTCTATTTCTGTTTGAGCTATTATGAAATTTAAACACTATTTAATACTGTTCTGTCTAATCTTGAGTGCACAAAGTCAGGCTACACTAGCAAAAAACGACTTAACGCAACATATCAATCAAGCCGTTAGTAGCACAACTAAAACATTAACAGCAATAGACTCTACTTGGGTTTCAGGCCCTGAAAATGTAATTTTATCTTGGCAAAATAAAATAATTATTCCATCAGTTGCTGGTTTACTTACCTTTGAATTAGCAAAAAATGGTCAGATAAAGTCAAAAACGTTAGTTAAAGGTAAAGACTTTTCAATCGGCCAAGTTCAAAAAAAATTAATTGCGGGTCATTATTTAAATAAAGTTAAGCTATTTGATTACAACGGTAGCGTTTTAAATGAAGTATTCCAAACACAAGTCGCCAATTTGCTGCAAGTGCCCTTTTCATCAAGCGAAAACTGTTTTTACTGGGTTAACGTTGAAAAAATAACGCCTAAGTATGTTGTGCAAAAGCTTTGTCAAAAAGAAGGTCTATTTGAATATAAAAATATTGTTCGTCATGAAAATTTAATTAAAAACATCATCGCATTACCTGATAACAAACTAATAACGGTAACCGTAAACAATAATAATTCACTGATTTCTTTATTTGAAGAAATAAATGGAGTGTATCAACTTCATTCAACTCAACCAGAAAGTAAATATTTGAGTGCACTTGATCTTGAATTTAAAGAAAATTACTTATACCTTCATGCTTTGTCACCTGATAATACAGAACTAAATGAATATATCGGCATGCTTAGATACAAGATTGAAAATAATTCATTTACTGAAAGGTTAGCAATACATTCAAAGGTTTCAGAGGTTATAGGCATCGATAGTATGGCAATAACACCCTACGGCGTTGCCATGGCTGAGAATAATAAAATAAAACATTTTTACATAAGCCAAGGCAAGGTTTCAAAAGTTGTTAGTGTAAAAGTGAGTAATCATGTTAGTGCTATTTATGTACACGGCGACTACCTTGTTACTATTTTAAGAGATCCACCAAGTGCATATGTAACGAATAAGAAGGGGCCGGCTGGCGTTCACATATATCACTTAAAGAGTATTCTTTAAGTTAATCTAATCCTCATGCATTCATCCCTATAGCAATAGCCTTCAATGATGAACTAACCGGTGACAGAAACCACAAGCTACGCAGCAAGTAAGAATTAATTAAATGTCTCAGCGAGCTCTTTTATCTCTTTCACCGAGCCTTTATTAGGCCCCTTAGATTTTTTGTCACTGTCTAGCTGACGCTAATTAATTCCTCCCCCATCAGCTACTTTTTAATCAAAGATAAAACAGATGATTATTCACTGAGGTTTGTCGTTATAACATTTTAATAACCCGGCACTAAACTGCATCTTTTATGTTTAGATATATATTTATATTTAACGAGTCTAATTGATCACTAGGTAAGTACTTTTTAGCATAGTCAGCATAAACACCAGAGGTTAAAAATAGCTCAAAGACTTCTTGATCTATATGTTGGTCAAGTACCATTTTATGCATAATCTTGATTGCAACACTTAATGGTTTAGCTTTTTTATATGGCCTATCGGCGGCTGTTAATGCTTCGAAAATATCGGCTAAAACTAAAATGCGTTCAGGAATAGATAAATCTTCCCCAACCAATTTCCTCGGGTAGCCAGTACCTATTAAAGTTTCATGGTGGGTAGAAGCATACCTAGGTACATTTGCAAGCTCAGGTGGGAAAGGTAGATTATCAAGCATTCTAATGGTACTGATAACATGCTCGTTTATTTTGAATCTGTCTTCATTGGTCAAGGTTCCTCGAGAAATAGATAAGTTATATAACTCACCACGATTATAGAGTTTATCCGGTATATTCATTTTAATACCAAAACTTGGGTCGTAGGTTTTGTTCTGTGTACGTACTTCAATGTGTTTCGCTTTATCTATTAATATTTTTTCTGTAACAGGTAAAGTAACTTCTTCACCTGATTGTTTTGCCAACTCTTGTGGCGAAAGGCCTAAACGGTCATCAAAGTGTCTTACCCAAGTCTGTTGAGAAATAGCTAATAAACGCTCAACTTTATCTTCCCCCATAAATTCACCACCGATATTTGACTCAGCGATAAAGGCAAAGTCGTCGGTAAGTTTTTTCCGGGTGCGCTTAAGTTCTTGCTGGTGAAAAGCGCCGGAATCAGGCTCTAGTAATATTTTTTTATAAAAGATTATTTCTGCATCACGCCATAAAACTTCAAAGCGCATTCTTATTTCATGAATACGATTGTATATAGTTTCAAGTTTTGTCGCTTTATCAACAATATGTTCAGGTGTTGTTATTTTCCCACAGTCATGTAGCCAAGCAGCGACTCTAAACTCACGCTGCTGCTCTTCTGTTTCAAGTGAAAAATCAGAAAAACAACCAAAATTACTTTTACTGGCCGCCTCGACTAACATAATACCGAGTTCAGGTACACGCTCGCAGTGCCCAGCGGTATAAGGAGATTTGTCATCGATCGCTTGAGCAATGAGTTTAATAAAAGATTCCATCAACTGCTTTTGATTATTTTCATGTTGCTGAATTGAGCTTGCCATATCGGTCAGTGAATTGGCTAATTCATCCAGTTCTTTGATATGGCTAAAAGGTGTCGTGACTTCATCATATTTACGGCGTTTAATTAAGTTATTCTGTACAACTAAACGCTTAATTGGCTTTTCAATGAAAACAGCAAATATATATGAAAGAGGCAACATTAAAAGTAAACACAGTACGGTCATAATAATAGAGATTTTAACTTTAGCTAAGCTTGGACCAACAATTACGTCATAGGGTGTTACAACGGCGAAATACGTCTTTACATTATTACTCATGCTTATCGGGCTAATAAATATAAAATGTTCACCATTGGGTAATTCTTCTTTCATCAAGCTATTGTGATTAGTTAATTGCTTTGCTTTGGTAATAAGCGTTTTATAGGGCACATTGATAGAATGATTAATGCTGCTATCAATTTTCGTTGCTAGCCACTTTTTACCTAAAATAGATTTTTGTTTGGCTGTTATGTTTTTTAGCGCAATATTAATAATAGGTAATAACTCGCTGTCTTTTGCATGTAACAGCATATGCAAACTTTCTGGCATATCAATAGGTGAAAAACTCATTATTGGCTGTAAAACTAGGTCATCGATAAAATACTGCGATATCATATGCTTTAGAATAATCCTACTATCGATAGCGGCATCTGCATGGCCTAGTTGAACAGCGGAAATCGCTTCTATTGGCGTATTAAATTCGAGAATATTAATGAGAGGTAACTTTTCTTTGATAATTTCAGTAATAGACCAACCCTTTGCGATAGCTAAAGTTTTACCATTTAAAGATTGAATTTTAGTTATCGGCTCAATATTTTCTTTGGTCACTACAGCAAACGGCATACTTAAAAATGACTCGCTCATAACCCCCATAGATTTATTAATTGGGGTGTTATAGACCGCTTGTAATGCATCTAATTCGCCACTTTCAAATTTACTCACTAACTGAGACCAAGTAAAACCATTAACGTAATCAAACGTTATACCGGTCATTTGAGAGACTAGCTTTAGCACATCTACAGCATAGCCCTGTGGTTGCCCGGTAATAGCAAAATCAATGGGCATCCAATCTTTACTATTCGATATAGAAACCACTGGTTTTTGTGCAATGGCCAGTTTTTGCTCAGCCGTTAACGTTATTGGTAATGCATCAGGTATTTTAAATTGTGACTCTTTATTTGTGCTAGTTGCAATGAGCTCACCATTAGCTTGGTAAAGATAAATTTCACTACCTTTCGGCAATTGGTGGTTTTGCAAATGCAAAGATAAGCTAGACAGTGCAATATCAATTCCTAAAACACTTTTGTTATGAGCTAAAGTCGTAGAAAAAGTAAGACCTGAGTCTTGTAACGAGTTAAATTGATAAGGAGCAGATTTATGAATTGTACCTACGTTAGCTTTTTGGAACCATAATCTTTTTGTCGGATCATACTCACTTTCAGATTCTTGAGTATGCCTTATCGTAAAGTTACTATCTAAATATTGCACGCTTCTTCGTTTTAATTTTGTTGACGATGTTACTTTCAGCCAGCGATCATTTATTGAGGCTGAAAATTGTTTTCGTATTAATGGCGAAGCATCAAGGTTAATTAGCTGAGTAAATAAACCGTCATGTTGAGCGATATAAATGGAATAAAAAATAGGGTTAGTTTCCATTATTTGGGCAAAGACTTGATCGGTAGAAGAGGTTAAAGAATAACTATTTAGCAACGTTGGGTGTTGCGCTAAGACTTTAGTGACTTGTGTAGCACTATCATCAATACTTGAGAGGTAATCTCGAGTGTATTTCGCGGTAATTTGAAAGCTATTACGTGCCGATTCACTAGCAAAAGACATGCTAAAGTGATAATGCAAACCAATAGCAATAATGGCCGTTAAACTGGTTGCAATAAGGAAAAGACTCACTAAGGTAAGTCGTATTGAAATTTGAAAGCGGCGCAGCATATTTTTTAGCATAGAGATCCTTATTTTAAAATCAGTAAAACTTTTCCTTAAACTTACCTAGGTATCGACTTATTTATTAATTTGTAAATCAGCAATCTTAAAATTTATAATATCGAAGAAACAACTTTTTGTTGAAAAAGCAGTAAACAAACAGTGTCTGTTCAGTTACTTCAATGCAACTATTGAAAAATAGACATATTATAAAGCTCAGTATTTCAAGGTACTTAATGCTGAACGATGAACGCAAGATATGTTAACAGAATGTAACAAATAAAATTAAATAAGCAATAGTTATTACTTATAGTCGAAATAAATGATTTTTCAATAAACTGACATCTTTAGTTTTATTTCTTTTAGGTTTTAAATTGAGTCGAACAAAGTTAGTAACGTAACAATCTACAAACCACCGAGGCTATCCTTGCAAGTTTTTTGATTTACGCCATCAATCCGCTGCGAAATAAGCACAATAAAATGCGCGCACCTTCCCAATTTTTTGAATCTATGTGCTTTGTTTTTTAAGATAATAACTTTTTACAAATAGACACAGCTGCACGCTTTTTAAGATGTTGCTGCTGACAAAATTTTGCAAGTGTTTGGCTATTCCCGACAACACCATGAAATACCTTTCTAAATTGGGGTGTTAATATTAGCCAGTGTTCGGAGCAAATACCTAATCGCTGCAAAATATCAGGCAAGTTGTCCTCTATAAATCCTCGTTTATCTTCACGAATGCAGCGACCGGTTAACTCTACAAGCTGTGTGTAGTCTGTTAAATCAAAAGGTAGAGCTTTTGGCATATTATTACGAGGGTTGCCAACAAAAGGAAAAACGTTATTGGTTGTCGAGCTTTGGCTCCTGCTTTAATGCGAAGTTGAATACTGGTATGTTCAGAAGCTATTGTTGGGTAATTAACATGCCTTTAAATAACAGATGCCAACGGGTAATAACCTCATCTGTTGTCCATAGGTTAGCTTGCGCTACATCCACACATAAAACCATATGGGTATGATTACTCATGACTGCATAAGCGCAAATATCAACTACAAAAACCTGCTCCAGTGCTAACTGGTTTATTGTCTACCTAGCCACGGCGGTGTTCAAAACTTGTTCCGGTGACTTTATCTTGGCCACACAAAAATGCACGCCTCACACAGCGTGAAATACAATGATAAGTAAGAGGGGTCAATTAACTGATTTTCTTTTTTCTTGCGGTAGCCTTACGAGCAAGCCCACTCAAAAATGGAAGTAATTTAAGTTTAGTTGAGTTTTAACTTATTTCTATTTGGGTGGGTGCCTTCTATTTTCCTATTTTCCTATTTTCCTATTTTCCTATTTTTAACATGATAGGATTTACGCAAGTTAAATAAGCCCCAACTCTACGGCTTTAATTGCGGCTCTAGTGCGATCTCTTACATGTAGCTTAGCTAAAATATTGGTGACAATATTTCTAATCCTACCTGATGATCTATGAAGTGCCTCAGCTATTTCGTTGTTGGAATAGCCGGCAGCTACTAGTCTTAACGTTTGAATTTCGTTTGGTGTTAGTGGTTCAACGAATGCAGCTTTGGGGCAAGTTTCTGTTAAGGCCATAGCTGACAAGTTCTTATGTACTTGCTGAGTAACCGCTGGTTGGATCCAATGTTTACCTCTCGCAACCGTTTCGATGGCACTTACCAGTTCTTCTAAATTGACGTCTTTTCTCAAATAACCCAGTGCGCCCAGTCTAATACATTCAAGCACTAAATCATGTTCATCAAAGGTGGTTAAAATCAAGGTTGAAATATCTAGTGCAGCTTTTTTTATTGCTTGTAATACTTGTATACCATCCATTTTTGGCATGCGTAGGTCTAATAATAAAACATCAATAGCGTGCTTGTTAATCGCTTCGATAACACCACAGCCATTGGTTAATGTCGCGACCACATTTAATTGAGGCTTCAATGCTAGTAGCTCACATATCCCCGCCATAAATAAATGCTGGTCATCAACCACTAAAATATTAATGGACTTCATCTTAACTCCCCAAAAGCTAACTGTTGTGTTTGCTGAACAGCGCAAGGTAAGGAAAAATTAACGTAAAACCCTTGCTGGTTAAAAGCATAATGTAGTTGGCCATTAAGCAATTGTAGCCGCTCTTGCATGCCTAATAAGCCATTACCAACTTTAATGTCGTGATATTGCTGGCCATTATCCTGAATAACACCTTTGATATCACCTTTCTCGATATATAAATGAATGTCGCAGCGAGTTGCGTTAGCATGTTTAATGATATTGGTTAGTGACTCTTGCACACAGCGAAACATTATCTCTGCTTGACGAAAACTTAATAGGTTATTGGCTAACTCTATTTGCTTATTTATCTGTAACTTCGGTGTTGCCTGACAAAGTGTATTAATGGCTGTTGCTAAATTTATATCGTTATCTTGGCGAAATTCACTCACTGTGTGACGTACATCAAATAGTAATTCATCACTAATTTTTTTGGCAAAAAATATTTTTTCAGCCACTTTTTCATTACTAACATGACTAGCTAATTCGAGCTGAAGCCTAAGGTTTGTGAGTTTATGGCCAAGGGAGTCGTGTAAATCTCGAGAAATTCTCAATCGTTCATCGCGTTTTGCTGTATTCGATAATAATGCCTGTGTTGCCTGTAACTCTCTTAATAAATGTTGATAACGAGATTTTTGTTGGCGTTCAGCAATCACCTTATAGCCATAAAGCAGTATTAAGCTATTGAACAAAATAAACAGCATTTTTACTTCTAAGTAAAAGAGTACATTTTTAAAATATACATCGGTTAAGCCGGCTATAAGGGGCATCAATATAGCTAAACTGAATGCCAACCAACGCGGTAAAACGTGCACTGCGCTTAATAATAAGAGTGCTAATAAAATTCCGATTATTACATAACAAAAATAAATGCCTAAACAAATGAATGCCAGAAAAGCAATGATAAAAGTATAACGTTGTTTTACGACTTGTTTCTTGCTGCTTGGCGTTGCCGTTAACTCCTTCATTGATAACAGCAAGCCCGTTAGAAAAATCGTATACAAGATTAAAACCAGAGCAATATTTTTACTGGTCATGTTAATTTCAATGCCAGGATCATCCTGATACCAAAACAGCAGAGTAGTAATCACTGTATAGCACCATGCGATAATTATTATCAGGTACTCACTATTTTTGTTGTTTTTTGCATTCATGGTTAATTGTCCATCATTATTGTTAAAAGCGGATATAGATGGCCTGTTAAAAATATAATTACACGAACTTACGCTATAACCAAGAGGAAGACGTCATATTTCATTAAAAAAACAATAAAAATCAACAACGTTACATATGTCACTTTTTACCGTTTTTGTTCTTTGTCATAATACTTTCAGGTCTGATTTGTATGTTAAAAAGGAACAGAAATGAATTTTAGAATAGCAAGTACGATTGGGTTATCAGTGGGCTTTGTCGCGTTAATTTTAACAGGGCTTTTAATGTATTTTACCCAGTATGACTACTTTACGGCATCGCTACATGTTTGGTCATCTATCCTCGTGTTGGTTTTTGTTGCTGGACATTTTTACAATAACTGGACTCCCTATAAATATCATTTAAAACGTAGAGTGGGTCGACGGACATTCGTGATAGTAGCACTGGGCGCTATTCCAATATCCTTAGGATTACTGGCTGAACAAGCCCCCTTTGTTACCATTATAGAATTGGGAGAAAAGTTTCGCTCGGCCTCCTCGGTTAGGGATGGAAAGTACGAAACTATCGACTTAACCCATTCACATCTTGGCAAATCCTCTGTTGAACTGTTTATCAAAGCAGGAAAAGAATATGAGTCTGAACCACAACCTTTATTCTGGGGCATAACCTATACCGCTACGCCGCAGATGGTGGTGTGGCTAGAAGATGAAAAAGGACGTTTTATTAAAACCTTGTACGTTACGGGAAAAACAGCAACATCCAATTTTTATTCGGTAAGGAGCGATGAAGAAAGGGTCAGGCGTCCCGAAACCTTGCCTTATTGGTCGCATAAGCGAGGGGTGCAAGCCCAAGATGGACTCTATATTCCTAGTGTAGATAATACAGCGTTTGATGGCATGACTTCAGCTACTCCAAAAGGCGACCATTTATTAAATATGCCTATTCCTGAAAGAGGGAAATATCGACTGATGGTGGAAGTGAATAGATCGTACGATTTTAACGATTATTACAGTCGCGATCGTTTTCCTGATGATGCCATTTATAGCGGTTCAGGTTCATCGGGCCAACCATCTTTAATTTATCAAGCTCTATTTAATGTCAACGAGCCAGCCGAGAAACTATTAACTCTCATTGGGCATGGTCATCATTCAGGTCAGAATGGAGAGATGTATGGTGATTTATCAAAAATAACCTCAGCAAAGCAGATACTCGGTTTTATGGTCGCCACCTTCAAAAAGACTTAATTAAAACTAAAGTTAAGTGTAAATTACAATGAAGTGCTTATAACAGCCATGTTCTAAATTGGCGGGGATTTGGGCTGGGTACCTTCTATTTTAGAAGTGCAACAAAAGTAGACCATCACAAAGATTTTCTTGTATATTTATAACTTCGTATGTCTGTTAACCCCAATATAATTTAGCTGCTTAATAGCCAACTGCATAATATATTAGGTGGTGAGGTTGCTTAATCCTTGTTGTAACTGTGTGAATAAGGTCTTTAATTATTTCAATTTCAGTGGCTGTCTTTTATTTATTCTATTTTTTTAATCGTAAAAGCGAAAAAATGACTCGTTAAAGTTGCGGTTTATTAGCATATCGCATTGAGATAATGACTTAAATTCTATGTAGTAGGTGAGTGCTACAACCCCTTTGCCAGTTTTAAACGCTGAAAAGCAAAAAGCCCGTTAATCTTTCGATTAACGGGCTTTTCTATATATGGCGGTGAGCGAGAGATTCGAACTCTCGAAAGGGATAAACCTTTACACGCTTTCCAGGCGTGCGCCTTCAGCCACTCGGCCAGCTCACCAATTTGTTTTACTCATAAAACATATTGGAAATAAAATAATGTCGTATCAGTAATGAAATTATTAAATCTATATATTCTCAAAGCCGCGCTATGTTAGGCAAATTCTAGCCTTAACACAACTTAATTTTTGTAAAGTGCGGCTAACCGCTTACTTTATCAGCAACATAAGCCGAATTTTACTGAGCAGCTAATGCTGCGTTAAAAGTTAACATGCGATCTAACGATTTTAATGCGCCATCACGAAGGGCCATATCGACAAAAACTTCTTTTCCTGAAGGATCGAGTAATGCATCTTCAATTTCTTTTAAGCCGTTCATTGCCATCCACGGACAATGAGCACAACTTTTACAGGTTGCACCTTCTCCTGCAGTTGGCGCTGCAAAGAATTCTTTATCAGGACAAAGTTGCTGCATTTTGTAAAAAATACCGCGATCTGTAGCGACAATAAATTTTTGGTGCGGCATGTCTTGAGCCGCTTTAATTAATTGGCTTGTTGACCCAACGGCATCAGCTAGATCAATAATCTCAGCAGGAGACTCTGGATGCACCAAAATAGCCGCATCTGGATGCAAAGCCTTCATATCCTTTAATGCTTGTGTTTTAAACTCGTCATGAACGATACAGGCGCCCTGCCACATTAGCATGTCAGCACCCGTTTGTTTTTGAATATAAGCGCCTAGGTGTTTATCAGGTCCCCAAAGAATTTTTTCACCTTGTGCGTCAAGATGGTCAACAATCTCTAGGGCACATGAAGAGGTAACGATCCAGTCGGCACGTGCTTTAACCGCTGTAGAAGTATTAGCATAGACAACAACGGTACGATCTGGATGTTGGTCACAGAACGCATTAAAGGCCTCTATAGGGCAACCTAAGTCTAAAGAACATGTAGCTTCAAGGGTCGGCATAACAACGGTTTTTTCTGGGGTAAGTACTTTCGCTGTTTCGCCCATGAAGCGTACACCAGCAATAATAAGTGTAGTCGCAGGATGATTATTACCAAAACGAGCCATTTCTAGAGAATCAGCAACACAGCCGCCAGTTTCTTCAGCTAATGCTTGAATCTCTGGGTCAGTATAATAATGGGCGATAAGCACCGCATTTTTTTCTTTCAATAATCGTTTAATTCGCTCTTTGTATTCTATACGTTCATTATTTGAAAGTGGCACGGGTTTTACAGGAAATTGAAAATCATATTCTACGGCTAAATTACTTTGCGACATTTTTTATCTCTACTGATCTCTTTTGAAAACGCGGCAATTATACGGTATAGATGAAACGATGTGTATAAGACTTTTTATTAATAGTAATGAGGTATGAAGATTCTGAGTTTTATAGCAATATGAATATAGAATTGAATGAAAATTAAATTGAATAGTAAAATAAGTGGTCGGCCGTGAAGGATTTGAACCTAAGTGGTCGGCCGTGAAGGATTTGAACCTTCGACAAATTGGTTAAAAGCCAACTGCTCTACCAACTGAGCTAACGGCCGACATAATGCATATTTGCATTGCGTTGAACTAGTGCCTCAACGCGCCGCATATAATACTCATAATATTTTTTAGTGCAACTAATATATTTAACTTTTTTCTTATTTATTGACTGTTTGCATAAAAAGAAAGCAGTTAGTTTAAGTAATCGTCGCTTCCTACGATTATAAGTTATCTAATCTTGGTTGAGCTAGTTGAGCAGCACTTGATTCAGGGTATTGTGCCAATACTTTTAGATACCAGTTTTTTGCCGCTGCATTGTTATTAAGCTTCTGTTCAGCCATCGCCAGCTTCAACATTGCGTCACTACGCTTGTTTGAGTCAGCATATTTTTCAACCACTAAGGTAAATTCACTTTTTGCTTGTGTGTATTCCGATTTGTTAAATAATAACAAGCCTAACCAATAATGCGAATTGGGTGCATAAATTGAATTGGGAAAATTTTGGTTAAATGCTCGAAATTCTGGAATAGCTTTATCGTACTGTTTATCTTTCAACACTAAATTTACCGCACGATCATATGTTTGGTTTTCAGTTAAATTCGTTGAATAGTTCACAGGAACGCCTGTTGGTGATGTTGGTGCACTAATCGCAGCAGGAACATTATTAACAGGTTTAAGCGCTTCAGATACTCTACGGTCAAGCTCTTGATATAACTCACGCTGACGGTTTAGTACTTGGCTAAGCTGATGTGTATGTAATTCTGTAACACCGCGTAACTCATTGACTTCATTTTGAAGCTCATCAAGTTGTCGCTGCACATTGACTTGGGCACGATTACGAGCATCAAGTTTGCGTTCAAGGCTGGCTAATTGTTCACTAACGGTTTGCGATGAGGCGGGTACATACTGCGATGGGTTACTTCTATTTGAATCAACATTACTTATGTCAATGACGGGTGCAGATTCTGCCGCTACTACCATATAGGTAGTAGCAACAAAGGACATCCCGAATAAAACTTTATTCAGTTTCATTTCTATCCCTGATTAGTAAACTAATACCGCACGACGGTTTTTAGCAAAAGCACTTTCGCTACGATCTTTAATCATAGGTTTTTCTTCGCCATAACTAACAACGCTAATTTGTGAAGATGAAACACCCATATTTTCTAAATAGGTCACAACGGCTTTAGCGCGACGCTCGCCTAAAGCAATGTTGTACTCTGGAGTACCACGTTCGTCGGCATGGCCTTCAACTAAAACTTTTGTATTTGAACGTTGGTTTAAAAATTTAGCATGAGCGTCTAAAATTGCAGAAAACTCACGACTTACCGTTGAAGTATCAAAATCAAAATAAACGATGTGCTCTGCACGAAGTTTTTCTAATTCTTGACGCTGTTGCTCTTCAATTTCAGCAGCACGTTGAACCGCGCTCACTTGTACATCTGAAGTAGCATTATTCTCTGTGATTGAAGATTGTTGAGCATTAGTCGCTACAGAGCTTTCTTCATCAGTAGTTGAATTAGAACTACAAGCAGATAAAGCCAAAATTGGCAAAGCAATCGCAAGGGCTTTTACAGTTTTATTCAAACGCATTATTTTTGTCCTTAATATTCTAAGTTATGTTTTATAAATTAATTTTTTATTATAGAAATGGTGACCAAGCGGGAGCTTTAACTTCACCATTAACCGCGGGTAAACGCGCCTTAAATCTTCCATCGACAGACACTAAACTAAGCACTTGCTTATTATTATGTAATGTACTGTAGATTATCATACCGCCATTCGGCGATATACTCGGGGATTCATCCAAACGTGTTTTAGTCAACACTTGAAAAATTCCCGATTCTAATTCTTGTTTAGCTAAATGGTACTTCCCTCGCGTTCTGTTAACCATAATTAACTGACGTCCGTCAGGTGTTAATGAGCCACCAAGGTTCATTTCGCCATCAAAAGTTAATCGTTTTACGCGACCATCGACTAAATCTACGCGATATAGTTGAGGTTTACCACCCCGTTCTGAACTAAATACCAAGGATTTCCCATCAGGACTCCAGCTTGGCTCAGCATCTATCGCACGATGACGGGTAACTCTACGTAACTTTTTAGTAGCTACGTCCATTATATAAAGCTCTGAGTTGCCATCTTTTGATAGCATCATCGCCATTTTTTTGCCGTTAGGTGACCAACGTGGTGCACTATTTATTCCTTTATACGCGCTTAGCATAGTACGCTTCCCCGTATAAATATCAATAACATATATTTTTTGCTGGTTATTATCAAAGGTTGAATACGCTAGCTGGTTGCCCTTAGGGTGCCAAGATGGCGACATTAAAGGTTCTTTAGAAGTTAACAAGACATGTTCATTAACGCCATCATAATCTGCAATAACTAGCTGGTAAGGAAACTCGCCTTGATCTCGCACAACAACGTAGGCGATTTTAGTAAGAAATGCCCCTTTACTTCCGGTTAACTTTTCATATATGACGTTACTAATATGATGACTATAACGACGTAGTTGATCTGTACTTATTTCAAAGGCACCTTCGGCATAAATATGATCAGAGCTTTTCACCAGTTTCCCGTTACTCAGCATTTGTGATTGTCCGTCGGTAATTTGCCCACGAATAACATCAACAAGTTGATAACTAATCTTATAACGTCCAATACCAATTTCACTAATTTTCCCGACAACAACAGCTTCAACACCTTCACTTGCCCAAGCAGAATAATCAATTTCTTTATCTGAAAATGGATTTTGAGGAAAACGGCGGTCACTAATTGGACTGAATTTACCACTACGCAGTAGATCTTCACTGATTATATTCGAAACATTTTCAGGAAGTGGTTCTACGCCGTCCCATTTAAAAGGTAGTACGGCAATAGGACGTGCGCTATCAACACCTTCAGTGATCACTATTTCAAGGGTCGCTGATGCATTAGTTGATAGAAGTGCAATAAAGAAAATGAATGCTATTTTAAATTTCATCATATATTTTACTATTTTCTCAGTCGTGGATTATTAATCATTAATATAGGCGGTTAAAATTCAGGAACAACGGTTAAACTAATCGTGCGCATTTCTTTAAATACTTCAGGATCTTTCGATACAGGTAATGTTCCAGCTTTATAAATTGCTGTTTTAGATGCATCACAAACCACTTTATCACCTTTGCCAATGACGACATTGGTCACAAAACCTGATGGTGCAAGACTTATGGTTAATTTACAAGATTTACCTTCCATTGTACTGCGATCTGTTATCAAGTTACCTTGAATTGTTTGACGAATTAACGCAGTAAAACGGCCTACTTCTGTCATCGTTTGCTGACGTCTTGCTTGCTGTCTAATGGCCATTTCTTCTGCCATTTGTTGTTCTAACATTTGTTCTTGTACTGCGCGTTCCTTAGCCTCTTGTTTTTTACGTTTACGCTCTGCAGCTTTTTTCTTACGTAAATCATCCGCTTTTTTAGCTGCCTTTTCCTCTTTCAACCGCTTAGCTTTTGCATCTGCGGCAGCCTCTTTTGCTATTTTTTGCTCTTTTTCTCTAATTTTTTGTTTACGTAATTTTTCTGCGGCATTTGCTTTTGCTCGTGCTTTTTTTGCTGCCGATTCAGCGGCCTTTTTCTCGCGAACTTTTTTCTTTCGCTGACGTTCGACCTCTTTAATACGCTTTTCTTCTTTTGCTCGTTTTCTTTTCGCTGCAGCGGCTTGTTGTTGAAGTTCTTTAACTCGTTTAGCATCATCACGCTTTTTTTTCTTTATTTTATTTAACTGCGCTTCAATTTTACTTCTATCAACTATCGTTGCTTGGATAGCTTGCATTGGTGCAGCTTTAGGAGGAACTTTTGGTTTATTGTCATAGTTTCCCATCAACAATACTGCCGCAATGGCGACATGTAATATAAAACTCAGAAAGAGAGTAATAGCAAATTTTCGGTTCACGAATTACTTCTCCCCCGGATCTGTCATTAACCCGACGGAAGCTACACCTGCTTTTTGCTGTAATAACACCATTAACTGGATCACAGCATCGTATGAAACTGCGCCATCAGCATTAACCACAACTGGGGTTAGCGGTTCGAGTTTTATGTGTTCTGCTACAAGTATGGCAATTTGTTCAGCCGACATTGGCTCATTTTTACTGGTGCCAACAGCTAAATAATAATTACCTTGTGCATCTATTGAAGCAACTAAAGGTGGTTTCGAGTCTTTATCAAGTGCTTCTGCATCAGCCTTTGGTAAGTCAACTTTAACACCTTGTGTAACCAATGGTGCCGTTACCATAAAAATGATCAACAAAACCAACATAACATCAATATAAGGAACGACATTAATTTCAGCGACTATACGGCGTCTTACTCTTTTATACATAAGTATTGCTCCGAGTTGGCTTATTGTTCAGTTGCACTTTGACGTTGTAAAATACTGGAAAATTCTTCCATGAAATTACCATAGCCATTTTCAAGTTTTTCAACATGATGACTAAATCTGTTAAAGGCTATTACTGCTGGGATTGCAGCAAATAAACCCATAGCAGTTGCAATCAAGGCTTCAGCAATTCCAGGTGCAACCATCGCGAGTGTTGCTTGCTCAACTGCACCCAGTGCGATAAAGGAATTCATTATTCCCCAAACGGTACCAAACAAACCAATATACGGACTAATTGAACCAACCGTTGCCATAAAAGGTAAGTGAACTTCAAGTTGGTCAACTTCACGAGAAAGTGCCACACGCATTGCTCGGTGAGTACCATCAACAATTGCTTGCGGTGAGTTAATATTACTTTTTCTTAGGCGGGCAAATTCTTTAAAGCCTGAAACAAATAAACTTTCAATACCTGTTACTGACCCTTTAGAGGAAACTTCATTATAAAGTTTACTTAAATCAGCTCCGCTCCAAAATCTATCTTCAAAATTTTTCATTTGTGCCTGTGCGGCATTAAGTGCTTTACGACGTTGAAAAATCATCGCCCAACACGAAATAGAAAAACACAATAAAATAAACATCACAAATTGTACTAATAAACTGGCATGTATAAATAAATCTAAAATTGAGATTTCAGCTGACACTTTTTAACGCTCCTAATATTATTTCGGGGATGGCACAAGGCTTAGTAAGTTTTAGGTTTACACAGGCAACTTTTACAACCACAGAGCAAATAAGCTTGTTTTGTTGGTCAAATATCTGTTGAGTAAATACCAAACTAGCGCGTTTAAATTCGCTGATCCATGAAGTTACTGTGAGTAAATCATCTAACTTGGCAGAAGCCATATTGTCCATTTCAATTCTTCTGACCACCAAACCGATGTTTTGTTCTAAAAGAAATGACTGATTAGCACCTAAATCTCTTAACCACTCGGTACGAGCACGTTCACAAAACTTAAGATAATTGGTGTGGTAAACAATACCACCCGCATCTGTGTCTTCATAATAAATTCTAACGGGGTAGTTATATTTTATATTCGGCATTAACTTCAAATAAACGCTTAAAATGAATAAAATTAACGCTTAGCATTATTAATATTTAATCTTAGTTTACGAATAAATAAATATTGCCGAACGCTCTTATAATTAGCCTCTATATTAATGATAAACAAGTGATACAACAAGCGCTGATTAGCAAAGTAATGTAACAGTTTTGACATAAACTGCGTTTATGAATGACCTAAGGGAGCAGATATAAAAAGTCCTTATGCACAGACCCAATACATCCATTAGTTTTTCTAATGCGACATCGGTAATTTTTTTAGTTTGTCAATGAAGTAAAGTTACTCTAAAATTCACTCGTTCTTTGGACTAGCTAACAAACTTCTCTGATTATTCTTTGCTGAATGAATCTGATCGTTGGCTGGTTAAAGTACATGAACTGATTTTTATCATTTCTCTCTGACATGTTTATTGGAAACCATATTTCCTTCTATCAACTTTATTTATAAGTTGGCCCACATAATTTATGTGGGCTTTTTTTTTGCCTAGAGTTTATGAAATGGTTTTATTAACTGGCAGGTTTGTCTAAACCAAAGTGTTGATAGGCACGCTCAGTGGCAATACGACCACGCGGGGTTCGTTGTAAAAAACCTTGCTGAATTAGGTAGGGTTCAATCACGTCTTCAATAGTTTCACGTTCTTCACCAATAGCTGCTGCAACATTATCAAGCCCTACAGGACCGCCCATAAATTTATCAATAATGGCTTCTAGCAGTTTTCTATCCATTAAATCAAAGCCTTGGTCATCTACTTCTAACATATTTAATGCTTTAGTTGCCGTTAATTGACTGACAATACCTTGCGTCTTAACATCAGCATAATCACGTACTCGGCGTAATAAACGATTAGCTATTCTTGGTGTGCCACGAGAACGTTTCGCCACTTCAAAAGCGGCGTCTTCATCAATGGTTAAATTAAGAAAGTGAGCTGAACGTTTCACTATTTCAGTTAAGTCTGCCGTATTGTAAAATTCAAGTCGTTGCACAATACCAAAACGGTCTCTCAAGGGCGACGTTAATGCACCTGCCCGCGTCGTTGCACCTATCAAGGTAAAAGCAGGTAAATCTAATTTTATCGAACGAGCAGCAGGACCTTCACCGATCATTATATCAAGCTGATAATCTTCCATTGCTGGGTAAAGTATTTCTTCAACGACAGGACTTAGGCGATGTATCTCGTCAATAAAAAGAACATCATTCTCTTCTAAATTTGTTAACAAAGCGGCTAAATCACCTGCTTTCTCTAACACTGGCCCTGAAGTTGTACGAATATTAACCCCCATTTCATTGGCAACTATATTCGCTAAAGTCGTTTTCCCTAGACCCGGCGGTCCAAAGATAAGTAAATGGTCAAGCGGCTCATTGCGTTTCTTTGCTGCAGAAATAAAGATTTCCATTTGAATTTTAACGTGATCTTGCCCAGTATAATCGACTAAATATTTTGGACGAATAGCACGATCAATCTTTTCTTCTTCTGGCTGAGCTACGGCTTCGATAAGGCGATCTGCTTCTATCATTTTTCTCTCTGTTCTCTTTATTTATATAAACGTAAATAAATATTATCGATAATATTGTTGTTAGTATGAGTGTTAATATTAGAGCATTGCTTTTAGCGCGTCACGAATAAGATCTTCACTGCTCAATTCAACTTTAAAAACAGCTCGTATCGCTTTGTCTGCTTGTTGCTGACTATACCCTAAAGAAATTAGTGCATTAATCGCATCCGCTTTGACATTACTGACAAAGGTATTCTCATGGTGAAGGTCTAGTGGCATAGAATCATTAACAGGCGTAGTATTGGTGACTTGCCAGTCTTTTAAGCGATCACGCATTTCTATCAATAAACGTTCAGCTGTTTTTTTACCGACCCCGGGAATCTTTACAATGCTCGTTAGGTCATCATGTGCAACACAACTAACAAACTGGTCAGCAGACATACTAGAAAGAATCGCTAAACCTAGCTTTGGACCAACACCATTGACCTTGATCACTAAACGAAAAAGTTTACGTTCGACTTTATTGGCAAAACCATACAGTAGCTGAGCATCTTCACGAACAACAAAGTGTGTATAAATAATAGCTTTCTCGTTTAGTTCTGGTAGCGCATAAATACTGGTCATCGGCATGGTCACTTCGTAACCAATACCACCACATTCAATTAAAACTTCTGGTGCTAATTTTTCTAATAATGTTCCACGTAAACGACCGATCACAGTTATGCCCTTGCTAATATAATAATCTGTGGCAACCATACCACTATATATTTATACAGTAAAGTTGATTGGTATTTTTACCGTAAGCGACTACGTACTATTTTACTTGCCTGTCCGGCCATTTTTTCTAAGGATTCATAACTATGTGCGTGGCAAAGTGCTACAGCAAGCGCATCTGCCGCATCAGCTTGTGGCATAGCAGGTAGTTTTAAAATAGTTTTGACCATATGTTGTACTTGGCTTTTATCGGCCGCGCCCGTGCCAACAACGGCTTGTTTTATTTGTCTTGCTGAATATTCAGCGACCGGTAAACCTTTATTGGTTGCTGCCACAATAGCGGCACCACGTGCTTGACCAAGCTTAAGTGCCCCACCGGGATTAACGCCCATAAAGACTTGTTCTATGGCAAAACGTTCAGGATTAAATTGCAGAATAATTTCGGAAATACCTGCGAAGATGGTTTGCAAGCGCTCACTGAAATCATCATCTTCTTTATTACCTGAAAATGCTTTAATACAGCCACTACCTAGATAAGTGAGCTTGCGCCCTTCTTTTTTAATAACACCGTAACCCGTAATACGTGAACCGGGATCTATACCTAAAATAATAGTCATAACTTATTTCTATTCTAATATAAAAAAACGTATTGATAATATAACCAATACGTTTTCTATAATTGTTAAATGAAGGCTCTCTCAAGCCACATTTTATATACTAAATCAATTCTTCATCAGATTCAGACTTAACTACTTTAGGAAGACAAGCAATCCCTAATTCAACTAACTGAGCAGGGTTAGCTTTACCAGGTGCATTAGTTAACGGACAAGCCGCGGTGGTAGTTTTAGGAAATGCCATAACGTCGCGAATTGAACTTGCGCCTGTCATTAACATCACTAATCTATCTAAACCGAAAGCAAGACCTGCATGTGGTGGAGCCCCGTATTGCAGCGCTTCAAGTAAGAAACCAAATTTCTCTTGAGCTTCTTCATCACTAATACCTAATATTCTAAATACTGCCGCTTGCATGTCTTGGTTATGAATACGAACAGATCCACCGCCTAACTCACAACCGTTAAGAACCATGTCATAAGCATTTGATAAAGCGCCTACCGGATTTGCTTCTAGTTGTTCAGCGGTTAAATTAATGGGTGCAGTAAAAGGATGATGAATTGCGTGCATATGGCCATCAACGTCTTCAAACATTGGGAAGTCTACAACCCACAAAGGTTTCCATTCGCCTTTTAATAAATCTAAGTCTTCGCCAACTTTAATGCGCAATGCACCAAGGGCTTCGGTAACAACATTATAGTTGTCAGCACCGAAGAAAATAATATCGCCTGATTTTGCATTGGTGCGTGCTAACAATTCTTTAACCGCATCTTCATTTAAGAATTTTAAGATAGGTGATTGTAAACCTTCAAGGCCGGCATCAATATCGTTAACTTTCATCCATGGCATGCCTTTCGCGCCATAAATACCAACAAACTTAGTTAATTCATCAATACCTTTACGTGAAAACTTACTTGCCCCACCCGGTACACAAATTACCGCAACACGACCTTTTTCGTCATTTGCTGGGCCTGAAAATACTTTAAATTCTACGTCTTTTAAAATATCAGCAACATCAACTAATTCTAACGGGTTACGTAAATCGGGTTTATCTGAACCAAAACGTGTCATCGCCTCTAAATAAGTCATGCGTGGAAACGTACCTAAATCAACATCCATTAACTCTTTAAACAAGTTTACGATCATTGTTTCAGCAACTTCCATCACTTGCTCTGAGCTCATGAAAGAAGTTTCAATATCTATTTGCGTAAATTCAGGCTGACGGTCAGCACGTAAATCTTCATCACGGAAACATTTAACAATTTGGTAATAGCGCTCCATACCTGACATCATCAACAATTGTTTAAACAGTTGTGGTGATTGAGGTAAAGCAAAAAACTGACCTTTATGGGTACGACTAGGTACTAAATAATCACGAGCGCCTTCAGGAGTCGCCGCCGTTAATATTGGAGTTTCTATGTCTAAAAAGCCCTGACCTTCAAGTGATTGGCGCACTTTTGAAGTAACTTTTGCACGAAAGCGCATACGTTCAGTCATTTCTGGGCGGCGTAAATCTAAGTAACGGTATTTTAAACGTAGCTCTTCTGAATTAGTTTGGTTCGAATCTAGTGGTAATGGTGCAGACTTATTAAGAATAGTAAGTTCTAAACCTAAAACTTCAATAGCTCCAGTTTTCATGCCTTTGTTAATTTGCCCTTCTGGACGGGCACGAACTTTACCTTTAATTTGTACACAAAATTCATTACGTAAAGTATTAGCTTTAGCAATAACTTCTGGTAAGTCAGGATCATAAACTACTTGCACTAAACCTTCACGGTCACGAAGATCTAAAAAGATAACCGCACCTAAGTCTCGACGACGGTTTACCCAACCACATAAAGTAATTTCTTGACCAATGTGAGACTCGTTCACCTCACCACAATAAAGATCGCGCATGTATATTTGTCCTGATAATACTAACGAGGCGTCACTTAAAATAAGCAAAGTCAGTCGTTAGGAGAAAAATTGTCGATATTATAAAGGAATATTTCCACAAGAAAAGTTTTAAAGCGGGTAAGTGATAATAAAGTTATGCCATAAAATAAAATGAAGCTCTCTTGGCATATTTTCTGTAGCGGTTTACAGTAGAGGATTCTTTATAGCGATAGAGAGAACCAGCGAATTTATCCTATAACGTAGCGGTATTTGAGCTAAAAACATAATGGTTTTTACCATTTGCTTTTACTCGATACATTAAAGTGTCAGCAATTTTTAATAAATCATTATCGGTAATACCGTCATCAGGATACATAGCAATGCCAATACTACAGCCTATACTTACAGTTTCAGCGGATAATTCAAAAGGTTGCTGCATCAACTTAAGAACCTTATCGGCAATATACGCCGCTTCATTTTTATGATGTAAACCGGTTAGTAACAATACAAATTCATCGCCGCCAAAACGAACAACGGTATCTGATTGTCGAACACACCATTTAAGTTTGTCGGCCACTTTTATCAACAATTCATCACCAACATCATGGCCATGCGTATCGTTAATCATTTTAAAACCATCGAGATCAATAAATAATACCGCAATTTCTAATTGTTGACGTTTATGAAAGTTAATAGCGGTGTTAATTCTGTCTTTCAATAAAACTCTATTTGCTAACCCTGTTAACTCATCATGGGTTGCCATATGTTTCATTTTTTCTTCTAAGCGTTTACGGGTTTTGATTTCACTGTATAAACGCCTATTCCACATAACAATTGCAATGATAACAATTAGGATAATGACGCCTATTTGGGCTGCAACCCGCATGACGACATTTTTGTCTAAGCCCGTTTCAACTTTAATGCCGAACCAACGGTCATAAATTTGTTGTTTATCATTGTCTGAAATAGTGAGTAGTGCTTTATTTAATATTCCTTGCAGCTCATTCCATTGAGGCCTAACTGCGAAATGGCTGGTATCACTGTCGAGTTCTTCAATCACCGATATGTTTAAAACAACTAAACTTTCTCGTTTTATCAACTCTGAAGCAGACGCTATATTTGCAACAAACCCGTCAACAATCCCTTTCTGTACAGCCAATAAGCCGGCATTATGGTTATCCACTAATTTTAATGATATTTGCGGATGCTCCTTGCTAATAGTTGACGAAAGATAATATCCTTTTATTATGGCTAATTCTTTTCCATGAAAACTGGCTAAACTAAGCTGTGAACCTAATTGACGTTGGTGTAAGACGACCCAAGGCATACTCCAGTATGGTTGAGTAAAATCCACCTGTTTTTTACGTTCTTCTGTAACAGATACACTCGCTAACATATCAATTTCTCTGTCTAAAAGACCTTGATAAAGTTCACTCCAACTATCAAAAAATACATAATTAAACAGTAAACCTGAACGCTGAGCTAGTAATGTTAATATATCTGGGTTTATACCACTCACTTCCCCTTGAGTATTGATAAACTCCATAGGCTGCCACTGTTTGACTAAACCGACATTAATTTTTTTATGTTGCGCAAGCCATGATTTTTCTGATGCTGATAAGATGACTCTTTCCGCAGATCGGAGGAAGTAACCATTTTGTTTATGCTTTAGCCAGTTTCTCTCAAGCTCGATAAGCTTTGCAACAGGGATATTTTCAAAGCCCTCTTTGATCAGTTCAACAAGTTTATCGTTATCTTTTTGCACCAAAGAGAACACCGGGGCAGGGAAACTGACATTTTTCAACTGATAGAATGACGATTGCAAATTGCTTTGAATCAGTCGAGCATTTAGATACTCTTCAGAGCCTATCATGGCATCGATAGTACCAAGTTCTGCTGCATTCAACATTTCATAATGTGTCGGGAAAACTTGAATGTAAATATTTGGAAATTGTTTTTGTAAGCTAGTTAAATACAAAGAGTCTTTTAAAACACCGATTGTTTTACCTGTTAAATCAGTCATCGCATAGACATTTTTGATGCTCTTTGAGACAAAAACCCCTGAATATACACCATATATTTGCGTCGCTACTTGTAGCTGATTATCGAAACTATCTGCTGCATAACCGATATGGATATCAACATCACCGTCTTTTAGCATCGTTAACTGTTTTGTTCTAGACTGCGCAATAAATTCAATATCAATACCACTTTCTTTAGCCCACAAACGCCATAAATCAATAAATAGTCCTTGCGGCTTACCCGTAGGAGAAACCGCCATATATGGCGCTGTTTGAGTAAAAAAACTCAGCAATAATGTTTGGCTTTTTTTATCTCTACCTAACCATTTTTTTTCAATAATAGCTTTTTCATCATCAGATATTTTGGCAAGCCCTTGTTCAATAAATGTTTTTAAAGGTTTATTGTTGAGTGCTGTTGCGCCGACATACTTCCCTTGATAAAAACTAATGCGTTTATACGGCGGAAAGTTATCATTAAGCCGAGAGTATTGAGGAAAAAACGTTGAAGGTTTGTCTAAACCGGTATAAATAACAATCTCGTGATTTAATGCTGCTTGGTATAAATCATGACGGTTTTGATATAATCTTAATTTTAATTCAGGGTATCTTTCTTTTAAAATATTGACATGACCAGAGCCTTTTACACTGCCAATAATATAAGGTGATAATTGTTTGATTGTGGTTAAGTTAACAAAGTCTTTATGGATAAAAAAATAAAAATTTTGTAGAAAAAATGGCGATGTGAACTCAAATTGTCCTTCACGGGATGCTGTTTGTATCATGCCAGCATGAATGTCAATTTCACCTGACTGAACCCGAGATAATGTTGTTAACCAAGTTGAGGTAATAAATTCAATTTCGACACCTTGTCGTTCAGCCCATAAGCGCCATAATTCAGGTAACAATCCATCAGCCTTACCCTGTTCATTCATAAACATATAAGGATAAGTCGTTTCATTTACAGCTATGGTTAAAGGTCGTTGGATGTTTTCATAATCATCTTTAATAACCTGTGCTTGAGTCGTAGCACATGTCATCAATATAGTTAAAAAAACGATAAAAGGAACATATCGCAACAGTAATTCCTTAATGAATAAACGACATAATTAAATAAAACCAAGGGAATAACCACAATTATAACCCGATAAAATAAAAATGCAGTGCTAGTTTATTTTAAAATCAGCAAATAATAAGCAAAACTAGCCGCCGAGTAGTAATTTAAGTTAAAATGCTCGTCAATGATTGTACGTATAAAAATATAAGCACTAAGTAATGAAGCCATCCGAACCCGATTTGATTTTTTCTAATAAACAAAACCAAGTGAAAGATTTTACTTTTGACGCGCAGGTTGTCGAAGTTTTCCCTGATATGATTTCTCGTTCTGTGCCGGGTTATAATACCATTATTGATACTATTGGCCGCTTGAGTCAGCGTTTTGTCGTTGATAATAGTAATATTTATGATTTAGGCTGTTCTCTTGGCGCAGCAACATTAGCCATGCGTAAATCGATTAAAGCAGATAATTGTAAAATAATTGGCGTTGATAACTCATCAGCAATGGTGGAACGTTGCAAAATGCATGTAAACGCATTTAAAGGTAAAACCCCTGTAGAAATCATTGAAGGTAATATCCTAGATATAGCGATTGAAAATGCTTCTATGGTGGTACTAAACTTTACACTGCAGTTTATTGAACCAAAAACTCGCTTAGCGTTAATCACTAAAATAGCCGAAGGATTAAAACCTGGCGGCTTATTATTATTATCAGAAAAGATATCTGCAGAAGATGGCGTTTGCAATGAACATCTTGTTGATTTACATCTCGACTTTAAACGCGCCAATGGCTACAGCGAATTAGAAATCGCACAGAAGCGTACCGCCCTAGAAAAGGTCATGCGCATTGATAGTTTACCAGAGCATATTGCACGCTTGGAAAACGCCGGATTCAGCCATAGCACACCATGGTTTCAATGCTTTAACTTTTTTTCACTCATCGCGATTAAGTAATCTACTATCATGTCATTTAATAAATTTTATCAAGAAATATCTCAAAATCGTTTAAGCCATTGGCTAAACACTTTACCTGCACAACTCACCCAATGGAAAAAAGAACATTTACATGGCGAGTTTGCCCACTGGCAAAAAACCTTAGACGCTCTTCCTAAAACAACACTATCAAGTATTAATATTAGTGATGGAGTTACCCTTGGTTGTAAAAGTGACATTAGTGAAGGTGAATTTAAAAGAATAGAAAATTTACTGAAAAAATTTAAACCATGGCGTAAAGGTCCTTATCATATTCATGGTTTGCATATAGATACCGAATGGCGTTCTGATTTTAAATGGGATCGTTTAAAAGAGCATATCAGCCCATTAAAAAATAAATATGTCTTAGATATTGGCTGCGGAAGTGGTTATCACTTATGGCGTATGCGCGGTGAAGGAGCAAAATTTGTAGTCGGCATTGATCCCACCCAATTGTTTTTTACGCAATTTAACGCTATTCAACATTTTGTCAATGATAGCAGCGTGAATTTATTGCCTTTAGGTGTAGAGCAATTACCCGAGTTAAAAGCATTTGATACTGTCTTTGCGATGGGCGTATTATACCACCGCCGCTCGCCCATTGACTTTATTTATCAATTAAAATCACAACTGGTTAAAGGTGGTGAACTGGTCTTAGAAACCTTAGTCATTGATGGTGATGTGAATACCGTTTTGGTACCCGGTGAACGTTATGCAAAAATGCGCAATGTTTGGTTTTTACCCAGTTGTGATGCGATGTGTGCTTGGCTCGCTCGTTGTGGTTTTAAAAATATCCAGGTTGTTAATACCGATATAACAGCACTTGACGAACAAAGAAAAACCGACTGGATAGACACAGAGTCATTAGCTGATTTTCTTGACCCCAATGATAGTAGTAAAACCATTGAAGGCTACCCTGCACCTAAACGTGCAATATTCATCGCTAATAGTTAAGCGACAAGTTGACCATGGGATAATTTGACTATTGTTGATCAAGATATTTATCTACGATTATTTGATAACTACCTTCTTCTCTCATGGTTTTGATCCCTTGATCAAATAAATTTCTAATTTGCTCTGATTTAAAAGCCGCAGAATATTGACGTTCATTAAAAATATAATGCACTTTAACGGGCTGAGAATAACGTGCTGAATTGCCATGTTCTAAAAAATATTTAAAAATATTTATATCAAGAATAATCACTTCGGCGCGATGTAAAAATAACATGTCAATTTGATTTTCCTGTTCAGCAACTTCTCGATAATCCATTGCATATCGAATCACTTTATTAAAGTCGTCACCTAAATTCTTATTGGCATTTTGAAAAGCGACCATACTTTTTCCTGAAAGATCACCTATATTTTTAATAGAAAATTTATTTTCTATTAAGCTAACAGCAACATTTTGATAGGTTATAAAAGGCCGAGAAATAAATAAGTTAGGGTGTTGATAATCGGGTAATACCGTAACAATGCCATCGGCATTTAAGCTTTGATAAGTGGTTACATTACGACCAAAAGGAACATGTATAAAGTGAACCTCCTTATTTGATGATTTCAAAGCCGAACGAACAATATCAAGCTGTAACCCCTGACCATTTTCTTCAATAATAAAGGGGGGTTTTACTAATCCATCGACCATTTCAATCTTATTACGGTCAAAGTTAGCTAAATCACTTTCTGCAAAAGTGACTTGGTAACAACCGGTAATAGCAAAAATGAATACTATTCTAAGAAAACGGTCGAACAAAACAAATAAATCCTTTAAAGGCAAATGCTTGCATTTACAAATGAAAACTAGGTATGGTAGTAATATCACTTTCATCACATGGTGTATTACTGCCTATAATAATTAATAGCATAATAAGATGAGATGTATAGCCGTTTAAGATACTTTTAAGCAAAGGGGAATTGGTATTAGTATTATAATGAATGACATTTGGCAGCAACGAAAGGTGACCAGTGTTGCCAAACGCCAACACGATCACCGCAGTGTTTTTCAACGTGACCGAGCACGAATTCTTCATTCTGCGGCATTTAGACGCTTGCAGTCTAAAACTCAAGTGATGGGCAGTGGGCAAAGTGACTTTTATCGCACTCGACTGACTCATTCTTTAGAAGCGGCACAAATAGGTTCAGGTATTAGTGCACAGTTAAGAAATAAACATAGTCAATTATGCAGTGTCTTGTTCCCCAACGACGACACCTTAATTGAATCTATTTGTTTAGCGCATGATATTGGCCATCCCCCTTTTGGTCATGGTGGCGAAGTCGCCTTAAATTTCATGATGCGTGACCATGGTGGCTTTGAAGGTAATGGCCAAACCTTTCGCATTGTTTCTCACCTTGAGCCTTTTAGTGAATTTTATGGCATGAACTTATCGCGTCGCACGCTTCTGGGGCTCATCAAATATCCACAAACACTAGCAAACTTAACACAATTATCCTTACCCGTTGCTCCGCACTCATTTCGACAACTTAAAGCGGCAGACTGGCATCCAGCTAAGGGGCTGTATAGCGACGACACAGAGATGTTCAATTGGGTTTTATCACCTTTGTCCAAAACTGACAGAGAGTGTTTTCAATCAATGAAAGTATTGAAAAACAAGCATAGTAAGACACTATTCAAATCACTTGACTGCTCAATAATGGAGTTAGCAGATGATATTGCCTATGGTATTCATGATCTTGAAGATGCAATTGTTACCGGAATTGTTAACCAACAAGACTTTGAAAAAGAGGTTATTTCAAAACTTAAAGTTATTGATGAACCTTGGCTACAAGCATATTGCATAGATTTGTCTGATAAGCTTTTTAGTGAACACCATTATATTCAAAAAGAAGCAATTGGTGGTTTGGTTAATTACTTGATCACTGAAATTAAGCTTGTCGATTTAAATGAAGATGATCATATTAATTTTGCAGAACCATTATTACGCTTCAATGCACAACTTCCCATAAATATCGCGCAAGTTTTACAGGTTTTTAAAGATTTTGTTTTCTCATTTGTCATAAAACAAACAGCGATTCAACAAAATGAATATCGTGGACAACAAATTGTAATGGAATTATTTGAAGCACTCGCCAGCGATCCCGTAAGATTACTGCCTAAACATACGGTACAACGCTGGTTATATGCTAATAAAAACAACCTTAATGAATATCGAGTGATTGCTGATTACGTATCAGGTATGACAGATGATTATGCAACTAAACTTTATAAAATGTTATTTATGCCTAGCAATTCAGCACCATTAAACGAACGGTAAGTTATCAATTAGCCCTTTTGATAAAGCGCGCACACAGCACCTGCGGGATCTTTAATAACTATGTATTGATCTTTGCCCGCAAGTTTAATATCCGTTAGTAATTCACCGCCCTGCGCATTAACAGCAAGGATTGAATCACTGATATTAGCGACTAAAAAATAGGGTAACCATGCCGCAGGCATATCTGAGTTAATGCCTTTTGAATGACAGATACCACTGACAGCATCACCTGTAACAGGACTTTTCATCGTATAATCACAATGGTCCCCCATGGAAGTTTCATCAGCCTGCCAGCCAATTACATGTTGATAAAAGCCTTTTACCTCAGTCGCATTGGCTACCGTTAAATCTAGCCATGCCATGTCACCAATTTTATCATTCATCTTATTGCTCCGTTTATTTCTTTGTTTTAGGGTTTTTAGGATAATAACTTTCGGGTAAGGCACTAATATGTTCAAAAAAGCGAGTATCTTTGTAGGGCAGCTTCATAAAACCAGAAATCCCCTGCCCTTTTATCGTCGGTAACAGGGTAATAATTTTTGTTAAGCATTCGGTAAACTCTGCTTCTTTCTCATGATTCAACAGCATTAAATAACTATGAATTTTTAAATGAGTTGGTAATACTTCAAAAATAATACACCCGGTATGATGAATTAAATTCAATCGGGCTAATACCCCCATAATCTCATCCGGTAAATAGAGATATTCATCAGGATCTTTACCATCTTCAAAGTAAGAATGTAAACGCGTAATATCATCAACCTCTGCGATATCACTAATATCAAACGAAATCTTCTGTTCGGGCTGTGCAATAAAGTTATGCTCACTGTTTCTTCTTTCAACGTGCAAGGTATTTCGAGCATTAAATAAGCAGCTTTTAAACATGCCGATACGGTGGATACCTTGTGCTAAATGCACCATATTATTCACTGCACTTTGAAAAGATGTTTTTAAGTGGGGATCAAACAATGTTAAGTTAGAATCAATATAAACACCATCTGTTTGCCAGCGAATTGCTAATCCGCCAACCACGGGAAAGTTTCCTAAACGACCAACAGCGGCAATAAAAGCCTTTTCTGTATCTCCCATCCCCATCAGGAAATTCTTATAGTATTTTTCTAATTGTGCATCATCGATATCGTTTAGTTTACTACTGCCCGTTGACTCTCTTAAAAACGACTTACGTGAACCATAAACAACGGTATCAATAACTTCATCGCTTTTTAACTTTAGCCAAATAGGAATAAGCGGGGTTATTTTTAATAAAGTATGCTGTTTGGCCATCACCATATTTTTCAAATAAGGCAATTGTTTAAAGAAGTAATCTCCGGCACTATTACGTGTTTTCTTATCGTCACTGAGCATAGCTTCAATAATCTTTGCTAATAGCTTAGGTAAACCTAAAGAAAGCGGGGAAATAACTTGATGACCATAACGACAAGATTGTCCTGAAGCAATGGCATATAATGTTGCCGCTAATCCTTGCTCGTCAAAACGAGGGGAAGACATTGCACCACTAATTTGTTCTGGGCCAATAAAGTAAATATCACCTAAACGTGCATTGGTGTTTTGCAAGTCGCTGCTCATTAAATCCATAATACTATTCGCGGTGTTTTGACCATAGGTATCAAGCTGCGCAATCACCGATGACCCCCAGTCAACTAAATATACTTTTCCTGTTTTTTCGTTATAGACAACGTTCGAAGGTTTTATATCGCCATGCACATAGGGTTTACCTTTTTCATGTTGACTACAATCACGTAAATATAAAAGAATATCAGCAAGTTGAATAGCTATATTAACAACAAGCTCAGCTGGTAGTGGTCCATGAAGCTGACAGTATTGCTCTAGATCAATACCCGGTGCGCGTTGCATATGGACAATAGATTGGCGTTTAATTTTATAATACTGGATAACCTTTGGGATGCGGCTATGGAAGAGTTCTCCTTGAATTTCAGCTTCTTCAGCTAAACGGTCTTGTACATGTTGCGGTAAATTCATCCGAGAAAACTTAAATACAAACTCATTGCCAACGTCATCATCACCATTAAAAACAAAACCGTAAGCGCCCTTACCTAATAAAGCGATATTTTTATAGCCCAATAAACTTAATTGCTGTTGACATAATTCAACCCAAGCTTTTAACTTTTCGGCATCTTTATTATTGAGTAAATAGATAGATTGCTCTTCAGCAATATAAAAATGTTGTAGTTTATTTTCGTGCACTTAATTTCCTGACAATATTTGTTCCACTGAAAAGTATATCGCTAAAGTGATTTGATGTTAACTGAAAGCTAAGCCTTTAATTTTATTTTATTTTATTCCTTTCAAAAACTCTTTATTCAGGTAGCATCAAAAAAAACAATAATAAAAAGGAATGGTATGAATGTAGTAAAAGCAATGGGGCTTATCGTCATCGGGCTAATACTGGGTTATGGCTCTGCTTTGCTGAATCAGTCGACTTTAGATGAAATACGCCTCAATAAAGAGATTCCAACGCCACAGGTATCTAAGCAAGTACCAAAAATTCAAATTAAGAACGACATCACACCAAGTCAAAGTGATAAGTTAATAGAAAAATCCGTTAAGCAAAATAATATTAAAAAAGTATTAAGCACTAACCATGAAGCCATGCTAAAACAAGATCATCAAGATTTATCCGAGAAGTATCAAGCGCTAGAAAGAAAATATAACCAATCTCGAAGTAAAATTTCTTCATTAAAACATCAGTTAAGTGAGTTTGATGGCAGTGAAGTAACCGATGAAGAAATGGCAGGTCTTACCCCTGAACCATTCAAGGATTTTCTGAGCTCATTTCGTGGAAAAACCAGAAATAATATCTATGATTTTCATAAAAAAGAACAAAATTTAGATTGGGGCTATAATACTGAAAATAATATTTCAGATTTCGTGCAAACGCATTATGAAGGCACGAGTGTTGAACTAATATCGGTTATTTGCAAACAGCCCCATTGTGAGATTTTGGTGACTGAAAAGCAAGATGGTGCTTGGGGCAAGATTATGAAAGATATATCTATGCAGCCATGGTGGAAATTTTCATCAACGACTTCATCGTCGAACAATGTGTATATATATATATTCCTCTCTCAATAAAATATTCCCTAAAACAAAAAAACCTGCATCAGCAGGTTTTTTATTAATAGTCATATTTAACAACTAAGACATGTGCATCAACATGTTACTTGGGTTTTCAAGAAATGATTTCCACAAGTTACAAAAGCGAGCGATTGAACCGCCATCAATGATACGGTGATCACCAGACCAACTAACTTGCATAATGAAGCGCGCTTCAACTTCACCTTTGTCGTTAAAGCGAGGTAATTTTTGTAATTTACCTAAGGCAACAATAGCTGATTCAGGCTTATTGATAATAGGGGTTGCTATCGTACCGCCAATTGCGCCAATATTTGAAATGGTAATGGTACCACCTTTCAAGTCCGCAGCAGGAACACGACCAGAACGAGCAGCGTCGGTTAAACGCATAATATCTTTAGCAACTTCGACAATCGATTTATTCTGCACTTGTTTTACATTAGGGACTAACAAACCGACTTTCGAATCAACAGCCATACCAATGTTATGGTCGTCAAAATAAGTGATTTCAGTACAATCATCATTAACTTGCGTATTGATGATTGGAAATTCCTTTAACGCTAAAGAAATCGATTTCATGAAAAACGGCATCATGGTTAACTTGATGTCTTGCTTCGCATAAGCTTCTTTCATGCCGCTACGTAGCGTTATGAGGTTGGTCATGTCGATTTCTTCACAGTAAGTAAAGTGAGGAATAGTTGACACAGACCTAACCATAGCTTTTGCCATAACCGCTTTAATACCGCGAATAGGCTCAACACGTTTACCACCACTTTGTGCCACTTCAGCGACAACTGTACTATTAACTTCTGCGCTAGCAACAGGCATATTTGTGTAAGAAACAACGTCTTCTTTATATATACGTCCTTTTTTACCGCTACCTGGAATTTCATGAATGTTTACATTCAATTCACGTGCTACACGACGTACCGCAGGGCTAGCAACAGCCTTGGCGTTAACCACTTTTTTAGCGCTACAGGCTGCGTTAGCTTGCTTTACCGTTGAACTAGCTACTGGTGTAACATTAGTATCGACAGTTTTTGTCGCTGTATTTTCAACAACAGCTGCAGGAGCTGCGCCAGTGGCCATTCGCTCTAGTTCGAATAAAGGCGCATGCACTTTAGCAATTTCACCTTTAGCGTAATAAAGTTTGGTTACTGTGCCGTTATGCATTGCTGGAATTTGAACCAGCGCTTTATCGGTCATTACGTCAGCAATCGGTTGATCTTCTACTACCGTATCGCCTTCTTTAACTAACCATTCTACTAATTCACATTCAACGATACCTTCACCAATATCGGGTAAAATAAAGTCTTCACGCTGTAGTGAAGCAACAGGTGAAACGACTGCAGTTTCTTCTATTACTGGCTGAACAGCTTTCGCGGTATCATTGCTGGTAGCAAGAGCTGCTTGCTCTTGATCTGTCGTCATTGAAAAAAGCGGCTGATGAACTTTGGCAATTTCACCCTGTGCATAATAAAGCTTATCGACAACGCCATTATGCATAGCGGGGATTTGTACCAGTGCTTTATCTGTCATCACATCAGCAATAGGCTGATCTTCAACAATAACGTCACCTTCTTTGACTAGCCATTCGACTAGCTCACATTCAACAATACCTTCACCAATATCAGGTAGAATAAAATCAATACTCATGACAAAAACCTTAGTAATTTATGCTTTGTTTAATGGCTTCATACACTTTTAAGTGATCAGCAACATATTCTTTTTCAAGTGACAATGGGTAAGGAGTATCCATACCACACACTCGTGCAATGGGTGATTCAAGATGCAAGAAACATTCTTTTTGAATGGTTGCCGCAATTTCACTAGCAAAACCAGCTGTTAGTGGCGCTTCTTGGCTAACCAATAAGCGACCTGTTTTAGTCACTGAGTTGGCTACTGTTTCAATGTCCCAAGGCAATATAGTACGTAAATCAATAACTTCACAAGAAATACCATCCGCACTTGCCATTTCTGCTGCTTTTTCAATAATTTCCATTTGTGCGCCCCACGCTAATAACGTGATGTCGCTACCTTGGGTAACTATTTCGGCTTTACCTAGCGGTAATTGATAATCTTCTGTTGGTACTTCACCCACTGAAGCACGATACAAGCGTTTCGGCTCAAAAAAGATGACCGGATTATTATCGCGAATTGACGCAAGTAACAAACCTTTTGCTTGATAAGGATTACGCGGCACAACCACTTTTAAACCAGGTGTATGCGCAAAATATGCTTCAGGTGATTGACTATGATACAAACCACCAGCGATACCGCCGCCGTATGGCGTACGAATGGTTAAGTTGCCTACATCAAACTCGTTACCACTACGATAGCGAAATTTAGCCGATTCATTAACGATTTGATCAAAAGCTGGGAAAATATAATCAGCAAACTGAATTTCAGCAATAGCTACACTGCCCTGCGCTGCTAGTCCATTGGCAAAACCAATGACGCCTTGTTCAACTAACGGCGTGTTAAAGCAGCGTGACTTCCCAAATTTTTCTTGTAAGCCATTGGTCGCACGAAAAACGCCACCAAAATGACCAACATCTTCACCAAAACAAACAGCACGTTCATTTTCTGTCATTGCAATTTCAAGTGCGTTATTAATTGCATGTAATAAATTCATTTGTGCCATTATTTAATTCTCCCCGCAGTGAATGGGTAGGCTTCTGGGTACTTTTTAATATGTAGTTTCAGCTCTTCAAATTGAGCTTTTAATAACGCTGGTGGTTCATCGTAAACATCAGTGATCAAATCTTCAACCGGTGGTTTGTCAATGACTTCGGCAACTTTAACCGCCGCTAATATCTCTTCACGTAATTTATCGAACAAGCTAGTTTCTTGTTCTTCATCCCACCAGTTATTAGCGAGCATCCAGTTTTTCATACGAAGGATTGGATCATGTGCCTGCCATTTAGCTTCTTCTTCGCGAGTACGATAGCCTGAAGGGTCGTCTGAAGTTGAATGCGCGCCTAAGCGATAAGACATTGCTTCAATCAGTACTGGCTTATTTTCTGCTAATGCATAAGTACGCGCATCTTGAGTCGCTTTTAATACTGCTAAAATATCGTTACCGTCGATACGGATGGTTTTAATACCATAACCAACGCCACGAGAAGCAATACCATTACCAGCATACTGCTCATCTGACGGAGTTGAAATGGCATAACCATTATTACGACAGAAAAATATCACCGGACAATCGTGCACCGCGGCCATATTTAAACCTGCGTGAAAGTCGCCTTCTGATGCAGCACCTTCACCAAAATAACAAATAGTTACTGCGTCAAGTCCTTGTAACTTTTGTCCATATGCATAACCTGTAGCTTGAGGTATTTGCGTCGCTAATGGCGAAGAAATGGTCATATAATTTAATTCACGACTACCGTAGTGAATCGGCATTTGACGACCTTTACCTAAATCTTTTTCATTACTGAACATTTGGTTCATAAAGTTTTCAAGAGAAAAACCACGGTACATTAATGCACCTTGCTCACGGTATTGAGCCATGATCATATCTTGTGGCTTCAAACCAGCAGCACCGCCAACACTTGCCGCTTCTTCGCCTAAGGCGGTCATATAGAAACTCAAACGACCTTGACGTTGTGATGCAACCATACGCTCATCGAGTACACGATGAAATGCTAAGGTTTTATAAATCTTTGTTGCTAGCTCCTGATCTATTTCAGGTAACTCGGCGCCGTCATAAACGTTACCGTCTTGCTTTAATATTTTGAGGATGGGGATTTCAACTGAATGACCATCAATAAAAGCGGGTTGATGTACCACCGGACTTTCTTTATATACGTCAGTGTTCATAGCCTTCTCTTTTTGTTTTGTCTTATGGAAAATGTTCATCGCACGGGTGCGTTATACCCATTATTATTTAGTTAAGTGTACTTAGTTGTAGTACTTACTGGGTTTTGTGCAATGAGCTGTTGTAATTAGTCGCACGCACTTTACCTTTACGTAAACTGAAATACAAGTTGTGCGACTAACAAAAAACATAGGTCTTTGATATTCATATCAATTCGCCCATAAAAGTTTACATACCAACGAACACTTTATATTTTCGTTGGAATTACCGTTAATAATGCACGCTGGCCTATAGCAACATTAGCATTAGGGAAAATAATAGCTTCCCCTTCTTTTTGCGTTTTAATTTCTAAATCGCCATCAATGGCAAGTACCGTTCCCTTAGGGAAGTCTGTAAAGTTTTCAACGTCATCAGCGAAGCTCAATGTAAACGATTCACCTTGGCGATTTATGGTTTGATAAATTTCATAAATACTAAAGTCATTTTCGTCATAAGCTGTCAGCTGCAGGTCTTGCCCTGAAATTAACCGTGTTAACGTTTCTTTAACCTGGACGAATTTAGCCATATTATTTTCACCGAAAGGCTTTACTTTGCCTAATTCAACGGTAAAAGCGTCGGCATTAAATTCGTTTGATGAAAAATAACTAAAGGTAGTGGTCGGCGAATGTGAAAGTAAAATAGTACTTACGCCACAGGCATACATAAACTGTAGCTGTGATTTTTTCCAAGCTTTGCCGTGTCTAAAAGGGTAAACAGCAAATTTGTCGTTTTTCGAGCCACGAATAGCGGTATGTAGGTCGTAATGACAACGTTCACGTTCTGTTGCAATACCATTTTCTGTTGCAATTGATTGACCTTTATTGAAAAAGTCTCGCACGGTATTTTCCAATAATAAAGCACGATGACGTTCTTTATTGATTAGACCTTTCCCCTTACCTTGATCCGCAGAGTGACCACCAGAGAATAAACGATTCATATTTTCTTCGATAAAACGTTCGGAAATATTAATAGCCGCAGGATTACCAAAAATGAATAAAACACGCTCAACGCAGATGAGTTCGCCTAAAATAAGCTTTTGAATAAGTTCGGCACAAATTTCAATGGGGGCAGTTTCATTGCCGTGCACCGCGCTAGAAAGTACGATATCTTTAGTTGTACTATGAGAAGCTAGCGGTTCGAAAGTTATTAACCCGGTATCAAGTACGGTTACTTTTGTTTGGCTGTTACTTAGCTGATGAAGAACGTTAAACGAAAAGCTTGCTGCCAACGACCATTCGTTCGCACGTGTAAGGGCAAGAAAGTCCCCTGTTGTTTGTAACTGTTTTTGTAACTCTGCTTGTAATTGACTCAAACCACTTCCAATAGATCGTTATAATTACCGCATATTGTACAAAGAAATGGATATAAATGCGCGATTTGCCAACAATTAAAGTCAAATCTACTGGTAACTCTATCGATATTTGTTAGCTAGAGTGAAAAATTAAGCTGCCTTGATCACCTTTTTATCTGACCTTTTGGCTGGAACTAAAGCATCTCAAAGCTACCAAGTAAAACTTCATCGGCAATTGTCTCCTCATAGACGATCATTAACCTTTTTAAAATTGTCTAAATTAACTTGGAAAACGATGGGTTTATGAAATATTGAGCGTGGATATAGTTGAAATCTATTTATGGTTTAATTATATTTTTCAAGAGAGGTATTTAATCGTTACATAAAAACGACCAAACACTCTCTATTGATTAAGGCTATTGCCAGGAGGGTTATAAACCGGCTTTAGCAAAAGCGGCGCTAACTAATACTTGGGCTTCCGCAATAATACGCTGTAAATGCGCTTGGTCGATAAAACTCTCAGCATAAATTTTATAGATATCTTCAGTACCAGACGGACGTGCGGCAAACCAACCATTTTCAGTGGTCACTTTAACACCGCCAATCGCGGCTCCGTTACCCGGAGCGTGTGACAAGACCTGGTTAATTTTTTCACCTGCGAGTGTATCAGTGGTTATATCGCTCGAGCATAAAGATGTTAACACTTGTTTTTGTTCGAAACTGGCAACAGCTTCAACTCGCCCGTAACAAGGCTCACCCAGTTTATCCGCAAGCTCTAAGTACAATTGATAAGGGTCTTTACCGGTAACCGCAAGAATTTCCGCCGCAAGTAATGCCATAATAAATCCGTCTTTATCTGTCGTCCAGCAACTACCATCTCGTGCGAGAAATGCAGCACCTGCACTTTCTTCGCCGCCAAAGGCATAAGAAGAGTCGCTTAAACCATCAACAAACCATTTAAAACCAACGGGGACTTCTGATAACGGTCGGTCTATATATTGAGCGACACGGTCAATGAGAGAACTTGATACTAATGTTTTACCTATTTTACTGCTTTTTGGCCAGTCACGATGAGTCATTAAATAGTAGATTGATACCGCCAAATAATGATTCGGATTCATCAAGCCGCCAGATTTAGTGACAATACCATGACGATCAAAGTCAGGGTCATTGCCAACAGCAATATCGAATTTATCTTTTAAGGCGATCAAACCCGCCATCGCGTAAGGTGATGAACAATCCATACGGATCTTACCGTCTTTATCTAACGACATAAAAGCAAAACTGGCATCAACGACAGGATTTACTATTTCAAGATTTAAACCGTATTTTTTTGCAATAATTGGCCAATAATGAATACCCGAACCACCTAATGGATCAACACCAATTTTCACGCCAGCTTTGGCGATAGCTTCCATATCAACAACCTGCTCAAGCTGATCAACATAGAAAGTAATAAAGTCTTGTTTTGATAATAATGGTGATAAACACGCCTGGCTGTAACTTAATCTTTTAACATCAATTAACTTTGCCGCAATTAAATCATTAGCACGCTGTTCTATTTTCTGGGTAACACTCCCTTCAGCAGGACCGCCATGAGGAGGATTATATTTAATACCACCATCAGTAGGAGGGTTATGAGAAGGTGTAATAATAAGCCCATCAGCTTGGTCACTGATGTTTTCAGGCCGTTTATTATGAGCAATTATTAAACGAGAAATAACGGGGGTCGGTGTAAAACCTTCGTCGTCTTGTATAACTACAGGCACATCATTTGCAATTAATACCGACAATGCGTTAGAAAATGCAGGCTCTGACAGTGCATGAGTATCTTTTCCTAAAAACAACGGGCCTTTTAACCCTTGCTCTTTACGGTGTTCAGCAACTGCTTGGCAAATAGCAAGGATATGTTGTTCATTAAAACTTATTTTACTGGCATTACCGCGGTGGCCTGAAGTGCCAAAAGTTACTCGTTGCTCGATAACGTTTACATCAGGTGTTAATAAGAAGTAATCGCTCACTAATTTACCAATATTAATACGGTCTTGTGGACGAACGGGTTTTCCTGCATGTTCATGAATAGTCATGATATATCCTTAATATTCTTATTAAACCTATAACAACGATTTTGTTGAGATTACTTACAAAAGATCACGAATTTGTTCAGCATCTATATCGCTGTATCCTAATGCTAATGAAGCTTTAGTAAGCATCATTTTTTTACGAGTGGTATTTGAATTAGTCATTACCCAAAACGGACTATCAGGAATTTGTAATGGCTTAGTACTACTACCACTTGCTGAAAGTTCATCTTTGCTTGTTGCAAAATACAAACGATCGCGACCTCTGATCTCAGAGACAACTGAAAAACCTTCAGTATGGACACGGTATAAAGCAGCTAAGATCAGTAAGAATCGGCCGACAGCGCCACGTTGCATCGCAAGTTCTTCTTTATTAATATAATTAAGCACATCTTCAATGATAGGAGTTACGCTAGTTGGTTCCTTAAGTTCTGCAATGGGCGCCAAAATTTCATCGGTTGCCTGAGCAACAACGATAGCAACCTTGGTGTCATCAGCGTCAGGAGTCGACGTTTCAACGATTATATCGCTATTATCAATAGAGCTTTCAAGCGCAATATCTGCCGCGGGAAAACCTGTTAATCTGCGTAAAATTGAAGAAGCACTTTCACCAATAAATTGGGTGTTTGAGGCGATGTACTGATAAAGTTCTTCATCTATTTCAATGTTTTTCATTAATTACCCTAGAATTTTTTGAATCGCGCGGAATTATACTTATGTTAAAGAAAACTTTCTACAGTGATATTGATAGTGGACAAATATAAGTACAAAATAATTGCAAGATATTTGAAAACCGAAGACAATAAAAACACTGCTAACCTTTTACCTATTCCCCCTATTGAGCGCTCGATGACAAAAATACTACATTACAAACAGCAAGGCACTGGCAAAGACGTTATTTTAATTCATGGTCTCTTCGGCAGTTTAGAAAATTTAAACATGATAGCAAAAGGCCTTAAAGACAGTTACCGCGTCACAAATATAGATGTGCGAAATCATGGTTCGTCATTCCATGAACACTCCATGGCCTATGATGAACTCGCCCAAGATGTCGTTAATTTAATGACAAAGCTTGATATAGAACAAGCCAGTATATTAGGACATTCTATGGGCGGGAAAATAGCGATGCAAATAGCCCTTGAACATAGCAAAAAAGTTGATAAATTGATCGTAGCTGATATTGCCCCGGTTACTTACCCTCCGCACCATAACCATATTATTAAAGGTTTACAAGATATAGATTTAACACTCGTTAACAGTAGGAAAGACGCCGATAATCAATTAGCAAAATTTGTCGACAACCAAGGTGTCAGGCAGTTTTTATTGCGGAATTTAATTGCCACAGATGGTAAATTTAGTTTCAAATGTAACCTTAATAATATTGAAAAATCTTACTCGCAAATCACGAAGGCATATCAAGGTGAACAACAATTTGAAGGGAAAACCTTATTTATCAAAGGTGGGGAATCTACTTACATTACCGCTGAACATCGCGATATTATTAACCGTTTATTTCCCTATAGTAGAGCAAAAATAATTCAAGGTGCTGGTCACTGGTTGCATGCAGAAAAGACGGTTGCCTTTAATAAGATTGTTAATGACTTTCTAGACTCTTGACCTTGTTGCAATATAAAACTTGGTCCACTGCAAACAATTTATCTATTAATTTTGTTAAAACGCATAAAAGATATTGCATATGCAATATCTTTTATGGTAAAAACTATGTGTTTAAAAGTGGGGTTATGCTATAGTGCGCCTGAAATTTTTAGGGTGAATTATGCTAGCTGAAAACTTAGAACTTATTGAAACCATTGGTCTGAACTTATTTTTTGCTTTTATCTTTATTTTCATTGGCTTATCAATCCATGATGTAATGACAAAAAATGATGTTCCCAAAATGGGTCGTATGGTGGTTTATTTAGTTTTATTTTTAGGTTGTGCCGGTTTTGTTGCCAAAGGCATTATTCAACTTGTTTGGGAAAGCCAAGGGGTTGGTTAATAAATAATAATGGCAAAAGAAGCGAGTGATTTAACCACTATTGATTTGTTTAGTGATGAGAAGCGCCCTGGGCGACCAAAAACAAATCCACATTCGCGTAGCGTGCAAGTTAAAATTAACAAGCGCAACCAAGTGAAACGTGATAAAAACAATGGCTTAAAACGAGTTGAATTTAAAATACATTCCGATTTGTTTGAGCAGCTCGACAACTTGGCAAAAAAACAAGGGCTAAGTCGTAGCGAACTTATTGAGTCGATATTGAAAGAATCAATGCGACAAAAAAATTAAATATTAGTAAATAAGGGTTTTATTCCATGGCAATTGTAGGTTTATTTTTCGGTAGTGATACAGGTAATACTGAAGCTGTCAGCAAAACAATTCAAAAGAAATTAAGTAAAAAATTAGTTGATGTTAAAGACATTGCTAAAAGTACGAAAGAAGAAATTGCTGAGTTTGATCTAATTATTTTAGGTATTCCAACCTGGTACTACGGTGAAAACCAATGTGATTGGGATGACTTTTTACCTGAGCTTGAAGAGATTGACTTTACTGATAAGTTAGTCGCTATATTTGGCTTAGGCGATCAAGAAGATTATGCTGAATATTTTTGTGATGCAATGGAGCCTTTAAAAGATATCGTTGAATCTAAAGGTGCTATTGTTGTTGGTAACTGGCCAACCGAAGGCTATGAATTTGAAGCATCTAAAGCATTAGTTGATGAAAATACTTTCATCGGCTTATGTGTTGACGAAGACCGCCAACCAGAATTAACTGAAGAACGTGTTGATAAATGGGTTGCACAAGTTTTTGAAGAAATGTGCTTAGCAGAACTGGCTGATTAATTTTCGCTATAAATGCTCCCCTGATTAAGCCTGCTTTTGCAGGCTTTTTTGTATCAGTAATACCTGGCTTTTAACGCTGTGATTTTTTCCGTCGAATATACAAACGTCGATTTACTTTGGCAATCAGTTGCCCATAACTATCTTTTACACAAACCTCTACACTCGGTAAATATTTATCACCGCCTCGTGTATGCTCAATAATTTCATCAATAAAATGGTCGCTAACATAAAATTCGGCGTGAACGACTCCTTTGCCAGGTTTAATATAATCAATATCAGCTGACTTATCCCAGACATAATAATTATTACCTAAACGCGCTAAAGTCATTAACATATAGAAGGGATCTGTCATCGCAAACAATGAACCGCCAAAATGAACACCCATGGCATTTTTATTCCAAGGACGCATTTTCAAACTTACTCTAGCATGACGAAAATCACTAGAAATTAATTCGACCTTTATTCCAGTAAAGAAAAATGGCGGCCAGATATTCAATAAAAATTTTAGTAACCATGCTCTTTTAAGCATTAACTGTCTCCTATAAAGATAATAACTCATCGTACCAGATGGTAATGTGCCAGTTTAGTACGAAGCGTAGGAGAAAATCCAATGAAATTAACATTCAGTTAAACTAATACTTCCCTCAGACAGTAGAACGCCCTATAATTTTGTTTAACGTACCGAATTAGAGAATAAAGTTGATGGCAGAACAAAACGAAGAGCTAAAAAGAGCCGGATTAAAAATCACCCTGCCACGGATCAAGATCCTCACGATATTACAAAACCCAAATAATCAGCATATTAGTGCTGAGGATGTCTACAAAATTTTGCTTGAGCAGCATGAAGAAATTGGCCTAGCAACGGTTTACCGTGTACTAAACCAATTTGATGATGCAGGTATTGTTAGTCGCCATCACTTTGAAGGTGGTAAGTCGGTCTTTGAATTAAGTCATAAACAACATCATGATCACTTAGTGTGTCTGAAATGTGGAATCGTGGTTGAGTTTGAAGATGATGTTATTGAACAGCGCCAAGAAGATATTGCTAAAACTCACAAAATAAAATTAACTAACCATAGTCTTTATTTATATGGTGAGTGTGAAGATACAGAGGCTTGTGATAAGTATCGATTATCGCATAGTTAACGTTATTGTTAGCCGTATTATAAAAAAACCTGCTTATGCAGGTTTTTTTATAAGGTGTAGAACGACACTGCTCTCTATCAATAATAACCGATAGCTAAAGCGCTTTGAATATTTGTTCAACAGAGTCTTTTGCATCACCAAACAGCATTTGTGTATTGTCTTTAAAGAACAATGGGTTCTGTACACCTGCATAACCCGTATTCATCGAACGTTTAAAAACAATAACTTGTTTTGCATTCCATACTTCAAGTACCGGCATACCCGCAATTGGGCTAGTAGGATCTTCGGCTGCTGCTGGATTTACGGTATCGTTAGCACCAATAACTAAAACCACATCCGTTTTCGGAAAATCGTCATTAATTTCATCCATGCCAAGTACAATATCATAGGGCACTCTCGCTTCAGCTAATAAAACATTCATATGCCCAGGTAAACGTCCTGCCACAGGATGAATAGCAAACCGCACATCAATACCTTTATCTTTTAAAGCTTGGCTCATTTCATAAACGGGATACTGCGCTTGGGCAACTGCCATGCCATAACCAGGTGTAATAATAACGGTTTTAGCGGCGCACAACATATCAGCAACCGCATCAGCATTTATTTCAATATGATCGCCATAATCTGTATCATTGTTCACAACGACATCGGTACCAAAACCGCCAGCAATAACACTGATAAATGAGCGGTTCATCGCTTTACACATAATATACGATAATATCGCGCCTGATGAGCCAACCAATGCTCCGGTAACAATCAACAAATCATTATTTAACATAAAACCAGCGGCTGCAGCGGCCCAACCAGAATATGAATTAAGCATAGAAACCACGACAGGCATATCGGCGCCACCAATAGAAGCGACTAAATGCCAACCAAAAACTAAAGCAATTAAAGTCATCAAATATAATGCGCTATCAGAGCCACCACTTTGCACAAAATTTATCAATAAAATAACAGCGACAATGCCAGCAGCTAAGTTTAATTTATGACGGTGCGGCAACATTAATGCAGAAGAGTTAATGACACCTCGTAACTTAGCAAATGCAACAATCGAACCGGTAAAGGTGATAGATCCAATAAACACACCTAAAAACACTTCAACTAAATGAATATTTGTTGCCATTTGTTGAGTTTCAGTAAATGTTAACGGCAACGAGTGTTCCATTTCAAAATAACTGTTAAAGCCAACTAATACTGCGGCTAAACCAACGAAACTATGTAGAATCGCCACAAGTTCAGGCATTTGTGTCATTTCAACTTTTTTGGCTAAATGTAAGCCAATAAACGCGCCAACTGACATAGCAATGACTATCACCAAAACGTTATCAACACGTGGATCAGCAATCGTTGCAATCAGCGCTATTGCCATCCCCGTAATACCATACCAATTCCCAGTTTCAGCTGTTTCTTGCTTGCTTAACCCTGCGAGACTAAAAATGAATAACAATGCGGCAACTATATAAGCTGCACTAATTAACCCTTGAGAAAATTCCATCAATGCGTCCCTTATCTTCTAAACATTTTTAACATACGTTTGGTAACAACAAAGCCACCAACAATATTGATTGTGGCAATAAGTACCGCAATCCACGCAAGTATTTGTATTAATGTATTATCTTGGCCAATCTGTAACAAGGCGCCAACAATGATAATGCCGGAAATAGCATTGGTAACACTCATTAAGGGAGTATGTAATGAATGACTAACATTCCACACCACGTTGTAGCCAATAACACAGGCAAGTACAAAGACGGTAAAGTGGGAAAGGAAATCTGCAGGAGCTACGCTTGCTACCCAAGCGAATAAAGCCGCTCCTAGCCCCATAAAAATATGCTTTTTAGTTTGAGAAACAGGTTGGTCTTTTACAAGACTTACGCTAAGTTTTTCTTGCTTGGCTTTAGCCGGTGCGGCACTCACTTGAATAGGGGGTGGCGGAAAAGTAATTTCATCACTTTTAACAACGATCATATTTCTAACGACTTGATCGTCAAAATCAACCACTATGTTACCATCTTTTTCAGGGCAAACTAATTTGGCCAAATTAACTAAATTATTTGAATAAAGTTGCGATGCTTGATTAGGCAGCCGTGACACTAGGTCGGTATAACCGATAATTTTAACGCCATCTATATTAGTCACTTTTCCCGCGACAGTTAACGCACAATTACCGCCACCCGCTGCAGCTAAATCAACGATTATAGAACCTGTTTTCATTGACTTAACCATTGCCTCAGTGATCAATTTTGGCGCCGGCTTTCCCGGAATCATCGCTGTAGTAATAATAATATCGACATCCTTAGCTTGCTCAGCAAACAACGCCATTTCAGCATCGATAAAGGCTTTACTCATTTCTTTTGCGTAACCATCTCCTGAACCAGTGTCTTCTGGTTCTTCATAATCAAGCTCAAGAAACTCAGCGCCCATACTTTCAATTTGTTCTTTAACCTCTGGACGAGTATCAAAAGCGCGAACGATAGCGCCTAAACTGCCTGCAGTACCTATAGCAGCAAGACCAGCAACCCCAGCACCGATGATCATAACTTTCGCTGGTGGCATTTTACCCGCTGCGGTAATTTGTCCGGTAAGGAATCGTCCAAAATGATGAGTTGCTTCAATAACAGCACGGTAGCCGGCAATGTTGGCCATAGAGCTCAGCGCATCCATTGACTGCGAGCGCGTCATGCGTGGTACCATTTCCATAGCAAAGGTGGTGATTGATTTTGCGCGTAACGCTTCAAGTAACTCTGGGCTTTGGGCAGGTGCAATAAAACTGACTAAATGTGCGCCCTCTTTCATTTGAGCCACTTCATCAAGTGTTGGGGCATTCACCTTGAAAATAATATCTGATTGCCAACAAGCCTTTTTGGTAACCAGTAACGCTTGTTCAGCAATAAACTCTTGATCAGTAAAACTCGATTTGGTGCCAGCTCCTTTTTGCACTTGAACACTAAAGCCTAATTTGAGTAATGCTTTTACTGAGGATGGTGAAGCCGCAACCCGGTTCTCACCAGAAAGAGTTTCTTTGGGTATTCCAATATTCATAAGCCACCTTTTTAAGGGTTACAACCTGAGAAAATCAAATAAGACTGTAACGTGTTATTTTTCTTATGGGTTTTAGTACATCTCATGCTGATTAATGTTTTACCACTTATCGAATGCATTTCATACAACTAAAAGATTAATAAAGGAAATATTTGGAGGGTATCTATTCAAAAGATACTGAAGGCTAGTTTGCAGAATTGGCACTGCTTATTGTTTGAAGACCTTTTTACGCTGTGTTTCTAATTGCCCAACTAAACGATCAATATCGCCATGTTCAATGAAGTCTGCAAACGCCTGTTTAGCAAATTTAGCCATCGCTTGATCGGTTTCACGATCAAAATATTGACTAAGATGACTCGCGTTTTCTAATTGTTGCTTTCCTTGTCCGATGAGCTCTTTACTATCATTTTGCACCGCTATATGAGGAGAAAGCATATCCTTGTCTTCATTGAGCAAAAATTGGGTTTCAGGTAAGGCTAAATAATGAACAAAACGTAACGCCTTTTCTTTAGACTTGCTCGATTTCAAAAGGCTTATTGTTGATAACGGTGCGATTTCATTATTTTCATTAAGGCTGCCCTTTACCTCTGCCATTTTTGGAAAGACAAAATAGCCAAACTCTTTTTTAAACTTATCCGCGATGTTATTTAAAGAAAAGCTACCAATAAGCTGGACTCCTGCGACCTCTCGGCTAATTAGAGGTAGCAAATTTTCACCATCTAGTTTTTGAGGAGAACGAGAAAAATATTTATTTGTTATGAGGTTCTGCCAAAGAGTAATAGCTTCAATAACCGGCGCTGAACTATAAGGTATTTCTCCCTTCATTAATTGCTTATAAAACGAAAAGCTATTATTACGCAGAATCAAATAATCAAACCAGCCTGCCGCAGGCCAAGGCTCTTTAGTACCAATAGCGATAGGTGTTATGTTGTTTGTTTTTAAAATAGCTAAAGTATTAAGAAAATCTGACCAAGTAACAGGAACTTGTAGTTTTAATCGCGCAAAAACTTTCTTCTTATAATAAAAACCCCAAGGATAATAAGTAACAGGAATACCATAAACATTTCCGTTATAGCTAACATTTTCCTTATTAGCCAGCCCAAAAGCATGGTCAAAGTTTTCTTGCTGCCAAAAATCATCGAGGGGTTGTAATAAACCTTTTTTAGCGAGTTCTTCTGTTCTTTTACCGCCATACCAAGCGAGGATGTCGATATGATAGGGATCATTATCTAAACGTTGTAATAATGATTTATTAATCGTGTTAAAGCTTTTGCCGTTAAGAATACGTAGTCTAATTTTTATGTCAGGATTATCAGCTTCAAAAGCAGAAATGACCTCTGTATACCCGCCTTTTTCCTTGCCATTAAATGCGCTAGCGCCAAAATTAATAATGGTTACAGAATATACAGAGAAGGAAAGAAGAGACAGTATAAGCGACAGAGCCATGAGAGCATGGCCCGTTAATCGGAAAGGGAGAGTAAATTTCTCAGTCAAGATCATTTAAAGGCCAAGAAACAATGTAGTCTTCAAAGTATTCTATCGCGACATCATCATCTTTAACTATTTTCCCACGTACTGACATACCAGCTTTATGCATGGCTGACTTTTTTCCATTGTGTAATAACGGATGCCATGAGGGCATACCACGCCCCTCTTTTAAACGGCGATAAGTACAACTTGGTGGCATAAAAAATACACCATCTAAGTTTTCTTGCGTTAAACGCACACAATCGGGTACAAGCGTTGTACGTTGTTCGTATTTAGAACATTGACAACTTTTCTCATTCAATAAATGACAAGCAATATTGGTGTAATGTATTTGCTCACCTTCATTAATGTGATTCGTTGGTAGTAATTCTGTTTCATCTGTTGTTTCATCGTCATCAATGAATTTATTTAAACAACACTTTGCACAACCGTCACACAACGACTCCCATTCAGGGCGAGTCATTTCTTCTAATTTTTTTGTTTGCCAAAAAGGAGCTATATCGCTCATATATTTTTACTCTTTTCTTACTATTTTTACTTGTAACTAAACCTAATGAATAGGCGGGAATTTTATTCTGTCTGATAAATGTCCCACCGAACTAACAAAGTAATAAGACAAATTCCAATGCATTAAACTCTTATAGTTATTATACGCTAAATAAACACGGCCATTGTGATCATCAGGGAAAACTAATGCCGCTGTAACATCTACCTTAGGTAAATTTGTTCCATCAACGCGTCTAATGCCTAAGGCCTGCCATTGTGCTAAAGTTTTTTCAGTTTTAGCCCATGCTTTTAGCCAATTTTTACGGCCACCGGTATTTCTTGGAATCGCTAACGATAAATCAAAACCAGGAGGTAACTTTACTTGTCGCCCCCAGGTTAATTCGTCGTTCCAGCCTACTTTTTGCAAGTAGTTAGCCATTGATGAAAAAACATCAGCTTGATTACCCCAAATATCTTTTTTGCCATCACCATCACCATCAATGGCATAAGCAACAAAAGATGTCGGCATAAATTGATTTTGTCCCATCGCACCAGCCCAAGAGCCTTTCATAGCTTCTACACTTATATGACCTTGTTGAATGATGGTTAACGCAGCCCAAAGCTGCTTTTTGAAAAACACTTCACGTCGACCTTCATACGCTAAAGTGGTCAATGCAGAAATAACATTATAGTTACCCATGATTTTACCAAAATTAGTTTCTAAGCCCCACAACGCAACAATAAACCTAGGTTGTACATTATATTTTTCACCGATCTGCGTTAACAAAGGTAAATGTTTTTTATACATTGCACGTGCTTTTTTTACTTTCCAAGCAGGTACTCGCTTAGGTAAATAGGTATCTAAGGTTTCGACGCTTTCAGGTTGTGAACGATCAGCTTTAACGGCTCGTTGATGAAACTTTACTTTTGAGAAAGCACTGTCAATTAATGTCGTTTCATAACCTTTTATTATTGCCTCTTCTTTAAGTTTTACAACAAACGCCTTAAAGCCAACTTCTGATAATTCTTTTGAAGATGCTTGAACAGAGCTTATCAAGCTAACGGATAAAATACCGATGAGCACTAAGCTACTTTTCTTTATTTTCGACAAGGTAATCATGCTAGATCACTCCTAATCTTTGTCAGTATTCTTCAATTTCATTTCGGCTTTGTGTTGATCAAGTAAATTTTCTTGTGGGGGTGGCAGTTGTAAATAATACCCTTGGTCAGTTAAGTTTTCCTTAACTTTTTCAATATCAGCTAACGCGAGTTTTTCTTTATTTGCTAAGTTCATGACAGTAACAAGTGTCGGTGCACCAAACATAGACATGAGTGGTGCTGGCACCGATGAAAAATCATCACGTTGTTTCACGAAAAGATACGTTTGTGCTTTCTTAGAGCTTCTATATATTGTACACAGCATAAAGTAGACCTATGTTTAAATTAAAATTGTCAATAATGAGGGGAAAAGTGTTATTAAAAATAAGTTTATTCAAAATTATTTTTAATAAATAAACTGAGTTGCTCACCAAAAAGTGCTTTTCGCCAACCGGCTAATAATTCAACTCTTTGGTGGCCTGTTGCACTGTTCAGCTTAAAATGACCGGATAATAACTGATTAATTTGCTTTTTAGATGCTAAGTTCTCAGGTAGCAATTCTGCATTTACAGCTTGCTCAGTAATAAAAGCTTTAATTTTTTTGAAAATTTGTTTGTAACCTGGGTGTTCATCAAGACGAACTATTTTTTCAGGATACTCGCCGTTATCTTCTTGCCCGGCTCTTTGCAGAACCATTAACATAGCTTTTCCCTTATGACGAACATCTAGCATCTCAACACCTTCAAGCTGTGCCATGAGACCGACATTATCGGGGTTGTGCACGGCTAATGCAAAAAGTGTATGATCTTTTGCAATAAAACCAATCGGCATATCACGTTTTTTGGCTTGCTGAAAACGCCAACTTGCTAAGTGTTTTAATAAATACAGTTGCTTAGGGCTTAATTTCCAACTTAACTTTATATTTCTATAAAGATTGCTTTCATCAATCGCGGTGAACTTTCGTTCAATCAATAATTCACTCTCTTCTTTTGCTGCGTAAAGCCAACCTTTTTGTGCAAGTTCATCATGAATACGCGGATAAAGTTGAAACAAATAATCGACATCGGCTTGGGCATAATCAAGTTGTTTCGCTGTTAAAGGGCGTTTCATCCAATCGGTACGAGACTCAGACTTATCAACTTCAATGGCCAAGTAATGATTAACCATTGCGGCATAACCCATTGATAAACCATGGCCAAGGAAAGACATCATAATTTGGCTATCAATTAAGTTGACCGGTCGACAATTTGCAGCAGTTAGAAATACTTCTAAATCTTCTGAGCAAGCGTGCAAAACTTTGCAAATTTTTTCATCCGTCAATAACTGCCAAAATGGCGATAAGTCATTAATGGCAACGGGGTCAATTAACGCTAAATTTTCCCCGTCATTCACTTGAATAAGACCTAGTTTAGGATACAAGGTACGTGTACGAACAAATTCGGTATCTATTGCCAAAATATCTGCTTGCGCAAGTTTCTGACAAAGTTCAACCAATGAGGCATGATCTTCAATGTATGTTTTATTCAAGCTATTTGTACCTTATAACTAACGACGACGACGTGTTGCTTGTTGACTTCTTTGTTGATGTTTTTTCACTGAACGGCGAATTCGGCGACTTTTTGCATTATCCATCGCTTTTTCATCTACTTTGACTTTACTTTGAGTTTCAAGAGTCAAACCAACGAGTTTACGATAATAGTTTACTTCACCTAAAGCCAATTCAGTCCAACCACCATTCGGTAATTGACGTTTCATTTCCATGTCGCCATAGCGGACACGAATTAAACGACTAACTTGCACTTCTTGGCTTTCCCATAAACGACGAACTTCACGGTTACGTCCTTCTGAAAGCACGACATGAAACCAATGATTTCGCCCTTCACCACCTTTGTAGGTGATCTTTTGAAACTTTGCAGGACCATCTTCTAGTTTAACACCGGCACGAAGTGTTTGTAACATAGCTTCGTTAACCTCACCAAAAATGCGTACCGCGTATTCTCTTTCTACTTTTTGAGATGGATGCATTAAACGATTAGCAAGTTCTCCATCTGTGGTGAATAACAACATACCTGAAGTATTAATATCTAAACGACCGACGGCAACCCAGCGACTATTTTCTAGTGGTGGTAAACGATCGAATACCGTTGGACGACCTTCAGGATCTTTACGAGTACACATTTCCCCTTCAGGTTTGTTGTACATGATCACACGACATAAATCATCTTCTTTAGCTTTTAATTTAACGATATGACCATCAACACGAATTTGCTCAGTGCCGTCAATACGATCGCCTAAATAGGCAGTTTTACCTTCCACACTAACACGACCAGCACTAATATAGGTTTCCATTTCACGGCGTGAACCTCTACCCGCTCGGGCAAGGACTTTTTGTAATTTTTCAGACATGGGTATAACTCTCTTTACGTCAGTAACTTTACGGTATATTTACCGCTACGTTGCTGTCTCTTAAATAAATAACTTTTGTAATACTCTGATGTTACAGCTAAACCGTTTCAGCAACAGTTTTATCCATAACGCCTAAATCAGTCATAGGCAATAATTCTGGTAACTGGCTCAATGATGTTAGTGAAAAATAATCTAAAAATTCTTTAGTTGTGGCATATAATGAAGGTCGTCCAGGAACTTCTTTATTGCCAACTATTTTCACCCAGTTTCTTTCTAATAAGGTTTTCATTATATAACTACTAACTGCTACGCCGCGAATGTCTTCTATTTCGCCGCGAGTTATTGGCTGTTTGTAAGCAATAAGTGCTAATGTTTCTAATAATGCTCGTGAGTATTTCGGTGCCTTTTCTTTACTTAGTTTAGCAATAAAAAAGGCTAAGTCATTACTCAAGGCATTAATTGTTTCAAATCGGAAACCTGAAGCAACTTGTACTAAATTAACACCAGCATCTTTATATTTTATCACCAATTCATTGATCACATCACGAATTTGTTGATGACTGACCTGATAATTTACTAATAAGTCGGTTTTTAACTGTTTAACGCTTAGTGGCTTCTCACTGACAAAAAAAGCGGCTTCTACTAGTTGTACAAACTTCTTGTTATCTGCTGGTGTCATTGCGGTAGACGTACTCTTAATTGGCCAAATACTTGCGTTTGAACACATTCTATCAAACTTTCTTTGATCAATTCTAAAATTGCTAAAAAAGTTACCACGACACCTTGTCGACCTTCATTTACAGTAAACAGTTCGCTAAATTCAACAAAAGCAACGGTAGTCGTCGCTGCACGCTTTAATTTTTCCAAAATCAATGCCATTCGTTCTCTCGTTGACAAGGACTCTTTCTGAATATGATGATGTTCAAAGGCTTTTGTACGTTTCAAAATTCCCTGAAGCGCACTGACTAATTCATGCAACTCAACATCTGTTTGGAAAACAGCTGATTGGAAGTCTTCAGCTAACTCGGCGTGAACTTGAAAAACGTCACGTTCTAAACGAGGGATTTGATCAAGTTGTTGGGCGGCGTTTTTTATCACTTCATATTCTTGTAGACGACGCACTAATTCAGCACGAGGATCGCCATCCTCTTCTTCTACTGCTTGCTTGGGCAGTAATAACCGTGATTTAATTTCCATTAAAATAGCCGCCATCACTAAATACTCAGCGGCCAGTTCCATTTTTATTTCTTTCATTACTTCGATATATTTCATGTATTGCGTGGCAATAGGCGCAATAGGCATATCAAGAATATCAAACTTTTGTTTACGAATAAGGTAAAGCAGTAAATCAAGAGGTCCTTCAAAGGACTCTAAAATAACTTCTAATGCTTCAGGTGGAATAAACAAGTCATGGGGCTTTTCAACGATAACTTCGCCACGGATCAATGCTAAGGGTAAAACTTGCTGCACCATTTCTCGTGGCATGCTCGTTTCTGTAGACTTAATGGGTTGATTCAAAGCTTATTCACCAATGGCTAAAGTTATTAAAATATGGTTATTCAAAAGGCGACGGATCGCCTTCACCGACACGGATGACTTTCGCTTCGTCATCAGAAAAATCAATCACTGTGGTCGGATGTTCACCTAAATGGCCACCATTAATAATTAAATCTACCTGGTGTTCTAAAATATCGCGAATATGCTCAGGGTCATATTCCGCATGTTCTTCGCCTGGCATAATAAGTGTCGTTGACATAATAGGCTCTTGTAATTCAGCGAGTAGCGCTTGAGCAATAGCATTGTCGGGTACTCGAATACCAATGGTTTTTTTCTTCGCGTTGAGTAAACGTTTAGGCACTTCCTTTGAGCCTTTAAAAATAAAGGTATATGGCCCGGGTGTATTGTTTTTTAACAGACGATAAGCGCTATTATCAACGCGGGTATATTCAGATAATTCCGATAAATCACGGCAAACTAAAGTGAAGTTATGACTTTTATCAATATCACGAATATTACAAATACGTTCAAGTGCTTTTTTGTCGCCGATATGACAACCTAAAGCATAACCAGAATCGGTTGGATAAACGATAACACCGCCTTGATGAATAATCGCCGCGGCTTGTTTCATCAAACGACCTTGTGGGTTATCAGGGTGTACATAGAAGAACTGACTCATAGGTTTACTCCACTGCTGGTATTGATGCTAATTTTAGTGCTGTTTTCGGTATAATTTTCAATATTAGTGCCAAAGTTCCCAAATAGGTTTTACCTTATCAGGCATACGTAGATTACGGCCTAAATCACTCCATTTACTGGGGTAATGAAAGTCTGACCCCATTGATGCATGTAAATCATATTCTAAACAAAAGCTTAGCATTAATTTACGTTGTTCGTTAGCCATTTGCGGTAAAACGATTTCTAAACCGTCACCTTTTGCTGCTTTAAATTGTAACACTAAACGGCGCAACCATTTGGTTGATAAACCATAACGAACGGGATGTGCGATAACGGCATTACCGCCAGCGTGATGAATAGCTGTAATTGCTTCTTCAATTGAGCACCAGGTCGGATTTACAAAAGCACGTTGCCCTTTACCTATGTATTTATCAAAGGCTTTTTGCATATGATCAACATGGCCTTCTTGCAGTAATATTTTAGCGAAATGTGCGCGAGTAATTGAGCCTTGACCGGCTAATTCTTTAGCTTGCTGGTAAATACCAGGGAAACCACATTTAGTGAGTTTTTCCCCCATAGTAGTCGCCCGCAATTCTCTGGCTGCTTGTTGACGGTTAATTAACGCTTGTAATTCAATATTGTTAACATCAATATTTAAACCAACAATATGAATTTCGAAACCATGCCAGCTCGTTGATATTTCGATACCATTCACTAATTTTAATGGATGATTTTTTTCTAAAATATAATCTTTAGCAATAGATATCCCTTTCACCGTGTCGTGATCAGTTATGGCTAAAACATTCAATTGGAAGTTAACCGCCCGCTCAACAAGCTCTTGCGGTGTTAACGTACCATCAGAACATTTAGTATGGCTGTGCAAATCAACCCGTAGGCTATAATAATCAGCTAAATCAGTGGTTGACAACTCAGTCATAATCGGGTCTTCTATAGAGGATTTTATTGCATATTCAAAATAGACAATGTATTAATGCAATTTTACTGAGATGAAGACAATAATGATACAAGTAAAACAAACTATTTCGATGATTTGGTGGTGGCATAACTCTACATAAGTGGGTTGTGATGTTTTACTGTACGTAAAAATTCAAAAAGCCTGCTTAATAACTTAAGCAGGCTTTTTACTTTTTAGCTGGTTGAAAGCTAAATAACAATTGAGATAATTAACATGATTATTACGCGCGTTAAAAGTTGGTTTATATGGTGGCTATTGCCTATTTATGCAGGTTGACCATTACTTTAAACTAACCGTTAGGAAAGAATATGAACCATCAGAATACTATTGCTATCAATGAGCAAGCTGGCAGTGTTAACACCTTGTCAGAAACCGTAAAATATCAAACAGATCCATTGGCGATATTTCACCAGTTAAGTAAAAATACCGACAACAATTTATTATTAGAATCGGCTGAAATAGATAAAAAACATCAGTTAAAAAGTTTACTACTTACTGACGCTGCTTTGAAAATAACCTGTCATGGTAATCTAGTCACTTTTGAAGCATTAAGTAAAAATGGCCAAACGGCACTTGAGTTTGTCCAACAGCAATTAGTCGACCATGCTCAATTAACATTTGATAATAAAATACTTAACGCTGTTTTCCCCGACGTTGCCCGACAACTTGATGAGAAGTCTCGCTTATTAGCTATCAACCCCTTTCAAAGTCTCCGCTTATTCAATAAATTAAAAAACATCAATAATCACCCTTTTGCCGTATTTTTAGGTGGTGTTTTTGCTTTTGATATGATGTCGATGACCGAACAACTTCCCGAAGTAAGCAATGGCGACAATACTTGTCCTGACTTTGTTTATTATCTTGCTGAAACCCTTGTTGTTATTGACCATGAAGCGCAGTCGACTGAAGTTATTGGTAATGTTTTTTCAGGAAAAGATGCGAATCATAATTTAACAACCATTCGCCAACGTTTAGCCGATATAAAAAGTATTCTTGCTCGACAATATGTTGCTCGTGAAATGCCACTAGATCGTCCTATTGATAAAAATGAAGTCTGTAGCGATATTTCTGATGAACAGTTCTGTCATAACGTAAACCTGTTAAAAGAAAATATTCGTGCCGGTGATATTTTTCAAGTAGTACCTTCTCGTACTTTCACCCTAAATTGTTCAAATACCCTAAACGCCTATAAAGCATTAAAACAAAGCAATCCTAGCCCTTATATGTTTTACCTAAAAGATAGCGACTTTTGTATTTTTGGTGCCTCGCCAGAATCGGCATTAAAATACCAACATAAAAATCGTCAGGTAGAAATTTACCCTATTGCAGGAACGCGTCCGCGCGGCTTTAACAGCGATGGTTCAATTTCTCTCGATTTAGACAGTCGTATTGAATTAGAACTACGTTTAGACAAAAAAGAGTTAGCTGAACATACCATGTTAGTTGATTTAGCTCGCAACGATATTGCTAGAGTTAGCCAAGCAGGTACTCGCTATGTTGCTGACTTATTAAAAGTTGACCGCTACTCGCATGTCATGCATTTAGTATCTCGAGTCTGTGGCACCTTAGCGCTTGAACTCGATGCCCTGCACGCTTATCAAGCTTGCATGAATATGGGCACGCTATCCGGCGCGCCAAAAGTAAAAGCAACCCAACTCATCAGAGAAATAGAAGGAAAGCGCCGCGGTAGTTATGGTGGCGCAGTAGGTTACTTAACTGGTGATGGTGAAATGGATACCTGTATTGTGATTCGCTCAGCTTTTGTAAAGCATGGTATAGCACACGTGCAAGCCGGTGCAGGTGTAGTCTACGACTCAGACCCTCAGTCTGAAGCGAATGAAACTAAACAAAAAGCACAAGCGGTAATAAACGCGATTCAGCATGCCGAATCATTTAACGTTAGCATTGTCGCCGATGCAAATAACGAAGCCAATCACAGCAAGGTGAACTCTCATGCTTAATAACAATAATGAGCAAGTGCAGATTTTCATGCTCGACAATCTTGATTCATTTACCTACAACTTAGTTGACGAATTTCAGTGCTTGGGTTTTGACCCAACGATTTATCGTAATACTTTATCCGCTGACTTTATTTTCGAGCAAATACAAAACTGCACTAAACAAGTTTTATTAGTGTTATCTCCAGGCCCCGGAGAGCCGAGTAAATCAGGTTGTTTAATGGCGTTAATTGCTAAGTGTGCCGGTAAATATCCCATATTAGGTATTTGCTTAGGACACCAAGCTTTAGTGGAACATTATGGGGGGAAAGTTGAACGGGCACCTGAAATTGTCCATGGTAAATCGTCAAGTATTACTCATCGTCAAAATGGTGTTTTTGAAAATATTAACCACCCTCTACCTGTTGCTCGCTACCATTCATTAATAGCAAGTGAAGTGCCTAATTCTATTGATGTTATTGCAGAATACATTACTCCTGAACAAGTGACCTTGCCCATGGCCATAGAGCATAAAGATGATGCAGCATTAGGCTTTCAGTTTCATCCTGAATCTATTTTAACCACCTATGGCAGCACATTATTAGCGCAGACTATCGAATATTTATTAGCTACAACTTTATTATCGACAAACAATGTAAATACAGCAGGAGCTTCACATGAGTAGAATTTTGCAACAACTCGTTGATGGGTGTGATATTAGCCAAGACGACGCTGAAGATTTTTTCAAGGAGATGATCAAAGGCAACGTTGAGCCTGCGTTATTAGCGAGTGTGTTAACGGCCTTAAAAATAAAAGGTGAAACGGCGAGCGAGATTGCGGGTGCCGCGATTGCTGTGCGTAGTTCTGCGACGCCATTCCCTGTACAAGAAAATAATGTTGCTGATTGTGTAGGTACCGGAGGCGATGGTGCTAATACCATTAACATTTCAACCACTGCCGCTATTTTAGCCGCAGCATGTGGATTAAAAATGGCGAAACATGGTAACCGCAGCGTTTCTAGTATGTCTGGCTCTGCTGATTTACTCGAGGCATTTGGGGTGAATTTGATGATGTCGCCAGCAACGGCCAGTGAATGTTTAGCTCAAACTAATTTATGTTTTTTATATGCTCCTGCCTATCATCCCGGCTTTAGACATGCAGGTCCGGTTAGAAAAGCTATGGGCATTCGCACGCTATTTAATATTTTAGGGCCCTTAGTAAACCCTGCATCTCCAAGCACTATGTTACTCGGTGTTTATACGCCAGAGCTTATCAATGTAATGGCGGAAAGTTTACTATTAACCGGTGTAAAACGTGGCTGGGTCGTGCACGGCAGTGGTTTAGATGAAATAGCCTTGCATGGTGACACTCAAATTAGCGAAATTGCCAATGGACAATGCTCTACCCGAGTAATATCGCCTAGCGATTTTGGCTTATCAAATTATTCGCTAGAAGATATTAAAGGTGGTACGCCGCAAGAAAACGCTGAATATATTCGCGCTATTCTTATCGGTAATGGTCAGCCTGCTCACAATGCTGCGGTCATTATAAATTGTGCCGCATTATTATATTTGCATGATAAAGCGAGTGATTTAAAAACAGCCGCTGAGATGGCAAGTGAAGTGCTAGCTTCAGGTAAAGCATTAACAACCTTGGAAAACATGGTAGTTATTTCAAACTCAAGCTCAGAAACAGAGGCAACGGCATAACATGGCAAATATATTAGAAAAAATTGTTGCTGACAAACGTATTGAAATTGCACAGCGTAAAATCGATTTTCCACTAAGTGACTTCATTGATAACTTAGTGCCTACAGAAAAAGACATGTACGCGGCACTCGATAGAAAACAAGGCCAAGCACATGCAGGTTTTATTTTAGAATGTAAAAAGGCGTCACCGTCAAAAGGTTTGATCCGAGCCGATTTTGATCCAAAAGCCATTTGCCAAATTTACGATAAATACGCCGCAGCGATTTCTGTTTTAACTGATGAAAAGTATTTCCAAGGCACGTTTGAGTATTTAAAAATAGTAACAGACACCGTTAGTTGCCCGGTACTTAACAAAGATTTTTTTGTTGATGCTTACCAAGTGTATTTAGCACGTTATTATGGCGCGGACGCAATTTTATTAATGCTCAGTGTTTTATCTGACCAAGAATATAAAGCATTATCAGCGATAGCAGAGCAATATAACTTAGCGGTGTTAACTGAAATATCAAATGATAAAGAACGCGACCGAGCGATTGATTTAGGCGCAAAACTTATTGGTATTAATAACCGTGATTTACGAGATCTATCCACAGATATAGCCCGAACCTTTGATTATGCGCCAACCTTACCCGCTGATCGCATCGTTATTTCAGAATCTGGTATTTATACTAACGAGCAAGTTCGAGAGTTGGCGCCTGCAGTAGACGGTTTCTTAGTAGGTAGCTCAATTATGTCAGAAGATGATATTGATTTAGCCTGTCGAAAGCTCATTTACGGTAACAATAAAGTCTGTGGCTTAACGCAAGCTAAATATGCACAAAAAGCCGTTGATGCTGGTGCACAATTTGGTGGTTTAATTTTTGCAAAAAAATCCCCCCGTTTTATCAGCGATGAGCAAGCTCAAGCGATTGTCGAACAAGTTCCCTCTTTACGTTATGTCGGTGTTTTTGTTAACCATACCATTGCAGAAGTAGCCAAACTTGCACAAAACCTTAATTTGTTTGCTGTTCAGCTTCACGGTGATGAAACAGCAGCTTATATTGTTTCATTGCAAGAGCAATTACCAAAAACCTGTCAAATATGGCAAGCGCTCGCAATAGACTCACAAGTTCCTGAACTATCAGTTAATGCACAATGTTATGTTTTAGACGGTAAAAATGCGGGTAGTGGTGAAACATTTAATTGGCGAGCGTTAGCCGAGTCTGAGCAAAACTTAAACCATTGTTTTCTAGCCGGAGGTTTGTCTATAAATAACATCGAGCAAGCTATTAGCCAGAAAACAGCACAAGACTTATTCGGTTTGGATCTCAACTCCGGTGTTGAAACAAGCCCAGGCGTTAAAAGCACTGCAAAACTTCAGCAAGTTTTCGCCGCCATCAGACACTACTAATAGTTAAGAGCTAATAGTAAAGCATTAGGAATAAATAAAATGACAGAGCAAAAAATAAAGCAAGAAACCGCAACAGCCAAGAAAACGTTACCTGCTTATTTCGGTGAATTTGGCGGTATGTTCGTCGGTGAATTATTGGTACCTGCCCTTGAACAATTAGAACAAGCATTCATTGAATCGCAAGAAGACGAAAGTTTCTTGGCTGAGTTTAATGACTTACTAACAAATTACGCAGGTCGTCCAACACCACTTACCTTAACCCGTAATTTAACTAAAAACCCGTTAGCAAAAATTTACTTGAAACGAGAAGATTTATTACACGGTGGAGCACATAAAACTAACCAAGTATTGGGCCAAGCATTACTTGCAAAGCGTATGGGTAAAACAGAAATAATTGCCGAAACAGGTGCTGGGCAACATGGCGTTGCTACTGCAATTGCTTGTTCATTGTTAGGTTTAAAATGTAAAGTTTACATGGGGGCGGTAGATTGTCAGCGCCAGCAACCGAATGTTTTCCGCATGAAACTAATGGGCGCTGAAGTTATTCCCGTTACGGCCGGCTCTGGTACTCTAAAAGATGCAGTGAATGAAGCATTGCGCGACTGGTCTGCAAATTATGAAAATGCCCATTATCTATTAGGTACTGCGGCAGGTCCTCATCCTTTTCCGACCATAGTCCGTGAATTTCAAAAAATGATTGGCGAAGAAGCTAAACAACAAATTCTTAAGCAAGAAGGCCGATTACCTGATTATGTTATCGCCTGTGTTGGCGGTGGTTCAAACGCCATTGGTATTTTTCAAGATTTTATCAAAGAAGCTGAGGTGAAATTAATTGGCGTTGAAGCGGGTGGTAAAGGAATTGATACCAACCAACATGGCGCGACCCTAGTCGCTGGGACTAAGGGCATGTTGCATGGTAATTATACTTATATTATGCAAGACAAATTTGGACAAATAGAAGAGTCTTATTCTGTTTCAGCGGGTCTTGATTACCCTGCTGTTGGTCCACAACACGCATTCTTAAAAGAAACAGGCCGTGCTCAGTACGTAGCTATTAATGATGATGAAGCATTAAATGCTTTTCAAGCTTTAGCAATGAATGAAGGGATCATCCCGGCACTCGAATCCTCTCACGCACTTGCTCATACATTAAAAATGGCCGAAGCGGTGACCGAAGAAACAGTATTTTTAGTCAATTTATCTGGCCGAGGCGATAAAGATTTAGCGCACGTACAAACGGTGTTAGAAACTTATAACCAAGCACCCAGCAAAGGAGAAGTATAATGAGCTCAGTTAACAAGGCTAATCAAAAAATGACCACTCGTTACCAACAAGCTTTTGCACAACTGAATGAAAAAAATCAAGGGGCTTTTATTCCTTTTGTTACCATAGGCGATCCAAACCTTGAGCAGTCATTTGAAATAATTAAAGCATTAATTGATGCGGGTGCTGATGCATTAGAATTAGGCATTCCATTTTCGGACCCTAGTGCTGACGGCATTACCATTCAGAAGGCGGCATTACGCGCACTAAAATCAGGTGTAAACACTGATTCATGTTTAACTGTCTTAAATAAAGTTCGTGCTTACGCTCCTAATATTCCGATTGGTCTATTACTTTACGGTAATTTAGTCTTTGCCCGTGGTCTTGATAACTTCTACCGAGATATGGCCGCTGTAGGTGTAGATTCGGTATTAATCGCCGATTTACCGCTACGTGAAAGCGCGCCATTTCGTGAAGCTGCTTGGAAAAATGGTATTTCGCCAATATTTATCGCGCCACCAAATGGTAGTGAAGACACATTAAAACAGGTTTCACAATATAGCCATGGTTACACTTACATATTAAGTCGTGCTGGAGTAACGGGTGTTGATGCTCCTAAAACTGCCTCAGCTGAAGAAACTAGCCCTGCTCACCATTTAGTTGCCACATTGAAAGAATACAATGCCGCCCCGGGAGTTATTGGTTTTGGTATTTCTAGCCCCGAACAAGTAAAGGCGGCCTTAGCAACAGGTGCAGCAGGAGCAATTAGTGGCTCAGCCGTCGTAAAAATTATTGAAAGCAACCTTGATAATAATCAGGCGATGTTAACTGCGTTAACTTCTTTTGTTCAGGAAATGAAAGCGGCAACAATTTAGTAGCCGTTATTGTATACCCCTCATTATTAAGTAAGCTGCAAGCAAGTAAAAAATAAGACACTTAACAATTAAGCCAAGTGTCTTATCTATTACTTATATTGTCGACATACCATTAAGCGTAATGCTTGAAAGTACTTTCGTTATTTACAATCAGCGACTAAAGACCAAACTTGCCATTGGCCTGAATTATCTGCTGGTGACTGATCTCGCGACCACCAATTTGCCTGATACTCTTTACCGTTTTGAGAAGCTTTATCGCCAGTATTATAAACGGTACTTGCTGACCATGCTGCTGCTGAACAATTGCCCGTATCAGTACCATCGGCAACGGTTACTGTCTGATTGCGCGTAGCACTCAAACCTTCGACGTCCATTACCGTTAACTGCACTTGATAACTTCCATCAATAGAGTAACTATGGCTTGGATTAACTAGTATGGAACTAGAGCCATCACCAAAATTCCAACTGTGGCTTACAACCGCTTTATCATCAGAAGAGCTATCGCTAAAACCAACCGTTAAGTTATTTGCACTATGAGTAAAGTTAGCAATCGGGGCTTCATTCTCTATACCACCATCACCTGAACACTCAGACTTTCTAGTCCAAACGTTTGTATATACATCAGGTTTAGCACCCGTTGACCACCAAATAGCTTGGTATTTATAACCGTTATAACTCACTACATCACCTAGTGCATAACTTGATGAAACACTCCAAGAGCTTACGCCGTCACAACCAGTATTAGTATCCCCTGCAGACACTGACACTGTTTTAGTTTTCCTGTTAGTTAACCCTTCTGCATCGCTTACCGTTAACGAAACTGTGTAGCTTCCGTCTACGCTATAGCTATGATTCGGGTTTTTAGCTGAAGAGGTTGAATTATCACCAAAGTTCCATGCATAACCCACTACTCCTTTATCATCAGTTGAACTGTCAGAAAAACTCACAGCTAGTTTATCAGCTGAAAAGGTAAAACCAGCTGTTGGCGCTTTATTTCCTGTAGTGCCACAACCCGAACCATCTTTTGCTCCACTGTTATTAACACCAACAGTTTCTAAAGACGTCACGACATCATCAACACAATAACCTAAGCTTTTTGCTGAGTTATAAACGCCTTTACCAGCAGAGTCAAACGTGGCGTTAGCTGTCCAATAAGTTTGGTTGGCTTCAATGTAAACATCAAATGCTTTTCTAATATCCCAGCCTGCAGTAGTTGAAAGCAAGTAGAAAGCTCTGTTATAAACACCTGAGCTAAAATGTACATTCATACCCGAGGTGTAGCTACGCGTATGATCGATTGAACGGCCATCACGTGAAGGTACGTCCATATAGCGCATTGCGCCACTGCCCTTTTTAATTTTATCACCAATTTGCCAACTAAAATTACCATCGAGGTAAAAGCTAACAGCAGCGGCTGAAATATCTGAAAATGACTCATTCAAGCCACCCGATTGGTTCTCATAGCGTAAATTTGAATTTTGTTGAGTAAAACCATGGCTGACTTCATGGGCGACAACGCCTAACCCCACGAGAGGATGAAAGGTATTTTTACCATCGCCGAATGTCATTTGTTGACCATCCCAGAAGGCATTTTCATAATCACGGTCATAATGCACGCGCAGTTTTAATTTCTGGGTTAATGGTGCTGCGCCGTACCAGTCTTTAAACATATCAAAGGTGACTTGTCCAAAGGCATGAGCATCATTTAATGCAGAATAGCTACCATTGACTAAACGTGAAGTATTTTCATAACAAGGGAAGGTATGGACACTACCACCACTTTTTTGATGATTCATATCGTAAGTGATTACGTTAGGACTATCTAACTGACAATTACTGCCACTACCTGTTACTTTGAAAGCTGAATACTTACCATTAGGCCCATATGAATAACGGCCGGTACGTTCATTACCGCCTGGTCCTGTTCCATCGGCGAAGTTCATTCCTTCCCACTGGTCTAAAATTTCGCCAGTATGAGCATCAATAAATAGATGAGGTCGTGACGGCGTTGAAGATGTATCTACATAAGAAATAAACCAGGCTAAATGAGCCGTATCTTTCGCATCTAACCAAACATAGAGTTTACTTTCGATGTTATATACGTCAGATTTAAGCAGCGAATGAGGCGCTTGCCCGAGAGCTTTATTTAAAGCATCATCAAGTGTTATTGTTGGTGTTGTTGAACTAAGGTCAGTATCAATGCCTGAAATATACTCACCGGTAATATTATAAAAGCTCCCATCAGCAGCTTGGTTAGCTGCAACACTGACACTATATACTTCTATGCCTTGATGATATTGAATGCTTTTTTTCTTAGGAACACCGGGCAAGTGCAGTTTTTTCTGCGTTCTTACAACAGAAGCAAAACCAGAGCTAACTATTGGCTTTGCAGAAAGTGCTAATAAAGCTTGCAGATCAACATTACGACTTGCAAGGGTAGCTTTATGTTCAACATTTATACGTTCAGCACTAAAGGCTTGGTTAGTAAGTAGCGTACTAACGATAGCGATGCTTAATGCTGTTTTTTTACAATGAGACATTCTTCTTCTCCATTAATAGGTGATTATTATTTTTAGAATTAATAAGAAAAAGTAACCAGACTATAATAATCAATGAATTAAAGACAAAATGTCACATTAACCATCTGCAATCCGAATAATAAAATAACTTTACCTATTCTTATTTACTTGATGTTTTATCGAGTATTTTTTAACCACTCGATCATTTGAGGATATCAAATAACACAAGAAAATAAACATTTTATTTACAATTTGGTTACATTAAGGCGGATTGCAAAGAGGGAATCTCAGATAGCTGCAAGATTATTAAGATGTTTCCCATAAAGTATTTAATAACAATTATTTTTAATGATATTTTTTAAATGAAAAAATTAACCTGTCCTTTCATAAATGAAGAAAACTAGTGAAACGACAGCTCGTAACTTTAGATAAAAATGAGCAAGGTTAATACATGAATGACTTGTATTTAATAGGTTATAGAAGCAAATAAAAAGCCTCTATATACGATGTATATAGAGGCTTTATTTTAACAGGTTGTCGGTTTATTAATTAGCCGTTTTAGCCCAAGTATCACGTAAGCCGACAGTTCGATTAAAAATAAGTTTATCACTTTTTACGTCTTTATTATCAAGACAGAAATAGCCCAAACGTTCAAACTGAAATGCGTGCTCAGGTTTTGCATTCACTAAGGAGGGTTCTACTTTAGCTCCACTTATTGTAATTAATGAATCTTCATTAATTACGCTATTAAAGTCTTCTTCTGCCGCAGGGTTTGCTACGTTAAATAAACGATCATATAAGCGCACTTCTGCATCTAGAGATTGCTGTGCAGCAACCCAATGAATAACGCCTTTAGGTTTAGTGCCATCTGTTGGATTTTTTCCTAAAGTATCTTCATTATATGTACAATAAACCGTAGTAACATTACCATCACTGTCTTTATCGCATCGTGTTGCCGTTATTACATAAGCGCCACGTAAACGGACTGCTTTATCGATAACTAATCGTTTATATTTTTTATTTGCTTCTTCACGAAAATCTTCAGCTTCAATATAAAGCTCAGCCGCAAAAGGTACTATTCGTGTCCCCTGAGTTTCGTCGCTTGGATGGTTTTTTACCGTTAATTGTTCAACTTGATCAGCTGGATAGTTTTCTATCACCAATTTAATAGGGTCAAGCACTGCCATAGCACGCGGTGCATTGTCATTTAAGTCTTCACGAATACAAGCTTCCAACACGCCAATTTCAACCGTGTTATCCATTTTAGTTACACCAATGCGCTTAGTAAATTCACGCAGTGATCCTGGCGTGTAACCTCGACGACGAAAGGCAGCAATAGTTGGCATACGCGGGTCATCCCAACCATTGACGAGATTTTCTTCAACAAGCATTTGTAATTTTCGTTTACTCAGCACAGTGTATTCAAGGTTTAAACGTGAAAACTCATACTGATGTGGTGTTACCTCAATGGATACATTTTCAAGTACCCAATCATATAATCGACGGTTATCTTGAAACTCTAACGTGCAAAGAGAATGAGTAATGCCTTCAATGGCATCCGACAAACAATGGGTAAAATCGTACATTGGATAAATGCACCATTCATTACCTGTTTGATGATGGTGAGCAAAACGAACACGATAAAGAATAGGATCACGCAGACACATGAAACTTGATGTCATATCAATTTTAGCCCGAAGTACGCATTCACCATCTTTACACTCGCCATTTTTCATTTTAGCGAAAAGGGCTAAGTTCTCTTCAACACTGGTATCACGATAAGGGCTGTTCTTCCCTGGTGCTGTTAATGTGCCACGATATTCACGGGCTTCATCTGCATTTAAGAAACAAACATACGCTAAACCTTTTTCGATTAGTTCAACGGCAAATCCGTGTAATTTATCAAAGTATTGCGATGAATAATGCGTTTCACCAGACCATTCAAATCCTAACCACTTTACATCTTCTTCAATTGAGTTAACGAAATCAATATCTTCTTTTTCAGGATTTGTATCATCAAAACGTAAGTTACATAAGCCTTTGTAATCTTGTGCGATACCAAAATTTAAACAAATAGATTTTGCATGTCCAATATGTAAAAAGCCATTTGGCTCAGGAGGAAAGCGAGTTTGAACACTCGAATGTTTACCACTTTCAAGATCCGCATCGATAATTTGACGAATAAAATTTGTTGGGCGTTTTTCTGCTTCCGACATCCACAAAACCTCTAAAAAGAATTTAAACTACGTTATTTCCCGGCATTATAACAACTGTTAATCAAAGGGAATAGCGCTTATATAAGCTAATTACCGCGTTTATAATAAAATAAACGCGCTAATTAAGAGAACAAAGTGTTTTCACTAGCTATTTTATCCTGCAAACAAATAGCACGAAAGTTACGTGATACAAACAATCCACACATTACGCCGCTGATAAGTAAGGTCGATGGTCATGAATGCTAAATTTGATTATATATTACCAATTGTGGCGCCGTTAGATTAGCGGAAAAAACATATTGGTTGTTATTACTGAAGGTTAAGTACATTGGACTTTAATGAAAACGCCGGCATGTATTATTTATATCACGCCCATCAGAATTAAAATGGCTTGAAAAAGGCTAAAATGTTAGTTAGATATAATTAAGTATAAACATCAAACAAACGAGTTTTAATTTCATCTCACTTTTTTAGGTATTTCAGCCTTTCCTTGTAGACTATATTTACTAAGTCAATTTCTACACCTTCTTTTATAGAGTCAATTAACGCAGTTATAACCGTTTTTTTAAATGCACTATTCAAAAAGAATTGTTTTATTTTTAATATTTCTCTTTTACAAGCAATAGGGGCAAATTTAATAGCCTCAGATGGTGTGCTCACCTTGGCAAATTGTTCTCCTTTTGATAGTACACATTGCTCATACTTTAACTTCATTTTTTTAAAGCCTGGTGTGTTAAAGAATTGCTTGGTCTGCCCAAACTCTTGCCCATTCACCGTAGCTATAAAAAATAAACATAAACTTGTCAAAAATATAACTTTCATTTAATTTCCTACTCTATAACGGGTAAAGTGAAGTTTACATGCTGAGAAAGCATACTTTCTAACTTGTCACTATCAATAGCGGTAATTTGATAACAATAACTTTTGCCATTTTTAACGTTTGTATCAAAATATACATCATTTGAACTATCAACAGTCGCCAGCTTCCGGGCACTATTACATGACGCAGTATTGCTTCGATACACTTGATATTTCTTTATATCGCTATTATGAGATGGCTGCCAAAAAACCATTAAACCGCCAACATCTTGTTCAATAGAAAGCCCTGAAATAGTATCAGGAATGGCTTTAGTGATTGCTTCTATTTTATCAGATAACGGGCCAACCTCTGAAAATTTATTGTAAGTTGCTATTTTGTATGTGTAATGAGTGCCGTCCTTTAAGCTGGAGAATAAACCTCCTTCATCCAAATATTGTGTTGTTGATATTTTTGAAATTTTTTCAATTTCTTCAAACTTACCTTTTTTATCATTTCGATAAATAATATAGCCTTGATTATCGCTATCATTAGACCTATCCCATGACAAAGGTACTTGTTTAACTTGTTTACTGTGGGCAACAATGCCACTGGGAGCTTCAGGTAACGCTTTAGTTGTTGCTGAAACAATATTTGACGCTGGCGTTTCTAAGAATTCATCAAAGGCGGTTAACTTATATTCATAGGTGATACCTTCTTGCATTTTCTTACGATCAAAGTCTTTATATGAGCTTGTTTCTGGTGAAATGTTTTTTTGAATTAATTGCCACTTATTTTTTTTTGCTGCTTTACGATAGAGCTTATAACCTTTTATATGTTGAACTTTATTCCAAGTAAGACTTATCGTCCGAAGCATAAATTCCTGGGCGACAACTAAGTCAATCACCAGCGGACTATCAACTTGTTGTGTTGGAGAGAACTGACTCACTAACCCTTTCTTATCAATGACTAAGGTCTTATAAAAAGTTTGCGCATAGACTTTAAGATTATTATCTTGATAACTTGTGCCATTAACATCAGCTATCTTTTTCCATGCTTCATCATTCCATTTACGGTACAGGCTGTAATGTTTTATATCTGATTCTTCATTAGTTTCCCAACTTAATCCTATATTATTTTTTTCAGCTATAACCCTTAAATTATTCACCGCTTTTGGTAAAGGTTTTGTTTGAGCTTTAACTGCAAAGCTAATTTTACCAACACTACCAAATAAGTTTCTAGCAGCTATCGCATAAAAGTAACTTTCTCCATCTTTTAATGGGCTACCGTCTATACCATCAATAAATAACGCTTTGGTGTATCCTTCTACAAACGCAATTTCAACCAGTAAATCTCCAGACGTCATAGTGCCTGCTTTACGATATACCACATAGCCACTAACATCTTTATCATTACTTGCTTGCCAAGTCAGTTTGACACTTTTCACTAAATTTGACTCAAGTTGTAAGTTTTTCGGTGAATCGGGTAAACTTTTAGTTTGTACTGAAACTTCATTTGACTTAGAAGTTTCAGTATAAGCATCGAAAACTGTAATGCTGTATTGATATTCTTTTCCGTCTTTTAAGTCTTTAGTATCTATGAAAGATAAACGTGCTAGGTCTGATATTTTTTGGACTAATTGCCAACGAGTTTGAGCTAATTCTTTTCGGTAGAGTTTATAACCATCCCCTATTTTTGTTTGAGTCCAGGAGAGCTCAGCTTTACGTAAAGCCATTCCTTCTTTAGCGGTTAATACTAAAGCTGGATGAGTGGTTAAAGTTAATATGTCTGAAGGTTTACTCTCACCAAGTTCACTGTAGGCGGAAACATAAATTTGATAACTTGCATTGGCAATAAAATTTTTATTTAAAACTTGTGAATAATTTAATTGATTAGTTTTCTCAATTGAATGTACTTTTTTCCATTGATTATCACTTACTTTTTGATAAAAATTATAGCCAATAACGCCTTTGTTATTTAACTGCGGTACCAAGTTAATTTTAATGCCATGTAATAAATTATCTGACCCTAAAATAATGGGCGGTAATAAACTATTATCAACCACATTTGATGATACCGTTGCGCTAACTATTTGTTTACCTTTAACTTCACTGCCATTTTCTAAAACTAAATCTAAGCGATAAAACAATTCTCCTTGAACATCATCTTGATATTGTGTTTCTTCAACACTTGTTACAAATTCAAACAGGCCATCTTTTGACTGGCCACGATAAACATTTGTATAAAAGACAGCACTACTTTTATTAATTACCCAGCTAAGAAATACACCAGAATCTTTAGCAACAGCAGAAATACTTTTAAAGTGCTCAATATCATCTTCAACTAAAGCATTAAAGTCACTATTCAAGTTTGCTCGTGCAGAAGCGAATATTTGCTGCTTGATATCTTCAGCAAATGCAGTCGCACGCTGTAATACATCACCACGTCCAGTATAACTTTCTCGCCAAGTTTTAACGACTCTGCCACCAATGATGTCAATCAAGTTGATATTCACTTTCATTGAGCTACCCATTTTATCCACATCACCAGTTAAAATAAAACTAACGCCCATTTCTTGACCATACGCGATAACGAGATTAGTATCAGAAACTTGCGCACCACCGATACGATGTAATACTGCCTCAATATCTCGACGAGACAGTACAGATATCCCAGCAGACTTCCCTAGTTCTACTTCTAATGAATAAAGTAAATCGGCATCAGCACCAATAGCATCCATACTGATCGGTCTTAAATTAAATAATGCTATAGAGTTAACACTCTCACCCACAACCGATAAGCTGAAACAATAAAGAAAACTTATTATAATCAGCCTTTTTCGAAAAACATTCATGCTTAAACCTATAGCTTATCTAAAAGCATGCTCATTTATGATGGTTTTCAAGTACTTATTTGCTTGAGTCGTGATAGGAGAATTGATTACTGACTTCAGTTTTTCATCAAAAATTGCATTCACAAATTGCTCAACAGCATTTATATTCTCCTTACGTCGTAAATATAAACCTTCTCCTTCTTCGAAATACTTTTTCTCCAGATTACGTAAAGGTTGTAAAACACCACGAGATAATTCTTCAACAACCTCATCGGTCATAAGTTGTAACAATTCGGTATCTGTTGCAATCTCTAACGGGTCAAAAATAACATTGGCATCTTTTATTCCTTCATTAGCATTATCTTCAACAACTCTTTGGCGTTTAATCGTCTCTACTCTAACGTTAGCACCCGTAGCAAAATCGACTATTTTAAAAGAAAGTTGAAAAAAGCCAACTTTCTTCATGTTGGTCACCTGGTATTCTTTTTCTTCGTATTTAGGTATCATAATTTTAGCCGCTGGTGCAGTTCGTAATTCCCCCTTTGAAGGATTAGGGTTGATTGCTCTCCAATTCAAATAATCTATATTATCTGATATTTCCTCACCGACCGCATATCGAACGGTTTTAGAACTAATAGACTCACTAGTATCTACCTTATAAAGAAGTACACTACCCATAATAGCGGTATCAATGCCATACAAACGCCCCATTTCTTGTGCACTTGACTCTGAAACAACCCCAATTTGGCCAAGTTTCATTTCTTCTAAAATTGATTTTAAATTTTCACGCTCTAAGATAATGATATCTTTAGAAGCACTATTAAATAAGTTAGCAATCAGATTATTTGCGACTAAGACTCCTGCATCTTGTCCATAAGAAGGACTTTTGAAATCAAATACCGCTATTTGTTTTCTAATACGCACGGTAATGCTGTCTTCAATTTCTTTTATTTTCTGAAACAAATTAGGATAATCAGGATTAAAGTCTTTTATTCTATTTAATAAATACCAAGAAGAGCCAAACTTGCGTCGCTCAGCTAATTCTTCAGCTGTGACATCTATTTTATCAGTCAGTGATTCTTTTAATGCCGACAGTGCATTATTTTCTGCACCATCATTGACAACTTCAGCTTCTTTATAGCTTGCAATACTTTTCGCTAAATACCCTTTTACCATGAACTTCCGAGATTCAGACAACAGAGTTGAAGTCCATTTATCTTTAGCAATTACCATTTCTTCTAGACAAAAAGCATTATTAGCATCATAACTAAGTACTTTTTTGCACGAATTATAAACCGCAGACCAATCTATTTGTAATTTAGCCGCCTGAGCAAGGCCAATAAAAAATTCTTTATTGTTCTTTTTGTTGGTTAATAAAATTAGTTGCTTAGCTTTTTGATTACCACTATTAATTGTGATTGCCTTACGAGCAAACCCTAATGTTTGCACAAAATCATTAAGACGATAAGCATCATTTGCTTGTTGTAAATAAAAGCGACTACCAGTAATTTTTATTTTCTGTGTAAGCTGAGCGGTATCTTCATAATTAGGAAATAGTTGTATTAACTTTTTAACAGCAAACTTTGCTTTTATCCAATCACTATTTGCAATATTTTTGTGCACATTTGCATATAAAGCTTTTACTTTTATCTGCAGGGCTTCTTGCTTATGAGATATTAATGTTTCGGCATTTATATAAAAGCTATGCTGAGAAAGTATCGACTTTGCTTTGCTCAAGAGAGCGTTAGCTTTATCAAGAATAGCTTTATTTATTTTTCCATCATTTAACGTTTTATTGAACTTAGTGATTAATTGCTCTACGGATTTTTGACGCGCTTCGGCTAACATGGCAACATATTGTTTATTTTCTGGATCATTTTTTACTGCTTGCTCCAAATAGACTACCGCCTCAACATATTTATGAGACATCATCAACTGCTGCGAAATATTGAACTCATTGCTAGTTTCTTTTTTTTCTGTACTAGCACAGGCAGATAAAAAGCCTAATGCTACTGACAACACAATTATTTTTTTATTTAGCATCGTTTTTCCTAATTTATTCTTAATGTGACATGATTAGCATTAACACTAATTAATTCGAGTTGAAATTCTGATTTCAGTGGTCCGGCAAATATTTCATCATAAAGTTGCTCTGGCCAACCTTTATACTTAAGTAAATACTGACTTTTCTCAGGAGAAAATTCACTTAACTCAACAGCCAACAATCCTGATACGCTTTGTTTTAGTGATTGAGAAAAAGATTTTGCCTGTTGGTAAGTTCGTAATTGCTCGACATTTAAATAGATCGAACGAGCTATATATTGTTCTTCCTGCCAAAAGTCTAAAATTTCGTTTTTTAATCCTCGCCAAGATTTTCTTACCAATTTCGCCGATAACTGTTGTATTATTTTTGCTAAATTGCTGCCAGCTTTAGAGTCTTGCTGCGATATAGAAGCTATAATTTGACCATCATCAGTTCTTGTAACATGAGTAACCATAGACAAACTATTCGATGCAATACTAATCCCTTGATAATCACTATGATTGGTCAATAAATCCGCATTAATTTCTAAAACAAAACCTGTTTTTACTTTTTTTGAGTTATCAAAAACCTCAAAGCCATTTTTATTTAATCTAGATGTAAATAAAGACTGTAACGTATTGCCCAGACTCGCATTGTTAGACTTTACATTTAAAGTGATACGAGGCTTACGGCTCCAGCCATTCACCTTTAAAATTTTTTTAATATCAACAAGTAATTCTTGAACGTCAACATTAGCTTCAATTTCAACCTCATAAGCACCAAAGTCATTAATACCTTCACTTAATATAGTGTAAGTAGAAATATTACCTGATGATGAGCTATAAATTTTGTCTTGAGCAATAACAAAGTCGTTGACGGTTGAGCGAGATTGAACAAAAGCTCCAGCGACTTGCTCGACGGCAGAGCGTTTAGCATTGTTTAGAGCAATAGAGCGTGTTTTAGCTTTTTTCCCTTCAACTATGTCACTAATGCCTTTGGCAGTAACAATTTTAGCTTGAGTGTTTACGGAAAAAAGCAAGAGAATAAGAAAGGAAACAAACACTATTTTCCCGAACAGGGTGAATTTTTGCAGCATGATATCCCTTGCGTTTACAATTAATGATCTCGTAACAAAATATTACAATAATAAGAAAACTCTAATATTTATAATAAAATATTAGACTAATTTACATATTGATCAATTATTGCCTAAGATTAATATGAACAAAAAATTATTAAATTTAATGTTACAAATCAAGACAAGTTATTAAAGGATATTTATTCATGAGAAGCGTCTCATTAAATCATTTTGCACTTATAGTTGTATTGCTTATTAACTTCACCTTATTTCCGGTATATGCAGAGGAATACAAAGGTATTCTTTCAGTAAAAGGCTTTGGCACCGTAGATATCGAAAAAACAGTCAGTAATTTTCAAGCGAAGATGATGGCAAAACGTGCGGCAACCCTTGATGCTCAGCGACAATTAGCAGAGATGATAAAAGGTGTTCAACTAAGTGCGGGAACTTCAGTCGAAGATTTTGAAGTCACTAAAGATATAATTGCGACTAGAGTTAGAGGGTTGTTAAAAGGTGCTTTTATTTTAAAGGAGTCAGTTAAACCAGCGGAGAATACTTTTATTGCTGAAGTTACATTAGCTATTTGTTCAACTAATGAGTCTGAAATTTGTAGTAAACGAGATTCGATACAATTAATAAGAGAAAGTGTCAGTGAAAAAAATTAGTTTATCGATAACATTAATAAGTATTTTACTGCTATTTAGTGGAAACATTATTGCTAAAAATCTGCAAGAGCAAAGTTTTGACGATATAGATCGCATGCTAGATCAGCAATTTAAACAAAAAAACACAGAAATTGATAGTTTATACAATGCTTATACTGACGCCATAAATGATGCATTTAATGGCGTAACTAAAACAATAGCGGTCAAGTGGCCAAGTAATGTCAAACTTCCCACTAAAAGTACTTGGGTTGGTTATAGCAAAAACTTACAAACCCGTTCAATTGTTGATTATCAAGCTGGAGAGCTTGTTATAGAGACAATAGTAACTAATAACGATTTAAGCAAAGCCAAACTAGAGATTGAAGTTATGGCAGCGCAGCTTACTGCCCCCACAACGAGTTCAATAGAAAAACTAGATGTTTTTTCTCAAGCTGTAAATGAAAATTTAAGTAAAAAAGGCATTCAATCGGCTATTAAACCGTTACAAAATGAAAATACTTTAAAACAAATACTACCTGAAAAAAACTTGCTTAAGATAGCAACAGTCGAGATAAATAAACTAAAGGTGATTAATGAAACTCCGATAACTGGTGCAATTAAAATAAAAGCAAGTTTACCGACTATCGATACTACCCTAAATATAGTTACTCCCCGAGCGACCAAGTTAAAAGCAAAATCATCAAGCCAAGAACCTGTACCAGCAGAAATAGCTACTGAGATTAAAGAGCCGATAATTAAATTAGACCTAGTGGAAACTGCCGAAGGTTCTGTATTAAAAATGACGATTAAGTTTGTTAATAACTATCAAAAAGTTTTGTTAGCGAACAACTTTGATGACGTAAAGAAATTTTCCAAAAAATATGATGTCGCTATCTCCGTCATTTTAGCCATAATTGAAACGGAATCTAGCTATAATCCAAGAGCTATTTCTCGAGTACCCGCATTTGGTTTAATGCAACTAGTGCCCAAAACGGCAGGAATAGATGCTCATAATTATGTTTATGGGCAAAAGAAAATATTATCCCCTGACTATTTGTTTGATGAAACAAACAACTTGCAACTCGGTACGGCCTATTTCAAGTTATTAAAAAGTCGATATTTACGTAAAATTAAAGATCCTCAATCCCGTTTCTATTGTGCTGTATCAAGCTATAACACAGGCGTTGGTAATTTAGCTAAAACCTTTACTGGCAAAAAAAACTTATCTAAAGCGGCGAAAGTCATCAATACGATGACGGCAGACGAAGTTTATCAGTACTTACTTAAAAACCTACCCGCAGAGGAAACTCGAAATTATCTTAAAAAAATAGTTAATCGTAGAGCTAAATATGTACATTTTGATAATGAAATAAAGGAAATTTAATAATGTTAAAATATCTTATTGTCTTTTTATTGATGTTTAGTAATTTCTCAGTATCCGCTGAAGACGTCATCCAAGGAACGGATACTGGTGGTATTAATTGGTCTAAAGGCACTATATTTGCTAGCGGTTATGGTGTCGCATCAGATAATACTCCAAACCGTAAAAAGCGCTTGTTAGCACGTAGGGCCGCACAAGTTGATGCCTATAGAAATTTGGCAGAAATTATATCAGGTGTGCAAGTAAGTTCAGAAACAACAGTGCTAGACTTAGAAGCAACATCAGATATTGTTCGCACTAAACTGAATGCTGTAGTTAGAGGTGCATTAGTCACCAAAGATATCTATCAAAATGAAATTGCTCAAGTCGTTATTGAAATAAAAATGGACGGTTCTTTTATTGAGTCAATTTCTCAGCATGTTAATAATGTCACTAGCTTAAACATCATTGATTCTCTCCCTTTAAATACTAGACCTTGGGAAAAACTTCCTTTAGTACAGCTTACCTCTAAGTTCTCGATGTCAAACTGGCAATTTATCAGCAAAGCTCATGCAGGAACACTACCGGCAGCGGAAACAATTGTTTCTTTATTACGAGAAATAAAAAACAAATTACACCGATTACCAAAAGAAGAATTTTTACAGTTTGTAGAGGCTAAAATAGAAAGTCTTGAAAATGTTAATAGTATTTCGGGTTTGTTAATCGATGCACAAGGCATTGAGCAGTTTAAATTAGCCACAATACCAAGAATACGCACCCAAGATGGTAACGTTATTTATCCTACCCAAGAAATGCTCAATAGTAATGTCATTAGAAAGCGCCCGGTTTCATATGATCTCGATATTAGAGATGCGATAAATAATAAACGAATTGGTTACACACCTTATGTGGTAAAAGCAATAGGGACGTATAAGTCTAGTCATTCAGATTTAGTCGTTACTGATGAAGTCGCCTTATTTATTAAAAATAATTTAGATCTAGCCAAAACCTTGGATAAAGGTCGGGTAATGATAGTCGTATCTCCATAAAGTGATTTAATGGTACTGCTATAAAAAGCTTATAAAAATTAAATGATTATGTATCTAAGAACTTATTAGCCTTAAAGACTAATAAGCGTAGTTCTACTAAGACGTCCATACTATATCGATAATGATGTAATACGGAGTTTAGATAATACTGAATACAAAGGAGAAGTGAGTGAACAGCATTAATATTAAACCTTTGCTCTGTGCAATCATTACGTTCATTGTAATAACAGCGCTGACAAGTTGCTCTTTGAGTACTAAAGGTACTGTTGCTATTACTAACCCGATAAGAACCTTAGAAAACATGACATCTGGCGAGCAAGAAAAGCTAAAAACAAGCGATACTCCCAAAGTTATTGCAATAGCGCAATTATCTAATAGCACAACTTCAATAGAAACATCCTCACTACTTAGGGGGATCTTACAAAGCCACTTGTCCAATAAGAATTTTCAACTAGTGCATACAAAAGAGGTTGATTTAAAAAACCCAGAAAATAAATTATCACCACAACAATTAGCACAAACCCTTGGTGTTGATGCGGTTGTCGTAGGAGAAGTAATTGAATATGAACGATTTTACGCTGGGATATATGCTCATATAAAATTAGGCGTAGACATTCAACTCATATCTAAAGAGGGAAAAGTTTTGTGGCACAAAAAAGAAATAATTACCTCAAGAGCAGGAGGTCTTTCTACTTCACCTTGGGGCATATTATTGAATGCCGCTTTGGCTGCTCAGCACCTAAAAGACAATAATTTATTTGCGGCTGCAGATGAGTTAGGTCGTTCCATAGCTAAAGAATTTCCTGAGCCTGCTGGTTATAATGGTAAAATTCTCCCTACCATTGACATGGTAATTCACGATGGATCAAATAAGTGGCTAAAATATAATGACAATTTAGCTGTTGCTATTAAAGGTCAAGCGGGTCTAAGAGCTATATTAGATATAGAGGGTATTGGTTCCTTTGATTTAAAAGAGCAAGGTTCGGGTATCTATAAATCCGATATTATTGTCGATAAACGCTGGAACGGAGAACAAAAAATTATCACTGGAAAGTTGATTGATGGCACAGGTCAAATCACTCAAATGATAAGTACCACAGGTTTAGTTAATTTTGATAACACAAACCCGACAAATGTCGAGCAGCTAAAAGTTGACTTTGCCACCATTGATGAAGTTAAGCTTTCATGGAAAAACAACAATCAAGAACAAGTCGAATATAAAGTTATAATGACCTCTCCTCAGAATAACTTAGCAAAAACAACGAACATCACAAAAGATACCAATATTACTCTTCCCGGTAACTTTGCAGCTTTTACAACCTTAACATTCACTGTCATTACGCTAGACCAAGCAGAAAACGAGAGTGCTAAAACAGTAATATCCACGAAGGTATATCCGATAAAACTCAGTAAAACTAACACACTAAGTAGTAGGCTTTCCGGATCTTATCAAGGAACTAATGTGCTCAGTAAGGAAAATAGTCCTTATATTATAACCTCTAACACCGCATTTACTGAAGACTCCACTTTGATAATTGAACCTGATGTTAAAGTTAAATTCAAGAAAGGGGCAAACATAGCAGTGCAAGGTTCAGCCTACTTTTGGGGTAAAACTAAGCTATCATCTACAAGCATAATTTTTGAAAGTGAATCAAAGTTATCCCCTGCGAAAAAACTATTAACCTTGGATAGTAGCCAAACTATTGAAATTAACGGACTACAGCTTAAAAACTCAGGTGTTGGTATAGAGATCAAGTCAGGGTCACCGCGCTTTGAACATCTATACTCTGATAATGCTAAGTACACCGCATTAACAATCTCTGGTCATGCAAACGTAAAAATCAGCAATTGCCAATTTAACGGCAGCTCTACCAGTGCAATCGTATTATCTGGCCGGTCTCGTTTAAGTTTGGATGACTGTAGCTTTATCAATAATCAACCTTTTCACATTCAAAATTCATCTGTATTCCCTGTTATCGCCAAAGATGTAACTTTTGATAAAAGCACTAAAATATCAGTGCTAGGTGCATTAGAAACTAATTAGTAACTTAAACTTGAGATAATAATATGAACAAATTCCTAAGCATTATCATTATTACGTTTTGCTCATTAACTGTCATGGCAAACGATGGTCAGTTCACAGAGCTTGTTGGGAGCAATGGTGAAATCAATTGGACTAAAGCTACAGTTTCAGCCATAGGTTATGGTATTGCAGGGGAAGGTAAAAAAGCTAATATAGCCCCTTACCTAGCCTGTAGAGCAGCTAAAGTCGATGCCCAAAGAAATTTACTAGAGTCATATCAAGGTGTTAGAGTAACTTCTACAACATTAGTCAGCAATTATATGTTAAGCAGTGATGAGATAAAATCAAGTGTAGAAGGCACGGTTAAAGGCGCGACAATAAAAAGTAGAGACAACCGCATAGATGGTTCTTGTAAAGTAGTATTACAAGCTTCTCTTCGAGGTAAGATATCAAAATCGATTTATCAAGACTTATATCAAGAAGAGCTATCAGCGAGTATTATTCCAAGTTCATGGTCTTTTTGGATGAGTTCAGCGCATGCTGCCACATACCCTACGGTATCCAATCAACAAATTAGTGATCAATTAAGCCAACTTAATAAACGTATTTCCGCGCTTGAGCAAGGTATAAAACCAAAACATATCAATGATGTTAAAAACTATGAAATATCGGGCATCATTATCGATGTTAGAGGTACAAACTTTAGACCATCACTGAACCCAAAAATTCGTAAAGCTAGCGGCGAGATCCTTTATCCCAATAAAAGTGAAACTCAAGATATTATCGACAATGGTCAACTGGTATCATTATTTTCTAATAATGTTAGTTTTGCTATGGATCACCCTACCGTTGGTGATACCCCCTTGCTAATCAAAGCTAAAAACACGTGGAAAAATCAACAAACGGAAATAGCGTTATCAGACAAAGATGCTGAAAAGCTAAGCTATTTAATCAATAAAAATCGGCTTAAAAACATGGGATTCATTATTATTTTATAATAACTCACTGAGATTTTAAGTCTATATAGCATCTTTTAGATCTAGAAAGACGAGTTTGTAATTTTGACTTGCTGTTATTGACTTTGATAAAATACTAAACCTAAATAACGATGATTAAATAGCTAAAGTTATATTTACCACGCTGATAGTGAAGTTTATCATTACACAATATTATTTCCTTACCCTACTCAAAAGTTTAAAACTATGAGCAAATAATTAGAATATCTATACTTATCCTAATTAATTTATACTCCCCATGAAAACCGACTTTCATCAGCATAAACTTTTCGCAGCATAACTTACTCTAGTCTCGGTACCCTTGGTTTAAATCTCTAACTGTATATTTAGTTCTTTGTTATTTAAATATATCGAGTTGGTCAATATCCGCTACCGGGCTTGGTTTATAGAAATAAAAACCTTGGATCAAATCTCCATTACATTGATTAACAATATCGACTTGCTCTTTAGTTTCAACCCCCTCAATTATACTTTCCATATTTAAAGATTTAGAAATTTGTAAAATAGCAGGTAATAACTTTTGTTTTTGTTCATCTGTTTCTATATCTACAATAAAAACACGATCAACCTTCAAAACATTGAACGGGAAGTCAAGCAAGTAACTTAATGATGCATAGCCGGTCCCAAAATCATCCAATGCAATTTGGATCCCATGACTTTGCAATAAATCGAAATTTGTACGTACACTTGCAATATTGCCTACTAAAGCACTTTCAGTCATTTCTAACTTTAAATAATTTCCGGGAATATCATATAACGCTAGCAGGTTTATAACTTTTGCGGATAATTTTTCATCAGCCCAATGTCTTGCCGAAATATTAATTCCTACGCTAAATTTCATTTTTGGCTTTTGTTTAATCCACTTTCCGACCTGCTCACATACTGCTGTCATGACATAATCATCTATTTCAAGAATAAGGCCTGTTTCTTCAGCCAAAGGGATAAATTCGCCAGGTGATATCATTCCATTCGCTGTCGGCCAACGAATTAATGCTTCAAAGGTTTTTATTTCCCCTGTAGCTCCTAAAACAATAGGCTGATAATACATGACTAATTTATTTTCGATTAATGCTTGCTTTAACTTGGGTTCGAGTTTAAATTTTTCTAAGGTTTTTTTATGTATATCTTTATCGTAATAAGCGACCTTTTTTTCCTCTTTAATTGCGGTCTCGCAAGCAAAAGACGAATTGGCAATTAATTGTCCGCCATTATGTAATTTAGGTGTCGTTAAACAAATCCCTAGATGAATTTGTCCTACTCCCCTGATGGTTTCATCACTAATTGATATAGCATCATCGAGAGGAGCTAACACTTCTTTTTCAATATTTAATTGTTCGGTGAAGAAACGGCATTTTTTAGCTATTGAATAAATGGCAACAGCGTCATCAGCTAAGCGACCAAAAAAGTAATGCTCGCCAACAAAAATAGTCTTTAGTATATCTACACAATGTTTGATATGTTTTTCAGCATCTTGATGACCCGTACTATGTGACAACTGTTGAAAAGTAGTAAATTTGAAATAATAAACCGCAAAGGTCGTATCTGGATTATTTCTCATTTCACCATCAAGTGATCCTAAAAACAAATCTGGTTTGGCTAACTGAGTACTTTTATCATAATCACGATAAAAGTTTTTTTCTACTTCAATTAGTCGCTTTTTAAGGAGTGACGCTTCGACTTTAGCTCTTAATAAAACAGGATTAAATGGCTTGAGTAAATAGTCATCAGCCCCTAAATCGATAGCTTTTACCACATCTTCTACATCACTAAGCGCCGAGATCATAATGATAGGAATATGAATAAATCGACTTTCAGATCTTAATCGTTTTAACACTTCGTAGCCGTCCATAATAGGCATCATGATATCAAGTAGAATCATGTCGAAATCCTGTAATTCAACTTGCTTCATTGCTTCTAAACCATTTTCCGCTTCAACAATATTTTTCAAACCCATGCGTTTTAATCGACGCTTTAAGGTATAGCGGTTGTCTTCATTGTCATCAACAACAAGAATAGATGCATCTTCCTTCATTTCAGTTCTCCTATAAAATAGTTGATTTTTGACATTAGCCGCGTTAGATCCACAGGTTTACTGTCAAAATCGTCGGCTCCGGCCTCAAGCGCTTGCTGCTTATGTTGATCCATTGCATGTGCTGAAAGGGCTATAATAGGGATATGCTTGATGGTTGGTTCGTTTTTTATAATTTCAATGGCTTGCCAACCATCCATAACAGGTAAACTTAAATCCATTAAAATAAGATCTGGAATTTCTTTAAGACATAATTCCACACCTAATTTTCCATTCTCAGCAATAAGTACTTCAAAGCCTTTACGCTTTAAGCGACGAGACAACATATATATATTGTCTTCATTGTCCTCTACATAAAGTATTTTCATCAACGTTCCTTTTGACTTAAAAATCGCAAGAATATGGTTTCGATATCACTTTTCTTAATAGGTTTAATTAGATATTCGTCCGCGCCTAAATCAAAACCTTTTTTTCTTTCTTCTTCAATGGTAACGATAACAACGGGCACATCAGAAAGTTCATTGTCCGACTTGATAATAGTTAAAGTATCCCAACCATTTAGACCTGGCATATTTATATCAAGGGTAATTAATTGCGGCTTTTTGATTCTCGCTTTAGTTAAAGCATCGGTCCCATTATGCACAACATCTACCTCAACGCCTTGTTGAGAAAAATAATGCTTGAACATTTCAATCATATTTTCATCATCTTCAACAACAAGAATATAAGGCTGTTCTTTTTGTTCTTCCGAAGCAATAGGCAGAACATCAACTGTTCGCTCTTCAGCTTTATTGTCAACGAGTCCTAGCGGTAAAATAACAGTAAAGATTGAACCTTTCTTAGCCTCACTGGAAACTGTTATGTTTCCTCCCATTAACTCTGCAAACTTTTGACTGATAGATAAACCTAGACCTGTACCTTCATATTTTCGGGTAGAAGAAGAATCTACTTGTTGAAAATCTTGAAATAACATTGCTAGTTGATCTTTATTCATACCAATGCCTTCATCGATAACACTAAAAGAAATTGCTGGTTGTTTTTCAATAAATGCCGGCGAGACCAGCAAAAATATTTTCCCTTCATTGGTGAATTTACAAGCATTACTTAGCAGGTTTAACAGTATTTGTTTAACTCTAGTACTATCGGCATACATCTGCTGAATACTCTCTTGAATAGAAACCACCATTTCGTTGTTATTTTTTGTCACTAATGGTTCAACTATTCGCTCAATATCTTTAATAAACAAGGTAAGTTCAAAATTTTCAGGGTAAAGCTCCATTTTTCCAGCTTCTATTTTAGATAAATCTAAAATATCGTTAATTAATGATAGTAAATGTTTTCCGGCACGTACAACTCTTCCAAGAGGTTCTATGTAGTCTTCATCTTCAAATTCTTGTGCATCTTCCTGCATCATTTCAGTAATACCTATTATGGCATTGAGCGGCGTCCTTAGTTCATGACTCATTTTAGCTAAAAATTCTGATTTTATTGTATTTGCTTGCTCTGCTTGAAGTTTTGATTTTTCGGCTTCAGCTTTAGCTTTTTCAGCTTCAGCCTTGGCTTTTTCAGCAGCATCTCTATTTTTTTCAGCGGCATTTTTAGCTTTAATTAGCTGTTGTTCTGCTAGATAAATTTTCTTTTCAATATTTCCCAAAAAAATCCAAAACAAAATAAAGACAATAAGTGCGATAACGGTAAAAGATATGTTATTGACTAAAAGTGATAATTCATAGGCGGAGTAAGTTGAAGAATTATCAACAATAACAAGCATAAAAGCCGTCGCTTGATTATTGACGAAATGAATAGGTAATAAGGCTAATTGTTTAGGTATTTCATTAGCCCCGATATACTCTTGTAAATACGTTTCTTTTTGAGTTAAATATTGGGTTTTGTCATTTAAGATTGAAGACAGAGCATCAGTATCAAATCGCGTCATAGTGGCTGAAGTCAATATAAATGAATCGAGTAATTGCCAATGACTTGGTTCTTTAAACTCCCTTACTCTGAAATCATAATCAACTTGTTCAATAATACTTTTATGAGTAAGAAGGTGTATATCAATTTTGTTAGTGTCAGCAAGTGAACGGGTGATACTTGATAAAAGTTTAGTCAGCTGAATGAAGCCAACAACTTTATTTTCATGTTTAATTGGGAGAACCGCATTTAAGGTAATTTCACCATCAGACAATACAGAAATACCTTGCTCTGCTTCATTGGATCTAACGGCTAATGATAGTTGCTGACTTAACTCTAAGTTCTCAAACTTATCTTTTGTCGAAAATAACACCTCTGAAGAAGGTGAAAAAATAGTGATTCTACTTAAGTTTAAACTCGAAGATATCGATTGCTTAAACTCAATGGTCGCGATTTGAGCTCTAATCAGTTGATCACTTTTAAGTAAATCACCCAATCGTTTGTTTTCGATGAAGTTTTTTGAAACCTGTAACATTTGATAACCGGCGTCTTCCTTATTTTTGTACAGTTGATCATCAATTTTTTCAACTAACTGAGCTAAAGACTCATTTCGTTCGTAACTCGACCATATTTGGAATGTCAAGGTTACAACCAGCCAAAGTAAAGCAAAAGCAGCAGCTAAGCCAATAAAGACCGGACGCCTTAACTTATGGTTGCCGGCGAGAAGTTTTCCTAATTGCTTTTTCATTCATTGCCTCTTAGGACTAGTTGCCCATCACTTATTACTAATAACCACAAACGGCTTAAGCCTAAGCCGTTTTTCTCTTGGTTAACCCTTTGCTCAAGTCCTATATCAAAGAACTTCAAGTTCCTTATTTCATCAATAACTAATTCTCTATCTAGATCACTTGTTGAGTGTTTTACCCAGCCGACCACCCTTTCGAGCACTTGAAAAGGCAAAGTAACAACGTCGATTAGGGAATCAGCCTGTAAAGCGTTAACAACATTAAAAACAGCTTGAGCTACAATTTTTGCGGATAAAAAACCTTTTACAGATTGGCTATTAAGTAGAATGGGCTCATTGTATTTGCTAAAAACTTTACTTGCCTCTTGCAGTAAAGGTTGTTGTTGCTGATGCACCGGGATATCGGTAATAAAACGAATGGATTTAATGGCATTTTTGTCTACTAATGCAATTAAGGCCTCAGCACCAATATTAGGCTGAATAATAAAGTAAAAATCGGGTCTATGCTTAACAGCCTCATTGATAAATAACGCACCTTCAGCATAATTTTCATGGATAATTATCACTGCCCCTTCTGGTAAGTCGGTGATAGGTTTATCAATATAATTTTCAATATAATTTTCAATATATTTATCGACAATTTTAATTCGTGCTATTATTTTTTTATCAGTAAAATAGAATAATTTATCACTTGATATAGACAATTCAGCAAATAATTGATTTACCACTTGATGAGAGAAGAAATCTAATGTGGAAAAATAGTATGAATAACGTTTTTTCGCTTTAGTATCTCTGGCCCCTTTCGGCGCGAACGCCGAAGATATTACCAGCGTTTCTAATTTTACGGCCGTTTGAATGATTTTATTACCAACTACACCATAGTAGGGATTTATTACCGCAATCACTTGTTTTCTAATGATCAAACGTTCAATGTTGTCTGTAGCCCTGCTAGCCACACCTTGATCATCAAGCACTAACAGCTTTAATTGATATTTCTTTAATTTATCTAGTTTGTTATACGATTCGAGATAAGCTTCTATAGCGTTTTTATAATCAATACTATATTGCGCATTAACGCCAGTTAAATTTAATGATGCACCAATGACAATATCTTTAGCGTTTAAGCTAAAGCTAAAGCAACAAATGTACACTAGTAACAATTTACTAATAAAGATAAAAAGTAGCTTCACAGAATTTTCTTTTTATTAACTTATACTTAAATATGAAAGATTCATGCTTTTTGTCAATATTTTATTAAATATAAATAGCTATTTTTCGATAGCTTTGATGAGTAGGTTACTAAGTTCAACAAACAAACCGTTTATTTTTTAAGAGGTTTTAGTATGAGAAGTTTTCAAATGAGCAGAATCAAACATTGAATTTACAGCAAAAGCCTCTCAATAATAGGGCTTAAAGAAGAGCTATTCGCCACTATGCTGAGCGCAAGTGGCGGAACTAAATGGCTACTCTATAATTATAAATATATGGTAATAGCAGGATAGTTATTTAGAAGAAATATTCTATTAAAGTCGCCTTAAAAATATAGTGACTGAGTAAATTATTAGCTAAACCAACCATTTACTTGAGCATTTTTAGAAAGCCAAACTAAGTAAATAGCAATAAGTATAACGATGACGGGCATAATCATACTATTCGGACCTAACACTTCAAGGGATTTACTCAGCAAAAATGTATGTAACATTTGCACGACAACGCCGACTAAAGATAAAATCAATATAGCTGTCGACAGTGCTTTTTTCAATAACAACAATAAGGATCCAAAAGCGCCAAAAAAAACAGCAATAGCAAAAGCGATTGTCGCCCATAACGGTGTGCTAGCATAAAGTTCTTGTTCTGCTACGGGCAATTCAGCCAACATTTCGGGTGTCAGCATCATTTGACCAGCAAAAGCTAAAACACCGAGTAAATTCCATACTAAGGCAATTATTGCGACAACTTTAAACCATGATGGAATATCGATAGTTGCAAGTGTGCTTTTTTTTGTTATTTGTTTTGTCATTTTAATTCCTGATGTTAGTTATGAATAAGTAAAAAATTCACTGATGTTCATTAACGCACATATTCAAGAAAATAAACGGCTATTATTTTCCCCAAATATCTTCAGGCTTTAACTTTAAGACTTTGCGCTTAGGCTTTTCATCATCAGTGTTCGCTGCTTTAGTTGCATTGGGATTGACATAAATCTTGCTTTTTTTAGTTGTTCCTGTTGCTTTAGTCGCCTTGGGATTTATATAAGCTTTACTTGCTTGAGGTTTTGCCGTTTGATACCCTTTTTTAGGTAACTCTGCTTTTCTCTCTGAGGCAACTTCACGTTTTGGCGTGAACTTTTCAGGTCGATTAACATGAAATTTAGTATCGATAGCTTGAATGAAGTTTCTTAAAAACTGATCTTTACACTCTCGAAAATGTTTATGATCAGGCTTACGGAAAAAGGCACTCAATTCAGGTTTAGTCATGCGTATACCTGACGTAGACATCATCTCAATGACATCTTCTGCGCGCAGAGCTAACGCTATTTTTAATTTATTTAAAATAATATTATTATTAATACGCTTTTCGGGTTGAGGTGCTTCACCATCTCGTGCACCACGTTTATCAACTATTAAGCCATTCAAAAAAGTCGCTAACTGAACATCAGTACAGTTGACTACTTGCGGATCATCTTCTTTTTTCAGCCAATAACTGATTTGTTCACGACTTACCGTTAACTTCGCTAAATTAAATAAGGCGATCATCTTTTGATCATTAAAATTAAAGGTATATCTTAAACGACGTAAAACATCATTATTGGTCACAAACTTCTCCAAAAAAAACAGCACGCTTTACCGAATGTTAAAGCTGAGAGTTATTATATCACTATAGCTTTTTAAACAAAAAAGTATTTAGCGCTAAGTTAAATTCTCACATAAAGTCATGCTAAGATAACGCGCTGTTTCAACGCCTTATTAACAACAAAATATCTGATAGAGAAATCATGAGTAAAACTGCCAACTTATTTGAACCTGTTTTAACTAAACGTCGCGGTAAAATTGCCGATAAAAAACATTGGACAAACTTATTAGGCAGTAGTGATACCTTAGCTATTTTTCATGGTGCGTTGAATGCTGACGCGCCACTACTTTTACTCACTCATGATACGCAATCAGCTTTACGATTTGAGCAAGAGCTACAAAGTTTAAATACTAAACAGCAACTATCTATTTGCTTATTTCCTGATTGGGAAACTCTCCCTTACGATAGTTTTTCTCCGCATCAAGATATAATTTCTCAGCGCTTAGCCACTTTATATCAGCTATCGAGTATGGACAGCGGTATTATTATCGTGCCTATTTCAACTTTGCTGCAGCGATTAGCGCCAACACAATATATTCAAGCCAACTCACTGATCGTAAAAGTGGGTGATAAAAAAGATTTACATCAACTACGCCAAAACCTTGAAGCCTGTGGTTATCGAAATGTCGACCAAGTGATGGAACATGGTGAATTTTCGGCACGGGGCGCAATACTCGATTTATTTCCAATGGGCTGTAAAACGCCATTCCGATTAGACTTTTTCGACGATGAAATTGAAGATATTCGCTTGTTTGACCCCGAAAACCAGCGGTCGAGTGATAAGGTCAATGAAATAAATTTATTACCCGCCCATGAATTTCCGACCGACCAAACCGGCATTAATTTATTTCGTAGCCAATATCGTGAGTTATTTACTGGCAATATTCATAAAGAGTCAGTTTATCATCAAGTTAGTGATGGCATTTTACCAGCAGGGGTTGAATATTACTTACCGCTATTTTTTGAGAAAACCAATACCTTATGTGATTACTTAAGCGAAAATACCCGGGTAATCATCAGTGGTGATATCGACAAAGCCGTTGAGCAATATTGGCTTGATGTTGAGTTTCGTTATGAAGAACGTCGTTACGATCCAACCCGCCCTTTATTACCACCTGCCCGTTTATTTCTAAATAGCGGTGAGTTATATTCGGCGTTGAAACCTTTTGACCGTATTACTATCGACAAAACGCTTTCACTAGCCGATAAAGAAGGTGAAACAGAAAAGACTAAATCTGGTTATATTCGCTTTGATGTCTCGCCCTTGCCTGACATCACGATTAACCACCAATTAAAGCAACCGTTTGAGCTAATTGAACTCTTTATTAAAAGTAAAGAAACGCCTGACAAAATTTTGTTTGTTGCCGAGAGTCAGGGTCGCCGAGAAAGCGTGTTAGAACTCCTGCTACGTAACAGCATTAAGCCGCAAATTTTTAATGACATTGAAAGCTTTATCGACAGTGACGATAAAATTGGTATTACCGTTAATACCCTCAGCAATGGCTTTATATTTCAAAGCAAAGGCACTGCTAAGAAAAATGCCATTGCACTGATCACCGAAGACGAATTATTAGGTGAACGTGTTAAGCAAACACGTCGCAGAACCAAACAGCAAAATATTCAAGCTGACGCTATTTTCAAAAACTTAGCGGAGCTTTCTATCGGACAGCCCGTGGTACATTTTGAACATGGTATTGGCCGCTATATGGGTTTGCAAACCATAGAAAATGGCGGCATTGTCACCGAATTTTTAGTATTAACCTATGCCGGTGAATCAAAACTTTATGTTCCTGTTGGCTCGCTACATCTCATTAGTCGCTATTCAGGTGCTGACGCAGACAGCGCACCATTACATAAGTTAGGTAACGATACCTGGAGCAAAGCTAAACAAAAAGCCGCTGAAAAAGTACGAGATGTCGCAGCAGAGTTACTCGATATTTACGCCAACAGAGCCAATAGCAAAGGTTATCAGTTCAACCGAGACAAAGCCGAATACCAAGCCTTTTCAGACAGTTTTCCCTTTGAAGAAACCTTCGACCAAGCACAAGCGATTAAAGCGGTTGTTTCCGATATGCTGAGCGATAAAGCGATGGACAGACTCGTTTGTGGCGATGTAGGTTTTGGTAAAACGGAGGTAGCAATGCGTGCTGCTTTTGTCGCAGTGAATGACGGCAAGCAAGTGGCAATTTTAGTACCAACCACTTTACTTGCGCAGCAACATTATGAAAACTTTCGTGATCGCTTCGCCAATTTACCGGTTTCTATTGAAGTATTATCTCGCTTTAAAACAGCTAAAGAACAAAATGTCGTCATTGCTAACGTTGAATCTGGCCAAATAGATATTCTTATAGGTACCCATAAGCTCTTACAAAATAGTATTAAATATCACGACTTAGGTTTATTAGTGGTTGATGAAGAACATAGATTTGGCGTAAAACAAAAAGAAAAAATTAAACAACTACGCAGTAATGTTGATATTTTAACGCTAACAGCAACGCCTATTCCGCGTACATTAAGTATGGCAATGGGCGGTATGCGCGACTTATCAATTATCGCGACTCCGCCCGCTAAACGTTTAGCGGTGAAAACCTTTGTTCGTGAACGCGACGATGCCCTGATTCGCGAATCCATTTTACGTGAGGTATTACGTGGTGGTCAGGTTTACTTTCTGCACAATAATGTCGACACCATAGATAAAACCGCCGCTGATATTCAAAAGTTACTGCCCGAAGCGAAGGTAACTACCGCGCACGGACAAATGCGTGAACGTGAACTTGAACGTATAATGAGTGACTTTTATCATCAGCGCTACAATGTATTAGTGTGTACAACGATTATTGAAACCGGTATCGATGTGCCCACTGCCAACACCATAATTATGGACCGAGCCGATCATTTAGGCTTAGCACAATTACACCAATTACGTGGTCGTGTTGGTCGTTCACATCATCAAGCTTACGCCTACTTACTAACGCCACATGTTAAACGTATCACTAAAGATGCGAAGAAACGCCTTGAAGCCATCGCCTCCTTGGAAGACTTAGGGGCTGGCTTTACGTTAGCGACCCACGATTTAGAAATTCGTGGCGCAGGTGAGTTACTCGGTGAAGGACAAAGTGGCTCCATGAGCCAAATCGGCTTTACCTTATATATGGACATGCTTGACCAAGCGGTGTCAGCATTAAAACAAGGTAAGGAGCTATCACTTAATAACCTGACCGCGAAACAAACCGAAATAGACTTACGCGTACCGGCGTTATTACCCGATGACTATATTTTTGATGTTAGTTTACGTTTAAGCCTTTATAAACGCATCGCTAGCTGTGGCAATAAAAATGAGCTCGATGACATTCAAGTTGAGCTCATCGACCGCTTTGGTTTACTCCCGCAAGCGACTAAGAATTTAGTCCATATTGCTAAGTTACGTTTGAAAGCACAAAAAATAGGCATAGCACGTATCGACGCGGGTCCTGCCGGCGGTTCAATTGAATTTAGTAACGACACCAAAGTTGACCCTATGTTGATCATTGGTCTAATTCAGCAACAACCTAAAATATTTAAAATGAATGGCGCGAATAAGTTACAATTTAAAATTGCCACCGAAGACAGTAAATCACGCTTTATCTTGATAACGTCTATGCTAAATGATTTAGTTAAAACCAAAAAATAACAAAGATACATTACGCTGTAATCTGGCGAATAAAGTAAAACTTAGCCCATTGGATAATGAATGAAACTAAAACACTTATTGCTTTTATCAAGTACGTTTTTTTCTAGCGTACTTATTTTTTCTGAACAAGCTATGGCAACACCAAATAACAAAGCAGACCGTTGGTTTGAAATTGAAGTGATCCTATTTAGCCAACTTGGTGATAAAAAACAGTTAAAAGAACAGTTTCCAGAAAATAGTATTTTACCTAATTACCGAAAAGTTATTGATTTATTAGGTCCTTATCTAAACCCTGACATTAATAGTTTAAAACAACAATTACCTAGCTGTGACTCCCCTGTTTATCCAGAGTCTTTACTTAATCAAGCGATAACAAAAGCAAAGTCACAACCAGATTTTATGGTAAAGACTATCAGTGAACTTGCCGAAGAGAATAGACAGGAAAACTTATTAACTAATGCTTTAATTAAAAGTCTAACTGGAGAAACCAGTAATAATTCAGAGAGTCTTAATAACGAAATGGTTATCGTCTCTGAACGAAATAGTAGCCAAACAGCTGATGACGAAGATAACTTTTATAATAACAATAGTCTGGCTATTGAAAATACTGACGCAGAACAACAGACGATCGAAGATCAAGTCCAATTAGTATCAGAAAATCTACCAGGATTAAGCGTAGAACAATTGGCTTATGTTAAACAAGCAGAACGCGAATTTTCGGCTATTCAATTGACTTATAACTCGTTAATTAACGACAGCAGTGCATTATTTATATCACCACTATGTACAATTTCAGTAGCTGAGTTTACTCAATATAATGAAGAAGGCACGTACGCTGATTATAATTCATTTCCCATCGTTAAAGTGCCTGCTAAGATTAACGATAGTGGCGATATTTATAGTGAAACAGATTATTTACTGAGTAAAGATTCACTTCAGCTTAGCGATATTGTAAAACAACTAACACGTAGTAAAAACTTCAAACCAATATTACATATTGGTTGGCGACAAATCACCAAGACCAAGCGCTTAGCTGTGCCGATGAAGTTTTATGCCGGCGATAATTTTGCTTATCATTATCAAAAAAAGTTAGCACTATACCAGCAGCAACAAACAGAAGCTCAAACTCAAGAAAACAATTTACATCAGCTTATTTTAAATGGCAGCACTGACAACATTGTTAGCGAAACGCCCGCTGAACTTTCCAGTGAAGAATTAAAACAACAAGTTCTCACCGAGCGATTACAAACGGTTATTGCTAAAATGGTTAATCTACCGAAAGATACTCAAGATTTACTGCTAGAAATTAATAACAATGTAAACACGACCAATTTGGCGGTAGATTCAATTAACCTCTTAGAAAGTCCGCCAACTAAACCACCGCAAGACTGGTTTGTCGATGGTTTTTTCAAAGTAGAAGTTGACCACTTTTTACATATCACGGCTGATTTGAACATTATGAATATGTCGCTGGCAGAGCTAGCAACCCAAGAGTTACTTCCTGAAAGTTCAATGCAAGATAAAACAATATTAACCACCATTAATTTCAAACAAAATCGCCGGGTACGAAGTAAACAAATACATTACTTTGATCATCCTTATATCGGGATGATTGTTCGAATTCTTCCCTTTAAAAAGCCAATTAAATAAGTTGATGATACAAAGTCACTCGTCAACAATAACCCAGTTCACCCACAAATGAGAAATATTATGGATAAAGAAGTTGAAATTCAAGCAGCCGTTTTTCGTCGTTTACTGGCACACTTAGATAATAGAAAAGACGTACAAAATATTGAGTTAATGAATTTAGCGGGATTTTGCCGTAATTGTTTTTCTAAATGGACAGTTGCAGAAGCAGAGAAGTTAGGCGTTGATGTAGACATTGATTCGGCTCGTGAGCAAGTTTACGGCATGCCTTACGCTAAGTGGAAAGAAAAACATCAGCTACCAGCGACACCTGAACAAATGGAAAAATTTAATCAATTACAGAAAAAGTAAAGCTGCTTAATTCTCAACTAAATTTTTACCGAAATAGCTGATTCAAGCGCGCGACGGTCTTTTCTATCGCGCGACTCCAACCAACGCCCTCGTTTATTCTTCAGCTGACGGCGGTCATTGCTACTACGTCGCTCAGGGCCATCCCAAAAGGCTTGTTTTAATTCGGCAACATACACATCATTTTCATTACCTTTCGCCACCTTGAGGTTAGAAGAGTTCATTTGCCGGTTATATTTATTACGCTGTCGTTTATCTTTTTTTGAACTATCTATGTTCATACGGTTAACCGAAGGTAATACATCTATTAGCACATCCACTTTGCAGGCCTATTATAATTTTATTGTTCATTGTTTATTTAATCGGCAGATATAAAAAAAAGTTTAATTTTTTGTAAAAATATAAAAAATAGTCTAGTGAATTAAAATTTTAATATGGATGTGACTCAAAGCAAGTCAACTGCCTGCAACGGTCCACTTGATAAATACGTAAGGAAAATGATATTAATAATTAATAGCATTGAGACGATCTGCAACTTGATAAGCCGATCATCATGACTAATAAAAAGCTGGTTAACTTTTGGCAGGGTAAGCTTTAAGAAAATACTAACATTCCCTGCATTAGGTTACGCCAGTTAGGCGCTTTACGTTGATTTACTCTTAGATAAACACATAAATTCATAACGAATTTTTATCCATTATGACAATGTCTGGCTAAAAACTATTTACTTCCTCTTCTGTTAGATAACGCCATTCACCTAGCTCCACATCTAAGTTTATTTTACCAATTTTCTGGCGATGTAAACCAATAACTTTATTGCCAACCGCGGCAAACATACGCTTAACTTGATGATACTTACCTTCAGTAATGGTCAATAACACGAGATTTTCAGTAATAATTTCTAATTTTGCCGGCAAGGTTAGCTGATCTTCTCCTTGTAATTGCAGGCCACTTTTGAATCTTTCAATAAGCTCTGCGGCTTTATCGTCGTTGATTTGATTGCGTAAATTAACGCGATACACTTTCTGACAATCTTTCTTAGGAGAAATAATATTATGAGACCAACGCCCATCATCTGTAACCAATACTAATCCCGTAGTGTCGGCATCTAAACGCCCAGCAATATGAAGGTCGAATGCTTTATCTACTTCGATGTAATGCAGTAACGACGGGTAAACTTCATCGACGTTACTGCAAATAGTATCAAGCGGTTTATGCATCATTATATAGCGAGAGTTACGTGCAGTAAGCTCTTCACCATTAACCGTTACGCTATTATTTTCATGCACTTGCGTAGCTGGATTTTTTATAACTTCAGCGTTTACTCGAACATCACCCATTTTTAGTAACTTTTTAGCTTCACTTCTGGTGAGTTCCGTACTTTTACAAATAAATTTATCAATACGCATGGCAGGTTTAGTTTCAGTGGTAAGTCATTATAAGCTGGCTATTATCCTTAATAGCCAGCAAGAATCAACTGATACCAGGCACGCAAACTAAGTGAACATTCATACTGGCAAAAATTAATAATAACTAGGTTATTTATTTAATAATTAGAACAACTAGTTAGTTAAATAAACACCTTGTCTTTATCACTTTTCCCTTGGTATCAAAGAGGTCATTTAATTAATGTCATGGTAATATTTGGTGGTGTTGATAATGGCAAAAAACAACTTTTATTAGAGGCTAGCGCTCAAGGTTTTTTGAAAAGGCTTTGGTATATCAGTTGCTGCGACAGGTAAACTTATCCATCCAACGAAGAAAGTCAAGAGTGAACATTTACATTTTTTCAAAGTATTAATAATCTCTATCATTGAATTAACGTTTTTACTGCCGTAATTAATTGGCCATTGGTATACGGTTTATTCAGCAGAGGTTTTATTTTTTCAGCTTGGCTTGTATCTTTTTCATTAAGGTAACCACTAACAAAAAGGTACTTTATTGCGGGCACCAATATCTTTGCTTTTTCTATAAACTCTACACCTCCCATTTGAGGCATGACAACATCAGTGACAATGACATCTATATGTTGTTTACTCAAAAGCTCTAATGCCTCTGCGGCATTGTCAAAGTTATAAACGCTAAAACCGGCATTATTAAGGACGGTACTGTTTAAAAGACGAATTTGATCTTCATCATCAACAACTATAGCGGTATATTTTTTGTCATAAAATTGGTTATCATCGGTCAAAACATCCGTATGCGGTTTATTATCAATTAATTTCTCGACAGAGATAGGAAGATAGATTGAAAAAACAGAGCCTTTTTCGACTAATGAATCAACCGTTATTACGCCCTTACTTGATTTAACAAAGCCATAACATTGTGATAAACCAAGGCCATGCCCCACGTTGCCTTTAGTTGTATAAAAAGGCTCAAAAATATGAGAAATCACTTCTTCACTCATGCCACAACCGTTGTCTTCAATGGTGAGTTTTACATACTGACCAGCTTGAAAAGACATGTTGAATTTATCATCATCGCTCAGTACTGTATTTTCTGTTCTGATCTGCAATTGACCACCACTAGGCATTGCATGCATGGCATTAATTGAAATATTCAAGAGTAAATCTTCAAATAAACTTTTATCAACACTAGTCAATAATAAGGATTTATCTAAAGCTAATTGAAGTGTTATTTTACTGGTGAGTAATGTTTCTAACATATCCTTATTCATTCGAATAACGTCATTAATAGAAATTAAATTAATGGTTGAAGGTTTATTTTTGCTAAAAGTGAGTAAATTGTTAGTTAGTTTAGCCCCTCTTTCACTCGCCTTTGATATTGCAGATAAATAACGAGCATTTTTCTCGGTGGTCGGAATATCCATAAGCAAACTGCAATAGCCAGTAATTATACCCAGTATATTATTGAAGTCATGAGCAATACCACCGGCTACGTTACCTAATGACTCCATCCTTAGGCTTCGATTTATAATTTCATTTTGCCGCTCAATCTCAGTTAAGTCTTGAAAAATCGAGATGAATTTGGCTTTATTTAAATTATTTTCGGGCAACTTGGCTATTGAAATTCTTAACGGAAATGTATGTTGATCTTTATGTAAAGCAAATACTCTGCGTCCTTGTCGATTACCGACCATTGCAGACACCCCGGTTTTAAAATAACCGACCAAGTAACTATCATGTTTTACTGCATGCTCACTCGGTATTAATATCGAGACATTTTTTCCGATTATTTCAGTTTCTTTATAACCAAAAATATTCTCTGCTTCAGGATTGAATGTTAAAATCATCCCTTTATTATCAGTAATTAATACCCCTTCAAGCATGCTATTAATGATTTTTAATTGTTCTACTTTGCTCGATTGAATTAACTGCCGATGTTCCTCTAATTCGGTAATATCTTCTCCTCTAAAAATTAAACCGACAATGTCACCCTCATCATTTTTATAAGGGGTATATGTCACGTTAAGTAATTTATTGCCTAATACGTTGAAATCTATAGTACCGGTAAATTTAACAATTTCACCCAATAAAGTTCGGTCAATTAGTGGTTTGATTGTTTCAAGGAAAAGATCTTTATCTAATACATCGATAATGTGGTGATTTTCTATCTGATTTTTAGACAATCCAAGATAATTACAATAAGTAGGATTAACCATTTTAAACTGATAGTTTATATCTACATATGCTATCAGGTCATTGGAATCTTCAATGATGCGTTTATATTTTTCTAATGCATCTAATTGTTTATTTCTATCGGTTAAATCTATGATGAAAACAATAAATTCTTTGCTGTCGTATTTAAATAATGTACCACCAATCAGAATAGGTATTCTGCGGCCATCTTTATGAAAATACTGCTTCTCAAAAGGGGTCCAAAAACCATTTTTTTCCGCCTCTTTAATACCAGCCATATCTAAATGGAGAAATTCTTTGGGAGTTAAATTTTGCCAATCAATACGACCTTTTTGCAAATCTTCTTGGCTATAACCTATCATGTTAAGCAAGGCACTATTGGCATCGAATATATAACCATCAACATCAGAATGGATAATGCCAATGAAGTTAGATTCTTTCCATCGTTTAAAGCGCTCGGCTTCAGAATGTAGTTGTCCATTCAAAGTGGTTAATTGCTTTATAGCGTCATGCAAGGCGACATCTGCAGCTAATTGTGCGGAAAACATGTTATTAAATGTCTTACCTAGTTTATTTATTTCAGTTAACTTTGATTTTTTAGCTCTTAACTTTATATTTCCTTTACCTATACCAAGAACAACCTGCTCCAGTGCTAATATTGGTTCAGATATTTTATTACTCAAAAAAAATGAAATAACAAGAGCAATACCAATGACTAATATAACTAGTTGTAAAATATGAGACTCTAAATAATTTAATTGTTCAAAAGCTTCTTTATGGTCAATTTTAACTATCATTGTCCAATCTAGTTCAGGGATATGGTGAGATATGGCAAGTACAGGTACAGATCTATAATCAACATAATTGCTTAATATGACTGATTCACCTTTTATTGCGTGGGTAATTGGACTATCTAATTTGTCTTTTGGGGTAATAATATTAAATGCTGAGTTTTTATTATGTCGAGTTGGCGTTAACAACATAGTGTTTCCGACTATATTTTTTCCCTCTAGTATTATTTCTCCGGTAAGCCCTAACCCTGTGTAGTCTGAAATAATATTTATTAATTTTTGGCTCGAAAACTCGACAGATATATAACCGATATGCTTACCTTTGATATAAAGCCTTTCTAAAAAACCGACAATCAACCTATCTTCATCTCCTTTAAAAACTTGAATGTTCAATAGATTTTCTTTGCTACTATTTGAGTAGGTAATGGTTTTCATATCTTGATGATTTATTTCAATACCAGTAGAAACAATAATGTTTTGATCAAAAGAAATTATCGATAATTTCAATATGTTACTTGCGGATTTTTTAACATCATCGAGTATGTTGAGTATTTTATTCTTTGTATCTGTCGAGTCTGTTCTTTGAATATCTGCTACTAATAAGCTTAATTGTCTTCTACTGGCAATTAATTTTACCGATTCATGGCTATTATTTAATAACTGACGTATCCGCTTATGCTGCAATTTAGCGATATCATTTATTTTTGCAATATTATTATCATAATGTAATTTTTTGATTTCTGAGGATATGGAAAAATAACTGAATAAAACCGGTATAATTGACATGCAAACAAATATGATAATGAGCAGTTTTTTTATTTTCATATTTACCTTTTAATATCTCTAAATTATTTTGAATTTGCTTGCACTGCAATAATCAGCCCTTCTGCTGATTTTTTCTGTATCCAACAAAGTATGCTTGCAATATCCATAGGTTTACATAAGTGATATCCTTGCCCTATGTCACATCCCATTCTTGTTAACTCTTCTAATGTTGCTTGATCTTCTATCCCTTCAGCCACAACAATCATCCCCAGGTTATGCGAGAGCGTTATACAAATATCGACAATGATTTTTGATTCAGGACTAGTCATTAGATTTTTGATAAAAGATTGATCAATCTTAAGTTCATGGAAAGGAATTCTATAAAGTTGTAGTAACGAAGAGTAGCCAGTACCAAAGTCATCAATTGATAACTTAAAGCCTTTTATTCTCATTCTTGTTAGGGTGTCCATTGACGGAATGAGTTCACCCATTAATTCAGACTCAGTCACCTCAAAACAAAGCATAGATGGCTCTAACTCAGCATTATCGATTAACTCTTCTAAAGTTTCAGGTAATGTTAAAGAAGTGACATTGCACGACGAGATATTAATCGAAATAACAATAGTGTAACCATAACCTTTTAACGCTTTTTCTTGATCAATAGCAATTCTGATAACCTTGTTTGTTAACTCTTCAAATAACTGATACTTTGCTATTAATGGAATAAAGTCATTGGGATAAATGATGCCATACTCTGGATGATTCCATCTTACTAACGCTTCAAGACCAGCCAGTTTCTTTGTTTTTAATTCTATTTGTGGCTGATAATATAAAATTAACTGATCATTATTAATTGCATAGAGAATATCTTTTTTTGAAAATAAAGCATATTTCGTAATAGAGCTATTAGCTTTAATCGGCTTTAAAACACCTTTTTCTTCAGTATTTATATCTCTAATAATAGCTTGGATTTGTTTAGCTTGTACGGGTTTTGTTACTTGAGCAACAACGTTTAGGCCTAATTCATTGGCCAGCATTGAAGAAGAATGTAAAACACTTGAATCGAAACCACTAATTAGAATTATTTTCGCCTGACATTTTTTAATGGCTAATCGGCGTAATATTTCAACGCCGTCCATTTTAGGCATTTTAATATCAAGGATAATAATATCCGAAGCGGAAAATAACTTATTAATAAAAACGAATGGATCGTTAAATATTTCAATGTCCGAACATACACTCAGAGATATATCCTTCAGCAACTCAGAAAAGCTTAAATCATCGTCCATTATGAATAGCATATTTCACTTTAAATATTAGGAAGCCTTAATTAACTTTAGTTCATATCAATAAGAATAAAAGCTATGCCTATAATTATTGATTTTAGGGGGGACAAATAAGTAAAAAATCGGTATATGTCGCATATTAATCGCGCTGAATAAACTCACTTTAAACCACTGAAATCAAATAAAGCGGCAAATAAATAATTGAGTTCATAAAAGGCCCTGCGCGATTGTTCATGACGATTTGTTTCACCCCTAGAGATGAATGTATTTTATGGCCTAGATGTATATCAAAGCATTCAAAAGGCACACTGTTTATAAAGCATACAGCGAAGTAGCTGTTCAGCAGTTTCCCTTATTAGATATCAGCTAAAACCGCCTATACAAAATTAAGTTCTCTTAGACAAATGACAAATATCACTATTGATAAAAAGTCTTAGCTTTTCACTTTAGTTACTCACAAAACGTAATCTACACCAAGATTGAAAGAAGAAAATCTATAAAATGATTAAGCTGTAGATTTATAACCATTGGCCATAATTTTTATCAATTCAACACTTTTGTTAAATTAGATTTATCCGAGTACTATTGAAAAATGGCCGCGATCGTTTAGCACCCGCATGTCAGTTTAGTGTCGAATTATTATCGGTAAAAATGAACTATAGGGTGATGCTGACACCCGTTTTTTTTAGCCAGTAGCGAAGACCTACTATTAATGTCGGGGCGTAAAGAAGAGCCAGATACTTTACTTTTTGAACCTTGATTAAAAATTAAAACCTAGCTACATCGCCATCGTACCGTTGACAATTTCTTGATGAGTGATAATTTATACCATTGTCCTTTATCAGTTGGAATTCCATGGATTTACTGCAAGGCTTGTTGTTAATCACCTCGATTCATTTATTAGCTGCCGCTTCACCCGGGCCTGATTTTATTTTAGTGTCTCAACAAACACTAAGTAATGGTAAGAAAGCAGGCTTTATGTGCAGCATTGGTATCGCGCTAGGTTTGTCAATTCATATAATTTATTCTGCTTTAGGTCTAGCTGCTATTATTGCCAACTCGTCAACAACGTTATGGCTAATTAAAATACTCGGTGGCAGCTACTTATTGTATTTAGGCTATCAAGGTATTCGTGCCAAGCCCTCTGCTGCTAAAACGAAGCAAACACAGTCAAAGCTCCTCTTGAACAACTCCTCATTAAAAAATATCGGTATAGGTTTTTTATGTAACGCATTAAACCCGAAAGCCCCTATTTACTTCGTCGCGCTATTTACCGTGGTACTTTCTCCTGACTTACCCTTATTACACTTAGTGATTTATGGACTTTGGATGATGATTATTCAATTAGCTTGGTTTTCATCTGTAGTCGTTTTATTATCACGCCCTAAAATAAATGAAAGATTTCAACGCTTAGGCCATTGGATAGATCGTATTTTAGGTGGCGCTATGATCTTAATCGGTTTGAAAATATTAACCAGCAAGGTTAACTAAAAACTTAAAACAAACAGGTTTACCTATGACAACGAAGCAATATCAGACCTTTGCAGAATTTTATCCATTCTATTTAAGTCAACATCAAAATAAGACCTGTCGGCGGTTACATTTTATTGGCTCAGTATTGATATTAATACTGATAGCTTATTGTGTTAGTTTTTCTTTATGGCAAGGCCTTTGGTTTATTCCCGTTATTGGTTACAGCTTTGCGTGGTTTGGCCATTTCATTTTTGAAAAAAATAGGCCTGCAACCTTTACCTATCCATTATATAGCTTGATGGGCGACTGGCTGATGTTTAAAGATATATTGATAGCTAAAATTAAATTTTAACAAGGACAATATCATTAACAATGAACACTTATATTTCGTTACTACGCGGCATTAATGTTAGCGGTCAAAAAAAGATAAAAATGGCTGAATTAACAAGCTTATATCAATCATTGAATTTTGAAAATGTCAGCACTTATATTCAAAGTGGCAATGTTGTTTTTGAAAGTTCTCTTGATGATAAAGAACTTAAAACGACGATTGAAACAGCCATTGAACAGCAGTTTCAATTTGTTGTACCGGTATTAATGTTAACTCCAACACAATTGGTTAATGCCGCTGAAAACCAGCCATTTACCACCCTTGATATTGAACAAGAAGGCAGTAAAATTATTTTTTTCTTTCTGTCTAAGACTATTTCAGTGCAGCAAGAAAACAGTCTGCAACCTTATCTGACAAACTCAGAGCAATTAGTACTGGGCAATGGTGTTATATATCTATATTGCCCTAATGGCTTAGGTAAAAGTAAACTAACCAATAAACTTATTGAAACAAAACTAAAATTAACATCAACCGCGCGTAATATTAAAACGGTTAACAAGTTACTGTTACTTGCTAAAGCTAAAGCTAAAGCTAAATAAATAATAAAAGACCGCAATATCTATCATGTTTTCAGCTACCTTTTCTCTTAAACTGCATATTGTTTAAGGGACATTAAATAGTAATAAAATGAAATATCAAGAAAACCTATGCCTTGTATTAACTTACATTGAACATCATTTAAATGAAGACTTACCACTCGATAAATTAAGCGCTGTTGCCTGTTTGTCTAAATTTCATTTTCAACGGCAGTTTAGTCAGTATTTCGGTATTAGCACCACGGCATACATCAAAGCATTACGTTTAAAACAGGCCGGCTATCAATTAGCTTTTCGAAATGACAAAAAAGTCATTGATATTGCTTTTGAACAAAACTATGAAAGCAGTGAAGCGTTTTCTCGAGCGTTTAAAAAGTTCTTTGCTGTTTCACCAATACAGTTTAGAAAGTCCCCCCCTTGGTTCCCTTGGCAAGAAAAACTTAACCTACTTGAAAAATTAAGGAAAACCATGAAAGAAAAAAATATATCGTTAGTGGACAATACAAAAATAAATGTTGAGATTGTTGATTTCCCAGCAATTAATATTGCTGCCTATCAGCATCGTCGTGCTCCTTATTTATTAGGTGATTCGATTCGAAAATTTATCACATGGCGTAAACAGCACAAATTATCCCCGAAAGTAAGTAGGACCTTTAATCTTGTTTATGATGATCCTGCTACCACCAAACCTGAAGATTATCGTTTTGATCTTTGTGCACAGTTACCACTTGTAATCAGTTCGACTATCGAACAATCTTTAGCGTCTGAAACAGCAATGACAGAACTGGTTATCCCTGCAGGAAAGTGTGCAAAAGTTCGCCATATAGGAAGTGATGAACAATTTCCAGAAATTATTGGCTACCTATATGGCGAATGGTTGACTCGCCAAAAGGTGAGTTTACGCGATTTCCCGCTATTTTTTGAACGAGTCAGCTTTTATCCTGATGTGAGTGAACATGAGATGATCACTGATATATATTTGCCTTTAGCCTGAATAGAGATATACCTTATTAGCCTACCAGTAACACAAAATAAGGTGACACTGCTCTAGTTAATTGCCGCCTATATTTATAAATGACGCTCACTTATTGAATGTATTTTTGATTAACCGCTTTTCTCTCTATATGAAAATCATCAATTGTAGAACCTTCGCAACCTATAAATAAATTTTAAAAGTATAATAAACCATCCTTCATGTACAAAATATTTGACATGAATGTGTTTAAGGTTTAACCTTGTTGTATGTCAAATATACCTGACATTAAGTCGTATTTGCTTGTCATATAAAAAGGAATAATTATGTCTTATAAAGAAAGTAACATTTTAGCTTCACTACTGATCACATTGGCTATTTGGGGGAATTATACTTGGGGAGTAATCCATTTATATCAACAGCAATCGTTCTCTACTGAGGCTATGTATGGCTTACTGTTCAGTGCAGTAATGTATACCATTTTTTTAGAGATAGTATTGCAAATTATCCTTGCTATTGTTAAACATAAAGAAGCAAATGATAAAAGTGATGAGCGAGATAAACTGATTTCAATGCGTGCAAACTCATATGCTTATCAGATATTAATATTTGGTTCGTTTTGTGTGACTTTCTACATTCTATTTCCGGTATTGTCACAATTTACTTTTTCTATGCCAGGTTTAGCTAAAGAATATGAAATTATGCATTTAATCATTGCCTTTGCTTTACTTGCCGAGATTATCTGTTCATTAGTGAAATTAATCTCTTACCGTCGAGGCTATTAATATGGCTAACGTTATTACCAATAACATTAGAAAGTTACGCTTTGAGCACAATGAAATGACTCAGCAAAAGCTTGCTGATACCGTTTCAGTATCAAGACAAACCATTGTTGCTATTGAGAAAGGTAAGTACTCGCCTTCTCTGGAAGTGGCGTTCAAAATATCAAATGTATTTGCACAGCCAATAAACCAAGTGTTCTTTTATCTAGAAGAGGTTTAATGTGTTACCACAGGACTTGGTCAATATCATTGAGTAAACTTTGTGCCGTGTCACTAATTTGTTGAGAATTTCCGGTTTTAATGCTTTTTTCAAGTTTAATAGCACTCACTGAAACAAGAGAAAAGCCAAACATTTGTGCGGCGCCGGCTATTCTATGGGCAAGACGAGCAAGTTTATCCAACTCATTATTCTTGATGAGAAGAATTAAATCTTGCTGCTCAAGGACTAAGTTCGACTTAAATTCAGCCACAAGTTCAGACATATCAACAGCAGCAATAGTTTCTTGAGCTTTGTTTTCATCGACACTGTCACCACAGTATTTGGCAATAGTTGCGATAAAAAGTTTTCGTTCAATCGGCTTCTTTAGATGGCCATCGAAACCTAAGGCTAGATATTTTTCAATTTCATGCGACATCGCATTGGCCGTTAATGCAACAATAGGCTGAACACAACCTTGTTGACGTAAAACTTTGAAGGCTTCAAGACCATCCATTTCTGGCATTTGAATATCCATTAAAATCAATTTAGGAGAACTATCTAAACATAGTTCAACCGCTTCTCTACCATTACTGGCACAAAGTACATCTAGGCCTAAAGAGCTTAATAAACGTGCAATTAATCTGCGATTATCGTCGTGATCATCAGCTAAAATAACTTGTCCACTAAAGTTATCAACGTTTGATGGCTGCTCAAACTTACTAACATCGATACTAATAGGTGCGATATCGGATTCTTCAAGCTGGTCGCACTCAAGTGATAAAGTAAAAGTGCTACCTTGATTTAAAACGCTTGTCACCGCAATGTTCCCTCCCATCAGTTTGGCTAACTGATCAGATAAACAAAGTCCTAACCCTGAGCCACCAAAGCGACGACTAATGCTACTATCTCCTTGGGTAAAGCTTTCAAAAACACCGCGTATTTGTGTTTCACTCATACCGATGCCCGTATCCTTGATAGCAAATATCAGTTCATGTTGGTGAATAGAAACATTCAGAGTGACCGTGCCTTTATGAGTAAATTTAATGGCATTTGAACACAGGTTGATTAAAATTTGCTTTAAGCGAAAGCTATCGATTTTGAGTATAAATGGGTAAGGCAAGCTATGAATAATTTCAAAAGTAAGCTGTCTTTCTTCGGCTTGCTTAGTAAACATAGTCGCCAGTTCATACAAAATATGCTGTAAGTCTTGTTCAACCAACTCTAACTCTAATTTATTCGCTTCGACTTTGCTTAAGTCTAAAATATTATTAATTAATTCCAATAAATGTAGACTGTTGCCATGAATAATTTCAACTTCTTTATGCAAGAAGTCATCATCTATATCCCCCTGAGTTATAGCTTCAGCTTGGCCAATTATTGAGGTTAGTGGTGTTCTTATTTCATGACTCATATTCGCCAAAAACTGACTTTTAATTGCATTAGCTTTCACTAATTCGCTGGTTAATAACTCTAATTCTTGGGTCCGATTTTTGACTCTACTGGACAATTTTAATTTTGAACGCTTATCGAGATTACGACTAAAAATAAAGAAAACTACAACTAAAATAAACATAGCAGCAACAATACTAAAGTTACGTTGTTGTTCAGCTTGTTCGTTTTGCAATCTTTGCAGTTCTTTACTCTGTTGGAGTTGATTAACTTGTTGTTTTAATTGTTTTGCTTCAAATTCAGCTAGCTGGATATTTAACGCATTATTGGCAATTATTGTTGTTTGCTTAAGATACTCTTGATAAGTCGTTACTGCCTGACGAGTTCTACCTTGTGCGGCATAAATCAATGAAAACAAAGCCGTATTGTGATTTAGTTGATTTTGATTCTTCATTTCTACAGCAATATTATTAGATAATAATAAATTATTGTAAGCTTTATCAATATAACCCAGTGAGAACTGTGCTTTAGCTAAGCAAAATAAACCACCACTATAAGCATTGTTGTGACCCGTGTTCTTACCAATTTCAATAGCATTGTTGGCATATTTTATCGCATTAATAGGCTGGTTCATCATATTGTAAAGCCCGGCAATATTATGAGAAAATGCTGCTAAGTTATATGAGTCATCAGCTTTTTCAAAATAAGTAATTGCTTGTAATAGTAGGGCTAAACCTTTCTTATATTCACCTGAGTATTTATAAGTTGTACCAAGTTCACCACGTGCTTTTGCCAACATAAGATTCTGATTGGCATCAGCAAATATCTTAATAACATCAAGGTAGAGTTCAATAGCAACATCATAGCGTTTTAGCCGTAAATACAAACCGGCAATATTATAACGAATATCGGCTTTGTCAGCTTCTGAGCCTTTTGCCTGATATATAGTTTCCGCTTGTTGATAATATTTTAAGGTTTTACGTACATTTCCCATCACCGCATGTGCCAAACCAATATTATTATAAAGATTTGCCAATTTTACTGGTTGATTCGCTTGTAAATAGAAATTGATTGATGCTTGGTATGCGACAACAGCCTGCTCATTCTCACCTTTAAAATAATGGTAAATGCCAATACTTTTATAAGCATCAGCTTCAATTTGAGGGAGGTTATTTTGCCTAGCTAATACCTGTATATTTCTAGCGACTTGAGTAGCAAGAGCGTGGTTACTCAGCCCCGCGTAGCTACGCTCTTGTACCTTGAAAATACGAATACGTTGTTGAACTGTTAAATTAGCGCGCTCTGATAGCTGTCGCGAAAATTCAATCGCTTTATTATGGTCTGTTATGTTATCTAAAACTTGTAATTGTTGAGCAATATTTTGGCTAGCCGGGTATCGTTCATTAGTGTCAGCAGATAAAACATCTGCCGAAAACATTGAACTTTGAGATAAAACAATAATAAACAGAAGAAAATTTCTTTTGAAAGCAATCATTTAAAAAACCGAAAATATTTAAATAAAATGTGTTTTTTCTTTTATAACATTTAACGATAAAAGTTTCACATAAGTTATCTATATATTTGGAAAGAATACCTTTTATTTTTGAACAAACACCCAAAAATGTGATTTATATCCGTAATAGCGCGAAATTAATGGCATACATTTCCTATTAAAAACACAAACAGCAATATTATTACTTTGCGAGCGCCAGTTAAATGTTAAATAAATTTGGCATAAAAATAGCTTAATGTTAGTTACAGAAAACATCCATATTTTCTGCACATTCATTTAGTATAGTGAAATTCTATGAATTAATAGCAAGGGGTTTGCAATGACAAACTTACAATTACATCGTTTTAATCATCTTATTGAAGAGATGATGGTTGAAGAGTTATCTGAAATAGAAACGTTCGAATATTTAAACTTACTTAAACTGTGGAATCTTGACTTTGAATATCAACGAGCAAGAAAAACCTTAATGAGGCAAATGGATTTAAAATAACTGTACCCGTAGACTGACGATTCACAGAAACAAGTACAGTTAATTCGGTTATCAGCGATTAACGTTATTAGTTTGTAACAACAAAGCTTTTATTTCTGCTAGTTCTATTTCAAGTCGGTCAATTTGTGCGCGGCTCGCTGGCTCGCCGCCCTCCCCTGTTTCACCGTGTTGCTCTGCTCGAAAATTTTCGTGCTCTTCACTCATCACCTCTAAAACAGTACCAACCATCATGTTTAAGAAAATAAAGGCGGTTAAGAAAATAAAGGATAAGTAATAAATCCAACTAAGAGGATGAATCGCCATAGTTTCATACATAACATCAGTCCAATCTTCGAAGGTTGCGATACGAAATAGTGTTAACATCGAAATTGAAACATCCCCCCATAATACTTCATTAATCTGATGAAATACCATACTCCCTACCGCTGCGTAAATATAAAAAATAACAAACATTAATAAGGCAATATAACCCATTCTGGGTATAGCTTTAATAAGCGCATTAATTAATAAACGCAGTTCTGGAACCATAGAAACTAACCGCAATACCCGGAATACGCGTAATAAACGTGCTAATAGTACACCAGAACCACCTGTTGGTATCAAACTACCAATAACAATTAAGGTATCAAAAACATTCCAACCATTTTTTAAAAAGTCTTTTTTATTAGGAAACGCCATAAAACGTATCGTTAATTCAATGACAAAAAACACAGTAATGGCACTATCCAAGAATGCCAATATTTTGACAATTTGTATCGGTAAATCATGCGTTTTAGCGCCAATAAGTAACGCTGAAAAAATAATAACCGCTATGATTGACCACTGAAAAATAGGACTAGAATCTATTTTTTTTAATTGACGTTGTGTGCGAAAGATAAAAGAACTCATAAAAACAATCTCTAAAAATAAAGTTAAGGGGCGTTATCACCAACAAAGGGGTTATTCCGGCGCTCTTCGCCAAAAGTACTCATCGGGCCATGACCCGGAATAAACCTGACATCATCACCTAAAGGAAAAAGATTTTCTCGAATAGAATGAACTAACGTAGCATGGTCGCCACGCGGAAAATCTGTTCGTCCCATCGAGCCTTTAAATAATACATCACCAACTTGAGCAAGGTTTGATTCGCGATGAAAAAAGACCACATGGCCAGGTGTATGGCCCGGGCAGAAATACACTTCCAAGGTGATTTCACCAAAAGTTACCGTGTCATTTTGTGCTAACCAGCGATTTGGTTGAAAATATTCCGCATGTGGAAAACCAAACTGTTCTTTTTGCTCAGGAATTAAATCTATCCAAAATTGGTCTGCTTGGTGGGGTCCTTCAATATCAACACTAAAATGTTCTGCCAATGGCGTTGTTGCTCCAGCATGATCAATATGTGCATGAGTTAACAAAACCTTAGCCAAGGTGAGACCTTTCTCCGTTATAGCATTGATGATGAGTTCGATATCACCACCGGGATCAATAACCGCCGCCTGCTTCGTTAAATCACACCAAAACAATGTACAGTTTTGTTGAAATCGAGTAACAGGAATAATTTGAAATTGTAGCATAGCGGAGTTTCCTCTGAGTACTTACTATAGGATATCGAACTTTAGACAATATTGGGATGATATTATTGAAAGCAAGTTTTGAATACGGTTTACTGAACCTTTACAGTTACAATCAACATATTTTTAAAAAACCTTTGCTATATGATCTGAACTCGGTAAGCTAATCTGCAAATAAAAACAATATGAATTCAATAATATATGACAACAACTAGAGACTCATTTCATTCCCGTATCGGTTTTGTATTAGCAGCTGCGGGCTCTGCCATAGGCTTAGGTAATATCTGGGGATTCCCTACTCAAGCGGCTAATAATGGTGGTGGCGCTTTTTTATTCGTTTATTTATTAGTAACTGTTTTATTAGCCCTGCCCGCTTTATATGCTGAAATTTATATTGGCAACCAAGCTCAGAAAAACCCCGTAGCCGCACTAAAAGAAGCATGTAAAGACACTTTTCCAATGGTGGGTAAATATGCCGGTTTAATCGGTTTATGTGGCGCGATGATGATGTTAAGCTTTTACACCATTGTTGCAGGCTGGATGCTTGCTCATGCACTTTCTGCAATAACTGAACTGGCCGGTTTAACTGCAATTTCACAATGGTTAGCCACTTCAAGCATCGAACGAAACATATTATTTACTCCGCTTTTTATTTTATTAGGCGCCGCAATTATTCACCAAGGTGTTAATGCCGGTATTGAAAAATGGTCAGCCCGTTTAATGCCTTTATTATTGGTGATGTTACTTTGCTTAATTATTTATATTCTTCAACAACCCGGCGCAGAGAAAGGCTTAGCGCTATATTTGATCCCTGACTTTTCACAAGTTACTAACCCTAAATTAATCATCTCGGCGATGGGGCAAGCCTTCTTTTCGTTATCAATTGGTGTCGGTGGCATGATGGTTTACGGTTCATACATGAAAAAAGATAAAGATATCGGGAAGTTAGCAATATCAATTACCGCACTTGATACTTGTATTGCTTTTATGGCGGGTCTCCTCATCATTCCTGCCTTATTTGTTGCTCAAGAAGCTGGTTTAGAGGTATTTAACGACAACGAACTCATTGGTGAAGGTCAGTTAATTTTTAATATTCTCCCGGCACTGTTCAACTCTATGGGTAATGTCGGCTTAATTGTTTCAAGTGGCTTTTTCTTGTTGTTATCTATTGCCGCATTAACATCGACTATTTCATCTACCGAAGTACCCGTTTCATATTTAGTTGAAGATAAAGGCTTTACTCGTTCAAAAGCAACCTGGTTAGTATCGTTTATTGTACTTTGCGCTAGCATGGTATTAATTACTTTCTTTGATGACTTATTTGCTTTGGTTATTCGGGTATTAACGACAATAATGCAACCTTTGAGTTGTTTATTTTACTTTATCGTCGTTGGTTGGTTATGGAATCGCGGTAATAAACTTCGCGATAAAGCTTTGCAAGAAGGAAGAAAATGGCTACCGGTATGGGGTAATTACTTACGGTTCGTTTGCCCATTATTATTAACCGTTGTTTTTGTTAATGTCGCAATTTTGAATTAAAGCTTATTGGTAAACAAGAACTACTCTTGGTTTTCGTCATATTGAATTTGTTTCAATATCTTAAAGATAAGACCCTGAAATAAATTCAGGGTGACGATTCCAGCAATTTATGACTTCCTAATATGACATCCCTATCTTTACTCTTATTGGTTTTATCAGTAACTCACTTTATTTCGACCTGTTTTTTTCGCTTTATATAGTGCTTGATCTGAGCATTTCAGCGCTTGTTCAAAGCCTTGCTTGTCAGCTCTTATAGCCACGCCGATAGAGATAGTAACGTTGACGGTTTTAAAGTCAGCATTCTTAGCGCCTTTCTTAGAACTACGTTGCTGTTTCGTTTTTCGTTGTGGCTGCCTAATCACTATTTTGTAATCTTGTATTGCTTGGCGAACGGCTTCTAACTCGGGTAATGCTTGTTCAATTGTTTTACTTGGAAAAACGATAGTGAACTCTTCTCCGCCATAACGGAAGGCTTTACCACCTCCTTTAACCTTGCCAATTTTTGCTGCAACGAGTTTTAATACCTGATCGCCAATATCATGCCCATAGGTGTCGTTAAACTTTTTAAAGTGGTCAATATCTAACATAGCGACGGTATATTTTCGCCCTAACGATAGCGCTAACTGATTCAATGCTCTTCGGGAAGGCAATGCCGTTAAGTCATCTCGATAAGCAAGAAAATAGGCGTCTATCACGATGACGAAAAGGTAATGCACACTTAACAGCATTAACAGTAAACTTATCGGTAGGTTGATTAGTTGATAATGATGTAAAATCCATACGAGCAGAGATATAAAAACAGCTGATGTCACCAAATCTGCGCGTTTAACTGTTCGCCAAAAAGAAATAACAACAGATAAAATAATAGGTAACTCTACCAGAAGATATTTTTTAAAAGAGTCGATATTTGTTAATGATTGAAGCAAGGCAATTATAGCTTCGTTGGTCGATAACCAGAGATAGGCAACCCCACCAGCCATGATGATAAAGACCAAACGATAAAAACCATGTATTGAGACCACACCGCGATCTTTTATCATTGATAATAACAATATACAGAAACAGCCAAATAGCATTAACCAGTCGCCATGAACCGCTAACCAATTCGACCATGGAGGCGTGAAAGATAACCCCCCGTAGTAAATTAACCATAACATAGATAAAAAAGCCAAGCGGCTACGGTTAAAATAACTCGCAAAAACAATAATAACGGCTAAAAAAACTAACAGTAATTGTTCAATGATAACAATTTGTTTCAGCCAAAATATTTGGCTTTTTACCACACCATAATAAACCAAGGAAAAAAAGGTTAAGCTAAAGAAAAGTGATTTGAGTCCTTTAATCATTTGCGACAACATTTACTCCAAACGCTTAACGTTAGTGAAATTATATGGCGAGTTATGAAAGAGATAATGCGGCGCTATCGGTAACTTTATCATCAGTATCGGTAACTTTATCCCTTACTTGATCAAAAGAGTCATTGTCACTACTTTGCAAGTCTACTTGTTCTATTTTATCGAAGCGCGACACAATTTTATCGGCAGACGTGTGAATTTGCTTCACATCGTTAGCAGCTTGATCGATATGCTTAGCTAAATTAGCAAAGCGTGATTTAAAGCGGCCAAAGTCTTGTGATAAATACGACAGGTGCGCTTGAATAACATGTATTTGTTTTCTTGTTGCTTCATCTTTTAACACAGAACGTGAAGTGGTTAATATCGCCATTAACGTTGTTGGCGAAGCTAACCAAACTCGCTTCTTATTGGCGTAGTCAACTAAGTCCCCCTGATGGGCATGAATCTCAGCAAATATTGCCTCAGCGGGAATAAACATAATAGCGCCGTCCGCAGTTTCGTTTTCAATTAAGTATTTATCGCTAATATCATTAATATGTTTTTTTATATCGGTTTTAAACTGACGTTCAGCCGCTTTTCGGTCATGTTCACCTAATTGATTGTCCATCATCTTTTTATAGTTTTCTAACGGAAACTTTGAATCAATAACAACATTGCCGGTAGGCTCAGGTAAAAATAAAATACAATCGGCAATTTTACCATTTGATAAAGTGTGCTGAATAGCAAAGTGTTGTTCGGGCATAACGTTACGGATAAGACTGTTAAGTTGTACTTCACCAAAAGCACCTCGTGAGCGTTTATCGCTCAGTATTTCTTGTAAGCTAACGACGTTGTTCGACAGCTCGGTTATTTTTTTCTGTGCATCATCAATTAATGCTAAACGCTGTAAAATATCATTAAATGTTTTGGTCGTTTTGTCAAAACCTTCAGCTAAACGTTTCTCGACTTGCCCACTAATCTCTTTCAAACGCATATCGGTTGAAACCGTTAATTGGTCGATACGTTTGGTCATTTGTTCACTTGAGGCTTGCAACGATTTAGTTAAGTCTTCACGACTCAATTGAGTAATTTTATTGAGGTGTTCAACAAGTTGATCAACTGACTTTAGTTGATTTTGATTAAATACCGTTTGATGCTCATGTAGTACTCGATTGAGCTTGTCGCTGTTCGCATGCAAGTTGTTAATTTGTTTTGTGCCCTGCTCGGCATGCTGGTGTAGTAATTTTATTTTAAAGTCAGATATTTGCTGTTCGAAATAAGCTTTTAACGCATTTTGCTGATTAGCCAATTGCTGATGGTTAAAGGCTAATTGCTGTTGGAGTTGCTGCTGATACGTCCCTGACAACTCTGATGAAAGTACAATTTTTTCAAGAATTTGTTGAGATTTATCATCTTGTGAGCAAACTTGTCTAGACAGTTTATTTACCTTAAAAAATAAAACAAAATTTACACTGAATGAAATAACAACTAAAAAGACGATGAAGGTAATAGACAGCTCTGCAGGGATTTTGTCTAAGAAGGAAGAGAGATCATTAACAAGCATAAAACCACACAATAACACTGTAAATATTATCAGTATTAAACCATAGATAATTAGTTAGGTTAAGCTTATTTTTATATACTTTGCGGTGATGTTTTAATAATCATTGATCAAATGAATACGGTCTCCCACTTTATTAAGGATAGTTATTTCTCCATCGCAGACGGCAACAATTGACTTTTCTACTTTAAATTCGTTAGAAATAATCACTCGACCACTTTTATTTTGTGGAAAGGCTCCCACATGATGCATCAGTTCAAGTGAATTATCACAATAATAAATAATCGTAACAGTACGCAACTTAGTCTCTATCATAATTTATTAGTAGGTTTTTTTAATTCATTTCAATTTCATTTAAGTGTAGACACAAAATAGAAAATTTACTGCTCTCTAAATAAAAAAGCGCCCAAAGGCGCTTTAAGAAACTCATGTTAAATATAGAGATATTAGCTTTTTAGTTTAGCATCAAGTACTTCAATTTTAGCTTTCCAAATAGCAGGGCCCGTTACATGAGCTGATTCGCCTAAGCTGTCTACCGCCACAGTAACAGGCATATCTTCAACTTCAAATTCGTAAATAGCTTCCATTCCCATATCTTCAAAAGCGACAACTTTCGCTTTTTTTATGGCTTTAGACACCAAATACGCCGCGCCACCAACAGCCATTAAATATACTGACTTATGATTTTTAATGGTTTCAACGGTGGCTGCGCCACGTTCAGCTTTACCAATAGTGCCGAGTAGGCCTGTTTCAGCAAGCATCATTTCAGTAAATTTATCCATACGTGTTGCCGTAGTAGGACCCGCGGGACCAACGGCTTCGTCACCAATAGCATCTACTGGGCCTACGTAATAAATAAACTTATCGGTAAAGTCGACCGGTAATTTTTCGCCCTTTGCTAACATATCTTGAATACGTTTATGAGCGGCATCACGTCCGGTTAAGATAGTACCACTGAGTAGAACTGTTTCACCTGTTTTCCATGAACTAATGTCTGCTTTTTTCAAGTTGTCAACGTTAACACGGCGCACGTCTTCGCCCACTTCCCAGGTGATTTCTGGCCAGTCTTCTAATTTTGGTGGTGTTAAAATTGCAGGGCCTGAGCCATCTAAGTGAAAATGTACATGACGAGTTGCCGCACAATTTGGGATCATCACCACAGGTTTTGAAGCGGCATGGGTTGGCATTGAATTAATTTTAACATCAACCACAGTCGTTAAACCGCCAAGACCTTGTGCACCAATGCCTAACTTATTAACGCGTTCAAAAATTTCTAAACGCAGTTTTTCTTCAGCGGTTTCTGCACCTTTATCGATTAAATCTTGAATATCAACTGGGTCCATTAAGCTTTCTTTAGCAAGCACACCTGCTTTTTCAGCTGTGCCACCAATACCTATGCCTAACATGCCAGGTGGACACCAACCAGCCCCCATGGTTGGCAATGTTTTCACTACCCAGTCAGCAATAGAATCGCTTGGGTTTAACATCACCATTTTGGATTTATTCTCACTACCACCGCCTTTAGCTGCGATCATAATTTCAAGGCCGCCACCTGGCACCATATCAATATGCACCACTGATGGCGTATTATCTTTAGTATTAATACGCGCGCCTGCAGGGTCTTTGACAATAGAGGCACGTAATGGATTGTCAGGATTTAAATAAGCGCGACGTGTCCCTTCATCAATCATTTGTTGCACAGTTAAGTCTGTTTTGTCCCATTGAACATCCATTCCTATTTTTACAAAACAGGTAACAATCCCGGTATCTTGACAGATAGGACGTTGGCCGTGCGCCGACATGCGAGAGTTGATGAGTATTTGTGCGATAGCGTCTTTTGCGGCTGTACTTTCTTCTTTATGGTATGCTTTCTCTAACGCTTGAATAAAGTCAAGCGGGTGATAATAAGAAATGTATTGTAGTGCATCAGCAATACTTTCAATTAAATCTTGTTGTTTAATGATAGCCATAAGGGTCTCTCTATATATGCAAATCGACAAATGTCGTTCAACTGCATTAAATACGTTACCTATTAGTATAAGATAATTTATAATGGTTGAAAGTTAAAAAATTGCCGATATCATACCCTGCTTGTTATCGAGCTACCACCCTATTATCGAGTAAACTCCGCCATGTTCACTATTTCCGCAAAGCCTTTTATCGTAGACAAATCTCTGGATATGAAAGCTATTTTTTCTGCTTTTAGCGATCAACCGTGGGCGATGTGGCTAGACTCTTGTTGCAATAAAAAAGCGACTGCTCATGTAGATAGTAATTTCGACATTATAGTATGGCAACCTGAAGTAACACTAACAACACATGGCGAAAACACTGAAATTAATTGGCTAAAAAAAAGCAAAATAAAAAACAGTAATGAAAATCCTTTAATCCTTATAGAAAAAATACAACAACAGTGTTTTAGTGATGCTCATATTGAGGCTCATCATTTACCCTTTAAGGCAGGATGCGTAGGTTACTTTGCTTATGATTTAGGTAAACGTTTCGAAGTATTACCACAACAAACAACTGAAGATATATCGCTAGCTGAAATGTCAGTGGGCATTTACTTTAAAGCGCTTATTTTTGATCATAAAAAACAAATGTTATGGTTGGTTTGTCCGGAACATCAACGGCAAAGTATTTCACTTTCAATTGAAGAGCAATTAACACAATATGTTAACACTCGAAAAGCTGATGATTTCTCATTATTATCTGCTTGGCAATCGAATATAAGTAAAAAGAGTTATGATAAAAAATTCCAGCAAGTGCAAGATTACTTATTGTCGGGCGACTGTTACCAGATTAACTTAGCCCAACGCTTTCATTCCCAGTATCAAGGAGATGAGTTCCTTGCTTATTGCGCATTACGTGAAAAAAACCAAGCGCCGTTTTCTGCTTTTTTGCGTTTTGGTGATGCCGCTATATTAAGTATTTCTCCCGAACGATTTTTACAAAAACGTGGTAATAAAGTGCAAAGTAAGCCAATTAAAGGGACTAAGCCGCGCAGTAATAACGCTGAGACTGACCAGCAAAATGCTATTGATTTAAAACATTCTGAAAAAGACAGAGCAGAAAATTTAATGATTGTTGATCTCCTTAGGAATGACATCAGTAAAGTGTGTATTCCCGGCACAGTCAAAGTTCCCAGTTTGTTCGACATTGAAAGCTTTCCTGCTGTTCATCATTTAGTCAGTACGGTTGAAGGTGAACTAGCGCATCCTTATAAAGCCACGGATTTATTAGCTGCCTCATTTCCTGGTGGCTCCATTACCGGCGCTCCAAAAATCAGAGCAATGGAAATTATTGATGAACTTGAACCGCATCAACGCAGTATATATTGCGGTTCCATTGGTTATATTTCGGCATGTGGCAATATGGATACTAGCATTACTATTCGTACCCTGCTTTGCGAAAAAAGTAACAATTCAGCCAAGAAAGACATCTATTGCTGGGCCGGAGGAGGTGTCGTTGCTGATTCAAAGGTAGACTGTGAATATCAGGAAACCTTCGATAAAGTAAATAAAATACTGCCGGTATTATCAGCCTTATAATATTGAATTTATTCTTTTTAAACTTCTATTAAAGCTAAGTAATTAACATAAAGACGAGTTAACATATAATGACAAAAAATGAGTTTCTACAGAAGTTTCAATTGTCATCATTAGCTGATTCTTTACATCAATATCGTCATCAAGCGCCGTTAAAACCTGCCGCGGTGCTTATTGCGTTAATTGAAGAAAACCAGCAACTATCGGTAGTTTTTACCAAGCGCGCGGCACATTTAAAACACCATCCAGGGCAAATAAGTTTCCCTGGCGGTAAAGTTGAAGATTTTGATGAAAGCTTTACTGCCGCTGCAATCAGGGAAGCTGAAGAAGAAATAGGCCTGAATAGTCACGGAATTAATATCATTGGTCAGCTTAATCCTTATGAAACTATCAGTGGTTATGTGGTTACTCCTATCATTGCTTTTATCAGTAAACAGCAAGATTATGTTATTGATAAAAATGAAGTCGATGAAATATTTCAAGTGCCATTACAGTACTTTCTCGATTTCGATAACCATTATGCAATCAAAATAGAGCGTCAGCATCAACCTTTTTTCATTCATTTTATGCCGTTCGATCATCATAATATTTGGGGTGCTACGGCAGTAATGCTTAAAGATTTAGCCATTCATTTATCATAAGCATTACAATAGTTTTATAATTACATCTATAATTAAACTGTTTTTTGTTTTTCATGATGATAGCTTTAAGTTACAATTACCGAAGATAATCCCATCTTTCGATAAGTTTAACGAAATAAATGCAGGTTTTAGTATGATTAGTGTATTTGATATGTTCTCTATTGGCATTGGCCCGTCAAGTTCTCACACCGTTGGACCAATGAAGGCTGCGAAGTTATTTGTTGAACAACTTAAAAAAGAAAATAAATTAACCAATACAACTCGCGTTAAATGTGAACTTTTTGGCTCATTAGGTCAAACAGGGATCGGCCATGGTACTGGCAAAGCTGTTATTCTAGGTTTATCCGGTGAAAACCCAGATACAATTGCAGTCGAATCAATTGATACTATTCTTGAAACAGTAGTAAGTAGCCAAAAGCTTTCACTTAATGGTGAGCACCTTGTTTCATTCCCTAAAAATAATGCCATTGTTTTTCATCGTCGTAAAACCTTACCTGCGCACGCTAATGCAATGACAATTTTCGCTTATGCTGAGCTGCCAGGTCAAGAAAGTATTTTATTACTAGAACAAACATATTATTCAATTGGCGGCGGTTTTATTGTCAACGCTTGCGACTTTGAAGTAGAAAAAGACAAAGCTTTATCTCTTCATAATAATATCAAACGCCCACATTATTTCTCAACTGCACTCGAACTCATTGGCGAAGCTAATGAGAAAAATATCAGCATAAGCACGCTGATGATGGACAATGAAAAGTGCTTAGCTGATGAAGCGACGATTAGAAAGCAATTAGTCAACATTTGGCAAGCAATGAAAGACTGCATTGATCGTGGTATTAAAACGGAAGGAATTTTACCTGGCGGTTTAAAAGTTGCTCGCAGAGCTCCTGCTCTCTATAAGTCATTATCGGTTGAAAACAATAACGATCCACTAACAGCAATGGACTGGGTAAATTTATTTGCTATGGCTGTCAATGAAGAGAATGCCGCAGGCAGCCGTGTAGTAACAGCACCAACCAATGGTGCCGCTGGTATTATTCCGGCCGTATTAAGTTACTACGATAAATTCGTCAAACCTGTTGATGAAGATACCTGTGTTCGCTATTTATTAACGGCTGCAGCCATAGGTATTTTATATAAAACCAATGCTTCTATTTCTGGTGCAGAGGTAGGTTGTCAGGGTGAAGTCGGCGTAGCTTGTTCTATGGCCGCTGGCGCATTAACCGAAATAATGGGTGGTACACCTAACAAAGTAGAAAATGCAGCTGAAATAGGTATGGAACATAACTTAGGGTTAACCTGCGATCCTGTCGGTGGCTTAGTCCAAGTCCCTTGCATAGAACGTAATGCAATGGGGTCAGTGAAAGCAATAAATGCTTCACGCTTGGCTTTACGCGGCACAGGTAACCATAAAGTCCCCTTAGATAAAGTGATAAAGACTATGTGGGAAACGGGTAACGATATGAAAACAAAATATAAAGAAACGTCACGTGGTGGCCTAGCCGTTAACATCATTGAGTGTTAGTAAACTTTATAATCAGTAATTACCAAGAAATCGTTAATTGCTGATAGCGCTTTTTTAAACAATAAAAAACGACTGTGAATATTATTCACAGTCGTTTTTTGTTATTTCAATCTCTGCTTAATATTAGCGTTGTGGCAATTTTATTTTCGCAAACATTTCATCAATTTCGGTATTATTCTTTAATAGTACGGCTTTGGTGACTAAATCTCGATTAAGGTGCGGTGCAAACCGTTCAATAAAATCAAACATATAACCACGTAAGAAAGTCCCTCTTCTAAATCCAATCTTGGTGGTACTAGACTTAAATAAATGGCTAGCATCAATAGTGACTAGGTCACTGTCAATTTTAGGGTCAATGGCCATTGTTGCAATAACCCCCACGCCTACACCTAAACGAACGTACGTTTTAATCACATCGGCATCAGTAGCAGTGAACGCAATTTTTGGTTCAACACCAACACTATTAAATGCAGTATCAAGCTCAGAACGGCCGGTAAAGCCAAACACATAAGTAACTAAGGAATACTTAGCGAGATCTTCAATCGTTATCGATTGCTTCTTAGCCAATGGATGGTCTGGACGAACGATGATACTCCGATTCCAGTGATAACAAGGTAACATGATCAAATCGTTATACAGATGCAAGGACTCGGTAGCAATAGCAAAATCTGCATCACCTTTACCCGCTGCTTCGCTAATCTGTGCAGGTGTTCCCTGTGACATTTGTAAAGAGACTTTCGAATACTTTTTCATGAAACCTTGAATAACATCAGGCAAGGCGTAACGAGCTTGCGTATGCGTAGTCGAAATACGTAATTTCCCTTCATCGGGTTGAGTATGCTCACGCGCAACCGCTTTTATAGCTTCAACTTTAGATAAAATTTCAGTCGCAATGTTAATGACTTCATTACCTGGCGGAGTAACATGGGTTAAATGTTTACCGCTACGACCAAAAATTTGAATGCCAAGTTCATCTTCTAACATACGTACTTGCTTGCTTATTCCCGGTTGCGAGGTAAACAAACTTTCTGCCGTAGCTGATACATTGAGATTATTGTTGAGGACTTCAACGATATAACGAAGTTGCTGCAGTTTCATAATTATACTTCAGAGTGGTGATATGAATTACTTATGCCAAAAATATATACTTAAATGGAACTTTATTCCATATTAATTTTCATTTTTTTGCCATTTAGTGAACATTTCCTTATGAAATGTAGTTTTATTACAACAAAGCAGAGGTGAAGTTACTTATTTAGTAGGGTATCCTCGTTAATGTAGTAATTAAGGCAAAGTTGAATTTATGCCCAATGCTGAGCATGCATATTTCTCCGCTATTAATTTTAAACAAAACACAAAAGAATCACATAAGGCTATGCTAAAGCTTACATTTTTTGTAGACTGCCTTAACGATATTTTATTTTTTACAACTGAGTAGTAAATACTATGGGCATTATCTTTGCTTTAATAATTGCATTAGTCATCATAGTGGTGGCCGTGGGTGCTATACAGCAACATAAAGAAAAACAAGAAAAAGAAAATCGTCTCAAAGCGTCTAAACAAAAAGCAATTATTGATGAAAGTGAAGAGCTTATTGTTAACCTTGCTAACTTACCGAGCAATCCAACTGTTATTAACATTCTCAATCGTCGCAGTTTAAATGCAGCAAGAGCGATGAAAGAAATTTTGCCTGATTCAAAATCAATAAGAAACAAGGTTGGTGAATTAGAAGCAAGGTTAAATGCTTCAGAAGATTTAGCTGGTGCGCATTCGGAAAAAGAAGAGAAGTTTGTATTACCCGACAACGAACAACAGCTTGTTAGTATTTTACAATGTATCAAACGACTACGAGCGACACTAAAACATGAGCAAGCAAAAGGAGCGCTAGACGCTCAAACGTTCACTCATGAAGACAAAAAACTTGATGCGATACAACTGCAAATTGGAGTTGAAAGTTTATTGAAACGTGGCAATATGGCTTACCAAAAAGAAATGCTTGGCTCAGCTCGACAATACTTTGAAAAAGCAATGCAAACGCTTTCGGCGCACCCGATACAAACAGAATACATAGCCAATAAAAAGGCTGAAGTAACAAGTCAATTAGAAGAAATAACTAACGCACTTAAGAGTACCAATGCTAAAGATGCGGCGAAAAAAGCCAAAGATCAAGAAGATGATTTGGATATGTTGTTTCAACCTAAGAAAAAATGGTAGTAATTGATTTTTAACACACTTCAAACCAGCATTTTTGCTGGTTTTTTATTTTTCGGGGTAACATTTAAGCATGAAAACTTCACCTAGTTATGTCCCCGTTATTAACCTGCCCTCTTTATTGAGAAAAGTGATAAAAGCGTATGCATTAAAAGCAGGAATACGTGACTGTGGCTGTGAACTGTATCGAATTGGCCGTTCAAGGAACTGGCAGCTTAAGGCTACATTTGAACAAATAGAGAATATAATTGATTTTATCATCACTTCAGAAGAGCCGAGTTGGCAGTGGCTAGCAACCTATTTAGCTACTCAACGGCAAACATTGAGCCATGATGAACTTATTCGCATTGCAAAAATAAAACCCGATATTACAGTTAACCAATTAATGGCTCGTACAGATTGTACTATTGCTCAAGCTAGAAAAGTGATTGATGAATTAGAATGGCATGAATAATAGCTAATGAGAAACTATTAACCCTAGTCAAGAAGAGGTAATATAGATACATATCAACATTTTAAATTACGGAAAAACATGGCACTTAAAGCAACAATTAATAAAGCCACCATACATCTGTCAGATATGGATAGAAACTATTATGACACGCTTAATTTAACCATAGCCCAGCACCCTTCTGAAACGAATACTAGAATGATGGTTCGGTTATTAGCCTTTATCTTAAACGCCAATGAAAACTTACAATTTGGCAAAGGGGTAAGCGATGAAGATGAAGCCGCTATTTGGCAAATAAACTTTTCTGAAGAAATTGAATTATGGATAGAGCTGGGGCAACTTGATGAAAAACGGATCAAAAAAGCCTGTAATCGTTCTAAAAAAGTCATTCTTTATACTTACGGCAGTAGTGCTGAAACTTGGTGGAAACAATCACAAAATAAACTCCGTTTATTCAAAAAGCTCTCCGTAGAATGGGTAAGTCAAGAAACATGTGATGCCTTAACTAAACTTGTAGCTCGTTCTATGGAATTTCAATGTAGTATTCAAGATGGCCAACTATGGTTAACTTCAGGTGACGATACCTTGTTGATTGAAACTACAAGTTTACAATAGTAATGTGTGTAAAATTCCCACTAACCATAATGGAAGACAAAATGACCATAAAAAGACAACTTAAAAAAAATCGTCTAACGATAGCATTACTTACCGGACTAACTTTACTGTCTGCTTGTGGTGAGCAAGCCGTTCCTCCCGTTACCATTGCCCCAATGACAGCGCAGCAAGTTGTAGCAGACATAACCTACCTTGCCAGTGATAATTTAAAAGGTCGGGCAAGCTTCTCTAAAGAAATTGACCAAGCAGGTGAATACATTAGCCAGCGTTTTAGTGAAATAGGCTTGACGCCACTTGAGGGTTATAAAAGCTTTGAACAAACCTTTAAAGTAACGAGTATCATGCCTAATGCTTTAGCTGTTTCATTAAATGGTAAAATAATTGCAGCAGAAAATTTAGCAATGGCTAGCACTATCGCTGAAATTTCATGGAAAAGCATCAGTGATGTTAATACGCATATTATTGGTGAAAACGATAATATGCGTGAAGTCATAGGTAAATTAAATCATGACGGTGGCCAGCATTTAGTGGTTATTCACTCTGCTCATAGCAAAATGTTTGCGGGTTATAAAGGATATTTCGAACGAGGCCTAACTAAGTTAAACCTTGAACATCAAGGCGCTATCATTATGGCCTTAGCTGATGACAGTGAATTAAGCACAATTGAAGTGAATGCAAGTACCACTATCGCTGAGAAAACGTTAACCAATATTGTCGCTATATTACCGGGTACCGATAAAAACCCTGCCACAGCTAAAGAAGTTATTTTGTATTCTTCACATTATGATCACTTAGGCCTGACTCCTGACGGTAAAGAGGTGTTCAATGGTGCTGATGACGATGCATCGGGTACATCTGCCGTTATTAACTTAGCACAACACTTTGCTAGCAAAGGTAATAATAAACGTACCCTGATGTTTAGCGCTTTCACTGCCGAAGAAATTGGCGGTTTTGGCTCTAAGTACTTTTCACAGCAATTAAACCCTGATGACATCATTGCCATGATCAACATTGAAATGATTGGTAAACCATCAAAATTTGGCGCAGGTACCATATGGATGACAGGTATGGAACGCTCTAATTTAGGTGAGTTACTTAATGAACGTTTGAAAAGTAAAAATACTGAAGTCTATAAAGACCCTTATCCTAAACAAGGTCTATTTTACCGCTCTGACAATGCAACACTTGCTCGCTTAGGTGTTCCTGCACATAGTTTTAGTAGTACGCAGTTAGATAAAGATCAGCATTATCATCAAACTTCTGATGACATTAGCAGCTTAGACTTAGATTCTATGTATAAAGTTATTGAATCCTTGTCAGTTGCTACCCAAGGCCTTGTTGATGGCACAATAACGCCAACACGTATCGATGTGAATAAAGTACGTGGCCAAGGTAAAATTTACTAAATACCTTTAATGTATTAAACAAAAAAACCAGCAATACCTCGCTGGTTTTTTCGTTTTTACTAGCATAGTTAGGGCTGACAGCACATTTGATATTCCACTTCATTTTGCCCGGTAACCACAAAACCGTGGCGTAAGTATAAAGAGATCACTGGGTTTGCTAACAGTACATTAAGCGTAAGTGGTAAATTTAAGTTTTTTGCTTTTGATTTAGCTAAGGTTAATACCTTACCTCCTATACCCTTTCCTTGATATTTAGGTGATATTTGCAATTGGCGGAGGTGTAATTTTCCTTTCATTAGACCGAGTTTAATTAAGCCGATGGGTTGCTTATCCAACAAAATAATTGACGAATCATGAAAGCACTCATTAATCCGTGCTAAGTGCTGGTGTTCAGATAAATTTAATCCTGCTGAGATTAAGTGCTCGCCCATAGAAGCTTTTCTCAATCTCAATAAAAATGGGATGTCTGCTTGTTGTGCTTGCCGAAACCCTATGGTTACTTTTTTATGATCGTGCATGTATTTTACCATAATGTTTTTTTACCGTGTCACCCCATTGATAAATGGCTAAGCCAGTAATAATCGCCAATGCACCGATGACTAAATTAGTATTAATCACTTCATTGTTTAGTATCGCACCGAGTGAAATTGCAACCACAGGTGTGATCATCGTAATCAAGGCAACTGTGCTCGCCTTTAAACGCTGTAATACATAAAAATATGCAATAAATCCCACTAATGAGCCGACAACACCCAAGTATATAACACTAAATATTGATTTATTGCTCCACGTTTCATAAGGAACAGTTCCATCAAAAATTAGCCAAACTATTATAAAAAGAGGAATACTAAATAATAAAGTCCCCACGGTAGTTGCCATAGGATTAATCGCAACTTCAACACTTTTTACTAAGACGCCGCTTAAGCTAAAAAAGCTTACCGCTATCAGTACCGAAATCATGCCAATATAAGCGTCTTCTGCTAATGAAATATTGTCATAACAAACAATTGCCAGACCGGAGATCGCAACAGCCAATGCCAATTTCTTCGCCAATGACAAAGACGCTTCAGCCAAAATACGCTTACTTAGAACTCCAGATAAAATCGGTGATAAACCAAAGATCAACGACATAAGGCCAGAGGAAATATATCCCGCAGCGATATAAGAGAACAACATGCCGCCAAAAACACCAATGGAAGAGAAGCTATAAAGTCTTAATGCTTGTTTATGCCAAGGAAATTCGATTTTGAACGCTTTTAATAATAAAAGTCCAGGTAGCACAGCTATCATCATACGTAATAGAACAGCAAGTGTGGGATGGATAGTTTCGCTACTCCAAACAATGCCTAATGGTGTGGTTGACCAAATAATAATAACGGCAAGATAAGCGATAGGAACTGACATTTTAGATCTCCTTTAAACGTGTTTTAGCAATTGAATAATTTAGGGGGAGTAAAACACTGAGGATAAAACATCGTAACCACAGTGTAGGACTGTGGCTAAAAAAGTTAAATTTTTTACTTAATAACACCACAAAAATACGTTGCCATAACAGAAAAACACCAACGATTGACTATGACAGTCAGTCGATTTTGATAGAGACAATTATCAATAGTATTAATGGTTATGGTAAACATATAAATTAAGGTTCTTTAATAAGTAAATTATATAAATACAAAAACGCACAGTAATATGCGATTAGAAATAATGGCGATATTTTTTAACTAAGTCAATGACCGTTATCAAATAAATTTTGTCTATCGAATAAACATAAAGTGGTAAGTTATCAGGTATAAGCGCTGGTTATCGTTTTTTCATGACCTTTCATCGACGTACATAAACTAATATCTAGGAAGACAGGATGTCTGAGAAAGGTCTGAACATAAAAAAGGCCCTCAATTGAAGGGCTTTTTATAATAAATGAGTCTTATTATGCTTTTTTCAAATACGCCGAAACTAACACAATGCGCGTACCGTTTACTTTTCCTTCAATGTGCTCTGGGTTATCGGTTAGCGTAATACCACGGACCATAGTGCCCTGCTTAGCCGTAAAGTTTGCGCCTTTTACTTTTAAATCTTTAATAAGGGTCACATCATCGCCATCTTGTAATTCAGTGCCGTTACTATCTCGAGTCGGCCCTTCACGTTCTGCCGCGGCAATACCTTGTTCAGCCCATGTTTTTACATCATCTTCCATGTAAATCATTTCTAGGGCATCCTGCGCCCAGCTTTCAGATGAAAGTTTGTGCAGCATCCGGTACGACATAACTTGTACTGCTGGCTCTTGATTCCACATGCTGTCATTTAAACAACGCCAATGGTTAATATCTAGCGCTGAGTCGCCATTAATTTGTGCAGTACAAGTGCCGCAAATATATACACACTGCTGAGCACTTAAATCACTAGTAGGGGGCACTGGAAATACAGTTAAGCTATCAGTTGATGTACATAATTCACAGCTAGTATTACTACGTGCTTTTAAAGCATTTTCGGTAGGCATAATATTATTCCACTAATTTTGGAGAGTATAATTTTTGGCTATTATGCCTGTAAATATAGTGGTTCGCTAGGCACTTAAATACAATAACGATGAATGCCTTTACTGCTGTGTATTATTATAATGATTAATCACTTGCTGATTAGCTAATTGGCAAAGACTTTCTTTTTTAGCTTTGCTGTCAGCACTGGTTTCGTTAACGTTTTATCGAACGCTAGTAGTGACGACTTTTTCAAGTTCAGCAATTGACATGGTAGGAATAAATTCATTTTCACGGTCAGCCGATGGGAATGAAGGTACTTGATTATGTTGTTGCTGCGCTGAATAAGTATTTGACTGGCTACTTGTCTGATGTGGGGGTGTTACCGCCCTATTCACTGCTTTCACAGTGGGGATAACCGAAATTTTGTGAGGGTTAGTAACTAAAGATTGAGAAAGTGAATTCATCATATTAACCGCCATCAAGTAATAATATAATGGCGGTATTTCAATCAATTTTAAAACATAATTTGTAAAGCTTTGTTATTTTCAACCGTACAATTGCAACAAAGCCCTTTTCTTATAGCTGTTAATCTAAGTTTTTAGTGATATGGTGCGAAGCCGCAGCAGTAAACACCACATCAGTAGAGCTATTTAGTGCAGTTTCGGCTGAGTCTTGAATAACACCAATAATGAAACCTATCGCGACAACTTGCATAGCAATGTCAGTGTTGATACCAAACAAACCACAAGCCAATGGAATAAGTAGCAACGAACCACCAGCAACACCAGAAGCCCCACAAGCTGAAACTGAGGCGATAACACTTAATAAAAGAGCAGTAGCAAAGTCTACTTCAATATTTAAGGTATTTGCCGTAGCAAGTGTTAATACCGTAATAGTGATGGCAGCTCCAGCCATGTTAATGGTTGCACCTAAAGGAATCGAAACTGAATAAGTATCTTCGTGTAAATCGAGCTTTTCACACAACGCCATATTTACCGGAATGTTCGCAGCAGAGCTTCGAGTAAAAAACGCAGTAATGCCTGATTCTTTTAAACAAGTAAGTACTAACGGATAAGGGTTTTTACGCATAATTAAATAGACAATCAACGGATTCACGATAAGCGCAATGATTAACATAGATCCTAACAGCACTAAAACTAAGTGGCTAAATTCACCTAGTGTATCAAAGCCAGTAGTTGCAACTGTATTAGCGACTAGCCCCATAATACCCAATGGTGCAAAACGAATAACTAATCTGACAATACTTGAAATAGCTTCAGCAAAGTCGTGGACCATTACTTTTGTCGATTCGCTGCCTTTTTTCAACGCAAAACCTAAACCTAAGCCCCAAGCTAAAATGCCAATAAAATTACCAGTTACAACAGCGTTAAAAGGGTTGTCTACTATTTTAAATGCTAGGGTTGATAACACTTCACCTAGACCTTGTGGTGGGTTGGCATTAGCACCTACTAAGTCTAAAGTTAACTGCACAGGAAAGGCAAAACTTAACACTACTGCAACTAACGCTGCACTTATGGTACCGACTAAATAGAGCCCGACGATAGGCTTTAACTTAGCATCACTATTAGGTTTTTGATTCGCGATAGAAGAAGCGACTAACACTAAGACTAAAATAGGCGCAACGGCTTTTAATGCGCTGACAAATAAACTCCCTAGCATGGCGAATGACTTAGCAATTTCAGGTGATATAAGTGCTATTACAATCCCAAAAACAATAGCGATAATGATTTGATTTACAATATTAATAGATTGAAGCTTGCCAAAAAGTGACTGGTTTTCTAATGAAGTATTTTCTGTTGTCATATTTTTTCTTATTTTAGTTATTGTTCTTATTATAAGATAACGTGTCGATGAAGATTTTTACCACTTATTCACCGCTACTGTCTAGTTTATTCGTTACATGGTGGATTTATAAAGACGGTTCACCACCATTCAATGAAATAGCAAAAGCTGCCTCTTCGTTATCCGCTAAATAGCCCTTACAGATAAACTGCCCTGCTACAGCGACCAATTCATTGTCATAAAATATAAAAGGTAATCTTTTTCTTTGCCATGGCGGTATCGAGAGTTCTTGTAATACTTTTTTTAAGGAGCGTGAGTGCTGTCGGTATTGCGGCAAACATTTAGGGTTATCGTGAGAAAAGCGAATTGAGACTACTTGATTAACAGTTGGTTTTTTGATTAATCCTTGCCAGTTCCTTTTGTTTTTTTCTTCTCTCGAGCGTGTCGAAAAGATCAAGACACCTAACTCATCAGGAAGGTTAATATTTAAAGGCGTGTTATCCGTTATAGCAGCGAAATTTATAGTTTGCTGCCATGATGAAATATCTTGAAAAATTTTAGTTAAATACAGTTCGCCTTTAAACCGTCTAATACAACACTCGGCTAACTGAACAACCGGAGACTTATCACTGTCCGCATTAAGTTGCAGACATATTTGCTTTAATTGCTCTTGGCTCGGCATTAAAAGCTTATGCGTAGATAAAAAATAGCGTAACAGGTTTCTAAGTCTTGCTTCACTCAGTTTATTCAAATGAGAAACCGAAAGATTATAAAGTGATTGCTGACAATCCGCTAAGTCTTGATCTGCTAGTTCATCAAGTAATTGCTGTGCTTCAAAACAATGTTCTGCACTTCGCGCAATGGTCTTATTAATACTTGGCCAACGGGCTACAAGCTTAGGTGAAATTTGATGGCGTAGAAAGTTACGATCAAAACGTTCATCGTTATTAGACTCATCTTCAATCCATACTAACTTATGCAGATCCGCATAGGCTTCAATCTCTGCTCGTGAAATATTCAATAAGGGTCGAACTAATAAGTGTTTACCTAATGCCATCTCACTCTGCATTGCCGATAACCCTTTCAAACCAGAGCCTCTTTTTAATGCTAACAGGAAAGTTTCAGTTTGGTCATCACTATGATGCCCAGTAACAATTAAATCACCGGTATTTGCGGCTGATTTTAAAGCACGGTAACGTGCATCACGGGCTAGTGCTTCTAAACTTTGTTGTGCTATCGCTTGAACATTTACCGAAATAATTTCTAGTGGTAGATCAAATCTTTGACATTGCTCTTTAGCAAATGCTTGCCACTGGGAAGCATTCGAACTTAAGCCATGATCTACATGACAAACACGAACATTAGCATTAATAGCTTTTTGTTTTTTTAAAGAAGCAAGGCTATGTAAAAGCACTTGTGAGTCAATACCGCCACTGTAGGCAATAAGGAGTGATGGTGTAGGGTAGTTTGAAAAAAAATGTCTTAACGTATTTTCAATCATAGTTTACTTGGTAAATTGTAACTGCATCAACAAAAAATGCAGCCTTACATTATTTATATAAATAGATAATTTGATAAATAAAATAAAGCTACAACTTTATCAGTAAAGTTTTCAATATCACTTTACCGATGTCGACTTAACACGATTAACAGTAACCGAAAGACATCAATCTGTCGTAACGTTTTTCAATTAATTCGTCTTTTGTTAAGCCTTCTAACTCTGCAAGGCAAGCTTTTAATACTTGTTTTAAGTTAGCAGCCATAATATCCATATCACGATGCGCTCCACCTAAAGGCTCTTCAACGATGTTATCAATTAGCTCTAACTCTTTGATACGTTTGGCCGTTATTCCCATAGCTGCAGCAGCCGTCGGTGCTTTCTCCGCCGTTTTCCATAAAATTGAAGCACAGCCTTCCGGTGAAATCACTGAATATGTAGAGTATTGCAACATGTTAACACGGTCGCCAACACCAATAGCTAAAGCACCACCAGAGCCACCTTCGCCGATAACCGTACAAACAATTGGCACTGACAAACGCGCCATGACTTTTAAGTTCATTGCTATCGCTTCACTTTGTCCACGCTCTTCTGCACCAATACCTGGATATGCACCAGGTGTGTCAATGAAAGTAATAATTGGCATATTAAAACGTTCAGCCATTAGCATTAAACGTAATGCTTTACGATAGCCTTCAGGGCGAGGCATACCGAAATTACGCTTAACTTTTTCAGCCGTTGAACGACCTTTTTGATGACCAATAATCATTACTGGTTTGCCATCTAAACGCGCTGTGCCACCAACAATAGCTCGGTCATCGGCGTAATGTCTATCACCAGCAAGCTCATCAAATTCAGTGAAAATACGAGGTAAATAATCAAGTGTATACGGACGTTGTGGATGACGCGCTACACGAGCAGTTTGCCATGGGTCAAGATCAGAAAAAATCTTTTTGGTTAACTCTGAGTTTTTACCCCGCAACTGGGTAATTTGCTCTTCAAGATCAAGATCTAATTCTTGACCATTGTTCACTAATTCTAACTCTTCAATTTTTGCATCAAGCTCAGCAATCGGTTGCTCGAAATCTAAAAAATTTAATGACATATGATTATTCTTACCTATGTTCTCTGCCGTTCTATTGTTAACAGCATGATTGTTCAAATAGAGTACTTAATAATTAAGCGTTAACTACTAAGTCGATAACAAAGTCTCAACCGACATTGTTATAATTTATTTATTGGGCTTAACAATGATTTACCATTTAACGTGACCTAGTTCACTTAAACCTTAAAGCAACATCTTCGTCGCCTAATAAGGTTTTTAATTCATGTAATAAAGCATCTGCTGGCGTTACTCGCCACTGTACGCCCAATTCTAGCATAGCTTTTGCTTCATCTCTTTGATAAAACAATCGAATTGGACAGGTACCATCTTTATACGGTGTTAATACCTCAGTAAATTTTTCGATAAAACCTTCACCAGCCTTAGTTTTATTGACATTTATATCTACTGATTTTACATAGTTTTCCCGAGCATCAGCTACGGTCATGATATCTCGGGCGGTCATTGTAATACCTCCAGAGTATTCATCAAAGCTGACCTGTCCGCTACAAACCAAAATAGCATCACTGACCAGCATTTCAGCAAACTTATCATAGTCGTCAGGGAATAGTCTAATATCCATGCGGGCACTTTTATCATCAAGCGTAACCAGTGCCCATTTTCTGCCACGCTTATTTACTATTACTCTTACGCCTAAGACTAAACCAACCGCAACGGTGGTTTTATCTTTACTCGTAGCCTGTAAACTAACTAACCGTCCTGTTGCGTAATGTTTAGTTTCGGCTAAAAAACGATTAATGGGATGGCCCGTTAAATATAAACCTAGGGTTTCTTTTTCACCATTGAGCCAAACTTCTTCGGCCCACACCGGCACATCTTTAAATGCTTGTCGGTTATCTTCTGGTTCTTCGTTAATTAAACCAAACAAATCATTTTGGCCAACAGCTTGTGCCTTGGCATGTTGATCTGCGGCCTTAATTGCTTCTGGTAAGGTTGCGAATAACAGAGCTCGATGAGGCTCTTCTTTGCCATTAATAATTTTTTTAGGCCCAAGGCTATCCATCGCCCCCGCTTTAACGAGTTTTTCGAGTACACGTTTATTGATTTTTTTCAGATCAAGACGAGCACAAAAATCAAAAAGGTCAAGGAATTCCCCTCCTTCTTCTCGAGCAGTAATGATCGCTTCAATCGGTCCTTCACCGACACCTTTTACCGCGCCAATACCATAGACAATTTGATCTTGTTCATTGACGGTAAATTTATATTGGCCAGCATTTACATCAGGAGGAAGTAAATCAATACCCATGTTGCCACACTCATCAACAAGGGTAACAATTTTTTCAGTGTTATCTATATCAGCCGACATTACCGCTGCCATAAATGGTGCAGGGAAATGAGTTTTCATCCACAAAGTTTGATATGAAACCAGTGCGTAAGCTGCTGAATGTGATTTGTTAAAACCATAACCTGCAAATTTTTCAACAAGATCAAAAATTTTCATGGCAAGTTCGCCATCAACACCACGATTTATAGCGCCTTGCTCAAAACCATCACGCTGCTTAGCCATTTCTTCTGGCTTTTTCTTACCCATAGCACGACGAAGCATATCTGCACCACCGAGCGAATAACCAGCCAATACTTGTGCAATTTGCATAACCTGCTCTTGGTATAAAATAATACCGTAAGTGGGTTCAAGAATAGGTTTTAAATCAAGATGTTGCCATGTAGCATCGGGGTAGCTTACTTCTTCACGGCCATGTTTACGTTCGATGAAGTTATCAACCATGCCTGACTGTAGTGGCCCAGGCCTAAAGAGTGCAACCAGGGCGATAATATCTTCAAAGCAATCAGGTTTTAGTTTAGCTATAAGTGATTTCATACCACTTGACTCAAGCTGAAAAACAGCCGTCGTCTCTGACTTTAGTAACACTTTAAAGCTGGCAGGATCTTCTAAAGGGATACGAGTAATGTCGATAGGCTCTTTGCCTTCTTTTAACAATTTTACATCAGCCATTTCAATAGCCCACTGTAAAATGGTTAACGTTCGAAGTCCTAAGAAATCGAATTTTACTAAACCTGCATCTTCAACATCATTTTTATCAAACTGCGTAACAGGATTTTTACCTTCGTCATCACAATAAAGGGGTGCAAAGTCCGTTATGGTTGTTGGCGAAATAACAACACCACCAGCATGTTTACCAGCATTACGTGTCGTACCTTCTAGGATACGACACATATCTATTAAGTCTTTTACTTCAGTATCTTGCGCATAAATCTCTGGTAATTTAGGCTCTTCTTCAAATGCTTTAGCTAAGGTCATACCCGGTGTCGGCGGGATCAGTTTTGAGATCCGGTCAACAAAACCATAGGGGTGCCCCAATACACGACCAACATCGCGAATAACAGCTTTTGCGGCCATGGTACCAAAAGTAATAATTTGAGATACCGCATCACGCCCATAAAGCTCGGCAACGTGGTCAATTACTTCATCACGCCTGTCCATACAGAAATCGATATCGAAATCGGGCATAGATACACGTTCAGGATTTAAGAATCGCTCGAAAAGTAAATCGTATTCAAGGGGATCTAAGTCAGTAATTTTTTGTGCATAAGCCACTAGCGAACCGGCACCAGAACCACGGCCAGGGCCTACTGGAATATTATTATCTTTACTCCACTGAATAAACTCCATTACGATCAAGAAATAACCGGGGAAGCCCATGTCATTAACAACTTTAAGCTCTATGGCTAAGCGTTCATCATAAGGTTTACGTTTTTCGGCAAAGTCTGGCGCATCTTTATCAAATAATGTCTCTAAACGGTCTTGTAAGCCTTCTTCAGAAACTTTGACAAGGTAATCTTCTATTGATAAACCTTCGGTTGGAAAGTCTGGTAAAACGTATTCGCCAAGTCGAACCGTGACATTACATCGCTTTGCTATTTCTACGGTATTTTCAAGCGCTTCTGGTATGTCTGAAAACAACTCACACATTTCAGCTTCACTACGGAAATATTGTTCTTTAGAGTATTTTTTTGGACGACGTTTATCACTTAGCGTAAAACCGTCATGAATCGCTACGCGAATTTCATGGGCATCGAATCGCTCAGGAGAGATAAACATCACTTCATTAGTCGCGACGACGGGAAGTGATTCTTTTGCTGCAAGTTCAACGGCTAAATGAATATAGTTTTCTTCATTTTCTCGGTTAGTTCTTATCAGTTCAAGGTAAAAGCAATCAGGAAAATACGCTTGGTAGAACTTAACCATTTCATCGACAAGCTCTAAATTCCCTTTAATAAGCGCTTTACCAATATCTCCTTCGCGACCAGCAGATAATAGAATTAGCCCGGACGCATATTCAATCAGCCAGTCTTTGTCGATAACTGCTTTACCTTGAACATGACCACGCAAATAGGCTTTAGAAATAAGTTCTGTAAGGTTTTTATAACCGACATTATCTGTTGTTAATACGACAATTCTAAAAAGATCATCTTCTAATTCGTCACTCTTTACCCAAAAATCGCAACCGATAATAGGTTTGATACCGGCGCCATGTGCTGCGTGATAATACTTAACTAATCCACAAAGATTCGTTTGATCTGTTAGTGCAAGGGCTGGCATGCCAAAGTCGTTTGCTTTAGCAATTATTGCTTTTACTTTATTCAAACCATCGCACATTGAATAATCGCTGTGAACGCGTAAATGAATAAATTTAGGTTGCGGTATTGCTTGGGATTTTTCTTGCTCTGAATCCAGTGAGTCGACTAACACTTGCTCTGACATTAGCACTTCACCTGAGCTTCATCTGCATTGCTTCTGGTCGGGAGAACACCCTGCATAGCAATAACTTTAGCTACAGGTTTAAAACTCGCACGGTAGCAATCAAGTACACCGTGTTCAATGATTTTTTCTAAATGTGCTTTAGTTGGGTAGCCTTTGTGTTTAGCAAAACCATACTCAGGGTGCAATTCATCTAAAGCTAGCATTTCGTCGTCACGAACGACTTTAGCTAATATAGAGGCGGCGCTTATTTCACTAACACGATCATCGCCTTTAACAACAGCTTGAGAGGCTATATTTCCGTTAACACTCATAAAAGTGGGACAACGATTACCATCGACTAAGACATAATCAGGCATAACTGATAATTCTTGAACAGCTCTTTGCATAGCTAGCATGGTTGCATGAAGTATATTTAATGTGTCAATTTCTTCAGGCGTTGCTCGACCGATTGCCCATGAAATAGCTTTTTCTTTTATTTCTACAGAAAGTATTTGCCGTTTTTTATCTGATAACTTTTTTGAATCCATTAATCCTTTGATAGGATTTTCAGGATCAAGAATAACTGCAGCGGTAACTACATCACCAACTAATGGACCACGGCCCACTTCATCAACCCCAGCAATACAATAAGCAATAGGGTATTCAAAAGGAGAAAAAATCTTTTTCGGTTTGGATATTTTTTTAGTCTTGGCTTTATTTATATCTGCCGTACTGGTAATACTCATTTTGACATTAGGCTCATAACAGCTTTCGCAGCTTCTCTACTGGCATTTTTTTTCAATGCGAGGTGAATATTCATGTACTCATCTTGAAGCGAACTTTGGTCTTGATATAAGCGTTCTTTCACTAAAGGTACAATATTATCAATATTAACGTCACTCTGTAATAATTCAGGTACTAAGGTTTTGTTAGTCAATAAATTAGGTAATGAGAACCATTTTAATTTCACTAGCCCTTTAAACATGTGATAAGTAAACGAATTGAATTTATAACAAATAACCATTGGACGTTTGACCAGTGCAGCTTCTAAAGTTACGGTACCTGATGCCATCAATAGGCAATCACTTGCTGCCATGACCTGCTGGGTTTTATTGGTAATAATAGTAAGAGCTAAATTAGGGGCTATTTTTTCTTTCAGTTGGTTAAATTGTTCTGTTCTTTTTTCGCTTATCATCGGGACAACAAAATGCAATTCGGGGTCTTGCTCCAAAAGTTGCACTGCAGAAAGTAAAAATGGTTCAGCTAAACGAGATAACTCACCGCCACGGCTACCGGGCATAAGTGCAAGTACTTTTCGATTTAGTGGCAAGTCTAAGGCTTGTCGTGCTTCTATTTTGTCAGACGATAATGGAATGTCATCAGCAAGGGGATGTCCAACAAACGTACAGGGGACTTCATATTTATCATAAAAATCTTTTTCAAACGGAAGCAATGACAGCACCATATCAGTCGCGGCTTCGATTTTAAAAATACGCTTTTCACGCCATGCCCATACTGATGGGCTGACATAATGTACTGTTTTAATTCCGCTCTTTTTTAACGTGAGTTCCAAGCGTAAATTAAAATCAGGCGCATCAATACCAATAAACACATCAGGCTTATGCTTAATAAAATGAGAAGCTAAACAGTCTTTTACATGAAATAGACGCTTAAGCCGACCTAAAACTTCAAAGATCCCCATTACTGAGAGCTCTTCCATTTCAAATAGACTTTCAAAACCTAGCGCATGCATTTTTGGACCGCCAATACCAATAAACTTAGCATTAGGATATATACACATTAACGAAGACATAAGTCCTGCACCTAAGGTATCTCCTGAATGCTCACCAACAACAAGCCCAAATACAGGAGTTAGCTCAGAAGCTGAGCCATTTCTCATTGACGGTGAGAGAGGAATAACTGGATTTTCTAATGTGTCGTTCATTAACCTTTACTCTACTACTTTTATTCAATTGCTGTTAACGCGCAATACCGCGATTCGAATTTTTAATAAACTCAGCGAAAAACGTCAACTCGGGCATATCATCAGCCAGAGCTTCAACATTTGCTAGAGCTTCATTAATACTTAAGCCTTTACGATATACTTCTTTATAAGCGCGCTTAATCATTAAAATGACATTTTTGTCGAACCCTCTTCGTTTTAATCCTTCAGAGTTCAAACCAAAAGGTGAAGCAGGTTGGCCAGAAACCAATAAATAAGGGGGAATATCTTTTAAAATAAGGGAGTTGGCTGCTACAAAACTATGTGCGCCAATATGACAAAACTGATGAACTCCTGTCATACCACCTAAAATAGCATAATCACCCACATGTACATGTCCGGCAATAGATGCATTATTCGCTAAAATACAATGATCACCCACTACACAGTCATGAGCAATATGCGTGTAAGCCATAAATAAATTATTACTACCAATTTTCGTTAGGCTATTATCCTGTATCGTGCCACGGTGTACCGTACACGATTCACGAAAAACATTGTTATCACCAATGATTAATTCGGTCGGTTCACCTGCATATTTCAGGTCTTGACAATCTTCACCGATACTCGAAAATTGAAAGAAGTGATTACCCTGGCCAATTTTAGTTGGTCCCTTGATCACAACATGAGAATTAATAACACAGTTGTCACCAATAACGACATCTTTAGCGATATATGTCCAAGGTCCGATACGTACATTACTGCCTATCGAGGCACCATTTTCGATTATTGCTTGTGGATGTATTAAATTCTCGTTGTTATTCGTCAAAATTTATACCACTCTTCTTGCACACATGAGTTCTGCAGAGCAGACAACTTTACCATCAACTCTTGCTTCGCCATAAAATTTCCACATACCGCGACGCTCTTTTATAAATTCGACATGCAAATGCATGGTATCGCCAGGCACGACAGGTTTTTTAAATTTAGCTTTATCAATCGATGCAAATAGATACATTTCATTTTCATCTCGACCATCAGTACTTTTAAAACCAAGAATGCCTGTTGCTTGAGCTAATGCTTCGAGGATCATTACACCTGGGAAAATAGGGAGATCAGGAAAATGACCATTAAAGACCGGCTCGTTTATTGAAACGTTTTTAATCGCATGCAATGTTTTCATTGGCTGGTAATCTAAAACACGGTCAACCAATAACATTGGATATCTATGTGGCAACAATGCTCTAATTTCTGCAATTTCAATGGTGTTTTTTGCTAATTCCAACAGATTATTCCTTTTCAATAATTGTGTTTAAGTGCTCTATATTATGCTCTGCACTTTTAATACGCGTTAGTATACTGTCTAATTTACGAATTCTTGCGTTATTTTTACGCCACTCTTTATTAGGTTGACATGGCATTCCTGAAGAATAAACACCTGATTCGCTAATGTTTTTTGTAACCATAGTCATGCCAGTAAACACAATACCGTCACCAACTTCAATGTGACCATTTATACCAACAAGACCAGCAATAACACAATTTTTACCAATTGTTGTGCTGCCGGCTATAACACTACAAGCTGCCATAGCGGTATTTTCGCCGATAACAACATTATGAGCAATCTGAATTTGGTTATCTAAAATAACACCATCTTTAATGACAGTATTTTCAAGAGCACCACGATCAATCGTTGTACTTGCGCCAATTTCTACGTTATCGCCAATAATCACGGTACCCAGTTGAGGGATTTTCAACCATTGACCTTCATCATTTGCATACCCAAAGCCATCAGAACCAATCACAGTATTTGCCTGAATAAGACAATTACGGCCAATCTCCACGCGGTGATAAATACTGACATTAGCCCAAAGCTTGGTTTGTTCGCCTATCTTAGCTTGTTCACCAATAAAGCAACCTGCCCCTATAATAGCATTATCTGCAATAACAACACCTTGTTCTATAACTGCGTTGGCACCAATAGCAACGTTTTCTCCTAAAGAAACATCATCGGCGATTTGAGCCGATGGGTGAATATTTCGTGCAGGTTTTGGCGTAGTGTCTAATAACTGTGCGGTGAGTGCATAACCTAAATAGGGATTATCCATGACTAAAGCATTAGTTTTACAACTACTTAGACTTTGGCTCGAAATAATAACCGCACCTGCATTCGTAGAAGAAAGTTGTTGGTTATATTTTTTATTGGCTAAAAATGAAATTTGCTGAGCATTAGCCGCTGATAATGTAGCAAGCGAGTCAATTAAATAATTTTCATCACCATGAACTTCTGCATCAATTTTGTCAGCGAGTTGTTTGAGAGTATAAGACATAAGTACTTAATATTATTATGGATGCTAATAAAAGCATAGCTGGAAAAAGGATCTTAAACCAAGATGATATTTTTTAGGCTATAAACAAAACTTGCAACTAATATTATAAATAATAGTTGCAAGTGTATTGGCGATAACCTGTGGCTAGAAAAATTCTAGCCGATTTACGTGCTATTAATTAAGTTTACTAACTTGCTTAACAACTTTAGCAGTAATACTGGTTTCAGGCTTAGAAAAAACAACCGCTTGTTGTTCTAAAACAAGGTCATATTCTTCTTTAGCAGCAATATTATCAATAGCTTGGCGTACTAAAGCGATAATTTTATTGGTTTCTTCATTCTTACGGAGACCTGTAGCCTTTTGAAAAGCTTTACCTTTAGCTTGGTACTCTTGATATAAAGTTGCAATTTGGGTTTGTAAATCTTCTTTTTCTTTTTCACTCATCAAAGAACCATCTCGCTTTTGTTTTTCTTGATAATACTTCATATCTTTTTCTAACTGTACAAGTACCGCTTTATCATCTTTAAATTCAGCTTCTAAACTTTGCATAATACTAGCTGTTTGAGGGATTTTCCCCATAACTTCCTGAAAATTAACAACTGCTATTTTTTGATCTGCAGCCATAACCGAACCTGCTAATAACAAACTTGATGCAACGGCTGTACAGGCAATAGTCTTAATGAATTTTTTCAATTTTATCTCCAAAATATTTTTTCTGACGTAACCATGACTAGGTTACACTAATTATTATAATTATCATTTAATTGCTATGGGGGCTAACTTAGCTAAATAAACCCCAAAATGAAAAGTTTAATCAATATTTGTCAAACTTTTCACCTTTTACTATCAACAAAAGCTAGAAAGTCTTACCAATGTTAAAGCTAAAAAATTCTTTATCATCGTCTTTTTCTGACTTTAATGCCTTAGCGAAACTAAAAATCATCGGTCCCATTGGCGATAACCACTGAATAGACAAACCAGCCGAACTTCTATAACGACCTATATCAGAGTAATCATCAATTTTGTCATATTCAACCCTGGCTAAATCATCATAGTCATTCATATCAAACTCAGTATCCCAAACATTACCGGCATCAATAAAAAAGCTGGTTCGTACGCTATTTGAAAAACCTTCGTCAACAAATGGTGTCGGCACAATGAGTTCAATACCTGCAACTATAATTGCGTTGCCGCCCACAGACTTTTCAGATGCGTTGATATAGTCATGATCAGGGCCTAAACAACAGCCACTTCCGCCTTCAACGGGATCTGGTGAGCCCGAAATCGGTGTAGGGTATCGAAATACAGCGCGTGGTCCAACAATATTATTTTCAAAACCACGTAAGGTGTCTGAACCACCTGCCCTGAAATTCTCCCAAAAAGGTAATATTTGATCATTACCACCAACGGAGCCATAACCATTACCGTATCCAGCATTAAAGCGGGTCAGTACTGTCCAACGCTCATCTCTGGTTAAAGGAAAGTACCATTTAGTATCAAGATTTACTTTAAAATAATTCACATCCGAGTTTGGTGTGGTCATTTTTAAAGATAAACTTTGACTAGAGCCAGAAGTTGGAAAAGTACCACGGTTTAATGTCACTCTTGAGATACCCGCTGACAAATCAAAGGTCTCAAATTGTAAAGCACCATCTGGGTTATCAGGATCTGAATAAATTTCATAAAACTTTTGAATTTGTTCGTACGTTTGTAGGCGTGTAATAGCATTATTCTTATAACCGAAGCCTAGATTCAAACGAACATACTCATTGATTGGAAAACCTAGATTTAATCCAAGACCATAAGTTTTATTATTGTATTCAACTAAATTAGCATCACCGGCATCAAATTCACTGTAAAAAAGTGTTCCACCTAGTGATACTGCATCAACAGTAAAATATGGATCCGTATAGGAAATACTTGCACTTTGCTGATAGCTCATTGTATTAATGTTAAATGCTAAACGATTTCCGGTCCCTAAAAAGTTATTTTGCTGTATACCAGCGCTTAAGCTTAAATTAGTTGTTGAACCATAACCGACACCGGCAGTAAAAGATCCAGACGCCTGCTCTTTTACAGTAAAGTCGATATCAACTAAATCATCTTCACCGGGTATTTGTTTCGTTTCAAACTCAACGTCTTCCATATATGGTAAACGTTGTACCCATTGTTTTGAGCCTTCAACTTGATTATTTGATAACCAAGCACCTTCCATTTGTCGCATTTCTCGGCGTAATACACGGTCAGCCGTAACGTTATTTCCTGAAAAATTAATACGGTTAACATAGACACGCTTTCCCGGATCTACCGAAATGGTGAGTTTAACCGTTTTGTCATCTTCATTTATATTAGGAATCACGGTCACTTTAGGGTAAGCATAACCGTAACGACCTAAGAAGCGACTAATAGTGTCTTCTGTATAGGTAACTTCTGCACCATTGTAGAGTTTTTCGGCACGCAAGGGATTAATCGCTCGAATAGTTTTCTCGAAACCAGCCATATCACCAATAAAGTCAATTTCGCTAACGGTAAACTGTTCACCTTCAGTAATATTCAATGCAATATAAACGGCTTTTTTATCCGGCGTCATCGATACTTGGGTAGAATCAACTTTATACTGCAAATAACCACGATCAAGGTAATGGCTCTTAATCGTTTCCATATCACCTTGTAAAGTTTGCTTTTGATAGCGATCTTGCGCCATAAAGTCCCACCAAGGTGAATCATAAGTTAGTTCTATTTTATCTAGTAATTCGTTATCACTAAATATTTCGTTACCAACAATATTTATTTGCTCTATTGCTGCGGCATCGCCTTCAACAAAAACAAAATTAATATTGACTCTGTTACGTGGTAAGTGAGTAATTTCGGCTTTTACATCAGCATTATATTTACCAACACTGTGGTAGAAATCTTCTAAACCCATTTCAATGCCTGAAATAATAGTCATATCAAGAGTTTCACCTGTTCTAATATCACTATCATCAAGGCTTTGTGTTAATTGTTCATCTTTTAGATCTTTATTTCCTTCAAAAAGGATCTCACTAATTGTTGCTCGTTCTTTAACTCGATAGATAATACGATTTGCGTCACGAGAAACTACCACATCGCTAAAATGTCCTGATTTATATAGCGCCTTTATAGATTGAGAAATACGAAACTCATTGAGTGTATCACCCGTGTTAAAAGGGATATGAGTTAATGCTGCGCCTACAGCAACACGTTGCAACCCTTTAATTTGAATATCTTCTACTTGAAATTCTTCAGAGGCTTGTACTGTTGTACCTAAGGCACCTAATAATACCGCAAGGGCAATTTTTTTAATTATCATAAATGCTAACTTTTATTACTTCTTTTTGTTATAACCGCGATAAATCGTTAAATAATGCGATGCTCATTAAGCCTAATAGTGCCAGGGCACCAAACTTAAAACCTATTTCTTGTATTTTTTCTGGCACCGGCTTACCTGTAAGTATTTCCACAAGATAATAGAATAAGTGCCCGCCATCAAGTACTGGTAAAGGTAATAAATTTATAATACCTAGGTTTATGCTGATCAGAGCTAAAAACCCTAAAAAATATACCAAACCAAATTGTGCACTATTTCCGGCTCCTTGTGCAATAGAGATAGGACCACTTAAGTTTTTAACAGATATATCACCTGTTATCAGTTTGCCTATCATCTTAAAGCTTAAAACTACTAAATTCCAACTGCGTTGTACACTTTGATTTAAGGCTTCAAAGATACCGTAGCGTAATTCAATTAAATATTCTTCAGGATAAGGATCCGATTTGGGAACTACACCTAAATAACCTATCGACTTACCCGCACGCTCAATTAAACTTGGGGTAACGGATATTTGTTGGTATTCACCGTTTCTTTCGATGGTTAATATAACGATTTGTTCCGGAAGCTCTCTAATTTTTTTTGAAAACTTCAACCAATCACCATTAATACGTTCATTATTTATAGTAATTAACTTGTCTTTGACTTGTAAACCGGCTAAATCTGCAGCACTATTTTTTTCTATGTGAGCGAGTTCCGCGTAGATAGGTGCTCGAAAAGGTGCAATTCCTAAACTGACAATCGCTGATTCTTTATCTGGAGAAAATGACCATACAGATGTGTCCAAATGATGAGTTACGGTTGAAATACTCCCCTTCACTTTAGTCTTAATGGTAAATTCTGTTTCACCTATTTGTGATACTAAGGCTAAATTTACATCTTGCCAATCAAGGGTTTTTTGACCCGCAACTTCAACAATTTCACTGTTACTTGCTATATTTGCTTGTTGGGCAATCGATTGTGGCGTTATTTCACCCACAATCGGTTTAACACTTGGAACACCAATAAGAAACATCAAATAAAATGCAAAAATTGCAAAGGCGAAATTTGCAAATGGTCCCGCTGCAATGATAGCTATACGTTGGTATACTGTTTTCCCATTAAAGGTTTTGTGTCTGTCTTCAGGTTGAACATCATCAACACGTTCATCCAACATTTTCACATAACCCCCCAGTGGTATTAGAGCAATAACAAACTCTGTGCCTGCTTTGTTTACTCTACGCCATAGCACTTTGCCAAAGCCAATCGAAAAACGTTCGACTTGAACGCCATTTTTTAGCGCTACCCAATAATGGCCGTATTCATGTACCGTTATTAAAATACCTAAAGCAACAATAAAAGAAGCTAAGTTCCAAATAAAATCAAACAACTACTTACCCCCTTTTGCATTAACTTCTTTGTTACTGTTTGAGTAATCACTCGCAATTAAATCACGTGAAAATTCTCGAACCCTAAAATCAAGTGAAACAACTTCATCAATTGATGTCACCCTTTCTGAGACAAATTTATTCATAGAAGTTTCATTTATTTTTGCTATATCGGTAAATTTAATTTTTTCGTTCAAAAAAGCATCAACTGAAATTTCATTTGCGGCATTTAACGCAGTACATGCTGCTTGACCACTTTTACAAGCATCAATAGCAAGTTTTAAATTGGGGTATTTTTGATAATTTACATCTTCAAATTCGAATGCTTTAGTATTAAAAAAATCTAAAGGAGCAACTCCTGCTGTTATTCTGTCAGGAAAGGCCAACGCATGGGCTATAGGTGTGCGCATATCTGGGTTGCCCATTTGCGCGATAACGGAGCCATCTTTATACTGAACCATTGAATGAATTGTACTCTGTGGATGGAGCACAACTTTAATATCATCGGGCTCAATATTAAACAGCCACTTTGCCTCAATAAACTCTAAGCCTTTGTTCATCATAGTTGCAGAGTCTACAGATATTTTTCGTCCCATATCCCAGTTCGGATGCGCACATGCTTGCGCTGGAGTGACATGTTCTAATTGCTCAATTGGGAGAGTTCTAAACGGGCCTCCAGAGCCAGTTAGTAGTATTTTACTGATGCCGTTACTCGCTAAATCACAACGACCAAGTGTTTTTTGTGCCATTGAAGGCAGACATTGAAATATTGCGTTGTGTTCGCTATCTATTGGTAATAATTCAGCACCATATTTTTCTACCGCGTCAATAAAAATTGCGCCAGAAGTAACTAATGCTTCTTTATTTGCAAGTAACACTCTTTTGCCCGCCTCAACAGCAGCCATTGTTGGTAAAAGGCCAGAGGCTCCAACAATAGCGGCCATAACGGTATCAGTAGTGCTTTCTCTAGCAATATCTATCAGCGCTTGTGTGCCACTACGAACTGTAATTTGACTTAAACCAATAGTATGTAATTTTTCTTTTAATAGCTTAGCCGATGTTTCGTTAACCATTACCACAACAGTTGGAGTAAACTCCTGACATTGGGCAAGCATTTCATCAACTCTTGTATTAGCGGATAAGCTTTCAATAGAAAACATTTCCGGGTGCAGACGCACGACATCTAACGTGTTGACGCCAATAGAACCAGTAGAACCTAAAATACAGAGTTTACGCATCGTATTCTACTGCCAACCTAATAAAGCATAACATAATGCATAAATTGGCGCGGTTGCCGTTAAGCTGTCTATCCGGTCTAAAATACCACCATGACCTGGTAAAATAGTGCCACTGTCTTTAATACCTGCTTGACGTTTAAACATACTTTCATTTAAGTCACCTAATACTGAAACAGTGGTAATGATAACGGTAACGACTAAAGCCAAGGTAAACTGTTGCGCTTGCCAATCGAGAACGTACCCTGCGATGGCAATAAATATACAGGCACAGACAACACCACCAATAAAGCCCTCTAATGTTTTCCCTGGGCTAACGTTCGGTAAGAGTTTATGTTTACCAATAGATTTCCCAACAAAGTACGCGCCTATATCTGCGCTCCATACCATCAAAAATAAGAACATGATGAGTTGAGCACCATGATATGGGTCTAGCAAATACTCATTACTACGAATCACCATAAAAGCAAGCCAAGTAGGAATCAGCGTTAACCAGCCAAAAACTCCACGGATAGAGCGATGGCTCGACCAAAACTTGCTATATCGCGGATAAAGAAAAGTAAGTGTCGCAGACAATATCCACCAAGCCACCGCAATCCATAAAACAATAGAGACACTTGAATGAAGGTCTCCGTTGGCAGACCATAAGGTTAATAAAGGAAGTGCGTACCAAAGCGCAGATATGAGAATAATGGTTGCAGAAACAAAAGCTAGACGCAGCCGTTTATTCGCAAAACCCATCAAAGGGCCCCACTCCCATGCAGCAATAGCCATAACCGCCATAAACAGAGCAGCAAATTTATCTAAAGGTAGATAGAAGATGGCCGCAATAGTTAAAGGAGCTAAGATAACAGCTGTGATAATTCGTTGTTTTAACAATGGATACCCTTTTAAGTTCTATTTGTTTTTATTGTTTTTGTTAGTCATATTGAAACTTATACTTTCACTTGTTCGCCTGTTTTTCCGAAACGACGCTCGCGTTGATCAAAACAACTTATGGCAGTAATAAAGGCCTGTTCATCAAAATCTGGCCAAAGTGTTTCGGTAAAGTAGAATTCAGCGTAAGCCGCTTGCCATAATAGAAAGTTACTAATACGAAAATCACCACCGGTGCGAATAAGTAAATCGAGTTCAGGTAAATTAGCTAAACAAGTATGCTGATGTAATGTTTCTTCAGATATTTCATTAACAGACATTGTATTATTGGCTACTTTTTCAGCCAATATTTTAGCAGCATTGGCTATGTCCCAACGGCCACCATAGTTAGCTGCCACAGACAATACCATACCTTTATTGTTTGCTGTTAAATCTTCTGAAATTTTTATTTTTTTCTGAAGTTTCTCTGAAAAACGGGATAAATCACCAATCACTTGAAATCGTACATCGTTTTTATGTAGCTTCTTCACTTCGCGTGTTAAAACAAACATAAATAGATCCATCAGCACACTGACTTCTTGTTCAGGTCTTTGCCAGTTTTCACTACTAAACGCGAACAGAGTTAGCGCTTTTACGCCGTGTTTTATCGCTGTACTTACTGATGTACGAACAGATTCTACGCCTGACTTATGACCAGCTACACGCGTTTTTCCACGCTGTTGTGCCCAACGCCCATTACCATCCATAATGATTGCAACATGTTGTGGCACTTTAATTATTGTTTCAGTTATTGCTTGGGTCATAAACGTTCCGTCATTCAATTCGAGCTTTATTCAAATTTTCTATAAAAAAAGCCGTAGCGATTAATTATCTAAAAACTACGGCTTATTCCAATCAGTTAAAGGGATTATATTTCCATTAACTCTTTTTCTTTAATTGATAAAACATCATCAACTAGTTTCACATAAGTATCAGTAACTTTTTGAATCTCGTCTTCTGCTTGATGCAGCTCATCATCACTGATTTCTTTTTCTTTGTTCAATGATTTAAGGTCTGAGTTCGCATCACGGCGAATATTACGAATAGCTACTTTGCCATTTTCTGCCTCACCTTTAACAACTTTAACAAGATCTTTACGGCGCTCTTCTGTTAACGGCGGTAAAGGAATTCGTATAAGCGTGCCCTGAGATGAAGGATTTAAACCCAAATCAGATTTTAAAATTGCTTTTTCAACAGCGCCAACCATACCTTTATCAAAAACGGTAATAGCTAAAGTACGCGCGTCTGGAGTCGCAATATTACCTACTTGACTTAATGGTGTGTCCATACCGTAATAATCAACTACAATATTATCAAGCAAAGAACGATGCGCACGACCCGTTCTGACTTTGTTTAAGTTGCTTTTTAATGATTCGATACTTTTGCCCATACGTTCTTGAGCATCTTTTTTTATTTCATTTATCACGTTGAATTTCCTTTAAATCAAAAATTAAACTAAATTTTCTGAATGGTCGATGGTTGTACCTTCATTACCACCCATCACAACCGCTTTTAATGCACCTGGCTTATTCATATTAAAAACACGAATAGGCATACTGTGATCACGAGCTAGCGTAAATGCCGCTAAGTCCATCACTTTCAATTCTTTGTCTAACACTTCGTTGTACGTTAATTGACTATATAACGTAGCGTCTGGATTCTTAACCGGATCATCTGAATAAATACCGTCCACTTTAGTTGCTTTTAACACAACGTCAGCTTCTATTTCAATACCACGTAGACACGCTGCTGAATCGGTGGTAAAAAATGGATTACCAGTGCCTGCACTGAAAATAACGACACGACCAGATTTTAATAGGCTTATGCCTTCAGCCCAATTATATCGATCACAAACGCCTGCTAAATCGATGGCAGACATTAATTTTGAATTAACAAATGCTCGGTGTAATGCATCACGCATCGCTAAGCCATTCATCACAGTTGCCAACATACCCATTTGGTCGCCAACCACTCGGTTCATTCCAGCTTCTGCCAGACCTGCGCCACGAAATAAGTTGCCACCACCAATAACTAAACCAACTTGAATGCCCATTTCTATCAGTTCTTTGATTTCTTGAGCCATACGATCCAAAACTTTAGGGTCGATACCGAAACCCTCATCACCCATCAGGGCTTCACCACTAAGTTTTAATAAAATTCGACGATATATTGGTTTTGGACTGATGCTCATAAAAAACATTCCTGTATTTTGTCTAAAAATAGGCGAAAAAAAATAGCCGTGATCAATTTGACCGCGGCTATTTTAGTACGTTTAGCTGACTATCGAAAGTCTAAACTGAAAAAAGAACTGTTTAACTGTGTTAAATGCCTAAAAATTAAGCTTTTGCTGCAGCTATTTGCGCTTCAACTTCAGCTGCAAAATCTTCTTCTTTCTTAGCAATGCCTTCACCAACTTCTAAACGAACGAAGTTAGAAACAGTAATGCCTTTCTCTTTAAGAACAACACCAACAGTTTTCTTAGGTTCCATAATGAAAGCTTGACCCGTTAAAGAGATTTCACCAGTAAATTTCTTCATACGACCGATGATGATTTTTTCAAGTAATTCAACTGGCTTTTTCTTGTTATCTGCAAGAGCATCGTTTTCAGCTTTTAAGATATCTAATTGAATACGCTTTTCATTTTCTACTAAGCTAGCAGATACATCTTCAGGGTTGATGAATTCTGGCTTGCTTGCAGCAACGTGCATTGCAATGTGCTTCAATGATTCAGCATCACCTTCACCGGCAACAACAACACCGATATTAGCGCCGTGGCTATATGAAGCTAATGCAGAACCTTCAATATACTCAACACGACGAACATTGATGTTTTCACCAATTTTCGTAACAAGTGTAATACGCTTTTCTTCAAACTGTGCTTGAAGTTCTTCAATAGTAGCTTTTGAAGCTAAAGCGGCATCAGCAACTTCGTTAGCAAAGCCTAAGAAGTTTGAATCTTTTGCAACGAAGTCTGTTTGACAGTTAACTTCAAGTAATGCAGCAACACCATTAGCACTTTTAATTAAAATAGTACCTTCAGCAGCAATATTACCGGCTTTCTTAGCCGCTTTTGCTTGACCGTTCTTACGCATATTTTCAATCGCAAGTTCCATGTCGCCTTCAGATTCTTGTAAAGCTCTTTTACAATCCATCATGCCCGCAGCTGTGCGTGCACGAAGTTCTTTAACCATTACAGCAGTAATTACCATGAGAAAATTCCTCAATTTTAGTTATCCCCTCACTATTTAAAGTAGGGCATAAAATTTAATATGTTGCCACAAGCGTTAGCCGCTTGTGGCAATAGCAAAAAGTGTTATGACAAACTGAAATTATTCAGCTTCAACAAAACCATCTTTTTCAGCTTGAACAACAATGTTCTTTTCACGACCGGCTAAAACTGCGTTTGCTGCAGAATCAGTGTATAAACTTACGGCACGAATTGCATCGTCGTTACCCGGGATGATGAAATCAATATCATCTGGGTTTGAGTTTGTATCAACTACAGATATTACTGGAATACCTAAGTTTTTAGCTTCTTTAATAGAAATGTGTTCATGATCAGCATCAATGATGAATAAAACGTCAGGTAAACCACCCATGTTTTTGATTCCACCAAGACTTTTGTCAAGTTTTTCCATTTCACGGGTACGCATTAAAGCTTCTTTTTTAGTAAGTGCTTCAAAAGTACCGTCTGAGCTTTGTGCTTCAAGATCTTTTAAACGCTTGATAGATTGACGAACTGTTTTCCAGTTAGTCAACATACCACCTAACCAACGGTGATTTACGTAGAATTGATCACATTTGATAGCAGCATCTTTAATTGAATCGCTTGCAGCGCGCTTAGTACCAACAAATAAAACTTTACCTTTTTTCGCAGATACACCTGATAAATAAGCAAGTGCGTCATTGAACATAGGAACAGTTTGTTCAAGGTTGATGATATGAACTTTATCGCGTGAACCAAAAATGTAAGGTTTCATTTTTGGGTTCCAGTAACGGGTTTTGTGACCGAAATGAACACCTGCTTTAAGCATATCGCGCATAGAAACGTTTGGCATGATTTTTCCTTTATATGGTTTTAGGGGGTTAAGCGTTCATACATTCAAATATATCTAACTCTTTATTGTTTGATTCTTTGCTTAAATAAATTAAACAAACTCAAACTGAGCACCCCGATATATTCTTAATAAATGTATGTGAATTTATAATAAGTATCGTTATTATTAACAATACAAGTTTAATCGTCAAACATCATCAATAACAACAAGTTAGTAACATGAACACTCTAAAATCGTAATAGTTCTTAGATAAAACTTCAGTTACAATGCCATTCAATTGACAAATTTAACGGCGCACTTTATACCATATTTATTATCTAAAAGCTAGATAATAACGATTCCTGTCAATACTTTTTAAATTATATAGTAATAATTTTACTGGGATAATTTTCCTGTACGCGCTAAAATTAGCGCCACTTTATTTTATTCAATTTTTGACTTAACACTACGGCGATATATCACCATGTCTACTGAACTCTTTTTTATTTACGATACACACTGCCCTTGGAGCTTTGCCACGACTGCCTTAGTCAAAGAAATTGCTAAGACTTGTCCCAACATCAGTATAAACTTATGGCACTGTGCACATTATGAGGGCGATGAAAAAGTCAGCAGAGCAACAATTGATGCCGTTGAAGATGATGCTGGTATTGAATTTAGTCACAAATATTTAAAAAATCTTAGCATTGATAAAGACTCGACATTGAGTGCTAATCTACTAGGCTGGGTCAGTCAAAAAGTACCTCACCTTGCTTTAGATCTAATGTTAGCAATTCAAAAGCAGCACTTTGAACAAGGTACCGCTTTTACCCATGAAAGTGATTTTCAACAAATAATAGAAGACCTTAAACTATCGCCGCCAGCAAAAGTCTTCAAAGCAGGTAAAATGGCAAAAGAAGCTGAGTTTATCTTACAAGAAATTAATGAATTTCAAGACATCATTGGCACAAAGGCAATTCCTGCCTTATTAATTGCACACAATGAAAACTTAACCTTGTTAAACCATAACTTATATTTGTTAGAGCCGACGGCAATAGTTGAAGCTATTGAGCTTGAAATAACAAAAAACTAGTCAAATAGACAAATAGACAAATAGACAAATAGACAATAATTACGCTTTTAGGCAAGATAACGAGCGTAGCATTCACATTAAAAATCATTGAGGCATAAATGGGTATCACAATAAAAACTCAGCAAGAAATAGAAAAAATGCGTATCGCGGGCAAACTTGCTGCTGACGTATTAGAGATGGTCACTCCGCATGTAAAAGCAGGCATAACGACCAATGAGTTAAATACCCTATGTGCTGAGTATACCGACAAAGTACAAGATGCGATTTCAGCGCCATTAAATTACCACGGATTCCCTAAGTCTATTTGTACCTCGGTAAATAACGTTGTCTGTCACGGAATTCCTAACGACACACCATTAAATGATGGTGATATTATTAATATGGATATTACTGTGATTAAAGACGGTTACCACGGTGATACCAGTAAAATGTTTCTTATCGGTGATGTTAGCCTTGAAGACAACCGTTTATGTCGCATAACGAGAGAAGCGTTATATGTTGGCTTAAAAAAAGTAAAACCAGGTAACACTTTTGGTGAAATTGGTACGGCAATTCAGAAGTTTCTTAAAAAATCTGGCCGTTATTCTATTGTTAAAGAATATTGTGGCCACGGTATTGGCAAAGAATTTCATGAAGAACCACAAATTGTTCATTACAAAAATAATGACAAAGATAAAATGGTTGAAGGTATGTGTTTTACCATCGAGCCTATGGTTAACCTTGGCCGAGCCAATACCCTTTTAGACAAAGAAGACAACTGGACAGTCTATACACTAGACGGAAAAAAATCGGCGCAATGGGAACATACTCTCGTGGTAACCAAAACAGGCTGTGAAATATTAACACTGCACAAAGACGATACAATTCCGCGACACTTACAAAATTAATTGCTAAATAAATCTAAGTTAGGACAGTCGTTATTTGCTTTTTAAGTAACAAATGAAGCATGATGATTATCGTCCTAACTTTTGAGTAAAATATAGCGCGATGCAAACTCTTCTTCCTACAGAATATAGCGATTCCTTAGCAGTCAGCGCACCACATATGTCTAGCCAAGATATCTGTCATCTGAGTGGTGAATTTCAACAATGGCAAAAAGATATATTTCCTCATGAAGATATTTCTTTTCTCGTCGCAACACGCGCACAATTTGTTGATAATATCCTCAATAAACTTTGGTGTCAGCACAACTTAGACGAATATCAAATTAGCCTACTTGCTGTCGGTGGTTATGGCCGCGGTGAATTACACCCATACTCTGATGTTGATATTTTATTACTGACTCAAGAGAAAGTTGGTACTGAGCTTACAGAAAAAATATCGACTTTCATCACGCAATTATGGGATGTAAAACTTGATATTGGTCACAGCGTTCGCAGCATAAAAGAATGCTTGAAGCAGGCAATTCATGATGTAAGCGTGGCAACTAATTTAATGGAAATGCGCCAGGTTTGTGGCAATGAGGCATTAACTCAACATTTACAACCATTGCTTGATCAAGATGTATTTTGGACTTCTAAGAAATTCTTCATTGCTAAATGTGAAGAGCAAGACAAGCGTCATCAACAATACCACGGTGCATCATATACGCTCGAGCCAAATTTAAAAGCCAACCCTGGCGGACTACGTGATATTCAAACCATCGCTTGGGTTGCCAAGCGTCATTTTGCTGCCGACTCTCTTGAAGAGCTTGTTTCCCATAAATATTTAACTCAAAATGAATTTTTTGAACTACTAGAGTGTCAAGATTATTTATGGCGCATGCGAGCTGCCTTGCACCTTATTGCTGGTCGTAGTGAAAACCGTTTATTGTTTGACTATCAAAGTGATGTTGCCAGTTTGATGGGCTTTGGTGACGAAGGAAAACTTGCTATTGAACGTATGATGAAACGACTTTTCAAAATAATTGGTCGTATTATCGAATTAAATAAAATGTTATTGCAGCATTTCGAATATGCGATTATCAAGAAAGGACTCCGGATTAAAGAAATACCTCTCAATAAAGATTTTGTTATTGTTGATGGTCAAATTAAAGCGACAAATAGTCGTGTTTTTATGCGTTCAGTTAAAATCATGGAAATGTTCTTACTCATTACGCAGAACGATGCAATTACCGACTTACACCCTGAGACATTACGTCTAATGCGTAATGCGCGTAGACGCTTAATATCAGGATTAATGGACTATGCAAGGTGTCGAGAAATATTCATAGAAATAATGAAACATCCTAACGGATTAGGTCTCCCTTTCACTTTAATGCATCGTTATTCGATTATTGGTGCTTATTTGCCACAATGGCGCCATATTGTTGGCCAAATGCAATTTGACTTATTCCACGCATATTCTGTTGATGAACACAGTTACCGGTTAATTAAGAATATTTATCGTTTCAGCCAAACAGAGCATAACGCTGACTTCCCACTTTGTAGCAAAATAGTACAACGTATTCGTAAACCTGAAATATTATATATCGCTGGAATTTTCCACGATATCGCCAAAGGCCGCGGTGGCGACCATGCAAAATTAGGCGCCATTGACGCGCTAGAGTTTAGTAAAGTTCATCCTATCAATGATCATGACGGAAGAATGATCGCTTGGCTTGTTAAAAATCACTTATTAATGTCAGTAACCGCCCAACGAAGAGACATCTCCGATGATGAAGTGATCAAAACTTTTGCCGAAGTCGTCAGAGACGAAGCTCACTTAGATTACCTCTATTGTTTGACCGTGGCTGATATGCGTGCCACTAATGAAAGTTTATGGAATAGTTGGAAAGCTAATTTACTTGAAGAACTCTACAACAATACCAAAAGAGCCTTTCGTCGCGGACTTGAAAAACAAGTGGATTTACGATCTAAAATTCGTGAAAATAAAGAAGAAGCATTAGAGATTCTAGAAAATAATTCCAGTGATATTACCGAAGTTAACAAATTCTGGGCCAAGCTAAATGCTGATTATTTTTTACGTTACTCACCCGTGCAAATTGCTTGGCATAGCCAACATATAATAGAACATAACATTGTGAAACCTCTAGTATTAATTAGCCCAAAACCCTATCGTGGCGGTACAGAGATATTTATTTACACTAAAGGTACGGCTAATATTTTTGCTAAAATAGTGACATTATTAGATGCGAAACGCTTGTCGATTCACGATGCTAAAATTGTGACCAGTAAAAAGGGCTACACGTTAAACACCTTTGTTGTACTAGACCAAAAACATAAACCTATAACAGATAGTTACCGCGCTTTAGCGATAGCGAATGCACTCACTGATTCTTTAATGAAGGCAGCGCCAAAGTTAAAAAGAAAAGCTGTGCCAGCCTATATTGAAAATTTCAAGATTCCGACCAGAGTCAGTTTTATAGAGACGTCATCAGATAAAACCACCATGTTAGAGATATTGGCACTTGACCACCCTGGACTCTTAGCAAAATTTGCTCGAACATTTCAAAAGTACAAGATAAACGTTCACTCTGCGAAGATAACCACCTTTGGTGAAAAAGCAGAAGATGTTTTTACTGTTTCTAATGCTGATAACTTGGCACTGACACAAGATCAACAACAACAACTTTCAGCCATGTTATGTGATAATTCACTTAACGTGTAAAACTCTATATACCAGTCAATTAAAAGAATAGGAATTAGCATGTCAAACTTACAAAGCATCATCGAACAAGCTTTCGAAGACAGAATGAACATTACGCCAAAAACAGTTTCGAGTGAAATTAAGCAAGCGGTGTTAGATGCTTTAGCGGCACTTAACAATGGTTCTGCTCGTGTTGCAGAAAAAATTGCCGGCGAATGGGTCGTTCATCAATGGCTCAAGAAAGCTGTTTTATTATCGTTTAGAATTTGGGACAACGAAGTTATTGACGGCGCAGAAAGTACTTTTTTCGATAAAGTTCCGATGAAATACGACGGTTATACACAAGCAGATTTTGAAGCTGACGGCGTACGTGTTGTACCTGGTGCTTCAGTGCGTACGGGTAGTTTTATTGGTAAGAACGTTGTGGTAATGCCAAGCTTTGTTAACATCGGCGCCTTCGTAGATGAAGGATGTATGATTGATGCATGGGCAACGGTTGGTTCATGTGCTCAAATTGGTAAGAATGTACATTTATCTGGTGGTGTTGGTATTGGTGGTGTTTTAGAGCCTTTACAAGCAGGTCCAACGATTATTGAAGATAACTGTTTTATTGGTGCTCGTTCTGAAATTGTTGAAGGCGTTGTTGTTGAAGAAGGCGCGGTTATTTCAATGGGCGTATATATTGGACAAAGCACACGCATATTTGACCGTCAAACAGGTGAAGTACATTACGGACGTGTGCCGGCAGGTTCGGTAGTTGTACCAGGTAACTTACCATCAAAATGTGGTACCTATAGTTTATACGCTGCGATTATCGTTAAAAAAGTAGATGCTAAAACACTTGCAAAAGTGGGTATCAACGCCTTACTTCGTTCTGTTTCTGAAGAATAAATATTCGTATTCTCTCTATCAATAGCGGTGTTTATTACACCGCTATTTTTTTGACACATCCAATATAAAACAAAAAACCATACCGATAACTTTCATCTCCACAAGAATAAAAGCGCTAAACCCACCAAGAATACAATTATATTAATTTATATTTTTTATAACAATAACAGTCAATTAATTCAAAGCCACTCGATATGATCTTTAAGAAACTCGTGTAAAAAACATACTTGGCATACCACTTGCCATCACTAAGTATCGCTTGTTTTATTATTGACTGATTATGAAAAATATTTTTGTTCTACTCACCTTACTCAGTGTTTTATTATTGACTGCATGCAGCTCAACACCGAAAGTAAAATTAGAAAAAAAAGCCCTGATTTCTGATCACCATTTAATGATGTCTCTACTTAACCGACCAGTCACCGAAGATCAAAAAATGATGTTGGCATTTGCTCAGCAACGAGAAAAGTATAGCAATGCCATCTTTATTAATAGCGTAAGTATAAAAGGGCCAAAGGACAGTGATACAAATCCTCATAGAAGCCAACACGTTTATGCTGCGTTAATTGAAAGAGACGTAAACTCGATAAGTATCGTTGCTGCTGAATAACTTAATTAGTTAAAGAGCCATTGCTTGTTTAGCTAATTTACTTGTTTAACATCCCAAGCAAGCTCATCAAAAACCTGTAACCACTGCTCATCAAATTCAGCTTCAATGCTCACCTTAATTTTGGTAATAGGATGGATAAATTCCACTTTCTGAGCGAGTAACATCAAACGTTTAAAACCAAAGTGTTCAATAAAAAATGGATTTTGTTTGTTATCACCATAATTAATATCACCAATAATAGGGTGACGTAAATGTGCTAAATGACGGCGAATTTGATGTCTTCGACCTGTTGCGGGTAATAACTTTATTAATGAATAACGGACACTGTCAAACTTACCGACTTTTATCGGCAAACTAGCTGTTAATAATGATTCGTATTGAGTAACGGCCTCTTGTGGCGCTTTATCAAGGCTAACATTTTTGTCACCTAATTTATCGAGCTTTTCTTTTAGTGGGTAGTCTATTTCATCACTGCCCAACAAATGACCACGAGTTAACGCAAAGTAGGTTTTCTGAATTTTTTTATCCATAAACGCCTGCCCCATTAACCGCGCTACTTCTTCATTCAAGCCAAACAACAACACCCCTGATGTAGGTCTGTCGAGACGATGTAATGGATAAACGTATTGACCAACTTGATCACGAACTAGTTGCAAGGCAAAATAAATTTCGTCTTTGTCCATGTAACTTCGATGAACAAACAAGCCGGCTGGTTTATCCACAGCGACAATATAATCATCTTGATACAAGATAGTAAGAATAGGTTTTTCAGTAAAAAGCATAGGGTCTCGAGGGGGAACTCTCAATAATGAAAGTAACTAATGTTCAAATCTAAGCAGATGATAATTCACCTATCATTAATTTTAAATACTCAACGCCTACTTTTGAACATTAATTAGTTTATTTACAGTATAAAGTTAGGTAACTCTGAAGTTGATACTGTTTTATCGCGAACGAATAACAACAGCGCTTTATTAAAATCATGCTGAGTTAACTTGAATGAACTCAGCAATAACAGGGTGAATAAGTTCACTATGACTAACGGGCCCCATATGACCTGCAGGAAAGTTTTTATGAGATGCATTAACGAGCGCAGACTCTATTTTTACAGCCAGTAACTGACTTAATTTAGGACTATACTGCCCCGTCATGATTAACGCGCGGCACTGAATCTGACCCAGATCGATTAATGAGTATTTTTCGGCGATAAGTCCTTTAAAGTCAAGGCTAACTTTGGGCATATCTCTCGCCATTAACGCTTGCATTTTTTGTGGCAAAGAACGGAAAAAACCTTCTTTGTTCCAGAAATTAGTGAATATTTCTGCTGCTTGATAGTTATCATCAATAGCAACCTTATTAGCAAAGTCATCAGCTAATACACGGGCTTCACTACCTTGCTCAAGCAAATGAAAAGCAACGGGCTCATATAACGAGAGACTTAATATATTCTCTGGTTGTTGCACTGCTAACTTTAACGCAATAGCGCCGCCACAAGAGTGACCGACTAAATGAAAAGGCAGATTTGCAGCCACTGATGCAATAATATTTTCAATACGTAAAATTTCAACATCAAAATTATAATTTAGCGGTTCAGTTACTTTATCGGCATTGCCGTAACCAAGCATATCAATATTTATCACTAAGAAATGAGGCTCCAGCAGTTTAACTAAAGGTTGCCATTGTCTTGCTGAACTCAGCGAACTATGAATAAGTACAACAGGTGTTCCCTGCCCTGAAATATAGACGCCTTTCGGCAAGTTATTTGTCGTCATTACAGCTATTAATATTGAGATAAAAAAGCATTATCAGCTTAATCTTACAAATGTCAAGATCAAACAACTGTGCCTATAAAAGTTTACAAAGTAAAAAAATAAAAGTTAAAAGTTTTGCTGACATTAAATTTTTTAATGTGCTAAAAAATGATTAACTCAAATTTTCACTGACATTTATTTATATAAGTTTCAAAATATAACGTGAAAATAATAACTAAAATTCAAATATTAAAGAGTCTTCATGGATATTAATTTTCAAGGTAAAAGTGCGTTGGTTTGTGGTTCAAGTCAAGGTATTGGCAAGGCATGCGCAATAGAGCTTGCTAACTTAGGTGCAAATGTCACCTTGTTTTCACGTAATCAAACAGCACTTGAGCAAGTCAAATCTGAACTCAATACTGAACAAGGCCAAAAACATCAAGTATTAGTCGCTGACTTCTCCAATACAGAACAAGTAAAAGAAGTGATCAATGCTCATGTAAATGCTTCAGGTGGTTATGATATTTTAATCAATAATACCGGCGGACCAGCACCGGGACCAGCAAATGTAGCCGGTGTCGATGAATTTATTAACGCCTTTAATTTGCATTTGGTTTCCAATCATCACTTGGTTCAAGCACTTATTCCTAGTATGAAAGAAAAGCAATATGGCCGTATTATCAACGTTATATCAACGTCAGTTAAACAACCTCTTAATGGGCTAGGTGTTTCTAATACCATTCGTGGTGCTGTGGCAAGCTGGGCTAAAACCTTAGCCAATGAATTAGGCGAGTTTGGCATTACCGTTAATAACGTTTTACCTGGAGCTACAGCAACGGCCCGTTTGGACGCTATTATTGCTGGTAAAGCGAAAAAGCAGAATATTTCTATTGAACAAGCCACGATTAATGAAAAAGCGATTATTCCCATGCGCCGCTTTGCCAAACCAGAAGAATTTGCCGCAGCAGCCGCTTTCTTAGCATCGCCAGCGGCGGGTTATATCACAGGTATTAACTTACCAGTAGATGGCGGCAGAACCTCTTGTTTATAAGGTGCTATTTAATAAATATCATCAGTAGGAATAATCATGACACCTTCAAGTAATATCATTGATAATTTTATTGATGGTAAATATCAAGCGCCACTCAACAATCGTTATTTAGATAATTACGAGCCTGCTACAGGCTTGGTGTATGGTAAAATCCCGAATAGCGATAGTGCAGATGTTGACCAAGCAGTAGCCTCTGCAGAACGTGCTCTGCCTGCATGGCGTAACTTAGGCTTAGAGCAACGTGCCGACTATTTAATGGCTATTGCACAAGAAATTGAAAATCAACTTGAGCCACTGGCACTTGCCGAGGCAACTGACAATGGTAAACCGGTTGCTTTAGCTAGAATGGTAGATATTCCACGTGCGGCCAGTAACTTTAAGTTTTTTGCCCATGCTTGTTCACAATTTGCCAGTGAATCTCATGCCATTGCCAATACCGCGATTAATTATACCTTGCGCCAACCTGTTGGTATTGTTGGCTGTATTTCCCCGTGGAATTTACCACTCTATTTATTTACTTGGAAAATAGCACCGGCACTGGCAGCAGGTAATTGTGTTATTGCTAAGCCCTCAGAAATCACCCCAAAAACGGCGGCAATGCTTGGCGCTATTTGTCAAAAAGTCGGTTTACCTAAAGGTGTTTTAAATATTTTACATGGCAAAGGGGCCAATGTTGGCTCTGCGATATGTAATCACCCTAAAGTTAAAGCCATTTCATTTACTGGCGGTTCGGCAACAGGTGCAGCAATTGCGACACAACTGGCACCACAATTTAAAAAGCTATCGTTAGAATTAGGTGGGAAAAACCCAGCATTAATTTTTGATGACTGTGACTTTGAAAATACCGTTGAAGAAGTCTTTCGCGCCAGCTTTGCCAATCAAGGTCAAATTTGCTTATGTGCCTCGCGATTATATATTCAACGTGGCATATACGAAAAATTCAAAGCAGCATTAGTCGCCAAAGCACAAGCGCTTGTGCCGCAAGACCCCTTGATTAATGAAACAAAAATGGGCGCGATTGTTTCCAAAGACCATTTAGAAAAGGTACTCGGTTATATTGAATTAGCAAAACAAGAAGGCGGCACGATTTTAGCCGGCGGTGAACAAGTGCAGTTGTCCGGTCGCTGTGCACAGGGTTACTTTTTACAGCCCACCGTTATCGAGGGTTTAGCCAATAATGCCAGCTGTAATCAACAGGAAATCTTTGGCCCGGTGATCACCTTGCAAGTATTTGATACTGATGAAGAGGCACTCACCCTTGCTAACGAAAGCCAGTATGGCCTAGCAGCGACAATATGGACGCAAAACATTAATAGAGCGCATCAGCTAGCCGAGCAAATTAATACCGGCATTGTCTGGATAAATTGTTGGCTGTTACGCGATTTACGTACACCTTTTGGTGGTATGAATCATTCAGGTGTTGGCCGAGAAGGTGGTTTAGAAGCGATGCGATTCTTTACTGAACCCAAAAATGTTTGCATAAAATACTCATAGGTTTAACAGATAAACATGAACCAAATTTGTCATAAATTCAAATCTTCAGGAGCAATATTTGCCAGCGTATTAGGCTGCAAATGGACGCTTATTTAACCTCCTTCCTTGGAGTCCCTTAGAGTGTTTTCGATATGTTCGAAATCAACTCTATTAGGTTGTATTCAAATACAGTGCAAACCTTGCAAATAAGTGAAAAACAAAGGTCTTTGATAGATTTTTGTCTACACTTATCATTATAAAAATAAGCAGTTAATAAGGATCCCTTATGAGCGAAGTAACAACTAAAGCGTCTTTGAAGCCGAAAATAATCAACGCGGAACAAGCGCCAAAACCGGTAGGTTTATACCCTCACGCCCGACGAGTAGGCGATTTATTATTTCTTTCCGGGGTTGGGCCACGGAAAGCTGGTTGCAAAGATATTCCAGGGGTTGAACTTGACGAACAAGGCAAAATAAAAAGTTACGATATCGAAGCACAATGTCATAGTGTCTTTACCAATATTCGTTTAATTCTAGAAGCTTCAAATGCCAGCTGGATGGACTTGGTTGATGTCACGGTATTTCTAACAAATATGGATGACGACTTCGCCGCCTACAATCGTATTTACGCAGAATACTTTGCTGATAACCAACCTTGTCGAACCACGGTTGAGATTAACAAATTACCGACGCCTATCGCCATAGAACTTAAATGCATCGCTGCATTAAACCAAAATAAACAGCCTCACAGTAATGCGACGGGGGAATAATTATGGCAAGGTTAAAAAATAACATCGCCATGCCTTTTAATTTACATGCTTGGATTGATGAACATCGCCATTTACTCAAACCGCCGGTTTGTAATAAAAAAATTTTTGAGCAAGACAACTTTATTGTCATGATCGTCGGTGGCCCTAATAATCGTACTGATTATCACTATAACGAAACCCCTGAGCTATTTTATCAAATAGAAGGCGAAATGGTGCTTTCAGTCATTGATGGTACGGTGGAAAACAATGATCATCATAATCCTGAAAATTTCCATGATATAAAAATTAAAGCCGGTGAGATCTTCTTACTTCCGCCGAAGATGTTGCATTCCCCACAACGTTTTGAAAACAGCGTTGGTTTAGTAGTTGAACAAAAGCGAGCAAACAAACAAGAGGATGCACTTTATTGGTTTTGTCCGGACTGCAAAAGCCAACTCTACACCGAAGCTTTCTGTCTCGACAATATAGAAACAGACTTACCGAAAGTATTCACCCGTTTTTACGACACACCTGCCAACTGCACTTGCTTGCAATGCGGCACAACAGTGACCAAGGGGTAAGTTTAATGAGTAATATATTCACTCAGTTTTTCGATGAATTACTCAAAGCTAGTTTGTTTAAATTCAAGGAAAAAATACGGAGCGTACAAGTGTACGTGAGTATTTTTAACGCCGAAGTTAAGCAAAATAGCAAAGAGGAAACAACGAAATGTTAAAAATAGATATTCACACGCATATTCTTCCTAAAACCTGGCCGAACTTACGTGAAAAATACGGTTACGGCGGTTTTGTTAGTTTAGACCATCATAAATGTGGCTGTGCGCGCATGATGGTTGATGAGAAATTTTTTCGTGAAATAGATCACAACTGCTGGGATCCAAAAGTACGCCTTGATGATTGTCAGAAGTATCAGGTAGACGTACAAGTACTTTCAACCGTACCTGTCATGTTCAATTACTGGGCAAAACCTAAAGATACGCTAGATTTATCGATGTATTTAAATGATCATATTGCTGGTATTGTAAACGATCACCCGAAACGTTTTATTGGTTTAGGCACAGTGCCGATGCAAGCGCCAGATCTTGCGATAAAAGAACTTGAGCGTTGTATGAAAATTGGCTTAGCCGGTATTCAAATTGGATCGCATATTAATGAATGGAATTTAGACCAAGCAGAGCTTTTTCCAATTTTCGAAGCTGCACAAGACTTAGGCGCAGCTGTTTTTGTTCATCCATGGGACATGATGGCTAAAGAAAAAATGCCTAAGTACTGGTTACCCTGGCTCGTTGGCATGCCAGCGGAGTCAAGCTTAGCGATATGCTCGATGATCTTTGGCGGCGTACTACAGCGTTTACCTAAACTTAAAATAGCCTTTGCTCATGGTGGTGGTTCGTTTCCGTCTACTATTGGCCGTATTGAACATGGTTTTAATGTTCGTCCTGACTTGTGTGCGGTTGACTGCCCAATTAACCCGCGCGACTTTCTGCCGCAAATTTATCTTGATTCATTAGTTCATGACGAACTAGCACTGAAATATTTGGTTGACTTAATGGGCGCAGACAACATTGCCCTAGGTACTGACTATCCTTTTCCACTGGGTGAATTAGAACCCGGAAAACTGATAGAGAACAGTCAGTTTTCTGATGATATTAAAGCAAAGTTACTGCATGGCTCAGCGCTAAAATGGCTAGGCTTATCAAAAGAGCAGTTCTTATGAGTTTGGCTTACACTAAAGTTAACGTTATCAATAACACGATGAAGGTATGCGTCGAGCTTAAACACGCTAACTATCAAGTAAATATGACAACGCCATGGTCATTGGCTATTCCCGTTAACTTTAACCAGCCCAAACAACAACCCAATCACTTTTCTGCAAGTGCAGCATTAGCTAGCCCAATGCAAGCAGGAGGCTTTATTGGCGATACCCAACAAGGTGGCAGTTGTAATGTAAATGAATTAACGATTAACCCGCATTGCAACGGCACTCATACCGAGTCGATTGCCCATATTTGTGATTTTTCGATTAACGCTAATGTTTTCAGTGATAACAAAAAAAGTGAAACATTAGCATTGACGTTAGCACAACTTAATTTACCTGCTTTGATACCCTGCGCCTTAATTTCTCTGACACCGGAATTAGCGATAAAAAGTGGCGATAATTACAGCCCTGACTTTGATGTGCATGACTCCATCATCAGTCGTTCGGCACTTAAGCAAGCACTTGCTTCTTATCATGATGAGCAGTTACAAGCCTTAGTGATTCGCACTTTGCCAAATGCTAGCAACAAACGCCAACAAGCTTATAACAGTGATAATCAACCGGCATTTTTCAGCCGTGAAGCCATTTTGTATTTAAATGAACGAGGTGTAGAACATCTAGTGGTTGATGTGCCATCAATTGACCGTTTACATGACGATGGTTTAATGACTTGCCACCACTTGTTTTGGCAAGTTGATGAAGGCAGTCACCAAGTAAATGAAAATAGCTTAATAACTAAAACGATTACCGAAATGGCGTTTATTGATGATGATATTTCCGATGGATTTTATTTTATCAATATTCAAACACCCGCTTTTCATAATGATGCGGCACCGAGCCGCCCGGTCCTATTTGCAGCTAAAGAGTTTAGTGCTAAAGAAATGAGTAAATAACGATGACTATTACCGATAAAACAACAAATAATAACAAAACGACATTAGCCTACGCCCAAGAACTAGACCTTAATGATCCGTTAGCAAAAATACGCGATCAGTTTGCTATTCCTAAACAAAAAAATGGTGAAGATGAATACTATTTCACCGGAAATTCTCTTGGTTTACAGCCAAAACTCGCCCGTGAATATGTTATTGAGTTACTCGATTCTTGGGGACAACGAGGCGTAAAAGGACATTTTGAAGGGGACTATCCTTGGATGCCTTATCATGAATTTTTAACAGAGCAATCGGCATTATTGGTGGGCGGGAAAAATGAAGAAGTAGTGATGATGAATTCATTAACCACCAATTTGCATTTAATGATGGTCAGCTTTTATCAGCCAACGGGCAAGCGAACAAAAATACTGCTTGAAGATCACGCTTTCCCTTCTGATCATTACGCGGTGGAGTCTCAGCTTAAACATCATCAGCAAAATGTTGACGACAACATGCTGCTGTGGACACCAAGAGCGGGCGAAGAACTATTAAATTACGATGATTTATACCAAATTATTGAACAACAAGGTGATGAAATTGCACTGATATTATTACCGGGAGTTCAATACTATACTGGCCAAGTGCTTGATATGAAAACCATCACCGAAAAAGCGCATGCTAAAGGAATTATGGTCGGTTTTGACTTAGCCCATGCGGTTGGTAATATCGAACTTGAATTACATAACTGGCAAGTCGACTTTGCTTGTTGGTGTAGCTACAAGTATTTAAACAGTGGCGCAGGGTCTGTTGCCGGTTGCTTTGTTCATCAAACTCATAGCACTAATACCAATAGTGAAACACAGGTAAACCGCTTCGCTGGCTGGTGGGGACACGATAAATCAACCCGCTTTAAAATGGAGAACAATTTTAAACCTATTGCTACTGCCGAAGGTTGGCAATTGTCTAATCCACCGGTATTGTCATTAGCCGCGATTCGCGGCTCACTTGATACCATAAAAATGGCCGGTGGGATCAGCGAGCTTCGCAAAAAATCACTGAAACTCACCCAATATATGACCGAGTTAATCAGCAGCGAATTGGGCGATAAAATTCGTATTATCACACCAAGTAATGAAAGCGAGCGTGGCTGTCAACTGTCTTTAATGGTTAATGTTGAAGGTCTTGACGGCAAAGCTATGTTTAACGCCTTAGAAGAAAATGGTGTCACCACTGACTGGCGTGAACCCAACGTAATACGCGTTGCTCCCGTGCCACTTTATAATAAGTTTCAAGATATTTACCACTTTGTCAGAGTTTTAAAGGAGTGTTTACAATGAAAAAAATCCCTTTATCTAAACCCGCCAGAGAAACGAAAATCACTATAGTCGGCGCGGGTCCAGTTGGTGCACTTTTAGCGGTAATATTAGGTCGTAAAGGTTACAATATTAACTTACTTGAATCTCGATCAGATTCTCGCCAGCATGATATTTATCAAGGTAAATCAATTAATATCGCACTATCGGATCGTGGCTGGTTAGCTCTAGAATCTGTCGGCATTGCTGAACAAGTACGTCAAGCCGCTATTCCTATGAAAAAACGCGTTATACATACTATTGATGGCACGATAACCGAGCAAGCTTACGGTAAAGACGATCAAGCTATTTGGTCGGTTTCCCGTGCAGGTATAAATGAACAGTTACTGGACTTAGCAGAAAAAGAAGCAAGTGTTGAGCTACACTTTGAAAAAAGACTTACTAAAGTCGATTTTAATACTGCTGCTACATCGTTCAGTTTTGATACGCCCCAGAGCAAAGGTCATATCGAGGTTGATGCTGATTATACCTTTGGCGCTGATGGTGCCTTTTCAAAAGTGCGTCGCCTTGCACAAGAAACACCGCGCTTTAGTTATAGCCAGTCATATATGCCTCACTCTTATATTGAGTTATCTATCCCTGGCAATGAAAACGAAACGGGCGATGCTCGATTTAAGATGGAAAAGGAAGCTTTGCATATTTGGCCAAGAAAAGACTTTATGCTGATCGCCCTGCCTAATCCTGATGGTAGTTTCACTTGTACTTTGTTTCTAAATTATGAAAGTAACAATAAAGCTGAACATTCATTTAGCAACTTAAAAGATCGAAATAGCGTCGCTAGCTTTTTCAATGAGAATTTCGCCGATGCCATGCCATTGTTAGAAAATCCTGTTGATGACTTTATGGCGAAATCAGCTAACCCGCTGTTTTTGGTTAATGTCGATCCTTGGGTGATCAATAATACAGTAGCACTCATCGGTGATGCTGCCCATGCAATGGTGCCTTTTTATGGCCAAGGTATGAACTGTGGTTTCGAAGATTGCCGAGAGCTTGGTGAACTTATTGATGAATATCAAGGTGAGTGGCCCGAGATATTCCCTGCTTATCAAAAACAACGAAAAATTAATGCTGATGCAATAACCGAATTAGCCAGACGTAACTTTATTGAAATGAGTGAGCTATCTGCTGATAGTAACTTTCAATTACAGAAAAAAATTGAAGCAAAGTTTCATCAACTTCATCCTGAACTTTGGGTGCCACTGTATTCCATGGTCACTTTTTGTCCGTATTTACCTTATTCACAAGCTTTAAAAATTGGTGATCAGCAAAAAATAATAATGGCTCAAATAATGCAAATCCCTGATATTGATAAGTGTTGGCAAGACGAGTTCATCTATCTTAAATTGCAACAATTAGTCCAAAAGCACTTTAAAAAAGAGGAGAATAAAAATGTCTAATACCGGTTGCCCTTTTAGTAGTTCTCCTGAAAACAAAAGAGAATTAGAACAAGATATCCATACCGACTTTAAAGATGATATGTCGTATGGCGATTACTTGAAACTTGACCAAATATTATCGGCTCAACAACCTTTATCGAACGAGCATGATGAAATGTTATTTATTATAATTCATCAAAGCAGTGAATTATGGCTAAAACTCGCAGGTCATGAACTAGCAAAAGCGGTACAGTGTTTACGTGCAGACGACTTTGGTCCGGCGTTTAAGGTTATCGCCCGCGTTAAGCAAATATTTATTCAACTCACCCAATCATGGAATATTTTATCAACACTTACCCCAGTCGATTACTTAAAGTTTCGTGACGACTTGGGCCGTTCATCGGGCTTTCAGTCACAGGGCTATCGTAAGCTTGAATTCCTTTTAGGTAATAAAAACAGCGACATGCTCAAGGTGCATCAAAATAACAACCAAGCATATCAAGAGTTGGAGTTATTACTCAATAGCCCAAGTTTGTACGACGAAGTGATCATCGCATTAGTAAAAGCAGGTTTTAGCATCGACGATAGCGTACTTAATCGTGATGTCACTCAAGCCTATCAAAGTAATGACAGTGTCGTTAAAGCTTGGCTGACGGTATATCAACAACCTGAGAAATATTTTGACTTGTACGAACTGGCTGAAAAGCTCGTTGACATAGAAGACTCATTCCAACAATGGCGCTTTAAGCACATGTACACAGTGCAAAGAATTATTGGCTATAAAGCCGGCACGGGTGGTTCTTCAGGGGTTAGCTTTTTAAAAAAGGCACTCGATGTCAGCTTTTTTCCCGAGTTATTTGAAGTTAGAACACTTTTATAAAGTTAGTTTGAGTCAGCTGATATTGACAAAAAGGCCGATTTTATCGGTCTTTTAAAGGTTAATTTATTTCGCATAGCGGATGTTCTAAGTAGTAATGTAAAGCTTGCTGTTTTGGCTACTAGAGGTCATGCATCAGCGGTATGCGAAGTTGAAGTTGATTTAAGAGTTCTCTCGTCAGTTTGTCATGAATCATTTTTCTATCTTACTGAGACCTATACAAAAGATACTATTATTTTTTGTCCATTCTTCGTTATTTTCACTAATTACTGATGTTTTTTTTAGTTATTGGCTATCATAAGTTTATGTAAAAATCATAACTACCTGTTTTTATTGCAAAAAGAAACTTTGGATTGTTTTTTGCTTAATACGTTGGATTTTCTATATTTTTAAGGAGTTAATATGGGGTTCAAACAACTTATAAGTATCGAATTAGTTTCGGGTTTTAATGGTTAAACTAGTTAAATACTGAAAAACATGAAGAATTAAATGTCGTTTAACAAAGCTTCCACGCTATCTGGATCAGGTCATAATGCCAAAGTGAAGCCTATGAAGGTATCTAGCAACTAAATAAATAACGAAAAATATTAATTTTTGGAATTTTACTAACAATAGGGATAAAAAATGTTTAAATACTATACAAGAACGTTAGGAATATGTTTTCTTTTTCTTTGCTCTAGTTCTTGGGCTAACGAGCTAAAATCAATAAAAGATGTCGAGAACAGTTTGTCACCTGTTAATATTTTTAAAGGCGATAAACTATGGAATTTACAAGATCGTATGAAACACTATGGTGTTCCTGGTGTTGGCATTGCTGTTATAAAAGATTACAAAATCAGTTGGTTTAAAACATACGGTCTAGCCGATAGAGAAACGGGAGAAACCGCGAGCAACCAGACTTTATTTCAAGCAGGTTCAGTATCTAAACCTGCAGCAGCATTCGCAGCATTGCGTTTGGTCGAGGCAGGAAAACTATCACTTGATGCTGATATCAATACAGTGCTTAAAAGCTGGCAGCTGCCAGAGAACCAATTTACCACTAAAAACAAAGTAACCTTACGACAATTATTAAGCCACACGGGTGGATTAACGGTGCATGGATTTAGAGGTTATTCCGTTGGCGAAAAAGTGCCAAACGTTATACAAGTACTTAATGGCGCAAAACCAGCTAACTCTTCTCCTGTTCGGGTGAACAAAGAACCTGGTGGTGATTTTCGTTATTCTGGCGGCGGTTACACCATAGCACAACTGATGATGAGTGACGTATCTGGGAAGCCCTTTGAAAAGGTAATGGATGACTTACTCATTCGCCCTAGCCAAATGACTCAAAGCACCTATCAACAGCCATTGCCACCTACTTTACTCAAATATGCGGCTTCAGGAGTACTGCCCCATGGTGATGCTGTTACTGGTAAACGTCACACTTACCCAGAAATGGCGGCCGCAGGTTTGTGGACAACAGCTGGAGATCTCGCGTCATTCGCAATCGAAATACAAAAAGCATTAAACGGCGACAGCAAACTGATGAGCAAAAGTATGGCACAAACCATGACCACAGAAGTCGACTCTGGTTATGCGCTTGGTTGGGGAATCAACAATCGCGGTGCATCAGGTTATTTTTCTCATGGTGGTTGGGACGAAGGTTTTTGCACCCAGCTAACAGGTCATCTTAAAGATGGTTATGGCGTTGCTATAATGATCAATTCTAATCACCCAGAATTTTTAGATGAAGTGGTTAATGCTGTTGGCTTGACCTATGGATGGGACGGTTATCAAGCAAAAGTAAAACAAAGTATAGCTAAGGACGTTACCAATAAATACGTGGGCCAGTATGGTTATGACAGTACACGCTCAATATCAATTACCAGCCAAGCAGGAAAATTATGGATGAGCTATCCAGGTACATCACCTCAAGAATTAAATTACACAGGTGAGGGTATATTTCTTCGTCGAGAAAGCACCTCACCCATCCAATTTACCGAGAGTAAGAAAGCCATTCAATTGAATTTCGTACGCAGTGACGGAAAATATCAAAGCCATTCTCAAATGGCTGTGGGCGAACAGATGGCAGGAGACATACTCGATACTGGCAGCTATGCTGATGCACTTATTGCCTATCGAGCAGTGCGAAAAGCAGATTCCAACGAAGAGTCATTCTCTGAAGGTTTTCTCAATCGTCAAGGATTGAATATAATGACTGACAATTCTGATTACGCTATAAAACTATTAACCATAAATACTGACCTTTACTCTGAATCTGCAAATACGTGGGACAGTTTAGCACTTGCATATCAACAGGCTGGTAATCAACAAAAGGCGATTGAACATTATCGCAATGCACTAAAACGCGACCCTAAGTTTCCATCTGCGTTAAAAGCTTTAATGGAACTGAAAAAATAATTAAAAATATTAAATTGGAGCAATGTCGTTCCCCTCGTTTGTGGCATTGCTCTGCTAAATCCAAATGTCTTGATAGCCTGTAAACAATAATATTAGCTATATCAATGGCACAAATTCGTTAATTTTTAGAAATAATATCGCTGTCTAAGGTAATTTTTATTCATTATAAGGATCTCTCAAGTGCGCATAATAGTTTTTACTAACTCATTTAGCTAAAGTCAGTATTGGGCGAAACAGGAGACCTTTGTAGACTGTGTAATTAGGATCTCTTAGTGGGTAAACCAGAGCTGAGTTATCAACAAAAACTCAAGATTTAATTAGAAAAATATGCACTGAATTAAAGCTCTATATTTCCATTGCGATTTTTAATAAACCCCCTCCTTTTAACGGATAGTTTCAAGATCACAACATTATAACCTAATAGAGGGTCTTTCACGTGAAGAGTGACCTCTTCTCGATTTTTTAACTTCTTCCTTATTCTCAAAAAACGCAACTTGGTCTAATAACAATTGTGCTTGCTCTTCCATTGATTTACTCGATGCAGTGGCTTCCTCAACCAATACCGCATTTTGTTGGGTCATATCATCCATTTGGCTTATTGCCGCACTAACTTCACCAATACCTGCGGCTTGCTCTTTACTTGCACTATCGATGTCGTTGACCATTTTACTTACTTCTTCGATTGAACTTACTAACTCCGTAAAAGTTTTACCTGTTTCATCGACTAACTTAGTACCTTGTCCCACCGCTTCAACACTATCATTAATTAAGCCTTTTATTTCTTTGGCGGCTCCTGCTGAGCGTTGTGCTAAATTTCGTACTTCAGCGGCGACCACTGCAAAACCTCGACCTTGTTCACCTGCTCGCGCCGCCTCAACAGCCGCATTTAAGGCGAGCAAATTGGTTTGAAAAGCAATTTCATCGATGACACTTATGATATCCGCAATTTTTTTGCTTGATTTATTAATATCACTCATCGCTATGACAGCATTTTTTACGACTTCACCACCGTCACTAGCTTTTTTCATTACTGAAACTGATAATTTGCTTGCTCGCGTTGCATTTTCAGAATTTTGCTGCACGGTACTGGTTAATTCCTCCATTGCTGAAGCCGTTTCTTCTAGGCTAGATGCCTGAGATTCAGTGCGATGACTTAATTCATTATTACCTTCAGCAATTTCTCCTGCAGTATCAAAAACATTTGTTGAAGCAGAAACAATTTCATCGACCATGTTTTTTAAGTTTTTAATTGAGGTATTCATTGAGTTAGCTAATTCTAAAAATTCCCCATCGTACTCAGTACTCATTTGCTGAGTAAGATCACCATCAGCAAGGGCTTGAGATACTTCAATAGCATCATTGATCGGTTCAACCACTGCATTCATCAGTTTGTTAATGCTGTTTCCTAACGAAGCTACAAATCCTTGCGCTCCTTCAGTGTCAATTCTATCTATCAATTGGCCCTGAACCGCACCTTGAACTAATACATCTATCTGATTCAAAGATGTTACTTGTGCAGTGACATCGGTCGCAAATTTGACCACTTTATAAGGTTTGCCATTGAGGTCTAAGATAGGGTTGTAAGAGGCTTGTATCCACACTTCTTTGCCGCCTTTACCTAAACGTTTATATTCTTTCGACTCAAATTCACCCCGATTCAGTTTTGCCCAAAACTCGCGATATTCATTACTGGCCTTAAAGGCAGGCTCAACAAACATGCTGTGATGTTGACCTTGTACTTCCTCCAAGGTGTAACCTAAGGTGTTAAGAAAATTATCATTCGCGCCAATGATAGTGCCGTCCATATTAAACTCGATGACCGCTTGTGCTTTACTGATGGCATTAATTTGACCGGAGAAATTGGCGTTTTCCAACTTTTGTGCGGTAACATCGGTCGCATACTTAACCACTTTATAAGGTTTACCATTAAGGTCTAATATCGGGTTGTAAGACGCTTGTATCCACACTTCTTTGCCGCCTTTACCTAAACGTTTATATTCTTTCGACTCAAATTCACCCCGATTCAGTTT